>NZ_CP147008.1:495000-1210000 GCF_044029435.1 Novosphingobium oxfordense | reverse complement strand
GGCCTATACCCAGATGGCGCTCTACGCCCGGATCAAGAGCGACGGCACCGTCCAGCTCGTCAACCACCTTGGCGTCACGCTGGGCGATGACCCCGAAACCGTGCTCTCCCGCATGGACGCGGGCGCCTTTTCGGAAGGCGACGTGATCGACGATCCCGCCCTGCTCGCCTCCGATCCGCATTATCAGGACCACGTTCGCGAAATCGACGCCGATACCCCCGCACGCTTCAACAACGATCCCCGGCATCATTTCGAAGCTTCTGGCAGCGGTGGCCATGTCGTGGTCTTCGCCGTGCGGCTCGATACTTTCGAGCGGCAGGAGCGCATTGTCGATTTCTACGTGGGAACCAACGATCCAGCCGAACTGACCGCCATCCGCCGGCATATCCTGGGCCATTTCCAGTCGCTGCCGATCCAGGGCGAATATATCCACCGCTCCGCCTTCCGCCTGACCGCGCGCTACGGGAAGGACACCTTCCTCGCCGTGCGCCACCTGGGCGCGAAATATCTGCCGAAACTCTTCGCGCTGAAGGGGCGCTTCGACAGCGTGGCCTCGCGGCTGTCCTGGGCGCCGCGCGACCTGTCCGACCGGGTGATGCAGTTCGCTGCCGACTTGCTGCCGCAGCATCTGCCCGCGCGCATGCGCGATTACGACGCGCGATACGAGCATCACCTGATCCTCAAGATGGGCGGCGCCGGCGTCGATGAGGCTCGCGCGTTCCTGTCGAGCTTCTTCCCCACCGGACGCGGGGATTTTTTCGAATGCACGCCCGATGAGGGCGGACGGGCATTCCTGCACCGGTTCGCAGTCGCCGGCGCCTCGATCCGCTACCGTGCCCTGCACCGCGATACGATCGAGGATTTCGTGGCGCTCGACGTTGCCCATCGCCGCAATGACGCCGACTGGGACGAGAAGCTTCCCGCCGAACTTGCCGACCGGATCGTCGGCGTCAGCTATTGCGGGCACTTCTTCTGCCATGTCTTCCACCGCGACTATCTGCTGAAGAAAGGCCAGGATCCGCTGGCGTTCGAGCACGCTATGCTGGCACTGCTGGACGAGCGTGGCGCCGAATATCCGGCCGAACACAATGTCGGCCATCTCTATCCGGCCAAGCCCGCGCTTGAGCGGCACTATCGGGAACTGGATCCGACCAACAGCCTCAACCCCGGTATCGGCCAGACCTCCAAGAAGGCCAATTGGGCCTGAGCGAAAATCGCATCAACCGCATTATCATCGAAGGAAAGTCCCCGTGAAACTAGCCCGCATCGGCCAGCCCGGCCAGGAACGCCCCGCCATCCTCGACAGCGAGGGAAGGCTGCGCGACCTGTCGGCCCATGTCGCCGACATCGGCCCCGCCACATTGTCCGGCGGTGAACTGGATCGCCTCAAGGCCCTTGATATCGCTTCCCTTCCCATGATCGACGCGCCCGTCCGGTACGGACCGCCCGTCATCCCGACCGGCAAGATCATCTGCATCGGCCTCAACTACACCGACCACGCCGCCGAAGTCGGCCTGCCGGTTCCCACCGAACCCACCGTCTTCATGAAAGGCTGCCGTACCAGCGGCGCCAACGACCCGATCCGCCTGCCGAAAGGCGCCGAAAGGGGAGACTGGGAAGTGGAACTGGCCATCGTCATCGGCAAAGGCGGGCTGTACATCGAGGAAGCGGACGCCCTCGACCACGTTGCCGGCTATTCGCTATTTCACGACGTGTCCGAGCGTTCGTACCAGATGGAACGCGGCGGCCAGTGGACCAAAGGCAAGAGTTTTCCCGGCTTCGCCCCGCTCGGCCCCTGGCTGGTGACCACGGATGAACTGGGCGATGCGGGCGATCTCGGCATCTGGCTCGAAGTCAACGGCGTGCGCCGTCAGGACGGGACCACGCGCAACCTCGTGTTCGGCGTGCGGCAAGTCGTCAGCTATCTCTCGCGCTTCTTCGAACTCGAACCCGGTGACGTCATTGCAACGGGGACGCCCGCCGGAGTGGGCCTCGGCCTCAAGCCGCAGCAGTTCCTCAAGGCGGGAGATGTCGTGAAGCTCGGCATTGATGGACTGGGGGTTCAGGAGCAGCAAATCGTGTCCTGGGAACCATCCATTTCCAGCTGACTGTCCGAACGGCGTGCGTGGGTCGGCACCTGCCGACCTCGCCATGCCTTGCATCAACCGCCAAGCTGATCCCGCTTGCGCGCCAGGTCCGCGACCACGCTGGCGACGAGGCCGCGCAGCCACCGGTGTGCAGGGTCATGCCGGTAACGTACGTGCCAGGCCATCTCGACCGGGAAGGTCCCCAGGTCCACCGGCGCGGGCAGTATTCTGAGTCGGCTATCGTGGCGCAGCCGCTCACAGATCAAGCGCGGCAGCGTGGTGCAGTAGTCGGTCACTGCAATCATCTCGGCCACCGCGAAGAAGTTGGTGACCGAAAGCGCCACCTCGCGTTTCAGGCTCTGCTGGGCGAGCGCCTGGTGCAACCCCGCCCGCAGCCGCCCCGGCGGGATCACGTTGACGTGCTTCAGGCTCTCGAATTGGGTGCGGGTGATCGTATCGCCCACTTCGGGATGCCCTGCGCGCACCACGCATTCGAGGCTCTCGTCCATGAGATGCTGGACCACCAGATTGTCGGGCGGATCGACGATGCGCCCCATCACGAGTGCGGTCGTTCCCGATGTCACCCCGGTTTCGGCAAGATCGTTGCCATAGGGCGTAAGGCGCAGCGTAATGCC
Organism: Novosphingobium oxfordense; assembly: GCF_044029435.1. Lineage (NCBI taxonomy): Bacteria > Pseudomonadati > Pseudomonadota > Alphaproteobacteria > Sphingomonadales > Sphingomonadaceae > Novosphingobium > Novosphingobium oxfordense. Next base: position 1,207,278 of record NZ_CP147008.1, on the reverse strand, counting down.
CGGCGCCACTTCGGCCAGCCGGGCCACCAGCGCGGGCACGATCACGAACTCGATGTAGCCATTGGGCGCGATCGTGAAGAGGCGATGGGCGCTTGCGGGATCGAATTCCTGCTGCCCAAGCACCGCATCGTCCAGCTTCGCCAGCGCTTCGGCAATCCCCGGCGCCAGTTCGAGCGCGATAGGCGTGGGCTGGATTCCGTAGCGTTCGCGGATGAACAATTGGTCCTGCAGCATCGTCCGCAGCCGGGCGAGCGCGTTGGACATGGCGGGCTGGGTCATGCCCAGCCGTTCCGCCGCGCGCGTGACGCTGCGCTCTTCCATCAGGGCAACGAAGATCGGCAGGAGATTGAGGTCGTAGCGCATGAGATATATTCTCATGGCAATATCTGAAATCCAAGAAATAAAGTTCTTAAATGCCTTGGCCGGATGCATTCTCTGGGCGTTCCGGATCGAAACGGTCCGCTCGATGGAGAAGCAAGATGACAAAGGGTAAAGTGCTCGTGATCGGCTCCAACGCCACCCGCCTCGACGTTCAGGGCGGCACCGTGGAGACCGGCCAGTATCTCAACGAAACCGTCGTACCGGCGATGGCGCTGGCCGAAGCCGGCTACGAAGTCGTGCTGGCGACGCCGCATGGCACCCGTCCGCACATCGATCCGCTGTCCGACACGGCCGACCACTTCGAAAACGAAGCGGCCTACCGCAAGGGGCGCGCCTACTTCGACGGCGATCCGGCGATGAACGCCGTACGCAAGCTGGGCGAAATCGTGGCCGAAGGGCTTGATGACTATGTGGGCTTCTTCGTGCCGGGCGGCCATGCGCCGATCGTCGACCTCATGCAGGACCGCGATCTTGGCGAAATCCTGCGCCATGCCCACGAAGCCGGCAAGCCCACCGCGCTGCTCTGCCACGGGCCGATCGCGGTCGCCGCGGCAATCGGGGATGCCCCTGCCTTCCGCGCGGCCATGGTTGCGGGGCAGACCGGAAAGGCGCAGGAACTGGCGCAGGGCTGGCCCTATGCCGGCTATAGCATGACCGTGTTCTCGCCCGAGGAGGAACGCATCGCCGAAGAGCACCTGCTCCACGCCAAGCTGCATTTCGACATGGCCGATGCGCTTGCGGCGGCCGGTGGCAAGGTGGTGACGAGAGAGAGCGCATTCGCACCCCATGTCGTGGTCGATCGCGAACTCATCACCGGCCAGAACCCAGCCTCCGACCATGCGCTAGCAAGCGCGCTGGTCAAGGCGCTCGACGCGCGCGCCGGCTGAGCCATGCGCACCCGGATGACCGGCGGGGCATTGCGCCAGAGCCCCGCAGGCATCACTATCCTGACAAGGACCAAGCCCATGAACCCAAACGTCAAGATCACTGCCGTGTTGACCGCGCTTCCCGGCAAGGAGGGCGAATTGCGCGCCCTCCTTGCCGGCATGGTCACGGCCAGCCGCGCAGAACCGGGAAACTTGCGCTACGATATCTGGATCGACCAGACGTCCCCGCAGCGCTTCGTGCTCGACGAACTCTACGCCGATGGCGAGGCAGTCGCCGCGCATCGGGCCAGTTCCCATTTCCAGTTCTACCTCGCGGTGATCGGCGAACTGGCCGATCGCAGCGCGCTGACGCTCGATCCGCTGGACGTCGCCTGAATTCCCCTCTCCCCTCAAGAAGGAACCTTTCGATCATGTCACTCAAGGACATCCTGCCGGGCAAGCTCGGCTTCGGTGCGGCACCGCTTGGCAACATGTTCCGTGCGATCCCCGAGGAAGAAGCACTCGCCACCGTCGAGGCGGCGTGGAACGACGGCATCCGCTACTACGACAACGCGCCGCTCTACGGCGCGGGCCTTGCCGAACTGCGCATGGGTGAGGCGCTGGCCAGCAAGCCGCGCGACGAATACGTCATCAGCACCAAGGTCGGCCGCGTGATCCTGGACGAGATCGAGGACGTCTCGTCCCGCGATTTCGGTGAAAAGTCCGGCGTCTTCGCACATGGCCGCGCCAACAAGGTCGTCCACGACTATGGCTACGACGCCACGCTGCGCTCGATCGAAGGCAGCCTGGAACGCCTGCGCACCGATCGCATCGAGATCGCCTTCGTGCATGACCTTGCGCAGGATTTCTGGGGCGACAACTGGATCGCCCGCTTCGAGGAGGCACGCACCGGCGCCTTCCGCGCGCTCGGCCGCCTGCGGGACGAAGGCGTCATTAAGGCCTGGGGGCTGGGCGTCAACAAGGTGGAACCCATCGAACTGCTGCTGGACCTTCAGGAACCGCGCCCCGATGCCTTCCTGCTCGCAGGCCGCTACACGCTGCTGGACCACCGCCGCGCCTTGCAGCGTGTGATGCCGCGCATCGCCGAACTCGGCCTCGGCGTGGTCGTCGGCGGGCCCTACAGCTCGGGCGCGCTCGTGGGTGGGCCGAACTTCGAATATGCACCCGCCACGCCTGAGATCCTGGCGCGCGTCGCCGCGATCAAGGCCATTGCCGAACGGCACGGCGTTTCGATGAAGGCGGCCGGCATCCACTTCTCTCTGGCCAATCCCGCGGTCGCCGCGGTCATTCCCGGCGCCAGCCGGCCCGAACGCATCGCGGAAGACAGCGCGGCCTTCGCCGAAGTCGTGCCTGCCGCGTTCTGGCAGGACCTGAGGGCCGCGGGCCTCGTCGATCCTGCGGCACCGCTGCCGGCGTAACAGGTTCAAGAAGCTGCGGCTCGGAAGCCGGGGCGGCGGGCTCGAAACGGCATCAAGCCGTCTGGAACTGCCGCCCCCTTCCCCGGCTTCTGCAAGCCGCTTGTAGCCGAACTGACCTTGCTGAAGGGCCAGCCATGGCCGGTATCGAAGAAGGGGCGCGGCGATGACCGTTTCCATCCGACAGGCAACGGCCGACGATGCGGACGCCATTGCCGCCATTTACGCGTATCACGTCCTCCATGGCACCGCGACATACGACACGGTGCCGCCGGACGTGGCAGCCACTACGGAGAAAATTCTGACGATCACGGGCCGGAACTGGCCGTTCCTTGCCGCCTGCGACGGGCCAGCCGTCATCGGCTACGCCTATGCGACGCAGTTCCGCGATCGGCCAGCCTATGCGTACGCGTGCGAGAACAGCATCTACATCGCAGACGATCGGCGGGGCGGCGGCGTCGGCAAGCTGCTGCTCCTGGCCTTGCTTCAGGCGGCCGAGGCCAGTGGATTCCGCCGCATGGTCGCCGTTATCGGCGGCGGCGAACCCGCGTCGGTCGCCCTGCACGGCTCCTGCGGTTTCGAGCATGCCGGGCGCCTTGCGGGCATGGGCTGGAAGGCCGGACGGTGGCTGGATACGGTCTACATGCAGATCGCGCTCGGGGACGGCACCGCAACCGCCCCCATCGCTTCCAACGCGGACTGACGGCCACTCTCCGTCCGCGCGGGACAATCGGGCTTCGCGGCGGCGAAACTCGATTTTCCCGGCGTCCTTCCATCACTCTGCGGTGGGAACGCCAGCCGCTCCAGCATGATCCGCATCGTCGCCGGGCGGCGTCACGAACCGGGCAAGGCGCGGAATGACCTTCTTTTCCAATCCGGCGATCAGTTCATAGATCACCGGGACAAGCACCAGCGAAAGCGCCGTGGACGTCAGGATGCCGCCGATGACGGCAATGGCCATCGGCTGGCGCGATTCCGAACCCTCGCTGATCGCCAGCGCCGTCGGCACCATGCCCGCGATCATTGCCACGGACGTCATGATGATCGGCCGCGTTCGCTGCGCGCAGGCTTCCATCAAGGCATCGCGCATCGCCATTCCGGCCCGTTCCGCCTCGATGGCGAATTCGACGAGCAGGATCGAGTTCTTGGCGCAGAGCCCCATGAGCATCAGCAGACCGATCAGTACCGGCATATCGATGGCCAGTCCGCAAAGGCGCAGCGCCGCAAAGGCCCCCAACAGGCTGAGCGGCAGGGCGCCCATGATGACCGCCGGCTTGAAGAAGCCGCGGAACAGCAGCACCAGCACGGTGTATGTCAGGCCAACCCCGGCAAACAGCGCAAGGATGAAGCCCACGAACATTTCCTGCATGATCTGCGTGGTGCCCTGCTGCGCCTCGTGAATGCCGGCGGGCAGCTTCTTCATCGTCGGCAATGTGCGCACGTCACGCATGGCCGATCCGATAGCCTCCCCAACCGCGAGATCCGCCTCCACGCTCACCCGGCGTTCGCGGTTGTAGCGGACGATCTTGCCGGGGCCGGCCTGGAAGTGAATGTCGGCCACGCTTGCCAGCGGCGTGGTGTTCCCGTCCCTGGTGGGAACGCGCAGCTCTGAGATCGCGGACAGATTGTCGCGCATCGATTCCGGCAGCCGCACGCGGATCGGCAGGCGCTGTTCGCCTTCGGAGAACTTGGCGACGCTGGCATCGATATCGCCGATCGTCGCAATGCGCACCGCATTGGCGAGCGTCGCGGTATCGACATTGAGCCGTGCCGCCTCATCGGCACGGGGGGTGATCACCAGTTCCGGCCCGGGCGCCGAAGGGCTGGGCCGGGGATCGGCGATAGAGGGCAGTTTCCGCATGTCGCGCAGCAACTGCATCTGCGTCCGTTCCAGCGCCGGGCCATCGGCACCGGCTATCACGACCGAGACCGCCGCCTGCCCGAAGTTGCCCTGATTGTAGAAACGCGCCTCCGGAATCGCACGGAGCACCGGGCCGATGCGGGACTGGAACTGTTCCGAGGATTCCGATCGGTCATGCCGCAGCAGCACGGTCAGCGTGCCGTCCTTGAGATCGGCTCCGCCGGCCGTCATCCCGCCGCCCGTGGAGCCCACTTGCGCAAAGACATTCTCCACGTCGGGCTCTTTCATCAGCACCCGCGTCGCCTGCTGGACCGCGTGCTCCATGTCGGATCGCGTCGCCCCCGGCGCCCCTTCGACGGCAATGTAGACGTAGTTGCGATCCTGCGTGGCCTGAAAGCCGATCTGGAGCGTCGCCGCGATCGCCAGTGCCAGCACGAAGAACCCGAACCCGGCCAGACCGCAAAGCTTCGGCCGGGCCAGCGCCCAGCCCAGCGCCCGTTCATGCAGCGGATTCAGATGCGCGCCGGGAACGCCGTGGCTGCGCAAGTGATGAGGCTTTAGGAAATAGGCCGCCATCACTGGCGTCAGCAGGCGCGCGACCACCAGCGAGAAGGTGACGGCCGCCGCCACCGTCAGACCGAATTCCTTGAAGAACTGCCCGGCCTGCCCCGGCATCAGCGATACCGGCGCGAAGACGGCGATGATCGTGGCCGTCGTCGCGATCACGGCCAATCCAATCGCGTCGGCACCGATCAGCGCGGCCCGATAAGGACTCTCCCCCTTCTCGATGCGCTTTTCGATGTTTTCGATCTCGACAATGGCGTCGTCGACCAGAATGCCGATCACCAGCGTCAGCGCCAGCAGGGTGATGCCGTTCAGGCTGAACCCCATCGCCGCCATGTAGATGAAGGTCGGCACTAGCGAGAGCGGCATGGCCGTTGCCGCAATCGCGGTGGCCCGCCAATCGCGCAAGAACAGGAAGACGACGACGATCGCCAGGATCACGCCCTCCACCAGCACGTCGATCGTCGCGTGGAAGCTGCGGCGGGTCAGATCGGCAGTGGAGACGGTCTTGTCGAACGTCACGTCCGGATGCGCCTTGGTCAGTTGCGTCAGTGCGCGGTCGACGCCGTCGGCAACGGTAACGTCGCTCGCCTCACTCGTTTTGGAGACCTGCACCGCGACCACCGGCCGACCGTCCAGCCGTGCGAATCCGCGTACCTCGCCCTGCCCGTCGCCCACTTCCGCAATGTCGGAAAGGCGCACGAAACGGCCCTGAACTGGGATCGACAGGTTGCGGATTTGCGCCACGTCCTCGGCCGAGCCGATCACGCGCACGGTCTGCTCCACACTGCCGACATTGGCGCGGCCGCCCGGTGCATCGGTATGGAACGAAGCGAGTGCCGAATTGACCTGCGCGCTGGTGACGCCAAGGCCTGCCATGCGCTCCGGATCGAGGATTACCGTGATCTCCCGCTCGGCACCGCCAATGCGCGAGACCTGCCCCACGCCCTTTTCGGCCTGGAGGACACGCGTCACCTCGTTGTCGATGAACCACGCAAGCTGCGTATCGGTCATGTTCGGTGCAGACACCGCGTAAGTCACGATCGGTGCGCTATCCAGGTCGATGCGCTGCACGGTGGGCGGATCGATCCCGGTCGGCAGTTCGACGCGGGTGCGCTCCACCGTGGTGCGCACGTCATCGGTCGCCTTCTGCAGATCGCTGCCGAGTTCGAATTCCAGCGAAGTGACGGAAGTGCCCAAGGTGACCGTGGAAGAGATGTTCTTGATCCCGGGAACACCGGTCAGCGCATTCTCGATCGGCCGCGTGATCTGGTTTTCCATTTCCGTGGGCGCCGCGCCGCTCTGGGTGACGGTCACGGTCACGATCGGCAGGTTGACGTTGGGGAACTGCTTCACCGGCATCCGCACGTAGGCGATCACGCCGGAGATCGTCAGCAGGATGAAAAGCAGCGAAACCGGGATCGGATTGCGGATCGCCCAGGCAGAAATGCGCAAGTTCACTTGGCTTCTCCGACGATGCGAACCTTGTCGCCATCAAGCGTGAATGCGGCCCCCTTCACGGCGACTTGTGCCCCATCGGCGGGGCCGCTGCGAAGCTCCACGAAGCCATCCGCATGACGCCCGGTCTGGATCGTCCGGCGATGGACGCGCACGTCCTTGTCCAGTTCCATCACGCTGGCGCCATCGGCATCGTAGCGCACCGCCGCCTCCGGCAGCGCGGGGACGGTCACTGGTCGCACGAAGGTGGCCTTGGCAAAACCGCCCTGACGCAGTTCGGCATCGACGGGCAGGGCAATGCGGGCAATCACCAGACCGGTGTTGGTATCCACCCGCTCGCCGATCAGCCGCACCTTGCCGTCCAGCTTTCGGCCTGAGGCAAGCACGACTTGCGCCGGATCGCCCAGCTTGATCGTCGCCGCCTGTACTTCCGGCAATTCGGCATAGAGTTCGAGCAAGCTGTCGCGCGCCATGGTGAACAGGGCGGTGCCGGTGCTGGAGGTCTCGCCCGGCCGCGCGGTGCGTTCGAGGACAAGACCAGCAGCCGGCGCGCGGATCACCATGTGTGCCTGCCGCACCAGCAGATCCTTGAGCTGCGCCTGCGTGGCCGCGCGGGCCGCCGCGCTGTTGCGGGCGGCGAACTTGCGGCTGGCAATCGCCTCGTTCGACAACACGCCCTGATTTTCGAGGCCGTTGACGCGGCCGGCTTCCTGCCGTGCCTGCTCCAGCGCGACGTCCTGCTGCGCCAGCGTCGCGCGAAGCTGCGCGATCTGCGAGACCAGCAGGCTGTCGTCGAGTTCCGCAAGCGGCTGCCCGGCGCGAACCACGGCGCCTTCCTCCACCAGAACGCGGGCGATACGATAGCCGGTGAGGTCGGCGGAAACCGCCATCTCCTCACGCGGGACAAGCCTGCCCGATGCAGTGAGGCCGCCCACCATCTGCTGCATCCGCACGCGTGCAATCGTTACCGCTTGCGGCGGCAGCGGCGTCTTTTCGGCGTCCTGCTGCTTGCAGCCGGCAAGCGGCATCGCCCCCGCAACCGCTGCGATCGCGGCGAGCCTGAAAATCGACGACTTCATTGCTGCGCTCCTTGCGCGTTGATCTGTGAATTGCGCGGCGGCATGTCCTGCGCGGCATCCCAGCCGCCCCCCAGCGCGCGGACGACCGAGACCGTGCCGGTCAGCAGCGCCAACCGCCCCTGATCGCGCGCGGCGCGCGCCTGAAGCCAGGTCTGTTCGCTCTGCAACAGGGTGGTGAGATCGGTAAGGCCCGCGCCATAGCCCCGGATCGCACTGTCGTAGGCCGAGCGGGAACGGCGCTCGGCCGTCTCCAGGTCACCGATCCGCGAGCGATTGGCGTTCAGCCGGACCAGCGCGTTTTCCGCCTCCCCGAAGGCGTTCTGCACGGTCTGCTCGTAAGTGACGACAGCCTGCTGCCCCTGCGCCTCGCTAACGCGCAACTGCGCCATCAGCCGCGGCCGATCGAGCAGCGGAACCGTCAGCCCCGCCGCCAGCGACCAGAGGCCGGTTCCTCCCGCCAGCGCACCGGTCGCTGCCGTAAGGCCGACGCCAGGATTGAGATCGAAGCGCGGGAACAGTGCCAGCCGGTTGATCTTCACGCCCAAGCTCGCCGATTCAACGCCAAGCCCGGCCGACAGGACATCGGGCCGGCGAGCCAACAACAAGCCGGGCGTAACCGGCGGCAAAGCCGGTGCCGGATCGAGCCGCGCCGCGATCAGCAGGTCCTCCGTCGGCGCATTCGGCGTTCCGACCAGGATCAGCAACGACCGCTTGCTGGCCTGAAGTTCGGCTTCAAGTCGGATCGCTTCCGCCTGTGCGGTAGCGAGATCGGATTCCAGCCGATCGGCATCCTGCCCGGAGGTCAGCCCGCGCGCCGCCCCCAGCCTGCCGGTGCCTGCGAGCTTCTGCGATACCGCAAGGCGTTCGCGCGCCGTCGCCAGGTCAATCGCCGCGCTCCGCGCCTGGAACAGCGACGTGGCCACATCCGCCGCCAACGCCAGGCGCGCGCCATGGTAGTCGAGGGTGGATGAGGCATATTGCACATCGGCCTGCTGGCGCGTGGCGGACAGGCGGCCGAACAGGTCGATTTCCCAACTGGGATAGAACGTCGCCTGATAGGTATCGTCGCCCGGAGAATTGGCGCCCTGCCCCCAAAGGCGGCGCGTGCCTTGTTCGGTCGCGGTGGCTGAGAGGCTGCCGGTGGGCAGCGTGCCCGCCTTGGTGGCCGAGCGGCTGGCCCTTGCCTCCGCCAAACGGGCATAGGCCAGCCGCGCGGTCGTGCTGCGCTCCAGCGCGGTGTCGATCAGCCCGGTCAATTGCGCGTCGTTGAACGCCAGCCACCAGCGGTCGAGCGAGAGTTCGGGCAAGGTCGCGCCAGAAGCCCCGACCGAGGCCGCGCCGGCTTCGAACGCCTGCGGCACGGCCACATCGGGGGCGGGAAGCCGCACCTGCGGAGCGCATCCTGCCAGCGCCATTGCAGTGAAGACCATGGCGGACAGGCCCGCCATTTCCCCCCTGAACCATTTGGATTTCATTTCCGGACCTTGCCTTCGAATCTAGAGGCTTCGCGACGTCCCGGTAACAACCCGCCATAAAATACACAATGCTGTTTCTTTAAAGAATGGCGGAAGGCATGGAATGCAGCTAAGGCACTTGCCGGAGACGGACAGCGCATGACCACCAAGACCATCAGCGAGCCACGCACCAAGGGCAGGCCCAGCCTGGAAGAGGCTGCCGAAATCGATCGGGCGATCCGCGAAGCCGCCTTGCAGGAGCTGTTCGAAAAGGGAGAGGCCGCGTCGGTCAACGCCGTGGCGCAGGCCGCCGGATTGTCGCGCAAGACGGTCTACGCCCGCTATTCGAGCAAGTCCGAACTGTTCATTGCCGCCGTCCGGGAAATGCTGATCAACGTCGAATCGATGTCCATCGAAACGACCGGACCGCTGGAGGAACGCATTGTTTCCTATGTCCGAAAAGCCACCGCCATGCTCGGCAGGCCGCACGCGCAGGCGATCCAACGCGCCCTTTCGCTAAACCCGCATATGATGGGGGAACTGCATTCGGAGCTTGTCCGCGCAGCGCGGAAGATCTTCTTCGATCCCATCGTCGGTATCTTGCTTCAGGCGGAACAGGCAGGCGAATTGCAGCCCGGGATCGATTGCCGGCGCGTGGCCAAGCTGATCATGGATGCGACGGTTTTCGCCAGACACTCCCCCTTGCCGGACGACGCATTGCCCGCCGATGCGGAAAAGGATGCCGCGTTGATCGCTCACGTCGTTTGCAGGGGCATTACCGCCGCCGACTAGAGCGTTTTCTGATTAGGTGGAATCACCTGATGACTCGGAAAACGCGGAAAACCAAAAACTTAGATCCGGCTTGGGGAGCCCGCAGGCCTCCAGCAGCCCGGTCAACTGGTCCGATGGCCGGTGCTGTCGCGAATGATCAATTCGACGGGACAGACAATCGTCCTGCTTTCCGGGACTTCTTGCGATACCAGAATGGTTACGGCCTGCGCGGCGATGCTCGAAATCGGCTGGCGGACGGTGGTTATGGCGGGCCAGCAAAGGCGGGCGGCCTCGCTGTCGTCGAAACCCGCAACCGATAGCTGGCTTGGAACGTCGATTCCGAGATCCCTCGCGCCAGAGATCAATCCGGCCGCCAACTCGTCATTGTACGTGAAGATCGCATCGGGACGGGGCGAATGCTGGAGCAGGCTTGCGGCGGCGGCGCGCCCAAGATCCATGCCTCTATGCGATCCCGGGCCCAGCCCGGACCGAAGGTCCTGCATTTCAAGGATCGCGATGTCCGACAGGCTACCACCGCTTTCCAAGATTCCGGCGATGAACGCATCGCGTCGGATCGGGGAGGATGCCTGGTGGGGCAAGCCGGTGACGACCCCGAAGCGGCGATGGCCAAGCGACCAGAAGTGCCGCGCGACGGCGCGCGCGCCGGATGCATGGTCGGAGATGATCGCGGGCGCGCGATCAATCTCCTTGGCCGGCGAAATGCGCACGTAACGCACGCCATCCGCGTCCAGCGCATCGAGCAAGGCAAGGTCGTCGCAAACGGGAGACGGCAGGATCATCCCGTCGCACCCCAGCGACCTCAAACCCCGGCGATAGATTTCCGCGACTTGCGGTGCGTGCATGTCGAATTCTTCGACGACCAGATTGTGGTCGTGCTTGCGGCATGTTCGGATCGCCGAATGGGTCAATTCGCTGAAGAAATGCGACAGGCCTGACGTGGGCGTGAAAAGGGCGATCAGGTTGGACCGGGCCGTGGCAAGCGATCGGGCCGCCAGGTTCGGGCGGTAACCCAGGTCTCGCACCGCCTCTTCGACGCGCTTTCGCGTTTCGGGGCTGACGTGCGCATCGCCGTTCACCACCCGCGACACGGTCTTGCCGGATACACCGACCCGCGCAGCCACGTCATCCAGCGTTACCGGCCGCATCGGCGCCTCCCAAGCATGATGTGATTTCGGCGCTACCGCCGCCCGCGCAATGCTGTCCATAGAAAAAATATCAGGCGGCAATGTATTTTCTACTTCTTTGGTAGACAATGTGTGGCTAGGTCATGTCAGCGCTGACATAAGGCGGTTCATGCACAGCATGCATGGGCCCCATCAGCTTTGCCGACCGGACGAACCGGAGGTTCAGCCTTCCTCAGAGGAGGGCAGCGAATCCGAGATTTCGTCAGAGGGGCAAAGACATGAAATCGACCTTGAGTTCGATTGTGGCATTGAGCGTGGGGAGCCTGGCTGCGGCGCCGGCATTTGCGCAAGTACAGGTAGCCGATAGCGCCGTGCTGGCATCGCCGGGCGCCGCTCCGGCAGGAGAATCCCCAGCCGAAGGCGCGCCTGAAGGAGAGGCCATCGTCGTCACCGGCATACGCGCCGGCCTGGACAGGTCGCTCAGCGTCAAGCGCAATGCCGACAGCGTGGTGGATGCGATCAGCGCCGACGATGTGGGCCATTACCCGGACGTCAACATCGCGGAATCGGTGCAACGCATCAGCGGCGTGCAGATCAACCGCGTGCGGGGCGAAGGGCGCAGCGTCAACATTCGCGGCTTGCCGTCCAATTTCACCCAAACCACGCTCAACGGCCGCGTCCTGCCCAATGCCAGCGGCGATTCCGCCGGCAGCCGCACGTTCGATTTCTCCATCCTTCCGCCCGAGTTCGTTCGAACCCTGTCGGTGTTCAAATCGCCGACCGTCGATTTGGATGAAGGCGGTCTGGCCGGCACGGTGGACGTGCTGACGCCGCGCCCCTTCGACATTGGCAAGCGCGTCTTCTCCGCCGCTGCGCAGGCCGAGTACGAGACCAATTCCGGCAAGGCGTCGCCGCGCTTGTCTGCGTTCTATTCGGATACCTTTGCCGACGACCGGCTCGGCATATCGCTGGGCCTTTCCTATAACCGGCGCCAGCCGCAGACCCAGAGCGCCAGCGTGGGCTACACTACTGCAAAGGAAGGCAGCGGCGTTGCCCCGGGCGATCTCAACGGCGATGGGGTGATCGACAAGAATCTGACCGTCCGCTTCCCCAACCAGGTCAACTACTATCAGTACGACGAGGATAACCAGCGCCTCGCCGGCATCGCCTCGCTGCAGTTCCGCGCATCGGATGCGCTGACCCTGTCGCTCGACGGCTTTTACACGCGCCTCAAGGTGCAGGCGGTCACCAACGAATTCCTCCAGATCTTCGCCAACGCCCGCAACGTGGTCAGCGCGAAGACCGAGGTGATCGACGGCCTCCCAACGGTGACGCAGATGCGCGTGACGGACCTCGACATGCGTGGCGGGGGCCGTTTCGAGGATCGGGTCAGCAACACCTATTCGCTGGTCGGCGGCGCCCACTACGATGCGGACGGTTGGACGGCTTCGCTGGACGGTTCCTATGCATCGTCGAAGCAGCATCTGAACAACCTCAACATCGCCGACATCGCGACGGGTGAGGGAGAGTTCATCTCGAATCCCGGGGATACGCTGTGGTCGACGAACTATTACAACGGCTTCGACACGGCGCGGCTGGATCCGAACAGCTATCGAGTGGCCAGCATCAATGGCTCGTTCGACAGGCACAGCTCGGACCGGCTGTGGGACATCAAGGGCAACGTCCGGCGAGAATTCGGTGACGAAGGACTGACGGCCTTCCAGACCGGCTTTCACTACAGTGACCGGAAGATCTATCAGGACAACAATTCGCTGACGATCCAGGCGGCCGGGGTCTCGAACCTCTATGCCGCGCTCACTGGCTCCCCGCTCGGCGTCGGCCCGATTGCCGGCTCCTACAGCGCGGCGCCCTTCATGCAGCTGATCACGGCAGGCAAGGGCAGTTACCTTGGCAGCTATGGCGGCAGCGCGAACTTCGCCACGAGCTGGCTGGCTTCGGACACCCGGTCCTTCATCTCCAATTTCTCCGATGACGAACTGATCGCAGCCGGCACCTACACGAACGATGCCACCGGCATTACCGACGTTCGGGAACGGACTTTCGCAGGCTATGCGCGCGGCGATTTCGTATTCGGCCAACTGTCGGGCAATGTCGGCTTTCGCGTGGTCCAGACCCGGCAGGCGACTGTCGGCGTCAGCCCGGATCTGACCGCGATCACGGTCGAGCCCGATGCCGGAAACGTGACGCGCGTGCCGGCCTCCGCGCCGATCACGGTAAAGCGCGACTATTGGGATTTCCTGCCCGCGCTGAACCTGAAATGGCAGGCGACCGACGATCTGCTGTTCCGCTTCTCCGCCTCGCGCACGATGACGCGGCCCAATCTCAGCCAGATTTCGCCGACCACGACGGCCAGCGGAACGGCACGCACGATCACACAGAACAACCCCGATCTTGACCCGTTCCGCGCCAACAATCTGGACGCAACGGTGGAATGGTACTTCAGCAAGGACGCGCTGATCGGCAGTTCGCTGTTCTACAAGGACCTGAAGTCGCTGATCCGTAACGAGACCACGGTCCAGGCGGTGCCCGTGACGTTCGTCTATTCGAACGGCACCCGCGTCAGTTCCAACCTGGACTTCACCGTCAGCCGGCTGGTCAATGGTTCGGGGGTCACCGTCAAGGGCTTTGAACTCTATTACCAGCAGGCGTTCCGCTTCCTGCCCGCGCCGCTGGACGGACTCGGCACGGTCCTGAACTACACCTACATCGACAATAGCGACCCGACCCAGCTGACCGGCGCGTCAAAGCACAACTACAACGCGACCGCCTATTACGAGAAGGGCCCGATCGGCATTCGCCTGTCCTATTCCTGGCGCAGCGGGTTCCTTTCCACCGCCGCGGTCGCCCCTGCAATGAGCCAGTATACCCGGTCCTACGGCACGCTGGATGGCAGCATCAATCTGCAACTGAACGATCGCTTTTCGCTGGTGCTGGAAGCGGTCAACATCCTCGATACCGATGAGCGGATCCGTTACACCAACGGGTTGCCGCAGTCCTACCTGGATGCGGGCAAGCGCATCTTCGGCGGCATCCGGTTCGCGATGTGAGCGGGCCGATGCGCGGATCACGCAAGCTGGCGCGCCGTACCTTCCTGCGGGAAGGTGCAGCGACGGCCGCTGCCGTGCTTTCGGCCGCGTCGGGCGCACCGGCGCTTGGCCGGGCGCAGGTTCGGCCCAACATCGTCCTTGTGCTGCTGGACGATTTCGGGATCGGCGATGCGCGGATCTACAATCCGTGGTCGGCGATCCCGACGCCGAACATCGACCGGCTGGCCGCGCAAGGCATGCGCTTTGCCGACATGCACGCCTCCTCTGCCGTCTGCACGCCCAGCCGCTACTCCATCCTGACCGGCCGCTACTGCTGGCGTTCGCGCCTGAAATCGGGCGTGCTGGACGGCAGCGGCACCAACCTGATCGAGAAAGGACGCCTGACCTTGCCGGGCCTTCTGCGAAAGGCAGGGTACCGCACCGCCGGGATCGGCAAATGGCACCTCGGGCTGGGAGCTGGCGAAACCACTGACTACAGCAAGCCGCTGCGTCCCGGACCGATCGACCATGGCTTCGATAGCTATTTCGGCATCCCCTCCTCGCTCGACTTCCCGCCCTACCTCTATTTCGAGAACGACCACGTGGTCGAAGCGCCCAGCGGCCATACCGAAGGCAGCAAGGCGCCGCGCGGCGTCTTCTGGCGCGAAGGAGACATCGCCCCGCGCTTCCGCATGGAAGAGGTGGTGCCCACGCTCACCGCGAAGGCCGTTGACTATGTGAAGGCGGCGAAGAAGGACAAGCCCTTCTTCCTCTACTTCCCGCTGCCATCGCCGCATACGCCCTGGCTGCCGCTGCCTGAATACAAAGGCAAGTCGCATGCCGGCGACTATGGCGACTATGTGGTGGAGACCGATGCGATGATCGGCCGCCTGCTCGACGCGGTCGACGCGCGGCCGGACGGCAAGGACACGATCGTCATCGTCACCAGCGACAATGGGGCCGACTGGAAGCCGGAGGATGCCGCCCGCTTCGCCCATCGCGCCAATGCGGATTGGCGCGGCGAGAAGGCGGACGTCTGGGAAGCGGGCCATCGCATTCCGTTCATCATCCGCTGGCCCGGCCATGTCGCCCCCGGATCGGTGAGCCGGGAAACCGGATCGCTCACCGATATCATGGCGACCATTGCCGGCGCGCTGCACCTGCCCTTGCCCGATGACGCGGCGGAGGACAGCTTCAACCTGCTGCCCGCCTTGCAGCAGACCGGCCATGCGCCGATCCGCCCCAACATCGTCGATCACTCCCTCGATGGGATGTTCACCATCCGTGAGGGAAAATGGAAGCTGGTGCTGGGCCTGGGATCGGGTGGCTTCTCCGCTCCGAAGGCAGTCGAGCCCGCACCGGGCGGCCCAACGGGGCAGTTGTACGATCTGGAAGCCGATCCGCGCGAAGAGCGAAACCTCTACGACGTTCACCCCGAAATCGCGGCGCGTCTCGCGGCCACGCTGGAAATGCTCCAGCGCTCGGGCCGCAGCCGCCCACGTGGGGGCTTCTGACATGAAAAGCCCCTCAACCCTCAAGACACAATCCTCGAGACAAGGAGAGAAGGTATGAAGGGATGGAAGCGCGCAATCCGTGGCGCCGCATGCACCGGGTTGATGGCCGCCAGCGCGCTGACGCCGGTGATGGCCAAAACGCCGGCGGCTTCACCAGTGGCAGCACCGGCAAAATCACCGGCCAACTCTCAGGGCCGGCCCAACATCGTTCTCATCGTATTGGATGACACCGGCTTTTCCGATCTCGGCGCCTTCGGCTCGGAAATTCGCACGCCCCATATCGATGCCCTGGCGCAGAGCGGGTTGCGCTACAACCGGTTCGACAGCAAGGCGATCTGCTCGTCCAGCCGTGCGGCGCTCCTGACCGGACGGAACAACCAGACAGTGGGCATGGAGGATCTGGCGTCCAATGCCGCGCAGCCCGATCCCGCCATCAACCCTTCGCAGCGCGGAGAGCTGCCGCGCAATGCCGAAACCATTGCGCAGGCCTTGCAGGCGTCGGGCTATTCGACCTGGGCCGTCGGCAAATGGCATCTTGCACCCAAATACGATGAGGCGCCGGGGCACGACAAGGGAAGCTGGCCGCTGCAGCGCGGCTTCCAGCATTTCTATGGCTTCCTGAGCGGCTGGACCGATCAGTACAAACCGGATCTGGTGCAGGATAACGCCCATATCCCCACGCCAGCCGCGCCGGGCTATCTGCTCGCCCCCGACCTTGTCGACCACGCGATCGCTGCGTTCGATGCGGACAAGGCGTCCGCCAGCGGCAAGCCCACGTTCGTCTATCTGGCACTGGGCACGGCGCATGCGCCGATCCAGGCGCCGAAATCCTACATCGACGCCTACGGCGATACTTATGCCAAGGGGTGGGACGCGATCCGTGCCGAACGTTTCGCCAGGCAGAAGCAATTGGGCATAATCCCTGCCGACACGGTGCTGCCGCCCATCAATCCGGGCGATCGTCCCTGGTCGTCGCTGAGCGATCAGGAAAAGACCGTGTTCGCCCGCTTCATGGCGACTTATGCCGGGTTCATCACCCATGCGGACGACCAGATCGGCCGGCTGGTCGCGCATCTCAAGCAGACGGGCCAGTACGACAATACTTTGTTCGTCGTCCTGTCGGACAATGGCGCCGCGCCGGAGGCGGGGCAGAACGGCGGGTTCTGGAGGCCCTACGATCCCTCCACCCCGGTCGCGGAGATGGCCCAGAATCTGGACAAGCTGGGCGGTCCGGAAACCCAGTCGCTCTACCAGCGGCCCTGGGCGATGGCAGGCGTGACCCCGTTTCGTCGCTACAAGCTGTGGCCCTACGCAGGCGGGATCCGCACGCCGCTGATCGTCTCCTGGGCGAAGGGCATCAAGGCGCAGGGGGCGGTGCGTGGACAGCATGTCGACGCGGTCGATATCGGCCCGACTCTGCTCGACGTTGCGGGAGCGGGCTTTCATTCCGTTCTCAACGGGGTGCAGCAGCTGCCGGTGGCCGGTCATTCCTTCCGTGCGTCCTTCACCTCTCCGACAGCGGGAGCACGGAACGTGCAGTTCTTCGAATTGCGGGGCAATCGGGCGATCACCGCGGGGGACTGGAAGGCGATCGCAATGCATCGCTATGGCACCAGCTTCGATGAAGATCGCTGGGCCCTCTTCAACGTGGCGAAGGACTTTTCCGAAAGTCAGGACCTGTCGCAGCGCTATCCGGAAAAGCTGAAAGAGATGCAGGCGCTCTGGTGGAGCGAAGCGCGCAAGTACAGCAATCCGGCGCTGGCGGAACCTGCGCCGCAATTGCGCCGCCTGCACCAATTTGATGACGATTTGCCCGCAGGCGCGCCGCCGTCAGCGGTCGATCAGTAACCCACACGGCCAGCCGGGAAACAAATTTCCGGCTGGCCCCGTCTCATCCTTGTTTGATCCTTGCCTCATCGTTCGGGCGCTGGTGCTGGCACGCGCGTCGAATCTCATTACGGACCATGCACTTGCGGCTGGCGGTCGAGCCCGGCCGCGCAATTGGCTTGCGCCTTTGCAAACTTTCGCTTGTGTTTTGTCTCTGGACACGAAACTCTGGCGCAACGAAACGCCGCCAAGGGACGTTTTGAAAGCATCCGGGGAAACATCCGGAGCATGGAAAGGATAGTCACGGCAATGGAAGGAATCGAAGTCGACTCTGGCGACAAGGCCATCATCATTCTGCAGAGCCTGATCTGCTACCTGCGCGAGAAGAACGTGCTGAGCAGGGCGGATATCGAGGAACTCAAGGATCGCGTCGACGCCAGGATTTCTGCGGCACAGCACAGCATGCCCTGCGATGTGGCGACGGCTGCAGCCGCTTCGCGCGAAATGGCCAGCCTCGAACAGTTCTGCGGCAAGCGTTACGGCGGCAAGCACCGCAAGAGCCACTGACGAACCTGTTCGCAAGCGATGGCGCTGTGAACGAGCCACTCGTTACGGCGAGCAGCTCCATAGGTCCTTTTGCCCGATTCGCGGCATTATCATGGCTGCCGTAAGCCATTGCCCGAATCGGTTGTAGCCGGGCGAAAACAACCGCCCGGCGTAAATGTTGCGAAGCGCCCACTATCCCGGCGTGGGCGCCTGAGAATTCAGATTCCTTTCAACGCGGCCACGATCATCCGTGCGCTCAAATCCGCGGTGCGTGCCGCGTCTAGCTTCGGCATCGAGATGCTGCGGTGGCCAAGGCCGAACAGGCAGCCGAGCAGAAGTTCGGTCGCCCCGTCCAGTTCTTCCCCGTCCAGCAGGGGATTTGCGGCGCACGCGAACTCGCGCAGATAATCGCGAAAACGCTCGCACATCGCGCCAATGGTTGACCCGACGCGCTCGTTCCGAAATCCTTCTGCGATCATATCGAAGGACAAGGCTTCATCGCCTTCGTCGATAACCTGGAGGAACAGCTCCTGAAAGGTTTGCAGAACAGTCGATTCGCCCCCGTTCAGCCGGCGGCGCAACTCGTCCAATTCTCCAAGCTTCTCGTCGAAATCGGCGCGCACGATCGCTTCGATGATGTCTCCCTTGCTTTTGAAAGATCGGTAGATCAGGCCGACCGACATGTCCGCCGCGGACGCCAGTTCCGACATGGAAGTTTGGTGAAAGCCGTTCGTGGCAAACAAGTCTCTGGCCGCGATTCGTATGCGATCCGCGCTTGGCAGTTTATGCTGCGCTGCACCCATTTTTGGTTCTCTGATTATTTTTAGCTTGTATTCTCCATGGCCGATTTCTAGTGGCGATGCAATGTGAATGATCGTTCACTCTCATACCTCCCCCCAACGATCGCGACGAAAGAACCATCATGCAAAAGGCGGTAACTGCAGGAATTCGTGCCTGTACCTCAGCCCCAGCCCTTGCGCTCGCCCTGACTTTGGCCCTGGGCGCCTGCGGCAAGGAACAGCCCGCGGCACCCCCGGCCCCGGCGGTCGGCGTGGTCACCCTCACCACCGAATCGGCGCCGCTCACAAACGAGCTGCCCGGCCGCGTTGCAGCATTGGAAACGGCCGACGTGCGCCCGCAGATCACCGGCGTGATCCGGCGCCGCCTGTTCACCGAGGGCAGCTACGTCAAGGCTGGCGAACTGCTTTATGAGATCGAGGATTCGCCTTATCGCGCCGCTTTGGCGCAGGCGAAGGGCTCTCTGGCCGTCGCGAACGCCACGATCAATTCCACGGCGCTGCAAGCCCAGCGCTACAAGGAACTGATCGCGATCAACGCCGTCAGCAAGCAGCAGTACGACGATGCCGCCGCCGCCGCCCAGCAGGCCCGCGCCAATGTTGCGGCGCAGCAAGGGGCGCTTCAGGCCGCCCAGGTGAACCAGAACTTCACCCGCATCCGCGCGCCCATTTCGGGCCGCATCGGCCGTTCGCTGTTCACGCCCGGCGCGCTCGTCTCCGCATCGCAGACCGATGCACTTGCCGTCATCCAGAGCACCGACACGGTCTATGTGGACGTGACCCAGTCGGCCGCGCAGATCGTCGATCTGAGGCAGGCCATGGCGTCCGGCGGCGTGAGCGAGGCCGAAGGCGCGCGCGTCCAGCTGATCCTGCCCAATGGCTCGGTCTATCCGATCGAGGGCCAGCTCAAGTTTGCCGACGTGACGGTCGATCCCAGCTCCGGCTCGGTCATCCTGCGCGCGGCCTTCCCCAATCCCAAGGGCCTGCTGCTTCCGGGCATGTATGTTCGTGCAAGGCTGGTCGAAGGCCTGCGCCAGAACGTCATCCTCGCCCCGCAGCAGGGCGTTACGCGCGATCCGCGCGGCCGCGCCACCGCCATGGTGGTGGGCAAGGACAACAAGGTCGAAGTCCGCCAGATCGAAACCGATCGCGCGGTGGGCGATAAGTGGATCGTCACCAAGGGTCTCAACATCGGCGATCGCCTGATCGTGGAAGGCCTGGTGAACCTGCGTCCGGGCACGGTGGTGAAGCCGGGCATGCCGCAGCAGATCACGGTAGCAAACGGCGGGACGAAGTAACCCATGTCGCGCTATTTCATCGACAGACCCATCTTCGCATGGGTCATCGCCATCGTCATGATGCTTGCGGGCGTCCTGGCGATCCGTTCGCTGGCCGTGGCCCAGTTCCCCGAAATCGCCGCGCCTGCCGTGCAGATCGTGACCAGCTACCCCGGCGCCAACGCCGAAACGCTGGAATCGACAACCACGCAGGTGATCGAACAGCAGCTCAAGGGCATCGACCACTTGCGCTATTTCGCATCGTCCAGCGACGGTGCCGGCAACCTGACTATCACCCTGACCTTCGAACAGGGCACCGATCCCGACATCGCGCAGGTTCAGGTGCAGAACAAGCTGTCGCAGGCAACGCCGCTGCTTCCGCAGGAAGTGCAGCAGCAGGGTCTGCGCGTCACCAAGTCGACGTCGACCTTCCTGATGGTGATGGCCGTCTATGCCGATGACGGCATTCACGACCAGCAGGACGCGGGCGACTTCATCGCCAGCTCGCTTCAGGATCCGATCAGCCGCGTGAACGGCGTCGGCGACACCCAGCTTCTGGGTGCGCAGTACTCGATGCGCGTCTGGCTCGATCCGTTCAAGATGGCGAACCTGGGCGTCACCGCAACCGACGTGACCGCCGCTATCAAGGCGCAGAACGCACAAGTTTCCGCCGGCCAGATCGGCGCTTCGCCGTCGCCCCAGGGACAGGCGCTCAACGCCACGATCACGGCCCAGTCGCGCCTACGCACGGCCGAGCAGTTCCGCCAGATCATGCTGCGGAACAATCCTGACGGTTCGGTGGTCCACCTTTCCGACGTTGCGCGCGTCGAGATGGGCGCTGAAAACTACAGCTTCGGCGCCAAGCTGAACGGCCATCCGGCCGCCGGTTTCGGCATCAAGCTGGCACCGGGCGCCAACGCGCTCGACACCGTGGACGCGGTGAAGACGCAGATCGACCAGCTCTCCAAGAACTTCCCGAGCTGGGTGAAATACAAGTTCCCGGTCGATAACTCGACGTACGTAAAGCTCTCGGTCGAGCAGGTGATCCACACCCTCGTCGAGGCGGTCGTCCTCGTGTTCATCGTCATGTTCCTGTTCCTTCAGAACTGGCGCGCGACGCTGATCCCGACGATTGCGGTTCCGGTCGTTCTGCTGGGCTCTTTGGCCGTGCTGGAACTCGCCGGATTTACCATCAACACCCTAACCCTGTTCGGCATGGTGCTGGCGATCGGCCTGCTGGTCGATGACGCCATCGTCGTGGTCGAAAACGTCGAACGCCTCATCCAGACCGAGGGGCTAAGCCCCAAGGAAGCGGCCCGCCGATCGATGGATGAAATCAGCGGCGCGCTGGTCGGCATTGGCCTCGTGCTGTCGGCAGTGTTTCTGCCGATGGCGTTCTTCGGCGGCTCCACCGGCGTGATCTTCCGCCAGTTCTCGATCACTATCGTATCCTCGATGGTGCTTTCGGTGATCGTGGCCTTGATCCTGACCCCGGCGCTTTGCGCCACCATCCTCAAGGCCTCCCCCGGTGGCCATGGCCATGGCGCCGGCCTTGCGGAAGGCAAGCAGACCGGCATCGCCGGCCTGTTCAACCGTTTCTTCCATTGGTTCAACACCACCTTCGATCGCGGTGTGGAACGCTACGGCAAGACCGTCGACAAGGTGGAGCGCAACTGGGGCCGCACGATGCTGGTCTATGCCGTGATCGTGGCGGGCATGGCCTTCATCTTCCTGCGCCTTCCCGGCGGCTTCCTGCCGGACGAAGACCAGGGCATCCTGATCAACCAGGTGTCGCTGCCCGCCGGCACGACCATCGAGGAAACCGAACGCACGCTCGCCCGGGTGCGCGATCACTACCTTAAGGACGAAAAGGCCAATGTCGCCGACGTCTTCACGATCTCCGGCTTCGGGTTCGTGGGGCAAGGTGAAAACGTGGGCCTTGCCTTCGTTCGCATGAAGGACTGGTCCGAACGCAAGGGCAAGGACAACACGGTCAGCGCCATCGCGCTGCGTGCCAACAAGGCCTTCCAGAAGATCTCGGCCGGCATGGCGATCGCATTCGCCCCGCCCGCCGTCCAGGAACTGGGCAACGCCACCGGCTTCGAGTTCCAGCTCGTCGACCGTGGCGGCATCGGCCACCAGAAGATGCTGGAGGCGCGCAACCAGCTGCTCGGCATGGCCGGGGCCGACAAGCGCCTGGCGCAAGTCCGTCCCAATGGTCTTGAAGACACGCCCCAGCTGAAACTGGACGTAGATCAGGCCGCAGCCGGTGCTCTTGGTATCGCCCAGTCGGACATCAATTCGACCATCAGCACCGCAATGGGCAGCACGTACGTCAACGACTTCATCGACCGCGACCGCGTGAAGAGAGTGTTCGTTCAGGCCGACGGGCAGTTCCGCTCCAAGCCCGAATCTATCGGCCAGTTCTTCGTGCGCGGCAGCAGCGGCGTGATGGCTCCGATCTCCTCCTTCGCGAGGACGGAGTGGACGTACGGTCCGGCCAA
This sequence comes from Novosphingobium oxfordense, assembly GCF_044029435.1. Taxonomy (NCBI): domain Bacteria; kingdom Pseudomonadati; phylum Pseudomonadota; class Alphaproteobacteria; order Sphingomonadales; family Sphingomonadaceae; genus Novosphingobium; species Novosphingobium oxfordense. Next base: position 1,184,751 of record NZ_CP147008.1, on the reverse strand, counting down.
GCTGGAACGCTTCAACGGCGTGTCGTCCCTCCAGATCATGGGTGCGCCTGCGCCCGGCGTCTCCACCGGCGATGCGATGAAGGTGATCGAGGAAATGGCCTCCAAGCTGCCGGCGGGTGTCGGCCTTGAATGGAGCGGCATTTCCTACGAAGAAAAGACCTCGGGCGGTCAGGCTCCGGCGCTCTATGCGCTGTCCATGCTGATCGTGTTCCTGTGCCTTGCAGCGCTTTACGAGAGCTGGTCGGTGCCGATCGCGGTCATGCTGGTGGTGCCGCTCGGCGTGCTGGGCGCGGTGATCGCGGCAACGCTGGTGGGTCTCAACAACGATATCTACCTGCAGGTGGGTCTCATCACGACAATCGGCGTCTCGGCCAAGAATGCGATCCTGATCGTCGAGTTCGCGGAAGAAAAGATGCGCGACGGGTTGCCACCGGTTCAGGCGGCGCTCGAAGCGGGCAAGCTGCGCCTCAGGCCGATCCTGATGACCAGCTTCGCCTTCATCTTCGGCGTGCTGCCGCTGGCGGTCTCCACCGGCGCGGGCGCCGGCGGCCAGAACGCCATCGGCTGGGCCGTGGTGGGCGGCATGATCTCCGCCACCATTCTGGCGATCTTCTTCGTGCCCGTGTTCTTCACCGTGGTGAAGCGCCTGTTCCGTGAACAACACGGCAAGGGTAAGGGTGATCGAGCCAATGAGGGCGAGGCTTCGGCCGAGCCGCAGGAGGCATGAAAATGCGTAATGTGAAAGCGCTTACCGCCACATCGCTGGCGCTCGCGCTGGCGGCCTGCAACATGGCGCCCAAGTATGTCCGCCCCGATCTTCCCGTTCCCGAGACCAGCCCTTCGGGGCCGGTCGACGGCAATGCCCAAGGTATTGGGCAGGGCGCAACGGTTTCGGCCGATACCTCCTGGAAGGAGTTCTTCACCGATCCGCGCCTGGCGCGGGTCATCCAGACGGCGCTCGACAACAACCGCGACCTGCGCATTGCAGTCGCCAATGTCGAGCAGGCCCGCGCGCAGTATCGCGTGCAGCGTGCGGATCTGCTGCCCACCGTTGCCGCCGGCGGCAGCGCCACCTATCAGGACCAGCCGTTCGCTCAGGCGTCTTCGGGCGGTGCCGGATCGGCTTCCGGACGGACGGACATCTACACGGCCTCCGTCGGTATCTCGTCCTGGGAAATCGATCTGTTCGGCCGCGTCCGCAATCTGACCAAGGCGGCGCAGGAAAGCTACTTTGCCTCGGTAGAGAACCGCAATGCCGCGCAGACGGCGCTGATCGCCGAAACCGCCAACGCCTGGCTGACGATGGCCGCCGACCAGGAACGCCTGAAGATCGCCAGCGATCTTGAAAAGGCATTCGGGCAGACGCTCGATCTGACCAAGGCGCGGTTCGCCAAGGGCATCGCTTCCGAACTGGAAGTGCGCCAGGCCCAGACCAGCCACGATCAGGCCCGTTCCGATATTGCCCTGGCGACGACCCTTGTCGCGCAGGACCGAAACGCGCTTGACCTGTTGGCTGGGACCAGCCTTGCCCCCGGCGACTTGCCGACCGAATTGCCGGACAGCGACGTCACGCTGAACAACCTGCCGGCGGAACTGCCCTCAACGCTGCTTCTGCGCCGTCCGGACATTGCGGCGGCGGAACACCAGCTGATCGGCGCGAACGCCAATATCGGTGCGGCGCGCGCGGCCTTCTTCCCCAGCATTTCGCTGACGGCCGCCTTCGGGACGATGAGCCTTGGCCTGTCGAACCTGTTCAAGTCGGGAAGCGATTATTGGTCGGTGGCGCCTTCCGCCACTCTCCCGATTTTCGACTTCGGCAAGAACCAGGGCAACCTGCGTTATGCCCGCGCAACGTATGACGCGATGGTCGCGACGTATGAGAAAAGCGTGCAGACCGGCTTCAAGGAAGTGGCGGACGCGCTGGCGCGACGGGCGACGATGAATGCGCAGCTTGAGGCGCAAACGTCGCTGCGCGATGCGGCACGCGTCAGCTACAAGCTGTCCGATGCGCGTTTCCGGGCCGGCGTGGACGACTTCCTGACGACTCTCGCCGCGCAGCGCACTTTGCATAGCGCCGAGCAGACCCTTGTCACCACGCGTCTGACCCGGGCCAGCAATATGGTGGAAATCTACCGGGCCATCGGTGGCGGCCTTACGTAATACGATGAAGGTTATCCGGGCGGCCTGACGGTCGCCCGGACCCGATATGCGCGCTGGAGCAGTTTCCGATCCATCTGCATCGGATCAACTGCTCTAAGCTTTTAGTTTGTCGCGTTTTCCGAGTCATCAGGTGATCCACCTGATTAGAAAACGCTCTAGATCCGGCCCTTGGCGCATTGCAGGGCTTGCCGTCCCGCATCGCGGTTGAACCGCTGTTTGTCGATGACACGGTGTGGATCGCCGCCGCGCGGTCGAACCCGTTGGCGACACGGCGTCCATTCTCAACGCCCCCGCGCTCGACTACGATGCCATCGTTTCCAACGATCATCCGGTCGGATGCAATCCCGATCTGGCGGCCGATGCGCCGGCCACCGTCTGCGATTCCCAGACCGCCTCCGCCATAGCCCCGCACGAACATGGTCGCCTGCATGCCTCGGCGCGTTTCCCGGACTTGGCAGCTTCGACCACCCCGCCCCCTCTCGCCCATTCGCCCCGCAAGGCCGCATTATGAAACATTATTGCAAATAGCGGGATATTGAGTAACTGAAGGACAGGGTTAGGAGCAGGACAGGAAACTCGGGTGCGCAAGACCGGCAGCAGGACGCTATTTTGTACCCTGGCGACAGCTCTCGCCTCGATCGGCGCGGCTCAGGCTGCCCCCCGCATGGTCACCCCGCTGCCGGCCGGCTGGCGCTTCATCCAGGCGGATCCGGAAGGCGCGGAAACGCCCACGCTGGACGATACATCGTGGCAAGTCGTTACCGTTCCGCATGACTGGGCCATCGCCGGCCCGTTCGATCCCAATGCCAAGGCCGCAGGCGAGAACGGCTTCCTGCCCAGCGGAGTCGCCTGGTATCGCAAGACGCTGGACCTGACGCCCCAGCCGGGACGGCGCTATTTCATCGAATTTGACGGCATCATGGAGCGCAGCGGAGTCTGGGTGAACGGCCATCACATCGGCTATCGCCCGATGGGCTACGTCAGCCAGCGCTACGACATGACGCGCCATCTGCGCGCGGATGGCCACAACGTGATCGCCGTCCGCGCCGATACTTCCGCCGCGCCCTCGTCACGCTGGTATACCGGATCGGGCATCTATCGACACGTCCGCCTGATCGAGACGGACGATGTTCATATCCCGCAGGGCGGCGCCTATGTGCGGGCGACCGCCATTAGCGATGCGCAGGCGACGATCGCGGTCACCACCGATGTGCAGAATGACACCGGTGCCGCGACCGACATCAAGGTCGAACTGCTGCTGACCGATCCCGATGGGCGCGAAATTGCGCGCACCGTGACGCCGGCCACCAGTGTGGCGGCCGGGCGCACCATGATCCTGCCGGCCGAGATCGCGCTGCCCCGCCCGCATCGCTGGGACATAAACGATCCCGCCCTGTATCGCGCCTCCATCCGCGTGCTGGCGGCCGACGGCACGCTGCTGGACAATGAGGACGTCCGCTTCGGCCTGCGTGAAGCCCGGTTCGATCCGGCAACCGGCTTCTGGCTGAACGGCCGCAACTTCAAGCTGAAAGGCGTGGCGCTGCATCAGGATGGCGGCGCGGTGGGGGCCGCCGTCCCACTGGCCGTCTGGCGCCAGCGGCTGACCGCGCTCAAGGCGCAGGGCGTCAACGCGATCCGCACCGCACACAACCTTCCCAGCCCCGAATTTCTCGACCTTGCCGATGAGCTGGGGCTGATCGTGATGGACGAGTTGTTCGACCAGTGGAATGTCGCCAAGACGCCGGAGGATTACCATCTCTTCTTCGGCGACTGGCACAAGCGCGACACGCTGGACATGGTGCGCCGCGATCGTAACCATCCCAGCATCGTGCTGTGGAGCGCCGGCAACGAAATCCATGACACTGCCTATCCGGTCCAGGCCAAGGCCGCGCTGCGCAGCATCCTCGACATCGTTCATGCCGCCGATCCGTCACGGCCGGTAACGATGGCGCTTTTCCGGCCGAACGTGACCAAGGATTACGACAACGGCCTGGCCGACATGTTGGACGTGGTCGGACAGAATTATCGCGAAAACGAATTGATCGCGGCAAGCAAACAGAACCCGAAACGCAGCATCATCGGCACGGAAAACGCGCACAACCGCAGCAACTGGTTGCCGGTACGCGACTATGCGCCCTTTTCAGGCATGTTCCTGTGGACCGGCGTCGATTATCTGGGCGAGGCGAACCGGTCCGGCTGGCCCAATATCCAGAATCCGGCCGGGCTGCTCGATCGCACCGGCCGCCAGAAGATCAGCGGGATGGAGCGCGAAAGCTGGTGGTCGGACCGGCCCGTGGTGCATGTCGTGCGCAATGCCGATCCGGCGGCGGCCGGACCGGCGACCGATGGTGCCGGCGGCCCGAACCAGCCCGTGCTGCCCACCATGATCGCCGTGGCCACGCCCAAGCCCAAGATCGCCCTGTTCGACGACTGGACGCCGCAGGACCGCAGCCCCCACGACGAGACGATCGAGGTCTACAGCAATTGTCGGCAGGTCGAGGCATTCCTCAACGGTCGCTCGCTGGGCACGCTGCCGATCAATGCGGACGCCTCCCCCCGGCGCTGGGCAGTACGCTATGCGCCGGGAGAGGTGCGTGCCACCTGCCGCGATCCCGGTAACGAGGCCGTTTATTCCAGCCTGCGAACGGCGGGGAAGCCGGTCCGCATCGAATTGAAACCGGACATGCCAACCGTTGGCTCCACCTTCGACGACATGGTCTACGTGCGTGCGCGGGTGGTCGATGCGAACGGCGTCACCGTGCCTTCCGCCAGCCATCGCCTGCATTTCGCGGTCAAGGGCAAAGGGCAGCTGATCGCGACCGACAATGGCTCCTCGGTCGATCATACCCCCTTCCCTTCGCCCGACCGTGCGGCGCAGGACGGTCTCGCCGTCGCGCTGGTCCGGGGCACGGGCAACGGCCATTTCACCGTCATCGCCACGGCCGAAGGGCTGAAAGGCGGCACCGTCGATCTGGCCGCAACCGAATGACGCCGACGGCGGCCGGTACGGTGCTGACCAGATCCGCCCCGGCCACCGGCAATGGATGACCTGACAGCACAGGAATCCGCGTGAGACGAGCCGCTCCAGATGCGCCGATTATTTTGCGAACACATCGCAAGGTGTTCGCAGCATCGACCTGAACGAGACATTTTCAGACAATTGGACACGAGCGCGGCAAGGCGGCGCGACAACTGTGGGCTAATCCCGTCCCGACAACGGGAGGTACGCAGTCATGGTTCGCTTACTTGGAATTCCGGCCGCACTTGCAAGTTCCGCCGCGATCTTCATGGGCGTGGGGACGATCGGGCCCGAAACGACTCTCGCTCGGCCTGTCGCCGAAGCGGCATTCGGGGGTGACGCCCGGCCAATCCTGCTTGCGCGCATGACCGTTACGGCGACTGCGCTTCCGGCGCAGGAACGCCTTGCATCGAAAGTTACGGATTAAGCCGCCACGGAGATCTGCTTCGTGCTGGCGGATGCTTGTGCATCAAGCAAGTCGGCACCGGTGTTGAAGGCGTGCTCGCGAATACTCAGCACTCCGACCAGCGGCGCAGCAGATTATGATAGACGCTGGTCAGTTGCAGCACCGCATCGCGATCTGCCCCGTCCACCGTCAGTTTCTGGATCGAGGTATCCAGTTCGAACAGGATGCGCCGCGTCGCATCGTCGCGTACCAGGCTCTGCACCCAGAAGAAGGATGCCAACCGCACTCCGCGCGTAACAGGCTCCACCCGGTGCAGGCTGCTGGACGGGTAGATCACCGCATCGCCAGCCCGTTCGGCAATGACGTGTTCCCCGTACGTGTCGCTGACGACGAGACGCCCACCGTCGTATTCCTCGGGATCGTTCAGGAACAACGTGCAGGATATGTCGGACCGCATCTGCTCATCGGGCCCAAGGCTCATGACCGCGCCGTCGACGTGGAAACCGTATTCGCCGCCGCCGGCATAGCGGTTGAAGCGCGGCGGCAATATTCGCCGGGGCAGAGCCGCCGCGAAGAACAGCGGGCTGCGCCTGAGCGCGCGCAGCACCGCATCGCCCAATTCGGCCTTGAGCGGCGAGGTGTCGCGCAGTTGCTCGTTGCGCTTAACTTCGGCGCCTTGCGCGCCCACGGTCTCGCGCCCGTCGGTCCAGTCCCCCTCTTCTAGCCGGCGCCGAAACTCGGCGACTTCCTCTGGCGTCAGAATCTGGGGGATGTGCAACAGCATGCCGATAATCCGCAAAAGAACTTGGCAGCGGAAGAGGCCTCTTCCGCTGCCAATTGTTTGACCGACCCGTTCTTAGAACTGGAAGTCGGCGCTGAACAGGAACGTCTGCGGCGTTCCGGGGGTATAGCGGTAGCCGCTCTTGTTGATCGCCTGAACGTAGTGCTTGTCGAACAGGTTGTAGGCGTTGGCGCGCAGCTTGATGTTCTGCGTAAGCGCGTAGGACAGGATCGCGTCGACCACCGTGTAGCCATCGGTCTTCACGGGCGTGCCGACGGCGCCGTCGGTACCGCGGTGCAGCCCGCTGACATAGCGAACGCCGCCGCCCGCCTGAATGCCGAACGGGAAGCTGTAGGTGGTCCACAGCGTTGCCGCATTCTTTGGCGTGTAGGTGATGTAGTTCGTGCCATCCTGCGCCACGTCGGGGCCATTGATGACCTTGGCGTCCTGATACGTATAGCCGCCCGAGAGCTGCCATTCCGGCGTTACGTTACCCACGACCGACAGCTCCACGCCCTGGACCCGCTTCTTGCCGGTCTGGGTGGGATTGCCGTTTTCGTCCAGATCGTTGTTGTTGATCTCGTTGCTGATCTTGGTGCGGAACACGGCGGCGTTTACGGCAAGAGCGCCGTCGAACGCGCCCCACTTCACGCCGGCTTCGAAAGTATCGGCCTTCTGCGGGTCCATGTTCGGGTTGGCCGCGTTGTTCAATGCCGAGCTGAGCGTGAAGTTCGCACCGCCCGGAGGCTGCTGCGAAAGCGCGTAGTTGACATAGAGGCTGACCGCCGGGATCGGCTTGACCACCGCGCCCAGCTTCCAGTTGAAGAGCGTGCCCTTGTCCTTCAGGTCGGTGGTCGGAAGGATCGTGCCGGTTGTCGAAGTGCCGCAGGCAGCGGCGGTGGCGCACGGCGCGTTCACGAAATAGGTAAGCTTGTAGTGATCGACGCGCAGGCCGCCGGTCACCAGCAGCATGTCGTCGAAGAACTTCGCCGTGTCGAAGGCGTAAAACGACTGGGTATTCGTCTTACCCTTGGAGTGGCCGCCCGTATAGGAAGCGACGTAAGTGTTCGTGTCGTTCCAGTTGGGATCGTAGAGGCTGGCGCGCGGCAAAGTGCCGGTGCCTGCCATGGTCCGCTGATACTGCTGCTCGCTGGTGAATTCGACACCGACGCTGAGGTTGTGCTCGATCGCCCCGGTCGAGAAATCGGCCCGCAGGTTGAGCTGGTCGGTCAGGATCTTGTTGGAAATATCCTTCAGGTTCACGTTGCTGCGGGCCATCGTGTAAGTCGACAGATCGTTGATGTCCGTCCACTTGATATTCGCCGCGGTCGTCATGAACGAAGTGAGCTGGTAGTCCTGATCGGTCCGGCCCCAGCGTGCACTGTTGGTGAGCCTGACATTGTCGGAAAAGTCATGCTCAAGAATGAAGGTCGCCATCTTGGCGGTCACATCGTCATGATCCTGACGGGTGCCGTAGAAATTGGTGGAATCCACCGGATGGCCCGCAAGCTGTTCGATACCCGCCTGAGGCTGCCAGTACTTGATGCCGATCGTGGGGACGAAACCGTCCGGAATGTTGTTCTGATCGACATACATCAGGTTCAGATAAGCGCGGGTTGACGTGCCAAGCCCGAACCCGAACGAGGACGCAATGCCGACGCGGCTGTTGTTGACACGGTCGCGGCCGGCAACGTCGCTGTCCTGCCACATCACATTGAAGCGGACGGCCGCGTTGGGGATGCCGCCGATCGCCTGGTTGAAGTCCGCCGTGCCGCGCTTCTGGCCGTCCGTGCCAACGGTGGCGGTACCGGAAACCGCCGTGTCCATATTGGCGCGCTTCGAGACCATGTTGATCGAACCGCCTGCCGAAGTGCGGCCGTTGTCGGTGCCGGCAGGGCCCTTTTCGACTTCGACCTGTTCGGTGTTGAAGGTATCGCGCGAGATTGTGCCGATGTCGCGAATGCCGTCGACGAAGATGCTGCCCGAGCTGTCAACGCCGCGCATGTAGACGGCATCGCCGGTCGAGGTGTTGCCGTTCTCGCCTGCGTAGAAAGTGCCGACGCCCGGGGTGTTGCGCAGGACTTCGGTCAGCGTGGTCGCGCCCTGCTGGTTGAACAGCTCCTTGCTGATCACCTGGATGGTCTGCGGCGTATCCTGCAGCGGCTGGGTGAACTTGGGCGAAGATGCGCGATCGACCTTGATGCTGTCGTCGATCGCAGTGTCGGTCACCGTCACGCCACCGAGACGGGCGGGCTTGCTCTCATTCGCAGTATTTTGCTCCTGCGCCAGCGCCGGCGAGGCAGCGAGGCCAAAACAGCTGAGAGCGAGATACGCGGGCGAAGCGCTAGCCAGAGAGCTGCGCAGACGTGAGATGGACATTGTTTCCCCCTTGTTTCGAAAGCGTGGCGAATTTGACGGGCGCTAATGCGACTGATTCTCGTTAGCCGCAAGAGGGGTTGAGGAAATTTATCACGGTGTGTCGCAAATGCATCGCAGTAGCGACATGTTCGGCCCTGGGGATCGCGCTCCCGCCTGCCGGCTCGCTCTGGCATTGCGGCGTCAGGCGGTCGCTGGATCTAGCTCGATGGGTATGGCAGGCGGGTAAGGACGGCGTGATGTCCGTCAAATAGCCCGTGGCCGGAATGTACTGGATCGGTGCGCACGCAGAGGGCCACAGCCCAGACGAGAAACGGGCTGAAACGCACAGGATGTCCCATGCCGCGACGCTGGAAATCGCCAGCCCGCAATCGATACAAGCAAGGGGCGAGTGTATTGGGGGGCGAGCGCATCGGGGAGCGCATCCGCGTCCCGATGCTCGCACTTTTCCATATAGGACAGACTTGGCTGCGGGCCTCTGCAAATCCAGAAGGCTCACGCCCCGGAACGCCCACCCTCAATCGTCCCCCGGCTATCGCCGCCGGTACAGCCAGGCTTCAGCGCCGGACCAATCCCTTGGGCTGAACCACGCCCAGATCGAGATGGGTGACGATCCCCGGAGCGGCGTCGCACACGCCCGCAATTGCGGTTGCACCGACCAGCCCCGTCCACGGAAGGCCCAGGAACGGGTGGCGGCCATCGTCGTCCTGCGTGGCCATCAGATGGCATTCGAGCGGCGGCTCCCCCTTGATCCGCACGCGGTACTTGGCCTCTCCCTCTTCCCAGACCGGGTCGATCTCGTGCCCAAGCTGCCAGTAGAAGTGGTAGACGATCAGCGGCGCGCCTTCGCACCAAGCCGTCCATTCGTAGTGCTGCCCCCCCACGGTGCCAGCCTTCACCTCGCCATAGCGGTGCTGGATATCGGTCAGTGCCGTCGCCACCTCGAACTTTACGGTGACCTTCTCGATCTCCTTGCCCAGGCCGGCGGCGATCATCGCCATGCTGGAGTAGAAGTGCTTGTAGGTTTCGGGCGAGCGGCGCGGATTTGCCAGCAGCTCTTCCGGATCGGCGCCGAATCCCATGATCTCTGTGTAGATCATGGGATTGCGCACCTTGTCGATGATCTCCGCCACTTCGATGCAGTCTACCCGGCTCATCAGCCGCGCGAGCGTCAATGGCAGGATATCGCCCGAAAAACCGGGATGGATGCCGCAGCCGTGGAACGAGACCTGCCCTTCACGGCACGCCGCCTCGATCCGCGCCGTCTCCTCAGGCAGCCACTTGTTGGGAAGGAACGGTCCCGCGGGCGAGACCACGTTCTTGCCGGAGGCCAGCAGTTGGCAGACCTGCTCAAGCGGCGGGGTCATCATGCTGGGCGCGAACAGCACCGCGTCCGCCTCCATTGCGAGGATCGCGTCGACATCGTCGGTCGCAACAACGCCGGTCGTTGGCGGCAGGCCGACCAGTTCGCCCGCATCCTTGCCGACCTTCTCGGGATTGGTGACGTAGACGCCGACCAGCTCGATCACCGGATTTTCGATGAAGTGTTTCAGCGCCGCACTGCCGACGGTGCCGGTGGCCCACTGGATGACGCGGTAGGTCTTCTCAGCCATGGTGACTTTCCTCAGTTCAGGCCGCGGCTTTGGCCGCCGTCGACGCGATAATTGGCGCCGGTAATGAAACCGGAGAGCGGGCTGGCGAGCAGGCAGGCCACCATCGCCAGTTCCGAAGGTTTGCCGACACGGCCCACGGGCGGAATGTTGAACACTTTCGCCTCGCCGAAACGCTGGCAAACCTCGTCAAAGCTCATGTCCGGGTCGCCGAACTTCTCGCGGCCGAAGCGCAGCAAGCCATCTACCATGATGATGCCGGGCGTGAGGATGTTGGCCGTCACGCCCACGCCGCGAAGCGATCCGGCCAGACTTACGGTGTAGTTGTTGAGCGCTGCTTTCGCGGCGGAATAATCCGCGCCCACATAATTGGGCTGCATCGCGACCGCACTCGACACATTGACGATCCGTCCGAAACGGTTTGCCACCATGTCCGGCACGCAGAGCTGGCATAGCTGGACGGCGCCCAGCGTGTTGGCGCGGTAGTTGGAAAGGAAATCGGCGGCATCGATCTCGACAGGCGGCTTGGAGGAGTTGCCTTCCGCATTCCCGCCGGCATTGTTGATCAGGATCTCCACATTGCCGCCCAGAGCGGCGACCGCCTCGGCATAAACCGACTGGGCAGTGCCATCCTCGGAAAGTTCGCCGATGGCGATGCCTGCGGCACCGACCGCGCGCGCGACCGCTTCGGCCCGTTCGCGATTGCGCCCATGAACGACGACCTCGGCGCCCTCTTCGGCGAGCATCCGCACGATCGCCTCGCCTATGCCGCTGCTGCTCCCGGTCACCAGGGCACGACGGCCCTTGAGATTGAGGTCCATTCATCACTCTCCCGTTCTTGCCGCAAGAGAGACGGCAAGGCGGGGTGGTGCGCCATTCCCATATGGGGATCGGCGTTTCACGCCTCAGGCGGCGGTATGCTTGAAGGACTTATGGAATGGGGTCCCGAACCATCCGCATCAGGGATAAAGGCGGCCCTGCATTACGGGTTAGGAACGCCACTTCCAGTCGGCAGCGCTGGCCCGGCAACTGCCGCCGGGTTGGGCCGCGCGACCACGCACGATGCGGCCGGTGGCAGCGCCGGTGGCCTTGCCGCCACGCAGGGCGAAGCGGCCGTTGACGATCACGTCGCTCACCCCGGTCGAAAGTTGCTCGGGCTGATCGTAGGTCGCGTGGTCGGTAATCGTAGCGGGATCGAACACGACCACGTCGGCGAACATGCCCGGCTTCAACCGCCCCCGATCACCGAGCGAAAGGTTGTCCGCCGGAAGGCTGGTGAGCCTGCGTACCGCTTCGGCCAGCGTCAGGTCCTTCGTATCGCGGACATAGTGCCCCAACAGCCGCGCGACGTTACCGTAGGCGCGCGGATGGTGCTTGGAGAGCAGGAACACGCCTTCCGGCGCGGGGGCTTCCTCGTCCGATCCGAAGCTCATCCACGGCAGGCGGATGGAGCGGCGTACGTTGTCCTCGCTCATCAGGAAATAGGCGACGCCGACGCGCGTGCCATCCTCTACGACGAGGTCCATCGCCGTCTCTTCCGGGCTCTTGCCGCGCATCTTGGCCACTTCGGCAAGGCTCTTGCCGGTCAGCGATTTCAGCGCCGGGTTCTTGAAGGCGAGCAGGATCGTGCCTTCCGGCCCCGCGCCGGCATAGAGGTTTTCCCAGTCAGCCGGGTGCGCCGTGCGCATTTCGGCAACGACTTTCGCGCGCGTGGCCGGGTCTTTCAGCCGCCCGGCCCAAGCCTGATAGCCGCCCGCCTGCACCCACGGCGGCATTGCCGCGTCGAGGCCGGTGGCACCGGCGGTATAGTTGTACATGTTCGCGGAGATGCGCGTGCCGCGTGCCCGTGCCGCCTCGATCATGCCGACGACACTGTCGAACTTGCCCCAGTTGTCGCGTCCGGCCAGTTTGAAGTGATAGATTTCCGCCGGCGCGCCCGAATATTCGGCAATGTCGATGGTTTCCTGCACCGCCTGCTCGATCCGGTCGCCCTCGCTGCGCATGTGTACGGTGTAGATACCTCCGCACTGGGCGGAGACTTTGGCAAGCGCCTTCAACTCGTCGGTATGGGCGAAAGTGGCCGGGGTGTAGATCAGCGCATCGGTAAGGCCCAGCGCGCCCTGCTCCATCGCTTCGCGCACCAGGCGCTGCATGGTGGCCAGTTGCGCCGCGTCGGGCTGAACGTCGTTGGCGCCCAGCACCGCTTCGCGCACCGTGCCGGCACTGACGAAAGAGGCGACGTTGGGCGCGATCGGCCGTGCCTCCAAACGCTGGAAATATTCGCCCAGCGTGGTCCAGTCGACATCGTAGTGATAGTCGCCCTGCTGGTCGATCATGTCCTTCTTCATCGCCGGGCTCAACGGGCCCATCGAGATTTCACCCATGACCTCCAGCGTCACGCCCTGCGCCAGGTCGGACAGCGCGCGCCCGTCGATCAGCAGGCTCTGTTCGGGATGGGCCAACATGTTGATGAAGCCGGGCGACACTGCCTTGCCGCTGGCGTCGATCTCGGCCTTTGCCGGGCCATCGACATGGGCCGCCACCGCAACGATGCGGTCGCCGCGTATGGCTAGGTCACCCCGGAACGGGATGCCGCCCGAACCGTCATAGATCGTGCCGCCCCGGACGATAAGGTCATACGGCTCCGAAGGCTTTGGCGGCGCGGCGCCGATCAGAGCGAGCGATACGCCCGAAAAAGCCAGCGCCAGCAGCGCGCGCTTCATCGGCCAGGCTCCGTGGCGGGAGGTTGCGGCGTGAACAGCAGGTCCTGATAGTCGAAGCTGAAGTCGGCAATGGGCGAGACCGGTTTGGCCGTGATCTGCGAAACCTTGCCGTCGGCATCGAGGTTGAAGGTGAGATAGGCGGGCTCGATCGCCGGATCATCGAACTTCGCTATGAAGGTATCGTACTGATAATGCGTCAGCTTGCCGGTCATGCCCGGCGTGGTCGTGAAGTCGACCGCCAGCCCTCTGCCGTCCTGCGTGACTTTCAGCGTGCCGTACCACGGATCGGCGTAGCTGCCGGCATAGCGCGCCAAAGCCAGCGACGGGCCGACTTTGGCCGGCGCGGCGCTTTTCTGCTGCACGGCCGCGAGGGCACCGGCAATGCGGGTCTTGCGGAATTCGCCAAAGCGGCTGGGCCAATCCTGCGCGGGCTGGCCGATGTAATGATCGATCAACTCGTACATCAGGCCCATGCGGGGTTCGAGTTCCTCGCTGTTCACGGTGATGGCAAAGCCCACGTCACGATCGGGGATCATGACGACGATGGTGGTGAACCCGAACAGGCCGCCCGAATGCCAGACCAGCTTGGCGCCCTTGTAGTCGCGCACTTCCCAGCCCAGCGCATAGGCATCGTAGCCCGGCGTGATGCCGGAAATCGGCGCGGGCATCGGGGAAATCGGGATCGGCGTCACCGGCGTCCACATCTCGCGTCCGGCGGCTTCGCTGAAGAGGCGGCCCTTGCCATCCGGCAAGGCGCCATGGGCCAGCTGGATCTGCAGCCAGCGCGCCAGATCGTTGGCGCTGGCAGCCAGCAGCCCCGCCGGCGCGCCGGCCTGGCCCAGCCGGTCACGCTCATCCAGCAGCTTCATCGGCCCGGTACCGCGCACCGCCTCGCCATAGCGGGCATGCGGCTGCGCGCGGTCCGGCGTGGAAAGCTGGATGGCCATGTCGGCGGTGGCGTCGGGCAAGCCGGCGGGCTTAAAGACCTCGTCCCGCATGAAGTCTTCGTAGCTTTGCCCGCTGACGGACTCGATCACCGCGCCCGCCACGATGTAGAGGATGTTGTCGTAAGCATAGGCGGAGCGGAAGCTGGTGGCCGGCTTGATGTAGCGCAGCCGCTTGACGATCTCCGCCCGCGAAAGCTTGCCGCGCGGCACCATCAGCAGATCGCCCGCGCCAAGCCCCAGCCCGCTGCGGTGGACCAGCAGATCGCGCACGGTCATCTCGCGCGTGACCCAGGAATTGTACATGCGGAAATCGGGCAGGTGGTCGATCACCTTGTCATCCCAGTTCAGCTTGCCCGCATCGACCAGCCTTGCCAGCGCGGCGCTGGTGAATGCCTTGCCCGTAGAGCCGATCATGAACAGGGTATCGGCATCCACCTTCTCGGGCGATCCCAGCTTGCGCACGCCGAAGCCCTTGGCGAAGACCACTTGCCCATGCTCGACGATCGCCACCGACATGCCCGGCGTACCCGACTTCTCGCGGATCTCCTCGATCCGCGCGTCAAGGTTCGCAGGCGGTGCGGCAAGCGCGGGATGCGCGGCGGCGGCGAGCAGGACAGCACCCAAGACAGCGGATCTGACGGTCACTCTAATACTCACTGGGCGATCTCCAGAGGAGCGGCGGGCCGGCGGCGCAATACGACCACCAGCAGCAGCGGAACGACGTAAAGGGCGATCAAGGCCCAGGCGAGCGCGGAATATCCAGACGCAATCAGCGTTACGAGGCCCACGCGATCGGCGATCAACATGCAGGGCGCGAGCACGGCCAGCGCCGTGCTGGCGCGCAGCCACGGGCCGAGAACGGCGCCGGTGCGCGCGATCCGCTCGTTGACCGCGTGGACGGCTCCGGTGCCGCTTTCCAGCAGCGCGGTGAAGATCATGAACTGGAACAGGATGTGGAACGCCGGATGGCCGAGGCGGGTCAGCATGTAATCCGATGGCAGCACCGCGTCGGCAATGCCCGGCATGAACGCGGTCATCGCCAGGAAGAAGATCAGCGCCGGGATCATCGCCAGCGGGCCGGCCAGCAGTCCGGCGATCACCGCATCGCGGCCTTTGCGAAAATGGCGCGTCACCGGCAGCACGATCACCGCGCCGATGATGTTGTACCCGGCATAGATCACCCCGCCGCTTGCCCAGTTGCCCGAAGGCGCGGGCGCATGACGGAAGGCATTGGCGATGCCCTGCCCCGTGCCCGACAGGATCAGCACGAAGAACACCGCATAGGTCGCGTAGAGCAGGATCGACACCCAGAGGAAGACGCGCTCCACCCCGCGATTCCCGAAGGCAACGCAGGCCACGATCGCGAACATCAGCGCCAGCGTGCCCAGCAAGGGCGGAACGCCCAGCGTGGCCGCCGCGATGGCGCCTGCCGCCGCACCGAACACGGCAAGGATCAATACGATGAAGACCGCATAGGTGATCTCGAACAGCACCCAGCCGCGGCCCAGCAGCGCTTCGAAGAAATGACGGTAATCCCGCGCGCCCATCGCATGGGCCAAGCGGAAAGTTGCGGCGGCCACGATCGACCAGATCGCCATCGCCAGTGCCATCGCCGCCAGCCCGCCCCAAGGGCCGGAGGGCAGGAAGAACTGTGCGATCTCCCGCCCGGTGGCGTAGCCGCCACCGATGATCACGGCCTTGAAGGCAAGGCCTGGCAGGAGGAAGCGGCGAAAGCGGTCAGCGGCGCGGCTCACTCCTGCATCTCCATCAGTAGCAGGCGTCGAGCAGTTGTTCGAAGGCTTGCCCGCCGCGCATCGGATCCGCCGCCGGTAGGCCCATCCCCTGTGCGGTTTCGGCGATGACGCGCGCGGCTTCGGCTTCGGACAATGCGCCGGTGTTCAGGCTGATCCCGGCGCAACGGATCGCCGGATTGGTCAGCTTGCCGGCCATCACCGTCTGCTCGATCACTTCGGAGATCGACGGCACCGGATAATGCGCATGGCCCAGGATCGCGGTGCGGCCCGGTTCGTGGCAGACCACGAACAGGTCCGGCTGGCTGCCCAACAGCAGCGCCAGCGAAACCGGCGCATAGGCGGGATGGAACAGCGACCCCTGCCCCTCGATCACGTCGATATGATCGGGCGCGGCGGCCGGGCTGAGCAGTTCGGCGGCGCCGGCCGCAAAGTCCGCCACCACGGCGTCCAGCGCCAGCCCTTCACCCGCGATCATGATGCCGGTCTGCCCGCTGGCGCGGAAGCTGGCGTCCAGTCCGCGTGCGGAAAGTCCCCGCGCGATGGCCAGCGCGGTGTATTTCTTGCCCAGCGCACAATCGGTGCCGACAGTGAGGATCCGGCGGCCCGAACGCTTGTGCCCGCTGGCGATCGGCAATCCCGCCGGCGGCGTACGCAAGTCGTGCAAGCCGCGCCCCAGCCGTGCCGCCGTATCGCGCAGCGCCGGAATATCGGCCATGCGGGCGTGCATGCCGGCGAAAAGGTCCAGCCCGGCCTGCAGCGCGTCCAGCAGTGCCGGCATCCAGCTATCGGGGATTATCCCACCCTGATTGGCGACGCCGATGACCATGGCCTTGGCGCCGCGCGCGGCCGCCTCTTGCGGGGTCAGCCGCGCAAGGCCGGTGCTGACGGTGGCGGCTGGCAAGGCAAATTCGCCGATGCAGCGATCGCCCGCCCAATCGCGCAGGCCGAAAGCGGTCTTCGCGAAGCCGGAAACGGTCGTATCGCCCAGAAACAGCAGGTAAGGCGAGGGAAGTGCGTGCGTCAGCATCACACTCCCCTCGCGGCCCCCCACGGACATTGCGGAATTCGTCATGAAAACAGGATCTCAGATCTTGGCATCGAGAGTAAGGCCGAAGCTGCGCGGGCGGATCACGCCGACGCCGGCGGCGCCGTTGGGATAGCCACCGGTGTAGTCCGCGCTGATCAGGCCCTTGCTGTTGCCCAGGTTCTTGGCATAGGCGGTGACTGAGAAACGGCCGAAATCCAGGCCCGCGCGCAAGTCTATCACGTCATAGGCGGGCAAGGTGATCTGCCGCCCGAAGGTGGCGAGGTAGGTCGGGTTATAATTGCCGCTCTGCTGGCTGAGTGTGCGAATCGATCCGCCGATGAACGCCGATGCATCCTTGCCGACCGACCATTCGTAATCGCCGTTCAGGCTGATGTTCCACTTGGGAACGAAGGGCAGGGCATCGCCCTTGCTGCCGCCGACCAGCAGCGGATCGGTGTCCGCCGTAAGGCGCGCGTGGGTATAGGCGCCGTTCAGCGAGAAGGTCAGCCCGCGCTGCGGATGCAGGCTGGCGGTGAATTCAAAGCCGTCGCTCTTGGCCGAGCCGCCATTGGTGTTGACGCCATAGTCGTTGACCACTGCCAGCAACTGGATGTCCTTCCAGTCGATATGGAAGGCGGCAATGTCGATGGAGAACGTCTTGTCAGCCGTTTCCGCCTTCACGCCCAGTTCGTAGCTGATCAGCGAGTCCGAATTGTAGGTGGACGGCGTGCCGGCAGGCGCGCCCGGCGGGATCAGGTTGGGGCCGCCGGGACGGAAGCCCTTTGCGACGCGGGCGTAGATCGCCGCGCTCTTGCTCAACTTGAACTTGGGGGCGGCCGACCAGGTGAACACGCCTTCCTTGGACTTCGCGCTCAGCGCGTCCGCCGCCAGCAGGCCTTCGCCGCCCTGCGACGCGCTCTGGCTATTATGGCTGTAGCGGCCGCCGAACGTGAAGTCGAAACGGTCACCCAGATGCAGCGTACCGTTCGCGAAGCCGGCGAACTCCTCGTACTTGGAGCGCAGGAAGATGTCGGCCAGCAGCGGGAAGCCGGTCATTGGCGTAGTGGTGCCGGCGTCGTAGACCTGCAGCAGCTGCAGGATCGCGCCCTTTTCATGGTTGTAGTAGCCGCCGACCATCCATTCGAACATGCCCTCGCCCTTGGACGACAGGCGCAGTTCCTGGGTCACGCGCTCCACATTGGTGTTCTGGGTCAGCCCGATGTCGGCAGCGGCAGTGCCGGTGACCGGATCGTAGAGCCCCAGCAAGGTTCCGTACTGCACGGTGTAATCGTCGCGCAGGTGTTCCTTCAGGGTGCTGTAGCTGGTGGTCGAAAGCAGATCCGCGAAACCGAGATCGGCCGCGACGGTGCCGTTGTAGAGCCGGTAGGCGATATTGGTGAATTCGGGCACGAACTGCGACTGGGTGAGGCCGCCGTAGAGCGGCGTCAGGCGCGCCGGATCGGCCTCCACCACGCTGGCCGCGTCGCTGTCCAGGTTCTGGAGGATCGCGGTCAGCCGGATGGAGAAGGCATCGCTGGGCTTGAACAGCGCGGAAACGCGGCCACCATAGCTCAGCGTATCGTTGATGTTCTTCGCCAGGTCCGAACCGCCGGTGCCGATGGAATCGATAAAGCCGCCGTAGCTGCGATAGAAGCCGGAGGCGCGGATCGCGAAATTGTCGGAAACCGGCACGTTGACCAGCGCCGATCCCATGTAGGATGCCTTGCCGCCATCGGTGCTTTCCACGCTGCCACGCGCGCGTGCTTCCAAGCCGTCGGTCTGCGGCTCGTTGGTCACGAACTTCATGACGCCGCCCAGCGAACTGGCGCCGTAGAGCGTGCCCTGCGGCCCGCGCAGAACCTCGATCCGGGCAACGTCGAAAGTATCGAGTTCGCCGGAGAGAATGGCCGAGTTCACGAGGCCACTGGAAGACCCGAACGGTGTTTCGTCGACATACGTGGCAACCGTGGCAGTGGCACCGCCAGTGTTGATGCCGCGCAGGACCACGCGCGCCTCGCCCGGGTTGCTTTGCGAAACCTGCAGGCCGGGAACCAGCTTCAGATAGTCCTGAAAGGTCACGGCGCCGTTACGCTCAAGCGCGTCCCCGGTGACGACGGAAACTGCCTGCGGCACGTCGACCAGGTTTTGCGCGCGCTTCTGTGCGGTGACGATGATTTCGCTGGGATCGGTGACCGCGCCGCCGGGCGCCTCATCGGCGCGTGCGACACCGGCAGTGAGCAGCGCGGCAGCGCTGCATGACATCGACAGAACGAGCCGAACCGTTTTCATTGCCTGTGTCCCCCTAGAACCCTGGTGCCCGGGCCAGTCAACGCCGGCCTGAATCATCTTAATTAGAAATTTATTGTCCTAATCAGAAAATTGTCAAACAGATTCGATAAAGCGGTTTCCCCGCCGGTCTATGGCCGCCAGCAAAAGCGCCGCGGCGGCCGCGATTACCGCCAGCAACAGGAAATAGAGCGCGTGCGGCATGCCGCTCCACAGCGTGCCGATCAGCCCGGCGAACAGGCTTCCCGCAAAAGTCGCAAGGTACCAGGCGGCAACGGTGGTGGCGCCCAGCCCCTCCGGCGCGAGGCGGGCAAACAGGCCCAGGCCGGTGGGCAGGATGAACAGCTCGCCCAGCGTCAGCACCACGAAGAATAGCGCCAGCCACAGCCAATAGGCCGTACCGCCGGTCGCCGCGATGCCGGCCAGCAGCAGATAGGCGCCGCCCACGATCAGCGCGCCGATGGCCATGCGCCGGATGGGACGCTCTCTGCCGCCCGCCTTCGCACGGCGGCGCCAGAAGGCCAGCAACGACGGCGTCATCGCCATGACCAGCAGCGGATTGAGCGACTGGAACCACGTCATCGGGATCGTCCACGCGCCCAGGTGGCGATCGACGCCGCTGTCCGCCCATAGCGCGACGGTATTGCCTACTTGCTCGTAGGCGCCGCGAAACACCGTGACGGACAGCGCCACGGCCAGCAGCAGCAGCAAGGTGCTGCGCGGGAAGCGCGCGCGGGGCAGTGCATGATGCTCCACCACCGGATGGCGCGCCTGTTCGGGCAAGTGGCGCTGGCCCCAGAGGTAGATGCCCAGCCCCAGCACCATGCCGATACCCGCCGCGCCGAAGCCCCAGTGCCAACCGTACAACTCGCCCAGCGTCCCGCAGATCAGCGGCGCCAGAAAACCGCCAATGTTCACGCCGACGTAGTAGACGTTGTAGGCCCAGCCCACGCGCGGATCGCCGGGCTCGTAAAGATCGTCGATCTGGCTGGGCAGACTGGGCAGGAACAGCCCATTGCCCAGCGCGATGGTGGTGAGCGCGAGGTAGAACAGCGGCTCGAACGTCATCATGAAATGGCCCAGCGCCATGATCGATCCGCCGATGACGATGGCCCGCCGCTTGCCGAGATACCGGTCCGCCACCACCCCGCCGACGATCGGCGTGAAATAGGCACAGGCGGTGTAGATCCCGTAGATGACCGAGGCCTTTTCCTGCCCCAGCAACAGTTCGCGGGTCATGTAATAGACCAGCAGCGCGCGCATGCCGAAGTAGGAGAACTGTTCCCACATGTTGGTGAGGAACAGCACGGTCAGCCCGCGCGGCTGACCAAACCATGTGCGCGCTGCCGGTCCCGTCATGCGCGGCCCGAACCCCAGACCTCTTCCGAGGCGAAGAGCGTGCCGTCGGCGTAAGTCACCGACGGCCGGCGGTCCTGCTCAAGAAAAGTCGGCCCATCGAGATCGACCAGATCGGCGATCTGGCCCAGCACGAAGCCGGGCGCTGTGGCGAGGCTGGTGCCGACCATGGTTCCGACCATCACGCCCAGCCCAAGCCGGCGCGCCTCGGCGGCCATCAGCAAACCCTCGGTCAGCCCGCCGCACTTGTCGAGCTTGATGTTGACGACGTCGAACCGGCCTTTCGCGCCGGCCACGTCGGCAAGGCAGATCAGGCTTTCATCCCCGGCGATCGGCACCGGCGAGACGAAACCTTCCAGTTCCGCCTCCGCCCCGCGCGCCAGCGGCTGTTCCAGCAGCGCCACGCCGCTTTCGACAAGGGCCGCCACCAACGCGTCAAGATCGGCGCGCTTGAAGCCTTGGTTGCCGTCCACACCCAGCCAGACATCGGGCCGTGCCGCACGGATCGCGGCGACGCGCGCCAGATCCAGTTCGACTTCGCCGGTCAGCTTGACCTTGATCGAACGCGCGCCCGTGTAGCTGGTCGCCTTGGCCGCCATCGCCTCGGGCGTATCGGCGCTTACCGTGAAGGTGGTGACGATGGCCTTGGGCGCTTCCGCCAGCCCGGCCAGTGCCCAGACGGGCTTGCCGGCGCGGGCGGCTTCCAGTTCCCACAGCGCCGCGTCCACCGCATTGCGGGCGCCGCCGGGCGGCAGGATCGTGCGCAGTTCCTCCCGGCTCGGCCCGGCCTCGATCGCCGCCCGCGCGCCTTCTATCTGGGCGCGCATATGTGCGAGATCGTCGCCGAGGTAATAGACCCCGGCCGCCTCCCCGTGCCCGCGATGCGTGCCGTCATCCAGCGTGACGACAAGGACGTCGGCCGTTTCGAAGACGTAGCCCGCGATGCGGAACGGCTCGGCCAGCCGCAGCGTGTCGGTCTCAACCTCAAGCCGCAGCATCAGTACATCACCGAGGGTACGAGCAGATGGAAGACCAGCGCGACGTAGAGCGGAACCAGCGCGGCCAACACGACCAGCACGCTCCAGGTCTTGGCCGGCCAGCGGCGGCCGTCACGCCAGGTGAGCACGGCATTCCACGCCGCAGCAGCCACCATGCCGAAGAAGGCCAGCGCGCTGGCGCCCTTCAGGAACCAGAGAATGCCGTCGCTTGCCGCGCTCAGCACCGAAAGGTTGGAGAAGGCGCTGATGATGAACGCGGTCCAACCGCCGGCCGCCGCCAAGGTCAGCAGTGCGCCAAGGCGGGTGGCGCGATAGGCCATGCGGGCCTTGCCCTCCACCTTCAGCGGGGCGGCGAAGCGCCAGCGGGTGAAGGCGGCTACCGGCCACGACAGGAAGGTCAGCAGCAGGATCGCGAGACTGGCGTAGATCGCCGGCTTCAGCCATGCCGAGGAACGCCATGCCGACACGCGGTCGAACACGGTGAACGGCGCGACCAGATCGAAGCTCCAGCGCACGACCTTGCCGCCCACCACTTGCGCGGCAAGGCGATCGTGGCCGTTGTGATCGCGCCAGACGAACGGTGCGATCTCGTCCCACTTCTGCACGCCGCCGCCAGGCGAGGTGAGCGAGGGCACCAGCAATCCGCCGTCCTTGTCCACCGTCACCTCGGTCTGGCCGAACAGGTTCAGCACGTCGACGAAGTTGGAACTTCCCCGGCGGCTGCTTTCCCACAGGCCCGTCATCAGCTTGGCATGTTCGGCCGCCGTCCTGCCATCGATGCGGCCGTCCTTGACGGTGGAGGGGAAGTAGCGGTCGGCAAAATCCTGGAACAGTTGCAAGCGCACGGTATGCGCGCCGCCTTCCTTGCCCGCGCTGTTGAACGAGACGTAGAAACCCACGCCCTCGTTCATGAACAAGTGCAGCGAAGTGTGGAAATTGTTGGTGTCGCCCAGATGGCCGATGACTTCGCGGCCGTTGATATTGGTTTCGAAGAAGCCCAGTTCCATGCGGTTCAGCGGGGGCACCAGCGAGACGGGATTGACCTTGTCCAGCGGGCTGTTGTGCATCGTCGTCGCCGTTTCCGGCTTCAGCAGTCCCTTGCCGTTCTGCAGGTGCGCGATCATGAACTTCGCCATGTCGAGGCCCGAGGCAGAGAGCGAGCCGGCCGGTGCCGGGATCACCACTTCGAACGGCTCCGCATCCTTAGATGCGCGCGGATAACCCGTCGCCACCAGCGGCTTCAGGTTGCCCGGCAGCGGCTGGCGGAAGCTGGCGGTCTTCATGTCCAGCGGCCGGAATACGTGCGCCTCGACATAATCGTCGAACCCCATGCCGGAGGTCCGCTCCACCACGTAGCCGGCCAGCGACGTGGCCCAGTTGGAATAGGCCGGCGTGGTTCCGGCATCGAAGATCCGCGTCGGCGTCCAGCGCTTGAGGTAGGTGCCCAGCGGGATCAGCCCGTCCTGCTTGTCGGTGATGAGGTCCTTCATCGCCTCTTCGAAACCGGCGGTATGCGTCATGATCTGGCGCATCGTCACCGGCTTGCCATTGCGGGGCGGGATCTTGAAATCGAGGTAGGTGTTGATGTCCGCGTCGAGGTCGATCTTGCCCGCTTCCACCTGCTGCATCACCGCGGTCCAGGTCACCAGCTTGGATACCGAGCCGGGCCGGAACAGCGTGGTGGCGGGATCGACCGGTTTGCGGTGCGCGATATCGGCATAGCCATAACCGCGCGCGGCGATGACCTGACCGTCCTTGACCACGGTCACAACGGCACCTGCAATGTCATTGGAGCGCAGGGCGAAGGGCATGTAGCCATCGAGCCAGGCGTCGACGTCGGTGGCGTTCAGTTCCCGTCCGCCAGCGGCGTTGGCCGCGGGTGCGGTCGACTTGGCGCTGTCGGCCGGCAGCACCGTCTTCGCAGTGGAAAGCGGCTTGTCGGTGGGCACTTGCGCCGTCACCATCGCGCCAGCGGCGGTCAGCGTGGCGATCAACCCTGCTGCGAGAATTCCCTTCGTACGTCCCCGGTTCATTGGCCCCACCCTTTCGTATCCCCGTTGCGCGCGACGCGATGCGTCGATACAGTTGGGGAAAGTTTCTCCAATTGGGTGATTGTTATCCTGATTGGAAAATTCGTCAATGGGCTGAAAGGAATCCAGTTTGCCCGATACTCCGTCGACGCTCGGAGCACTGCTGCGCGGCCTCCGCGCGCGGGAAGGATGGACGCTGAAGGAAATGAGCGCGCGGAGCGGAATCCCCGTCTCCACCCTCTCCAAGGTTGAGCATGACCGGCTTACGCTGACTTACGACAAGCTCCAGCTGCTGGGCCAGCGGCTGGGCATGCGCATGTCCGAACTTTTCGCGGAAGAAGGAGAAGACGCCGCCCAGCCCGTTACCGCGCGGCGCAGCATCGGCGATATCGCCCATTCGGTCCGCGTCGAGACGGCCAACTACGACTACTACTATCTCTGCACAGAGCTTCGCCGGAAGCGGATGATCCCGGTGATCACCAAGATCCGCGCGCGATCGGCGGAGCAGTTCGGCGAACTGGTGCGCCATTCGGGCGAGGAATTCATCTACGTGCTGAGCGGCAGCATCGTCGTCGAAACCGAATTCTACGACCGCATCACGCTGGAAGCCGGCCAGTCGCTCTACATCGATTCCAGCATGGGCCACGCCTATCTGGCGGCCGAAGGCTGCGATGAGGCGGAAGTGCTGGGCGTGATGTCCAGTTCGGACGACACGCTGATGGAAGCCATGCTGCATATCCATGAAGAACAGCGGCAGAATGCCATTCCCGCCAACGAAGATGGCCCTGCCACCCGCCCCTCCCGCAAGAAAAAGGTGAAGTGATGCGCGCTGCCACTGTACTGCTCTCGACCCTTCTGCTCGCATCCACCTCGCTCTCCGCCGCTTCCGCCAAGACCGCTGCCAAGCCGGCCGCCGACTATGCGGCGCGGGTAGAGAATGTGCTGCGCACCACGCCGCTGATCGATGGGCACAACGACTGGCCGGAAATGCTGCGCGAAACCGAAGGCGACAAGCGCTGGACCATGGACCTGCGCGACCTTTCGGCGAACCCCGCGCATTACAACACGGACGTCACGCGGCTGCGCAAGGGCCTGCTGGGCGGCCAGTTCTGGTCGGTCTGGGTATCACCCGACCTGCCGGGCGACCAGCAGGTGGTCGAGACGCTGGAGCAGATCGACCTCGTCCGCTCTATCGTCGCGCGCTATCCCGATACCTTCGCGCTGGCGCGCACGGCGGATGACGTACGCAAGGCCCATGCGGCGGGCCGCATCGCCTCGATGATCGGGGTCGAGGGTGGCGGGCAGATCGACGGCAGCCTCTCCGTCCTGCGCAGCTATGCCGCACTGGGGGCCGGTTACCTGACGCTGACGCACTCGCGCAACATCGCCTGGGCTGATTCCGCCACCGACAATCCCGAACACAACGGGCTGACGCCGTTCGGCAAGCAGGTCGTGCTCGAACTCAACCGGCTGGGGATGCTGGTGGACGTGAGCCACGTGAGCGAGGCGGTGATGCGCGATGCCATCGCCACGTCGAAGGCGCCGGTGATCTTCTCGCACTCCAGCGCGCGCGCCATCAACGACCACCCGCGCAACGTCTCCGACGATGTGCTGCGCCTGATCGCCGCGCATGACGGCGTGGTGATGGTGAACTACGCCTCGCTCTACGTGTCGGACGCCTATCGCCACTGGTCGGCAGATGCGGCGGCGGAGAAGATCCGCCTCAATTCGCCGCCCTACGGCGGCCTCGACATCGGCCAGCCAGACAAGGCGGCGGCCGACTATGCCGCATGGCTGAAGGCCCATCCGAAGCCGCCCGTGGCGTTGGGCGAAGTGGCCGATCACATCGAACACATCGCCAGGATCGCCGGTGTCGATCACGTCGGCATCGGTTCGGACTACGACGGGGTGGGCAACGAACTGCCGCGCGGGCTGGGCGACGTTTCGACTTATCCGGCACTGCTGGCCGAATTGATGCGCCGGGGCTGGAGCGATGCGGATATCGCCAAGCTGGCCGGCGGCAATGTGCTGCGCGTGATGGAAGCCGCCGAACGGGTCGCCGCCGCGCCGTCCACCTGACGGGGCGTGCCGGCCTCGACCTAAAGCAGTTTCCGATCCGATTGCATCGGATCAACTGCTCTAAGGTTTTGGTTTTCCGCGTTTTCCGAGTCATCAGGTGATTCCACCTGATTAGAAAACGCTCTAGTGTAATCGTTCCGCCGAGCACGCGCATGCCCCTGCCGTCTGCGGCTGCGATCAGCTTGCGAAAGCCGGCGCCGAAGCCACGCCCCGCTCAAACCGGTCAATCGCCGCTGTGCCCTACCCATCGCGCGGCAGGCGGTTGCCTGCTCATGCTCATGCTCATGCTGACGACGCCGCAATCAGATCGCGGGCTCGGCCGCGTCTAGGCGCCGGGCCTTATCTCAATCTCCACTTTCTCGATCTTGCCGGTGAACTTGAACGGCATCTTGTAAGTGAAGTCGACGGGCGAGCCTGTATCCATTCCGATGTCGAGGCCTTCGCCGAGCGAAAACTGGATCGGCACGGTACGTTCCAGCCGCCCTTCAGCCACTTTCACTCCATTGGCCGAGAGCGTCACCGTGCCGCCCTTGCCCATGCCGCCGCCGTCGTACTTGAAATCGGCAACCAGCGTAGTCCTGCCCTTGGGTAGCGGCGCCTCGGCGGTAAATGTCGGCCGCTCGGCCCCCAGGAAGTTGTAGACGAAGACCGGCTTGCCCTCGCGCAAATAGAGGCCATAGCCGCCCTCCAGCCCGCCATGGGTCACGATCATGCCTTCCGCCTTGTCGTCGGGCAGTTCGATCTCCGCCGTGATCGTCCAACTCTTGTTGAGCATGTGCATACAAGCCCCGTCGGGCAGCGCGACCTGTCCTTCGTAATAGACCGCCTTGGTCCGGTCGCCGACCATGCTGGGGCGCCCCATCAGTTCCGCATTCATGCGGACCGTCGCCCGCCAGTCGAGCGGCAGCACATTATACTTGGCCGCCTCAACCCACCACATGTCCTGCAATTCGCGCAGCTTGTCCGGATGCTTGTCCGCCAGATCGTGCGCCTGCGAAAAGTCCTGATCCAGCTTGTAGAGTTCCCACACCTGCTGGTCCGGATCCCAATCCTCGGACCGAACCGGCTGCCACGGCACAAAGCTGGGGGCTGAGGCCATCCAGCCGTCGTGATAGAGCCCGCGATTGACGCCCAGTTCGAAGTACTGCGTCCGCCGCTTGCTAGCGGCGGTGCCGTCATCGAAGGTTGCCGCGAAGCTGACGCCCTCGATCGGCTTCTGCTGAATGCCATTCAATTCGCTGGGCGCGGTAACGCCGCAGATCTCGTAGAGCGTCGGCACGATGTCGATCGTATGGATGAACTGATCCCGCAATCCGCCTTTATCGCTGATGCGCTCGGGCCACGAAATGATCATGGGGTTGCGTGTGCCGCCGAAGTGGCTGGCCACCTGCTTGGTCCACTGGAACGGCGTGTTCATCGCATGCGCCCATGACGACGGGAAGTGGTTGAAATGCTTGGGCCCACCCAGCTCGTCGATGGCCTTGATGTTGTCCTCCCACTTCTCCGGGAAGCCGTTGAAGAACATGTTTTCGCATAGGGAGCCTTCCAGCCCGCCTTCCGCGCTCGATCCGTTATCGCCGGCGATGTAGATGATGATCGTGTTGTCGGCATCGGGCATCGCCTTCACCGCATCGATCACCCGGCCCATCGCCGCATCGACTTGGGCGCCATAGCCGGCGAAGACTTCCATCATCCGGGCGTAGAGCCGCTTCTGATCGTCATTCAGGCCATCCCAGGCCGGCAGGCCCTTCGAACGCTCCGTCAGGTCGGTATCGGCGGGAACTACGCCCAGCTTCTTCTGGCGTTCCAGCGTCTGTTCGCGATAGGCGTCCCAGCCCATGTCGAACTTGCCCTTGAACTGGTCGATCCACTCCTTCGGCGCCTGGTGCGGCGCATGGGTGGCCCCGGGCGCGACGTAAAGGAAATAGGGCTTGTCCGGCGCGATGCTCTTCACTTGCCGTACCCAGGTGATCGCGCGATCCGCCAAATCCTCGGTCAGATGGTAATCGGGATCCTCGGACGCCGGCACCAGGTTCTTGTTCTCATAGAGGATCGGGTTCCAGTGATTCATGTCACCGGCATTGAATCCATAGAAGTAATCGAAGCCGAGCCCATTGGCCCAGCGATCGAACGGACCGGCCGCGCTGGTCTCCCAAGTCGGCGTATTGTGGTTCTTGCCGATCCACGCGGTCATATAGCCGTTCTGGCGCAGCACTTCGCCGACGGTACCGCAGTTGCGCGGCAGCACGCAGCAATAACCGTCATAGCCGGTGGCCAGTTCAGTGATCCCCGCGAACGAGGCGGAGTGGTGGTTGCGCCCAGTGATCAGCGCCGCACGCGTGGGGCTGCACAGTGCGGTAGTGTGGAAGTAGTTGTAGCGCAGTCCCTCGGCCGCGAGCCGGTCCATCGTCGGCGAAGGCACGCCGCCGCCGAAAGTGCTGAACTGGCCGAAGCCAACGTCATCCAGCAGGATCAGCACGATGTTCGGCGCGCCCTTGGGCGGCTGCACTGGCTGCGGGAAGGTAGCCGGGTCCGAATCCTTGAACGTGCGTCCGATCTCACCCGTAAAATGGAAGTCGGGGCGCGGCAGAATGTCAGGGGTCTTGTCGTCCGGCATGGGAAAGCTCCTGTGGGAAGGCCCGCAATCGTAAGGCCGCTTTGGAGAGCGCCTTATTGGGGATATCCCGCAGGATGACGGGGGATTCCCTGAAGGGGAGAAGGGCCAATACCGGCGGGGTTCACTGCGCGGCCGCCTGCTGTCGCCGGGGATCGTGGCCCATTTCGCAATCCACCTCGCGAACTCGATGCACAATGGCGCGCTGCTTGTGCCAGGCGGGGGGAATTGGAGACATTACTCGCCGATGTTCGCACGTATCCGGCGAAGATACTGAAGCGGATCGGAGCCAGACAAAGAAAACCCCCCGGCGGGTGGTACCGAGGGGGGTGTTTGTATGTTTGTATGTCTGGTTGCGGGGGTAGGACATTTCAGGACAACTATGCAATTGATTTAACACATCATTTTCACTTCACTTAATCATACCACCCCCAAAAATACCCCCACAAACATCCGCTTGCGCCGGCATGTGCATTTCATGCGACAAAAAAGTACATTGGTTAAAATTGGCCCGACCATACGCGACGAACGGGGCGGCTTGCGTGATCGCGGACGGCTTCTTCTCGCCGTTTGTACCATTTGCCTACAGTTTCGGCGCTTATGTCATAGCCTGACGACCAAGCCCCTAGACTCAGCCGAACGACCAATTCCCGTTCGTACAGCCGGTGAGGTCCGGGCTTGAAGATGTATTTGCACCATCACGAAACTTGATTAAAAGGCGTAATAGCGCGCCGCGAGTGTTCTGCGATAGCCTCATTTAGCCAGTTGCCAATGAAGTTGCGCCAGCGGACAACTAGGCCTCAACCTACTTTATGAGGATCGCTCGGCCGCTCCGAGAAAACCTTGGATACGCAGCTTAGCGGCGCGATACTAAACGCACGCGTAACGCCTCATTCGCGGCATCGCGGGACCACCAGAGGGAAAAGCTCTTGCATTTGTTCCCTATATGTTCTATATATTGTGGCGGTCGTGAGTGATCGGCCATGGCGTTGCAACGAAATTTAGCGAACCCGCTTGCCTAACGATCCATGTCCATAATCTCAACGACTACGCCAAAGCCGTACCATGGTCGACAATTCTGAAGAACGGTCGTTAGCGTGCTGATGCGTAACCGATCCAGCGCCGCCACAAGTTTCTATTGCAGTCAGCGAAATTGCATAATCTGGCAGATTATCGCCGGGGCTAGCGAGATTAGTTCACAAATAGTTGGCATACCAATTTCTGCGTTAATTGAAGAATGTTTTGGTTCTCTTGCCATTACGGTGAAACTGATGCCAAATTTCATGAACTTTGACTGGATGTTTGTGCCAAAAATACATTCCGAATTGCTTGCAAAGATATAATGCGACGCGTTAGCATGGAATTTGCAAGCCTCTGAGTCTGCGGGAGTATGCTCCTCTGACGCGCTGCGGCTGCATGTAAAAGGAGACTGGCTGGATGCGATATCTTACCGTAGTTTTATCCGCTGCCTATCTGGCATCCGCCCCCATCGCTGATGCTCAGGTACTGGCACCACCGGCACCAAACGGCCAAGACTTTTTGATCAATGATCTAATATCCTCGATAGAGAACAAGGACGTGGCCAAATACTCTAACCTTCTTGCGGATGACGTGAAGGTATATGAGGGTGAACGGCTGATAGCCGACAATAAAACATCATGGATGACGCAATTTGGAGAGCCACTTGCAGCTGCGGGCGTCACCTATACGATCAAGTCTGCTTATCCATCAAGCGGCAGCCTACTAACTATTGAGTATTTCAACTCGGCGGGAAGTTGGGGGAACGGACCGCCATCTCACTGCTGCTGGCACTATGACGCTGTGTCCTACACATTTGTAGGAGGAAAAATCGGGGAGATTCATCGACTTTCTGGCGGCCAAGAAGACATCATTTCTAAGAAGTAATCAACATAAGGATCGAATATGCCTGGTGAGATTATTGTAACTTCGCGCGTTGGCACTTTTGATTTCACCAATGCGGTCATACAAAACACCGCAGGAACACAACAGATGCTTGTGGCGCAAGCCACGACGTTCTGGACTGCAAAAACACTAGTTACCAAAGAGATTGATGTTATAGGCGATGACATCACCGTAATCGGAAACTCGATGAAATCGACGGTGTTCAGTCAATTTATAAACATGTATGCTAGCCAGGGGGCGGTGATAAATTCGTCCATCATTGGCGCCATTAAGTATGGCGAACTTGTAAATATTCTGAGAAATTTGAAGTTCACTGCCACAAATCGAGAGTTCGGCGTAGGGCGCGCCGGCGAGAACGGCGTGGGTATCGGCAACTCCGAGGTTCCGGTCGTTATCAACGTCACCGCTCTTCGCAATTACAACCTTCTCAACGGCGGACTTCAGTATCTGGTCTGGCATGAGGTCGCTCACGCGTTGAAGTCCATGCAGCAATTCAATGCTGCGATGTGGGATGAATACCGGAGTGGTTCCGGCAGCGGCCTTTCGGCTGACGTTCAAGCTAAGCAGTATCCGGATAGCGATCAGTTCAAAAGGAACGAGGCCCGGGCCAACACCATCGCCAGGGAACTGGCAGGCGGCGGTGCCAACTGGAACTTCACACCGCCTTATGGATACGAGGTTCCCTGACGCTTTGGCGGCATTGAGGGCTGGCACGCAAGCTTGTATCTTCTGAGCCTATCGCCTTGGAGGATGCAAACGGCAACATCATTCCATCCTTGAGTCAGCGGCTTTTCCGTCGACCGCTGGGTAAAATTCGCCGTGCTTGAATGACAGCCTTCAGACTCTCGATCGTAATCACTGTCGATCGTCCGACTTTGGCAGCCTCAAGATCACCAGCAGCAATGAGCAAATAGATTTTAGATCGACTAAGACCCGTCATGCGCACTGCATCTGGAATCCGTACACTGATCGGGTCGAACTGACCCAACGCACGCATTTCGCGATTAACGTTCCTTGCCACGGTGAAACCTTCCGTTGGTCAGACCAGGTGGAGAGTGAGCCGGTGTATCGAGACGAGGCACATTAGGGGACTATGAGCTTATCTTCCACCCCGTCCTCTTGCTCGGACAAACGACCGATCGCTGCTGAGAAACGCCTCAAGCATTGCCGGTACCAGAACTGACACCGGCTCTTCTCGACCATAAGTTGAAGCGTATAACTTCGCGTAGTCCTGAAGCGCTTCGGCAAGTTCAGGTACGATGTGAATGGAGAGCTTTACCGGAGTCCGATCGGGCAATACTGGTAGCTTCAACTCAGTCATAGTGATTGCTCCTACGGAAGCCATGGCGGCAAAACGAGATCGCGGTGAACCACGAGGCGAACCTGCGCTCCGGGCCGTATCGTGATCGTCGGCTGGATTTGTAGACTGCGGGAAACGAGCTGATCGCCCGCCCGCGAAACGCTCTGCTGAGTCGACTGCCGGATCGCCTGGACCAGATCGCTCTCGCCCGTGAAGGTCAGTTCCGATCCAACTCCGAAAAGCGTAGAAATCGCCGCCCCTTTGATGACCTGCCAGGTATGGGCGTCGATATTATCCTCCAGGCCAGCATACCCTGACATGTCGGCCGCCGGCACGTTGTCGAGGCGCATCGAACTGCCATCGGGCATGACAATCCGCTGCCAAACGATGAGTGCTCGCTTCTGTCCGAAGGCAACAAGGCTATCGTAACTGCCGATCAGCCTGGCGCCCTGCGGAATGAGCAAGGTCCTCCCCGTCGCGCTATCGAAGACCTGCTCGGTGACCTGCGCGATCACGAGACCGGGAAGATCCGAACGCAGCCCGGTAATGAGGCTCCCTGCAATCACGCTGCCGGCAGAAAGCATGTTGGCCGACGCCGCCGAAGTTAGCGCATGCGGCTCAACATCGCCGGCGGTATCCTTGGCTGACACAAAATCGGCCTTGCGTTGCTGGGCGTTGGGATCGGCGTTGAAGTCGATCGCGAGCTTTCCATCGGCGCCGTTTGCGAGCTTTTCGGCCTGAAGCGCACTAGATTCCGAGGTCGCAGACATCGCCGCCGCCTTGGCGCTGCCAAAGAACAGACCGGACTGCCGTGCCGATCTCCTTTCTTCCGCCATCCGATCCGGCGCCGACTGCGGCCGTGTCGCTCCCGATCCTGGCAAGGCGGTCGAGATCGGGGTGATCGTTGCGCCCTGTTTCTCCACGATGGCTCGCCCTAGGTCACCCGGTAGCGGCGGCCCGAGCTTGGGCACCTTGTCATAACTGTCGGGC
This sequence comes from Novosphingobium oxfordense, assembly GCF_044029435.1. Lineage (NCBI taxonomy): Bacteria > Pseudomonadati > Pseudomonadota > Alphaproteobacteria > Sphingomonadales > Sphingomonadaceae > Novosphingobium > Novosphingobium oxfordense. Next base: position 1,152,372 of record NZ_CP147008.1, on the reverse strand, counting down.
AGCACATTGATCGCGTCGGTAGGGATCTTTGCGGCATTGGCCTCGCTGTCGCCGTTGCCGGCAAGGTGAAGCTTGATCGACCCGAGTGCATACCAGGCGGTTCCCGCCACGATGAGCGCGAGTGTTCCCGTCATCCCGACGATGACTTCCCGCTTGAAGCGGATGGCCCGGGGCGGTTTCGATCGGAGCGCCAGCGACTCCGGATCGACCTTGGCCGGCGGGCGGACTCCAGCGGCCGGCGCGCTCTCCACATTGTCAGCGGCCCCCACCATTTGCTGGTCTCCAATTGGCTGCCGCTGATTGACGGCGCTTACGGGTTCTTCGCTCATCGCGCCCTCCCCTGAACCGCACCCTCGGCGACGCGCTGGATGCGCACCACCTGCTGGTTCTTCGTCCCCAGCCGCAATTCGGCGACCGTGAAGATGCGGTCGACAACATAGAAGCGGCCCGACAGTCGGTAGTTGACCAGCTGTGCGGTCCCCTTTTCATCGACGAGGAAGAGCGGAGGCGCTTCATCGAGCGCGATGCTTGGGGGCATCTGGATGAACGTCTGCCGGCCATCATCAAAGGCGCGGAGCGGCCGCCAGGTCGGCTTATCGCCGGAGATCTCGTAGTTAAAGTTGAGGTTTTCGGCGGCGAGACCGGCGGCTATCGGCTGTGCAGCTTCCGCCGTGGCCGCTGCCCGCTTGATCGCGACCAACTCGTCCGCCGGATAGGTCCAGGACAACGCCGATATTGCCGCGCCGCCGCTGCTGGAGAGCGCCAGATGGTAGCTGCGCCGGTCGGTCGTGATGACAAGGTTGGTTGAAAGCCCCGGCGAGTAGGGTTTTACGAGGATATGGGTGCGTTTGTTGTCGCCCTGCCCGCTTGTCGTATCGCCGATTACCCAACGCGCCGTATCGCCGCTGGCGACCGCGACCAGCACCTCGCCCGCCTGAAGCGCAATATCGGTCACCCGGTCGGGCGCGGTCAAAACGTGGTAGATCGCCCCTTCTGAATACGCTTGAAACTGGATGGCCTGGACAAACCCGCTGGTCTGAGGCTCGATCGTCGCCGCGCGATTAGCCCGGTCGACAACGGCCGCGCGGGAGCTGGGCGCAGGGGCCGCGAGGGCGGGATGGCCCAACACAGGTAGCGCGAGAACGCCCGCGATGATGGCGAGCCTGTGGGAATGCACATTCATGGCTGGATCTCCGATGCTGACTGAGCTGCGGGTTCAGGCGGAAGTTGGGTTGACGGCGGGGCTGCCGCCGCGGAATGGGTTGACGCGGCGGGTTCAAGCTCCCGGCTCCAGTCGATTGCGTCGACATAGATCCCGAGCGGATTGCGTCGCAGGATGTCGGCGCTGCGCGACGGGCGGGTCAGTATCGTCAGGATTGCGGTCCAGTGGCTGGTTCCGGCCTTCGCGCCGCGCTCATAGGACGTCTCGATCCACTTCACCTGGAACGACTGGTCCGACGCGCGCACGACGCTGGTCACCTGCACTGAGACACTGCGCTGCCCGAGGTTGGCGAACGGGTCGGCCTCGCGCGCATAGCCATCGAGGAAACGCGCCCCGCGCTGGCTGGCAAAATCGTAGGCGGAGAGCCAGTCGCGGCGCATCAGCACCGGATCGAGCGACACGCCGCGCACGCACTCGATAAAGCGGGCCAGATGCCAGGCGATCTGCGGATCGGTGGGCGTGATGGCGACATCGGCCTCGTTCACCGCTCTCGCCTCGCCAAGCTGGTCGACCTCGACGACATAGGGCACCACGCGGCTCTGAAGTGATTGCCAGACCAGCGCCGAGCCCATCATTCCGGCCATACCTAAGGTCCCGAAAGCCATCAGCCGCCAGTTGCGTGCCTGGACGCGGGCGGAGCCGATGCGCTCATCCCAGACCTGGCCCGCCCGCTGGAAGGGCGTTTCGGGCTGCGGTGTTCGTCCGTAACGCTGGACAGCGCGCTTGAAGATCATCGATCAGTCCTCCTTTTCCTTGATGTCGGGGTTGGCGGCGGCACCGCCGCGCTCACCGTCCTTCAGGGTGGTGAGCGCGATCTGACGGTGATGGCGGGTGTCCTGCTGGCGGCGGAGGTCGCGCGCCCAGCCCAGAGCGGAATTGTTCGCGGGATTGGCTGTGGTCTCAGACGCACTGCCAGCACCTTCCGAGCCTTCGAAGGCAGCCCTCGCAGCCGAGCGACCGCGTTCGGCGGCTTCGCCAAGCCCGAAGGCCTGACTGGCCTTCTGTCGGGCCGCGCCGCCAGCGGCTTTGGCCATGCCGCTGAGGCCAGCACCGACGCTTTGCGAGCCGGCGGCGGATTGACCCATGCTCCACGAGGTGGAGGCGGCCGCGCCCATGCTGGTGCCGGCGCGCACCGCGCCAAGCGCAGTGCCGCCCGCAAGCTTGGCCGCTCCGGCCGCGCCACCGGCGCCCATGGCAATGATCCCGGCTGCGCCGACCCCGGTACCAAGCGCAGCGCCTGCACCCAGCTGCGGCGCACCGGCGACGAGTCCCGAGGCGATCGATGGACCGAAAATTCCGAGTCCAAACAGCGCAAGGCTGGCGAGCACAAGGCTCAGCACCTGTCCGATGTCGGGCTGCTGCCCTTGGAGGGCCGTGGTGAATTCGTCGAAGAAGTTCGAGCCGATCCCGACGATGACGGCGAGCACCATGACCTTGATGCCTGAGCTGACGACGTTGCCGAGTACCCGCTCGGCAAGGAATGCGGTGCGGTTCCACAGCGCGAACGGCACCAGGATGAAACCGGCAAGGCTGGTCAGCTTGAACTCGAGGATGGTGACGAAGATCTGCACCGCGAGGATGAAGAACGCGAGGATCACCAGCAGCCACGCCAGCAAAAGGACGACGATCAAAAGGAAGTTGTTGAGCAAGCCAGTGACGCTCATCAATTTGGACGCGTACTCGACAAGCGGCCATGCGGCAGAAAAGCCCGTGCCAGCCAGCCGCCCCGGCTTCAACAGATCGGCCGCGGTCAGCGCGCCGCCGCCGGCGGTCAGGCCCGCCTGTGCCAGCGAGCGGAAGACGATATCGCCGAGCGCCGAAAAATTGCCGATGATGAACGCAAAGGCACCGACGTAGAGGATCTTGCGGATGAACCGCCCGAGGATGTTGTCCTCGCCGCCCATCGTCCAGAACAGCCCCGCGAGCGTCATGTCGATACCGATCAGCGTCGCGGTCAGGAAATGGACGTCGCCGCCCAGCAGACCGAACCCACTGTCGATGTAGGCGATGAAGCTGGTCATGAAGCGGTCGATGACATTGAGGTCGTTCATGGCGCTGCACTTTCCATCCGAATGCCGAGGGGATTGGAAACAATGGGTGTCGCGGGACGCGGCCAGGGCGCGGAAAAACCGCGTCCCGCGACGCGGTGACGGGAGAGGCGGACCGTCACCGCAAAAGATGTTCGAAACGGAGCCGGCCGCGGCCGGTCCCGATGGTCAGTTCGGCGTGTAGGCCGTCCCGTTGCCGAGGAATTTTGCGGTCGCGGCCTGCGCGTCGCTGGCCGCCTGCGCGCGGTTGGCGCGCTCCAGCGCGTCAGCGCGGTACTGGGCGGCGAGCAACTGCTGGATCTGGAATTGCTGCTTGGCGGTCAGCGCCAAAAGCTGGTTGGTCGCCTGGCTCGCTTGAAGTGCGCCTTCGGCATTCTGGCTGCGCTCCACCATAGCCGAGAGCGCGGAGGCATCGCTCTGGATATTCTCGACGACTTGCGCCTGCACGGTCATCGTGTGCTGGTAGGCCGTCATTTCGGTATCGAGGCGCGCGCGGGCAGCCGATACTTGGCTACTGAGCGAGAGCGAGCCGTTGCTGGTCGGATAGAGCTGACGGAACTGCTGATTCAGCGTCGAGACCTGGAACTGGATGCCCTGCGCCTGCCCCATCAGCACATCTATCTGCTGGAGCGTCTGCGTCAGCGCCTGAAGTTCGGGAAAACCAATCGTCGTTAGATTCTTGCCCTGATTGAGCAGGCTCTGCGCCTCGTTTTGCAGGGACTTGATCTGGTTATTGACCTGCTGGAGCGTACGGGCCGCCGTCAGCAGGTTCTGGCTGTAGTTGGTCGGGTCGTAGACGATGAGCGCCTTAGCGGGCTCCGATGGATACGACATGGCGGCGAAGGTGCCGCCAACGGCCACCAACGCCATGCATCCAGCGGCGGCAAGCGAGGAACGCGTATGCTGTTTCACAATCATCGGTCTTCTCCTTTGCTGAAGCGGGGTTAGATGGTGGCGGGCGCCCGAAACGAGGCGGCAAGGTCGGACGCCCATGCGGCATCCGAGCCGGCGAGGAACTTGATCAGGAAGTCGCCAGCCCCGTGCTCGGCGATGATCCGGTCGATCCTCTGCTGCACGGCTGGCCCGGAGGAGCCACAGAGCGCCAGTGCAACGGGTCCCAGCCCCAGCTCGAACAGGCGGTTTCCTCGCGCCGACTGGAGGTAGTAGTGATGCTTGGGCGTGGCCCGTGCGACGATCTCTATCTGCCGATCGTTGAACCCGAAGGCGTCATAGACTTCGCGAGACTGCGGCTCGATCGCGCGGTCGTTCGGCAGGAAAATCCGCTGCGGGCAGCTTTCGATGATCGCCGGTGCAATCGAGCTCTGCGCCACGTCGGCGAGGCTCTGCGTCGCAAACAGGACGGAGACGTTCTTCTTTCGCAGCGTCTTCAGCCACTCGCGGATGCGCGCAGCGAAGATCGGATCGTCGAGCAGGCTCCAGGCCTCATCGAGTACCAGCAGCGTCGGGCGCCCATCGAAGCGCTGCTCAATGCGGTGGAAGAGATAGGTCAGCACCGGGGCGACCAATCCTTTCCGTCCCATCAGCGCTTCGGTTTCGAAGCACTGGACGTCGGCGTCCGCGAGGCGTTCCTCGGCTGCATCCAGCAGTCCGCCAAACGTGCCCTCGAGCGTATAAGGCGCCAGCGCCATGCGCAGCTCATTCGACTGCAGCAGCAGCGAGAGCCCGGTGAGCGTCCGCTCGTTCTCCGGAGCGCCGGCAAGGCTGGTGAGCGCCGACCAGACATGGTCACGCATTTCCGGAGAGGTGACGAGCAATTCGTGGGTCAGAAGTTCGAGGATCCAGTCGGCGGCCCAACTGCGTTCGACCAGATCGTCGATGGCTTTGAGCGGCTGGAAGCTCAGCCCGTTCAGCGCATCGGTGCCCTGCCCCAGAGCGTTATGGGTTCCGCCCATGGCCAGGACCGCTGCGCGCGCCGAAAGACCCATGTCGAAGACAATGACCCGTGATCCGGCATAGCGGCGGAACTGACAGGCGATCAGCGAGAGCAGCACCGACTTGCCGGCGCCGGTCGGCCCCACCACCAGCATGTGGCCAACGTCGCCGACATGGGTCGAGAGGCGGAACGGGGTCGAACCCTGCGTTTGGGCATGGAACAGCGGCGGCCCGGCAAGATGCGTGTTGCCCTCCTGACCGGCCCATACTGCTGAGAGCGGCATCATGTGCGCGAGGTTCAGCGAATGGACCAGCGGCTGCCGGACATTGGCGTAGACCTGCCCCGGCAATGAGGAGAGCCAGGCTTCGACCGCGTTCACGCCTTCGCGGATGCAGGTGAAACCAAGCCCATTGACCACGCGTTCGACCGCGCGGACCTTTTCCTCGACGCGGGCGCGGTCTTCGTCGGCGACGGTGATGGTCGCGGTGAGGTAGCCGAACGAGACGTGATCGCCGCCAAGCGCCTGCAGCGCGGTATCGGCATCGACCACCTTGTTGTCGGCGTCGCTGTCCACCAGCTGCGTCGGCTGATTATACATGACTTCGCGCAGCAGTGCGGTGATTGACTTGCGCTTGTTGAACCACTGGCGCCGCAGTTTGGTCAGCACCTTGGTGGCGTCCGCCCGGTCCATGGCGATGAAGCGGGACATCCAGCGATAGCCGAAACCCTGATTATTGAGGGCATCAAGAAGACCCGGCCGGCTGACATTCGGAAAACCCGGCAGCGTCAGCGTGCGGATGTGATGGCGTCCAAGCTTCGGCTCCAGCCCGCCGATGAACGGGGTGTCGGCCAGAATGGCGTCAAGGTAGACTGGCGTCTCCGGAACGGCGAGATGGACTGGCCGATCCGATATAGCGTCGTGCAGGTAGGAGAGCGTTTCGGCACTCGAGAGCCCGCGCACCTCAGGCATGAAGCTGGCAAAGAGATCGAGGACACGGTCGGTCTCGGAAACAAATCCGGCAAGCGTGGCGCGCCAATCGCGCCCACCTGGCTCGCTACCTTCCGCCTCGGGCCGCTCGACCAGCGAGCGGCCGGCCGCATCGCTCGAATCCGCGGGCGGCAGCCACAGGAGCGTACCGGTGAACACGCTTTCGAAGTGATGCCCGTGAGCTTCAAAGGCGGCGCGCCGTTCCTCGTCGATCAGCCAGGATGCCGCATCGGGAAACTGGCTTTGCGGATAGCTTGAAATCTCGCGGCGATGGGCCTCGAAGAATATCGCCCAGCCCGACCCAAGCCGGCGCAGGACATTGTTGGCGCGGGCACAGGCACCGACAAGTTCAGCTTCGGTAGAGCTTTCGAGGTCGGGGCCGCGGAAGGCGAAGCTGCGCTGGAAGCTGCCATCCTTGTTGAGCACCACACCGGGTGCGACCAGCGCGGCCCAGGGCAAGTGATCGGCAAGCCGGTCGAAGCGGGAGCGATATTCGGCAAGGTTCAACATGCCAGGTATCCTTTTTGCCGGAGGTGGCGGATGAGGACGTTCGCGAACTCGGGGTCACGCCGGGCCGCGAAGACCGCGAGGCTGTGCCCGATCGCCCAGAGCGCGATCCCGACCGGCCACTGCTGGAGGCCGAGCCCGAGCGCGGCGGCGAGCGTCCCGTTGACGATCGCGATCCCGCGCGGAGCCCCGCCCATCAGGATGGGCTGAACGAGGCTCGCGTGGATCGGTGTCTCGAAGCCCTCGATATGGCTCACGAGACCAGCGCCCCTCCGCCGAAGCTGAAGAACGAGAGGAAGAAGGACGAGGCGGCAAAGGCGATCGAGAGACCGAAGACGATCTGGATCAGCTTTCGAAACCCGCCGGCAGTCTCGCCGAACGCCAGTGCGAGCCCGGTGGTGATGATGATCAGCACCGCCACGATCTTGGCCACCGGTCCCTGGACCGATTCCAGGACTTTCTCGAGCGGGTCTTCCCAGGGCATGCCGGATCCGCTGGCAAGAACCGGCGACGCTACGGCCGCAGCGACAGCGAAAATTACGAGACCGCTCAGATCGCGGCGCGCGAGGTTGGCGGCAAGTTTGATGCTACGCATTAGTCTTCTCCTTCAGGTTGGGGGTTGTTGGAGGTGCTGGGAGTTCGAAAGGCATCGATGACGCGGTACTCGCCGCGCTCATCCAGCCCGGCGACGCGGGCGATCGTCTCGATCCGGCGGCCGGCACCCCGGCCGGCGATGAAGACGATCATGTCGATGGCTTCGGCGATCAGCCGACGCGGAACAGTCGTGACCGCTTCCTGCACCAGTCCGTCGATGCGATAGAGCGCCGCGCGCGCGTTGTTGGCGTGGACGGTGGCGATCCCGCCGGGATGTCCGGTGTTCCACGCCTTCAGCATGTCTAGCGCTTCCGGCCCGCGCACTTCCCCGACGATGATCCGGTCGGGCCGCAGGCGCAGGGTGGAGCGGACGAGATCGCTCATCGACACGCTGCCCGCTCTGGTACGCAGCGCGACAGTATCGGCCGCGGGCGATTGCAGCTCGCGCGTATCCTCGATCAGAATCACGCGCTCATCGAGACTGGCCATTTCCGCGAGCAGCGCGTTGGCGAGCGTGGTCTTGCCGGAGCTCGTACCGCCCGCGACCAGGATGTTAGCGCGTGCGACGACCGCCCGGGACAGGAAGCCCGCCTGATCTATTGTCATGATCCCATCGCGCACATAGTCGGCAAGCGTGTGGATCCGCGCTGCAGGCTTCCGGATCGAAAAGCACGGCGCCATGGCAACCGGTGGCAGCAGGCCTTCGAAGCGCTCTCCCGCACCCGCCCCATGGGCCGGGAGTTCGGCTGAGACGATCGGGGCGTCGTCATGGACTTCAGCGCGGATATGCGATGCCACCAACCGGACAATTCGTTCGACCTGGGCCGGCTCGAACCGGACGTCGGTATCGACTCGCCCTTCCCCTAGCACGTCGACACGCAGGGCACCGTCCGGATTGACCATGATCTCGATGATGCGCGGATCTTCGAGCGCGGCGCGAATGGCCGGCCCCATGGCGGTGCGCAGCATGGCGCGGCGGCGGTCGGCCGAAACGGCGTCAGGAGAGTTTGTCATGCGCCCTCTTCCGACTTGCGCTCGGGAAGCGTTCGCTTGCCGGTGGCGATCTGGCGCCCGACCTGGGCAACGAACGCCTCGAAGCGCTCGCGGCCAACCGCGCGGGCGGCCGAGTCAGCCTCGGGCAACGGCGCTGTCACCGAGAGCTGGTAGCGGATGAAGAGCGCCAGGCTTTCCAGCACGACATCGATATCGCGCCGGCTCGCGGTGATCTCCCGCGAGAGGCGATCGAAGCGCAGACGCAGCAGGTCGTCGATCTCATTCGAGCCTTGGCGCGCGATCCATGCCTTTAGCGCATCGTTGACGAGGCGGCTCTTGTTGCCGCGCGTGCCGGCGGCCAGGCGGTCTAGCGCCACGGTGACGTCGCGGTCGAGGTAGAGGTTCTGGCGGATTTTCATGGGCTCCCTCACAGTCCAAGGTCGCGAATGTGCTGGCTGTCATCGAAGGCGAATCCGCGCGCGATGGGCGTCAGGGCCTGTGCCTGTTCCATCGCCCGCTTGTCCGCGACGGGGTTGCCGTCATCGTCGTTCGCGAGATCGGGCTCGGGGACTGCGGGCTCATCGCGTGCGATCGGCTGGACACCACCTTGCCCGGGCGCCCGTTGTTGTTGCGGTCCGGTTTCGTCGTCGGCGTCGGCCTGCGTCATCAGCGCGGCCAGTCTCGCGTCTTGCGCCCGTGCAGTGCCTTGCCAATCGTTGGGGCGCGATGCCGGCCGATCAACATAGGTGCCGGAGAAAACGGTCGGAGCAGGAAGCCGACGGTCGGTGAAATTGAGGTCGCGAAAATAGCGCAGCTTGCGAGCGCGTATGGGCGCCATGCCTGACAGCAGCACCAACTCATCATCGGGCGAAAGCTGCATGACCTCGCCGGGGGTCAGAAGCTGGCGCGCGGTTTCCTGACGGCTGACCATGACGTGCGCGAGCCAGGGCGCGAGACGGTGGCCAGCATAGTTGCGCATGGCGCGCTGCTCGGTAGCGGTGCCCAAGGCGTCGGAAATGCGCTTGGCTGTCCGCTCATCGTTCGCCGCGAAAGCAACACGGACGTGACAATTGTCGAGGATCGAGTTGTGCTCGCCGTACGCCTTCTCGATCTGATTGAGACTTTGGGCGATGAGGAAGGCGCGGATTCCGTAGCCCGCCATGAATGCGAGGCTCGTCTCGAAGAAGTCCAGGCGGCCAAGCGCGGGGAACTCGTCGAGCATCATGAGCAGCTGGTGCTTGCGACCTGCCCCGCCAAGCCCGTCCAGCTGCTCGGTCAGGCGCCGCCCGATCTGGTTTAGCACCAGGCGGACCAGCGGCTTGGTGCGGCTGATGTCCGATGGGGGAATGACGAGGTAAAGCGAGCATGGTTGCTCGGCATCGACAAGATCGGCAATCCGCCAGTCGCAGCGCGAGGTTACCTCCGCGATCGTCGGATCGCGATAGAGGCCGAGGAACGACATGGCGGTCGAGAGCACGCCCGAGCGTTCATTCTCGCTCTTGTTGAGAAGCTCCCGCGCGGCTGAAGCGACGACTGGGTGGACGCGTGGCGCTTCGTCGCTACCAAGGTGGTTGGTGGTGAGCATGGCGCGCAGCGTGGCGGCGAACGAGCGCTGAGGGTCGGAGAGGAACGTGGCGACGCGGGCGAGCGTCTTCTGTTGCTCTGCGTAGAGGATATGGAGGATCGCGCCGACCAGCAGGGAATGGCTGGTTTTCTCCCAATGGTTGCGGCGTTCGAGCGCCCCTTCGGGATCGACGAGGATGTCGACGATGTTCTGGACGTCGCGGACCTCATTGGCGCCGCGGCGCACTTCAAGCAACGGATTGTAGTGCGCCGATGCCGCATCGGTGGGGTTGAACAGCAGGCAGTGTGAGAACCGCGCGCGCCATCCGGCCGTCAGCGTCCAGTTTTCGCCCTTGATGTCATGGATGACGGCGGATCCCGTCCAGGTGAGCAAGGTCGGCACCACAAGACCCACGCCCTTGCCGGACCGGGTCGGCGCGAAGACCAGCACATGTTCGGGGCCGTTATGGCGCAGATATTCGCGGCCCAGCTTGCCAAGGATGAGGCCGGCATCGCCGAGCAGTCCGGCGCGAACCACCTCGCTGTTGCTGGCCCAACGCGCGGATCCGTAGGTGGTGACCCTGCCTTTCTGGCGGGCCCGCCAGAGTGAGCCCGCGACTGCCGACCCGCAGCCGAGAAAGCCGCTGGCGCCGGCAAGCATCCCCGCCTTGTCGAAGACTTCAGGCGCATATGCGTCGAAGTGGTACCACCAACCGAACAGCGCCCAAGGTCGGTAGCAGGGCACTCCAAACAGCTCGAACGATGCCGCGCCAAGCTCGGGCTGATAGGCTAGCATGGCGGCCGCCCACTGGGTCGAAATCCAGAGACCCGCGAACATGATCGCGAAGACGACGAGGATCTGGCCAACGAGGAGTTTGGTAGGCGTCACGGGGCTTCTCCAGCCCGGTCGTCCGTTGCGATCCGAGCGGGAGAAGAATCCGTGATGAAGGGAAAAAATTAAACGGCGCTAATAGGCGTTTATTGGATATTGCAGGATATTGCGGATCACGCTCCGCGTGAATTACCGCCTATATCGTGACGTGCCTTTTCGCGCAGCTGCGCGAGTCGTTCTTGGCAAACGATGTCGGTAAGTTCCCGAAGAGCGTGAACACGCTCCGTAATCGCTTCAAGATCTTCGATGCTGATCTCGTAGCTCGTGGAGTACCTGGCCTCGACGTAAGCTCGCTTGAGCAGTTCAAAGCGCCGTCGATCTATTCTTGCTTCACGTGGCCAGGCCTCGATGAGGCGAGAGTCTTTTCCCTCTGCAAATGATCGCAAGAACTTGATGTTATGCGACCGCGGAAAATAGTGGGTGCGAACAAGAAGATAGCAAATGTAGGCCCGTTCTGTCGCCTGGTGAAGCAAAAAGGCAGCGTCATTCAGCTCCCCTTCCGCAAGGGCGTATGCCGCTAGCTTGAGGCCACTACCGACCTTCTTGCTCCAACTTTCAAAGTAGGCAGCGGCCATTTCGTACGCATCTGTAGGCGTAAGGGGCTTTGGTGAGACAAACGTATTGCCAGGAAGTTCGTACAGAGCGATGCCATCCCGAGCGATGTCCACCCAGAAATACTCGCCGCGGTTGAGGCTCTGATTTACGTCATCCATCGTGTGGACAATGAAATTGACCTGGCGCTCGATCGCCGGATCTCTAGCGATCTTGTCGTCCGCAACGTGCCAATATTCGGCGATATCTGTGAGCTTGGGGTGGCTCACAATGATCAGCAAGTCGAAGTCGGACTGGTAGCCATTGAGCGGCCGATCTACCCAGTCACTTCGGGCATAGCTCCCGAAAAGAATGATCTTAAGGATCCGGCCATTCTTCTTCCAAGGCTGTGTTGCCCGCGAAATCGCAACCTCGAATTCGGCCATCAGGATCTGTTTTGCCCGTTCGAGCTCCGCCCGCTGAACTGCCGGGAGATGATCAATATCCTTACGCATCTATTGGATTCTCGTCCGAATGAGATCGGTTGGCAAGCCCCTGCGGAATGCGATCTACTGGGTGTTCCTGTGATTGCCGGTCGCGCACAGCTCCAAAACCAGTGCGCCGCCGAATTCAGCCTTCCCCCAAGTATGCGCGGAGGTCGAAGCCATGCCACGACTGCTCCGTGCCTAAACCCGATCAGCCCGACGACAGTGGAGGTCCCGCCGTTGCAAGTCCGACAGCTCGCCTCTGGCACCTTCCGGTCTGTCGACTTATCGGCGACCGTCCACAGTGAGCCGACGTTCGCTCCTCCGCTGCGCCACCTCATCTCAATGGGGGGCGCCTTGGACCGAAGCCGCCATATGCATGCGCCATGCCGAACGACCGCCTCTGCCAGGAGGGACGTTTAGCCCATGCCCAGCCTTTGCAACTAGCTGATTAGGAAACAATTATGGAGTGAGCGATTTCATTTGCCGGTCTGGGAATTTGTGATGATTGGTTCGACCACCTTGGACAGTCCGCCCGCAACGGTAGGCTGGGTTGTTGGCAGGGAGCGCCGGTGAAGCAGCATCGGCCGGCGGTTGACCTGCCGGTGGCACTACCATGCGCGATGGCGTTTTGTCCACGACGGTCTGCGGCCGGATCCCAAACCCGAGAAAGCCAGCGACCAGAAACAGCGACACTGCCAGGATGGCGTAAAAGAGGTCCATCTTGATCGCTGACCGAACCATCGTCTTTTCGGTGAGCCAAAGTTTGAACGGGCTATGCTCCTTGATTTTGGAGCCGAGATCGACCTTGTAACCGAGATCCTTAAGTGCCGTTTCCGCTTCGATGCCGGCATAGACCGAGCCATTGAGGAGGCGGTGATACCAGAGCCGGTCCATGAAGTAGAAGGCAGCGAGCGGGAAAATCGCCGACACCACAACCAGCCCGGCAATCGACACTTCCAGCCCGAACAGCTTGACGACGCCGGCATCCTTGATCGCGTAGCCGCCCAGGCCGAGGAATGCGCCGGTGACGATCAGTGCGAAATTGCGGATGCGCAGTTCTAGGTCGTTGAAGTGCTGCTGCACGTCGACGATCTTTTTCCAGATTTCGATCTGTCCCGGCCCGAGCGATGGCGCTGCGGGCGGTGTAGGCGGCACCGCTAGCGTGGGCGGTGATGTGGGTGCGGGATCGAGGTCAGCCATCACGACATCTCGAACAGGGGCAGGACCTGGGCGAAATTCTCGGTCAACACGTGGCTCGGCACGACGCTACCGGGCTTGAGCGCGGCGCGCTCGCGCTCGACCATCTCGGGCGTCCAGTGCGTGACTTTGCGTAGCAGCTCATATTCGGGTTTGTGTTGGCTCGATCCATAAGCCGCGTGGACGTCGGTGATGCCGGCCTGCTGGGCCATGAAGACGTCTTTCAGCGGATTGTCGCCGACATAGACGACCTCGTCGATCGAGACGCCGAGATCCCTGACGATATCGAGCAAGATATCGGGATTGGGCTTCACCTCGCCCTCGGGCGTGTAGTGATGGACGGTGTGCTTGAAGGCGTAGCTTTCTGCATCATAGTGTCGCGTCGACACCGTCTCATCCGGAACGCTGTGATCCTCGGGCGAATATAGCACATCAACCAAGCCATCGAGTCCGAGCTTACGGAAGCGATAGTTGGTGTAGAACGCCTTGGACTCGGTGAAGGCGGCGATCCGTACGCCCTTCGCCTTCAATGCAGCAAGCGTGTCGGCGACGGTCGGATAGAGGGCCAGCACACGCCTGCGCGCCTCCCGAAAGGCATCGATCGCTGGCGCCATCACGGTCAGGATATCGTCGCCATATAGCGCACGGAGCGACGGCAGCTCTTCGAGCAGGTGCGAATATTCGCTGGTGCCGTACTTCTGATGGATCACGCTGGCTTCGGCATAAAGCGTGTCTTGATCGACGCCGGAGATTTCGAGCACCGTGTCCGTCATCGCCGAAAAGGTTTGATACCAAAGATCCTGCCAATCAAGCAACGTGTTGTCGACATCGGTAATGAGAACGCGCTTTTGCACCAACTTCGGTCTTTCCTGGTCGGCAGGGAAGACGGGTCATCCGTGCTTGTGCTGCCGCCCCGGTCCTTAGGCGAGAGCGGCGCGTGCGACAAACAAAATGGAAGTCGCGACGCCGATATGCCGTTGCCCAGCTCTCGTCTTCAACAGATAACGCCAGATGCCTCTTTCATCGCGTGTCGCGCAGAGACCCGCGCACATCATCGCTGGTTGGAAATGCGGTCCTTCCGCTCCTGGGGAGCGGAAATTGGTGGCCAAACGGCGACAACGGGTCGGTTTTGCTCGGACGGACCGCCGGGACTGGGACATTACTGCCGTTTGTATGCGACTTGTTGAACGGCAGCTCTTGCCAAAATGCGACTCACGAGGATGTCGACTGTCGAGAACAAGCTCATTGGGATTCTTGGATGGCGCTCGGATAACTCCTTTATGAAACCACCACGGCGCATCTAATTAACGTCAACTGGGTCACTTCCAGTCTGATAATCGGGAAACGATGCGCAGAATTCCGCTAATTCTGGCGCGCAACAGACAACGGTCAACCAACTGCCAAGCTCGTTCCTTTTTAGGCGTGTCAGTCCGGCGTATATAAGGGTCAGACTTTGCACGTGAGCGGCACTGGTTACCCGACAATGGCTTTTCGGAGTTCGTTCATGGTCTCCTTCAGAGACGATAATGTGGATGCGGACACGGCGTGTCTGGCTTCTTCCAGTACCGCCAGAACGCGCTGCCAGCCTGCGGCCGTGCTGGTGGCCGCGCGTCGTATCGCCGGAACGGTCAAACGGGGCGTCACAAGCTGGGCCGGGTTGTCACATCGATCCAGCCAAGCGTCTGTTACCATGGCCGAGAATGGCTGCGCGGTAAACTCTGTCAGCTTTCCCTGGTGGAGGTGGCGCGCGGCAACGGCATGGCAGATCAGCTGCTGATCCGGGTTTATCGGGCATTGAACGGGTGCCATCAGCGCGGCGAGCAGGTGGTCATTCCAACTCGCGTTGCCGCCCATGATCCGGCGTGACGCGTCTTCGGATCCGTCGATCAGCCGGCCAAGGTCGTCGACCATTGCGAGAACGTCGCTCATTTCCGCCTGACTGACGGCTGCGCGCCATATTTCGACCGGAATGGCGCTCGCCCTTCCTGCCGCAATCATGGCAACGACACGCGCGAGAAGGCGGGATTTGACGAGCTCCTGCCAGCGCGGTTCCAGCGCGATCGGGGCTGCCGAGAGAATCTGGCCAGCCGTGTCGCGACCGGCTTCCCTCTCGGCAACGGCAAAGGCAAGAGCGCGAACCTCGCGGATCGCGTCGTCGGCGCCGTCCGCGATATCAAGCGTACGGGCGGCGAGCCTCGTCAGAAGATCGCCCTGAGTGCTTTGTGTGAGGAGATCAGGTGAAGCGCGAAGGCTCCGTGCCAAGCGCTCGGCGATCAGCGGATATTCGGGAAGCTGGACATCGAGTTCGGCCATGATGAGAACCACTACGCCGAGCGGGGCCGGTCGCTGATCGCCCCACTGCAATTCTTCAAGACTGCTCGTCGAGCCAAAAAGGGTCTCGAGCGGCATCTGGGGATCCCCGAGCAGACCCTTCAATCCGAGCGAGAAACCGATGGATTTGATCGCCTGGGACCCGACCTGCCGGACTGAAAGCAACGGCTCGGGCGGTGCCTCTTGGCCGTCGTCCACGAGAAGACCAATTGCCTCGCCCAATCGGTTGACGGCTTCCCTCGTCCTAGACGACAGCTGCAACGCGATCGCGAGTTCGAACCGAAATCCGACGTGCCGCACGAGTGGCTCGTCTTCTGCAAGGTTAGCGACAGCCTCAGTCAGGCGGCGGGTGGCAAGCGGCCAATCGTTGATCTTGCC
Source organism: Novosphingobium oxfordense (assembly GCF_044029435.1). Classification (NCBI taxonomy): domain Bacteria; kingdom Pseudomonadati; phylum Pseudomonadota; class Alphaproteobacteria; order Sphingomonadales; family Sphingomonadaceae; genus Novosphingobium; species Novosphingobium oxfordense. The sequence continues at coordinate 1,136,746 of NZ_CP147008.1, read as the reverse complement.
GGCCGCAATGGCCGCTTCGCGCAGCGCGTCAGTCTTCCACGAGAGGCCCAGCGGAAAGACCGGAAGCGCTTCCTCATAGAGGGATATCGCCTCTGCAGCCTGCCCCCTCCGCCACAATACTTTCGCCTTGGCTGTCAGCACGCGCGCGGGTCGAGCACCATCGGTGATCATCGCATCGGCCAGCGCAAGAGCTGCGTCCGGTTGCTTCAGGTTTTCGTCGATCACGCGTATCAGCAGCGGCGCGGCGGCTACACCGAGCTGCGGGATCGTCAGTTCGCCGGCGAGCACTATCGCGCGCTTCAGTTCGCGTTCGAGATCTGACCAACGTGGGTCGGGACGTGACGCTTCGCCCAGCCATATCCGATCAAGTGCGAGCGCAGCCGCCTCGCCGTCGGCGGCATAGCTGCCGAGTGCGGTGGCGCGGTCTTCCTCGTCCAGCCCTTCCACCAGGTCCAGCAGCCTAGCGAAGTCTTCAACGTCGGAGACTGCTGGAACCAGCGTCATTGGAACGAAGGCCGACAGGTCGGGGAAATGCCTGTCTTGTGAATCAACCCCCGCTGGAAGAACAGCCTTGCGGAGGACCTCTGCCGTTCGGGCGCCTGCCTTCACAAAGCGGATCGAAAGACGCAGGCGCTCTTCAAGCGAAATGTTCCCCGGCCGCTGCAGGACCTGCCAAAGAAACACTACCTCGAACAGACCCGGGCCCAGGACGGCGGCCTCGCCTGCGGCGTCAAATTCCTTGAGGGCTTGCGCCACGATGTCGGAGGCGCGGTCGTGGTCGCCCAGCTCGATGGCGATCCGGACTTGCAGAGTGCGGAACGCCGCCGTGTCGAGAGGGTCGCGGAAAGGCAATGTGGTCCCGTCGAGCCCCACGTAGGTCAGCATCGAGGAGGTCTGGGCAACCTGCTCCCACACCTCGGGCGACGCCTGCAGGAGGCCGGGCAAAATCGGGATCAGCGGGGCGGCACTGCCGCCCAGCACCGCATGTGTCGCGATCTCGAAAATGTCAGTGGCGAGCAACGTGCCGCCCCTCAGAAAGGAGTGCGCGATTCCCCGGTGCATGCCGGCGGCCCACTCCTGTCCCCGCGTGTCGATGCCGAGATTGCGCAGCAACGGCGAGGCGCGAAGGTTGTCGCTCTCTACGCGCTCGAGCCAAGGCCCGACAAGCCGGTCGATGACATCGCCAGGTTCAAGGATGGGTGGCCCAATCTGCGCAACCGCCATCAGCCTGTCGCGCGACGCCCGGCCGAGAAGCAGGCTGGTTCGGGCAAGGAGCTCGCGGTCCTCTTCCGGCCGCGCGGCCACCAGACGACGCGCCTCGGATCTGACATCGAGGATGCCCGCCGGCACCACCAGCAGCTCTGAGAGGTCGGGCTCTGGAAAGCCTTCATCGGTAAGGGCAGAGACGCGGGCGTCGACGAGCTGGGGGTGACCGCTCGTGGAAGCGTAGATGAGCTTGGCCCAGATCTCGGTGTAAGGAGCTGGACAGCCACGGGCGGCAAGGTAGCCGTCAATATCCTCGACCTCGAAGGCGGGCGCTGCGAACGTGCGAGCCGGGTCAAGCGCGATCTGGGTCGCAAGGCGGGTCGGCAATCGGTCGGAGTAGGTAACCAGCAGCGTGCCGGCGAAGCGGTCCTGAACGCTGCGCAGTCGGCCGAGCGCGCCTTCAAGGGCGCGAGCGTCACCTCCGGCGGGTAGGTCGTCCAGTACGACGTCATACACGCTGGCTGTCTCGGTGATCCGGACGGCCAAGGCATCGATGCGCGAGGCCGCGGTAGCTGGCGGGGTATCCCGCAGGTCCAACCACGAACACCGGTCAGGGCTTGAGACTACCGCGAGCGCCAGGGCGGTCTTGCCCATGCCGGTTCCGCCATGGATGAGGACGGTTCCCACCGCGAGCCCTTCACGGATCGCCTCCTCTAACGCCGGACGCGCATGCCTTCCGGCGATCGCTCTCGGTGGTGGAGAGAAAGGCGCAGGAGCGACCGCTATGGCAGTGGTGTCGGTTTGAACACCGGTGACGATGCCAAGAAGCGCCAGCAGTTGACTGTTCGGAATAGCGGTCGTGCCCGCCTGGTCGAATATCCTGAGTAGATCACCGCGCCTCAACACGCGGTTGCCCTTGGTGGTCGCGATGCGCCAGGCTTCAGTGTGCAAGGCATCTAGTGCCTTGACCGCATCGGCGGAACCGACACCGCGTTTCTCGCCCAGTTCCACGAGCTTGGCGACGATCGTGTCATAGAGGTCGGTCGATGTGGGCCAGCCGGCGACCCACTCCATTGGCAGGACGATGCGGGCTATGAAGTCTTCTGTTGACGCGCTGCCAAGCCACAGCCTGAACGGCTCACTGAGCGTATCATTGTCCTTGAGAAAGGCCTGTATGCCCGCCGCCATCTCGACCGACATGGTGTCGTCTGGAGCTATCCGGATGCGCTGCCACGCTTCGAGCCCTGGAATGTCGAACCCGAAAGGTTGCTTCTTTTCGCGGCCTATTCCCGATGTGGTGAGAAACCTGAACTGGATCGAGACGCCAGTATTTCGTCCAAGATGATCCCAGAAATTGCCAATGGCCTCGAGGACGCTCTCGGACCGCAAGGTGACGTTGCCGGAGCCCGAGGTGTCTTTCACCTGTTCGACCGTGGCAGCGCCGGTTTCCTCGATGCGATCGAGATCCTCGGCGCCTTCCAGCACAAGGATCGCGCCGTCTGGAAGGTCAATCCACGCCTCAATGCTGCGCAATATCTGGTAGGAATAACCGCGCAGCGAGTCGACGGCCTGACGCTCGGCGGAACCTTTGAGGGGAGCAGGAACAGATGCGGTCATCAATGGCAACTCAGGCGAGAGTGTAGACGAGCGAAGTCGTTTGAGCAGGCGTCGGTGTCAACAGCCGCCTGGGTTATTTCCCTGCGACAGAAAATCCAAGATTGCCGTGGATGGCGCCCGAATTTATCCTTGTGCCATGAAGCCACTCCAACAGCTTGGTCTCGACGACCCCTGCGCATGCGGGAACGGCAAGCGGTATCGCGACTGTCACCAGCGCATCGTCGATGCGCCCGAAGGTGAAATGCTCGCGATCGCGCGCGCGATTTATGCCGAGGAATGGGCTGGCAATGCATCTGCCTATCAGGCGCAGGGGCTCTACGAGATGCTCACTGAACATCTGGCACTGGCAGGTGGCGTGCGTGCCGTGCTTGATATCGGCTGTGGCAGGGGGCATGGCCTCGCCGCCCTTCGCAGAGCCTTTCCCGATGCCTCGCACTTCATCGGCGTGGACGAAAATCCCGACTGCCTCGAGGCCGCCACGAGCTTGCTAGCGGTCGACGTGCCGCGCTCGAACATCTGGCGAGCGTGCGACGAAGTCCTGCCAAGCGGTCGCTACGTGTCCACGTATCACGGTGCCGTACAGATGGGATCGGATGGCGTTACGTTGGTCCAGTCGGACGTCATCGTTCAGGATCCCGAGCTTGAGAGGGTATTCGACGCGGTGGGAGCGCTAGATGCCGTGACCCTGTGGTTCAGTGGCGTCCACAAGGCACGGAGCGCAACAGAGATTGCACGGCACTTCGAGATCAAGAGCGACGCGGACCATCGCACGCTGGTCGAGGACAGGGCACTCGCCATTGCCGGCGAGCGCCTGCGACCAGGCGGCGTCCTTCACATCGTGGCACGCGCCGGTGCGATCGATATCGACCAAGTCGTCCATAACATGGGCCTGGACTATACCGATTGGCTGAAGGGCGGACCGTTCCGCGTAGAGTCGGTGGGGTCCATCCCTTATACCGAGCCGGCCAACGGCATCGCCGTCCGCTCCCGGGACAGAGGGGTGAGTGCAATGCCGAACTACGCAATATCTGTTCTGATCAGGCGCGAAGGCTGAAAAACCCTAGCCTAACCACGCACTGACGGTGTCCGACGCGCCTAGCGTATCGCCGACACGGGATCGTCCAACGACAGGCCGATTTGGCGCGGATATTGGGGCGTAAGATAGGCATCGGGATCGAGGCCTTGGGTATGGAGGAACGGGGCATCTTTTAGTTTCTCACGTAAGCCTAGCATCCGTTTCTCGGCGCGTTTGACGAAGGTCGCATAGGTCATCGGGATGATCGTGACGCGTCCATCGTATTTTGTGTCGATGCCAGCCTCAGTGCTCTTAATTTGCGATCCAAGAACATAACAGGTGACGGTGGCTGCGTCGGTCAGGATACCCTTATCGAGCAGCTCCTCCACATAGCGCCAAGGCTGATTTTTCTCCTTACCGCCTATGATTACACCGGGCTTTTTGATCTCTGTGATGACCAAGCGCGCGACGCCGTCGACCTCGCCGCCGAGATCGTGAGAATCGCGGCTATAGAAGCCGACGCTGCCGTCAGGCAGCATGACAAAGTCGGGGCGCTGCAGCGAACCTTTCTGTTTCTTGCCGAAGATCTTGTTGATCACCGTGGTCATGCCGCGATTGCTGGTGAACTCGAGGCTTTCGAACTCAGGCCCGAACACCCACAAGCTCCGCTCGAACAGCGGCTGCAAGTCGGCGACCTCATCCATTGTTTCGTCGTGGAGCTTTGCATCGAGTTCAGCGATGAGCTTCAGGCGAGTCTGTATTTCATCGAGTGCCAGCTTGGCAGTGCGCACGGTCCAGTCGGCGAGGATTGCATAGAGCTCGTCTAGGTCGCCCGGCTTCATGTCATGGAGCTTGGTGATCAATGCGTATTTGGAGGTTGAGAGTTCCAGGTTTGCGAGCACGCCGGCGACCTGTTCAACTGTTTCAAGGTTCATGCCCGGGCAGGTATCGACCACTTGGTCAACGAACTCGATCCACCGATCTCGGCTGACCGGCGGGAGCTTTGAGACAGTCGCGCCGAGATTTTCACGGATAGTTTCCTTGGCGTCGCGCCGCCGGTCGGCATTGACCTCGTTCAGATATTCGCGAATTTTGCCATGAACCGCTGCTTGCGTTGTTCGCCAGCCAGCATTGTTTGGCCAGAAGCCCGACCAGTCGGGTAGCACATCGTCTCCAAGGAAGTCGGCCCGGGCTATGAAAATGAAGCGTTTTGCTTCGCTACTCCGCCCATCGAGCAGTCGCTCCTGATCGAACCCGGTCCAGCCAGGCTTGCCAACAAGTCGATTGTTTACACGCCAGGCGATACCGTGCTGACGCGTCGTCCGGTCGGCCTTTTGAGTGTCGATGATGACCAGATGAGCCACGCCATAGCCGGGAACGTCGATGTCGATCGTACTGAGCTGATGCTCGGGCACATCATCAAAGGTAATCCGCGTTCCATTGATTGTGACAGCGAAATTGGGATCTGCGAGAAAGCGTGTTCCGATGACTTCGCGCGCAGCCTCTGCGTTCATCCCCATGGGCAACGGGTTGATCGACGAGATAGCCGTGCCGTGGCCCGGCACTTCCTCCCGCATAGCGATGCGCTCGATTAGAAATGGCTGGGTAGCACTGCGTCGGACCTCGAAGGTTACCTCTATGCCGTCGCGCCAAGTGCGCACCTTGTACGCCTCGCCGAACCGGAAGGCGGCATGACGGCCCTTGCCGTTGCGACCATATGGTTCGCGCGGTTGGAGTCCGCCCAGCTCGGGTGGTGGCAGCGATTGCTTCCCCTGCGTGCGAACCCGGTCATAGTCGAGCGTCCGCCATCGCAAGCGGAATTGAGCCTCCGACATACCCTTGCCGTTGTCTTCAATCTCAAAATAGCTGTCGCTGCCAGCTTCGGGCCAAACGATATCAACGCGTGTGGCCCAAGCGTCCCATGCATTAGCGACGAGTTCGACGATCGCGATGGCGGGATCTTGGATGATCGAACCGGCATGACGTTCCAAGAATCGGTTATCGAAAAACAAGCTGGCGTCTTCGGACATTCGTTCCCCCCAGAGATACCGTAGCAATGGCACCAAGCACCGTCCACAGGCACCCAAACCAAAGAGTTGTCAGGCGCGTAGCGAGGCTGATTGACCGCCGGAAAAAACAAGCGGCAGTTTCCGTCAGAAATGGGCGTTCAATAGAGCGCCATCAAACGTCGTATCTGGTCGGCAGCCGCCGGAATAGCTGCCAGTCTGGACTTGGGGATCGAAATCCAGCTCAGGAACGACAACAAAGCGTCGGTAGCCGACACCCTTATGCAACGGTCGGCCCAATTTAGCGTCGGACGAGGCTCGCTACTTTCTCAGGTAATCCAACCCACCACCAACGAGATGGCCCGACGATTTGTCGATTGCGAAATCGATCGTCCCGATACCGACATTCATATGGAGCATTCCGTTTTCAACCGTTGCCGGATAGGAGTCCTTCTTGGGAGCGCCAACGTAAGTAGGGATCTCCCTGCGGACGATGTAAGCATCCCCGTTCCGTTCGATGGTCATGGTGCTCTTGGCCTGCCTGGTGCTTTCCCAGGTTCCAAGAAAATCACTGCCATTTTGACCACAACCGGTGAGCATCAAAATTCCACCGATTAAAAATGCAAAACTCTTCTTCATCAGCAAGCCTTTTTGTCGGCGCGCTCGCCAACCGCGCCGTTCTATTCGTCGCACTTGGATTTAATCGCATTTTATTGATGACGTCAAATCTCTTGATGATTTTTCTACACACTCATTCAGCAAAAAAACTAAAATTTAATAGGTACAACGCTCGGCAATTCTATTGCTCGCCACTAGCCCCAATTTTCAAGAGAAACCCGGGCCGCCCCGCCCTCTCCCAATAGTCCAGTTGATGCCGCCCGTCCGCATCAAGCCGGAGACGGACTTCCCGACCTGTTTTTCAAGCGCCGGGCGCCAGGGAACCAGCGTGAAATCCCGGCTGCGCTCGATCAGCGCATGCTTGCCACTGACCAGATCGACAGCTCGACGATAGACGCCTTCGATAGGCTCGCCTTGCCGGGCTTCGCGATAGGGCCGACCGAACTCGTCTTCGAGGCCGGCTGCAACCCGTAGCAACTCGCGGCGACGCAACGCGTCCATCATGCCGTCTGCGAACACGGTCCTGCCCTGGACTTCATCCGCAAGTCCCCGGGCCAGAAGCCATTGTCGCCTTCGGTTACGGGCGTCGCACAGTTCCTGTCCGAATCCCGCCTTGCGCGCCGGTTCCGGCGCGCCCGAAGTCAGGTCTCGATCGATCCAGGTTGCAGCGTCCATCTGTGCCAGCTTACCCAGCGGCTCGCGGGTCAGCAATTCAACGGCCACTGGTTGGTCCCTGATCCGCCCCTGTTGCCACGTGGTAACCCGCTCCAGGTGATCGGCAGAAATCGTCCAGCGCCCGGAGGGCTCACGAACTACAAGTCCGCTCTCACGCCGCATCGCTTCGAGGCGGCGGACATGGGTCTCGGCGTAAGTCTGGGTAGCGTTGGGATCGTGCCGCAAGTGAAGGTCGATTTGGTAATGGCCACCATTTGCCGCCGCGACAGCCACGATCGTCCGGTCGACCTCGCGCACGCTAGGGCGCAGCGGCTCTATTCTGACTATGGAACCCGCGAGCGAACTGGCCTCGTCTACCCCTGCGCCAAGAGCGCTCTGCCCGGCCTTGCCGATCGCGACATAGTGGCTGCGTCCGTCCGCCCCGTCGACAATCAGGTAATGGCGGTCCTCGAATTCGTCGGCGAGCCCGCGTGAAAGCACCCGCCCCATGAGGGGCCGAGCATTCTCTACTGACGGGTCATAGATCACCTGATCCGCCATTGCCCGCTCGACCTTCAGCCTCGTGAATTCGCGCTGCATCGTACGGATTACATCACCCCGTTCGCCCATGCTGCGCAGCGTATCGTCGAGATCGGCGGCGAGGCGGTAACGATCGCCGTCCAGATGTTCGGCCAGACCCATCCGCGAAAGATGGGCGAGACGCCCGGCCCTCACAGATTGCTGGAGCGGATCGTGCGACCTGGCAGCAACCTCGTGATCCTGCCCTGCCTCGCCGATCAGCAACCGGTCAATCGAGGTCAGCCGCTCCTGGCCTATTTCCGCGCGAAGACCATCGACGATTTCCCGGTCCGACCGGAGCCCCAAATCGAGTTCAACGAGGTCGGCCGCACGCTCGCGTATCCCACTGGTGAGATAGTCGCGGGCTATCACCAGTTCCTTGCCCTCAACATCCTTCCCCCGCACGACGATATGCGTGTGTGGATGGGCCGTGTTGTAGTGATCGACCGCCGCCCACTCGAGCTCGGTGCCGAGATCCTTTTCCATCTGCGCCATAAGCCGCCGCGTCAGCGGCTTCAGGTCTTCGTATCGATCGCCATCTTCGGGCGAGACAATGAAACGGAACTGGTGACGATCGCCGGTCCCCTTTTCGAGGAAAGCCTTGCCATCCACGGTATCGAGATCACGCCCGTAGAGTGAGCCACGCTCTCCCTCTCGGGTAGTCCCGTCGCGCTGCAGGTAACGAAGGTGCGCGGCGGCCGCCGCAACGCCCTTGCCGCTCAGCCTGACGATGCTCGCTTTTACCACCACACGGCGACGGTGACTACCCGCCATTCCGCCCCTGCTGGCGAGCATGCGTCCCACGCCTGCGCCGCGCCCGATTTTGCTCCCGGAAAATCCCGATTTTCCGGACGGCCCCCGCGCGCCGCCGCGCGCCAGATTTGCAGCCGCGAGCACCTGCCCGAGATAGCGCTTTACACCCCTGCTTCCCTTCGCCTTCTGGCGGCCCAGACGAGGCATGAAGTCGTCATCATCGATCATGGCAATGCTCGCGACAGGAAAATCCCGGCAATCATGCGGCCACAGCGGATTTCTGAAAACCGGTGCCATCCAAGGCCGCAGAAACACGGGTGCGAACGGCCTCATGGCACTGCCGAATCACGGCCAGTGCCATTAAAAACCGCCAAAAACGATGTGCAGACAACAGGTTATGGCACAGGGGTGCCATGCCTTTATCTTGCCTTACGCGCCCCTAACCTCTCAGCCGCATATCCCGCCCTCCCCTGCTCCCTCCGCCTCACCCGCACCGACGCCCAGCCCCGCTTGCCTGGTGAGCACAAAAAAGCCGGGGTGCGAGGCAACGAAGTGCACCCACATCCCGGCTGGAAACCGACCTCCCTCTCATCGCAATGCGGCATAGGCTTCGCGTGCTTCGCCTTCGCTCGCGCATGCCCGCCGCGCCATCAATCCGTGCGCCCGGCCATCGCCGTCGACGATGCTAACCGCCGCGTACCAAGCCCCATCCAGGCACCCCACGATCGCAACCCTGTCGAGTTCGAACCACTCGCCATCCGGTCCCTTGCAATCGCAAACCGATCCGCAATCACCATCGCACATCAACGTGCCAAGCCAACGCTCGCACACCCGTGCGTCCCACACGAAATCGCTCTCCTCTGCCTCCATGAACCGTGCTGCCAGCGCCGCGCCCGCTCCATGTCCAAACTCGATCTCGAGCCCTGCCACCAGCTTTTCCATGACCCGCTGCGCCGCAACGCCGATGCTTACCTGAGCAACCATAACAGCCTCCTTCGCTAGAGCGTCCCCGACCTTCGAGGACCCTTGTCGCCCGACGGTCGGCGCGGTGGCTGTCAGGGCCGCGCCGGCTTGTCGGTGCGCCGCGAAGCGGCGGCGGAGGAGCCGATTTTGCCCCAGGAAAACAAACAAACTCGCGCGCGTAGCGCGCTCTATTTCTGCGGCAAAATTGGAGGTGCCGCCGGCCTTTACAGCCGCCGCAGAGGCCGTCACGCTCGGCAGATCCGAGGAGGGCTGTCTACCTCTCGTCCTCGCTCGACACCCGCAGTCAGGTGCCGCTTCTCTCCCGCGGCGATGCTGCGAGCGCGTTTGTCAGCGGGCCGGTCCGGCCCCGAGAATGCGGACAGCGAAAAGCGGGTCGATCTCGGCCGCCCCGCCAGACTGGGATGGCGCGTGGCGGTCCGATGCTACGTCAGGTGAGGTCCCGGCATTTGCCGAGGACCTCACGATGAAGATCGACTGCCGGATGGGGCCTGAAGGCGAGGATGGCGCGAGGATCGTTTGCGCACCCTCGGTGCTATCCCGGCGCAAAAATCCGTTGTCGCCGCCAGTGACCGAGGCCAGATAGGCCTGCGTCTCGGCCGGAAGTGGACGTCCGTTCGCAAGCGATGCTGCATAGCGCGCTGGCCCCGCATTATAGGCGGCGAAGAGGCCCGGATATCCGAAGCGATCGTACATGTCCCGGAGATAGGCCGTCCCCGCCAGGATGTTGTCTCGCGGCGCGTGCGGATCGCTCCCGAGACCGAGCCGCCGCCGCAGCTCGGCCCAGGTATCCGGCATCAGCTGCATGAGCCCCATTGCACCGGCGCGCGAGATGATAGGCCTGCCGTCCAGCGTTGTATGCCCCCGGCTTTCAGCGCGCATCACCCGCTCGATCCAGATCGCGGGGATCCCGAAGCGGGCGGATGCATCCCCGATCTCCGCGCGCCAATGGGAGACGGCGTCGGCTTCTTTCGCCTGCGTGGATGAAGAGAATACCGGGCCCATCAATAGCGCCGGGAGCACCAGCATCGCTGTAGGCAACCGAACCCATCGTTTGGGCCGTAAAGCCGACGATGTGGGCCTTGCATAAGCCCTGTACGCACGCATCAGGGCAGCCACAGCGGACGCGCCTTGCCGAGGATATCGCGCTCTCGGGTGGCGCCGAAGTAGCGGCCATCGAAGCTGTCCGGCCGCAGCGTCATCAACAGAAAGTAGGCTCCCTGCCGCAGCCGAATGCACCCTTCCCAGCGCGGCAACGGACGGCCCGAAGGATCGGAGCCAAGCCGGCGCGCAATGGCTTGCCCGTTCGCCGTCACCATGTCGCCATGGGCGCAAACGGTGTCCCCGGCCGCACCAGCCACGCGCTTCACGAGCGGCACGCCGGCAGGCAGATAATGGCGATGCGCTGCCAGCGTGCGCGCCGACTCGGGCGGCCAGGCGACGACCATATCGCCGCGAACAAGCGGAGCGCCGGGCGTCACGAGGTAGAGACCAATCGGCGCGCTGGCGCTGTGGTTCCACATCAGGCGGGGGACCGGTGGAAAGGCCAGCGTGGCGGTGAGCGCTGCGATCCCGGCGCCGATCAGAGCCGCTCGCCGACGAAGCAGACGGCGGCGCGCGCGGGCGCTGCGAAGTGCCTCGCCCCAGGCGAAGAGCGGCAGATTGCGGGCGTCAGTCATGCGCGCCTCCCACTGTGTCGGAGAGCGACCATGCCTCGAGGTCGTCGATGTGATAGCGCCAGTCCCGTCCATGTCTGCGGCACTTGGGCCCGGTGCCCTTCCGCCGCATTGCCGCCAGCGTGACGACGGCCAGGCCGAGGAAGAAGGCAGCCTCCTTGGTGGTCAGAAACGGACAGGTCTCCCGGGCTTCGCGGGCGCGTATCTCGACGTTGGATTTCGTCCTCGTGGACGACATTCTTGGCCGCAGATTTTGAGGTCTTCCATGGCCCGCGGCGCACGCCTTGCGATCGCGACTATCCATCATGATTTCGCTCCCTTCGGGCGTCCCGGATGAGCCGCCTGGAGGAGTGATGACGGCCATGGACACGATGCGGCAGGGGCGAAAATCGACCTGTGCGATTTCGCCCCCCCCTGGCCGGTGCCTGCAATCACCAGGCGAACTGCGTCAGCGCACCCGCGCCGATCCAACCCGCCGTCATGCTTTGAAAGCCTTCCCAAATGGTGCCCGAAACGTAACCGACCGCCTCGGTACGAAGCGCCGATGGGGCCCCGCATCCATCAGGATGCGGGGCCGGATGCGAGGGCGGAACGGGCACTCAGTCGGCGGGATTCCAGATGATCGCGAACGCGTCTTCGTCGTCCTGACCGGCCGCGCGCCCGAGGTTGGCGTAAAGCCGCCGGGGTCCGAATTCCGGAGCGGCGAGGCTGAGCGAAACGTAGTCGTTCCCCGAGCTTTCGCTGCGCCGCAGCCAGCCGGCTCCCACCTCGACGCCGCCTGAGGAAACCCGATAGTCCGGCTGGGCGTCGCTGGTCTTTCGCGTGTTGGGCATGATCTCGATATCCGCGCGGATCGAGAGGGTGCGAAGCTGGCCCTTGAAGCTGCGGCCGTCGCGGGTGACATATCCGATTGCGGGCATTTTTCATCTCCTGCCAAAGTCCGCCCGAACCATTTCCGGGCGATGGGCAGACCTGGAGGGACGGGCTCAGCGATCTTTCCGAACCGTCAGGCCGACGCGCAGCAGAGGACCGGAGCGGGCCGACCTATTTGAAGCGCAGCGGCCGCGAGGAGCCCGCCTTGGCGGGCGGGGAAATAGTTCGGATCCGCGATGGTTTCGGGAATGTCGCGCCTGTCCCAGGTCGATGCCCCGGGACCCGGATTTGGTCGGGCACGATGCGCCTGCGAGATGACTTCCCGCTCGGCGGTCCACCCTGAGTGACGGCAGGTTCAGGCAGATCGCGGACGATGCAGATGAACGCCCGATTTCGGGAGCTTACACGCCGAACCCGAGGCCGGCGACGCCCATCCGGCTTCGCTCCCGACGCTGGCTTTGTGTTGCGGGACAAGGCAGACTGGACCGGCGCCAGTCGGTGCCGGGAGAGACGCCATGGACGAAGATGCCGTGTTCGCGTTCGGGAGTGCGATCGCCGCGATTGCGGGGCTACTTGAGGACAAGGGTGTGTGTACCGCCACCGAGATTTCGCAGTCGCTGGGCCGGGCCGCCATGGTGCATCTCAAGGCCGGCGAAGAGTACAAGACCCGCGCGCATTATCTGAGGGCCTGGGCGGTTTCCGTGCAGGCGGCGGTCGACGGCAGGGACTCTCCGAAACGCCATTAGGCGGGGCAATGGCGCTTTCGCGAGCCACGTACCGCGCGCGCTGCGAAACTATCGGAGAGCGCGGAAGCCGGTTCCAGCAAGTACAGTTGAGGTGCGCCGGGTCGGATCGTTAGGGCGGGCCGCGACGCTGATCGAAAGGCGATCTCCCGCTATGAAATCGATCATTCTTGAGGTTCGGCGATGCCGGTTCGGCAGTCTCCGTCCCCGAAGACGGCAGAGTTTTCCGGGACGGTCTGCGCTCTACCGGATCGTCCGCCCATTGTAGCACGAATATTTGCAAATGCCGGCCCCGTGTGGCGCTGAGCGGAGACCTTGGCCTTGCCTGCCGCCCATCCGTGAAACAGGCAGGTGCAAGGTTACTTCAGCCGGGTAACCGGGCGCATCTCACCGCACAGGCTGCATATATCCTTTATCCTCTCGAAGCCGTTCGAACCGACAAGTTCGCGGACTGCCTGCTCCGCGTTCTCGGATGGAGGAAGCCCCAGCGTCTGCGCGATACAATCGTCGCAGACCGGCTCGGGCGAAAGGCGGGTGACCAGCTTTTCGATAACGTGAAGTTCGGTCATGGTCCTGCCCTTTATGATCGCCGGTCCGGCGCCCGGATTTGGATAAACCGTGCCGCCGCGAATGGCTCCGGGCAATGAACATTTGGTATAGGCGGCGGGGCCGCGCCTTTCAGGGCGCGGCCCCGCCGCAAAAATTTCGAACCCTCGCAAGGGGATCGGGCGGAGGCGGTAAATCCGCCTCCGCCCGATTATTTCACGCAGCTTCCCGGTCGTCGCCAGTCCCGACTTCGCAGCCTTCCTCGGCAACGAAATCGTCGTCCGGCGATTCCGCTTCGGCCCCTTCCCCTTCACCGTAGTCCTCGTCGGGCTCCGGCGCGCGCATGGCGCGCACATGCGCCTCAACGGTGCCCACACCGCCCCGCGCCGTATAGGCGGAAGGCGGGAAGGTCATCCAGCGCGGCACCCAGCCCTCGCGCTTTTCCCGACCGCCGTTTCCGGCCAGATGATCGCGGACGATCCCCTTGAGCGTCTTGCCCTTTTGCCCGGCATTGGCCTCGGCCACGACATCACCGGCGATTTCACGAACCATTGCCAGAAGCACCTCGCGGTCGCGCAACGTCTCGAGAAAAGCGGCGTCCGCTTCCCACCAATCGGCCATGGAAACTCCCATCTCGACACCGAGCGTCTCCACCGCCGGACTGCCAGCGGCCAGCGCCTCTCCCATGACGATGGTCAAAACTTCCATGACAACGCCATCGGGAAGTTCGACGAGGCGGGCGAACAGCCTGCACAATTCCCTCCCGGAACCACGCATACCATAGCCGGTTCCACCGATCACCGTGGGTTCGTCGTCGGGCAGGTTCAGCAGCGCCAGAACCGCGCGCCGCCGCTCGTCGAACACAGCCTCGGCGAGGCAATTCTCGACGCTTTCCTTGACGGCATCGTTCCTGACGCTCTGTGGCTCGGGCACAATGCGCCAGAGCGGAGACCCGGCAATCGCATGGGCGACCATCATGCGCAGCGCGAGGCCGGAATGCCCGATAAGCGCCGCGCGCACGGCGGCATGGCGGTGCAAGTCCACATAGGTGCCGGTAATGGCCGTTGCTTCCGGTCGCACGGGTTTCTGCCCTGCTCCCGCGGCCTCGCTGCGGGCCAGTTTGGCCGCTTCCTTGCGCGAGAGGTAGCCTTCATGGATCACGACTTCACCGTTCGCGCGCACATCGAGATAGACGCGGCCGCCCTTGCGCTTGGGGGTCTTCTCGTATTCCCACGAGTGGAAGTTGGCCTCGGGTCCGATCACGACTGCATCAACCCAGCCCTGCTCCAGATATTGCCGAGACCGCGCCTCGATGGCGGCATTCTGGAGCGGCCAGAATGTCTTGCCGCAGGCAAAATAGGCCTCGCTGCCGAATAGGTCCGATACCGTGGAAAGGCCACTGTCTTCGACCGGGAACAGCGCGTGGCTTACGGCGATCGATTGACCGCCGAACAGCCATGCCTTTAGCTGATATCCGCAGGGAGCATAGGAATTGGGGTCGTCGCGCAGCGCGAGCCAATCACGCTGCTGGCTTTTGGAGGCGAGGGTCAATTGCCGGACGGTCGCAACGTCGATTTCCTCGCGGCGATAGAGATCGCGGATGCGCGGCAGCAGATTACCGAGCGCCAGTACGCGCCTGACTGCAAGGTCCGGCAACCCGAACGTAATCGCGATTTCCTCGACCTTGCGGCCTTCGCGGATCAGGCGGGTGAAGCATTCCCACTGCGTCATTTCGTCGGGATCGAGCCGGGCGATGTTCTCGATCAGCGATGCCTCGATCGCATCGGCGTCGTCGCCCTCATCGAGAATGGCGCAGGGAAGCATCATCGCCTCGGCCTCGTCGGCGCCATCGTCCGGTCGCGCCCCCTCCCCATTCTCGGCATTTGCTCGGGTATCGTCGGCAACGATCCGCGCGGCATGGAAGCGGCGCGCGCCCGCAACGATCTCGTAGTGCCCTGGCTGGCAGTTCGGCCGGACGAGAATCGGCTGGATTACGCCGCGCGCCCGGACGGTCGGAAGAATGTCGGACACGTCGGGGGCCTTACGGGCGTAACGCATATTGGATTTGCTGACGGCAAGGTTGCCCAAGGCAATGAATTCGAGTTTCATGGAAAGCACTCCTGATTGTGAGTGCCGGTCCACCGAGTTCGTGATGGGATAAGGTGGACCGGCTTAGGTTGAGGCGCCCGAGCGGGATTGCACCGACCGCCTGCGTCATCGGCCCCTCAGCGGGGCAGAAGTCTGATTGCGCCGGGATCCTCGCGGGTAAGGCGGCTCAGGAGGTCGGCGGCGTCGGGTATGGACCCTGCGAGGCGCGCCGCCTCGGCCCAGATCGACAAACGATGCCGGGTGGCAAATCCGAGGTCGCGAGCGATCCGGATGCCGAGCGGAAGGCGGATGGCCTCGATCTCGCGAAGCGAGAAGATGCCGAGTTCCGGAGTTCCGAAGCCGAGATCGGCAAGCCCGTAGAGCGTGTCGTCGTCGGCATAGAGTTCGGTCGCAAGCCAGACCGCGCGGCCCATCGGATTGAACAGGCGGACCAGCGGCAGCGGATCGAACTTGGGATTCTTGATGCTATGCTCGAAGTTGGCGCTCAGCATCGCGCGGGTCGATTGGGAAATGATCGTCATGCCCCGGCCCTCCCCTCATCTGCAGGCACGACATCGGTGCGGCGCGCGCATGCTGGCGCACCGGTTCGCGCAGCCCCGATTTCCTCAGCGAGATCGGCCGCCACTTCGGCTTCGGCGGCGGCATGGCGCGCGAGCAGCCAGTCCGCTGCCTTGCTCGCCATGCTGGCGGCCCGGAAGATTGCGCGATTGTCTTCGCGCAGGACTTCAAGCCACGCCCCCAAATAGTCGGCGTGGCGCACCGTCGGCACGATCCCGAGCGCCGCGCAAAGGAACGCCGAACCCAATTCCGCAATCAATTCCTCGCGTGCGTAGTCTTTCGAACCGAATGCGCCGGTCAGGTTCCGATTGAGCCGCGAACTATGGCCGACGCCGTGCGTCAATTCGTGCAGCGCCGTCCGATAGAAGTTCACCTGATCGTGGAAGGTCTGCTGCGGGGGTACCTGCACGAAGTCCCGCCCCGGCGAATAGAACGCCTTGTCGCCGCCTATACGAAAATCGATCCCGCTTGCGGCGATGACCGCCTCACCCACCGGAACGATCTCGCGTTCGGGCAAGGCGACGGTCGGGGGAATGAGATCATCCGGCAATCCATCGCACTGCGCCACATTGAAAACGGTGAAGCGCTTGAGGAAGGCAACGGACTTGGCCTCGTCACCACTCGCCCGCGCGCGTTCCTTTTCGGCTTCGGGCGTAAAGCGATCGGCATAGACGACCTGCGTCCCCTGCTCGCCCTTGCGCACATTCCCGCCCGCCGCGAGCGCCTGCCGAAAGGTCAGCCAGCCGGGGCGCTCCCAGCCGTGGGCAAGCGCCGATGCCCAGAGCAGGAGAATGTTGATGCCCGAGTATGTCCGCAAGGTCAGCGCATTGCGCGGCAGGCAGGGCACCCCGCCGCCGCCGGGATTGCCCCCGCAAGCTGCACTGCACCACGGCTGCACCCAAGGGAAACGCCCCTCCTCCAGTTCTGCCACGATCCGCGCGGTGACCTCGTCGTAAAGCGAGGATCGGGATTTTGCCTCACTTTCCTGCCCAGACTCCCGATCACGGGAACGGTTGACAGCAGAGTTACCCCCAAGCTTGTCCCGGCAGTTATGAACCGGCTTGTCCACATCGCCGGGCCGCCCGCGCTCCGATGTCCCCAGCCGCTTTGGCCGGGGACGACCGGTTGCACTGCCTTGGCCTGAACCGGTTTCACTGAGAACCCGAACTTGCGACCTCGCACATTGCGAGGCCTTGCGATTGCTGCGCATGTCTCACCTCCAAGCCTGCCCAAAAACCACCATGGCCTCCCCGGAAAAGACGGGGGTGGGCGGCCCGGACGACCGACAAGGCCCGCGTCCAGGTGGCGCCTGCACCCGCAGCCGGGGCCCCGATCCGCAGGATCGGGGTGGCAAGGGCCGTAACGCAGTGGAGGAGCCGGCGAGGAACGAGCGGCTTGCAGGGGCCGGCGGCGGGCCTAGACGGGCGTCAAGCCCACCCCCGGCTTTGCCCGGGAGAGGCTCACAAATGGCGCCGCTCGCGGGCGAAGCACGTGAGCGTCCACATGAGGGCGAGCATGCTCGCCCTCATCCGCGCCAGCGATCCTGACCGGCAGGCCGAGACCCGGGACGGGGCTCGGTGCCTGCGCGCGGGGCTTAAGGGCGCTCAGCCCGCCCGGGTGCGGCATGGAGCGCGGTCGCGCCGGCGGGCGCGAGGCGCCCGAGCAGTTTCTGCGGCGCAACGGCAAGCTTAGGTCACACGCCGGGACACTCTTCCGGCGCCCAATCTGATATCCGTAATCTGTGTTCGTCCCGCCGAACAAGCTGGAGCGAACGCAGCAAAAGCTGTGAAGCATGCGAGAAGAACTATTTCAGCAGTCCCGCCATTATCAACCCCAAAGACAGCATCTGAAGTAATCTTGCAAACGATTGGCGTAAATTTGACGAACCCCGACTTTTTCACAATCTTGTGGAGCCGTGACCCAAAATAGAACACAGTGAAGTTCAATAAGAACCACGCCTTAAAATCCGACAATTCGCTTTCTACCTGTCCCTGCAACGTGCGACGAAGCGAGGCAAGGCGATGACTGCGAAACGAACGAAAGCTCCACCTGAATCTACGCCTACGATTTCAATCCGGCTCCTCCGCGAGGATTGGACGGTCGACGAGGTAATTCGTAATCCCAAGAAACTGAAGGAACAGGCAGCAAAATACGGCAGGCTGTTCCATGAACAGACTGTCGGCACCGCGCCTGGCTGGCTGGGCTTCGTCAACGCATTCGTCGACGGAGACCCACTCCAGCTACAGAACCAGAGCTGTTCGGCGGTGCTGTTCCTCGAGGTTCCCGTGGGCAAGGAAGCCAAACGTACATTCGCCCTCGCCTTCGGGGCGGCCCACCTTTCGCTTCAGGCCAATGCCTTTGAACGCAACTTTGGACTTAAAGTCGCGCTTAATTCGATTGCCCGGGCCAATCTCAAGAATATCGACGTCGCCACGCTGGACGCCACCTCGTTCCAGAAGCGCTTCCAGGCCAGCCGCAAATCCGACCTCGGCGGATTCGGTATCGATGTTGAGCGCGATCTTTTCCGCCTGGCAGGCGGCGTCCCCACCGACAGCGACTTCGCCAGCTCCCTCGCGGGCCGCGATGCACTTACGCTCAACTCGCGAGTTCTCCCTGCTACAATTGCCGACAAGTGCAAGAAGGCGCTCGAACTCTTCGAGGCGCAAGACTATAAGAAGGACTATGCCTTCATCGACTACGTCACTCCCGTGCGGGAAACCGATGTCGTCGAGGTCTTGGACAATCTCGTCTATGCCGAGATCGAGGGGCTGCTGGACGGACAACCGTCCGATCTGCACTTCACCCTCCCGGAGATCATCGATCCTGAACGTGCCCACGAAATCGGATACTTTGGCGTGGGCTTTCGCTCCGGGACGAAGACCGGATACAGCGAAATGACGATCGAAGACTATGTTGCCGAACTTGCTGGAGGCCGGCCAAGCGAAATCACCAGCATCGAGGACATCAAGGCAAATCATGAAATCCGGGTCGTCGTCGACGGGCAAGGGCAGAAATCGCACAAGCGCAAAGTTTACGACTGCATGGTCTTCGAGACCGTGCACAATGGCACGACCTACGTTCTGTTTGCCGGAGACTGGTACTGTGTAGAGAGCAATTTCTACAAGGGCGTCGAGGCCGACTTCCGCAAGCTCGTAAGCGCAACGCCAATCGTAGCTAAAACGACGGCGATCAATGAGCGCGAACTGATCACCGAACTTGATAAGAAGCCCGATCTGCTGATGCTCGATCAAGTAAAGGTGTCGCCCGCGGGTGCGGGCCGTGCCAATCTCGAACCCTGCGATTTTCTGTCACGCGACAAGGCCTTCATCCACTTGAAGGATGGGCATGCGTCGGATCTTATCAGCCACTTGTGGAGCCAAGGCGTGGTCTCGGCGGAATCGTTCGTCCGCGACCCGACGTTCCGCGGCGAGATGCGCACGAAGGCACTGAAAAGACAGAAGGCAACGGGCAAGTTCGGCTTCGAGGCCGTAATTCCCGACGGACGACAGAAGAAGCCGGTGACAGCCGAGTATCGAATCGTCTACGGGATTATGCGCCACCCGTATAAGCGATCGAAAAAGGTCGATCTGCCCTTCTTCAGCAAAGTCAGCCTGAGGGCTGCGGCAAATAGGCTCGAACTCATGGGCTTCACCGTCGAGGTTCACCTCATCGAGAAAACGTAAGCAACCAGCTCGATCATTACACGGGGGGCCGGCAGTCTCACCGCGCCACCGGAACCTGATCGATCCGTGTGGTCCAGGAGGGGCTTTTCAAGGCACGCTTGGTATCATAGGCCTTCACGCCCATCCCTTCGGAACCCAGCCGCAAGGTCTGGCGCCCGAACCTTGTATTGATCTCGTCGAGCGCGGCCAGCAGCTTCGGCGACCGGGGATCGGGCGCGGCAAACATGTCGAGCTGCCCCTGCGCCTCCTGCTCCAGTCCCTCGAGCATCACACCGCACTTGGTGTAGACTGCGCCAACCTCGAACATGGCCTCGGCCATCCTGCCGGCCATGCCGGCAATGACGCGCGGATCGTTGCTGGCAGGCGAAAGCCGCCCGACGCGCGAGGCCGAAGGCGCGTTCGGCTTGAAGCGACTGCCATGTGCGAAGGCAATCAGGCGGCTCGCCTGCAACCGCTGGTTACGGATTTTCTCGGCCGCGCGTACGGCGCGCCGCACCATGGCTTCACGCAGCGCCTCGACGTCCCGAACCGGTTCGCCAAAGTTGCGCGTGACCGCCGTGGACTTTAGCGCAGCCGGCTCCGGCTCGAAATCGCTGCATTCGATGCCGTTGAGTTCGCGCACCAGCCGCTCGAGCACGACCGTTCCCACGTCGCGCGCCACTTTTGCGGGAAGTGCAGCAAGCTCGCCAGTCGTCCGGACGCCGAGCGGCCGCAGTCGCTTCGCCAATGCAGGTCCGATGCCCCAGACTTCCTCGATCGGCCAGGCCGCCAAGAGCCGGCGCCGCAGGCCTTCGTCATGCAGATCGACGACCCCGCCCCATACCTTTTCGGACGCCTTGGCGAGGGCGTTTGCCACTTTGCTGAGTGTGCGGGTCGGCCCGAGGCCAATGCGGGTGGGGAGGCCTACCGAGCGCTTGACGGCCGCGCGGACACGGTGCGCCATTTCGACGTCGCCGAGGCCGCTCGGCAATACCGGCAGACGAAAGAAGGATTCGTCGATCGAGTAGATTTCGACCGTATCGGTGAACTCGGCAATCACCGCATTGAAACGCCGGTTCATGTCCGCGTTTATGTGGAATAGAAGTCAATTAGAATTGTACGCCTTGCGGAATTCGGGTTCAGAATTCGTCTTTAGCAACAGCAGTTTGCACCAACCTCTCTCGATAATGAATAAGAGCGAGATGCGAACTGATGATGTTTTTGAACGATCAAGGATGTTTTATGTGGGGAACCGAAGGTTCCCCACATAAAACATCCTTGATCGTAACCCACTTAGCGCAACTGCCCCAGAGGCATCGAGAGGTGACATTTCTATCTTGTGCTACAAGTGACTTTTCTAAATGGCGGAGCCTAAACCCGCTTCTTTAGCAAAGTGGCCCTTTTAATGGCCCCTTTCACGCTTCACGTTTGCTCGGGTGTCCAAGCCAGCCAGGCCTTTTCGAAACTCAGCCAGTTCGGACTATCCCGATGCTTCAAGCTACTCTCCTGCTCATTGCTGCGCGTGAGATTCAACGAGATAGCTGAACTCGCTGATATTCTCTGCGTCGATCAGAAGGACTCCAGTGCTGTTTCCAAGCTCAATCGCTGACGCCGTGTAACCGCCAGTGCCGATGACGCACGCCGCGTCCGCACGGTAGTGCATCATACCTGCGTAGGCTTCTTGGATAGCCTTATTGCCAATCACCTGAGCGTAGCGCTTGCACTGGATGGCGACGGTTTTGCCGTCCTTCATAGCCTCAATATCAACACCCTGGTCGCCGCTGGCTTGACTTACACGCGCTGCCCATCCTTGTTCTTCTAAGCGGGCTGCGCACCAATGCTCAAAGTCGATGCCGTCAAGCGGAATTCTAATCGTCTCCTGAGGTTCACTTACCCAATCTTTAAGATACCTGACCGCACTGAGTATCGGGTTGCGGCCGAAAAAGAACGGCAGCGATTCTCCGGGGAAATAGTAATCAAAGAAATCTGAAACCTCTTTGACGTACTCCCCATAATCGACCTCGCCGTACTTGTTTCGCCCCTTCGCCATAGCGCGAAGGAGCAACGGCTTCAGGTACTGCTTACGCTCTTCGAGCTTCGCATAGACCCTATTGAGGTCAGCTTGCCTGCGGCTGACGGTAGCTCGTTCAAGGAATTCTAAATGGTCAAACCCAATGCGGGCGCACAGATCAGCAAAACCGTATTTTCTGACCGCGTTTCGCCAGGCGAGGATCAGGCCCTTATGTTCCTGATTTTTGTTGTTCATGTGGCCAAACATCAGGAGTTCGAACACGTCGCTGCGGCAAGTGAAATCCGCTTCGCTGGCTAAACGATTGGCTGCATAGGTCCGTCCATTTTCAGTGAAGTTTGGTTCAGCCTGAATGACCTGGATAAACTCATGGATTGTATCTGGCGTGATGACTTCATGTTCATGGCCATTGAGATTGGCATAGAAAAGCGAAAAATGAGCGCCTTCGCCCCTATGGAGCAACAGCACTTGCTCCATCTGCTCAGGAGTGAGGCCCGCTGGAGCCTCAACGACGCTCTCGCTCGATACCTCAACGTTACGCTTTTTAGAAAATGGCCACACGTGCATTACCCCCATTTGAAAGCCAAGCTTACAGTGCGCGCCTTAATCATTTATCACTATGCTATTCGGGACGGGATTGCCTTCAGGCTGCGTCCCGCAAGGCTCTCACTGGCGGCTGTTGATGCTGCCTCGCGCACCAAAGATCATAGTTGGCCTGCAATGCCACCCAAGCGCGCGCGGTGCTAACCCCCGCCTGCTCAAGCCGCAGCGCCAAGTCGGGGCTAATGCCAGCCTTCCCGTTCAGCACTCGCGACAAAGCAACTCGCGACATTGCAAGCCGTTCTGCCGCCTCGGTGACAGACAAACCCAAAGGCGCGATCACTTCGTCCTTGAGAGTTTTGCCGGGATGGGGAGGATTTTGCATCATGGTCAGGTCCTCGATAGCTCTGATAATCTACAAGTTCAGCATCGGACCGACGAAGCGGAATGTAATGCGCCAATTACCATTCACCAAATCGACCATTGGCCATTCAAGTTGCTTTGAGAGGGCAACTTTAAGGATGGAAATGGCAGGTCATCCAGACCACCTGAAACTTCCAAGAATCCGAGGATGTTGCGAATTTTCTGAGCATGATTGTCTTGGATACCACGCGTCGATCCGGTTCCACAAAAAGTTTCAAGTCCCTTATGTCGAAATCCGATAATTATGCATCGGTGTTACGTGTAACGATACGGGATGCAATAACTTCCAGTGCCACCTTCGATCTTTCGGGAATTGCTCGACGTCCAGGAGCAACACATACCGGCGAACAGTTTCCGATTTTAGCGTTGAGGGTGTCGAGGCGACTTGATCGAATGCCCCTCCCCAACATTAGCGCCTCTGAAGATCTCGGATCCGGCAGGATGCGACCACATTAAGACATTTGGCCATGCTAACGCGAACGTCTGAATTAGACGAAAGCGGCCACTGAACGACCATAAGGCTGCTTGTCGGCTACCGCTTCAAATTCAAAGGCTCAGTCGATGAGGCATCCCTCTAAAAAATTGGTGGCTCGAATAGGTATCTTCTTGTGGCCTGCGAGACATGCTGCTCATAATCTTCCGGGTAGGGTCGCGGGGACAGATTTCAAAGAGGTCAGCTCCCCGCGGTTCGTTGCAGTTTTCCCGCGATCACACGGGTGTTACCTGAGCGGGTGAGATACGCGACCAGTGCCTTGTCCGCGCGGACGCGGGGCTGCTCCGGTTCCTCGGCGCATGCTGTGCCAACGAGCGACAGCATCGCCGGGGTCGCCAGCACGGTACGGCGCGAGAATCGCTGCCCACCTACATCATACGATCTCCGGCAGCTTCGCCAGATGTTTGTCGAGCGTGACAGGGTATTCACGTATTCGCACCCCGGTTGCGTTATAAACAGCGTTGGCGATGGCGGGGGCGACGCCGGAAATACCAAGCTCGCCCACGCCCTTCGCCTTTAAGGGCGACATGGTGGGATCGGTTTCCTCCAGGAAAATCACCTCCTGATGCGGGATGTCGGCATGGACCGGCACTTCGTATCCGGCGAGGTCGTGATTGACGAAGAAGCCGAAGCGCTTGTCGACGGCCAGCTCTTCCATCAGCGCCGCGCCCGCGCCGCCCACCATGCCGCCAATCACCTGGCTGCGGGCGGTGATGGGATTGAGGATGCGTCCGGCCGCGCAGACGGCGAGCATCCGCCGAATGCGGATTTCACCGGTATAGGCATCAACTGCGACCTCGCAGAAATGGGCACCGAAGGTCTGCTGCTCGAACCGCTTCGACAGGTCGCCATATTCCATCTTATCTTCGGCCGTGATCGCACCTTCCTTCGCGGCCTGGGCGAGCGGTGCCCGCCGATTGCCGGCACGGACCTCGCCGTCGACGAACTCGGCGTCCGCAGAATTGAACCCGAGCTTCGTCGCCACGGCCTCGCGCAGCTTGACGCACGCGGCATAGGCTCCGGCTGTGGCAGATGCGGCACCACCCTGTCCGCCACCCCCGAACGCTTCGGGATAATTCGAGTCTGCGAGCTTCACCACAACGCGGTCGAGGGGCAGGCCCATCATCTCCGCGACCGTCTGGCCGATGATGGTGTAGCTGCCCGTACCCATGTCGGTCATGTTGCTTTCGACGGTCACGATCCCCTTGCCGTCGAGCGTGACACGCCCACCCGCCGGAATGATTGGCGCGCCGCGGATCGCGGATGCCATCCCCATGCCGATCAGCCAGCGGCCTTCATGGCGACTGCCGGGCTTGGGGCTTCGCTCCTTCCACCCGAAGCGCTCGGCACCTATGCGCAGGCATGGCACGAACTGCCGGATTGAGAACGGTCGCGGACCTTCCTCCGCCTTGCCCTGATTGCCGCTCGCTGATTGCGGATCGGTGGGTGAGCCACGACCAGGGTCGCCCGGCACGACCTGAGTGTCGTTGATGACGCGCAGCTCCACCGGGTCCATCCCCAGCTTCTCGGCCAGCTCGTCCATCGCCATTTCGAGCGCCATCAGGCCCGACGCCTCGCCTGGTGCGCGCATCGCATTACCTTCGGGCAAGTCGAGAATCGCGAGCCGGGTCAGGTTGAGACGGTTGGCCCCTGCATAGAGCAACTGCGTCTGCGCAGCCGCGATCTCTGGACCGCCTCCCGGTAGATTGCCCGACAGGGTTTCGTGGCCGACCGCGACCAGCTTGCCGTCGCGACCCGCCGCCAGACGGACCCGCTGGATCGTCGCCGGGCGGTGCGTCGTATTGTTCGGCATCAGCGGGCGCGGCAACGCCACCTTCACCGCGCGGCCGATCGCGCGAGCGCCAAGCGCCGCGAGGATCGCGTCCGAACAGACGCTACCCTTTCCGCCGAACCCGCCACCAATGTAGGTCGCGACGATGCGGATTTTGTCCTGCGGGATGCTGAGTTTGTTACCAAGGTCGCGCCGCGCCCATCCCACGATCTGCTGCGCGGACCATAGCGTCAAATGGTCGCCATCCCAGCGCGCGATCGTGGCGTGCGGCTCCAGCATCATGTGGCTGTGGTCGGGGGTGGTGTAAGTACCATCGACCTTCACCGGGGCCGACGCAAACGCCGTATCGAAGTCGCCCATGCGCACGTCCGGCTGACGCTGATGCGGCTTTGCGCCAGCCCGTGCGGCGGCAAGATCGAACGCACCCTGTCCGCGCGCATAATCGACCCGGATCAGCGATGCGGCATGGCGCGCCTGCTCGAATGTCTCGGCGACGACCAGCGCGATCGCCTGATGGTAATGCTCGATCTCCGGGCCAGCGAGCGGCTTGGCGACGTAGAATCCCTGCTTCTTGATCGGGCCGGCATTATCGGCCGTCACGATCGCAAGGACACCCGGCGCGGCCTTGGCCTCGCGCACGTCCATCGACGATATGCGGCCTTTGGCGATGCCCGAACCGACAACATAGCCATAGGCGGCGTTCGGCGCGGCCTCATGGTTCTCATAGGAATAGACCGCGCGCCCGGTCGTCTTCAGCGGTCCCTCAACGCGCGGGTGCGGCTTGCCGACAACCTTTCCCCTGTCGATTGGGTTGGTGCCTGCTGGCGTGTCGAACTTCATGCTGACTTGCCCTCCGCGATGGTGGCTGCAAGCGCCCGCGTCGCGAGCGGTATCTTGAATGCATTGTCCTCTGTCGGCCGGGCGTTCGCGAACGCCCTGGACGTCACGGCTGCGGCCCCTTGGACCATCACGGCGTCGGCCGCTTCGACCCGCCACGGCTTGTGCGCGACCCCGCCGAACGCGACGCGGCCACTCCCGTCCTGCTGAAGCACGGCCGCAACTGAGACGAGCGCGAAGGCATAGGACGCCCGGTCGCGAACCTTCTCATAATGGTGCGTGCCGCCAAGCGGCCGGGGCAGCGTCACCGCCGTAATCAGCTCAGCCGTTTCAAGGTTGTTGTCGAGGTGAGGCTTATCGCCGGGCAGACGGTGGAAATCGGCGATCGGGATCGCGCGGGTCGTGCCATCTGCCTTGACCGTCTCCACGGTCGCATCCAGCACGCGCATCGCCACAGCCATATCGCCGGGATAGGTGGCAATGCACTGGTCGCTCGAACCGATCACGGCGAGCTGACGCGAATAGCCACCGATCGCAGCGCAGCCCGACCCCGGCTTGCGCTTGTTGCAAGGCATGTTGGGGTCATAGAAATAGGGACAGCGGGTCCGCTGAAGCAGATTGCCCGCCGTGGTCGCCTTGTTGCGAAGCTGGCCGGAGGCGCCGGCCACGATCGCGCGGGTCAACACGCCATAATCGCGACGGACGCGGGTGTCGGCAGCGAGCGCGGTGTTCGTGACCAGCGCGCCGATCCGCAAGCCACCATCCGTCGTCGGCTCGATCCGATCGAGCTTCAGGTCCTGGACGTCGACCAGATGCCGGGGCGTCTCGATTTCCAGCTTCATCAGGTCGAGCAGGTTGGTGCCCCCGGCGAGGAACTTTGCTCCGGGCTGACGGGCAACAGCGGCAGCGGCGTCCGCCGGCGTCTTTGCGCGCTCATAGGTGAAGGGCTTCATGCCTTTGCTCCCGCGATTTCCGCCATCGCCTCGGCGATGTTGGAATAGGCACCGCAACGACAGATATTGCCGCTCATCCGCTCTCGCATTTCAATGTTGGTCGGCTGCGGCCGCGCAGAAAGATCAGCCTGGACATGGCTCGGCACGCCGCGCTTGATCTCGTCTAGTACCGCGACGGCCGAACAAATCTGGCCCGGCGTGCAATAGCCGCACTGATAGCCATCATGACGGACGAACGCGGCCTGGATGGGATGGAGCTTGTCCGGTGTGCCCAACCCTTCGATCGTCTTCACCTCGTCGCCTTGATGCTGGACGGCGAGGCTCAGGCAGGAATTGATCCGCTCGCCGTTGACGATGACGGTGCAGGCTCCGCACTGCCCGTGATCGCAGCCCTTCTTCGTGCCGGTGAGCTTCAGATGCTCGCGCAGCGCATCGAGCAGCGTCGTGCGCGTGTCGAGGGTGAGGTCACGACGCTTGCCGTTGACGGTGAGCGATACCGGCATGGTCGCGGCCGCAGCAGCTTTAGCGGGCTGTGCGTCCACTTGCGGGGCCGCTGCCAACGCAGCCGCTGCGGCGCTGCCAGCGAGGACACCGCGCCTCGACATCTCGATCTCGCTCATCATCGCCGTCTCTCCCGTTACAGCTTGTTGTATAAGTCGTCGGCGACTGGTTCGAGCCAGGTCACGGACGTACCGTCCTGCGCTTCCGACACCGCAACGTGGGTCATCGCGGTATCGCGTGCCGCACCATGCCAGTGCTTGACGCCGGGCGATATAAACACGGTGTCGCCCGTCGCGATCGGCTTCGCAGCCTCGCCGTCGACCTGGACCCATCCGTGTCCAGCGGTGACGATCAGCAATTGCCCCAGCGGATGCGTGTGCCAGTTCGTATGCGCGCCCGGTTGGAACGTCACTGTCGCACCGCCAAGGCGCGCATCGCCAGTGCCTTTGAAGGGTGATGCGACCGACACGCTGCCGGTGAAATAGTCGGCGGCACCAGACTTCGGCTCCTGGCCAGGACGGATAACCTGAACGTCTGACATGGCGGCAACCTCCTTCTTGGCAAACACCTTGCCTGCGACGCCGATGGCGGCGTTCGCCTTCGGCCACCCTGCGTAGAAAGCGAGATGGGTCAACGCCTCGACGATCTGCGGCTGCGTCAGCCCGTTTTCGAGGCCACGCTGGACATGGAAGGCGAGCTGGTCGCCATCACCACCTGCGGAAAGCGCGACGATGGTGACGAGGCTACGGTCGCGGGGCGATAAGTCGGTGCGGCGCCACAAGTCGGCGAACACGACGTCGTTGGTGAGCTGCGCGAGCTTGGGTGCGATAGGAGCGAGCGTCCGGTTCACGGTCGCGGCACGCGCGGGATCGGAGGCGGGGAGCGGGGCGGTGGCTGGAGGCACCGCTGCAAGCGTCGTTAGATCGACGTGACGCTCGGCGAATACCTTCTCGACCTCATTCAAGGCCGACACAGCGTTCGGCCACCCGGTATAGAAGGCGAGTTGCGTCACCATGCCCGCCACCTCGGACGGTTTGATGCCGTTATCGAGACCACGGCCAAGATGGCCCGTCATCTGCGCGGTTTTGCCGGTAGCGATCAGCACCGACAGCGTGACGATGCTGCGGTCGCGCGGGGCCAGCTCGGGACGCCCCCACACATCGCCGAACAGCACCCGGTCGGTATAGCCAGCCAGTGCCGGCGCGATTGCCTGCATGTTTTTGGGCGCGACGGATGGACGATCCTGTGCCTCGACCGGCACAGCCATCGCCAGCGCGGCAGCGGTTGCAGTTGCGACCTTAATCGTTTCGTCTCCCATCCCGGCCTCCGGTCGGGACTAATTGCTGCCAGCGCTCGCCTTCACCGGCCTAACGAGGCGCGAGAAGGTGAGCTGGGCCAGGCGCCACTTGCCAGCCTGCTTGTTGTAAACTTCCGTGACCATGAAGGGATTGGTGACGGTGCGGCCGCCGACCACGGCCTCCAGGTCCAGGTCTTCCAGCACGATCGCGGTGTTGCCGAACACCCGCACATCAACCGCGTAGATCGACGCCTCCTTGTACCAGATGCCACCGCTCTGGATGGTGGCGAGTTCCTGGGTCTTGCCCCAGGTTCCTCCCATGTGGGTGAACATGGCCCGATCGTCGAAGAGCGTCGCGAGGGAGTCGACCTTCTTGTCTGCCATCCAGTCCCATTTGGTCTTCGACAGGTCGATGACCTGCTGCTCGGTCGGGGTATGCGTGGCGGCCGTCTTGATCGTCTCCGTGGGTGGTGCCGGCGTTTGTTGCGCGAGCAACGGTTGCATAGGCAGCACCGACATGGCGGCTGCACCTAGCAGGCTAAGCCGCTTCATTCCCTGGGTCGATCGAATGTCCATCACAACTGCTCCCGCACGAGGTTGAAAGGGGCAGGCCGATGCCGGAACATCAGCCTGCAATGATGATCAGAGCTTCCGTTCGCCCAGCCACTTCACCATCGCGGGGTCGCGATGATCAAAGAAGCTGCTGGCGTTCTGATCGAGCTTGGCGATCGCTTCGACGTCGCCGGCGTCGAGATCGAAATCGAAGATATCGAAGTTCTGCGCCATGCGCTCCTTGCGCACCGACTTAGGGATCGCGATGATCCTCCGGTCGGTCAGCCAGCGAAGCACGACCTGGGCGATGCTCTTGCCGTGCTTGTCGGCGATCGGCTGCAGCACCGCGTTCGTGAACAGGCCATTCTTGCCTTCCGCGAACGGTCCCCACGCCTCTGGCTGGACGCCGTATTCCGCCAGGATCTTCACTGCATCGGTCTGCTGGTGAAACGGATGGATCTCGATCTGGTTGACCGCCGGCTTCACCTCGTTGTGCAGCACGAAGTCGACAAGGCGATCGGGGTAGAAATTGCTGATGCCGATCGCGCGGATGCGCCCGGCCTTGTGCAGCTCCTCCATCGCGCGCCATGCGCCGTACACGTCACCATAGGGCTGATGGATCAGCCATAGGTCGAGATAGTCCAACCCGAGCTTGTTGATCGATCGCTCGAACGCGGCCTTGGCACCCTCGTAGCTGGCATCCTGCACCCAGAGCTTGGTGGTAACGAACAGCTCACTCCGGTCGATGCCGTGGCTTTTGATGGCGGCGCCGACCGCCTCTTCGTTGCCGTAGGATGCGGCGGTATCGAGTAGGCGATAACCGACGTCGATCGCGTCGCGTACGCTGCGCTCGCATTCTGCGGGATCGGGCACCTGAAACACGCCAAACCCGAGGATCGGCATCTCGACGCCGTTGTTCAGGGTGACGCTGGGAACGTTGCTGGTCATGACGATGGTTCCTTTTTTGGTTCAGCGGTTCACAATCTGTTGGTGCGAAGCGGCAGAGCGCACCCCATCAATTTGAATCCCCGACAGGCTTGGGGAATGCGCGCTAGGTCCTGAGCGGTCAGCGCCAAGCCGTCTTCATTGTCATCATCCTCGAATGCGGCCGAGCCAGCTATTGATTTGATTGAGTGTACGCCGCTCTTGATCGGCTTCCATCACGAACGGTTCCTGGATTCGCGCGCCCCGTGCATGGTTTTCGACCACCGACATGCTGTTGCCAGCACCGTAGCCGCCATGGGTGATAAAGGGGCGCAGTGTCTTCCCCGTGAGATCGTGAACGGTCAGGAAAGAGCGGACTGTTGCGGGCGTAGTCTCACCCCAGATCGGAAAGCCCAGGAATATCTCGTCGTAGCTCGCGATATTCTCGACCCGGCCGGCGAGCGGCGGTTCCAGTCCGCTGTCGCGCTCGCGCGTGGCCTGGGCAACGTGCTGCTCATAATCTGCGGGATAGGCCCGCGCCGGCCTGATATCGAACAAATCGGCATTGAGCGCGCGCTGCAATGTTTCTGCGATAACTCGCGTGTTTCCCGAGCGAGTGACATAGGCGATGAGTGTCTTCGAGCCCTTCATGCGGGTATCTCCTCCGTCCTGGGCGCAGGCAGCGGTGCTGGCAAAGGCCAATACGGCCGGTGCCGCGAGCATCATTCGCCGCGAGAAGTCCGGCCCGTCGCTCACGATGATCTCGGCGCCGCTTCGACGCCGGACAGAGTCTGCACTCCAGGGGGCAGACGATCTCCCTTTACCGCGATTGCCGCGACTGCGGCATTGAGCTCGGCAATCTCGCTCGCCGTGAACCAGACATCGCGTGCGCCGGTGTTCTCAACCATGTGCGCCATCTGCGTGGTGCCCGGGATAGGCGCGATCCACGGCCGTTGCGCCAATAGCCAGGCCAGGGCGATTTGCGCCGGCGAAGCCTGCTTACGCGTCGCCCAGGTTTTCAGCAGCGATACCAAAGCGAGGTTGGACGCAATGTTCTCGCGCGCAAATCGCGTCTCGCCCTTGCGGATATCACCATCGGCAAAAGCGGTGCGTTCGTCGATCGCGCCAGTCAGGAAACCGACGCCGAGCGGACTCCAGGGCACGAAACCGATGCCCAGTTCGGCGCATAGCGGCAGGACCTGCGCCTCCGGCCCGCGCCAAAGCATGGAGTATTCGCTCTGCACAGCGGTCACCGGAAGCTCTGCATGCGCGCGCCTCAGCGTGTTCAGGCCCATCTCGGACAGACCCCAGTGCAGCACTTTGCCTTGCGCCTTCAGGTCCTTGATCACGCCAGCGACGTCCTCGATCGGGACATTGGGATCGACGCGGTGCTGGTAGAGCAGATCGACCCGGTCAGTGCGCAACCGTTTGAGCATGGCATCGACAGCCGTTCGAATATGGTCTGGCCGGCTGTTGAGACCGGGCAGGAAACGGCCGGTCTCGGGATCGATGTTCCAACCGAACTTGGTGGCCAGAACCACGGAATTGCGGAAAGGCTGTGCCGCTTCGCCAAGGATGCGTTCCACCTCCAGCGGGCCATAGGCTTCGGCGGAATCGAAGAAGGTAACGCCGCGCTCGTAGGCCGCCCGGATAATGCGGATCATTTCCGGCCGGCTTGGGATTGTCGTCTGGTACGTCCGGGTCATGTTCTGCACGCCAAGACCGATGGCCGAGACTTCGAGCGCGCCCAATTTGCGGCGCCCGGATGCACCCGTATTCGGGGCCGGCGCCAGCCCGGCCGAATTGGTCAACGCGCTTGCTCCGCCCGCCGGGATGGCGGCCGCCAGAGCGGCGCCCGCAGCGAGTATGGCCCGGCGCCCAAAGTTCGGTCCAGTGTTCACGTCTGACCCTTTCAACGGTTCACGAAAGTCTGATGGGCGCTGCCGTAGCGTTCGCCGACAATTGCGATTGCGGCCAAGGCCTCGCGGATACGGACAAGGTCAGCCTCGGTCAGTTTGACAGTGGCGCCGCCCAGGTTTTCTTCGAGCCTATGCAGCTTCGTGGTGCCCGGTATCGGCACGATCCAGGGCCGCTGGGCGAGCAGCCAGGCGAGCGCCACCTGGGCCGGCGCCGCGCCCTTTTCGGAGGCAAGGGTGGAAACGAGATCGACGAGAGCCTGGTTCGCTTTCAGGGCGTCTGCCTGAAAACGAGGGACCGTGCTGCGGAAATCATCCTTCGCGAATACCGTATCGGCCTTCATCTGGCCGGTGAGGAAACCTTTGCCGAGCGGGGCGAACGGCACGAAGCCGATGCCCAGCTCTTCGAGAAGGGGCAGGATTTCGGCTTCCGGCTCACGCCAGAACATCGAATATTCGCTTTGCAATGCGGCCACGGGCTGCACCGCATGGGCGCGCCGGATAGCTTCGGGCCCTGCTTCGGAGAGCCCGAAATGCTTGACCTTTCCAGCCTCGATAAGATCTTTGACCGCACCCGCCACATCTTCGATGGGGACATTTGGGTCTACCCGGTGCTGATAGAAAAGATCGATGCGGTCGGTCCGCAGCCGCTTCAGCGCTTCATCGGCCACCTGTCGAATCCGTTCTGGCCGGCTGTCCAGACCCTGAGCGGGCACGCCATTGACGAAGCCGAACTTGGTGGCGATCACCACCGTGTCGCGTACCGGCTCCAGCGCCTCACCGACGACCTCTTCATTGACGCCGGGGCCGTAAGCTTCGGCGGTGTCGAAGAAGGTGACGCCGCGCTCATGAGCCGCCCGGATCAGGGCGATGGCGTCTGCGCGGTCGGTGGCGGGTCCGTAGCCGTAGCTCAATCCCATACAGCCAAGCCCGATGGCCGAGACTTCCAGACCCGACTTGCCAAGCATACGCTTCATCATCGTCATTCTCCTCGAAACCGAAAAGTCATCCATCTGCGGTCCGGCCGCTAGACCACGAAGATAAGCCACTGGCCCCGGTTGGATTAGACGCTATAATTCGCATGTTTCGATAAGTTGGGCTAATCAATGGCAAACGAGAACTACAACGAACTGGCGGCCTTCGTGGTCGTTGCCAGGGAGCTGAGCTTTACCCGCGCGGCGGCCAAGCTCGGCGTGTCGCAATCGGCGCTTAGCCAGACAATCAGAGGCTTGGAGGCAAAACTCGGGCTGCGCCTGCTCACGCGCACGACGCGAAGTGTCTCGCCAACGGAAGCCGGGCGCCGGCTCTTCGACACCGTGGCCCCTCGCTTCGAAGAAATCGCCCAGGAACTGACATCGCTAAGCCAGTTGCGCGAAAAACCGGCCGGCACCATTCGCATCAATGCCGGCGAACATCCGGCCGTTTCGGTCCTTCAGCCCGCATTGCGCCGCATTCTTCCTGAGAACCCGGACATCCGAGTAGAGATCATCGTCGATTACGGTCTGACCGATATTGTGGCAGAGGGCTATGACGCCGGCGTCCGTCTGGGTGAACAGGTTGCGAAGGACATGATCGCCGTTCGGATTGGCCCAGACCTGCGGATGGCGGTGGTCGGCTCACCCGACTACTTCACCCGCTACCCGATCCCCCTTTCGCCTCAGGATCTGACCGCGCAAAACTGCATCGGCATCCGCCTGCCAACGTATGGAGGGATCTTCCCGTGGGATCTCGACAAGGACGGCCATGAGGTGAACGTGCGCATCGAAGGCCAACTGGTCTTCAACAATATCAGTCTGCGCCTCAACTCCGCGCTGGATGGCCTGGGCCTGGCCTATCTGCCGGAAGATCAGGTGCTGGACCATGTGGCAGCCGGGCGGCTCGTCCGCGTCCTGGAGGACTGGTGCGAACCGTTCCCCGGCTACCATCTCTATTATCCCAGTCGGCGGCATACATCGCCGGCTTTCGCGCTGCTGGTGGAAACCCTTCGCTACCGGGGCTGATAGACCGGGACAGCGAATTGCAGCGATGACCGGATTGTATAGTCGCGGGGCAGCTCTCAGTGCTTGGGAGGTGCTTCAACAGCTGTTGCCTCCATCACTGCTGGTGGAAGCCGTTCGCCCTCGATGTGAATTGCATCGAGGGCTTTGTTCAGCTCACCCAGCTCAGCGGCGGTAAAGGTTACCGATGCGGCACGGGCGTTCTGCTCCATGTGGACCAGGTTCGTGGTGCCTGGGATCGGGACGATCCAGGGCTTTGCCGCCGTCAGCCATGCCAGGGCAAGCTGCGCGGGCGTCACGTCCTTCCGAAGCGCCCAACCCTGCACCAACCGCACGAGCGCCATGTTCTTGGCGAGAGCGTCCGGCGCGAAGCGTGGAACGGCGGCCCGGAAATCTCCTTCGCGGAAACCTGTCCGGGCGCTGACGGTGCCAGCGAGGAAGCCCATGCCCAGTGGACTCCATGGAACGAAGCCGATGCCAAGTTCCTCGCACAGCGGCAGAACCTGGGCCTCCGGCCCGCGCCAGAGCATTGAATATTCGTTCTGGATAGCCGCAACCGGATGCACGGCGTGGGCCCGCCGCACCGTTTGAAGTCCAGGTTCGGACAGCCCGTAGTGAAGGACTTTGCCCTGAGCAGCCAGGTCTTTCATCGTTCCCGCAACGTCCTCTATGGGCACGTTCGGATCGACTCGGTGTTGATAGAGCAGATCGATCCGATCGGTACGCAGTCTGCGCAGCTGGGCATCGACCACTTGCCGAATGTGATCGGGACGACTGTTGGTACTACCGCGACGCTCTCCTGTTGCCGGGTCGACGTCGAATCCGAACTTGGTCGAAACGACGACCTTGTCGCGAATGCCTTGCAAGGCCTCTCCAAGGATATCTTCCGACAGGAAGGGGCCATAGACCTCGGCGGTGTCGAACAGGGTTACGCCCAGGTCGACCGCGCGGCGGATCAAGGCAATTCCCGAGGCGCGATCGGTGCTGCTTGCATAAAGATCGTTGACCGCTTGGCCGCTTCCGGGATTCCACTGGACGCCCAAGCCGATCGGATAGACTTCAAGCGGGCCAAGACGGCGCCGGAGATTTGCAGCTGAACCAGGTGTGGAATCCGGCTTTTTTGCATGATCGTCGTCCGATTTCTGGCAAGCAGACAATAGCAAAGGGGCGATGCCCAGGGCCCCCGCGCCGATCATAAAATTGCGGCGATGCTGGTTTTCGACGTTTGAGCGATCTTCCATGATTTTCTCCCAATTCAGCAAGATTGGTGCGCAGTCGAAAATTCACGTACGTTCGAATTACTCAATTTATGTCGATACAATTGCTGCAGTATAAGTGTTATATGATTTCACTGGTAGCAGTAATTTCCTTCCCAGCGCACAAAGATACCTATGGCTGCGAATGCCCGACGGCTTCGGCATATTGGCTATCGCTCACAAGCTCCATCCAAGTGACCGATCTGCCGTCCAGCATTTCGGCGATGGCAACATGGGTCATCGCTTCTCCCGGCGCCGCGCCGTGCCAATGCTTGACCCCAGGCGGAATCCAGATCACGTCGCCCGGCCCGAAGGCGTGCGCGGGCTGCTGCCATTCCTGAACGAAGCCATGTCCGCGCGTCACCACCAGCGTTTGGCCCAACGGATGGGTATGCCATCCGGTGTGTGCGCCTGGATCGAAAGTGACGGTAGCCCCGCCGACACGGGCCGGCAAATCCTGCTGGAAACGGCCTTCGACATGCACGACGCCGGTGAAATTGGCCGCTGCCCCGCGAGTCGACGGGCCGTCCCCGGCTCGGATGACCGCAACACCTGAGGCATCCGGCTTTGTGGTATCGGCCATTACGGCACCGGGCAAGCAGACCAAACCCAATGCGGCCATCGCAAGTTTCGGCACCCCGATCATGCTCATTGCGCCTTGAACACTTCGCGGGCGATGCCGACGGCGGTGATGGCGTTCGGCCAGCCCGTGTAGAAGGCGAGTTGGGTAATCGTCTCCACCAGTTCGGTCTCGGTCACGCCGTTCTGACGCGCGAGCTGCATGTGGGAGCGAAGCTGCTCCGGCCGATTGAGGGCGATAAGCGCCGAGACGGTGATGAGGCTGCGATCGCGCTTCGCAAGACCGGGGCGCTCCCAGACATCGCCGAAAAGAACGTCATCGGTCAGTTCGGCAAGCTTGGGCGCGACATCGCCCATCAGTTGCTGGGCGCGGGAAGGCTGCTTGTCACTACTCTCGGTGGCGGTCTGGGCATCGGCCATCGTAGATACTCCTCCGGCTAGAATGAGGCACACAGCGGCGACCAGATTTCGGCTGATTTTCGTCAATGGAGCAACTCCTTGGCAAAGCCAGGGCATGGCACTCGAAAGGGGGGTGAGTGTCATGCCCTGGAAGGTTGCGGTCAGCGGGCAAGCGTTCGGGAAAAGAACGGCGTCAGCTTGCCCATCGCTGCGTCGACATATTCGGACACCCAATAGGTCTCGATATGCTTGGCGCCGTCGATCTTGAAGAACTCCTTGTCCTTCGTGCCGGTGGCCTTGGGGAAGGCGTCTTCGGTCATATAGAGCGTGTCGGCTTCGCTGCCCGCCATCATCAACAGCGGGACATCGATCAGGTCGAGCTGATCGGTGGCGTCCCAGCGCATCAGATCGAGCAGGCTGCTCTTGGTGTATTTGAAGGTCGAGCCTGGATGCGCGTTGGTGCGCCAATAGTAGTGGTAGCCCTGACGATAGAGGTCGAACGGCAGCGCTGCGATCTGCGCGTCGGTCAGATCGGCGTCGCCGGCGTAAAGTACCGCGCCGCCCGTCGCTTCCTGCTCGCGAGCGGCCGAAGCCTCCTGCAGGCGCTGCTGAATTGTTTCGGCCTGCGAATCCTGGAAACCGTTTCGGCGGACCCGGCCGGAGTTGAACATGCTTAGCGTCGCAACCGACTTGAAGCGCTTGTCGGACTTTGCGGCGGCCAGCGAGTAGCCGCCACCGCCGCAAATGCCAAAGAGACCAAGCCGGGTCGCATCGACGCCGGGAAAGCTGCTGATGAAATCTGCCGCGCCATGGATGTCCTCGATCCGGAACATGGGCTTGTCTACGCTGCGCGGCGCCCCGCCGCTACCGCCCTGATAGGCGGCGTCCATGGCGATGGCGATAAAGCCGCGATCCGCCAGGTGCTGGGCATAGAGACCGGCGGTCTGCTCCTTCACGCCGCCGTTGGGGTGCGCGACGACGATCGCCGGATAGGTCTTGCCGGGCTCGTAGCCTGCCGGGGTGTAGACGTTGGCGACGATATCCAGCCCGTTGAGCTTGTAGGTGACCGGATGGATATTGACCTTGCCCGGCTCATTGCGGGTGAGTGCGCCGTCATAGACCAGCGTAAAGGGATTGTTCCGGTAATCGAAGGTTTTGGACGTGGGTTCCGCTGAAGCTTCGCTCATGGAGGGTACTCCTATCAAGGCGGACGTGAGAACAAGCGCGGAGGTTCCGAGGAACTGGCGTCTGCTGGCGGGGGGAATGGCGTGGGTCATCTTTGGGAGTTTCCGATGGATCGAGATGCTTCTCGGCAAGAAACTGCGAGACCTGATCTGCGATCTGGCGATTGTTGAGGTCGGACATCATGAAGTGCGTGTTCCCGCGAATTCCGATGTCGGGCAGGTGCACCAACCGGGCATCGCCGCCATGGCGGTTCACGGCCGCGACCCACAGTTTCGCCATGGCCAACCGGACGCGCCAGTTGTCCTTCCCGCGTTCGGTGGTCGGTTCGATAGGGATGTTGTCGCCGTAGTAGATGACGATCGGTATGCGGGTAAGCTTGGCAAAGTCGCCGCCTGAAATCTCGACAGGCTTCAGCGTGCCCGCAGCGCTGGGCATTTCGGCCGGCGCCTCCCCCTTTGGAAAGACGAAGCCGCTTCCCGGCTCGAACGCGACCACCGCCTTGACGTTCGCGCTCCGAATAGCGGTCAGCCAGCCAGGCTCACCGCCCTGCGAATGGGTGAACAGGATTGCGGGACCGGTCTTTTCGAGAAGCGCGGTCATCGCGCTTGAAATGACCTTGGCGTCGTAAGGGCCGGTGTTAGGCGTGATGGAGCGGAAAAACTGATCCAGAGCTTCCGGCTTCTGATCGAACTGGACGCCGGGAAAGAACCGGGGCCAGGCGCCAAGACGAAACTGGTCGAAGAACAACTGATCGTTCGGCGTGGGCTCGATCGTGGTCGCGACGCTGCTGTTGCCGGCACGTCCCCGGCGCGGCTGATCCACTACATAGGTCGAGAAACCACGGCGCAGGAACAGGGTCTGAAACCCCTCCCGGCCGTCGGGCGTCGTCTCCCAACTCCGGCCGGATTGGTAGGCGCCATGAAGCATCACGATCGGCAGCGGCCGCGGCTTCACCGGCACCTGATAGAAGGCATATAGGTGGTCGCCATGAAAGCTCTGGCCCTGAGCGGTGGGTGCATTGTTCACGAACGTTCCCGGCGTGCTCTGAACGGTTCCGCCTATTGCGAAACTGCCTTGCTCCCGGATGATGAGGGGGGCCGGTTCGGCAGCCGCACTTTGGCCGGCCGCTCCGAACAGCGTCGTGAGCGTGGCCGCAGCCAAGATCTTCATCGTGCCCAAGATCTTCATCGTCCGTGGCGGCATGACGGTTCCTCCTGCTTCTATCGAAAAAATATAACGCAGCCCCGGCTAAGTGATTAGGGCTCGAAATGCGCATGAAGTGGTTAGCTGGGCTTATGAATGAACTGCCGTCAGCTCCTGGTGGATGGCACTCTCACGCCGGCTTCGGCACCGGGCCGGATGATCGGGAACTCGCCGGCCAGACAATCGTCGTCAGGACGACCACCAATGTCAGGACCAACATGACGGTCGCCGTATCGAAGGCCTGGGTGATGCGATGGGCCGTCAGTGCGACGCCTTGGAGATGTGCCGCACCGAACGAGGCGGCCGCTACTAGGACGCTGAGCCCTACTGAGCTACCGAGTTGGTGAGCGACATTGACCGCTCCCGATCCAGCGCCCGCGTCCTGGTGGGTTACGCCTGCCACGCCAGCGGAAGTCAACGGGCTCAGCGTCAGGCCCTGACTGATGCCGATCAGGAGCATCGGCAAGGCGACCGCCGTCACATAGGACGCTCCAACCCCGGCGCGGCTCAGCCAGGCCATGGCGATAATGCCGGTGATTATGCCGATCACCATCAGGCGGTTGGGGCTTACGTGTTTGACCAGGCGCGGCACGGCGATCGCGAAGGGAACATGGAGAATGGTTGCCGGCACGAAAGCCAATCCGCTGGCGGCAGGGCCATATCCCTGCACTTCCTGCAAATAGAGGGTCGTGAAAAAGAAAAACCCGACCATTGCACCTAGATAAAGGACCCGCGCAGCATAGGCGCCGGAGCGGATGCGGCTCGAGAACAGGCGCAGCGGAAGGATCGGTTGTTGGGCCCGGCGCTCAACGAAGACGAAAAGGGTCAGCAGGACGGCTGCGCCACCCAGAGACACGACGGTTTCCGGCGCCTTGAGGCCCGTTTCGGCGAAGCGAATGAAGCCAAACACAAGTCCGCCCATGCCCAGGGTCGAAGTCACGGCGCCCAGGATATCGAACCGGCCGGCGTGTTTCGGTGTCTCCTCGATATACTTGTACGCAGCGATGATCAGTCCCACGCCGATCGGGAGGTTGACGTAGAAACCGGCGCGCCAGGACACCCATTCGGCAAGCACGCCGCCCAGCACCAAACCCACCGTGGCGGATGCTCCAGCAGCGGCCGCATAGTAAGAGACAGCGCGCGTCCGTTCATGCCCTTCGGCGAAGTTGGTCTGGAGCAGGGCCAGCGTCGAGGGCGCGAGCACGGCGGCCCCCACGCCCTGGATGGCACGCCATCCCAGCATCCAGGTTGCCGTGGGCGATGCCCCGATGGCAAGCGATGCGAGCGTGAAGATCATCAGCCCAACTACGAACATCCGGCGTCGACCGAGGATATCCCCGGCACGGGCGCCGAGCAGCAGGAAACCGCCGAAGGTCAGGGTATAGGCTGTCTGGACCCATGCCAGGTTTGCTTCGGCGAAGCCAAGCTGCTGATGGATTTTGGGCAGGCCGGTCAGGACAACCGAGATATCGAGAACGATCATCACGTAGCTCACGAGGATGATCGCCAGGATGGCGCCCTTGTGCGCGTTTTCGTGGTGCGGGTCGGAAGGTGTCATCACATGTCCAGAAGCTGTCGCGCCTGCTGGGTTTTGGGCTGCCGCGAGTTACTCCACTGGGTATAGCTTTGGACCTCTAGTGGGATTAGTCGCTATAATCTGCATGCAGCCATAAGCGTTCCTAATTAATCTAGCGTGCATCCGGCAGATGCGGTGAGAGCATGGCGTTACGGTCCTTGCGTCCCTTGCCCTGCTCGACCCGGATGATCATGCGCTTGCTGTCGATGTCTCCAACCTTGAGGTGGGTAACTTCGCACACGCGCAGGCCTGCGCCGTAAGCCACGCTGAATGCGGCCTTGTACTTGATGCCTGGCGCTGCCTCGATCAACCGCGCGGCCTCCTCGACGCTCAGGACATCTCGAAGCTTGGGTTCACACCGTATGACGGAAAGACCCAGCGCAATCTCCGGCCGTTTGAGCGTCATGGTGAATAGGAAGCGCAAAGCCGATACCGCGGCGTTGATCGTCGCAGGCCCAACGGCGCGCCGATGCTGATCGAGTTGAAATCGCCGGAGGTCTTCTGCGCTGGCTGTATCGGGAGGGCGGCCCAGAAACGCGGCGAAGGATCGTACGTGGCGAATGTAGTCCTGCTGGGTATGCGCCCCGAGACCTCGAAGCTTCATATCCTGCAGCATCCGCTGGCGTAGCGAGCCGATCGGGGCGGAGGTAATCATAATGTCCATGGTGAGTTCCTTTGCGTTGAAGGAACCTCACAATCTCATGGCGACTCCGCCTCGTCCAACGACCGCAATTACAATGCGACCCCACCCGAAGCGACCCTCCCGCGGAGCGGGTTCGTCCTTGTCCCCAGTCCCAGTCGAAACTGGATGTCCAGTTCAGGGAGCGTCCATATCGCTGTCGAACGGCTTGGATGGGGCGTTTCCTGACTGACTGGAATCCACGATGATTTGGCGAGAAGCTGCCGGTCGGCTAGCGCCCCAAGCCAGACATTCCCAGCATTGTCCGGTTGCTGACCAAAGGCGGTGATGATACTTCTCCCCTACAGGGCGGAGGTTGGGAAGTGAAGTTCAGTATTTGGATTTTGGCGGCACTGGTTTTTCTTAGCTTTGGGTCTGCCTATTTTTTAAGTGCATGGGGTCCCGAGCCAATGTACTTGATGTACATTCCGAATAATGTGGATGATGTTGATGCTATTATTGGCGAGGCACTTGTCTTGTCTATTCTTTATTCTCCGGCACTATATCTTTTTTATTGTGCGGTCCGATCTCATTGAGCTTTCACATCTCAGCGGCGTTGCGCATGCATTGGCAATGTCCGCTCTCCACCCAGTCAGGCTTTTCCGAGCCAAGATCACTGTCCTGGAACCCGACGTTCGCTATGCCGATCTGTCGTCAAAGGTCCACCGGCGGGTTATGGCCGAGTCAGCCGTTCAGTAGTGATACCGGGAATGGCAGGTTTGTCCCACGATCCGGCGTTCGCTTCCGGCGGCAGTCGACCAAACCAAGTCGTTCGACAGTCAACGGGCAAACGTCAGCTTACACCAGAACCCGCCGCCACCTTCGCAGGAGACGGCCGTCACCTTCAGGCTTGGCTAACCGGTTCGTGCAGCAAGTTACCGGAAAGCTACACCGTTGACACTTCACCCAGACGATTGTCGTACACTCTACGTAACAGGGCCGCATCACGCGAAGGCGGGAGGCCAAACTGGCGGGCGTATTCGCGGCTGAACTGGTTGGGGCTCTCATAGCCAACACCGAACGCGACAGCGGTCGCGTTGCCCTCGCCGGCCAGCAGCAGCGATCGTGCGTGCAGGAGCCGAACATGTTTCTGGTACTGAAGGGGGCTGAGCGCAGTGACAGCCTTGAAGTGCCGATGGAAGGCGGAGACGCTCAGGGCCGCCATCTCGGCCAAGGCCTCGACCCGCAGCGGCTTGGCAAAGTTCTCCCTAATCCATTGGATCGCAACGCCGACCCGAGAAAGCGCAGTGTTCGGTGTGGCGATGTCCCGCAGCATCCAACCTAATGGCCCCTGCAGTACGCGGAACAGGATCTCGCGCTCGTAAGCGGGCGCCAAGGCCGCAATTTCGTTCGGCCGCTCCATCAATCGCAGCATCCTGACCCAGGCGTCGAGCAGGTCGGGTGTCACCGGCGCAACCGAGAAGCCAGGCGCGTAGAGCCCGCCTCCGGCAGGTTTAGGCAGATCAGACAGCAAATTGGCAACGATCGTGGGTTCCAGCGTAAGGCTAACAGCGAGGTAGGGCTCCCCCTCCTCGGATGGGTGAACTGAGCCCACCGCCGGCAGGTCGATGGACATGACGAAGTACGTTGCAGGGTCGTAGCGGAAAGTTCGGTCCGCGACCGTCATCGTCTTTGATCCTGTCAGGATCAGATTGACCATCGGTTCGTAAACCGCGGCGAGCTGGTGCTCCGGGATTTCGCCCTGGACCATAGCGACGCGCGGGATGCCGGTCTCGGTCCGCCGATTCTTTGCCTTGGCTGCGAGACCGCGGAGTTCCTGAAGCTGCATTTCCATGCTGCCCTTGTCTCATCCAAGCGGCACGGCATCAACACAAAAGCAGAAATAGGCAATCATAAAGGAGGATCGTGTGAGCGCACGGAGCGCAGGTACGGCACAACGTTGACAGACAGTTTGAAGGAGCAGCTATGAGCATCGTCATTATCACAGGAGGCAGCCGCGGCCTGGGCGCGAGCACCGCCATCCAGTGCGCCGCGCGCGGCATGGGGATCATCCTCACCTACAACAGCAACCCGGATGCGGCGAACACCGTCGTCGCCGAGATCGAGGAGAAGGGCGGCAAGGCGGTCGCCATGCAGCTCGACGTCGCCGACTGCGCCAGCTTTCCCACGTTTCGCGATCAGGTGCGTGACGCGCTGCAGGCGATCTGGGACCGCCGCTACTTCGACGCGCTCGTCAACAACGCCGGCTATGGCCTTTACAATCCGATCGCGACGGTGACCGAGGAGGAGTTCGACGGACTATTCCGTGTGCACCTCAAGGGTCCGTTCTTCCTGACACAGACGCTGCTGCCGCTGATCGCGGACGGGGGCCACATCGTGAATGTCGCAAGTGCCACAAGCCGGGTCGCGACCGCAGGCGTCGCACCTTACGCTTCCTTCAAGGGCGGACTGCAGGTGCTGACCCGCTACATGGCCAAGGAGTTCGGCGACCGCCGTATCCGGGCCAACTCGATCGCGCCAGGTGCGATCAAGACCGAGCTGGGTGGCGGCCTCACCGACGAGTTCGAAGCTCTGCTCGCGAGCCAGACGGCGCTCGGGCGGATCGGTGAGCCGGACGATATCGGGTGCGTGATCGCCAGCCTGCTCTCTGACGGCAACCGCTGGATCAACGCCCAGAACATCGAGGTGGCCGGCGGCTACATCATCTGAGGAAACGCACATGCTCGATCACATTTTCCTCACGGTGGGCGACACGGATCGCTCCATCGCTTTCTACGAACGGGTGCTGCCCGTGCTCGGGATCACCGCACGCGGCGACTATGATGGGAAGGACGGACCTTCCGGTCATCCCGACCTGAAGGGCTTCGGCGCCAAGGGCCGCATGTTCTTCTGGCTTCGGCAGGGCGAGCCCGCGCCGGGCGCAGTGCATGTCGGCCTGGTCGCCGATTCCGAGGCGATGGTGGACGAGGCGCATGCCGCGGCGATGGCCGCAGGAGCCAGCCAGATCCACCCGCCGGGTCCACAGCTCCACTACGATCCGCGTTACTATGCGGCGCAGGTTCGTGATCCGGACGGCTACAGCCTCGAATTCGTCTTCAAGAGCTGGCAGCATGAGGACTGAGGCCCGTCACGCGGGCGACCTGCGACCGATCGCCGACGCGCTGATCGCGGCGACCAACACGTTCGACGTCGAGGCCGCGTTGGCACTGTTTGCGGCCGACGCCGTGATCGACGATCCCTCGACCGGCGAGCGCTTCGACGGGCAGGCTGGTGTGCGCGAATACATTGAGCGCTTCTTCGTCGGCTACCGAACAGTCACCCGGCTGCTTTCGTTCACGAGCACTGGCGAGCGCCAGGCGCGGCTGCGCGCCGATTTCACCGGTGACTTCGGACACGAGATCGGCCTGCTGGAGATCGTCACCGATCCCGCAGGGCTGATCGTCCGCATCGACGCCGACCTCGAATAATCCAAAGGAAAGCGACCAATACGATGAAAAGGCTGATGATCTATGGGGCGGCCGGCTACACCGGCCGCATGGCGACCATGAACGCGAAGGCAGCCGGTGTCGCCTTGGTCCTCGCGGGCAGACCGCAGGACGAGGAGAAGCTGGTCACGCTGGCTGCGGAGATGGACGCCGAGTACCGGCTGTTCGCGGTCGACGACGTTCCGGCGAGAGAAGGAGCGCTTTCCGGTATCGCCGTGCTGCTCAACTGCGCGGGTCCGTTCATGCGGACGGCGGAGCCGCTGATGCAGACCTGCCTTGCGGCAGGCGTCCACTACCTCGACATCGCGGCCGAGCTGGACAGCTACCGTCTGG
This sequence comes from Novosphingobium oxfordense, assembly GCF_044029435.1. Lineage (NCBI taxonomy): Bacteria > Pseudomonadati > Pseudomonadota > Alphaproteobacteria > Sphingomonadales > Sphingomonadaceae > Novosphingobium > Novosphingobium oxfordense. Next base: position 1,092,240 of record NZ_CP147008.1, on the reverse strand, counting down.
CCGAGCGGTATGATCAGGATGCACAGGCGGCCGGCGTCATGCTTCTACCGGGTAGCGGCGGAAGCGTCGCAATGCTCGGGTGCCTTGCCGGGCATGCCGCCAAGCGGGTGGCGAATCCCAGCAAGCTGAGCATCGCTCTCCATGTGGCAGGCGGCTTCTCCCGGGGATCAGCCGTCAGCGCGAGCGAGAACGTGACGACCGAGACCCTCCACAGGGTGGACGGGGAACTCGTCGGCCGTTCTGCCGACGAACTACGGGAGTTCGACTTCGGCAACGGGCCGGCCACCTCCTTCCCAGTCACCCTGCCGGAACTGATCACGATCTGGCGGGCAACGGATATCCCGAACATTGAGACGTACGTGCACGTGACCGAAGGCGCTTTCCCGGAGGGCGATCTCGCGGCCATGCCCGACGGCCCCACGCTCGAGCAGCGCGAAGCCAACCGCTACCATGCGGCGGTCGAAGTCACGGCAGAGGACGGCACCGTCGTCCGCTCCATTCTCGACACGGTGAACGGCTACACGTTCACGACGCTGGCCGCGGCGGAGGCGGCGCGACGCGTGGTCGGCGGCGAAACCCGGGCGGGTTTCCAAACTCCCGCCGGCCTGTTCGGCGACGGGTTCGCCGAAACGATCGCCGACACGACGATCGTCGACGCCTGATCATCAGCACACGTCGCTCCTCCCCACGATCTGTGCGGTCCCAAGCTCCGGGCGGCATGATGCGCCGCCCCGCAGATGACCCGAATACACATAACGACATCGAGCATCTGTTCTGCCGTGCGACCGACGCCCGATCGACGAGGCGGGCGTCTCCGTGGGCGATCAGCAGCAGATCCGCCGCGGACAGTGCCGGGGGGGGGGGACGTGCCAGCTCGTTACTTCACCAGGGCTGGCGGCCGAGGCTCCCAAAGAAGCCGCCGGTCGGCCCGCTGTTGTCGATCAGGGCCATCTTGATCGCGGTCTCGGCTCCTTCCTCCGGTGTCAAAGAGCCCGAGTTGCCGTTGAGGTCGGTTCGCACGTTGCCCGGCTCGACCGCATTAACCTTTATCCCGAACGGCTCGAACTCCTTGGCGAAGGAGACCGTCACGGCGTTCAGCGCAACCTTCGAAGACGAGTAGGCGAGAAGGTTGACGGTCGAGAACAGCGAGGTCGGATCGGTGATAAGGGTCAGCGAACCCAGGCCGCTGCTCAGGTTCACTATCCGTGCATCATCCGCAGCCTTCAGGAGAGGAGCGAAACCCTGCGTCACCCGGATGGGACCGAAGACGTTCACCTCGTAAGTGGCCTTCACTTCATACATGCCGAGTTCGCTTGCCGGGGCCTGGAGATCGAGCACGATCCCCGCGTTGTTCACAAGGACATGAAGGGCGTCGATCTCGCGTCCGACCGTCTCGGCCGCGCGTCGGACGCTCGCGTCGTCAGCCACGTCGATCTCGACAAGCCGCACGTCGAGGCCCTCACCTCTCAGGTCCTCCACTGCCTTCTCTCCTCGGGAACGGTCGCGTGCGCCCATCCATACCGAGAGGCCGGCGGAGGCGAGTCCCTTGGCTATGGCAAGCCCGAGGCCTTTGTTCGCGCCGGTCACCAGCGCCTGGCGCTTGTTGGTCATCGCTGCCTTACTCCGCCGCGGCTTCGGCCGGGGCAGCGGCGTGCTTGCTGATGTCGCCGAACAGGCGGGGTTCGATTTCGCGCGATGCGAAACGCCATTCCCCATCGTGAAGCTCAAAGGTGTCGATGTAACGGCCGGTCACGATCGGCTGCAACGGCAGGCCCGGCAACTCCTGGTGGACGGTAAAATAGCAGATCGAACTGGCGGCCGTCGCGGAGGCGACGTCGATAAGCACGTTCGAGACCGAGTGCCAGGTCCGGGGCGTGTCGTCGACATGGTACTGGAGGTTGTTCCGCAGGAACTGCGCGATGCTGTCGCGTCCTTCCACGATCGTACCGGCGATGTTGAACTTGGCAGCCGCCAGCAGCTCGGCATTCGCCTCGACCTTCCCGTAGTCGAGGTTGTGGACATATGCTGCAAGCAGGCGGCGAACCTCGCTCTCGATGACGAGCTTGTCGATGGTGCTGGGGAGTATGGCGTTGATAGACATGCTCTTTCCTTCGTGATGATTTGGATGTGGCGTCCACGGTCGGTGAGATGCCATTCGTGCCGCCGGCCTGGGGGGATAGGCCGACGGCACGCTGGCCATGATCGCGGGGGGCAAGCGCGATCACGGCAGCTCGGTTGATCGCGGCGCGTGCGGTCGATCAGACCTGCGACGCGCCACCATCGGCGAACAGTTCAGTGCCGTTGATGTAGCTGGCGGCATCGCTGCCGAGGAACGCGACCGCTCGGGCGATCTCCTCGGGCTGCCCGATGCGGCCGATGGTGCTGCGATCGGCGAGGTAGGCCAGCGCCTCGTCGGCCTGGTCGCCGAGGAAGGAACGCAGAGAGGCGGTGTCCACCGGGCCGGGACTCACGATGTTGATGCGAACGCCCGATCCCTTGATCTCCGTCACCCAGCCCCGCACCATCGCGCGCAGCGCCGCCTTGGTGCCGCCGTAGACGCTGAGGCCGGGACCTGGCTGGATCGAGGACGTCGATCCGACGATGACGATCGCGCTGCCTTCGCCCATTAGCGGGAGCGCCTTCTGGACGGAGAAGGTCACGCCTTTCACGTTGCTATCAAATGCGCGGTCGAAATGATCTTCGGTGATTGCCTCGAGCGGCACGATTTCGCCAGCGCCGGCATTGGCGACAAGCAGGTCGAGGCGACCGTGCTTTTCCTTCACATGGGCATAGAGCCTGTCGAGGTCGGCGAGGTTCGAAACCTCCGCCTGCACGCCTTCGGCGCCGCTCCCGAGCATGGCAACCGCCTCGTCGAGCTTTTCACGGTTGCGTCCGGTGATGATGACCCGGGCGTTCTGCGATGCGAGTTCCTGCGCGACAGCGAGCCCGATGCCCGACGTCCCGCCAGTCACGATGGCAACCTTATCGGCGAACGACATGATGAGTTCCTTTATCAATGAGGGTGGCGCCAGCTCTGTCGGGCGCTTCGCTGCTGAAATCGTGCGTGGGCGCAGGGGCTCGCCTGTTCATGGCGGTGCGGACTCGACCTATTCGGTCTGGCAGACGGCCTCGATGTTGTTGCCATCGGGATCGAGCACGTAGGCAGCGTAGTAGTGAGGGTGGTATCGTTCCCGCACGCCGGGCGCGCCGTTGTCGGTTCCGCCGTGGGCCAGCGCCATCTCGTGAAATGCATCGACGGCCTTCCTGTCGCCGGCGGTGAAGGCGACATGGATGGGAAGACGGCTGCCGGCCTCCTCGTGGAGCCACAGGCTCGGATATCCATCCCGGCCCAACCCAAGTCGCGCACCCCCATGAGCGGTGCGCGCTGGATCGATGCTGATGACCAGCGACAGCCCGAGCAGCTCCAGCGCCGCTTCGTAGAAGCGACGGGACGCCTCGGCGTCGCCCACAGGAAGTTCGATGTGGTTGATGATGCTCATGGCCGGGTCTTCCTTCATGCCTGAGACGCCCCGCCGTCAGCGAAAAGCTCGACACCATTGATGTAGCTTGCGGCGTCGCTGGCAAGGAACGCCGCGACCTCCGCGATCTCCTCAGGCTCGCCGATGCGGCCCATCGGGCTCTTCTCCCGCAGGAAGGCGAGCCCCTCTTCCGCATGCTCGCCGAAACCGTCCCGCAGCGCCTGTGTGTTCGTCGGCCCCGGGCTGACGATGTTGATGCGGATGCCGGAGCCCTTCAGGTCGCTGATCCAGCTCCTGACCAGATTACGCACGGCGGCCTTAGTGGCTCCGTAGATGCTCATCGACGGACCCGGATCTATCGAGGAAGTAGAGCCGACGATTACGATGGACGAGCCGTGCTGCAGCAGCGGCAAAGCTCCCTGGACGGTGAAGACGATGCCCTTCACGTTCGTGTCGAACTGCTTATCGTAAGCCGCTTCGGAGATTTGGCCTAGGGGCGCATGGACACCGCCGCCGGCGTTTGCGACCAAGGTGTCGATACGGCCAAAGTCGGAGCGGATCTGCGAGAAGAGTGTCGCGAGACTGGCGGGGTCGGAGACATCTGCGATCATACCGGACGCGTTCGCGCCCAGCTTGCCCACCGCGCGATCCAGTGCATACTGCCGCCGACCCGCGATGATCACCCGCATCCCTGAGGCGGCCATTTTTCGCGCAATGGCGAAGCCGATCCCGCTGCTACCGCCCGTTACAAGGGCAACTTTCATATCTGTTGGCATCGCTAACTCCTGCTCAGCCGGAATAATAGTGATCGCTATTAGCAGTGCGCAAGGGGGCGTTGCAAATTTTTATAGCGAACACTATTATGTCTGTTGATTTCAGGAGGTCCCAGTGAGCGAAAATGTCCGCAAGAGGCGGCCTAGGAGGCCGTTCGATCGGCAACTCGGCGTCGAGAAGGCACAGCGCCTGTTTCACCAGAGGGGCTATGACGGCGTGAGCGTCGCCGATCTGACGCAGGCGCTCGAGATCAATCCGCCCAGCCTTTATGCTGCCTATGGCAGCAAGGCGGGGCTCTTCGAGCATGCCCTGCGTCGCTACGCAGCCGAGCAGGCGCTACCGGTCTCAGAGATCTTCGAGGGTCGCGATCTCGGTGAAGCCGTAACGATGATCTTCATCTCAGCCGCGGAGCAGTATTCCAGAGATGCCGCTGCGCGGGGCTGCCTGGTCACGGAAGGCACGCGCGCAGCCGATCCCGAAGCACGAGCGATCGCAACCGAGATCAGCGCCGTGATGGTGTCCGCGATCGGAGAGGAGATTGGGAAGCGTGTACCCCAAGACGGAGATGCCATCGCCGACGCCGTGGTGACCATGGTGCGCGGGCTCTCGGCGGCAGCGTACACTGGCATGGAGGCTGCTCGGCTCCGTGCCGCGGCTGAGCAGGCAGCCTTCATGTTCAAAGCAGGCCTGTCGGCATCCATGGCTTGACCGCTCCCTCGTGCGACTTTGTAGTAAGCACTATTACCTTGTGGCGTTGAGTGATTGTCGTTATAGTGATCGCTACTATCTCGCCTTATGGTGAGGTGAAACCCACAGGCGCTTAGGTCATCAGAGAGGTCGCCCTCGTGCATCCGTGCGCGTGGGCTCCCCTCGAAATGAACCACGCGCCGCTACAGCGAGGACACCATGCAGCACGTTATATTTTCCAAGATCGGCGGACCCGAAGTCCTTACGGTTGAGTCCTTCGATCTGCCGCCGACCAGACCCGATGAGGTTCGGGTCTGCATCGAGGCGATCGGGGTCAATCGGTTCGAGGCACTGTACCGGCGCAACTTCTATGTCGTTCCCCCCAGTCTGCCGTCCGTCATGGGTGTCGAGGGCGTCGGCACCGTCATGGAGGTGGGCTCTGAGGTCGTGGGCCACAGCATCGGAGACCGTGTCGCCATTCTCCCTGTGCAGACGCCGTTCGTTGGATCCGGCATCTACGCGACCCACGCCAATGTGCCGGCATCGGCGTTAGTGAAGTCAATCCCCGGAACGACGGCGATCGAAGAATCCGCGGTCTGGATGGCGGGGCTTCAGGCCTACAATCTCGTCACAAAGGTGCCCCTCGGTGCCGGCGATGCAGTGTTGGTGACCGCCGGGACGTCTCCGGTCGGCAGTGCGCTCATCCAGTTCGCACGTGATATGGGGGCGACCGTTCTTGCCACGACGCGGACGAATGCGCGCAAGCACGAACTGCTCGATCTTGGCGCGCACCATGTCATCGCCACGGACGAGGAGGCGCTACCCGACATCGTCATGGCCGCAACCAACGGCAAGGGCGTGAAGGTAGTCCTGGATACGGTTGGCGGCGCCCTGCTGGCGCAGTGTGTCGCATGCCTTGCAGAAGAGGGAAGCCTCTTCAGCTACGGCGCTCAGACGTCGCCAGACATTACTGCCGCTCGCGTTGATGTACCCCTTGTGGCACTCGACCGACGTTCTCTTTCCTTCGTCGACCTCTTCGAACTGACCGACGTTCCGGAGCGGTTCGCTGCTGCGCAGGAATACATCCGCACCGCTGTTGCCTCAGGTGCCTTCAAGCCGCGGATTGACAGCACTTTTCAGCTTGAGAATGTACAGGAGGCCCATCGCCGGATGGAGGATGGCCGCTTAAGCGGCAAGGTCGTCATCACGATCGAGTAAGGTGGAGAGCGGCGTCCGACGCACAATTATTCGTCTGACCATTACGGTCTCGGATCAGCCTCGCTGATCCGGCTCTGGTCTGGATGTTGGCGCGTTGGATGACCATTTCTGTCGAAGGCCGTCGTTTGCGAGGGATTAGCGGACGACGGCTCTGTCCCCACGATGCGGCGCTCTATTTCCGGCGGCACGCGACCAACACACGCCGTTCCGATGCGGAGGGGGAAACGTCGGCTCACGCCGGAACCAGCCACTCGCGACGCGATAACTGCAGTAAAAGGCGAGTGATCAGAGCATCTGCTAGCTTAGCCTCTGTCGAAGTAAGTTGCCGGCGTCACGCGTAAAATCCGCTTGAACATCGCGATGAAACCACTGACACTATCGTAGCCGAGATCAAGCGCAACAGTCGTCACCGCAGCGCCTTCGGCAAGCATTTCCAGCGCGCGCATGAGCCGCGCCCGTTGGCGCCAGGCGGTATAGCTATAGCCGGTTTCGGCGACGAAGCGACGGCTGAGGGTCCGGTCCGAGACGCCGGCCCACGAAGCCCAGGCGTCCATACTCCGGCGATCGGCCGGATCATTCAACAGGGCGCGTGCGATGCGAAGCAGCGGCGGGGTCTGCGGCATCGGCAGGCTGAATGCCTCGACAGGAGCAGCCCGTAGTTCATCTAGGATGAGCAGGGCTATGCGCTCCTGAGCCTCGTCCATGGCGCACCCTTCCCATCGGGAAGCCCGGATCACGGCCTCGCGGAGTAGACCAGAAGCCCTTATGGTGCAGGGGCGGTCGGGCAAAGGCCCACAGGCCAACTCGGCGATATAACAACTCCAGCCATCTACTGCGCCATGGGTGTAGCCATAGTGCGGTTGTCTCGGGGGGAGCCAAACCGCGTGATCCGCCGGCACGACCCAAGTGCCTGCATCGGTGCCCATCGTCAGTACACCCCGGCGTAGACCCGACAATTGCCCGCGCGGATGCTGATGCATCCCAAGCTGCCGGTACTCCGCCTGCGTTTCGTAAATGGCGATAATAACGGGCTCGTGCGCGTTGCTCGCCGCAAGGGCAAACCTGTCCTCGATCATGGCGGTAACTCGCTATGGAATGACCGCCATAGCTTAGCGCCGCCGCGCCAAGTGCGCTAGCTTCGTGGAACAGGAGACCTCCTTTGACTCAGCAATGCCCTTCATCCCCGACGCCTGACTTGGACCGGCTTTACGATCCGCCTCTGAAGCACATCCAGAAGTCGGTGATGCCCGAACTGATCTCGTTTCACCGGGCGTATCTCGCTAGGGCGACGTTCTTCTGCCTTGCAACAGGGAGGCAAAGCGGCCTTGACGCTTCCCCCAGAGGGGGACCTGCAGGCTTCGTCAGGGTGCTGGACGCCAAAACGATCGTATTCGCCGACTGGCCGGGAAACAATCGGATCGAGTCCATGCGCAATCTGGTCGAGGACGATCGTCTTGGAATGCTGTTCATCTTTCCCGGCCTCGACGTCTTCATGCGGATCAATGGGCGCGGCCGGATCACCGATGATGCCGCCCTGTGTGCGAGCCTTGCTGAGGGTGAGAAGACACCAAAGACGGCTATCATCGTCTCTGTACTTGAGGTGCTGTTCCACTGCGGCAAAGCGGTCAACCGGGCGAAATTGTGGGCGCCTGAATCCAGGATCGATCGCCGCACCTTGCCTACGCCTGGACAGATGCTCGCAGCGATGAACCAGCAGGATGCGGCGGCCGCGGATGCCATGGACGTTTTTTACGACGATGCCATGCGCAACGATCTTTACGGCTGATATCGCCTGCCGTCCTGCGGCATTGCCTGGCGTCGAATATCGCAACAAGCGTCCGAATTCCTCGGCTCGCGGACCGCGGATCAGTTTTGCTTTCGCCAGACTGCGGGAGCGACCCCGACCCGTTTGTGGAAGACGCGAGTGAAGTGCGCCTGATCAGCGAACCCGCACTGGTTCGCGATTTCAGCAAGGCTCAGGCGGCGGCCCCGCAACAGGTCCGTTGCCCGTGCTACCCGGCGATGGACCAGCCATTGGTAAGGCGGCAAGCCGACGGAGCGCCGGAAGGCATGAGCGAACTGGCTGACCCGAAGGTCGCAGCATCGCGCCAGCTCCTCCAGAGCAATACCATCCGCAAGGTTAATCTCGATCAGTTCCTTGGCAAGCCGCTCCTGCCAGGTCGACAATCCACCGACAAACGGACGGTGGGAGGCGAGATCCCCGTAACGGCTCATCATGTAGATCCCAAAGGCCCACATGAAGCTGTCGGCATAGAGGGCATCAAGCATGTCGGGATCATCAAAATAGGGCCGAATGCGGTTTGCCATCGAGACCAGCACGGGGTCGAAGGTGAGGAAACAGGCATCGTTGCCCAAGTGCGTTACGGCAGGAACTTCAAGATCCTCGGCGATCTGCCGCATGAAGGCACGGGGCAGCACCATTTCGATGCTATGTCGTGCGGAGCTGAAATCGACGAAATCCACGGCTGACAAATAGAGGACATGCGTGAACCCAGCGCGAGCGTCGAAGTCGAACCGTTTGCCGTGAACAGACGTTTCACTGACTTCAGGCCGGTATCGAATTCCGATCGAAAATGCATCAACCCACCGCGGAAATTCGGCGTTCTGCTCGACGCCGTGTTCGCCATAGTCGACCTCGGCCATCAGGAGCCTGGACTTAAAGAGTGCGCGGGCACGCAATGTCAGCACACTTCGCGCGGAAAGGCCAAGCGGTACCGTCGCGACTTCGACCAATCGTCCAGATGTTGTCATCGCCCCCCCCCCCGCCATTCCGCTCGCCTCGCAAGGACACGGGCGAGCGGAGGTTTCCTTACTTACTGGCCCGCGTTGCGGTAGCCGCGCGTTCAATCAAGGCGGCGACAGCTTTCGGATTTGCAACATAGATGGCATGGCTACCGGGAGTCTCGCTGACCGTAGCACCGGCCCGGCTTGCCATTGCCCTCTGTGCCGCGGGCGGTATCATCTTGTCATCGCCAGCCACCAGATACCAGCTCGGTTTCACCCGCCATGCGGGCGTCGTGACCTTGCCCTCGAGCGCTGCTACGCCCCAAGGAACCTGCGAATCCGCCATGAACTGGGCCTTCTCGGATGCGACGTCGGCGGCAAAGGAAGCGGCGAACTTCTCCTTATCGAGCATCAGGAAACCGTCGACCGGAGGCAGGATCGGAGGAACGGGAGCGCCGGGCGCGGGATCGGCAATCAGCGTGGCGACAGATTCGTCTGTGTCGGGCGCGAAAGCGGCGATATAGACGAGCCGAGAGACCTTGGGATCATTGCCCGCTTCAGAGACCACGACACCGCCATAGGAGTGGCCGACGAGGATGACGTCGCTTTTAGCGCTGGCGATCGCGCGCCGAGTTACAGCGACGTCGTCAGCGAGCGCGTTGGTCGGGTTCTGAACAATGATGACCGGATAGCCATCATTTCTCAGTTCCTGATAGACGCCGAGCCACCCGGAACCATCGACGAAGCCGCCGTGAACTAGGACCACGGTCGGATGCGGGGCTGCCTGGGCTCCTGCAGCACCCGACGAAGTGACTGCCGCAGCTGCAAGCGCGGCAGTGGTTAAGATCGAAGTTGCCGTCATCATGTTCGCCTTCCTGGAAGTAGCGCGGCATGTCGCCAACGCTAGTTGAAGGGCTATGGATTATCTACGGATGAACCGTCGTTCTTGAACGATCCTGCAGTCGGTGATGTAACCTCCCAGCTGGGTTTTGCTCACGTTGAGCGCCGCAGAGCGCCTGATTGTCGCGGATCCTTATGTAAACCCGCAAGGGCGTCAGATCATGGTACAGCCCCGGCAAACGAGCGATAGCGACGCCCGTCTTGTGCTGTTCGTCTGGTGAAGCGAACGGCAGATTACGGTTAAAGCCGACGCTTTCGGATTCCGCTCGGAACGGCAGTTTCGTCCCAGGCCCAGTCGAATCCGAATGTCCGATTCTAAGAGTGACCCTATCGCTTTCGGACGGCTTGGATGAGGCGAGTCCGGCAATGCAGTTTAAGCTCATAATTGTGACCAGCGAGCTCTTATCACAAGGCATCTGCGATGTTCCCAGTTGAGCTACAATCGGCTTCAAAACGAGCCAAGGCTCACCATCAGTCGGCTGCGACCTGCGCTTGGCGCAGCGCGATCGCAATCTGCTGGCCGTTTAACTTCGACATCTTCATGCAAAATCTTCAGCTCGCCGCTGCGTCGATTTTGGCAGATTTCTCGTACTCCCGCTCGAGACATACTCCGGACAGGGTGAAGGGCCGACGGTTTTCGCCATTTCAGAAGCCGCTTATTAGGGAGAACCGACACTTGGCTCAGGTAAGACCGAGTTTAGCGAAAAATGCTTCATTTCTCAAGCGCGCATCATGGAGAAGCTTGTTGTAAGGCAGCACCTCTACAACCGCGTTGTGGATGGGAGAAAATCCGAAATATCCTTCGCCATCAGCGCTCTTATTCTGAGCAATAGATATCGACACCATTTCCAGCAGTTTTGGTGTGAAATCGGCAATTACAAAGCAGATAAACCGGGTGCTTAAAGGGATAGGCTTTCGAATACGTCCAGTACGATCTTTGAAAGCGCCTCCGTTGCGCATTATATTAACATACTCGAGGACTTGAGTTACCGGATTATCATCATGGGAATAGGCAGTCCGGCCTGGCCGCTTGAACTCCACGATCACGATCGGCTCATCCGTCCCCTCTCTATCGAAAGCAAGCGACCGATCGAAAACAACCGCCACGTCCGGCTCCCGCCGACTTTCAGTGTCAGTAAGGAAGGTATTAAACGGCTTGTCTGATTTGAGATAAGAATAAAATGCAAGTCGATCGTCAAGAACCCAAAGATTGTGATCTTCATAATCGAGTGATTCTCCATCCGATCGGATAGGTATAATCAGATCGTGAACGATCTCCTCTCTCAGATAATTTCTTGATTCCGGATCAGCATAAGCCAAAGAGCTATCAAGAAGATCAAGGATTTCTTTTCTCTTGATAACATACTCCGCTAACGAAGCCTTTTTATCCATATTGATTGCGCTGGCAAGCTTTTGGACACGCTCATCAATATCTTCACCGTCTGTGTTAGATAGAGCCCTGATCTCGCGCTTGGTTTCCCTCTGTTTGCGCCGACGTTGCCGAGCGAGCTCAAGGTATATGTCTTCTTCTGATTTAGCGTTAAGAGAAAGGTGTTCTTCTACGAACGCCGGAACATCATTCGCGATAGCAAGAAATTGTGGGTTTTCCCTAATAACACGTAAAGTCGTCTCCGACTGTTTAGCCCGCACTGCGTCGATATATGGCGCAAGATGCAACTTAGCCGCTACTACCGTCGAGGCATGCAGAGTGCGATAGTCGCTATCGGCGAAGGTGAAATTCGTCCTCTCCTGATTTACATGACTACTGAGGTAATCTCCGGCCACTAAGCCGATATACACGCAATCGCCATTCTCGCCAACGTATCCAACACCGAGTTGATTATCAATCTTTTCGTCTTTGACTACTCTTCCATCACCAACATATAAGCACCAATGCTTAGCGCCTTCATGGAGGCGCAAACCCTTTTTCAGGAGAATGTGGTAGACATCAACTACGATTGGGTCGGCGCCGTCAGCAATTTCCACTGACAGTGTTTCCTCTACTTCGGATTCCACGTTCTCGCTGTAGAAATCCAGAAGATTAATTTTCTCGTGGCCGTCGATAAGTATGAAGCTCGGCACTTCGTAGCTGGCGAAGTTTCTAAGGAAGTGACCGATGATCTGAGCCGCTATCGTTTCAATTTTACGAGGACAATGGACGCTATAAGCGTCAACATAAGGCTCTAAGTGAATTCTTGTTCCGATTTTCGACGCGTCACTACCAGAACTGATTGAATGGTTATGTAGGGGGGTGGAAGTCGATTCTTTAAGAGCGAAGTCAAACGTCCGGTATAGAACTTCCGAACCTTGAGAAAAACTACTGGCCACGCTTGTGTTTTTAAACACTTTGAGCCAAGATAACCGGCCTACGCCCTTACCACCGCGATTGATCTTGCTAGCGGTGTCAGCAGTGCGAAAAGCTTTCCAATTGTCAGAGTTCAAGCCAACTCCATTGTCTTCGACGACAAAGCCCAACACCGGGGGATTCTCGTCTCCGCCATCTCCACGCAGTACCTTCACGACGATGCGGCCGTCGCGCGAGGCATCGCGATCCCATCGAGCTTCGATTGCGTGCAACGCGTTAGCGATCGCTTCGAACAGCGGAAAAAGCGCGTTCAAGGGGGATGGAGCAAAACCTAAGTTTCGCACGCGGCCGGCCAAGCTAAACTCAAACTCTTCAGTTGTGCTCTCAGGCATGAAATCTCCCACGTCCTCAAACCCCTAAAGAGATTTCGACATCACCACAATCATCGGCTGCGCCAGGTACAACGGAGGCCCAACCGCCGAGGAGATAGCTTATTCGCCCCCGATCGAGAAGGGTAAGAACGATGGATTTCAGGAGTTTCGAACAGCTGACATGGGCGCGTAATCAGCCGGCAGATGTCCATCTCTAGAAAGACTGGTTCCAGTGTGAGCGAAACGTCCGCTGCTGCCTGGCTCCGGCAGGCGCTGCCATTGGCCTGTCGAAAGGCGCGCTTTCGACAGGTGCGGCTAAATCGTGCGGTGACGCGCCGTTGCTATCGTGGGGAGTGCCGCAAATCCTGCGAGTTTGTCGGCTTTAGGGAAACCTGAGCAAGCCGTACCCCGCGCTCAACTGTGTCAGCGTACGTTTGAGTTATTTTTCATGTTGCGCCTATCGTCCATGGTAGGGCGGCGGCAATCGCCAAATTCCTCACCGCCCACGTTCGCCTCTTTGGAGACTAGCGCCAAAACCTCCAGTGGGTGAGAAGTCTCCCAGGAGTCCTTCGATCTTATCGCCAAACCCGGCAGGAGGCAATGATCACTCTGAACCACCCCAATCCCGGCGCGGTTTAAACCTACTGTTAGCGGCGCCGCTGCAAATCTATCTGGGCGGGGGTGCGACCGTCTGGCGTAGCTACGCGATTCAGCTTCCCAATGAATGCGGCAATTTTCTCTGCATCTCCTTCAACTATCGAACGCTCTTCGACGCTCAGAGGAACCTCCTCGAGATAGCGGCGGATCGAGGCTTGGCTTTCCAGAGCTTGAGCCCGAGCACTTGCCTTAGGAACATTGAAATCACACCCCGCACATGCCATCCGATGCGGGCATGCGCTCCAGAAGGGATTTGAGCAGTAGGAATCGCCTAGATCGTAGAAAGCATAGGGCTCGTCTGATTTGCGCGCGATGGCGTCATGATCGAAGAGGACAGCCACCATATGCGCCATGTGATCGGCTTGTGCGAAAGAGGCTGCCAAACGCGTAGGCCGCACCCGGATGTAGTGCATCGTCGAGGTAGGTGAAGTATGCCCCGACCACTCCATGAGCTCGATCAGTGACATGCCCTTGGGAACGCTGGCGAGCGCCGTCAAGGCCGAGGCCCGGCCACGATGGCTGGTTATCGGCCCCATGCTGTCGCTCGCCGGTAGTCCGGCCTTCGCACACAGCATCGGGATGATCGTCTTGTTCATCAGCGATACGCCCACCCGGCGACCGCGGTACTGGAACAGGAAATTGACGCGCTCGCCGGTTCGTTCGTCGAGGAGCGGCGCCTGGTCAGCAGGACGCTGCGCTGCCCAGGCATCAATGCGTTCTTTTACAACAGCAGAGACCGGCTTCACATAGGCGCGAAAGGTCTTACTGGCGGGAACCTCGAGATAACACAGCGTACCCGCCGTTACGGTACTGCCGTCTTCGTTAACGATGTCATCGGCCTGCGCCTTGGCGCAACCCAATGCGAGTCGCACCACCTCATTTTGTCGGAGGCCGCAATGCGTCCAAACAACAGCGAGAGCCCGGATCAATGCTAAAGGATACCATTGTTCGGATAGAAGGTCGTCCTGTTCGAGATTGAGGCTGGCCCAGATCAGCCGCAGCCACATGGCTTCATCGATCACGCGCGGTTTGACGCCGCTGTTGAAAGTCACCGCCTTGGGCGTCGCTAAGTGGTAACGGGGGCTGAACCGCAGCGAGATCCATCCCCAAAGTTCAATGTCGATGAAAAAGCGCCGCATCGCGTGGAGGAACGTCCGCTTGGAATTGGCGGCGATCGGCATTCCATGCGTTTTGGCCCTGCGCTGCGGTGCGGAATCGAGCGACCATTCGCCCACGGTCATCCGGTCCACAGCAGCAAGAAAGATCGCGCACGTCGATGCGTCCCAGTCCGCCGGCGACTGAATTTGTGGCTGCTCTTTCGCGAGCCAAAGGCCAACGCGAAGGACAAACCCGTAGTTCGTTTCGCGAGTTCTAGGGCGCAAGGTTGATGTGTCGCGCCAGCGAGCGCACCATTGTGCCCACTCCTTCGGCACACCTTCGTTGCTCTTGTCCTTCCATCCCACGTAGCTGCGCATGCGCAGCGGGGTTTCGATGATGCCCAGGGCGGCCAGCCCATTCGAAACTTTGCCGACCGCGCGCGCCACGCCGCCATTTCGGCTGCCTTGCCCTTTTTGCAGGAGATCGACCGTGAAGGTCTCCAACCGGGGATCTCCGTTCTCGAGCATGAGATGCCCGAGCACACTGGCGAGGAACATGTCGAGCGTTCGTTGCGCATAGCCAAGCGAACATAATGTTGACGCGAGCCTCTTGTGCTCACGCCAGAAGATGCCGGTGCCGAAGATTGCTCGGGCATACACACCAGAATGGCGGAAAGTGGCGAGGTTTCTCACCTCGCGAAGACCCCCAAGGTGATAAGCGATAGCTGTAAGGAACGGGCGTGATCCTGTTGTTCGTTCGAGCACGGCGAGCCACGCCGCCTTATCCCATTGCCAGTAGGCAAGTTTCTCGCGCACTACCGCTTCCATGATGGACATGATGCTTGCTTCGCGTTTGGCCTCGGACACGTCTCCCCACTGCGCGATTGCCAGCAGTGGAGCGACAAGACGTGGCGCCGAGCGCTCGAAGTCCACAAAGGGCGTTTTTCGCCGACGATGCAGAGCCGCAATCTCGTCATCCGTCAGTGCGCCCACAAGGCCATAGGGCGATGGATCAAACGCGGCATAGACATTGTTAAATGCGACGTCAGTCATGGAATGGACCGAACAGGCAAGTGCCAACTCGCGCATCAATGTGACCGATTGACCGGGCCATGCGCTGCGAGAGATCGGCGCCGGCAATATGCAGATAGACCATAGTCGTCTTAGGATCGGCATGGCCAGCATAGGAGGAAAGTTCATGGAGGCGCCAGCCCGCCCGTGCCAGGTGCGTGAGGCGTAAGTGCCGCAGGCTGTGCGTGCTGAAATTTTCAACCTTGGCATGGTTGGCCCAACGGGCAACAATCTTGCTCCACGACCAGATCGATAGTGGTGCGCCGCGATTACGATCCGAGTCTGAGCGAAACAGCGGGCTGGCCCGACCATCGATCCGTGCGAGAGCATGAAGGTGAGAGGTCAGCATTGGCGCGACCTGGGGACTGTAGGCGACGATCCGCGCCCGCTTGCTCTTCGTCGTCTCGGCACGCAGCGTCACCAATCTATGCGCGAAATCGAGATCGCTGGTGCGCAACGATGTCAGTTCCTGGCGGCGTAGCGCCCCATAATAGCCTAGCGCCAGCATCAGCCGATTGCGCACAGTGTCGCGGGCGGCAACAGCAAGAATGCGCTCCCATTGCGGATCAGTAGGGACGGAGGGAAGCTTGACGAGGCGGGGAACAAGTCCGCGGCTGAAGCCGGCATGCTCGGATATATGCCGCGCAACCGATAAATGTCCGCGGGGCAGCGGATTGTTGGAGCGCAAGCCTTGGTAGATCAGATGGTCATACCACAGTCGAATGGCACTCAGTCGTTGGTGCAGCGAAGCATTGGCGATGCGCTCCGCCCCCTCCGACAATGATCGAATATAGTGCGCGAGATCCGGGAGTGTGGCCGTGGACGCGGCGACACCTACGACTTCACAATACGACAGAAAATGGCTGACCCCTCGGGCATAGGCATCGAGTGTTGCCGGAGCGCGGCCAAGGTTGCCGAGCAGTTCGAGCCATTCGGCCAGCAGGGGATACCGGACAAGAGGTATTTGCAACGATGGGGCAAACCGCATGGCGTTCCTCCGCCCGCCGAGCATACCATGGCTGCAGGCATTCCACCTAACTTACTAGAGCTCGTAGGACGAGGAACGGCACTGGATGCCGTGCCTCGCCACCGCATCGCGGATCTGGAACATGGGCGCGCCCATGCGAATATGGAGCGCCTTGGCTTCAGCCGAGCGCGCGATGGCGCAGCCGTCCCCGTTCGAGAGCACGATGAGCGGCACACCGCGCAGCGAAGGATCGAAGACGCGCTCAGCGCTGCAGTAGAAGTTCTCGATGTCGAGGATGGCCCAGGTCATGGGCTAAGCCTGAAGGTTGCGCACGCTCGCGCGCACGACGCCCCAGACTTCCACGGTCTCGTCCGCCACGACCGGCTCGTAGTGCATGCGGCTATTGCGCGCCTCGAGCATCGGGACACCGTGGCGAAAGCAGAGTTGGCGAACGACAAAACCGCCATCGACCACGGCAATGACGATGCGCCCGTTCACGGGCTTGGCATCCCTGTCGACCACAACGACATCGGAATCGAACAACCCCGCATCGACCATGGACTGCCCGCTCACCCGGAATACGAAGCTGGCAGCGCGATCGAGCCGGAGCAGCTCTACGAGATTGATCGCGGATTCTTCCCAGTCCTGGGCCGGCGAGGGAAAGCCGGCGCCGGCTGCGCCTATAACGCGAAGGCACCACTCACGCGGCAGTTCGCCGAGCGGCAGAGGAATCGAAGGGGGCAAGGCAAAGCCGGAAGACATGCCGTCCCAATAACGCGATTCGGAACATATTGGGAACATAAGAAAACGACGACGGAGCAATTTCGACGGGTAAACCGATCAACCCGCTGTTAAATCACGCTTTTCAGATTTCCGCTTGGGGTTGCCGCGTCGGGAATATCGGCCCTCTCACGACCATCTTTGCTGGATCGTAGGGCCGCTGCAGCGAAACGATCTCGTCGTAGCTGCCGCGCAGCCAGGTCGTCACGTCACCTGGATCGAGGATGGTCACCATGGCCTTCGGGTGGATAGGCGCGACCAGTGCATTGGCATCGCAGGTCACCATGGTGAAGCCGTTGCCAGTCTCGGTCCTTTGCCAGAAGCCTCCAACGGCAAACGCCGGCTGGTCGGTGACTGCAAACCACATCTCGCCCTTAAGCGGCGGCTTGCCATCACCGAGATCGTGCTTTTCCGGCGTAAACTCGCAGAATTCGGTGAGCGGCACGATGCAGCGGTTTTCCGGCTTCTCCGCGAGCCGGCGCCATTGCGGCAGCGAGAGCTGGCGCACATTGGTCATCGGCCAGGCCGCCTTTCCGCCGAGCACGTCCCAGGTCATGATATCCCATCCGCGCATCTCGCCCTCTTCGCGGATCACATAGCTGCGTCCTTTCGGCCGCAATTCCTGCGGATCGAAGCGATTGTCACGCGGACGCTCGGTGAACAGGTGGGCGGCCGAGCCGAACAGGGTTTCCGGCTCACCGCGCATTCTGGCTCGATTGCACATGGCGGCCCTCTCCTCTGCCGTGGCTGTTGCCCGTACCGACCAAGCCTGCCCAATGACCCGCCCGGCACTCGAACCTATCATGCCTGCGGCAGTACCGTATATGGGCGGCGGCGCCGAAGACGCCGGTCACCGCCCGTAGTCCCTGACCCAATTCGTAACGCTTGCCTGCACGCCGCCAAAAAGGACGAGGAGGCCAGGGGTACGCGTTGTGGAGGCGGACGGCGGGCAATCGATATCGTGGCCTCAGTCCCGGAAGCGGCAGCGGCGTATTGGCGGCCGTCTGGACTTCGGGAGAAGCACTGTCCGATCACACCGCTTTCAATGCCGGGCCACATGAGCGGTTTGGGAAACGGTGCGGGATCGGGATCACGGCGAGGGAAAGAATTGATCCGCATTGCCTGCAATCCCGCTTGCGTCCGCGATGACAATGAACGAAACGAAACGCCCACAAAAAGAAATTCGGGCACGTAAATACGTCATGGCAGACCAAGCTCTACTTACGCTGGCGGCTGACATCGTCAGCGCGCATGTCAGCAATAATTCGATTCCCGCAGCGCAGCTTCCCCAGTTGATCGAGGCGGTTTACGGATCGCTGGCGTCCCTTGGACAAGCTCCTGCGCCGCAGCCGGAATCGCTTACACCCGCAGTCTCCGTGCGTGCTTCGGTAAAGCCGGATGGCATCGTCTGCCTCGAGTGCGGTAGCAAGTTCAAGACGATCAAGCGGCACCTCACCACCGACCACCAGCTTTCGGTCGAGGATTACCGGGCGCGCTGGAATCTGCCTGCGAGCTATCCGTTCGTCGCGGCGGAATATGCCGAGCGCCGGCGGGCGCTTGCAAAGGAGATCGGCCTCGGGCGCAAGAAGGGCGTGAAGGTCAAGGCCAAGAAGGCACACTCCGCAGTCGCCGATGCGGCACCCGACTCCGCCCCCGTTCCCAGCGACACGCCTGCAGACGCTGCTGCGCCTTCCGCGAGCGCGCCGGCCGATAAGGCTCCGACCAAGAAAGCCCCCGCGAAAACGGCGGCCACCGGCGGCAAGACTGCGAGAAAGCCGAAGTCGGCAACCAATGCGGCGCCGTCCGAATAACAGCGCGTACCTCGTCTGGAGTGCGGGCCGCAGTACTTTGCTCCCGCACTCCAGGCGCCAGCCGGAACCGAACTGCGCTTACCGATGGCCAAATCCGTCGGTGGGTAAATTTTTCCTATTGCATCAAAGGCATGACTTTCCAGAAGCGGTGCGCACCGATTGCACCAAAACCGGAAGCTACAGATGTCTGCCCCCACAACACCCACTCCGAGCGACACAAAAGCGCCGTTCTCCCTGACCAGTCTTCTGGGACTTCAGGAGCTGACACTCACGGCCCTGGTCCTAGGCGCGATCCACCTCCTCCTGGGTAGTACGGGCTATGCGTGGCTGAGTTATCTCGGCGTGCAGTACTACGACAGCTACGGACAGGGGTTCGGGCTTCCCGAAGGAACATTCAGCCTGCCAAGTACGAGATTGGCGACAAAAGGGCTGGAAATCGTGCTTGCATCGGCCGAGAGCACCAAGTTCTACGCGCTGGCGGTCCCTGCGATCTTGCTGGTGCTGATCGTGTATGGCTTCATCAAGCATCTCGTCGAAAAGTACAGCTCGGATCCGGAACGCGCGCGCAAGTTCTTCCACATCGAGCCCTCGCTGCGCGAAGTCTACGCCATGACCTTTCTCCTCGTCGCCATCATCACCGTTGGTATCGCGCTGAAAGCGGCGATGTTCACTTTCCCTGCGGCCGCTCGGGAACTTGGCGCCCAGCGCGCAAAGAATGAACGGAAGACTCTGAAATCCGACAACTGCCCTTGCGCGCTCTATGGTCCGGACGCCATCGAAGGCATCACGCTCGTCACCGACAGCAAGGCGGCTTTCATAGCGAGGCGCTCGGGCGGCGTCCTGCAGATCCCCCGCGCAGATTACCGGTATAGTCTCCCTGCGACGTCCGGCACTTCCGAGACCAGGATCAACGGCTCCAAAAACTGAAGCGACCATGCACAAATTGCGCGGAAAGTCTCCCAACCCGGGAAGCGCCGGGATCGAGAGGGATTATCGAGACGTCGCCGAATAGAGGACAGGAGCGTCCGCGAAGCGGTCGCATTTGTCAGCTTACGGACGATGACAATTCCTGAGAGATCGTTCCTATGGCCAAATCAACCCGGACCCTCGCCCGCGAGCAGGTCATCCAGGCGGCGGAGTCAGCGCAGGACGCATTGTCGGCCGCCGGCATCGCCTTCACGCCGCTCGATATCGTCAAGATTGCTGCCGATTATGCCGCCAAGCACGCCGTCCTCAGCACGCAGTTCGGGTCCTCCGAGTCCCAGCGGGACCTCGCCAAACAGTTCCGAAGTGAGTTCGTCCGGCGCATCACCTACTGGGAGGACATCTACTTAAACGGCGGCGAGCCGGTGCAGATTTCGAAAGATCCGCCGATCGCGGTACGCAGCATCGAGCTCGTCGACCTGATGCTTGCCCCTCCCGCGAAGAAGCGGGGGCGTCCGCGCCGGACTTGATCGGTTCAATTTTGTTCTATATATGTTCCGCCCTCAAGGACGGAGCGTATGGACAGCATCGATCAGATCCGCGACGCAGTCGCAAGCGAACTTGAAAGCCGGGGTCTCGACAACCGCAAGTTTCTAAGGGAAATCCGCAGCGGCAAGCGTGACGATGGTCCATACATGATCGGCGCTCTCGCAGCCGCGCGTCTGGTCCCCGGATCGACCAAGTCCCGCTAAGAGCCGCGCTCATTTCCTGCGCATCTTTCGGCGGGGTCTCATTTGCCAAGCAGGAGTTCCTTGTATCCCCCCAGCGCCATCTCGCGTGCTTGCCGCGCGAGGCGGCGAATGCGCGAGCGCAGGGAATCGGAGGGATCACCCCAGTCCTGTTCGACGACATCCCCGCCGACCATGGCGCAGGCGAGATCGCGAAGGCTGGCACCATCGCTCAATGCGTCATGGACGCGCAGCAACACGACACCTCGCGCGATAGCAGGGTCGCGGGGGTAGAGCATCTTTCCAAACCGACCGTGGCGATGGAGTGCCAGGAGTCGCTGGAGCGAGAGCACGCCTGGTTCGGCCCGGGTCACGCCATCGAAGCAAAAGCGCAACCGGACGGTGGAATGCCGGCTCAGGGATCCCGCGATCACGTCCAGCCTGATATGATGACTCCCGTCGGACAATACCGCGTGTTCGCCGCCTGAAGCGGTTGGAATCGCAGTCAGCCAAGGTCTGATCCTCTCGACATCGAGGCATCCCGCGTCGCCGGGCGTTCCTGGCCCCGCCTCGACGCTCAGTGTCGATGGATCGTGAAGGGCATGCCAGATTATCCGGGCCGAGAGACAATCCCGGTCCGGCTCTTCCGCGAAAGTGAAGCCCCCAATTCAACGGCTCTGACGAATGTCCGCCGGTGAGGAGAGAAGCTTTGGCGTGCCATGCAAGATAAGCTGGATCCCTGCGGAGCCATTCCCACATCAAACCCGTACGATCAGCCTTCTTTAGATATGCATAGGACTCAGCATCTTGCCAATTGGCAGAAACACCCACCCTCATTTGAACAAGGTGTCCGAGATGAATTTAGAAACGTGTTCGCAGGCAATTAACAAATTTTCACCGATATACGGACATTCTGTCCGAATTAGACCATTCCAGAGTGCACACATGGAATGATATGACACTTTTGCGACACAACCTGCCCGATGGCGGATTGAGAACCCGCTGGACGGCCACGAAGCAGGAAGGGCGATCGCCGGACCGACGGTGACAAGCAACGCCGCCGACGATCGCGAAGTCGAACATTGGGCACACGAATTTTGGCGCTCATGACGCACCTCGTGAGCATCTTCGAGACTATCGGCAGCATCGACGATCTGACCGAAGCTATGAGCGAAGCGACAGAGGAACTCGGTTTTCAGCGCTTTGCGCTCTCGCACCATGGGGGATTTCTGGATCCCGCGGGCGAGACTTTTCGGATTCACAATTATCCCGATCAGTGGGCGGAGTTCTACGACCAATTCGGTCTTGGTCTCAATGACCCCGTCCACCGGGCGAGCAACGTCACGAACCTGGGTTTCCGCTGGGAACGCATTCCCCATCTGATCCCGATGACGGAGGGGGATCGGCGCGTTCTTGCGATGGCGCGCGAACAGGGAATAGTCCACGGGTACACGGTTCCGGGCTATGTTCCGGGCGAATGGCGCGGATCGCTTTCCTTCGTGAATTCGGTCTCCGTTCCGATCTACGATCCAATTCTGCCGATCGTCCAGTCGATCGCCCTCTTCGCTTTCGATGCGGCGAGAGGACTGTGGCTCGGACGCGGGGCAAGCCGCCTGATCGAACCCGCAAGGCTCACCGATCGGCAGCGCGAGATCCTGGTCCTTGTCGCATGGGGCATGAACGATCGCGAGATCGCGAAATATCTCGGCCGTAGCGAGGAAACGATCGCGCTTCATGTCAGGAATGTTTGCGGACGATATGGAGTGAACAAGCGGACATTGGCGGTTATCCGGGCTCTGCTCGATGGAAACCTGACCTTCACCGATATCCTGCGGCGGTAACATACCCCTTTTCCGGTATGGCCTGGAACGGCCGTTCCGGATGACCCTTGGCACGTGACCGCGAATGGTCACGGCCAGGGAATGACCCCATGCTCAACGTCCAAAGCTACGAAAATCGCGAGGCTCCCGACGAGGCGCTGCGCGCCATGTGGGCGGCTCGCAAATCCGTCTTCGTCGACCTTTTGAAATGGGACCTGCCGGTACTTGCCGAGCGGTATGAACTCGATCAGTTCGACGACCCTTACGCCCGTTACGTCATTCTGGCCGGGCCAGATTGCGAACATTATGCTTCGGCCAGGCTATTGCCGACGACACGGCCGCATATCCTCGACAGCTTCTACGCCGAGTTTTGCGAGAACGAAGTGCCGCGCGGCGCCGCGATCAAGGAGATTACGCGCTTCTGCCTTGATCGGCGACTGTGCGCAGCCGAACGCCGCGAAGCGCGCGATGCGCTGATTTGCGCGCTTGTCGACCACGCGCTCATCAACGGGATCACCACTTACACCGCAATCGCATCCGCCGGCTGGTTCAAACAGGTGCTGCAGTTCGGATGGGACTGCCGTCCGCTCGGCCCTCCCCGTTTCAGTGGAAGTGAAATGCTCGCAGCGATCCGTATCGATATCGACCGCGACACACCTCACAAACTGGCGGCAGCCGGCATCACCACGAACCACCGCGGCTCCGACCGCGGGGCGAATTGAGGAGACCGCGATCATGGATCTTTTCTCCGAAGTCGCCCGCTACACCGCCGATCTCAGCGAGCACGGCTATTGCGTGATCGAGAACGCGCTTCCGGCCGAGACCATTGCCGCGCTCGATGATGACATCGCGCCTCGCTTCCATCGCACGCCGTTCTGTGAGGGCGGATTCTACGGCGCCACGACCAAGCGGTTCGGCCGGCTCCTCGCCCGCTCACCGCACGCCGAAACGCTAGTGCGCCACAGCCTCATCGTCTCGATAGTCGAGCAGATCCTGCTCCCCTGGTGTGATTGCATCCAGCTCAATACGACGCAGGCGATCGCCGTCCACGGCGGTGCGCCCGCACAACTGCCGCACCGTGACCAGGACATGTGGTCCGCGGCCAAGGGCACGGCCGAGTACCTTGTCAATGTGATGTGGCCACTTACACCGTTCACGGCCGAGAACGGCGCGACTTTGGTCTGGCCGCAAAGCCATGGCAGCGCCGCTCTCGATCCGGAACCGAGCGGCCACCCGGTTGCCGTCGAAATCCCGCCGGGCTCCGCGCTCCTATTCCTCGGCTCGACGCTGCACGGCGCAGGCAGCAACCGTACCAGCCAGGTTCGTCGCGGTATCATCGTCGGCTATTCGCTCGGCTGGCTCAAACCGTACGAAGCGCAGTGGCTCGCCTATCCACCTGGGATTGCGCGCAAGTTCGATCCCGAACTTGCCGCATTGGTGGGCTACCGCCAGCACCGGCCCAACCTCGGCAACTACGAAGGCCAGTGCCCCTCGATCCTGCTGGATGAGGACTACGATCTCGGCCGGCCGCTCGCCGCGATCGACGCGCTCCGGCCCGATCAGCAAGCGCTGATCGACAATCGCACCGCCGTGCAGGGAGGCGCGTCATGAACGCAGGCGCGACATCGGACCGGATCTACGAGCACATCCGGCTTCTCATAACCCGCCGCGATATGCGTCCCGGTTTCCGCCTCGACCCCAAAGCGATCGCCAAGGATCTGGAAGCCAGCGCCACTCCGGTTCGCGAGGCGCTCAATCGCCTCGTCGGCGAGGGCATGGTGGAAACATTGGTCCCAGGCGGCTTCTTCGTTATCACCCTCGATGAGCCGGCGTTGCGCGATCTCTATACCTGGTCACGCACGCTCATCGGTCTTTCGCTGCGATCCGGAACGCTCGCGGGACGCGATCCCGCCAGGCTCGGCCGGGGCGACGATTATCCGGATCGCGTGGCAAGCCTTCTCACGGACCTCGTCTACAGTTCGAACAACTCGCAGTACCGCATCGCCATGCGGCGCCTCAATGCGAACCTTCATGCGATTCGTCATATCGAGTCTGACCTGCTGGAAGATGTCGACGGGGAATTCGAAGAACTCAAAATTGCGCTTACCGAGGTTCCAGGAGACTCAATCGGCAAAGTTTTGAAGTCTTATCATCAACGCCGCCATCGCTCGGCTTTTGAGCTTATTCGTCGATGGAGACGCTTTAAACCATACGAATAGCAACACTTGCCTTCACGAAGATCGATATACCGACAGTCAATAAACGCATTTAACGCGCGAGAGTCGATATATTCTCGATATAGAGTCACTATATATTTCGTATATCGCTAGCTCATTCGTAGGCTTCTTCTGCTGCCAATCCCGGCAGCTTGTTGAAGGAGCAAAGACGATGGACCGTGAAAACACGCCGATCGAACTCGGCACCGCCAGCACCGAAACCAAGGGCGTGCAGCCCAACGATCTCGATGTCGGCATCGGCAGCCCGCAGGCAGGCCTGTCGGACGACTGAGTCCAAGGTGGCGCGCAGCTCAGGCTGCGCGCCACTTTTTCAAGATCATCGGGCCAACGTGTCTGGAGACGATCATGTCGGGTCACGGACTTCGCCGCGGCGTGAGCTTCTGCGCCATTGGCGAGCGATACATCTTCCTCGATCTCGAGGCGGATCGCTACTTCTGCCTGCCCCAGCCCCTCGACCGCCAGTTTCACCGGCTCGCCGAAACTGGCGAGGTGGAAACCCCGGTCAGGCAGGCACTGCAACGCATCGGCGTTCTGTCGATGGGGCATGGCTATCCGCTGACGGCCTGCACGCGCCGCACCCCCATCACTGCAAGTGCGCAGGCGCAGGATGGTGCGTCTGCATCCGTTTCACGCCTTGCGCCGCTGGGCATCGCGCGGGCGCTTGCAAACAGGTCCCTGTGGAACCGACGGGTCCGTACGAGAGCCCTTGCCGCAAACATCGCGGACGTCATCAGCAGACGCGAAAACCTGCAGCCCGCACATGATGCGGCCGCCGCGCTGCAAGGTGTTGCCAGCGCTTATCGCCACGCCGGCCTCATCCGATCGCCCCGAGGGCGCTGCCTACCCACTTCGATGGCGCTCATGACCGATCTTGCCAAAGCCGGCGTTTGCGCCCGGATGGTCATGGGCGTGCAGTTGGGGCCATTCAGTGCGCATTGCTGGGTGGAAGTGGGTTCGGGCCTCGTATGCGAGGATGCCGGAACTGTCGCTCCCTATGTCCCGATCCTGGTCGTATGATGGGACGCTATCTCGCTGTGATTGGCACGCCGGATCGGCCGATCCCCGATCGCGAGGCCATTGCCGAGGGCGCGCGTACGGCCGGTCTGGAAATCTGCCACAGCGACGCGCGCCTCTTTGTTGCGGTCTCGGCGGCACTGACTCATCATCATCTCGGCGAGGATCGCGGCATGGTGATTGGCGAGGTCTTCTCGCGCGGCACCAACCTCGCCAGCTCGGCAGAAAGCATCGGTCGTATGCTGGCGGAGCGGCCGGTCGATGCGGACCACCTCGTCACCCGGTTCTGGGGCAACTACGTCGCATTGCTGCGCACACCCGGAAGCGGCGAGATCACGGTCCTTCGCGCGCCGTTCGGCAAACTGCCTTGCCTCTATGGCTTCAAGGACGGGATGAGGATAGCGGCATCTGATGTCGCCGCGCTCGCAATTGCCGGCGTTGGCGTGGGCAATCCTGACGCCCGCGCACTTGCCGAGCGGCTGGCGTTCCCGGGTCTCCCTGGACAGGGCACGTGCCTGACGGGGATCGGCAACCTGCCGGGCGGCGCGGCACTGCTGATCGGGCCTGGCGGCGCATCCACGGGAGAAGCCTGGTCCCCCTGGCCCCATGCTGAGCGCGCCCAGTGGTACGAGACCATGGAGCAGGCACAGCATGAAGTTCGCAGCGCGATTTACCAGGCGCTCCGCGCTCTCAGGGGAGATGCGGCGAAGACGCTCCTCATGCTCTCGGGCGGTATCGACTCGTCGATCCTCGCCGCTTGCCTGTCGTCGCTTGGCGGCGAATATCGCTGCGCCAACTTCGTCCATGAGGACAGCTCCGGCGACGAGCGCAACTGGGCCCGGATGGTCGCGCGGCACCTCGGCTGCCAGCTCGAAGAATTCGATTTTCCGCTGAGCGCTGTCGACGTCACGCGGTCCGAAAGCGCGGACTTGCCGTCCCCCGGCTCGCGGGTCTTCATGCAGGGGACGAATGCAGCGCTCGCCAGCGCAGCCAACGCAATTGGCGCCGACCTCACTCTCGATGGCGGGGGCGGCGACAACGTGTTCCTTGCTCTCAATTCGGTGGCGCCAGTCACCGATGCCTTGCGCCATGCCGACACTTACGAAACGGTGTGGTCGTGCGCGAGGACAGTTGCCGCGCTCGGACAGGCCGGCGCGCTCGAAGTGCTGTGGCGCGCTGCACGCCGCCGGTTCCGGCGATCCGCCACGTTTCGGTGGAGGCCTGACCTTGCCCTTCTTGCCCCTGATGCAATCGCCAATCTGGCATCGCAGGCACCGCACGCATGGCTCAGCGCCCCCGGCAAGGCAGAGCATGGCACAGCCGCCCACGTGGCGGTCATCGCCGCTGCTCAGGGATGGGCGGAAGATTGCGACCTGCTCAGTCCGGTCCGGCATATCAGTCCGCTCGCCAGTCAGCCGGTCGTCGAGGCATGCCTTCGGGTTCCAAGCTGGTGGTGGTTCCGCGATGGCCGCAGCCGGATCATCGCCCGGGACGCTTTCGCCGACCGCTTGCCGAGGGAGATCGTCATGCGGCAATCGAAGGGATCGCCCGAAAGCTTCGTCGCCGACGTCTACTGCAAGAACCGCGAAACCGTGCGATCGATGCTGCTCGACGGTAACCTGCGGCGGCTCGGCCTCATCGATAGCGATGCGGTCGAACGCGCCACAAGCGACACGGGGCCAATCAGGGACACCGCCCACAGGCGTCTGCTCCAACTCTCACAGGTCGAGGCCTGGCTTGCGGCCCAGCGCCCTCAATCCTGAGGGCGCTGAGCTGCCTCCCTCTCCTTGGCGAGTTCCTGCCAGTGCGCATATTGCGCGGCCTTGGCGGGATCGGGATCGATCCTGCCTTGGAGCCAGAATGCAAACCAGTCGAGATTGCGCCGATAGACGGCCAGCCGCTGCGCGGGCTGATACTTGAAGTGATAGGCGTCCGGGAAAACGAACATGTCGGCCGCCTTGTGCTGCTCCCGGAGCGCGGCAAAGACATCGATCCCGCCAAGATATTCACGATCGGCCACCTGCATCAGCAGCGGGGTGTCGGTAGCGGCCGCGCTCTGCACGATCGAGCCCGGTGCCCAGAATGTGCGGTCGTCGGCAGTGAGCGCGCCCCAGCCCTGCTCCTGCATATGCGCCGCAAATGCCGGTCCGTAACCCACATTGACCGCCCACGGCTCGAGACAACAGGTGCTCATCGAAGCGGCGGCGAACTGATGGCTGTTGATCATCGCAAACTGCACGGTGCTCGACCCGTCGCTTAGCCCACTGATGCCGATCCGCTTCGGATCGGCGATGCCCATGGCGATCACCTTGTCGACGCCGCGGTCGATGGCCGACTGGACCTCGCGCCGCCAGGCCCAGTTCCGTATCCCGTCACCCTGTACTTTCTTGATCGTATCGAGGCCCGGATTGTCGTCGGCGACGGCGCGCGGCTTGTTGAAGCTCAGCACCGCAAACCCCGCCGCCGCAAAGGCATGGATGGGATATTCGTCGCCCATCGCGCCGCGCAGGAAGCCGTTGCTCATATAGGTGGTGACGATCAGCGGCAGCCGCGTTCCGGGGCGATAATCGGGCGGCAACACGAGATCGCCGCGCACTTCGGCGCCCTGGTCGTTACGCCATTCGAGACGCTGGACCTGCCCGAACCGGATGCCCAGGAACTCCGGATTCGGGTCGAAAACGTCGCGCATCGCCCCGGTTGCGGGATCGATCCGCACAACCCTCTGCGGTGCGGTCGCCCGCTCATAGAGGCAGACAAGTCCGTCCGGCGCCATCGCACAGTTGCTGACAAGATCTCTCGTTCTGAGCAGCTGACGCGGCGCGCCCTCGCCCGGCACCCAGCGATAGAGCGCGCTGTCACCGCGCGCCCAGCCTTCGCGCCGAAGGTAGATCAGGGCCCTCCCATCCCCCGTCCACCACATGCTGTCGATCGAACCGCGACAGGCATCCGCATTGCAATCGATCGGGGCGCCGCCGGGCGCGTGGACCGAGAGGAGCAGCGGACTGACCGGATTGGCAGAACTCCGGTGGGTCTCCGCCAGCAACCCCTCGGCGCTTGCTGCTCGAGGCGGCGGCTCGACCTTGCCGATCATGTCTGGCGGAAGGAGCGCCGCCTCTTCCGGACTGGCCGAACGCTCCTCGCCCGTGAGCGGATCGACGACATAAGCGGTCCAGGGAATGGCCGCGTCGGGCATCGGCTTGTTCGACATGATCGGCACGTAGCGGGTATCGTAGTGAAATCCGGTCAGCCCCTCCTTCGCAAAGGCCGCCCTCTCCTCCACTTGCCCTCGGCGCCCGGCGTAGACGATCGTCTTGCCATCGCGGCTCCATGCCAGCGCTTCGACATCCACCGGGGAATGCGTGATCTGCCGTGCCTGTCCCGAAGCGGCATTGGCGACCCAGACTTGCGTGAGGTCATTGTCCCGGCGAAGCCAGGCAATCGACTTGCCGTCGGGCGACCAATGCGGCGTGATCGTCAGCGGATATCCGATGCCCCAGATCCGCTTTCGGTACTCGTTGGAAACGAGCGCGAGCTGGCCGCCCCTGTCGAGCAGCCGGGGCGGACTTCGACCCGCCACATCCACAACCGCAAGCCCGACACAATGGCTGTTGGTTGCGGGATCGGCGCGGGTGATGACGAAAGCCAGCTGGCGACCGTCTGGCGAGACGGCAAGTGCCGACGGGGCCGGAACTACGGCCTCGAGCGGCCCGATCTGCCGGAGCCGGACCAGATCCTCGGGCGTGATGTCGCGCTTGGGCCCAGCTGACCGCACGACCGGCGGCAGGAGATCCGAGCACCGGTCTGCGGCGGCAGCCGGAGTGGCGATCGAAAGCCCCAACACGGCGCTCGCCAATGCGAGTACGGAAGAAGTCGTCGTTACCATTTCTTGACGACCTCGAGAGCCAGGAAGCGCCCCACCGGGGAGTAGTTTGTCGAATCGTAGGGCGTATCGGCCCAGGTCGTGGTGGTGATCTGGGCTGGCATCGCATTGAAGAGGTTGTTCGCCGACACCCCGACTTCGAGACCATCGAGCACGCTGCCTTCGCGAATGAAGCGATAGCGCGCCGAGAGGTCGAGCGTGGTCATGCCGTGCACCTTGTCCGGCGGACTTGCACGCGTATCGACGACCCCGCCGATATAGCTGAGCGTTCCTGTCAGGCGCCACGAACCGTCATCCCAGCTTGCCGCTGCCCGTCCGCGCCAGTGCGGCGGATTGTAGAGATAGCCTGCGAGAGTCTCGATCGGCTGGCCGTCCGAGAGTTGGCGCTCACTGACAAGATAAGTGGCATTGAGATCGAACGCGGCTGTGCCTCCCGCCAGCTTGGCCGAATACTGCGCTAGCGCGTCAATGCCGTGAACGGTCTGGCGGCCGGCATTGACCTTGCGGTTGTCGATGATGGCAACGACCTGCGAGGGATCGTACGCCCCCGTCGTGAAGTTGTAGAACTGGTCGACACCGGAAATGATGCTCGCCTGCTGGGAAGCGCTCGGGTTCAAGGTGACTTGCTGCGCGTAGATCGGATTGGACAGCGATTGCGCCGTCAGTGTGATCGGGGTGACGACGCGGTTCACGTAGTTCGTGGAAAAATAGGTCACTTCGAACCTCGCGCCTGCGAGCGCAGCGGGATGGAACGAGGCCGTCGCCGACCAGCTCCTCGCCCGTTCGGGCTTCAGGTCCTGATTGCCGCCACCAAGCAGGATGGCAGTCGCACTCGCCGGATAGCCGATTCCGCCCAGGCGCGAGGCGGCGTAAAGGCTGGCGGTCTGGGCACCGTACTGATCATAGAAGCTCGGCGCGCGGAACGAGCGCCCCCATGTAGCCTTGAGCTCCAGCGCGTCCACCGGCGCATAGATAAGCCCCAGCTTGGGCGTCGTGATCTGGCCGACCGTATCGTAATCCTCGTGACGCAGCGCTCCGCTCAGTGACAGCTTGCGAACCAGGGGAACGCCAAGATCGGGACTGATGAGCGGCAGGTTGAGCTCCCCGAAGACATAGCGGGCCGTCTCGCTCGGTTTCGCATTCTGGTAATTTCCCGGCCCCGCATAGATCTCGAAACCGTTGTCGCGGATGCCCAGCCCCGCCGCGATCCGGGCATCGCCGCCGGGCAGGTGGAACACCGGACCCGAGGCCGCAAGTTCGCCGGTGGTCGACCGATTGCGGTAGCGCTTTGCGGACGTGAGCCCCGTGACATCGCTATAGACGTATTCGGCCAGAAGGTCGTTGCGCCCCTTGCCGTATGTCCCGGCTGCCGTGACGTCCCAGTGACCGAGCCGGTAGTGAAGCGCACCGGCCAGCGCGAGCGAGTAGGAATTGTAGGACTGGTCGACACGGCTGACATGCGGATCGGAGGCCGCATTGAGCGGATAAGTGAGCGAACCTGTTCGCTCGTTGTAGAGAACGTCGCCTTCAAAGGTGAGGCCAGTCACCAGATCCTGATGCACGTGCGCCGCCACGGCGTGGCGCTGGCTTGCAGGCAGCAGCGTCATGTTCGGGTGCGAGACCGTACTGTCGCGCTGATTCGAATTGAGCTCCGTGTTGCGGTTGTATTCGTAAGTCACGAACATGCCGCCGCCGTTCCAGCGATGTCCTGCAAGCACCCCGTAAAGCTGCTGGAAATCACCGCCCTCGGTTGCGCCGCCAATGCGGGCGCGGGTCTGCAGGCCTTCGTAGTCCTGCCTCAGGATCACGTTCACCACGCCGCCGACAGCATCAGACCCGTAGATCGCCGAAGATCCATCGGCGACGACTTCGATACGGTCGACTGCGGCAAGCGGAATCGCCGAGATATCAACGCCCTGTAGCGCCGTGTCGTAGGGAAGCCGCCTGCCGTTGAGTATGGTCAGCGTCGCGTCGCTGCCGAGCCCTCTCAAGTTGACGGTCGAACCGCCACCGGCATTTGCGCCCGCCGAAGCCGGGACGTTGAGGCCGATCCCGGGATTTTGCCCGCCGCCGAAGCTCTGCGGAATATTGCGTGCAGCATCGCCAAGGTCGCCGAAGCCGGAATCCTGAAGCGTCTGGTTGCCAAGGACGATGACCTGGGAAGCGACCTCGGTGCCGCGCAGTCTCGTACCGGTCACGACGATATCGTCGCCCCCAGCAGCACTCTCCTTGCCGCCGCGCGCCGCGCCGCGGACGACATAACCGTTGCCCGCAGCCTCCGCTTTCAGACCTGAACCTGCGAGAAGACGGTCAAGAGCTTGCTCGAGCGTGAAGGTTCCATGCAGAGCGGGAGCGCGCCTCGCGGCAACGCTCCCGTCATCCGCAAGGACCGTCCGGCCCGAGAGCAGCGCAAGAGCCCTAAGCGAATCCGCCAGGCGCTGCTCTGGCAAATCGACGGATAGTTGCACAGTTTGCTGCGCTATTGCGACCGAAGGGCAGGCTACAAATGCGACAAGTGACGTCGACGCCAGCCAAAGCGTGACCGAATATGCTCTCTTTTCCATTTTTTTGTTTCCCCTCCGCCACGAATTGGCTGGTCATGAGGGGAACGATGGGACGAGACTTTGCCCTACGCTTTTTTCAGCGCATTTTCTGGAAACTAATTCTTACTGTTTCGAGAGGACAATCTGAGCAGGATTTGACAAGTCAACATGCAGATCCAGCATCTTGCCGACCGCCTCGGCAAACCCCTCGGGATCGCCTACCGGAAAAGCGCCGCTGAGCTTGCGCGATCCCAGCTCTTCGGCGCCCAGGCGGATCTTGGCGCGATTGTAACGGTTGATCGCCTCCACAGCCTGATCAAGCCGGGTACCATTGAGCGCGAGCATCCCGGAAACCCATTCAACGTCGGGCCCCGGAACGGAGGAAGTGCTTGCCGGCGATCCGATCTCGATCTGCGAACCGGCAGCGATCTGCCGCGGCGCGCCCGTTGGCGGCTCGGCCGCGTTCAGTTCGACCGCCCCATGCGGAGCGGCAATTCGCAGCACTGCACCTGTCAGGAAGGCATCGAAGACACCGCCCTGGACCGTCGCGCTGTTTGTGCCCGCGCTCACCGCATAACTGCCTGAACCCGGCGCGCTTTCCACCCTGATTCGGCCCTTCGCAATAACGATGTCACGAATCCCTCCGGAAAGTGAAACCGAAATTCGGGTATCGGTATCGAGGGTGATCGCGCTCGCATCGGCGAGGCGGAACGTCCTGATTTCCCCGATTCCAGTCTCGTACGTCGCCGCCTCGGCCGGGGTCACCAATTGGGGCAAGAGATGATGGCCGCTGGCCCAGACGGTCGCTAAACCGACAAGGAAGACCGCCGCCGCAGTCCCTAGCGCGATGTGGGTACTTTGGCGTGCGTAGAACGGAGCCTTCGTCAGGTTTCCGTCAAAACCACCGAGACCTTTGGGGACGATCCGCGCTTCGCCCAGCAAGGCCCTGCTTTCCTCATAGGCCTGACGGTGGCGTGGATCGGAGGCGAGCCAGGCCGCGAGGCTTTCCGTTACGCCAGGCTCACCCGCATCGCAGCGCTCAGCCCATCGGTTCGCTTCTTCGTAAAGCCGCTCCGGGAGCGAGTACGGAGGCCGGTCAGTCATGGCTACACAAGTGCTGGCCGAGCTTCTTGATCGCAATGCCCATGTGCCTTTCGACCCCCTTTTGACTCAGACCCGTCTGCTTCGAGATTTCGGCGAGACTATAACCATAGACCCTTCGCGCCAGAAATATCTGCCGTGTCAGAGGCTTGAGCTTGCCCACCGCGGCTTCGATGCGGCGAAGACGGTCACGGGCCTCGAGTGCCGCCACAGGATCGCAATCGGGAATTTCCGCAACGTCCATGACCTCGGAACACGGCGCCGGATTGCGCATTGCCAGCCGGGCGTTGTCACGCAGCAGGTTGACCGCCGATTGCCGCAGATAGCCTCCCGGGTTCTCAATCTGATGCACATTACCGCGTGCCGCAAATCGCGCGAAGGCTTGCTGGACGACATCTTCCGCAATTTCCCGACGCGATCGGCGCATCACGAAACGCAGCAACCCCGAGCGCTCGACGCGGTAAATTCGGTCGAGCGTCTCGCTAGCCGCGCAAACCCGGTCGTCATCAGGGGGAAGAGGTTCATCGTCACCGAGCGGGACGCTACCAAACCCTAAGGCAAATCGCATGACTTGCTGCCAGGTAAACCAAGATCAGTCATGGAAAACATCTACCGGCTCCGCTCGACTAGCGAGGCGGAGCCGGTAGGAACCGGATGTTGAGAACATGCAAGCACATGCGCCGACGCGTTTAGACCGCAAAGGGTCCTGGACATATGCATCAGCCATCCGGTCTATTCCCGCAAGGCGAGACTATCCCTATTCACTTGTGAGGTTCTCACGCCTCGGCATCGAACAAAAGAACGATGCTTGCAAAAGGTACTATATGCGAGACGATCTTCAAGAACGAAATTACAACTTTGTCATATGTGGCATGATCGACACAATTCACACACTGCCTAAAACACCAGATTGGCCGTATCCCGCCACCTTCCAGACGCCATCCAATTGATGCCTAACTTGGAATGGATAGAAAAATTATTCGGCCGCCGAAAAATCAGTAGGGCAAAGCGCCTACGTATCGTTCAATCACCCTCCACATTACGCAATGCAGCAAATCCCCAGCGACGGGCTCGTCAGCGCTATTGATGATGCCATTAGAGCGCGCGAATAAATTTCGATGCCTCACATCTCTACCGAACATGCCCGGCCTGCATTCCATGGCTTGAGACGATGTCTCATCCACCTGCCCCGCAAGGCACTTCCTTCAACGCGCTCACTCATGGGGTTTTATCGCCACCGCCAGCCGGACAGCGGCGAAGTTCATTGCCCATCAAAGTTCCCACTGCGATACGATCGACACCGACAGCCTATACGGAACTTAGCGCGTGAAGGGGAGCGCCGCCCAGCCACACGGACTATTGCAAGTGGGTGCGTACGACGCGTAAGCTCGCGGCAAATCCGGCCGCTCAAGCGACGTCAGAACGAAATCGGATCGTTCAGCACAAGTCGAATTTGGAATAACGGTCAAAAAACTTAAACTGACACTTAAGCGAACCATCAACATACAAATCCTTTCCCGCACTTTTTTAATTTTTATCGAAGTTTTATTTTTCTATCCGGCGATTTTTCAATTTAGTGGCTGCAATACAATCATATTGAGACCGTAATTCATCAATGCCGCACAATGCCGTTATTCCCTAGGGACGGGGCCGATAACGGGCGTCAGATGAACAAGATGTCCGGCCCGGATTCTGGATCAAGCCAGGAACAAGACGACGAGCGCCACGCCGAGGACCGCAACCCATATTTGAAACGGCCAGAGGAGATACTTCGGTGCGTGCCTGAGCTCCATGAACTCACGCCCGACCAGAGTCACCTTGGCGAACGCGACGATAAGGATCACGCAGCGGGCGGCTCCATCACGCCCCACGACCATCGTTTCGAACGAAAGGAGGGTCGCAGCGACCAAGATCGTCCAGACAATGATTGCGCGATTTTGCAGAACTGAAGGCATCAGGGCTCCCCTCACAACAAGTAGAGCAACGCGAAGAGAATGATCCACAGGAGATCGACCATGTGCCAAAACACGCCGCTCCCCTCAATGAGGGCCACGCTCCCGCGCATCTGACCGGACGATTCGATCTGCGATGCGGCAAAACACAGTACACCGATGCCAATCACGACGTGGACCAGATGAATACCGGTAAACATGTAATAATATATCGAAAATGCGTTGGTATTGAGCGTAAAGCCCTCAGCGATTTTTGCCGAGTACTCGACAGCCTTCACCGCGACAAAACCCATACCGAGTGCAATCGCGCCAAGCAGGAAGTGGCGCGCGCGCCGATCGCCTTTTCGGACAGCCGTGACGGCTTGCGCTACGCAAAGACTGCTGGTCAGCAGCAGTAGCGTGTTGAGCAAGCCGAGGTGGCGATCAAGCAATCGCTGGGATGTCTCGAAGAGGGCCGATTCTTGCCGGTGTGCGACAGCGTAGGTTATAAAAAATACTGCGAAGACTATGAGGTCGCCGCCAATGAAGACCCACACGCCTTCCTCCCCCGGTATACGACCGGCGGGAGTCTTGATCGCAGGTGTTGTTTGTTGCTTGTCCGTCATTCGCCGGCCAATGCACCGCGCTTGATCGCCGCCAGCATGGCGAAGATCATCACATTGAACCATATGCCGAAAACGACAGCTGGAAGCCAAAAAGCAAGAACGCCGTTCCACGCAAAAGGACCCGACTTGAACAAGCCGACCGCGAGGCCGGGGAGAAACAGGACACCAGTCCACAGGTTCAGGTAACCCAGCCATCGCGGAAGCGTCGGGGCCGTCTTCCGATCCTGAAGGATCACGATACCGGTGACAATGTTCTGCACGAACGCCGGGACGGCGGGCATGACGAACAGAAAGAACGCAATGTCGCTCAGCATGACGATTTCGGTGTCTGGTCGATCCAGCCGATAGGCCGCGACGGTGAAGAAAAGCCCCGCGAAAAACAGTGTTACAAACCCATAAGCAACGATCATCACGAACGACCAGGTCAACGGAGACACTGGACCCTCAATTTTCTTCATGAATGTCGCCAAGGCGCCGAGAAATGGGAAAAACAGGACCGATGCCGAGGTTATAAGAATGCCACCGACCAATATCCCGACCTGATGCTTGCGATAGTATTGGGCTACTTGAGCATATGGCATTGAAGGCGCGAGCGGCGGAAAGAGGTGTGCAACCGGCCAGATTCCCAGGAACATCATTGTTCCTGCAATCGCGCCCATGTAAGTGCACAGCTTCATTGTCGTGCTCTGGCTACCCATCACCCCTCCGCGGATTTGTTCTCCTGGATCGTGAGTAGCGCCCATGCGAAGAGCACCCACCCGAGGATAGGGTTTGCCGGATGAGACGGCTTTCACCTGCGGAAGGCGGTGCTTCTGAAGGACCATTTGCTAAATGCCATCGGAGCATCGATCCGCCATATTGCACCCGAGGTGTTTTCAACCATTCGTATGAGAGAGACCGCTTCGACACATTTGTCCGGCGTGCTCACGCACGGCCCGTGATCGCCTTGCGACTGAAAGACTAGCACGCCGGAAACAGCGAAAATGTGCCCCGCGCTTCGGATTCCCAAACACATTGCGGCAGTCTAGTGACACCTCACCTATTGCGTATTTTCAGGTCGGAGATCTTGCGCAACCTAAATGGAAACAGGACCGCCCCACCCTTCGATAGGTAGCCCTGCGGCGGACCACCAGTAGACTGCAAGAAAATCGGAGTCGGCAGGGAGATGGAAATGAAAAAGGGCATTTGTAGGGTATTGCTCGGCTCGAGCGCCCTGATGATCTGTTCGGGCCAGGCCTGGCGGAAGAAGACAATGCTCCGGCAAACACCGCCGGCGCACAAAGTACCGGGGAAATTATCGTTACGGCTCGGCGAACCGCCGAGCGATTGCAGGATGTTCCGGTTGCGGTCGCCGCATTTGACAGCAGCGCTCTCCAGCGCTCGACTGTACAGGAACTCTCGGATGTCAGGACAATCGCCTCCGGCCTGAACTTCAATTCGGAGGGCGGGAAAAGCACGACGAATGTGAGCTTGCGCGGCGTAGGCCAGCTTCCCGTCGGTCTTACGACCCCAGGTGTTGTAACCTATTTCAACAACATCGCGATTCCCAGCCTTGGGTCGAGCATTCCTACCTACGACATCGCGAATGTGCAGGTTCTCAAGGGACCGCAGGGCACTCTGTTCGGTAAATCGACGCTCGGCGGCGCGATCCTCGTCAATAC
Source organism: Novosphingobium oxfordense (assembly GCF_044029435.1). NCBI lineage: Bacteria > Pseudomonadati > Pseudomonadota > Alphaproteobacteria > Sphingomonadales > Sphingomonadaceae > Novosphingobium > Novosphingobium oxfordense. The sequence goes on along the minus strand of NZ_CP147008.1, from coordinate 1,054,913 downwards.
CGTTCAACCGGACCTGTACGATTTCGGAGGCTACGTGAAAGGCACGTATGGCCGCTGGAACTACTGGGCGATCGAAGGGGCGGTCAACGTCCCGATCGTGTCGGAAAAGATCGCGTTGCGCATTGCCGGCCAGATACGGCGCCAGGACCCCAGGATCCGCTCTCTGGACGCAGACTTCTTCGCGCTGCCTGAAGTGAAGGCCCTGGGCGCTACGGATCCGAAAGCCAACAGCTATCCCGGCTTCGAGAACATCAAGAACGACAGCGTTCGTGTGTCGCTTACAATCGCCCCGACCGAGGGGATCACGAACACGACGGTCGCCGAATATTTCAAGGCCGACGAACTGGCATCCGGTCTCTACCTTTACAAGGCAGATTTCGCGCCGCTCCAGTCGGCCGTTTTCCTGCCGCTCCTTGGTAGCGCCAGTCGGGCTGCCACCGCCGTCCAGCTTGCAAGCCTCGCCGAGGCTTACGCGCAGGCGCATCCTCGCGGCGCGTTCGACGGCGGGATCGACGGAGGCCGGGCTTATCGAAAGTCGATCGCGGTCGTCAACACGACCGACGTTGAGCTGAGCGACAGCTTCTCTCTCCGGAACATTTTCGGCTATCGCAAGAATACGAATGGCCAGTCGATCAACACTGCTGCCGTGCCGGTGCTGGATCAGGGAGGCGTAGCGAATCCGTTCCTGGGCGGCCTTGTTACCCAGCCTTTCATTACCTACTACGCCGAACAACGCTATGTTCGCGACTATATCGACAACGACTTCCAGTTCATCTACAAGGGTTCGGGCGGACTGAACGGTATTCTTGGCGTCTACTACAGTGTGGATGGCCCGGCCGGCCCCTCCGGCGACCAGTTTACCGTGTTCTCGTCGCTTGGCCGCGTTCCGCCCACCACCACTCATGTGAAAAATCAAAGCCTTGCGGTATACGGGCAATTTGGCATTCCGCTCACGGATAAGCTGAATTTCAACATCGGCGGTCGCTACAGCTGGGACAAGTCGGAATTCTGCTACAATCCTGGCAATACGGCCACGTTCGCATCTGTTGACTTCTCACAGTGCAAGCAGAATATCGCCGATCGGGTGGGGACGCCGACCGAATTCAGCGACGGTTTCGGACAGGCATCGGTCAAAGACAACTATCCGACATGGACCGTTGGGTTTGACTACAAGATCAGCCCGGATTTCATGGTCTATATCACGAGCCGCCGCGGCGTTCGCCCCAAGAACCTCAATTTCCCGCTGTTCGAATCTCCTCCGGTGACCTGCCCATCCCAGGCGTACTCGATGTCCTGCGTGGATCTGCGTGGGTACCAGACAATCAAGCAGGAACGGGTAACCGATGTCGAGATCGGCGAGAAACTGAGCTTCAATGTGGCCGGTGCACAAGGACGGCTCAATGTCGCGGCCTTCTATTCGCGCTACGACAACGCCACGCAGTTCCTGTCGAATTCCGGCAACTTCCTGTTTCCTCGCGGAACCCTGGACGCGCCGCCCTCCTCGATCATCATCAATGCAGCCGATCTCAACATCTACGGTGTGGAAATCGATGCCAGTGTGTCGCCTGATCGCAACCTGACTCTGGGCTTTAATGGCGCCATCACAAAAACGGACGTGGCAAAGCTGCTTCCCATCAATACGAATGGCGAACTCGGACCAAATGTCGGATCCTTCGGCGCAGATCAGATCAACAGGCTGACACCGACATTCTCCGGTACCGTCACGGCCAGCTGGATTACGCCAGTCCATCCGGCAAATGCAGATGTCATCATCAGCGGCGATCTTTACATGACGGCCGACTACGGCGGCCAGCAAGGCTACCAGCTGAAGGGCTATTCCCTCGCCAACGGGCGTATCGACGTCAAGGGAATTGCCGGCACGGGGCTGGACCTGGGCTTCTACGTCAAGAACCTGTTTGACGTTCAATATCAGGCGGGCGTTTCGGTCATTTTGCCGAATGCCCCATATAACAGCCTCTATCTCGGCCCTCCGCGCACCTGGGGCGTCGAGGCGACCTACAGGTTCTGATAGCCGGAACAACCATGAAGGGGCGGACGCGATCCGCCCCTTTTTGACTTTGAATTATCCTGGAAGCGTCGAGCCCCCCTCGGCAGCACCAGTGTTTTTCCGATACAGGAGAATAGTGATGAAGACCGGCGGCGTTATCGGTTTGGGATCGATTGGCGGAGGCGTCGCCATATGCCTTCAGCGATCCGGCCAGCTTGCAGCAATCTATGACGTTCAGGCGGCAGCCGCGGATCGCGTTAAGGGTGCACCTCCAATTTCCTCTAGCCCCCGTGCCTTGGCCGAGGCTTCGGACTGCGTGCTGATCGCGGTCCTCAACGGGGAGCAGACCCTTGCAGTCCTCTCCGGACCGGACGGAGTGCTCGCGGCAAACAAACCCGGCCAGACCGTCATTCTGTTGTCGACGATCAATATGGCAGATCTCGCCGGAGCGCAGGCGATGTGCAAGGATGCCGGCGTTATCCTCATCGACTGCGGGGTCACGAACGGACCGAAATCTGCCGAAAACGGCCTCATTTGTATGGCCGGCGGCGAAGACGGTGATCTGGCGGCCGCCAAACCCGTATTCGACGGATTCGCGCAGCAGGTCCTTCACATGGGCGGCCCGGGAGCCGGCATGGCCGCCAAGATCGCTCGCAACACCACGTACTTCGGCTGCATGAGAGCGGGTTACGAGGGGGCAGTTATTGCGCGCAACTATGGCGTCAGCCTCGATCAGCTCACTCTCGCGTTGTCAGGCGACCCGACCGCCGGCGGCGGGCTTGAGGGCGCCCTTGCCATGGCGAGACGTCCCGAAGCGGCTGGGAATGCCGACGAGACGAAGCTACGCGAATATTTCCAGATGCTCATGGTGAAGGATCTGGAGGTCGCGATTGCCGAGGCGGCTCGCTTCGGCGTCCGTCTTCCCATGGTAGAACTGATCCGGGAGAACGCCGCTTCCACATCAGGACTGGAATATCCGCTCGGCCAACCAATCGGCGCCTGAGTGCCCCTAACCAGGCCGCGGGCGACCAATCGGATATGGCTCAGCCCATTCGCCATAGTCGTCGCGCGGTCTGATAGGGGTAGCCGAAGTGCCGACACGCAAGGCGCCGGAAGCAGTGAAGCGAGATGCTTTCGCAGATTTCGTCCGGCGCCGCCGCGCAGGTACTCCCGGCCACCAGGGGCGCGGCCAATGTCTTTCATCGACGCCCCCTGTGAATGCGAGCCGGCGGTATTACCTCAACAACCGGCCAAACCGCTCTGACGTGACTGCGACGCGACAGGGCGCCGGTTCGCAGCGAACGGCGGCCCGGCGCCTATCTTATGGAAGGTTGCGCAGGCCACGCGTTGACGCATTTCCCATCGTCTGATCGCAGCGCGAAACAGGACTAGACGCTTCGGTAAACCAGAATGGCAGCGCACAGGCGAGCGGTCTGGCCAGCGGGGCAAAGAGGATTCGGAGAAGATTTGATGGCGAGCGCACCCACACAGGAAATTCCTCCCCATGTACCGGCCGAGATGGCAAAGTGGTTGCCCTATTTCGCTCGTGAGGAAGTGAAGGAGTGCCCTCAGGAAACGCTCATTCCCGAGATGCACCGCACCCTGGGACCCATTACGTATGTCACCAACATCTTCCCCGGAGACAAGCCCGGCTGGCTGCTCACCGGCTATGATGACACCATGGCCATGCTGCGCGATCCCGACAATTTCACCAAGAACGGCATGGGCCAATGGTCGCAGAGCATCGGCGCAGACTGGTTGGTCGTGCCCACGGAGGTGGATCCTCCGATGCACAGTTTCTACCGCAAGGCCCTGAACCCCCAATTCTCGCCGCAGAAGATGGCCGCGATGAAAGACGAGCTGCGGCGACGCGCAAGCGATCTCATCGGGGCATTCAAAGACCGCGGCCACTGCGATTTCGTGAACGAATTTTCCGAACGCTACCCGATCTTCATCGTTCTCGACCTCCTGGGACTTCCGCAGGAACGGATGGCCGAATTCCTGGTCTGGGAAAAGGAGATGTTGCACACCAATGACTGGCAGGTGCGCAGCAACGCGGTGCGCCAGGTCGTGGCATATCTGCAGTCCGAGATCGATGCTCGCCGCCGTACTCCTCAGGACGACTACATCACCAAGATATTCGACTTCGAAGCCGAAGACGGCCGCAAGTGGAATAACGAAGAGGTCCTCGGCCATTGCTTCAATCTTTTTCTCGGCGGCCTCGACACGGTCACGACCATGCTGGGCAATATCTTCGCACATCTCGCACGCCATCCTGATCAGCAGCAGGAACTGCGCGACAATCCGGATCGAATGGTCCTGGCGGTCGAGGAGTTTCTTCGGGTCTACGGGCCGGTTACGGCATTCCGTATCGCTTCGCGCGAAATCGAGATTCACGGGCAGAAGATCATGCCGGGCGAATATGTTTCGGTCAGCACGCCCGTCGTGAACCAGGATCCGAAGATCCATGAAGACCCAGCGGAGGTCCGTTTCGATCGCAAGGCCGCGCATGTGGCGCTCGGCGGGGGTATCCACAAGTGCCTCGGCATGCATCTCGCCCGGCTCGAACTGCAGACTGCCCTGGAACTGTTTCTGAAAGAAATTCCGCAATTTCGATTCAAAGACGGTTTCGAACCGAAATATTTCGTGGGCAATATCACTTTCGTGCCCCGCCTCGAACTTCAGTGGAACTAAGAGACGCTGTGCGTTCTTGACGCACTATCGGCGCGTGGAACCCGTTCCAGTTACGAAGCCAGCCTCAAGCTGACGCAACGCATGCGAACTGCAGCAAACCGGAATGGCATATTGTGCCATTCCGGTCAGTGTTTGATAGCCGGTTTAAACCAGCCACTTGGGCCGTTCAGACCGTGACCTGCGCACCGGCGCAGGGAATCGGTGTGCACCCCATTTCGTCAGATTTCCCGCGAATGCCAACGCAGGATCGTGGCCTGGAACATGTTGCCCGGCCCAGCCCTCTCCACTTTGGCGGCGGGAGGCGGCTTACGCCAATGTAGACGCCCCGATATGGCGACTGCCAGGAAATTAGCCCGCAAACGTTCAGCTTCTTGGACAGAAGGTGCGCCGACCTTCCTTCAGACAGGTGGGCGTAGCGTGCCAGCATGTTCACTCCGCGGCATGCAGCAAAAAATCTATGATTACATCATTGTCGGCGCCGGATCCTCCGGCTGCGTTCTGGCAAACAGGCTGTCTGCCGATCCCGACGTTTCGGTGCTGCTGGTCGAGGCGGGCCCTGACGACAAGAGTCCTCTGATCAGGATGCCGCGCGGCATCGGCAAACTGCTTGCCCCGGGAAACCCGCATGTCTGGGACTATCAAGTATCCCCGGGCGGGAACGCGTCACACGAAGTGTGGCTCAAGGGCCGAGCGGTTGGCGGTTCAAGTTCCGTCAACGGTATGGTCTATGTCCGGGGCGCTCCGGCCGACTACGACGCGTGGGAACGGGCGGGCTGTCATGGCTGGGGCTGGACGGAAATGGGCCGGCATTTCGTCGAACTCGAGGACCACGCGCTTGGTGCCAATGAATGGCGCGGCACCGGCGGTCCACTGAAAGTCAGTGTTCATCCCGCGGGCGATCCGCTTTGCGAAGCGTTCCTGGAGGCCAGTGAGCAAGCCGGAATTCCTCGGGTCGCAGACATGAACGACATCCCTTCGGTCACCGACGGCGGTATGGGCTATCAGCCGACCACGACGCATAATGGCAAACGCTTTTCGGCTGCGCGCGCATTTCTGAAACCCGTGCGTGGGAGATCCAATCTCGACGTTACGCCCGGCACCGATGTCCTGCGCATCCTGTTCGAAGGCAAACGGGCCTGCGGTATTGTCGCGCGCAAGGCCGGTCAAACTTTCGAGGTGCAAGCACGGCGCGAAGTAATCGTATGTGCGGGTGCGATCCAGAGTCCGAAACTTCTGCAGCTCTCGGGTATCGGCCCACGCCGCCTGTTGGAGGGGCTGGGTATTCCGGTCGTAGTCGATGCACCCGGGGTGGGCGCCAACCTGCAGGAGCACCGATATCTGGGTTTCACTTTCCGGGTTCGCGGCCAAAGTCTGAACCAGCGACTGTCGGGCGCTGGTCTGGTCGCATCGTTCCTTCGCTACCTGTTTGCCTCGAGCGGTCCCCTCACCCATTCGGCGCACGAAGTTGGCGGCTTCATCAAGACAGAAGCGCAGCTCGAGCGACCCGACGCACAAGTGGGCATGGGTCTCTATTCGTTTCATACCGATGAAAAGGGCGCGGTCGTTCTCGACCCATTCCCCGGCCTGACGGTGATCGCCTACTACATGAGGCCCGACAGTCTGGGCGAAGTGAGGATTACCTCGGCAGATCCCGATGCTGCGCCTGCCATCGATGCCAATCACCTTGCGAGCGCCAACGATCGTGAGCGGTTCCTGGCTCTGTTCAGGTGGCTGCGCAACCTTGCCCGGCAGCCGGCCTTGCGGGACTGGATTATCGAGGAAACCGGCGCCACGGCGGGCCTCGAAACCGACGAGGACATCCTCGCGAATGCCATCGGGCTTGGCGGCACATCGTTCCACATCTGCGGGACCTGCCGGATGGGAAGCGATACGGGTGCGGTGCTCGACCCGCAGCTGCGCGTTCGCGGCGTCACCGGTCTACGGGTCGTGGACACATCGATCATGCCGACCATTGTGTCGGGCAATACCAACGCGCCGGCCATGGCGATCGCTCTCAACGCCGCGGAAATGATTTTGCGGCCCCAGCAGGATGATGGACTTTGACTATTCCCTTCACCAGTTTCGATGGTCTTTACATCGACGGCGCCTGGGCCGAAGCCGCCGGCGATCGGGACGACATCCTCAATCCGGCAACCGAGGCGGTAATCGGCCGGGCACCCGTGGGCGATAGCATCGCGGCACACGCAGCCATCGCCGCGGCGCGAGATGCATTCGATAACGGTGTATGGCCCCGCATGGCGATGGCCGAGCGCGCGGAATACCTTCGCAAGATGCATGCCGCATTGGATGGTCGGCGAGCCCAGATCGCGACGCTAATCGTGGCAGAGGTCGGCTGTTCGCAACGCGTCACCCATACGATGCAGGTCGGCAACCCGCTCGACCATCTGCTTGCTGCGCTGAACCACTCGGCACGGGACGACAGTGTCCGGTTACCGATCGACGTGACTCCCGATCCATTTGATCCCCAGGGCCCAAAGAAAATCGGCGGCACGACGGTAGTCCGCGAACCGGTTGGCGTCGTTGCAGGGATTACCGGCTACAATTTCCCTTTTCTGCTCAACCTGGCGAAAATCGTACCTGCCTTGCTGGCAGGCAACACGCTGGTGCTCAAGCCGTCCCCATTTACGCCCTTTTCCGCTCTGCTGTTCGGCGAGATCGCGCAAGAAATCGGGTTGCCCAAGGGCGTGCTGAATATCGTTACCGGCGGACCAGACGTGGGGTCGCTGTTGACTACCGACCCGCGCGTCGATCTTGTCAGTTTCACGGGATCAGAAACCGTGGGCGCTGCGATCATGGCGCAGGCGGCCCCGACCTTGAAGCGCGTTCATCTAGAACTAGGCGGCAAGTCGGCGCTGATCGTCAGGCACGATGCCGATATTGCCCGAACCGCGGCAATGGCCGCCGCTGTCTTGTCGGTCAATGCTGGACAAGGATGCGCTCTGCTCACGCGGCTTCTGGTGCACAACAGTGTGCGGGCCAAATTCGTCGAGGCCGTCTGCGCTGTCGCCCGCCAGTTCAGGATCGGCGACCCCAGCGATTCAACGGTGACGATGGGCCCGCTGATCCGCGAGAGCCAGCGTAGCAAGGTCGAACGCATGATCGCCCAGGCCCGCGATCAAGGCGCAAGGCTCGTTCACGGCGGCGGACGGCCGGCGGGGCTCGACAAGGGCTATTTTACGGAGATCACGATCTTCGACGATGTCGACAACCAGATGAACATCGCGCAGGAGGAAGTCTTCGGGCCCGTCGGCTGCGTGATCGGTTTCGACAGTGATGACGAGGCCATCCGCATCGCCAACGATTCCAGATACGGTCTCAACGGCGGCATCGAGACGGCTGACGCTGCCAAAGGGTATGAGATGGCAATGCAGATTCGCGCAGGCAGCGTCATGCTGAATGGCGGGACCGGGCGGATGACCTATGCGCCGATCGGGGGTTACAAAAGGTCAGGTATCGGCCGCGAGTATGGTCCGGATTGGCTTCACGAATATCAGAACCAGAAATCCGTGTTCTACCCAATCGGTCGCTAGAGCGTTTACTAATCAGGTGGAACCACCTGATGACTCGGAAAACGCGCCAAACCAGAAGTTTAAAGCGGTTGATCCGATGCAGTCGGATCAACCGCTCTAGGCTGGAAAATTCGCTATCGGCACGCGCAGAGTATTAGGCTGGATGGCTGATACTCCTGAGCGTCCGGGAGGCCCAACAAGGCTTCCCGGACGCTCAGCTGTCAGGCCGATGCGCTATCCCATTGAAGATGAAGATCGGGCACGTGCAAGATGTTGCCGACGTAATAGGGAACTTTGAAGCCGTCCTTGATTCTGAATTCGGGCAGCGTCGTCACAAACTCCTCCACTGCTATCTGCAACTCTAGCCGGGCGAGATGCATGCCCAGGCATTTGTGGATGCCGCTTCCCAATGACATGTGCGCCGCCTTGCGGTCGAACCGGATTTCCTGCGGTTCATCGTAAAATACCGGATCGCGACCCACAACCGGCGAACTGAAGGCCACATAGTCTCCAGGCATGATCTTTTGGCCGTGAATTTCGATCTCCTTGGTCGCGATGCGAAACACGGTGACAGGTGCGAAGGCGCGCAGGAACTCCTCAACAGCCAAAACGATGAGCGAAGGATCGGCTCGGAGTTCGTTCTGCTTTTCCGGATGCGATGCCAGATAGTTGAAGATGTTGCCCAGCAGGGACGTGACCGTATCGAGGCCGCCGATGTAGAGATTGAAGCAGTGCCCCAAGACCTCGTCATCATTCCAGGGCCGCCCGTCTACTTCGAAGTCGAGCACCTTGGTGATGTAATCGTCGCGTGGCTGCTCGCGCCTCGCTGCGATTTCCTCGAGCAGGTAGGCCTTTACCTTTCGCACGGCATTTCCGCGCACTTCCCAGTCGTTGGAATGGAGCAGTTCCTTTTCCCATTTCAGGAACTCGGTCATTCGTCCCTGCGGCAGGCCCAAAAGGTCGAGGACGATGTAGATGGGAAACTTCTCCGAGAAGTCGGCAATGAAGTCGCATTGTCCCCGCTCTCGCAAGGCGCCGATGAGAGACCGCGCGCGTTCACGGACCTGTTCCTTCATTGCAAACATCTTCTGCGGCGCGAAATGGCCGTTCAGCGCCTTGCGGTACTGGGTATGGATCGGCGGATCGGCCTCCGTTGGGATCACGAGCCAGTCTTCACCAATATTCTGAGCCCATTTTCCCATGCCGTTTTTGGTAAAGTTGTCCGGATCGCGGAGCATCGCCTGAACATCTTCGGCGTTTTTCAGCAGCCAGCCGGGTTGATCCCCCGGAAAAATGTTAGTGACGTAAGAGACGGGTGGAAGCTCGGCGTGCATTGCCGGGATCAGAACTTCCTGCGGATTTTCATAGACGACCTTGCGCGCAAAGAGAGGCAGCGTGAACGCCAATTCGGCCGGAACATGGGCGGGGAGCGAGGATTTGGCGAGTGAAGTCATGGTATTCTCCAGAGCTCAACGGAAAGTGGCAACCCTTGCCAAAGATGGGTGCGTCGCCCGCTGCACGGATGCGAATGCGGCGGGGCGGAATATCCGCAGCCAATGGAGGCCACGAAAATGGGCGACGCAATCACTCCGGATCTCGAGCAGGCGATCAGGGACAACTACCGGTTGTGGAACGAAGGCAAGCGCGAAGAGCTCGATGCGCTTTTTCGCTCGCTCGGGCCCCAAGGTTTCACGATCGAATATGTCGGATCCTCCGCAGTCGACGGCCCCACCGCGATGGCCGCCATGTGGAAGGAATACGGGGGCAAATGCACCACCGAACTTCTTGATGTGATAGTCAATGGAACGGAAGGCGCCGCCTATGTCGCCAATCACCTTCAGACCGATAGCGGCACGGTCAGATTGACCAGCCTCGAGACCTACAAAGTTGCCGGCGGCCGGTTGGCTATTAGATACTTCCATCGGACTGCCCGGTAGAAGCTTCCTGGTCCGAATGCGGGTTTTGGGCATCGATCAGTCCGCTGCCTGCATGAAGGCAAGCAGATCCGCATAATGCGGCTGATGGACAAGGCCGCCGCCAGAAATGGAGATGTTCTCACCGGTAATGTAGCGAGCCTCGTCGGACGCCAGGAACGCCACAAGCGCAGCGATGTCTTCAGGTGTTCCGAAATTGGGCGTCAATATATGCCGCTGGATGATCTCCTTGAGACCCGGCACCGTCTTTTCCAGCGCTTCGGTCAGCACGACACCGGGGGCCACGCTGTTGCAGCGAATGTTGTCGCGTCCGTGCTGCGTCGCGATGTACCGCGTCAGCCCAATGATACCGGCTTTGGATGAACCGTAGGCGATACGGGCCAGATCTCCTGCCGAGCCTGAATTCGAGGCGGTATTGATGATCGAGCCGCCGCCACCAGCCACCATGTGCGGAATCGCGTATTTGCATCCGAGCAGGTAGCCAGTGAGATTGATGTCGAGGATCTCGCGCCATATCTCGATCGGGATATCGACTGCGGTCGTATCCTGCGGGCTTTTGACCGGATCCGTCATGGCCGCATTATTGTGAAGTATGTCCAACTTGCCAAAGTGCGCGACTGTCTTGTCGACCATGGCCTTGACCGACTTCGGCGCGGCCGCGTCGAACTGTACGGCGAGCGCCCTTTCTCCCAAAGATGCAGCAGTGCGCGCCGCGGCCTCTTCGGAAACATCTGCGACGACGACCAGCGCGCCTTCCTCAACGAACCGCCGCGCAACACCCGTACCGATGCCGCCGCCGCCGCCAGTCACAATTGCGACCTTGTTTTCTAGCCGTTTCATCTCTCACAATTCTCCCGGACGTGTACGAGGGGACCAAGTTGTCCCCTCGCTTACTCAATAGTTCGCCTCGACGCGGCCGATCAGTAGTTGAACGTCAATTCCACCCCATAGGTCGCCGGTTGCCCGACATAGGCTGCGACAATTCCAAGGGTTCGATAGAGATCCGGGAATCTTCGCAGCAGATACTTGTTGTTGGTGATGTTCCGTCCGTAGACGGCTATTTCGATGTCGGGGTTGTCGAACTGGTAGGCGATCCGGCCGTTGAAGACACCATATCCCGGCACGCGTCCGAGGCTGTTCTCAGTGTCGTAGGCGGCCTTGGTCGCAGCGGATGCCTGATCGGCCGCCCTCACCGCGTCGAAATGCTGAGCCCCAATATAGGAATAGGCGCCCGTAACAGCGAAGCTGCCCGCACCCAGCGGAACCTTCTGGGTCGCGCTGACGTTGAGCTGCTCCTTGGGCAGCTGCAGCAGCGGCAATCCGCTCAGGTCGACAACACAGCCGTTTGTCACGCCCGATCCGTTGGTACAGCCACTGCCCGGGACCACCTGAATTTCGTTAAATGTGCCCTTGACGTACTTGCCGTCCTGAAGCGACCCGTTGAGGCTGACGGTCATACCCTTCCAGGGAACCGCAGTTGCTTCGGCCTCGACACCCCAGATCCGCACCTTGCCGTTGTTCTGGATATACTGCGTAACGCCAATCCCGGGAACGAAGCTGTTGACGATCGCCTGGTTGTCGCTCTTCCAAGTATGGAAGACCGCCGTATTGAAGCGCAGATGCCGATCGAAGAGATCCACCTTCAGACCTCCTTCGACATCCTTCACTTTTTCCGGCGAGAATGCCGGTAGCCCGCCTGCCCGCAGGTTCCAGCCGCCGGCCTTCGCCGCGCCGCGTGTCGCGACATACAGGAAGAGATCGTCCGTTGCCTGCCAGTCGAGACCGAGGTTCCATGCAGGATAGTGGAACTTGGCATTCTGGTCCTGATTACAGGTCGTGGCCGTGACCGGTTCGGTGGGAGTGACCGTGCAATTGATGCCGGTGGGCGTGCCTGCGACCGGCACGTCATAGGGCAGGCCATATATCTGGGCATTGTGCAAAACACTGTCCCTGGTGTCCCACGTGTAGCGGAAGCCACCGACGGCGCGCAGGCTCGAGGTCAGCTCCAGGTAGGCTTGCGCAAACAAGCCGAACGTCTTGTTGGTAACGTCCGCATTGGAATCGCGAATGAGGCCGCCGAAGATCTGGGATCGACTGAACTCGTAGCCGCTTTCTTTCCCGGCGTAGGCACCGGCGATGAAGCTGAGCCCGTCCGTTACGTTACCCGAAACCTGGAGTTCCTGGGAAAGGTAATAGGACCCCGATCCAGCGAAGGTCCCGAGCAAGGGAACCGCGGTACCATCGGTATCGCTCAGGCCGTAGTTCATCGAATGACGATAGCCAGTAATGGACTTCAGATTGAGTTGGCCCAGTTCGACATTAACGGTGCCGGAAAAACCGTATACTTCCAGAGTGTTGAACGGCTGCACCCCATAGAGAGCCTGCGCCTGCGGCGTGAGTCTGCCAATACCTGCCGGCACCGAGGTACCGGTAGCGGTATTGTCCCACCAGTTGTCCTTGGTCAGCAGACCTGCGGTGAGACCCGGCTGAAAGGGAGCAGGGACAATTGCGGGATTGAAGGTCCAAAGAGCAATCTGCTGCCCGCTGTTTCGCTGGCGGTTCCAGTCGCCGGAAAGAGTGACGTCCCAGCCATTGCCAATGTACTTGAGTTTACCGCGCAGGAATTTGCTGTTGTTGTCAGCAAAATCCCGACCTGTAAGTGGATTGTTCCCGTAGCCATCGCGATCGTTGATCGCGCCGCTGACGCGGATCGCCAGCCCTTCGGCCAAGGGGAGGTTGATCGTGGACTGAACACCGAGGTTGTTGTAGTTCCCAAACTCCGCCTTGAATCTGCCTTCGCGTTGGTCGGTTGGATCCTTGGTGATGATGTTGATAGCCCCGCCGGTCGTGTTCCGCCCGAAGAGCGTGCCCTGAGGTCCACGCAGCACCTCAAGGCGCTCGACATCCTGGATGTCGGTCATGCCGGTCGAAGGGCGCGGAATGTAGACACCGTCGACGTATGTCGCCACTGCCGGATCGTTGGCGAGGATCGGTTGAAGGTTTCCTTGTCCGCGAATGGCCACGAACACGATGCCATCGCCGCCCGCCGAACCGCGGCCGATCACCAGGCCGGGCGCCGTACGTTGAAGATCCACGACGTTTTCGACTTTGGCAGTCGTCAGTGCCTGGGAACTGAGCGCCGTTACCGCAATCGGCGTGGTCTGAAGACTCTCCTCGATCCGGCGAGCCGTAACGATGATGTCCTGGATCCCGGTAGTTTCGTTTGATTGTGTTTGCTGCGCGTGTGCGGGTTGCCCCCACGCAGCAATCAACGCGCCTGTCGCTATAGTCGCCAGTATGACAGCCTTGGTCATCCGTTCCTCCCACGTCGTTTTTGTTTTGCTCCGTGCCTGTTTCGGCACGTTGACGCGGGGGGGAGCCTAAGCGCGGGGGATTTTCCTCCATAGTGGTTGCGGAGTTAATGACTGCGGCGCGACATGTTTTGGCCGTCGCTCGATATGTTCAGGCGTCTGTCAGTGAACCTGCCGCGGCTGGCAGCGAAAGTCCTTGGGCGTTTGGCCGGTCGCCACACGGAACGCGGCCGAAAAAGCCGAGGTGCTGCTGAAGCCGCAGCGCCAGCTGATCTCCTTGATCCGCGTGCCGTCGCCGCGCAGCAGTTCCTTGGCGAGAGCAATCCGGCTGCGCGCAACGAATTCCCCCAGACTTACGCCAGTACCGTCCTTGAACACGCGCGCCACGTGCCGCACGCTCATATTGCAACCACGAGCGATGTCAGCAACTCCGAGCGGCGCCGCCAGATTATCCATCACATAGTCGACGATATGGCGCACTTGCCGTGTACTACGTGGGCTGCCGGCGCCGAATTCCTGTGTACTCACATGCCGAACGAGTTCCACGGCAAGTCCCATGAGCATGGATTCGATCAAGGCCTGGCTTGCGAATCCGGGTACACGAAGCTCTGCCGCCAGCCCCTCGAAAAAGCGCCTCATCGCGATATTTTGAACATCGGCACAAGGTTCCAGCCCGTGGAAGGGGCGTTCGCCATCGAAAAGTTCTTCGAGGAAGGCCTCGCCGAGCGCGACGCAAACGAGATGACGTTCCTGCAGGGCCGGCTCACCCACGTACTGACGGTGAGGCGGCATGTAGAGCATGTCGCCACTCGCCACGAACCCGTCCGAACGCCCCATCGAAAGCATGCTGCGACGAGGCTGGGTATTGAGGGAATAGTCGAGGTAATGCTTTTCAGGGCTGAACACGCCGCTGCAGGGCCGCACCCAATTGAAGTGCCGGATATCGACGCGGGCATCGTTCACCGATGCCAACGCTTCGATGTAGAAATCATCGACGCCGAACCTGTCCTGGCCGGTCCAATCGCTCTCCGGACGAAACATCGTTACCTCTGCCTCTTCTCTTTTTTTATGAGGGCATCAGATACCTGTGCCGCCTCCAGTTCCTCTATCTTCGGGTAGGTCGTCAAGATGCCCGAAAGTGCTGTCGGCAATTTATCCGTTGGCCCATGCGCGACACGATCTGGCCGAGTGACGGCATTGGCCGTGGATGGCGGAACGTTTCCCGGGGACTAGGCTGTTCTCGTCACAACGGGGAGACCTATGCATAACCTTTCGGTCAAAACCGGGTCCGTGCGATGAGAGCTCCGGACCCAGTCAAATCCGCCGATCGCTACCCTTGGTATGTGCTTGGCATCTTGACACTATCGCAGACTTGCCATGGGATCGACCGCGCGATCATCGGTCTGGTGCTCGCACCGGTAGGCAAGGAATTCTCACTCACCGACGGTCAGCTTGGCATTCTGGCCGGGTTTGCATACGGGATATTCTTCGCATTGGCCGCGCTGCCTTTCGGCATCGCGGTGGACAGCCTGAACCGGCGCAACCTGATGGCGATCGCACTCGCGCTTTGGAGCGGCGCAACAGCGCTATGCGGTCTGGCATCCGGTTTCTGGACGCTCCTACTCGGCAGGGCCGCGGTCGGCACCGCAGAAGCTGCCGGCTCTCCCACCGGAATGTCACTCCTTAGCGACTATTTCGGCGAGGAACGGCGGGCGACGGCTATCGGCATATGGTACCTGAGTTCGGGCATCGGTCTTGCCCTCGCCTTCCTGATTGGAGGGGCCATCGTTCAGGTCGGTGGGTGGCGATGGGCTTTTGCCGCAGCTGGACTGCCCGGCCTTGTTTTGGCGCCGATCCTGTTCCTGACCGTTCGTGAGCCGCAGCGAGGCGCCTACGACGATCCGGTGCCTGCACGGCCAGCCGAGGGCCAGCCCGGTCTTGCCGCACGCATCCTTCAACTCGCCGCGCGGCCGGGACTGTTCTTGTGCATAGCCGCCATCATTCTGATTGCGGCCGGCATCTACGGGATGAGCACCTGGCTTACGACGTTCCTCATTCGCGTTCATGGTATGCCGATCTCGCGCGCGGGCGTCACCATCGCCATTGCTTACGGCGGCCTCGGCTCGGTGGGCGGTTTCCTTGCCGGGTGGGCAATCGATCAGATAAATCGCCAGCGCGGCGGCTTCGATCCGGCAAGAACCGCCCTCTTTGGCGCGGTGATCCCCATTCTTACTGCCCTGACCGGGATCGGCACGGTGGTCGTTTCACAAACTGGTCCCATGCAAGCGCTCCTCATGGCCTGCGGCTTCCTGAGCGCCTCCTACAACGGCCCGATCTATGCGGTGATCGTCACGATAGCCGGCCCGCGCCTGCGCGGTCTTGCCGTATCGCTTGTGCAACTTGGCGCAAATCTGATCGGTGTTGGCGCCGGGACCTATCTGATCGGAGCTGTCAGCGACTTCGTGGGCGGGACCGAGGGAGTCGCATGGGGCATCGGGACGGCTATGCTGTTCACGTTTGCCGGTGGACTGGTGCTGTTGCTGGCATCGCGGTCCATTCGCCGCGCGCAGAAGAAACAAATCGCCTAAAGAATTATGGCCCGGCTCGTGCGAGCCGGGCCATTCCCGAAAACTTGAAATCTCTGTTCCCTATTGGGCCGCTTCGACGCGATCGCGGCGCCGGGCCTTGGCGGCCTCGATCCCCCTAAAGAGCGCCGTGGTATTGCCTGCGCCGGCATAGAACAGCGTGAAAAGGGGAATGAAATCGAGCTCTTCGTCAGTGAACTCCCCGTTGATCAAGGCGCCGTTCATCTGAATTTCCACGAGATCAGTGCGGCCGAGCATGGCTGTTGCACCGAGCACGAGCAGACGCTTCTCGCGCATCGACAGGACATCGCTTGCCCAAAGGTTGGCGAACTGATTACCGACGATCTCCTGGTTGAACGATGAGTTCCGGAATGGCAGCACCATGTCCGAGGAACCCGGCCCATAGACCTGATCAAAGGTTTCGAGACCCTTTTGCCACTGTGTTTCGTCGATACTCATGCCTTTTCTCCCAATACTGCTTCAAGGCCGACAACCGCCAGGTCGGTGCGGCGGGTCAGTTCGATAAGCGGAAGCGAAATCCCGTAGCTCTGCGCAAGGTCGATCGCGGCGTCGAGATCCTTCACCATCAGTGAGCGGGTATATTCGCGCACCGCCGCTTCGCTCTTGCTCGACGACGGGTCGTCGCGAATGGCCAGCATCAGCGGCCCCCCTACACTGTCGGAACTGGCCTCGATCACCTCGTTGAGCTGACGGATGTCGACGCCGGCGTTGCGGCACAATATCGACGCTTCGTATCCTGCGCGAAGTCCCCCAAAGACAATGACGTTTCGTGCAATCTTTGCAGCCATGCCGGAACCTGGACCGCCCATATGGGCAACGTGCTTGGCAAAGCCGTCAAGCACCGGCCGAACCCGGTCAATCACTTGATCGCTGCCGCCCACCAGACAGACGAGCCCGTGTTCGCGCGATTTCGGGCCGCCGGTCACGCCGCAATCCACCAACTCCACTCCGGCTTGCTCCGTAAGCCTGCGGATGGCGTTCAAGTCCTCGATCGAGACGGTCGCCACGAGAACGACGGTCATGCCCGGACGCGCCCGCGCAAGCACTCCATCGGGGCCGGTGAGCACGCTGATCGTCTGCTTTGCATCGACGACAGCGATGACGATCACGTCGGCCTGCTCGGCAACAGCGGCAGGGGAGCTCTCTACCGCGGGCACGCCGTCCAGCGTATCGGATGCATCCGGCCGGATGTCGTAGACTGCCGCGAGTTGCTTAGATCGTGCCAGGCATATGGCAACGCCGGCACCGATCTGACCCAACCCGATGACTCCTGCTTTTCCCATTTTCTACCTCTCATGCGCGGCGCCTCGGCCACTTGATCGACATGTTTCAAATCGTGGCATAGCTGGGCCGTCGACGTCATCCTGACAGCTGCCCGTTGGCCGAAACGCGACAAATTTACAGCTTCTCACGATGCATTTGCTTCGGCGGGGAGGTTTGTTGCAGCGCGTAAATATAGAAAGACCGCCAAAACCAGCACAAATGCTGTTGCCGCCATGCTGAGCTGCAACCCGCCGGCCGCAGCCTGAAGGCAGGCTCGAGTCATCGAACCTCCCGCGGCGCCCACGCAATCGCTCGCGTAACCGGCCCCATAGCGCCAGGCGGCAAGGTGATCGCTGAGATAGCCCAGGAGCACTGACCCCAGTCCAAGCCCCGCCACGGTCTGGCCGAAGGAATGAAGTGCCGCTGCCGAAGCGCGCATCCTGGGTTCGACGAGGGATTGGGTTATTGTCATTATTGCGGGCGTGAAGGCATAAAGCAGGGCCGTCGCACCAAACAGGAAGCCCACGAGCCAGCGCCAGTCGTCCTGGTAGATAGCGAGCAGATAGAGTGGAAAGGCTAGAGCAACGGCCGCCGCCGGTGCCCAGCCTCCCCAACGCAGGTCGCGGCGAAGAAGGCTCGCGATGACATATCCGCCGCTTGCCTGTCCCACCATCGTGGCAAGGCTGAACGACAATGCAAAGACGAGCCCGGCTTGCGACAAGGACAATTCATATCGCCGTACAAGCAGCGGAATCAGGAAGAGGTTGGTACCGAAGCCGACCATTCCTACAAATCCGCTCCCGGCGGTAAGGAAGAGGAAAGCGGGCGAACGGCCCAGCCTGCGCAGAACAGCGCCGAATTTTGGCGTATCGGCGCTCTTGCCGGCATCGATCCGAGCGGGCTCAGGGATCGTCGTTATCAGCATGCCCGCCAGAAGAATCCCGGGCAATCCAACGCAGACCAGGGCAAGGCGCCAGCCAAATGTCTGGGCGACCGCCCCTCCCGCAATTGCGGCAACCGCGCCGCCGATAGGGACCCCCAGCGCAATGAGCGAGAACACGACCGCCCTGCGGCTGGCCTCAAACCTGTCGGAAATCATGGAAACGAGGGCCGGCGTGAATCCTGCCTCTCCCACCCCTACTCCCATGCGGCAGATCAGGAGCTGAACGTAGCTCCCCGCCATGCCGGAAAGAGCCGTCATCAGCGACCAGATGACAGTGACGGCCGCGATGATCTTCACTCTGCTATACCGCTCGGCAAGACGGGCAAGTGGAATTCCAAGGACTGCGTAGAAGAGCGAGAAGGCCAATCCTCCAAGCATTCCAAGCTGGAGATCGGTGAGCTTGAGATCGCGGCGGATCGCCTCGCCAACCACCGCGATAATGGTGCGATCGATGAAATTGAGCATGTAGATTCCGCCCAGAAGCAGCAGAAACCAACGGTCACGCATCGTGAAACTGGACATAGGTTTGGCAGCTCTCCCTAGGCGGACTTTTTGCCTCGCATGAGACAGGTAGAACACTTTTTCTCTCAAGTGTATCATTTTTCACTTGATCGACGGCAAGACCTGCGCCACCACGCCGCCAACCTTGATTGAGGGGATCTTATTGCATGAAGAAGATAATCATCGCACTCATGGCACTTGGCCTGTCCGTTCCTGCGCTTGCCGACGGAGCAGCGGTAAAGCGGAACGACGCGGTCTATTCCGCGAACGGCACACGGATCGGCAAAGTTGAGCGGGTCCTGACGGATAGCGACGGTACCGCGACCGCTGTGCGCATCATCTTCCGCGGCAAGTTCATCACGATCCCTGTCGCCACGCTGACCGCCGGTGAAAAGGGCGTCACAACGAGCATGTCGACCGACGACATCAAGAAGCTCTAGGCGGATTTACCGGTCGGTCTCGCCGCGAGCCATGACTTTTTGAGGCGAACGGGCCGAGGCTCTTGCCAGCAGGTTCACGCAAGATCGGCGATGGCGCGAATGGGCCGGCTAATGCCGTCCCATTCGAGATGGGCTGCATGCATCCTCTGAAGCGATGCTTCCATGGCTCCCGACAGTTCCATCAATTCGATGAACCCCCCGTTGGCGGCCAGGGTATCGAACAATGCAAAGCGCTCACCCGAAGGCATCGTGCCGCTGAAAGCGATTTCATGACCTTCGGCCGAGAGCCGCTGAACGCCCTCCTCGTAGGGAATCCGCAGCATGACGTGATGGTAGCCCTCTCCGCTGCGATCCAGCATCTCGGTGAAGACGGATGGTCTCTCGTTCGTCTGCTGAAGAAGTTCGATCAGCAGGCCGCCGGAAAACCCGAAGGCGACCTTCAGTGCAACTTGCGTTGGCTCGCCTCGATAGATCTGGCCCGGTAACACCGGCACGTCGAAGACAAAAAAAGGTCCTGCCTTGATGACCCTCGTCCAGTGGTCGAGCGCACGGTCCATGTCGCGTACGACCTGGCATAGTTCGAGAATCGAGCCATTGGGTTGCATCAGCCCTTACTCCACTTCGCTGCGGCGGTCCGCAGCCCGTGACTGCGGGCCCGGTCAACCAATTGCCTGCGCCGCAGCGCGATATCCGAGGGCGGCAGCCGTCCTTCACCATCCCCAAGCGTCGCAAGATCGACGACGCGCACGTCGCGGATGAATGCCGCAGGATCGCTTCCCTCCGGCACGCCTTGCCAGCGCAGCAATACCCAGCCTTCCCCAAGCCCTGCGGTGTCGATCCAGTTGGCGATACCGGCATCCACGCCGGCGAGGACATAAGTGATCGTGCCGTCGGCGGAGGGCGCAACCTGTGAGCTAGCAAGACTTACCGTGCGCAGCATTGGATCGGGCGATATTGTCCAGGGGTCGGCAACCTGGATACCCGTGTAACGGCTTCCTGCTGGATCAATGGTGATGAGCAGCCCCTCGCCGTCCCCGAGCGCGAAACGACCTCCTGCAAGATAACCCCAGTCACCATCCCGCCCCTGAGGTCCGACTAGCCGATTGGGCTGCGGATACCCGAGAAAGTCGTCCTTGAAGCGCGACCAGAATGTCACCCAGGCTGGCATGTCGGCAATGATGGCGCGGGCGATATCCTCCTCGCTGCGTGGCATCGATGCATGCAATTGGTCGAGACGACTGACCCTGACTTCGGCGGGTACCTGTTCCCAGCCGCATTGGCTGTCGCGCGTGTAGACCTGAATGCGCGCACCACTCTCGGTTTTCAGATGGGCCGGCCCGCCGTCCCCAGGGCCCACCGTGACCGTCACGCGCCGACTTGAATCGCAGAGCGGCAACAGGTCTTGAAGAGTGAGCGCACCGAGATTTCGACCGAGGCCGGCATGGTGTTCGGGCTCGACCTCCGCAACGATGCTGAATTGGGGCGGATCGGCGGAGAAGCGGATTTGGACCGCGTACCCGCCATCGCCGTCGATCGGAATCTCGCGATTGATATTATCCGGATTATCGATCGCGACGGCGGCGCCGGGAAATATGTGACCGAACCAATCCCGAGGCGCATTGCTGATATTCCACACGACCTTGGGATCGGCGGGATCGCCGTTAGCTTCCCGCATAGCAAGGCCGAGGACCCATTGATCCAGCGCACGATCGAGGCCAATTCGCCCATCGAGCGTCTTTGATAGCGGATCGCCAAGCAGAATCTGCCGTGCGCTTTCGCGCGCAGCGCGAACGTCAGGCCGTTCGATGAGGCGCAGGGCCAGCCGCTCGGCTGAAGCCTGATCTTCCGTCCATAGCGGATTGACCGTCATGATATCGTTCCCACCCTACCGCCTTCAGCGAAGATCGTGCTTCCCGTAGTGTAGCTGGAGGCATCGCTAGCAAGCAGGATGGCCGCCCCGACAGCTTCGTCCGCGGCACCGAAGCGCTTGATGGCGTTCCGCTCTGCCAGCCCCAGACCCTTGTGGATTTCCGCTTCCTGCCCATCGGGGCTCATGGAACCGACGCACAGACAGTTCACGCGCGTGTGCGGGGCCTGCGACTTGGCAAGTTCCCTCACCAGAAAGTGGAGCGCTGCTTTCGATACTCCATAGGCGACAGCCGGCGGGATGGGCGTGAAACCGCCGCAGCTTTGCACCGAGATGATACTACCCTTCCCATGTGCCTTCATGTCGGCTTCGGTCAGTTCGGCCAGCCACCAGGTCGCCATGACGTTGACGTCGAACGCGGTGCGCCACACTTCGTCGGTGTTCGCCCAAAGCCCGCCATCGGCGGCATATACGACCCCGGCTGC
The DNA here is from genome assembly GCF_044029435.1 of Novosphingobium oxfordense. Lineage (NCBI taxonomy): Bacteria > Pseudomonadati > Pseudomonadota > Alphaproteobacteria > Sphingomonadales > Sphingomonadaceae > Novosphingobium > Novosphingobium oxfordense. Next base: position 1,033,331 of record NZ_CP147008.1, on the reverse strand, counting down.
AGCATTGTTGAAGATGATGTGGATCGGACCGAAGGCTTCGCGTGCGCAGGCCACGAGCCGCTCAAGATCACTCCTTTTCCCGGCGTCCGCGACAATGGCGGCAGCGCGGCCGCCGCCGGCCGCATTGATCTCTCCTGCCAGCCGTTCGAGACGATCCCCCGAACGGGCGGAGATCACCACATTCGCCCCCAGTTCGGCGTAAGCCCGCGCAACATGTTCCCCCACTCCCGGACCAACGCCGGTCAGGATTGCAGTGCGCCCGTCAAGGCGGAAACGGTCGAGAATGCCCATGGTCTCGTTCCCCAGGTCAGGCCTATGAATGGTCGAAAAGATGGCCGTAGCGCGTGTAGTATCCGGCAAGGCGCGCGTGTACCTCGGCCGGATCAATCCCGAACTGCTCCGGACTGTGCCGATGCCTCCCCAACCGGTTCGCTGCAGGATTCTCGGCAAGAAAGCGGGCGATGCGATCGCGGTGCTGCACCGAAAATGGCAGATCGAACCGGCTGTAGATGTGTTCGATTGCAGCCATTGGATCGCTGACGACATCGCGGTGAGCAAGGTCAACGATGCGCCCTTCCAACGCCGGATCGCCCGACCGTGCTTCTGTCGCGCGCGCCATCGCCGCACACCAGGTGTCGACGACCGATCGCCCGATTGCCGCCAGGTCGTTCGCGCCGCCCACAGCAGCAAGGAAACCTGCAATCATGCTCGAGAGCGAGGAGAAGGTGAGAACCGGATCGCGGTGGGTCCAGACCAGCATCGCGCCGGGATAGGCCTGCAGCAGGCCTGGCAGGTCCATCAGATGCTGCGGCGACTTCAGCGTCCACCGTCCCTTCGGACCTTTCCACTGGAATTGCTGCAGCATTCTCCGATGCGTGCGATATTGCCCGTCGGGCACGGTTTCCTGCAGCCAGCGCGCAAAATCGGGAACACCGAGTTCGGCCGGAAAATTGGTGCTGGCGAAATGCAGCATCATCCCGTGATTGCATTCACCGGGCTGGGTACAATCCATCCGTTGGATGTCGGCCAGCTGCGGGGCATGCTTCAGCCAATTCTCGTAGATCGCCTGGACCTGGCCGATGCGCGGATCACTCTCGAAATTTGCTTCTTCAGGAGCGGGCCAGGGAATATACCATTCCCACTCGCGCGGCGCCCTCGCGGACGGATCGAGACAGAGCAGATCGTAGGTGATCGTTGTCCCTGTGCGCGGCAGACCGCAGACTATGAGAGGGTCGCCGAGATCCTGCTGCGTAATCTCCGGGTGGCGTTTCTCATCCTCGATGTAGCGCAGCCGGGTCGCCAGCAGGCCGACAATCTTCTCACTTACTGTCTGGCGCAGTTGCGGCGGCGGATCCATCGTCTCCACCGCCTCGACCAGACGTTGAAAGCCGGCCATGAACGAAAGGTCATTTCCGAAATCCGTAAGGCCCGTGAGATCGCGCGCGCGCGCGATCAGGGTTTGCGGTTCCAAAACCGCCGCTTCACAAGAGCCCGCGTTCATGCAGGCCGCTTTTCACGGTGCTGCGCCATTGCCGTACTTCTCCCAGGTGCCGCGATCCGGTATGGAATCCGGTCGCTCAGGCCTTGTCTTCGACCGGTGTCAGGTTCTTCATGAAAGCAACGAAATCCGGACCCAATTCAGGGATTGGCAAACCCAGACGTTCCGCGAGGTAGAGCGTCATGAAGTTGTCATTCAGCGACTTGTTGGTCTCAGGAATATTGCCGATACCAACCTGGCGGTCGAACGCGCCGATCGCCACCAGCGCCATGCGCAGTGCGACGACGATATCGTAGTATTCAAGGTTTCTCGCCGTCTGCCGGGTGGTCTCCTCCCAGATCGCGATCGTTTCTTGCTTGCTGGGCAGCCCTTCAAGCCGGGTAATGCCGAACCGGCGACCGAACAGGTCGTCGAAGTAAAGCCACCATGCGAGGTCGAGCTCGGCCGGTCCTAACGCTGCCAGTTCCCAGTCGATCAGCGCGTTGACGCGGCCATCGGGCGCGAACATGACGTTGGACGGTGTGGGATCGCCCCACAGTACGTTGACGGCCGCATCTTGCGGCATGTTGGCGCGCACATAAGCCATTGCCGTATCGACAATGGGCATTGCCCGCCCGCGTCCTGCGGCCTTGTGCCACGCTTCCAATGCACCGACGTATTGATCGAGGCCCGGCTCACCGTTTTCGGGTTGTGCGAGGAATTCGAACCCGTCGCGCCAGTCAATACTCGCCAGGCTGGCAAACGCCGATATGGCATTGGTAAAGGCCGCGCGCCGCTGCTCCGGCGCCATGTCGACCAGCCAGCCTTCAAGATTGTAGTTCGGCGTCTGCTTGGCGCATTCACCCGCCACTTTGCCCATCACGAGGAAAGGCAGGCCGAGAATCTCGGGATCGAGGTGCATCCCGATCCATGGCGGAACGGGGAGATCTCCGCGCGCATCGAGCGCGGCCATCATTTTCCCCTGAAGGGCCAGACTGCTGCCGAAGACGACTTCCAGGTCCATCGGCTGGCGGCGCACCACAAGTGTCTGCGCCTGGGGGCCTGCCTCGTCGACATAGTCGACCTCCACGAAGAAGATGTCGGCAGAGAAGCCCGCCCCCAATGTCACGTCGAGGGGGCGAACATGGATCTGGCGCCATTGCGGTTTCTGCCCGGCCAGCCAATCCTGCAACTGGACGGTAATGCGATCGGGGGTCAGCACGTCCATGATCACAGTCCCTTTGCAGCCAATGCGCGCTTCAGTTCGCTCGTGAGAGGACCCATGTCCTTGGGGGAGGAGCCGTGCAGTAGGATTTCGTCGGCGCCTGCATCAAGGAAGGACATCAGCTGATCGGCGCACTGCGCTGCCGTTCCCACTGCAGCCCCCTCGTCCAGCCACTGCTGGGGTATGAGACGGCTTACATCGACGAGTTCCTGACGCGTATAGGCCTGGTCGGCGGGCTTTCCGTTGAGCCCTGCAATCTTGGGGTGGGCGCGGATGTCGTCGAGCACCTTCTTGTCCCAGCCGTTGATGTCGACGATCAGGTCGCCAAAACCGGGGAGTTCGAAATAGGTGATCGCGCGCCCGCCGACGACGGCCTCTTCCTCGTCCTTGGGCAGATCGGGAGCGACAATGATATTATGGTAGATGCGCACTGACATCGGGTCGCGCCCTGCCTTTTCCGCGGCCTCGCGGACGATTCTGGCGCTGTTCTTCACGCCCTGCGCCGAAACGAAGGGGTGAAGCAGCACGCCGTCGCAGTGCTCGCCTGCAAATTCGAGGCTTTTTGGCCCGATCGCCGTGAAAATGATCGGCGGGGGCGTTCCTCCGTGGCGATCGGTCAGGTTGATGGCCGGAAACTTGCCGAGTATGCCGTCGTAATCGACCTTTTCACCGGCCCAGAGCCGGCGACAGATCGTGATCAGATCGGCAAGCCGCTCCATCGTGATGGGCGGGGATCCGAGCATCTTCATATAGGCCGGTACCGCGCGGGCGAACATGAGGCGGAAGCGTTCCCCGCTCATCGCTTGCATCATGTCCGCAACGCTTGCAGTCACCAGCGGATGGCGCATCGTCGCATACATGGTTCCCGTTATGCGGATCTTCGATGTGGCCTCAGCCACAGCGCCCGAGAGCACAGCCGGTTCCTTGAGCGCATAGCGTTCGGAGATCCACACGCACCCCAGGCCGATCCGCTCGGCTTCCCGGGCTTCTTCGATGCCGCGCCGCGGGTCGTTGACACGCCCCGGCAGAATATACGTGCCGAACCTGTCGAAAAGCGCCTGTGCTCCCGGTTCCACCGCCAGCGTCATTGAAATCCTCTCAGTTCGTTATGCGCCGCAGATTTGCGGCCGCGACTTTGATTGCAACCTGTCAAAAGACAGGCTCGGGATGAACCTCGACATAAAGACGTGTCAGCTTGAGCGAGGCGATCCTCCATGTCCCGGCCTGGCGGACGTAACGCTCCGTGTAATGACCAAATCCGGTGATGGATTGCGCGCCGGGTATTGGGCTCTTGCCCGGCGCCCAGACGACGCGGTCCTGCATAGCAGTCACGACGTTCGCCTCATCCCCTTTGAGATCGATCTCAGAGGAATGAACCTGATGGGCCGACCGGGCATCCGCCACTGCAAACCGCACCTGGTCGAGTATCGCCTCATGGCCGGTGATCGGCGCGTGTCCGGTATCCTCCTGTACGTCCATCACCGCGTCGCTGGTAAAAAGGTCGATGAACCCCTCCCAGTCCTTGGTATCGAGCATGCGGCAGTAGCGCGCCTTGACGTTGCGGATCGCCTCGTAATCGAGCAGCATCGAAAGTGCATCGTTCATCGCATCCGTCCTTCACCAGATGATGCGGGTATGCGCTCGCAGCGCCCGCTCGCGGATTGCCTCGGCGCGTTCGCGCGGTGCCACCAAAACGGTGCCTGCCGGCAAATACTGGCGGACCTCGTTCAATTTCACCTTCTTCATGCTGGGGGTTGGACGCTCGTCAGTGTTGAACCACCGTCCCTGCACCGCGCCGCTGGAATAGCCCGAGGTATCGAGCCAGTTGTGCACGCCCGGGTCGCGCGCGGAAATAACAGCCCGAAAGACGCCGTCGACGTCGACCACGGCCTGCGCAGCATTGAGGCTGGACTGATTGTGATACCAGTCAGTCGTTTCGTAGAGCTCGTTGGTCAGGATCAAGGACCAGTACCCGACCTCCTTCGGGATCCGCACTTCGGTTATGAGGGCCTCGTCCTCGGCGAGTTCGTAGGCGCCTTCATAGTACGACTGCCGAGCAAGACCCGTCATCTGCGAGAAATCAGCCACTTTCAGAGTGTTGATCAACCCTTCGTCCCGCAGCTTCTGGACCTTGTCGGGAAATGCCATCGCACATACCGCCGCCGTCATGGGAATCTCCGCGAACCGGTGCGCGAGCTGGGCGAGGCTTGGTCTTCCCTTGGCGGCATGTTCGGCATCCAGGCGGACGATGCCGAAGCGAGGCTCGCGCTCACAACCCCAGTCGCAGGCCACGATCCTCACCATCAACTTTTCCGTCTCGGGCTTGAGCTCCCACCAGTCGCCGTCATAATCGGCGGGACGCTGCGGCGAGAGGATAACGTCGAAACTGCCGTCAGGCGCAATCCGCAGGTCATCGAAATCATTCGCATCCTGGGCGGGATGATGCTTCCCCGTGCGGAGCGTGTCGGGACCGAGCTGGGCCAGGATCATCATTCGCGTGGTGCCGCGATCGCCGCGAATGCGGTAAGTGCCGCCCTTCTCGATCAGCGCCGCCTTGTAAATGGTGTCTGCGTTGGGCTGGAAGATGTTCTGGCAGATATTGAGTTCGGGGACGAAGATCGGATGACTACGATCGTGCATGATCGCATCGTTCGCGGTCCTGAGCACTCCGGAGAGCAAGAGCCGCATCGATTCCTGCATGACATGCGGATCGCTGCGGAGACGCTCGGGAATGCGATCGCGCATCTGCTGACCCAGCGGACGAAGCTGGTCGAGAAGGTCTTCCCATTCGAATACGCCGTTATCGCTCATATCGCTCTCCACCTTTCTGCGACCGATCCATGCTGCACCTTGGGTCGCTCCGCTTTCCGGCATCGTCGTCAAGGCCGCGATTGTCGTCATCCCCGCACGAACCTCGCGCCTAGTCAGTGACAAGCAGCGCGCGCAGCGCCGCGCGCTGTTCCTCATCGATTCCGGCAGCGGCAAAATAACCGTCGACGCCGCCCCACCGGCTCTCCATCTCGTCAAAGGCGCGCGCGAGGAAACTGTCCTGAACGCCGATCAGCACCGCGACCATTTCGTCGGGCGGCACGAAGCCGAACGTCTTTTCAAGGTCACGCTTGAGATGATCCGACATGCGCAGATTTTCCCCGAAGACATCGGACTTGCGGTAATCTTCGGCAATCACCGCTCGCGGAACGCCCAGAAGTTCCAAGAGTAGTCCCACGACGACCCCGGTCCTGTCCTTGCCGGCCGTACAATGAACCAGCATCGGTGTTTCGCGGGAAAGAAGTGCCTCAACCATTGTCGGCAAATGGCGCAGGAAAGCCTGGGGCATCAGGCCATAGTTATGCGCCATTACTTCCGACGCGCGCGAGGCACTCGGCTCCTGCCCGAGCGATGCCCACATATCCTCCCCTTGCGCGCGCAGGTCGGTATTCATGTCGAGATTGAGAAGCCTGCAATCCGGTCCGCACCAATCGTGTGGTGCCGATTGACGTTCAATGTCCGAGCGCAGATCCGCAACGCTGCGAAAACCAAGCCTCACCAGTTCTTCGCGGTGATCTTCCACGAAACTGGCCGGCCCCTCGGACCGGAAAAGAATGCCGTGCCGAACCCTTCGGCCGTCTGAGGTAGGCGTTCCGCCGATATCGCGAAAGTTCAGGCGGGATAGCGCGAGGGTCATCGTCTCAGCCCTCCACCGGGGGGAAGCTCGGGATCAGCGTTCGCATTTGTGCAAGCAATTCTGGAGACATCCAGACATGTTCAACGAAATGCCCGAGCGTTGGGCGCTCGTCGGTATAGACATAGCGCAGCATGTCTCCGACCGCGCCTTCGAACACCACCGGGTGGCGCTCCTGATCGATCGAGCCCAGATGCGCTTCCCAATTCGCCATTGGCCCGCCGATCCGGGTCGCGATATGATGGAAGCGGATAGCAAGCTCATCCCCTTGCGGCAGGAAATCCCTGAACAGCGGCGCAGTGTCGCCCACCGGCTCGATCAGTTCGATTTCGACGCCCCCCACGACCGCAATGGCGATCTTGAGCACCGGCTTGCCTGTGGGATCTTCCCCTGGCTGGATGTTGCACATCTCGAAGAAGCCGGGCGTACCGTATTCCTGCTTGAGCCTCGCCATGGCAGTGGGCAGGTCATTGGTGACGTAGGCGACCTGACTGTGCAGGCTGTTTGGCCGGGCGAACATGCAATCCTCCTGATGTTAGGCTCCAGACTGGCGGCGAAATACCCTCTCGCACCTGCCGTCCGGTCAGTTGGCCGACATCTTCCCGCCATCGACGACGAGCGTGTCACCGGTGTGGTATGCTGCCATGTCGCTCGCCAGATAGACCACAGCGCCTTCCAGGTCGGCCGGGGTTCCTGCCCTTCCCAGCGGCGCTTTCGATGCGACGATATCGGCGATCTTTCGGCCGATCTCCGGGTCCGCGAACGTCATTTCCGTCTCGATGAAGCCGGGCGCTATGACATTGCAGCGCACACCGAAGTGGCCGAGCTCCGCTGCCAGCGCCTTGGCAAGCGCATTGAGCGCCCCCTTGGCGATACCGTAATGCGCCATTGTCGGCACACCCTGGAAGATCGAGCCGCTGCCGCAAATGATCAGGGAGCCCCCCGGATCGCCAGCCTCGGCGCGGGCCTTCATGTGGCGTGCACCTTCGCGCAGCGTGAAGACCGCGCCGTCGAGATTGACGTCGATCAGCTGACGATACCGTGTAACGTCCATTTCGGTGAAGGGCACCTGGCTTGCGATGCCTGCGTTTGCAACGAGCGTGTCGATCCGCCCCATGGCTTCGAGCGCGCGTGAGAACCCGGCGACGATGGCCGGCTCACTGGCCACATCCACACTGTCAGCAAAGACCCGGACTCCATAGGCGCGCAGGGCCGCAGCAGCCTCCTCGTTCTTCTCCCGCCGGCGTCCCCAGATCACGATGTCGCTGCCTGCACGGGCAAGCCCCCGCGCGAAGCCGAAGCCAAGCCCGGAATTTGCCCCTGTGACCAGTGCCACTTTGCCGCTGAGGTCGAACAGGTTCTCCGGCACGCTCTATCTCCCTGTGACCGCTTTGAAGTCTGGCCCGCTCGGCGAAAGATTGCCCGTTGCGGCCTTCACATCAACAATCGGAACTTTCGCAGCCCTGCCAAAGCCATCGCCAAACGGCCTTAGTGCATCAGGGCATCCCGGAACTGCCGCGGGGTCACTCCGGTCGCCTTGCGAAATGCGGCGGAGAACGCCGCGGGACTATCGAAACCGCATTCCCACGCGATGACCTTGATAGCCATCTCGGTCTGGCTGAGCCTCTCCTTGGCTCTGAAGATTTTGCGCTCGGTGACGTAGCTGGTGAGCGTTTCGCCGGTGGCAGCTCGGAACGATCGGAAAAAATGACGCGTGGAAAGACCGCAATCTTTTGCCATTTCGGCAATTGAGGGCGGCTTTCCAGGCATTTCGATCCGCTCGTTAATTCGCTCCATTTGACGGCGCGAGAGTGCGCTGCGCGCGCTTCGATCGCCCGTATTCAGCCGCAAATACCGCTGCAACTCTATAGCCGCCTCGAGCCACATTGCCTGCACCAGCAATTCGCTGCAAAACCCGGGCTGTGCAATTTCGCCCGCAATACGCCTCAGAGCTGCGCGCACCGCCGCGCTGCGAACGTCGAGCAATGCCAAACCCAAATCGGCTGTTGGACGGCGCGCGTCCGCGAGGTCGAAACCGACTCCGTCAAATCCGCAACAGATGGATTTCTGCTCACCGTCACCCCAGCGCGTATGCAACCTGCTTCCCTCAGGAACGAAGATAATTTCGCCTAGCGCTCCCTCCCCGCCGCTTTCAAAGCCGCCACGCGGACGGCCTGGCCGCGGGGACAAGGCAAGATCCAGAAACCCGCGATGCGAAGTGAAGATGCCTTCCTGCCGCCCGAAAAAACGGTAGCGATGGAGTTCCATCACCACGCCAGGAAGTTCGATGCGCCCTTCGACCCTGCACTCCATCTCCGGAGTGGCTGGCAGGTCGTAGATTTGTGAAACGGTGTCCATCAAACTCTCCCAGGCGCCCTTTCCCGAAATCCGCCGCGCACGGCGACTGGCGTTATGAAGCAGGATTTGGCAGAGCTGCGATGCCCGATCACCTTGCCTAGGACAGGGTCCATCTCCTTAAATGCGGCAAAGGCCAAGGGAGAGTGACATGGTCGATTCCGCTCAGAAGGGGGCAACGCACCCCAACGTTATAGATATCACCGACCTTCATCATCCCGTGCTCGACGAAATCCAGAAGCAGGTGCTCGCCGGCGCCGAAGCTGCCGCTGCACATATTGTGTTCGAGCCGCAGGTCATTCTGGCAGCCGCCATGGCGCAGACGGGCCTTTCGGATTTCGGCGCCCAGGACTTTCAGGAACGTCTGGCGGTCTGGTGCCAGTCCATCGACGAGGACGAAAATGCCTCTGCCGTGACACGGGCAAATCTGTTCCAGATGATGATCCGCTATGCAGCAACACGTCTGCGCGTCGAGGATATCGTGAAGCGACACCCCGAGATTCTCGAAATACCGATCGAGAGTCCGATCATTGTTGCCGGCCTTCCAAGGTCCGGTACGACGCACTTGCTGGGACTGCTTGCGGCAGACCGCCGGTTCCGTTCCCTGCCTTGGTGGGAGGCAATCGCGCCAGTAGCAGCGCCCGATGAAACCCCCACACCCCAAGATTCCAACCCGCGCTGGACAAAGGCCGAACAAGGTTGGCGCACAATGGAATCGATACTGCCCTACATGGCGATCATGCACGAATTCTCGCCCGACCACATCAGCGAGGACATCGAACTGCAGGCAGTCGATTTCTCCTCCTATCTCATAGAATGGCTTGCCCTCGTGCCGCGCTGGCGGGACTACTATCTCAGCCACGATCAGTCCGGAACCTACGCCTATTTGCGCAAATGCATGCAAATCCTGACGTTTCTTAACGGCCCTAATCGGTGGGTCATCAAGTGCCCGCAGCACATGGAACAGCTACCGGCCCTCTACAAGACATTCCCGGATGCGACTTTCGTGCTGACCCATCGCGATCCCGTCGGCTCAATCCGCTCGCAGCTTACGATGTACACTTACGCTGCCCGGATGCTGCGCAAGACCGTCGATATCGCGGAACCGCTCGGCTACTGGCCCGATCGGTATCAGAGGTTGCTGCGTGCCTGCGTCAGGGACCGCGAGGTCCTGCCAGCGGAACAGACAATCGATGTCTATTTCGATGAATGGACGCAAGCCCCGGACCGGATACTGAGAGAGATTTATCGCATCGCAGGCGTTGAGCTGACGGACGAAGCGTTGGCTGAACTCCATCGCTATCTCGCCGAGCACGGCGAACAATCGAAAGGAAAGATCGTCTACGACCTGGAACGAGATTTCCTTGTCACAGCGGAAGAGCTGCGCCGGCCGTTCGGGTTCTATTTCGACCGCTTCGATGTCGAGGTTGAAGTGACGTAACTTCCTTCCCCGACCTGTCTTTCGGCAGGTCGTGAGCCGAGGCGCGCTCGCTAACAGCCATGCATCGACCAGACTCCAGCAGAGGAATGCCATGCCTGAATTGAATGTCATTACCCGTGACGGCTCGCAGCAGACGATCGCGGCTTCCGCGAATGCATCGGTAATGGAAGCCATTCGCGATTCCGGCCTCGACGAACTTCTGGCTCTTTGCGGCGGCTGCTGCTCCTGTGCGACATGCCATGTCTACGTCGATCCCTCGTTTGCAGCGACGCTGCCTCCGGTGACGGAGGATGAAAGCGACTTGCTGGATGGGTCGCCTCACCGCGGCGACAGGTCACGACTGTCGTGTCAGCTGATGATGACGGATGCGTTGTCCGGTCTTACCGTGACTATCGCGCCCGAGGATTGATAATACCAATAGACTGAACAGAGAAAGAGAGAGAGGACAAACGTGGCCTGGAAAGAATCAATTCGCGAACAACTGGACGTGTCCGCTTCCCCGTTGCTCACCGATGCCCAGAAGAAGATGGTCAAGCACTGGACCGACCTTCAGGAAACCCTGAACGCGGGTGACTTCGATGGCATGGACCGCTTTTTCCATTCCGACTTTCGGTATGGAAACCCCAACCGGCCGGATCTTGGCACTTACGATCAGTGGAAGACCTCGCCGGTTGCGCTGTACAAGACCTTCTTCCCCGCCGCCTACAAGACCATCGACGCGGTAGGCAAGGGCGACGACGAGATCTGGATCTATGCGACCCACTACTGCAAGCACGTAGGCGGCCCGTACATGGGCGTGCAACCGACCGGCAACGAGTTCCAGGTGAACTGGTTCTCGATCGTCAAGTTCAAGGACGAAAAGATCGTCAGGATCTTCAGCATTTCGGACGTTCTCTCGATGCTCAAGGACATCGGTGTGATCGACGTGCCGCAGCCCGTCGACCCCTACAAGTGATTTGCACTTGCTCCCGCCGCGTTGTTCACTCGACAGGCGGGAGCAAGGCCGCCAGCAGAAAAGTGGCCAAATGGGCTGCCTGCTGGTCGGCGTGGTCCGCGTCGACCTCATGCCCGGCGCCCAGTCGTTGCTGCATCGGGACCGCGCAGAAATAGTATCCAACGCCCTGCACAAGCAGGGCCATCAGGGCAGCCGTCGAAAGGCCGTGGACGGGCCGCTGGCGCCTAACCGCATCGAGAAGATCGTCCAGCCTTCGCTGGAATGGCCGCACGAAGTGCTCGACGATGTGATCCAGTCGCCAGGTCGAACGGCAACCTTCGACGTTGGTAAGCGCGACTATGTCGCCGTTTCTCGCCGCCCACAGACAGAACCGCTCCACCAGGTGCCGCAGACGCACTTCGGCGTCAGCCTGCTCGTCGAAAGCAATTTCAACGAAGGGAGAGGCCTGGGCCATCCGCCAATCGACCGCACGGACCCACAGATCCTCCTTTCGTCCGAAACGTACATTCAGGAGATTGTGGCTGACGCCCAGCCGCTTCGAGAGGTCGCGCAAGGTCGTTGCCTCGTATCCGCGCTCTGCAAATGTGGCGAACGCAAGGCCCAGAAGCTTGTCCTCATCCAGCGCCAGGTCGGCATTCTGGGCAGGACGGCCGCGGGCGCGCTGAGGTCTATCGAGCATCTGGAAGGCCATATTCAAAAGTCATTGACTTATAAATTGTCACGCGTCAATTTAATCAAAAGGGAGAGTGGATAGACGTTATGAGTCTCGAGAATGATCTCTGGTGGGCGGTAGCCCGTTCCGAGGAAGTGACCTCCCAGAAGCCCCTGTCGGTCGATATTGGCGATCAGCCGCTCGTGCTGTGGCGGGATAACCAGGGCATTGCGCGCGCGCTCGAGGATCGCTGCCCGCACCGCAGGGCTCCTCTCTCGCTCGGCTGCATCCGCGACAATGGCTGGATTCAGTGCGGCTATCACGGATGGAGCTATGACGGCGAGACCGGGCGCCTGAAGGAAATCCCGAACATGAAGGACCAGCAGAAGTTTCCGCCGGTCTACAAGGCCAACGCGTTCGGCGTGTTCGAACAAGGCGGCTTTGTACGTGTGTGCCTGGACCCGAAGGCGAAAGTTCCACTAATAGCCGAGGACAAGTATAACTACTGCGGCACTGCAAACGTGAGTTGCAGCCATCAGGAGTATCTCAATGCGCTCTATGACGATCCCAGCCTGATCCTCAAGATCAGGGGAGTCCGCTTCACGCCATATCTCATGTCTGAACTTCATGAAGAAGATGGCATGCTGGTGATGGAGCGCAATTGTCAGTGGAGCACGCCGCACTGGCCATCGCACTTTGTGTCGGAATTTCCGCTGACGTTGCTGACGCGAACGCACCCGCAGACCGGTCAAACCACGCTCATCCTGCGGGACGATCAATTCAACGAGCTAATGCGAGCGATGCTGTGTCCCGTTCCCTCGGCGCGGGGCGTCACGGCTGTGCGTTGGAGATCTGCACTGGGCGTGCGCCAACCCGGCCTGCACGGCGCAATTCTGCGGGGAGTCAATCCGCTTTCGGTACTGTCATCGGTAGACGGATCCAGGCTGCGTGCCACGAAACCCACCGTCTCACTGCACGGCGAGGACCTGCGCAGCGCAATGCTCGAACAGACACCGCTCGTGCGCGACAAGACCGAAGCGGCCTGAAGGAGAAACTAGAGATGCTTGAAGTCGCTGATCGTTCCGCCGAACACGACGGAAGTCCCCCTTCCGGCACCGGCACCGGCACCGGCTCCGGTCAGATCGCGCTGAATGCGATCAATCGCTGGGTGCCCCACAATATCGTCATGCGCGATACGTGGTTTCCAGTCGCGCACAATTATTCTGTGACGGCCAAGCCCGTCCGACGTGCGGTCTATTCCTATCCGGTTTTTCTCTGGCGCGAGAACGGCACCGTGATCGCCAGTGAATTCCATCCGAACGAACGGATAGCGCGCGACAAGAGCGAATATACCGACGCCCGCGGGTGCTATCCGGTGATGGAGCACTACGGCGTCGTGTGGGTCTGGTTCGGCAATCCGCTCGCAGCAGATCCGGTACACCTTCCGAGCCTGCCGTTCCTGCCGCCGGACGGCGGACTTCCGCGGCACATGACCGCGACGGTACGCTTTGAGAGCGCTGCACCGATCAGCCTCGAAAACCTGATCGACCTTACGCACGCCGATTTCCTTCATGCCGATGTCGTGGGGGATGAGCGATCGGACAGCGAGACAGTGGAAACCTTCTACGACAGCGAAACAGTCACTATGGTTCGCACCTGCGTGAACAAGTCGGTCGCGCCGGTAATGAAGTTCTTCAGCGGCATCAGGCAGCCCACGCAAAACGTGCGCCAGGTCATTCGCATCTACCTCCGCTCGCACTGCGCGATCGCCTATGGCCGGTTCAGCCCAGGGGACGACGTCCCTCTTTTCCATCCGTGCACGCCCGAAACGCGGGATCGCACGCGCATGGAAATGGTGATGAACACGACCAATGCCGGGCTCATGTTCCGTCATGTCATGCCCAAAGCTGGCTACAAGGTCTCGCGCCAGGACAGCTACATGACCTCCCCGCAAAGCCCGCGCTACATGCGTCATACCGACCGCAAGGACCTCCACAGCAAGTTCGACCAGGCTGGTCAGCGTTACCGCATGGCGATGATGGAGTTAGCCGATCGGCAAGCCAACGGCGATTTCGCCTATCGCGACAACGTCAGCGCAGATTGCAGCGAGATCATCGGACTTCGCAACGAACTCTTCCGGTTCTGACCTGACCTCTCCCCTTGGGCGGACATTAGTGTCCGCCCTTTTTTTATCTTCGGAGTACTCATGCCCGAGCTTGTCAATGCCGTTGGCGCGGAGCGCCGCTGGTGGGGCGTCATGCCCACTCTTTCCGCCCCGATCATGGCCGGCATTGGCCAGCAAATGGAGCAGGTCGGATTCCAAGGCTGCTTCTCTCTGCAGATTTACGGCCCTCCGTTCATTCCGATGACGGCGACTGCCGCACTGACCCGTAGCCTCAAGGTCGGCACTGGCGTGGCTATCGTCGGCACGCGCAGTCCTCTCGAAACGGCCTATGCGGCGATAGAAGTTGACCGAATCTCCGAAGGGCGCTTCGTGCTGGGCCTTGGCTCCAGCATCAAGAGCTGCGTGACCGGCATGTACGGAGAGCCGGAACGCAAGCTGTTGACGCACCTGCGGGAGAGCGTCGGCGTCATCCGTTACGTGATCGCCAATGCGCATAAGGGCCTCGATCCGATCAAGGGCGAATACTTCACCGCCGATTTCGAGGAAATGATGCTGACCCCGCCGCCGGTTCGCGAGCGCGTTCCGATCTGGATCGCGGCGCTCCAGGACAAGATGACCGCGCTGGCGCTCGAAATCGGCGACGGGCTCATGGTGCACGCCCTTTGGTCTGCGGCCTATACCAGGAGCAAATTGCCCTTCATAAATGAGACACTGGCAAAGCACGGCCGCAGACGTCAGGATATCGAGATTAATGCGTGGCCCTGGATCGCGGTCAACGACGACAAACAGCAGGCGATCAACGACAGCCGGGCTACGGTTGCCGCCTATTCCGGCTACAAGGAATATGAGCCATTCTTCGAGGCGATCGGCTTTGGAGATCAGGCACGGGCCTGCCAACTGAGCCTCGGCGAACATGGAGACATTGCAAAAGTGATCGGCAATGTCTCCGACGAGATGGTGGAGGCGTTCGTCACCTGCGGACCGGTCGATGAGGTGCTTGAGAAGATCGAACCCTTCTGGGAGGTGGTCGATTCGCTTTGCCCGATGACGCCTTACCGCGATCTAACGCTGGAACAGTTGACCCAGTACAATTCAGGCCTCTTCCAATTGGTCGCTGCCGCTAAGACACGAGCAGGCACGGCAATTCCGGCGCCGGCCTGATCAGCGTAGCCTATTGCACCATTTGTCGAGAAAGAATGCCACGGGCCGGCGTCGGGGATTAAGATTGCCCCCGCGCATGCCCGTGCAGGCGAAACGCGAAATTGGTTCCACCGGGCCATGGTACGCAGCGGATGTGTGCGCTGCCCACCTTGTCATCGCTGCCTGCTGCGGAATCCGGACCATCAGATTGGCAGGCTTTGGTGCGATGAAGGCTCGATTGCGGTTTGCTGGCGGCGACGGAGCGACCGGATTTTGGCGACGCAAAGCGTACTCTCAACGCGAAAATACTGAATGGATGTGCGGCTCGCCAACGCCTGGTTCAAGAACGGCCGACGGCGATCGAATAAGGCAGATCACCCATGTGCGATCGAACTTGACCACCAGTCCAACTCGGTTGCCTCCTGGAAAATGCGAAACCGTACTTGCTCGCATGCGAGAGCCACTACGTCGGGGGCTGCCGCCAGCCCGCAGAATGTGCATCGGATCATCTCGTCCATATAGTCATGCGGATCGCTTATTCCGCGAACGAGGCGCCGCCGAGCTTCGACAGTCATTCCCACGATGAGGTCTACGGCGGCGTCCGCCGATGTGAACATTATCTGGCCACCATCCCTGGCACCCTCCAGCGCATCGCGAACCATGAGGTCAAACGCTCGCTCGCGCGCAAAATAATCCACAAAGTCGATGCGGCAGGTAAAGCCTCCCCACCGCGGATCGTGTAGCGCGCGCAGCATCACCATCATCGCACCGCCCACGGCCCGCACCAGTGGATCAGAAATATCCTCGAACAAGCGGCGATAATCGGCGATCATGCCCACCGTCATCGCCTCTGCCAACTCCTCGACTACCGCATCGATGGATTCGAAATACTTGTAGAAACTCCCACGCGAGACGTCCGCCAGCTTGATCACGTCGTCGATGAGGACATGCTGCGCGGCCTGGCCTGGCTGGTAGAGTTCAAGTACCGCCTCAATCAGCCTCTGCCGCATCCGCTCGCGCCGCAGCGCTGCTGCCTTGCTGCGCGGATCCGGCTCTTGAAGGTGGGAGGCAACCGAGGACATGCTGTCCTATTGCACGGGATGGAAATAGCGCGCAAGCAGGCTGCCATCATCGCTGAACACATACTGTTCGATGCTATACGCAGTGATGGCTTGCCCCAGATATTCCCCTTCGTTGCGGACGTAGATTACGGCTTCGTTGCCGCTGACTTTCACATCTTCCACGAAAAGCTTCCAGCCCGCATATTCACGGCATAGTGCCTCCAGCTTGTCCCACCCTTCCTGGATCGGACCTGTTGCTGGATCCTGCACCCTAAACCCTCCAGGCGCGATAGCCCTGAACGCCGCCAGAAAATCGTCGAGCCGCCCGGCGGTGAACATCTCGGCTTGCTCTTTGAGGAAGGTCGCGATTGCCTGAGGTGTTGGAATGGGCATCATTTTCTCTCCTGTGGTGAAAGGGTTATCGGTCGTTTGAAAGGACAGGCACCGGCCCGATGTCGGGAATGAGGCGGATGTTCGATGCACGGCCCGTGATTGCCCGCCCGTAAAGCTCCAGGGACAAATGGCTATTGAGCGCGTTGTGGCGCGTGCCCACGCTGAGGTCGCGCCAGAAGCGCTGCAAGGGATTGGACAACGCGAAGGCACCAGGTCCGGCCACGTCCATCAGCCGCTCGCCTGCCCCACGCAGTAGTTCCATGGCATAACCACAGTCCGCCTGGATCCGCGCCTTGTCGTATCCAGTCAAGACCCGTTGCTGTGCCGCCTCGTCCAGCATCGCGGCAGCTTGACGGACGTGCAGCCAGGCCGAGTCGATTTCCATTGCCGCGCGTCCTGTCATTCCGATCAAGGCTTCGGAGGCAGTCTGAGTGGTAAAAGTCCAGCCTACGACCGGCCGCCGGTCCATCACCTCTACTACGTGCTCCAGCATCGCCATTGCTGCGCCGAGCATCGGCGCCAACACGCCCAGCGGGAACAACGGCTCCATCGGCCAGCGGTCCCGCGCCTCGAGACCTTCCATCTCGAGGAGCACTTCTGGTGGAGGTGTATCACTGGGTTTCAGGATCAACTCTTCCGGCACGAACACGTTTTCGGCAACGATCATGTTGCTCCCCGAGCCGGCCATACCTGCAACATGCCAGTTGTCCTCGATGGAACATGCCGGATCATGAAGGTCCAAGAATGCCATGGCTGGCTGCGCGCCAACCGCTGTATCAAGCATGATGCCGTTCAGCGCCCAATCGGCATGAAGGCATCCGGAACCGTATCCCCACCGTCCCGAGACGAGGTAACCGCCGGGTACTCCCGTCGCGTTGCCGCTGGGCGCCGATGCGCTGCAGAACAGTTCACCCCCATGACGAAAAAGCAGCTCTGTCATCGACGGCCCTAATCCAAGAGCAGTACCGGTTATTCCGCTCAGCAAACCGTAGGCCCAGCCGGTGCCCGGGCAGGCACGAGCGAGTTCCGCCACCGTTTCAATATGGGTGATCAGTTTATGCCCCGGCCCTCCAGCGCGCCGGGGTGCAGTAATGTGAAACAAGCCGGAGTTGCGCAAAGCCTCTATCACCGGCGCGACGATGCGGCGTTCCTTTTCGCATCTGTCGGCATTTGCTGCGAGCAATGGGCGTAATGCGCGAGCCGCGTTCACAGGATTCTCGACGCAGGCGACAGTCAATTTGCCAGTGTCAAACTTGCCGATTTGCATCCCTGTCTCCTATAATGACAAATTCGTCATTATTCAATTTCAGGCGATTTGCAAACAGCGTTGTCAAGAACGGGCTAAGAATTCTCGCCGCGCATAACCTCGACGGGGAAGAATGCCGATATTCCGTGAAGCGCGAAGTGCCGAGACTGAGCGAAAGCCAGCAAAGCGACGTTCTGCTCAATGTTCGTCACCGACCAGAATCTGCTTGTTTCGAAGGCAGATCCTTGCGCCAGAAAAACCGAAACCAATTTGGGCCTCGCCCCCTCCGAAGATAGGAATCGAAACGAGATAGATCTCTATAGCTCCCGCCGTCTGCCCGTTCTTTAGCAGCGGGGAATATCTACGCGCGGCGCAAGAAGCCGGACGCAAGTGGGAGGCGATACATGAAAACTAAATTCGTCCGCATCGTAGCGGGGACCGGGCTCTGTGCAATGAGCGTGCTTCCTGTTCAGGCATGGGCCGCCGATGGCCCGCCCACGCCCGACCAGACCGCTGAAGCGCAGTCCTCCGCCGCCCCGTCCCTGACCGGCGAGATCGTCGTCACAGCGCGGCGGCGTGAGGAGCGGCTTCAGGACGTGCCTGTATCGGTCGTAGCATTCTCCGATACCGCCCTTGAACGTAGCAGCGTCCAGACGATTGCCGATATTCGGACTATCTCGCCCGGTCTTACATTCAGTTCGGAGGGCGGCAAGGACAACACCTCGGTTTCACTTCGCGGGATCGGGCAGATACCGACTGGCGAAGTCACGCCCGGTGTAGTTACCTATTTCGCGAACGTGCCCCTTGCCTCGCTCGGCTCGAACGTGCCGACGTTCGATATCGGCAACATCCAGGTCCTCAAGGGCCCGCAGGGCACTTTGTTCGGCCGCAACACCCTTGGCGGTGCAGTTCTGATATCCCCGCAATCACCTGGCCAGGACTTTGGCGGCTATCTGCAGGGGACTTACGGCAATTACGACTATCGCGAAGTTCAGGGCGCCCTCAATGTCCCGGTCATCGCGGACGTTCTGGCCATCCGCGTTGCAGGACAGATCAGACGGCGCGATCCGATGACATATTCGATCACCGGCGGCGATGGGTTCAATGACGTCCGTCAGGACAGCGCACGAGCCTCGGTACTCTTCACGCCCGCCGACTGGCTGAAGAGCACGACCATTTTCGACTACTTCAAAGCCAGGGAATCTGCTTCAGGGTATTATCTGCTTCGCCAGAACTTCAGCTTTACGGACCTGTTCGCCCCGTCGGTCGGCGCGGCTGCGGGGTCACTGATCGGCGCTTCCCTTGATGCTCAGACAGCGCAGTATCTCGCGTTGCAGAAGCAGAATTTCTACGGTGCTTTCACGGACGATTCGGGATCCGGCCGGGCCAATCGTCGCAACTGGGGCATTTCGAACGACACATCCGCAAGTTTCGGCCAATTCACGCTGCGAAACATTTTCGGTTATCGCAAGAATCGCAGCGACCAATTGATCAACACTTCTGCTCTCGGCCCAATGTACCTGCCGGGCGCCGCACTGGGCAGTCCGGTGGATGTTCCCTTCACAGTATTCCATGCGGCTGCGCTGATTCAGCGCCAGTATCTGACCGACGAAGTGCAGTTCCTTGGCAGCTTCGACCGATTCAATTTCATTGTCGGCGGCTTCTATAGCCATGACACACCCGATGGTCCCTCCGGTTCGACATTCTCCGCATTCACCACGCCCGGAACACCTGCCGCAGTCGTCACCGCCAATGTCAGGAACACCAACTACGCTGCGTTCGGACAGATCTCCTACAAGGTGACGGACGCCGTCACGCTCAACGCCGGCCTGCGCTACAGCTGGGACCGTGTGTCGGCTTGCGGCGGCGCCATCGGAACTTCCTATGCCGAGGATTCGACCTGCCGGTCGCTTGCAGAGCTCAATCTTCCCGACGGCATCGGCGTGGTATCCAATCGCGGCTCCGCGCCCAGTTGGACGATTGGTGCGGATTGGAAGGCCGCGCCTGACCTCCTGCTTTATGTGGTAAGCCGTCGCGGCTACCGCGGTGTCAATGTAAACACGCCGCTGTTCGAAACGCGTTTTACGACCGGGGGAACCGACCCCGCCTGCGGATCCGGCTCGGGTCAATGCGTTGATTTGCGGCCATTCCAGAAAACCGGGAAAGAGACGCTTACCGATATCGAGATCGGCGAGAAATGGACGTTCAACATCGCCGGTGCCCACGGTCACATCAACACAGCAGCCTATTACAGCAAGTATAAAAACGCGTTGCAATTTCTGAACGCGCAAACATTGATTCCCGCTTCCGCCCCGGACAGTCCCACCAACGGTTCGTTCGGCGTGAACGCCGCAGACCTGTCGATCTATGGCGTGGAACTGGATGCCGCCGTCAGCCCCAGCAGAAACCTGACGGTCTCCTTCAACGGCGCTTATACGCACATGAGGGTAGACAAGCTCACGCTGCCCGACGTGGAGGGAATTTCCTTCACCTCTTCCGACGTAAACAAATACGCGCCGACCTTTTCCGGCACTTTCAGCGCGAACTGGACTTTGCCTGTCCGTCCGGCGGATGGTGATCTGGTGCTGAGCGGTGACCTGTTCATGACTGCGGACTTCGGTGGTCAATATGGTGAAAAGCTGCCAGGCTACAATCTCGTCAACATGCGCCTGGACTGGGAGAACATCGCTCATACTGGCGTCGATCTCAGCTTCTTCGTCCGCAATCTGACCAAGGAGCGATATTTCGCGGCTGCGGATGTCCTGCTCAAGAGCTTCCCGGTCAATTCGGTAGCTGTAGGCGATCCGCGCACTTACGGGGTCGTTGCCAAGGTCCAGTTCTGAAATCAATTCGGCTCCGCGTTATCCGCGGAGCCGATCAGGTAATCTTGTGGGGAGCGGTCAGTCTGCGACTGACCGCTCCGTTTTCATTAGTGTGCGGCCGCTTGCATATCCATGACATCGCCGAAATATGGAGTGTGGTGGCAAATACCGCCATCGACCGAGAAGACTTGGCCCGTGACGAATGCCGAAAGATCCGAGGCAAGGAACAGCACGGCCCCGGCGATATCGTCAGGCACGCTTTCTCGTGGCAACAGGACATGCCGCTGGATCATGCGCAGTTGTTCTGCAGGCATCATTTCGCGCGCCTGCGGTGTAAGAACCAAACCGGGCATCACTGCGTTGCAGCGGATGTTCTGGCGGCCCAACTGGGCGGCAGTGTTGCGCGTAAGACTGTTCACCGCTCCTTTCGAGGAAGAATAGGCCGGGTTGAAGACATCCCCGAGGATCGAAACGCCCGTGCTTGTATTGATGATCGACCCACCGCCCGCGGCGATCATGTGGGGAGCGACGTGTTTGATCATCAGCATCGTGCCGCGCGTGTTGATACGAAACGCTGCATCCCAAACCGCTGCGTCCATATCGACCAGAGCACCGTCAGCGGCCATTTGGTTGACGGCGGTGTTGGCGGCATTGTTGTGCAGGACATCAATCCGGCCATGAGCCGTGATCACTGCGTAGACCAATGCAGCGATACTCGCCTCTTCTGCAAGATCGAGCGGACATGCCATCGCCTCCCCACCGGCGGCGCGGATGCTCTTCGCCACGCGCTCTGCTCCCGCCAGATTAATGTCTGCCAGAACCACTTTAGCGCCCTCGCAAGCGAGCTTGCGAGCGCATGCTTCCCCGATGTTGGATCCCGATCCCGTGACGACGGCGATTTTTCCCTGAACCAGTCCCATCCTCACTCTCCCAGCAGTATCTTCCAGGTCCCCAGTTCCTCGCCCGCGACGAAGAACCGCTCGTTCATAGGCAACCCGTTCTGCCCCCAGGAGTCGTGGTTGGCGACCCACGCCTGAATTCCGTACATCACCCACAAGCGCGTCTGCTCCCAGACCTCCTCGAAACTGGGAATTCCGGGAACGCCCGTCGCGGTCAGGTAAGACAGATACTGCTTGAGCAGATCCTTGTGATGGGCGCGCCGCTCTTCGATGGTCAGCGATCCGACTAGGAAATAAGTAAGATCACGCCACGGACGTCCACGTCGCACCAGTTGCCAATCCAACCAAAGCCTTTCCCCGCCAGGCAGGATATAGGTGTTCCCCTGGTGGCAATCACCCAGTGCGATGCAATAGGGCGCGTCATAGGCACGCTCAAGTTCGCCCAGCCGGTCGAATGCGCGCTCGACGCGGCGCGGATCGTCAAGATAGTGCTTTGGCGCGATCGCGCGGAAATTCGGATCCTTCAGATTGTCGTCGATCCACTGCCACATGATGCGGACCTGGTCGCTGTCGACCGGAGTATCCATCTGCGTCTGCAGCCACGGGGCATTGGCCTTGGAGATTTTTTCGCTTCCCCAGAGACTGGCGTGAAGACCAGCCAGTCCCTCGAGGTTGGAGGCGATCATGTCGATGCCGGAGTGCTGCGTACTGTGACCAAAGTGTCCACCGCGATCATTGAGGTCTTCCAGCACGAGCAGGCCGTGAGCGCTGCCATCGTCGTCCCAGTCGGCGTAATAGCACTGCGCGGTGGGAACCTTCATTTCCTTGGCGAGGAAATGATAGAACCGGGCCTCGACGGCATGGATATCGACATTGTCGAAGCTGCCCGACCAGTTGGCCTTCAGGCACAGGTTCGCGGGGAGCCCGGCGGCAAGGCCCGCTTCGTTCCAATCCACTTTGACGCGCCACTTGGTCGTGTGGCTGTTCAGCAGCTGGACCGTTTCCATGCTGCGTGCCGCGACGCCGGGATACTTGTGGGCC
Source organism: Novosphingobium oxfordense (assembly GCF_044029435.1). NCBI lineage: Bacteria > Pseudomonadati > Pseudomonadota > Alphaproteobacteria > Sphingomonadales > Sphingomonadaceae > Novosphingobium > Novosphingobium oxfordense. The sequence goes on along the minus strand of NZ_CP147008.1, from coordinate 1,010,817 downwards.
ATAATCGATCCCAACCACGCGGCATCGATCCCCTCCATCGAGGTCGGCAGATGACCAGTTCGGGTAGGATAAGGACGAGGCACACAATCAGGATCGACCGTCGCATTGCGGTATTGCGGTTGGGCTTGTGGGTCCATCGAACTCTCCTGATGTGTTCTTGTGTTACAGCGTCGTCCGTCCCGGCGAAGGCCCTCGAACCTGGGCCGAGGGAGCTTGCCGGCTTTGCGGACCGATTTTACGCTGCATCCGGGATACCGAGCATCGCAGGCGCGACCGAAGCGCAACCTGCCCGAAGAGAGGGACCACCCCGACCTTCGACGGAGACCTGGCATACGGCTTTTTGCAGGTTTTGGCGCTCATCCATGGTCCCCATCTCGACCTAAGCCAATTGCGCGTGGCGCTTGCCACCGAGGGCCAACTATCAATCGGCCCTTCCAGTCGCCCCGCTGCGCCAGGGTGCCGATCCGATCTGCCGAGAGCTGGCGCGACGAAGTGAGCTGTACGATGAGTGTTACTGCGTGGTCCGGGAAATCACGACGCCGGCCCCGTCTCTACGGAATGGTTAGGCACAGCGCGCCGGCTTTGGGATTGACGGCGCTCGGCAGCGCTCGTCGCGGCGGTGTTCGATCTGGACTTCGATGGGCGGGTCTGGTTCTGGCGTGGGTATTGGGACGCGTCCGACGGCACGAGGCTGGGGAGCGTTCACGGTGCGGCGATGCGGCCCAAATTCTGTGCCGAATGAACCGGCGTTGCCGCATAGCGCGCTAGCCGTCGACCTTCGTCACGTTCCTTGCTGCGCGCTCCGCCCCGGATGGCGGCGATTATGGTCAATCAACCGATGCGTCGCGGGGGCCGCCTCGGCAGCCTTATTGCCGCTGCCCTCCGGCAATGCACAGCACAGGGCGCTTCCCGCCGGGACGAGAAGCGCCGTGTATGTGACTTGAGAGCTAGTTTGCGAGTGTCAGGGCCTGCGCCATCGAATTGCCCGCAATAAAGCCGGTGACCATGGCAGGACCTACGTTGCACCCATGCGCAGGCGATTTGCCTCGCCAGATCGAATTGGCATCCAACCCGGCAGCATAAAGACCGGGAACAGGTGTGCCGTCTCCCCCTACCACGCGAAACTGCGCGTCGACCTTGAGGCCCACGGTCGTCGAGCCATCGCCGGGGTAGATCTTGATCGCATAGAATGGAGCCCGCTCGACGCGCCCCAGGCAGGGATTGGGCTTGTTCCGGGGATCGCCGATCTCGATGTCGATCTGTGTCTCTCCCTTTCCGAAGTCGGCGTCATGCCCGATCTCCGCATAGCGGTTGATCTTGGCCACGCTGGCGACAAGGCCGTCCGGTTCTACGCCGATTTTCTCTGCGAGTTCGCGAAGACTGCGCCCCTCGGTCACATAGCCTGCTGCGATAAGCTTCTTGAGACCGCCGCCGCCGGGATAGACCATGCCCATGCCGTACTTCTTGATGAAATCGGCATCGCAGATGATGTGGGCCGGAACAGCTCCGTCACGGTGCATCGCTTCAACGAAATGCACAGATGCTTCATTACCGAAGCGCTCGCCCTTGGCGTTGACCGCTATGCATCCGGGCTTCGACATATCGATGAGATGGGCATAGCGTGCCACGTATCCGTCGGGCCGCGTGAGCTTGGAGACCACCGCCCATACCGCGTTGACCAGATTTTCCTCGGCAAGCGCGCCGCCTGCCTCCAATCCCATGTTCATGCCGTCGCCCGTGTTTTCGTAGGGGAGGATCGAGACATGGTTTTCGGCAAAAGGGATATAAGCCTTGCGAAGCTGCTCGCTGGCGGAAAATCCACCCGATGCCAGCAGGACGCCCAGCCTTGCACCGATCTCTTCGTCACCTACCCGAATGCCGGTCACCCGGCCGGACTGCACCAGCAAATGATCGACCGGCGCATTGGTGCGCAGCGTAATCCCCGCGTCGAGCGCGGAGCGAAGGAGACGGGCCGCCAGTGCATTTCCCATCGTGAGACGCGTGCCGCGAGGATAGCGGCGAAGCTTGTCGAACCCGAATTTGGCAGCCAGCTTGCCGAAGTGCACGAGCGATTTTGCCGAGGGCATTTGCGCAAGATATGGCAGATCGAACAGGTCGATCATGAAGCCTCCCGGCGCGTTGAACTCTTCCCGCGCGGGCCTCAGCTGCGCGAAGTGTTCGCCCAGCTTCTTGCCATCGTACTCCTTAGGGGCGAGCAAACGACCGTGATCGGCTGCGCCGTCAACTTCGGGATACCAATCGCTGCTCGGCGGCGAGAGCAGGAATTCGACCCGGCTGTTTTTTTCCAGCCACTCCACCATCCGGGGCCCTGCATCGAGGTAGGCATCAATGAGCGCCGGCTCGGCCGAGGGACCTATGACATCCAGGACGTATTGCCGCGCCCTGTCCTTGCTGTCGTCGACCCCGGCGGCCCGCGCCTGCGGGCTTACCGGAACCCAGATACCGCCGCCCGAGATCGAGGTCGTTCCCCCAAAATGCGATGCCTTCTCGAGAACGATCACCGACTTCCCCGCCGCCGCCGCGCGCAGCGCGGCAGTCATGCCTGCCGCGCCCGAACCCACCACGACCACATCATACTGGGTCATTGCTACCTCCCGTTTTTCGATTTGGATGGAACGGCGCTCACCAAACCCGTCGTTCCGACGGCCCAGTTCAGATTTTCGGCATGATCTCTTGCGCGACCCACTGCAGCCGCTCGACGTATTCATCCATTCCACCAATCCCTGGCGGCAGAGGGACGATCGTCTCGTTGACACCCAGGTCGCGAAGCCATCCGATCTGGTCGATGATCTTCTGCGCGTCGCGAGTTCCTGGCGCGCGCGGGTCGTCCATGATTTCGTGATGCGCACCGACATTGAGCATTTCGAGCGCGAAGAACAAGTCGATGGGGCGCCCGTCATATTCGGGCTGGGACCGGATGAAATCCAGGCACTCCGGGAATTTTTCGGGCGGTGTCCTGAACGGAGACCAACCGTCGCCAAACTTTGCCACGCGCTTGAGAACAGCTTCCGCGTCGCCGCCGAACCAGATCGGCAGGCCCGGCTTTTGGACCGGCTTCGGTGCGAACCCGACATTGCTGAATTTCACGAACTCGCCGTCGAATTCCGGATTGTCAGCGGTCCACAGCTCGATGATCGCAGCCACGTACTCGTCGGCCATTCGTCCCCGGTTATGGAAATCCACTCCCAGCATGTCGAACTCTTCCTTGAGCCATCCCACGCCGAACAGCGCGGTCGCCCGCCCACCGCTCAACCAGTCGAGCGTAGACCATGCCTTGGCCTGGACGATCGGGTTTTGGAGGGGCAGGATCGTGACCGAAGAGCTGACTTTCATCCTGGAGGTTCGGCCGGCAAGGAATGCGAGAGCCACTGTTCCATGAACGTAATGGTCGCCTGACAGTTCGATGTGCTCACGGGGAATTATGAAATGCTCGCCCAGCATGCACTTGTTGAAGCCGAGATCGTCTGCAATTTTCAGCGCATGCCCAATATCGTCGCCCGTCAGGGCATGCTCCCAGGGCTGGGTCATCGCAGCCACGTGCATGCTGTTGGGCACACTGACGTTCAGTTTCATCTGCTGTCCTCTCACGATGTCGGGCGGATAGTGAAGCGCGGCGGCGTGCTCGCACCTTTCCTTAGGAAGGGGAGCGAGCGGCGAAGGCTCATGCGGCTTGCCTGATCAGGCGTCGGGAAACTGCGTGTTCGAGATCGGCCGGAGTATCGAGATCGAAACCCAGGCCCGCCCTTTCGACAATGGCGGCAGCAGGCGACTGCGCCCGGTGATGTGCTAGACTGCCAGGACCGAATGCGAAGGTGAAAGAGCCCGAGTCCGCAAGAGCGATTGCATTGGTGCCTTTGCCATGCCGGTCGGGGGCGAATGCGCGTCCTGTCCCCCGCGCCGCGGCAAGCAGGGCCTCCACGTCTTCACCGACCAACGCAGGCAGGTCGGCATGGATAACAAGGAGCGGCCGACTGCCGAAATGTTCGCGGATCCTGTTCAGTTCGCCGTTGAGACCAAAGCCGCTGTCGCGCAGCCATTGCACCGGCCAACCTTCCACGCTGGCAGGCGCCAGGACGAAAGTCGATTCGATTGCCTCGATCCCGGAAAGGCAGCCCACGACGTGCGCCGCCATCGTGCAGGCCAACGCCTGCCGCTTTCTCGCACTCAGGCTCGGGGCCAGTCGCGACTTCGTTTCCCTCCCCTGTTTCCAGGGAACCACAGCGATCCAGTTTCTCATCGTGCAAGTCCTGCGGCGGAGCTAATTGCAAATACGAAGGCGCGCGCAGGCGCCCCGTTCATGCAAACAGGTCTTCGCGCCTCGGGCGTACCAGTTCGGCGGCTTTGCGCGGCATCCCCTCAAGGCGGCATCCGCGGACGAGAACGGCCGGTATGCCTTCTGCGCCTTCACCCGTCACCAACCCTGCCGCGCTGGCTATCATGTCGGCCAGCGCCACCTGAGTGACTTCCAGAGGGCGATCGTCGCGATCGAGTTCGCCGCGGCGATCGTGGAGAGCCGGCAGGCCCGCTGCGCCGATGGCAACACAGACCACACCAAGGCGCCAGGGCCTTCCAAAGCTGTCCGAGATCACTACCGGCACTCCAAGCGCGCTATGCAAATTCGCCGCTGTTGCGTCAGGATCCAGGGGGAGCAGCAGTGCACGAGCGCCCAGTGATGGACCGATGTTGGAACGATCGATCCCCGCGTTGGCCATGACGTGACCCAATTTGTGCCGCGTGATCAGCACTTCGGGAACCGCTCGCACAATCTCACTCGATTCGTCGAGCACCAGTTGAACCATGCGCGGATCCTTGCGCGTCAATTGGGACAGTTCGCGGGCCGGCTCACCCGGTTCGACTTGCTCAAGATCGACCTGCCGTCCTTCGGCCTTCGAGACAATCTTCTGGGTTACCACGAGTACATCCCCATCGCGAAGCGGCGATCCACACCGTTGGAGGGCATCTCGAAGTATCGCTGCGAGGTCGTCGCCGGGCGCGATTTCGCCGATGCCGCTCAGTTCGACTATTTCGATCATCGCCGCTGCCTATTGCTGATCTGGCGGGATAAGCTCGCCCGTGATCCGAATGCCGGCGCCGTCGACACGGTACGTCTTGTTCATGAAAATGAGGATGGAGGTCAGCGCCTCGGCTGCGGCGGAATTGACAAGCGCGCCGCCGTGAAGACCCCGAAGCCCCATGGCATCGGCAAGGTCCACAATCCGTCCGCGCGCTTCCTTGTCGTCTCCGAATACGAGGACATCGCAGCCGACATCGACGTCCTGAGCGAGCTTGTGCGCAGCGACGTTATGGAACGCCGACACGACCACGGCACTGGGGCCAAGAGCCGCTTGCGCTCTCATGGCTGCCGATCCCTCATCGGGCAGTTGCACGCGCATGACCTTGGGAGGAACTAGGGGAACGGTAGTATCCACCACCAGCTTTCCTGCGACATGCGGCGCAATATCAGCAAGCGTCGATTGCTGCGCGGCGAAGGGAACCGTGACGATCACGATATCGGCTCCTGCCACCGCGTCGACATTACTCGCGCCGCGAAGTCCGTGCCCCAACCCCGATGCCGCGTCCTGCGCACTTTGGGCATTTCGCGATCCGATTACGACCTCATAACCTGCTCGGGCAAGCCGCCAGGCAATAGCCGCACCAAGGTTTCCCGTGCCGCCAACGACGGCAATAGAAGGTTGCGTCATGCCTTGGCTCCGGTATCCATCGCTGCAAAGCGCAGCATGTCCGCATAGACGGCCGAGTGCGAAGTGAAGCCGCCGTCAGCGACGATCGCTGCTCCCGTGATGTAGCGGGATTGCTCGGAAGCTAGAAATGCGACCACTTCGGCAATGTCCTCGGGCCTGCCGAGGTGGTCGACCAGATTGTGCTCGGTCATCAGCTTCTGCGCCGCCTCGGGCATGTTCCTGTCAAGCGCCTCGGTCATGGCTAGGCCCACGACAACGACATTGGAGCGAATGCCCTGCTTCCCGTACTGGGTCGCGATGTAGCGCGAAAGTCCCAGCAAGGCCGCCTTTGACGTGCCGTAAGCCGGGTAATCAAGATCGCCGGCGAGACCCTTGCCGGAGCCGGTGAAAATGATCGAGCCCCCCCCGCTCGTCAGCAAGAGCGGAATGGCGTGCTTGGCGCAAAGCATGGATCCGCGCAGGTTGATCGAGAACGTGCGGTCCCAAAAGTCCGCGTCCATTGCATCGATGAGGCCATCCTCCTGCAGTTCGCCGGTCTGCGCCGCATTGCTGTGAAGAATATCCAGCCTGCCGAAGCGATCCGCGAGGCGCGCAACGCCCCCTGCGATCGCGTCTTCGCTCGTCACGTCCATGACAATCGGCAATGCCTGCCCGCCGGCGGCGACAATTTCCTCGGCAACCAGAAGCAGCGGCGCCTCGTCGAGGCCGGCGACGGCGACCATGGCGCCGCGCTGCGCGAACATGCGGGCGGTAGCGCGCCCGATGCCGCTGCCGCCTCCGGTGACGAGAGCCACCTTGTCGCGCAACGGAAAGGATAGATCGATCATAACGTCTCCATGCAATGGCCGTGACGAACCGGCGGATCTTCATACAAAGTGGTGCGCTGGCGCACGGGCCGGTTGACGGAAGCGGCGAGCGCCCGCATTTGCGTCGGCCCAAATTCTTGCCCGTTGACGCCGCCGGCGGCACGGGTGATCGACTCGTCCATCAGGGTGCCGCCCATGTCGTTTGCACCTGCCTGCAGGATCGCCGCTGCGCCCTCAGGCCCCATCTTGACCCACGAGACCTGGATATTGGCGATCACGGGATGCAGCACGATACGGGCGACGGCATGCATCAGCACCGCCTCGCGGTAGCTCGGACCCGACCGTGCCAGGCCTTTTTGCCAGATCGGCGCTTCCATATGGACGAAAGGCAGCGGGACGAATTCGGTAAACCCACCTGTCTCGTCCTGAAGCAATCGGATCGACAGGAGATGACGTGCCCAGTGACGATATCCCTCGACGTGGCCGAACATGATCGTGGCGGTGCTGCGCAGTCCAACGCCATGGGCGACACGCATGACCTCGATCCACTCGTCCGCTGTAACCTTGTCCGGGCAGATGATGTCGCGGATTTCGGGATCGAGGATTTCGGCGGCCGTGCCGGGCAGCGTCGACAACCCGGCTGCTTTCAGACGGGCCAGAAAGTCTTCGAGCGGTAGCCCCAATGTTCTCGCGCCGTGCGTCACCTCAAGCGGGGAGAAGGCATGGATATGGATATCCGGCGCCGCCTGACGCACTGCGCGAAGTACATCCAGATAGGTGTTACCGTCGTAATCGGGGTGGATACCGCCTTGCAGGCAGACTTCGGTGGCCCCGCGATCCCAGGCTTCGGCGGACCGGCGGCCAATCTCGGCGAAATCGAGCCGATATGCCGGCCCGCGCATGGCCTTGGTACTACCCTTGGAAAACGCGCAGAAGCCGCATTTGTAGAGGCAGATATTGGTGTAATTGATGTTTCGGTTGACCGCAAAAGTCAGCGTTTCGCCCACTACGTCCCTGCGAAGGCGATCGGCGAAGTTCACGATCGCTGTGAAGTCGGCTCCTTCGGCATCGAACATCGACACGATATCCGCTTCGCCCAGCACGTGGCCGGCTTTCACGCTGTCAAGTATCGACGATATGCGCGGGGATACCGCAAATCCACCCGCCGAGATCTGCTGCGGCGCAGCATCGCCTCTGCCCGCGGCCCAATCGTCGATTTTTGGCAGTCCGCGAGCATCGATTGCCCGAAGAACGGTTGCCGCGACAGGCGGCGCGGCCCATTGCCTTGCGGCCGTTGCATAGCGGGGGCCGATCGCAAGGCGCTGGTGCAATGTGCGCCCGGCGGCATTGGTGGCGCGTTCGAGCATGTCGAGGTGCGGCCAAGGCGCTTCCGGATTGACATGGTCAGGCGTTACCGGAGAGACTCCTCCCCAGTCATTGACGCCAGCGCGAAGCAGCGGAGCGAAATTATGGCTTTCCTGAAGATTTGGCGGAGCCTGAATCGTCATCTCGGGGCCGAGGATGATACGAGCAGCCGCGATGGCCCAGAGATGGTCATCCAATGCCGGCTCTGGGAAATCTACCATCTGCGTGCCGGGCTTGGCGCGGAAGTTCTGGATTATGACTTCCTGTATGTGCCCGTATTGGCGATGCAGGTCGCGGATGGCGACAAGTGCATCAACCTGCTCGCGGCACGTTTCGCCGATGCCGATCAGCAGGCCGGTAGTGAAAGGAACCTTGGCAAGCCCTGCCTGAGCAATCGACTCAAGCCGCCGCGCCGGCTCCTTGTCGGGCGATCCAAAGTGCGGCCCTCCTCTCTCGCACAGGCGCTGCGAGCTACTTTCAAGCATCAGGCCCATCGAGGCCGCATGCGGACGCAGTGAGGCATAGTCGGCAGCACCCATCAGCCCCGGATTGAGGTGCGGAAGCAGCCCGGTTTCGTTCAAGACGAGCGCTGCCATTTCGCCGAGATAGGAAAGGGTCGTTTCGTGCCCCAATCTGGCCAAGGCGTCGCGTGCGGCTCCGTAGCGAAGTTCAGGTCGATCCCCGAGTGTGAAAAGCGCCTCGCGGCATCCTGCCGCCACACCGGCGCGCGCTATCGCCAGTACATCCTCCGCGGCCAGGTAGGCTTTGTCGATCCGACCGGGCGTGGTGGCGAAAGTGCAATAGTGGCAGACGTCGCGGCACAGTTTGGTCAGCGGGATGAAGACCTTGCGCGAATATGTCATGCGCGGACCATGGGCGGCGAGCGTCATCGCCTCCGCCGTGGCCATCATTTCGTTGAGGGAAATCGAAGTGAGAGCGCTGTAAATGCGATTTGCATCATCGTGGCTCAGGTGCAGTTGGTCGAGCATCACAACATTCTCCGTGATAGTTCGAGGCCGATTTTCATACCGGTCGCTCCGGCCGCTCTAGAACGTGTACTTTGCCGACACGCCCCAAATCCTGGGGTCGCCGGCATAAACGGAACTCGTCGGGAAGGACGGGAGAAGCACGCTCGCGGCCGAGAAATACTTTTCGTTGAAAACGTTCTTCACAAAGATTCCGAGATCGATCCCGGTATCCGCAATTCCCCGCCAGTCCAGGCGCGCATTCGCCAATTCGTAGCCGGGCAGCTTCTCGCCGTTCTGGCCACCGTAATCGGCGGTCATGAATACGTCGGCATTGAAGCTGACTTCGCCATTCGCGGGCCGCACCGGGAGGATCCAGTTGAAGCTGGCCGTACCGGAAAAGCTCGGTGAATACTTGTTGATCTGATCCTTTCCGAGCACGATCGTCGGCGGCAAATCAGCGGGAAGGGTAAGGCTTTCGACCGTCACGTTCGTATAGGCCGCGTTAAAGCCGACGGTTACACTGCGTGCCGGGCTTATCGAGGCCTCGAGTTCGACGCCCCAGATCCGCAAGTTCGCCGCATTGACCGCGAGCGAACCATTCGAAGGAGAATCCGGCGTTCCGTTGGGAACGGTCGTCTGCGTATTCAGGAACTGGAGGGCATTCTTGTATTTGCTATAGTAAGCTGCAATATTGAGGTGGCCCCGCGCGGTTCCCACGCGATAGTCATACTTGGAACCGACTTCGAGATCGGTAATCGTCTCTTCGTTGGTCTTCTGGAATGGCCGGAGATCGGGGCAAACACCTCCGGTTGCGACACAAGCAGGATCGGTTCCACCAGTCGTATAGACGGTTTCGAATTTCGGCGTGTTGACGTTGGCACCACGATAGCCGCGACGCGATACGATATAGAGCAGCCAATCGGGCGTCGCCTTGTAGTCGAGGCCGACCGTCCAACTGGGCTCCTGCCCCTTGTTCGATACTGTGCCCACGCCATCAATTGCCCCGGTGTTCGCGGTTGCCAGGCAAGTCGCTTCGTCCACATAGCTGGTCCCGATAGTGCCGCCGCACGCTGAAACCTTGTCCCAGCTGTAGCGTCCCCCCAGGTTCAATTTCAGCTTGTCGGTTATGTCGTACCCGATCTGCCCATAAATAGCCCAGTTTCGGTTACGGACATGGGACGTGACCGCAGGAGCGGGAACCCCGCCCACCGAGAACGCGGTGAACTGCGATCCGGTGGGCCCGTGGGGCTTGTCGTTGTTGTAGAAGACGCCCGCTATAAAATTGAACGCGCCGAAGTTGCCGAGCAGCTGTGTCTCGTTGGTGAGATATTGGCGGTCAATTACCGACGACGCCGTAAACAGCGTGAATGGCACCGATGCCGGCAGCGGGGCGGAGAGGCCGGTGGGAATCTGGAGTATCGGCAGGCCGCCCGTATTGATCAGCTGGTAACTGTAGTTCTTCCGATAACCAAAGATGTTCCGAACCGTCATGTCGCCGAAACTGTAAGACGTGTCGTTGGTGATCGCAGTTGCCTTGCGATACGAGGCACCTCCGTCGATTCCCCCGTCGAACGATCCGCGCCGATTGGAAGCCTGGGTTGCCAACGCGGCATCGACTTGAGGATCGACGGCCGCGAGGCCCAGCGCCGCGAAAGGAAAATTCTGACGCAAAAGATAGAGCCCGCCAGCCAGCTCGTCGCCCTTGAAATACTCATATACGGTGGTGCTGGTGAACCCATCGAAGGGTTCAATCAGCAGCGAAAGCCGGAAGGCGTCCTGATGGATATTGTCGAACCCGGGGCCCTCGTCAAAGGCGATCGTTCGCGGGTCCTGACGGCGAATCTGACCCGCGGCGCGAAACGCGACCTTGTCCTCGACGATGGGGATGTTGATCGCGCCTTGCAGCTCCCGATAGTCGAAGCGGCCGTATGTGCCTTCGCCAAAGCCCTCGAAACGGTATGTCGGCTTTTGCGTGCCGATCACCACCGCACCGCCGAGCGTATTGCGCCCGAACAGCGTGCCTTGGGGGCCTTTCAGAACCTGAATGCTGCTTATATCGTAAGTCGGCACGTTCGATCCCACAGCCGGGAGCGGCGTATCGTTCACGTAGATCACGACGCCCGGGGTTACTTCACCCAGTGGGAGCTGGCCAATGCCGCGAAGCGTCAGCGCCACGTTGTCCTTACCGCCTTCAGCCGAGAACGTGAACCCTGGCGTAATTGTCCTCAAATCACTCACTGTCTGGACCGTGCTGCGCTCGAGCGCTTCAGCGGAAAACGCTGAAATGGAGACGGAAACATCCTGCAGTCGCTCCTCGCGCCGGCGAGCGGTGACAATAATGTCACCCGTCGCCGCGCTTTCCATCTGAGGGGCAGAAGCGTTCTCATCCTGCGCCCACGCCGGGACGGCCAAGGTCGTTCCTGCCGACAACAGCGCAAGTCTCAGCAAACGCGATTTCATCAACTCTCTCTCCCGCCGCCTGTCTCTTCGCAGGCTTTTCAAAGCACTCTGAATGGCCGCTATTCACGGTCTTTCACCACCTATCTTCGGAGAGGAAATGATACAAAAGAGGGCAAAACTGTTCAGTTTTATGGACTGGGCAGCCGGGGCTCCGCCGATACTTACCACCGCCACCTGCGAGGCGTATGGTCACTGCGAGTTTCAATAACGCGGCTGCGCCCAAGCCCGAATGAGGTCCGCGATGGTGGCCTCAGTCCCGGCGGTGATTGCCGGGACAGTCCCCGTGAGACGGGGCGATGGCGCCGGCTGCGTTACGCCGCCCAGGGTGACGAAAGTATCTCGGGCGTTGTTGTGAGGGCTCGCCGGAGCCTCGGCCATGCTTAGGACCGGCGTCACGCAGGCATCGGTCGACGCAAAGGTCTCGCCCCATTCGTCGCGCGTACGCGTCCGGAAGACCGCTTCGAAATCGGCTTCCATCCCAGGCCACCCCGCCCGCTCATGTTGATCGTAACCGCGACCTGCAAGGCCCAGACCCTCGAGCATCTGCGCAAAGAACTTGGGTTCCAGACAGCCCACGGCCACGAATTTGCCGTCGGCACAGGCGTAGCATCGATAGAACGGCGCACCGCCGTCAAGAAGATTGGATGCGGGTGCATCATTCCAAAGGCCCTTCGGCTGCCAAGCGTAGAACAGGCTCATGAGCGACGCGACGCCGTCCGTGATGCAGGCATCAACCACTTGGCCCGCCCCCGTCCGCCGTGCCGAAAGCAAGGCGCTCAACATTCCGAATATGAGGAACATCGCGCCGCCGCCGTAATCACCGACGAGATTGAGAGGGACTGGCGGCGGCTCCCCGGTCTTGCCCATGGCATGCAGCGCCCCTGTGATTGCGAGATAGTTGATGTCATGTCCCGCGCGCATGGCCATCGGCCCGCTCTGTCCCCAGCCGGTCATCCTCCCGAACACAAGGCTGGGATTACGGGCAAGACAGACATCCGGACCGACACCCAGCCGCTCCATCACTCCTGGCCGATAGCCTTCGATCAGACCGTCTGCATGCTCGATCAGGTCGAGCAGACTGCTGCGGTCCCTCTCGTTTTTGAGATCGAGATAAGTGACCATTCGGCTGCGATGAAGGATATCACCGCCCACGTCCTCCCAGTCACCGGGTCCAGCGGAGGGAGGCCGCGCGACCCGAACGATGTCCGCCCCCATGTCGGCCAGCAGCATCGCTGCCAGCGGCACCGGGCCGATCGCATCGATCTCGATGATACGCACGCCGACCAGCGGCCCTGACCGTTCCGGCATCAGATATTTGTCCGGTCCGCGCCCTTCAGGTCGAGAATGGCACGAGCTTCGTCCGGACTTGCCACTTCCAGCCCCATGCCCTCGATGATCTGGCGCGCGTTGCGCACCTGCTCAGCATTGGTCTCGGCCAGACGCCCGGGGCCGCCCCACAAAGAATCTTCCAATCCGACGCGCACGTTTCCTCCCATGGACGCAGCCATCGCGACGACACTCATCTGGCGGGCACCCGCGCCGAGCACCGACCACTGATACTGATCGCCGAACAGCCGATCTGCTGTGCGTTTCATGTGCATGATATCATCGGGATGGCTGCCGATCCCGCCCAGAATGCCAAAGCATGTCTGTATGAAGAGCGGTGCCTTTACCAAGCCCCGGTCCAGGAAGTACTTCAGGTTATAGAGGTGACTGGTGTCGTAGCACTCGAACTCGAAACGCGTGCCGAGAGGCGAAAGCGTGCCGAGCAGATGCTCGATATCCGCGTAGGTATTCTTGAATACCAAGTCCCGCGATGCTTCCAGCGCCGCTGGCTCCCAGGCGTGTTTGAATTCCTTGAAGCGGTCCAGCATCGGGAACAATCCAAAACCCATCGTGCCCATGTTGAGACTGGCGACTTCCGGCGCGAAAGTCTGGGCGGGACGGATGCGTTCCTGGACGGTCATCGAGGGATGTCCCCCGGTCGTCAGGTTCAGCACAGCATCGCTGCGCTGGCGGATGACCTTGAGGAACGGTTCGAAAAGCTTGGGATCCTGGTCGGGCCGGCCGTCAGTGGGGTTGCGGGCGTGAAGGTGGATGATCGCTGCGCCCGCTTCGGCCGCGCCAATCGCAGATTCCGCGATCTCGTCAGCCGTCACCGGAAGATGGGGTGACATCGAGGGTGTGTGGATCGCTCCGGTGATTGCGCAACTGATGATGACTTTTCGTTTGGCCATGATGTTTCCTTTCCCGCAGCCGCTCGATGGCAGCCGGCTCGCCGCCCGCAATCTATCCTTCGATAGGCAGTGAGGTGGCTCGTCAGGGAAGGATTCCGAGTTGGCGGGCGCGCAGAACCGCCTGAGGGCGACGGCGAACACCGAGCTTGTCGTAGATCTGCTGCATGTACCACTTGACCGTTCCCTCGGTCAGTCCCAGCCGATCGCCGATTTCCCGGTTGCGCAGACCGCCGCTCACCATGGTAAGAATGTCCACCTCCCGGTTGGCAAGGCGACCGGTCAGCCCGAAATCGTCGTCCTCGTCCTCGTCTGTCTCGATCTGCGGGCCATTTCGCATCAGGGAGACCAAGTGAACCGCGAACCGGTCGGCAGGTGTTTCGAGTTCAGGACCGTGGGAATAGGCCTCGGTAAGAAGAGCGGAAATGACTTCGCCCTCGTCGATAAACGTGCGCATCCAGCCGGCAGGTTCCGCCATTTCCACCGCCGCACGCACAGCGCGGCGAGCCTCGGAGCGATTGCCCTGGAGCACCGCGATTTCGGCAAGGAGCAATTCGAAGGTTACGGCCGAGCGAATGGCCCCGGCGCGCTTTACGAACTCCAGCCAGCGATGGGCCACCTTGCGCGCCCGGGTCAATCGGTGATGCTGCATTTCGATGCGCAACCAGGCGATCGCATTGCACTCGTTACGACGCGTCGGCCGCAGCGTCGGTATGGGCTCGCCGTCGATCTGCGGATCGCCGGCCAGGAAGTGCCGCTCAGCCTCCTCGATTTGGCCCGCCTTGACGAGCAGACGGACCTCTTCGGCAACAATGAAGGCGCGCATGCGATCAAGACCGCATTCTATCGCAACGAGATGCGCGTCATTGAGAGTGACAAGCGCGCCGGGAAGGTCGCCGCGCGCCGCGCGAAGGCGAGCATCGACGAGATAACCGGATGCCATCTGGTCGGCGAATCCCCACTGTCGCACGACGGGCAAGTGCCGTTCGACCAGGTCAGCCGCGCGATCTAGATCGCCGGCGTCGTAAAGCAGCTCCGCAAGCGGGAGCGCTGGCAAGGCAGCCAGTCCCGAGCCCTCGCCATGTAACCCTTTCGCAAGCGTAAAGGCTTCTTCGAGGAAGCGCTCGGCAAGGGGCGTTTTGCCTTGTGCCATCAATGTCGGGGCAACGGAGGCCTTGAGCGCAATCGAGGCAAAATCCGAACCCGGCCTGGACAGCGCCCGCCGAGTTTCCGCTTCCAGCTTGAGCATGTCCTGAAAGTGGTAGAGTTCGCGCCGTGCCGACATGAGCTGGGCAAGCAACGTACAGCTGAGATAGGCATGGCTTTCGGCCATCTCGACCAAAAGCGGCTCCGCGTCCGCTTCAACCTTGACCATGTCGTCGCGCGCGGCGGCCAGCATGACCAGGCGATGACGGATCATCAGATCGATCTGATCCGCATCGTGCGCATCGACCCTTCCTTCGGAGACCTTGGTCTCGAGGATAGCGCGCGCTGCGTCGATAAAGCGCTGGGCGGCGGTGAAAGACAATTGGCGAATGCGCCGCCATGCCAGAGCCAACAACAGATAAGGGTGCTGGGCCAGTTCCGCCCATGGCAAGGCGGAGCCCAACTCGTCGATGCGATAGAGATAGCCGGTATAGGTCAGCTGTTCCGCCAATTGGTCGAGCTGGCGGGCCAGAAATGCTTGATCGCCGCTCAGTCGGGCATGCTCGATGGCCAGGACTGCCTGATCGTTGGCGGCGAAGTAGTCGCTGGCACGGCAATGCATCAGGCCCGCCCGTGCGGGCGCCCTGTCCATCAGGCGTCCAAGGACCATCTCACGAAACAGGCGGTGATACGCGTATCGACTGTGTTCCTGATCGATCGCGTTCAGGAAGAGCCCCTGGCGGAACACATGGTCAAGCATCGCGCGAGAATCTTCGTCGCCGGTGACCGCCGCGCAGGCAGAAGGGGTCAGTTCATCCAGGATCGACGTATCGACAAGGAAGCGGCGAACGTCCTCTGGCTGACGGCTGAGCACCTCTTCATGGAAGTACTCTGCAAATTCCGGACGCAAGCCCGTCAACCTGGGACTGCCGGCCCCCTGTTTGCCGCGGCGGTACAAGTCGCAGGCGATCACAACGCCGGATACCCAACCTTGCGTGTCCCGCACGATATCCTGAAGATCCTTGGAGTCGATCGGCGTTCCGATGCTCTGGGTTACCAGCTGAGCCGCTTCCGCGATCGTGAGTGAGAGATCGGCATTTCCCACTTCATTGAGGAAACCCAATGCGCGCATACGCGCCAGCGGAAGCCCAATCGCGCCGCGGGCAGAAACGATCATGCACAGGGCATCCCGAGCTGTCGCCGATAGCTGTGCGATAAAATCGAGAGCGGCTTGATCGAGCAGATGGGCATCGTCGATGACAAGGACGGGCCGCGGGTCGATCGTTATCGACAACGCTTCGAGCCAGGGCGCATCGTCGCCATCCAGGGAAAGTTGCTCCCAAGGAAGGCCGGCCGCAA
Source organism: Novosphingobium oxfordense (assembly GCF_044029435.1). NCBI lineage: Bacteria > Pseudomonadati > Pseudomonadota > Alphaproteobacteria > Sphingomonadales > Sphingomonadaceae > Novosphingobium > Novosphingobium oxfordense. Next base: position 994,756 of record NZ_CP147008.1, on the reverse strand, counting down.
CGCCTGCTGCCTTGAGGGCAGAGAGGAAAGATGCCTTGTTGAAGATCCCCGCACGTGTCGCCACCCAGAGGAGCGGGTGGCCTTGCGCGCGTAGCAGGTCCGCCCAGTAGAGCATCGAGGTGGTCTTTCCGCTTCCAGCGGGCGCTGACACCATCGTCAATCGGGAATCGCGGACCTTGGCCGTCAGGTCTCTCATGGCAGCGCGCTCAATCAATGTCGGCGTTATCCGATGCGGCAAAGCGCTCGTCGGAATGACTTTCATGGCTCTCTCCTGGACATGCCTTGTGGCAATTTGTTTTTTGATCCGAAATATATTCTGACGTGTGAAATCCTAAACGCAATCCTTTTTCCTATCCGCAGATAGGTCCTCGCGAGCCGGAGATATTGTCCTGCTCCGGATGGCCGGGAATTTTCGTAAATTGCCGTCTTTACGCCCGAAACAAGCAGGCCGCCCGAAGCTGCCGGGGCCAAAAGCTAGGAAAGGTTGACCATGAAGGCCCTGTATCTCGAAAACGCCGAGGGACCTGAATCCACCCGCGTTGCCGACGTCGAAACGCCGGAACCCGGTCCCGGGGAAGTGCGAGTCGCACTCAAAGCCGCCTCGATCAACCACCGAGAACTGTTCATTTCTCATGGACAATATCCCGGCATGGTGGTGCCGGTAACGCTGGGTTGCGACGGCGCAGGCATTGTCGACAAGGTCGGCGCCGACGTTAGCGGCGTGGACGTGGGCTCAGAAGTCGTTCTCTATCCGGCCCGCAATTGGGGCCCCAATCGCCATGCGCCCGCTGCAGACTTCGGTTTGCTGGGCATGCCATTTGCCGGGACGATCGCCGAATACATCTGTATCCCTGCCGAGAACCTGGCTCCCAAACCTTCCTTCATGAGCTTTGAGGAAGCCGGCGCAATGCCGCTCACAGCGCTGACATCGTGGCGGGCTCTGATGTTCAAGGGCCGGCTTCAGGCCGGAGAAACTGTGCTGATCAGCGGGGTCGGCGGCGGAGTCGCCACGTTCGGCCTCGCATTCGCCGTCGCCAAGGGCGCGAACGTCTATGTGACCGGTGAGAGCCAGGAAGTCCTCGACCGGGCGATCGAGATGGGTGCCAAGGGCGGCCTGCTCTATACCGACCCGGATTGGCGAAAGCAGGTTGGCAAGCTGACCGGCGGGATTGACGTGGTCCTGGATGGTGCACCGTCACCCAGCTTTGCCAACTATGTCCGCGCCATCAACCCGGGTGCGCGCATAGTCATCTACGGGTCGACCGCCGGGAACGAGGTCAAGTTCAATGCGACGGATATTTTCCTCAAGAGCGCCAGCATCGTCGGCAGTCAGGTCGGCGATCCGCAGGACTTCCGGGAAATGCTAGCGTTCGCCGGCGAGCATCGGATCAAGCCGGTCATCGAGGCTACTTACCCTCTGGCGAAGGCAAAGGAAGCTCTTCTTCACCTTCGCGACCAGCACAAGTTCGGCAAAGTCGTGGTGACGATGTGAGCGATCTGTTCAGCCTGCACGGCAAGAAAGCCCTCGTCACCGGCGGCGCACAGGGGTTGGGGCGGATGATCGCTGAAGGTCTTCTGCGCGCAGGCGCTAGCGTGGCAATCACATCGCGCAAGGCCGATGTGTGTGAGACCGCCGCGGCGGAAATGTCGGGTCTCGGGCCATGCCTGCCGCTTGCCGCAGACCTGTCTACTCCGGAAGCCGCGGTGGAGCTTGCCGCACTGTATCGCAGCGCGCTGGGCCAATGCGACATCCTGATCAACAACGCCGGCAAGACCTGGGGCGGCCCTATCGATACCTTTCCCGACAAGGCCTGGCCAAGCGTGATGGCAGTCAATGTCCAGACGCCTTTCACTCTTGTGCGCGAACTCCTTCCCGAACTGGTCGCGGCGGGCACGGCCGATGATCCATCGCGGGTCATCAACATCGGTTCGGTGGCGGGCATGAAGGCCGAACGGCTCAATGCCTACAGTTACGCTGCCAGCAAGGCGGCGGTCCACATGATGACGCGGGATCTCGCCGGCGACCTTGCCGACCGGAACATCACGGTCAATGCCGTGATACCGGGCTTCTTCCCTACCAAAATGACCGCTCACATGCGTGACGAGGATGCAGTCGACCCGAAATTGCTCAGCCATATTCCGCTGCGCAGGCTGGGCCGCGCCGACGACATCGCCGGAATTGTCGTCTTCCTTTGCTCGCGAGCAGGAGCCTATGTCACCGGCGCGCAAATTCCGGTCGATGGCGGCGTAGTCGGCTGCGGGTGATCTTGATGCCGGCAGAGGGACGAGCGTCCAGCCAGGCTCATCCCTGATGCCGTATCCTCCGAGGACCGCATTCCTCCGGCAGCGAAAAGACTTGAGCGAGGGAGGACATAGTTCCTCCCTCGCTCCACAGGTCAGAGCTGCCAGCCGCCCCCCGCGACTATGACCTGACCTGTGATGTAATCGGCCTCCGGCATGCAAAGGAGATAGACGGCTCCTGCTGCTTCTTCCGGAGTGCCTGCGCGCCCGAGGGGAATTCCTTTCTCCATGGCCTCAAGGATCTCGTCGCTGACCCCGGCCTTGATCTTCTTGCCCTTGATATCGATGGTTGAACTGCCAGCCTCGCCAGCCGTCATACGCGTCATGATCGCGCCGAAGGCGACGGCATTGACCGTGGTGTTGTATCTCCCCCACTCTTTCATCACAGTCTTGGTGAGGCCGACAATCCCTGCCTTGCCGGCAGCATAACCGGCCTGCCCCGGGTTTCCGCCAAGACCCGAAACTGACGAAATGTTTACGACTGTCCGTCGCTTGGCACGCCCGTACTGTTCGATCTCGGCCTTGGCTGCGGACGAAATGATCGGCTGCGCGGCGCGAAGAATCCGGAAAGGCGCGCTCAGGTGTACATCGAGCATCGCGATCCACTGTTCGTCGCTGGTCTTTTGAAGCACCGAATCCCAGGCATAGCCGGCATTATTGATGATGATATCGATCGTGCCGAAAGCCGCGACTGCTGCGGACACGAAGGTATCGCCAAAAGTCGGATCAGTAACGTCGCCGACGCAAACGACGGCGCGAACGCCAAGTCCTTCGATCTCGGCCGCGGTGGCGCGGGCCACGTCTTCGTCAAGGTCATTGACCACGACATTTGCGCCCGCGCCAGCCAATTTGAGCGCGATCGCCTTGCCGATGCCCCGCCCCGATCCCGAAACGAGCGCGACCTTTCCATCCAGTATTTTCACGTGACCTCTTCCTGTTCTTTCACAAATCCTTGAACGCAGGCACTGCCCCCGTCGATCACCACCACGCCGCGTTCTCTCGCAGACGCGCGAAAGCGAATGTCATCTCCATCGCGCCAGATCTCGGTCCGAATGGTTTCGCCTGGGAACACAGGCGCGGTGAAACGGACATGCATGCGCGTCAGCAACGACGCGTCTCCGCCGCAGCACAAATGGATCAATGCGCGGCTAACGAGGCCCATCGTCGCCAGTCCGTGGAGGATCGGGCGCTCGAACCCCGCCGCCGCCGCCGTTCCGGCATCGATGTGCAACGGATTGCGGTCGCCGGTCAGCCGGTATAGCATCGCCTGGTTAGCCGCCGTAGGCAGGTCAAGCACTGCATCCGGCGGAAAATCGGGACATTGTCCATCCGCAAGCGGAACGAGAGATCGGTCTCCCCCGAAACCACCTTCGCCCCGTAGGACCCAGATTTCCTCTGCCTCCGCAATCAGCTGGTCTGTCGGCGTCGTCAGTATCCGCTTCGCCCGAACGAGAGCGGGCTTGCCCGGTCCCTTGTCGGCGACCTCTCCGATCTCGATCCGGCCATGAATGACCTGGCCCAGTTGCAGCGGTCGATGAAGACGCAAGCTCTGCTCGCCATGCAGAATTCGCGGCCAGTCCCACCCGAGTTCCGCAGCCATCGGCCAGAACCCCGGCGTGCCAAGCACAAGCGCCATGGTTGGCAAAACGGTGAGGTCACGCTCAAAGAGGAAGCGGCTCTCATCGATGGCGGCGAGCCCCGCTCCCACGCCCAGGGCGTAGAGGATGGCGGAACGCGGATCGCAAACGTCCTGCGCGATCGGGACCCGGTAACCGCGCATGCGCTCAAGGTTCAGCATAGCGAGTTTCCCTTCGGTCAGGTCAGCTTGCGCTCGTCGAGCCCGAGCCCGCGCCCGATTATCTCGCGCATGATCTCGCTCGTGCCGGCGAATATGCGGCTGACGCGGGCATCGGTGTACATCCGGCTGATCCGGTACTCGTCCATGTACCCGGCCCCGCCGTGGAGCTGGACGCATTCGTCCATCACCCGGCCCTCCAGTTCGCTCGTGAGCAACTTGGCAGCGGAGGCATCTTCGGCAGTGAGTTCGCCTGCGTTGAGCAGGATCACGCATTGATCCACGTACGTCTGGATCGCATCGAGCTCCGCGCGCATGGAAGCCATCTTGAAGCGCGTATTCTGAAACGCGCCGATCGGCTTTCCGAAGGCCTTGCGCTCTTTCACGTAGTCCAGCGTAAGGTCGAAGGCAGTCTGGGCAGTGGCCATGAAACCGATCGCTGCCACAAGGCGCTCCTGTGCCAGGAAGCGCGCAAGATACTTGAAGCCCTGCGTCGGATCGCCCAGCACGTTTTGCTTGGGCACTTTGACATCGCTGAAGAACAGCTCGGCGGTATCCTGCGCCTTCATACCCATCTTGGCGAGCTTGCGCCCGCGCTCGAAGCCTTCGAAGCCGCGCTCCACCACAAACAGGCCAAGCCCATGGCGGCTGGCCGGATCGGTCCGTGCCGCGACAACAACCAGATCGCCCAAAATGCCGTTGGAAATGTATGTCTTGGCGCCGTTGAGCACCCAGTGATCGTCATGCTCGACCGCGCTCGTGCGCATTCCTGCAAGGTCGCTGCCCGTAGATGGCTCGGTCATCGCCACGGCAAGAATAGTCTCGCCGCTGACGATGCCGGGCATCCAGCGCTCCTTTTGCTCCTGTGTGCCGAGCTTGGCGATGTAGGGCGCGACCAAATCGTTATGGAGATTGATGTAGAAGCCTATGTCGCCGTGGCGCATATTCTCCTCGATGATAATCTGCTCGAAACGAAAATCGTCGATTCCCGCACCCCCGTACCGTTCCTCGGCCCAGGTGCAGAGCAATCCCTGCTCGCCTGCCTTGAGGTAAAGATCGCGATCGACCATGCCCTGTTCGCGAAAGCGTTCGGCATGGGCGCCGACATTGGCGCTCATGAACTTGACGACGCTGTCGCGAAACTGCTCGTGCTCCGGCTCGAAGATCAGGCGCTTCATGCTGGCATGGGCTCCTTGGCCTCGTCGGCGCTTTCGGCAGTGTAGAAGGTCTCGCCGCGCGATGCCTTCTCACGCAGCCACGCGGAAGGCAGGAAACGGGGCCCATATCGCTGGGCAAGGATATCCGCTTCCCCGACGAACGAGCCGATGCCGATCGTATCGATGTAGCTGATCGTTCCGCCGGTCCACGTCGGGAAACCCCACCCATAGATCGCGCCGAGATCGGCGTCCTGCGGTGTTTCCAACACGCCCTCTTCCAGGCAGCGCGCCGTCTCCATCGCCTGGGCAAATAGAAAGCGCTTCTTGAGTTCCTCGATGTCCCAACTGCCATTGACAGGGAAGTGCTCGACGAGCCCCTTCCACAAGTGCTTCTTGCCGCCTTCAGGGTAGTCGTAGAAGGCTCCTCCGGTCTTGCGGCTGGAGCGTCCGATCTCGTCCTTCATCTTGCGCATGACGGCAACGCCGGCCGGCGGAGTATAGGCCTCGCCCTCTTCCGCGATCGCCTGGTCGACGATCTTGAGCGGCAGATCCAGCGTGAGTTCGTCCAGCAGCGCGAGCGGACCGACCGGCATGCCAACTGCCTTGGCGGCATTCTCGATCACTGCCGGTGGCACGCCTTCCGCCAGCATGGCCGCTCCTTCGTGGATCAGCATCTGGAACACGCGGCTGGTATAAAAGCCGCGGCTGTCATTGACGACAATCGGCGTCTTGCGGAGCTGCGCGATGAAATCGAGACCCTTGGCCAGCGTTTCCTTGCTGGTCTGCTTGCCCATGATGACCTCGACCAGACCCATGCGATCGACCGGCGAGAAGAAATGCAGACCGATGAACTGATCCGGGCTTCTCGAAGCCAGCGCCAACTGCGAAATCGGAAGAGTCGAGGTGTTAGAAGCAAAAATGGCTTCGGGCGGCAGCACTGCCTCTGCCTTCTTCGTGGTCTCCGCCTTGATCGCGGTATCCTCGAACACGGCTTCGACGACCAGATCGCAGCCCTGGAGCATGCCGAAATCGTCGGTCGGGACAATGCGGGCAAGAACCGCATCGGCCTTGTCCCGCGTCACCTTGCCTTTTTCGACCAGCTTGTCGAGTACCTTGGCTGAATAGTCCTTGCCCCTTTGCGCCGTCGGCACATCGCGGTCGATCAAGACGACGTCGATGCCGGCATTGGCCGCAACGTAGGCAATTCCCGCACCCATCATCCCCGCGCCCAGCACGCCGACCTTTCGCGCTTCGAACCTGGGATAGCCTGCGGGGCGGCGAGCGCCCTTTTCTGCTGCCAGCTTCGAGATGAAGGTCGTGCGAATGATGTTGCGGGCGACCGGATCGGTTAGCAGCTTAGCAAAGTATTTGCCCTCTACTGCGAGCGCCTTGTCGAACGGCAACTGCAATGCCTGAAACAGCGAATTGAGAATTGCGAGCGGAGCCGGCTGATTATAGCCGCTCTTCGCAAGGCCTCCCGTCGCCATCATGTACGCGGCGGAATCTTCCGGTACCGTGAGCCCTTTCTTCTGAGGCGGAACCCAGCCCTTGACGTCCCACGGCTTGACAGGGTCGGGCCCGCTCGCCAGCCACGTCCGGGCGGTATCGAGAAGTTCCGCTTCGGGAACCACCTGATCCACGATGCCCAGTTTGAGCGCTTCGGCAGGCGCGACGGCGCGGCCGGTCAGAAGCAGGTCGAGCGCCGTTTTCATGCCGGCGATGATACCGAGCCGAACCGTGCCTCCAGATCCGGGAAGGAGACCGACAGTAACTTCGGGCAGGCCGACAGTGGCCTTTGCATCATCGACGAGGATGCGATGATGGCAGGCCAGCGCGAGTTCGAAACCTCCGCCCAGCGCCAAACCATTGATCGCTGCAACCCACGGCTTACCCGACTGCTCGATCGCGCGGTGCATGTCGGTCGCCCGCTTCGAGAACGCATAGGCCTCGAGCGGTGTGAGCGTATCGAAGCCATTGACCAGCTGCTTGAGATCCGCGCCGGCCATGAACGACTTCTTGCCCGAGGTCAGGATAACGCCCTTGATGGCGTCGTCCTGTGCGATCTGCCTGGTGGCCTGCGTCATGCCCGCAATGAAGCCGTCGTTGACGACGTTCATCGAACCTTCGGCATCGAGAGTCAGGATCGCGAAGCCGTCTTCGGCCTTCTCCAGTCGCATTGTCTTCATGGGTGTGTCCCGATCTTTTTCTAGGAATGGAGCAGCGTTCAGACGCGCTCGATGATAGCGGCGGTCCCAAGACCATTGGCCGCGCACAGCGTGATGAGGCCGGTTTCGGCGTCGCGGCGTTCCAATTCGTCGAGCACGGTGCCGAGGATCATCGCGCCGGTGGCGCCGAGCGGATGTCCCATGGCGATCGCGCCGCCGTTCACGTTGATCCGGTCGTCGGGAATGTCCATGTCGCGCTGGAAGCGCATAACTACGCTGGCGAAGGCCTCGTTGAGCTCCCAGAGGTCGATGTCCTTGGGCATCATTCCTCCGGCCCGCAAAGCCTTGCGCGAGACCTCCGCAGGGGCCGTCAGCATGATCGTCGGTTCAGAACCGATATTGGCATAGGAACGGACGCGCCCGCGGGGCTTGAGCCCCGCTTTCTCGCCGAACGCCCGTGAGCCGACCAGGACGAGCCCGGAACCGTCGACAATACCGGAGCTGTTGCCGCCGTGATGGACGTAGTCGAGGTCCTCGATCTCGGGGTACCGCGCTTTTGCGACAGCTTCGAAACCGGCTTTCCCGAAGCCTTCGAATGCGGGCTTGAGCTTTGCCAGGCTCTCCAGCGTGGTGCCCGGACGCATGTGCTCATCATGATCGAGCACGACCTCGCCCAGCACGTCCTTCACTGGCACGATGGAATTTCGAAAATAGCCGTTTTCCCAGGCACGGGCCGCCTTGCGCTGGCTCTCGACCGCGAAACGGTCGACATCCTCGCGGGTGTAGCCGTCGAGCGTCGCGATGATGTCCGCGCCGATGCCCTGCGGCGCATAATAGTTGCCGAATGCAACAGCCGGGTCCGACGTCCAGGCACCGGAATCATAGCCCATGACCGTCCGGCTCATGGATTCAACGCCGCCCCCGATGCCGGCCTGGATCATGCCGGAATGGACCTGGGCCGCGATGAGACTGACAGCATCGAGGCCAGTCGCGCAAAATCGGTGAATCTGCTGGCCAGCCACCGATTGCGCATAGCCGGCTTGAAGAACTGCCGCGCGCGCCAGGACACCGCCCTGTTCGCCGACCGGCTGCGCCATGCCAATGATAACGTCATCGAGCAAGGCGGTGTCGAGTGCGTTGCGCTCCTGCAAGGCCTTGAGCAGCTGTGTCGCCATTTCGACCGAAGTGATCTCATGCAGCGCGCCATCGGGCCGGCCCTTGCCGCGCGGCGTGCGAACATGATCGTAGATATAGGCTTCCATCGTCATTTCCCGGCCAGTGATCGGTGTTTTCGTGATCCTGCTCTTGGGTCTGGCCAGCCTGTCCGCACCTATCCAACGAAAGGCGCAGGATCGCGGGTTCGCTGCAATCTCGCACTCATCGCGCAGGGACGAACTTTGAGGACGAGCTTTTGTGAGCATGACGGGTGAAGACGACGCCGCAATTCGCATCACCGCGACGACGTTGGGTGATCACCTCTTGGCGGGGTGGGACAAGGGCAAGGACAGGGAGGCCCTGGTTTTTCCGGGCGAACGCAAGACTTATGACGAAGTCGTGGCCAGTGTTCTGCGCCGCGCGAGGGGGCTAAGGGCGCTCGGGATTCGGCGGGGCGACCATGTCGGCATCTTGCTGCCGTCCAGCATCGAATTCGTCGAAACGCTTTTCGCAAATGCGATGTGCGGTGCCGTCTCGGTTCTCATGAATGCCCGCTACAAGGCACCAGAGATGGCGTACGTGTCGGAGAACGCCGACCTTGCAGCCATCGTCACAAACGATCTTGTCTCTGAACACGTCGACTTCGGTGCCCGGCTTTACGAGGCGTTTGCAGACCTGGCGAGTGCCGACAATCCTGCTCGCCTGTCACTTGCCGCGGCACCGAAGCTTTCCCGCATCATCATGCTTGGCGGTCGTTCGGTTCCCGGCTTCATCGACCAGGCGATGTTCGATGAAGCCGCCGAACAGGTCAGCGAAGACGAAATCCATGCGGCGCGCCTCACTGTTCGCGTACGTGATACCGCGATGATTCTGTACACCTCCGGCACTTCGGCCAATCCCAAGGGCTGTCTACTAAGCCATGAAGCCGTGACGCGCGAGGCGAACAACCTGGCGCACTATCGCTGGGCCTTCCAGCCCGGCGAGCGAGCATGGTCGCCGCTGCCGCTTTTCCATATCGCCGCAATGCTCTGCATGCTCGGCGCGATGGAGGTAGGTGGTACCTTCATCGGACAGCCGCATTTCGACGCCGGAGAAAGCCTGCGCCAGATCGAGCAGGAGCGCGTGACGATGATGTTCCTCCCCTTCGTCACATTTCATCAGGCAATGATCGCGCATCCCGATTGGGAAACGTCAGATCTTTCCTCGGTCAGGCTCCAGAACAGCTGCTTTGCCTTCATGCCCGACCGGGTCGGTCAGGCATACCGGGAGAAGGCTCCCGGTATGTTGCAGGTGGGGACCATGGGCATGACGGAGGCTACAGGAATCGTGACCACCGGCGGCTACGGGATGGAGCCGGAAATGGGCTTCAGAAAGCTCGGTTATCCTCTTGCCGGCATCGAAATGAAAATCATCGACCCTGAAACAGGCTTGGAGAAAGCCGTCGACGAACGGGGCGAGATATTGATCCGCGGTTACAATCTGTTCGACGGATACTACAAAGATCCTGAGAAGACGGCCCAGGCGCTCGACAGCGAGGGCTGGTATCACAGCGCCGACATCGGCTCGATCGATGCGCACGGGCATGTGATGTTTCACGGCAGGTTCAAGGACATGCTCAAGGTGGGCGGCGAGAACGTCGCGGCGGCAGAAGTCGAAGCGGTCCTGGCCGCGCATCCGGCTGTTCGTCTTGCCCAGGTCGTTGGCCTGCCGGACGAGCGGCTGGCCGAAATCCCTGCAGCCTACATCGAGCGAGACGGCGACGTGATTGTCGAGCCGGAGGAATTGATCGCCTTTACCAAGGCGCGCCTTGCCTCGTTCAAGGTGCCCCGGCACATCCGGTTCATCGACGAATGGCCGATGTCGGCATCGAAGATACAGAAGTTCAAGCTGCGCAGCGCGTTGATGGACGAGCTTGGTCTCAAGGACTGATCAGGCGCTGCGCGCAAAGGGAGAATGGAATGCGTGTGGTCATTACTGGTGCAGCCAGCGGCATCGGCCGCGCCTGCGCTGAACTGCTGGCGGCGGGACAAGTGTTGCCCGGCCTGCACTCAATGCTCCTCGCCGACAGGGACGAGGCCAATCTTGGAGCAGTGACGGGCAAAATTGGGCCGGCGGCAGGGGGCTGCGTCGTCGATCTTGCCGAGCCCGACTGCGGCGATCGCATCGTCGAGGCTGCACTCGCCCACATGGGCGGTATCGATGCAGTCATCAGCAATGCGGGCATCATCATGGGTGGCGCTCTTGTCGACCAGCCACTTGCCGACTTCGACCGGATCTTCGCGGTAAACACTCGCTCCACCTGGCTGCTAGCAAAGGCCGCGCATCCGCACCTGCGAGCCAGCAAGGGTGCCTTCATTGCTACAGGTTCGATGTCGGGCACCCAGCCCACGCCGGGGCTCGGATTTTATTCGTGCAGCAAGGCGGCGCTTCTGATGCTGATCCGGCAACTCTGCATTGAGTGGGGTCCCGATGGCATCCGCTGCAATACCGTCTCTCCCGGTCCTACCTACACGCCGATGACGGCCGCCGGCTACGGTGACAAGACGCGCCGGGAAGAGCGGGAAGCCAGTATACCTTTGCGTAAACTCGGCCTGGCCGAGGATGTCGCCAACGCCATCCTGTTCCTCGCCAGTTCGCAGGCCAGCCACATCAGCGGTATCGATGTGCTTGTCGACGGCGGCATGAGCAACATGCTGATGCCGGCCAGCGGGGGCGGCACGGGCCAGCAAAGGCAACGCTGAAAATGGTGTCAGGCGGCCTTGTCATCCAGGAAACGCAGGTTCGCCTCACCCGCCGGGTCGGTCTGTCCATCGATCAGAAGCCTGGCTGTTGCCTCGAGATGGCTTCTGAGGAGAGCGACGGCCCGATCCGCATCCCTGGCAAGCGTGGCTTCGACGATTTCGGCATGCTCATGCACCAGATCCCGCTCGCCGGTTGCGAGCGGAACCGTGAGGTAGCGATATCGTTCGGATTGAGCGTAGAGCCATTCGCGCATGCGCAGCAACCATGGGCTGTCGCAAGCATCGACGAGGGCATGATGGAAGTCACCATGGGCCTCGGCGTAGTCCTCATTGAGCCGCTCCGGCATGTCGGGATCGCGTGTCGGCGTCTTGCTGAGACGGTGGGCAGCACTCACGATCGTCGATTCCCAATCGAGGCCGCCGCGTTCGATGGCGCGGCGAAGACACTGTCCCTCGATGTCACTCCTCACCATGACGAGGTCAGTCAGATCGGCGATGGAAATCGGCGCTGCCCGAAAGCCTCGCGCATCGTCAAGGACGACGAACCCTTCAGACGTCAGGCGCGACAAGGCCTCTCGGACTGCACCGAGACTGAACCCCAGGTTGTCCGACACGTCTTTGATGTTGATCCGCTCCCCCGGCACAAGGCGGCAGGTCAGGAGATTGTCCCGCAGCCGGCGATAGGCCTGCTCGGTGAGGCTGAGCTTTTTTGTCATCCCAGTCTCCATAGCAGCAACGAAATGCAAGGTAAACGCTAGAGGTATATTTGAGTACTTAGAATATATTTCAGATTGACGAGCCGACCGAGCCACCCCACGGTGCCCGAGTTTGGAAAAGGATCGAATCATGCGCTTGGCAAAAGTTTCGAAGGACGGTCGCATCGGCGTTGCGGTGGACACTGGCTCCGGCATCAAGGCGATTTTCGGCGACGCGGCACTCTACGATCTGGACGACCTTGTCGCTCAGGGCGGCGAAGCGCTCGCAAAGGCGGGCGGCAAAGTCCTGGCCCAGGGAGAGAGCGTCGCGCAAGACGACCTTGAATTTCTGCCTCCGCTCATCAAGGCGCCGAAAATCCTGTGCCTTGGTCTCAACTACAAGGATCACGCTGCCGAAGGCGGCTTTCAGGTTCCCGAATTCCCGACAGTTTTCGGACGGTTCAATTCGAGCCTGATCGGCCACGGCGCACCGATCATCAAGCCGGCCACATCGGACCAGCTCGATTACGAGGCTGAAATGGTCGCAATCGTCGGCAAGGGCGGAAAGAACATCGGAAAGGAAGACGCGCTGTCCCACATCGTCGCTTACTCGGTGTTCAATGACGGCTCCGTGCGCGACTATCAGCTCAAGACGCCGCAATGGACCGTGGGCAAGAATTTCGACGATACCGGTGCCTTCGGTCCATGGCTGGTCACGGCCGATGAACTGCCCGCGGGCGGCGCTGGGCTCAAGATCGAGACCAGGCTGAACGGGCAGGTGGTTCAGAGCGCCAATACCTCTGACATGGTCTTCGATGTTGTCGATACGGTGTCCTTGCTTTCCACATGCTTCACGCTGGAAGCAGGCGACGTGCTGGTCATGGGCACGCCGTCGGGCATCGGACTTGCCCGCAATCCTCCGCTCTTCATGAAGGACGGGGATGTGTGCGAAGTGGAGATCGAAAAAATCGGCTTGCTGGTCAATCCCATCAAGGCAGCGTGATTTCGGGCCGAGCGATGCGCCAGAACATCGCTCGGCCGCCATGGAGGACAGGATGAACGAGAAAAGCATCGCCAGTCGCCGCGCCAATGTACTTGGTGTCCATTCCATCGATCACTTTGCGGTGGAAGTGCCCGACCTCGACGAGGCACGACGCTTCTACACGCTCTTCGGTCTGGACGTGCGCGAGGCGGATGGCCGGCTCGAACTCTATGCGCAGGGTCATCCGCACAGGTGGGCAGTCCTCAGCCAGGCAGGCGATGCCAAGCGGCTGCGTTATCTCAGCTTCGGGATATTCGCGGATGAGGAGGAGACGTTTCGCGGCCACCTCAAGCGCGCCGGTGTGGAATTCATCCCGGCACCTGACAACGCAGAAGCCAAGGGTATCTGGTTCAGAGGGTTCGACGGCCTTCCCATCAACGTCCGCGTTGCGGAAAAGGCGACGCCCGCCGAAAAGAGCCGCTTCAGCTTCACGAGTTCAGAACCCGGCAAGTCCGGCGCGATTCCCAACAGCAAGGCACCCAAGGTCCACCCCCGGCGTCTTTCGCACTTTGCGATTTTCACCACCGACGTGAACGCCGCGATCGACTTTTATGAGCGGACGCTTGGCCTGCGGCTCTCCGACAAGAGCGAGCCCGCTGTTGCCTTTCTCCATGGTGTCCATGGGAGCGATCACCACTTGCTCGCACTCGTGCTCTCCGACCGCCGCGGTATGCATCACAACAGCTGGGACGTGGGTTCCGTCATGGAAGTGGGTCTCGGCGGCGCAAGCATGGCGCGCGCCGGCTACGGACCCAACTGGGGCCTCGGCCAGCACGTGCTGGGTGCGAACTACTTCTACTACGTACGCGATCCTTGGGGCAGCTTCAGCGAGTATTCCGCCGACATCGATTTCATTCCTGCGGATGTGGACTGGCCCTCGGCCAACCACGCCCCTGACGACAGCATGTTCCTTTGGGGGCCGGACCCATTCCCCGAATTTATCCAGAACACCGAACCAGCGGAGGCCTGATTGCCATGACCACATTCGTTCTTCTTCACGGCGGCGGCATGGGCGGCTGGACCTGGAAATACGTCCGGGAGATTCTCGAAGCGCAAGGGCACAAGGTCTACACACCGACCTTTACCGGCTTTGGCGAGCGCAGCCATCTCATCGGCCGCGATGTGGGCAACGAGACCCACGTGCGCGACATCGTCAACGTCTTCAAATTCGAAGATCTGCATGACGTCGTGCTGGTAGCGCACAGCTATGCAGGCACCGTGGCGCCGGGTATCATAGCAGAGGTGGGCGACCGCATCGCCAGCATCATCTACCTCGACGCCATTATCGCCCATTCGGGCGAGCGCATCGCCTCGCTGATGGGTTATGTACCCGAGGAACAAGTCGCACAGCTCGATGCATTGCTTGAAGCCGGCGAGGGACCGATCGGTTCGGGCGTCGACGAGATGCAGCGTGCGGCTGCCAAGGAGCATCCGCACCTCATGGATCCCGCACGGGAAAAGTGGCTGCTCGACAACCTTTCTGACCAGCCAATGAAGGCGACAGCGGGCGCCATCGCCAAGGGCAGCGAAACCATCGCAAGACCGGTGGACTATATCGCCGCCGCCGTGACCGTAATGACGGCGATGCACGAGCGCGCGCGCGCGCTCGGCTGGAACATTCACGAACATCCCGGCGACCATGCTCTGCTGGTGGGCGATCCCGAAGGCACCACCGGCCTGATCCTTAAAATCGCCGGATTGAAGGTAGACGCATGAACCCCGCAGAACTGTTCTCGGTGAAGGACCGCATCGCCGTCGTGACGGGCGGCTCCGGCGGCATTGGGCGCCATATAGCGACCGGCTTCGCGGCCGCCGGCGCCAAGGTCTATATCTGCGCGCGGACCGAGGCCAAAGTGCTCGATGCCGCCCGGGAAATCAGCACCTCGACCGGGGGTCAATGCATCGGGCTAACCGCTGATGTCTCATCCCTGGAGGGAGTGGACGCTCTCGTCGCCCGCGTGAGTGAAGCCGAGAATGCGCTTCATATCCTGGTCAACAATGCCGGTGCGATGGCCGAGGCGCCTATCGACGATTACAGCGAGCAGGACTGGGACCAGGTCATGGATCTCAACCTGAAGGCACCGTTCTTCCTGCTTCAGAAATTTCTCCCTCTACTGCGCGCCGGCGGGACAAAGGAACGGCCGGCATCCCTCATCAACATCGGCTCGGTAGGCGCTCTCAAGGTCGGTCCCAAGGAGAACTACGCCTACCAGGCATCCAAAGGTGCGATCCACTGGCTGGCGAAGGGTCTCGCCAAACGACTGGGCCGCGATAACATCACGGCCAATGTCATCGCGCCCGGCTTCTTCGAGACGGAGATGACCGTCATCACGTCCGACGAGATGAGAAAAATGGTCGAAGGCATGGTGCCGCGCGGGCGCACCGGTACTGCGGAAGACCTGGCGGGCGCTGCCATCTATCTGGCCTCTCGCGCCGGAGCCTACGTGACAGGATCGGTCATTCCGGTCGAAGGTGGATTGTCGATCTGATATGACTCAGCCCCATTTCATCGCCATCGGCGGCACCATGCGCGCCATGTCATCGACCGAACGCGCCCTGCGTAAAGCGCTAGCAATCGCGCAGGAGCGCGGCGCACGCACTACCATCCTTTCGGGCGAAGACATCAATTTCCCCCCGTATGCACCGGAAAATCAGGAGCGCTCCGACGCAGCACGGCGTTATATTGAACTGCTTCGGACCGCCGATGGCATCATCATCGGTTCGCCGGGCTATCACGGTGCGATATCGGGCTTCGTCAAGAACGCGCTCGATTATGTCGAGGATACGAACCGGGACAGTCGCTGCTACTTCGACGGCCTGCCGGTCGGCGCAATCGCCACGGCTGCTGGCTGGCAGGCTGCGGTTGGAACGCTCCAGCAGCTTCGCAGCATAACCCATGCCCTGCGCGGTTGGCCCACACCTCTCGGGGTTGCGATCAACACGGTCGGAACCGAGGGCGATCCCATCGAACAGGCGCCCGTCACCAGCCAGCTTACCATGATGGTAGACCAGATGTTTCGCTTCCACGCAGGGCCGACCCTATAGGACGATAGGTTCTGAGCGCACCGGATGGGTGCCAATTGGGGGCGCAAGAGAACAGGAAGTACAATGGATTTTTCGCTCACCGACGAGCAGCAGGCCTTCCGTGACGTGGTGCGCCGCTGGGTCGACGCAGAAGCCCCGAAGGACTGGATGCGCACGCTCGAAGCCGACGAGGAAAACTACCCTTACGCGCTTTGGGACAAGCTGGCAGAGCAAGGCTTTTTCGGCATCGGCATCCCGGAAGAATATGACGGGCTGGGCGGCGACGTCATGATGCAGATGATCTTCGCCCGCGAGTTTGCCCGCACGGCAGGGGGGCTGCTCTGGGTGTGGGGCCTTACCTCGTTCGGAGGCGCCAAGACGATCGGTGCGGTGGGAACCGAAGAGCAGAAGAACCGCTGGCTGAGGCCGATGGCCCAGGGCAAGCTTCGCGTCTCGCTGTCGATGACCGAACCCGATGGCGGAACCGATGTCCTGGGCGCGATGAAGACTTACGCGGACAAGGTCGAGGGTGGCTGGAAGCTGAAGGGGGCCAAGATGTGGACGACGGCCGCCAAGGCGGCTGACCGGCTTCTTGTCCTCGCGCGGACGGATCGCAATGTCGAAAAGAAGCATCACGGCCTCACGATGTTCTTCGTCGATGCCAAATCTCCCGGCATTACCTGCTCGCTACTGCCCAAGCTTGGCATGCGGGCGATGGGTTCGTGCGAAGTCCATTACGACGATGTCTTCGTCCCGGATGAGGACGTGCTCGGGGAACCGGGGCAGGCGTGGTACGCAATGCTGCCGACGCTCAACAACGAGCGTATCATGGTCGGCGCGCAGTGCCTCGGTGCGATAGACGGCGTACTTGAAGACGCGCTTGACTACATGAAGCAGCGCAAGGCGTTCGGGGGCATCATCGGCCGCTTTCAGATCCTTCAACACTACGTCGCGGATATCGCCACCTGGCAAAAAACGACCGAATTGCTGCTCAACAACGTCGCATGGATGCAAGCCAACGGCATGCCCTGCGGTGTCGAGGCGAACATGCTCAAGATGGTCGCCACTGAAAATGCAGTAAAAGCGGCCGATCTAGGCATCCAGATCCTGGGCGGCATGGGCTATTCCGCAGAGACGGACATGCAACGCTACTGGCGGGATCATCGGATCCTGAGAATGACGCCAATCAGCAACGAGATGGTTCGCAACACGATTGCCGAAAGCCTCGGGCTGCCCCGCTCTTTCTGAAGGAAATGGTCATGAGCGATCTCGACGATCTGCCCCCTGCCCCAGACGCTGCCGGCACCTCTCTTGACGGCAGCGCGATCTTCACGATCAGTGCCGAGGAAAACGCTGCGCTGTGCCGTTCGACCGGCATCGAGCCGGCGCCTGACGGCACTGCGCATCCGATCTACTACTACATCGCGACCCAGGTCGCGATGGGCAAGACGGTGGCCGGCGTATGCGAGGCCTGCGAATTCGACGTCGAGGACGGTCCGATGATGGGCTCGAGCGGCGTAACGTTCGACGCCCCTCTGAAGGTGGGCGAAAGCTACAGGGTCACCGGCGAAATCCTCGATCTCGTCCGCAAGCGCAGCCGCAAGCTCGGCGTCATGGACGTACTGACCTACCGGCTCCGTTTGCACCTGCTGGACGGCACCAAAGTGCTTGAAACCGACAACGTGTGGGTACTGCCCCGCAAGGAGTTTGCGGCATGACATACGACGTTGGAGACGAACTGCCTTCCTTCACCATCGAACGCGTCAGCTCCGATGCAATGAAGCAGTGGGCGGTCTTTCTCGCGGATCCCAATCCGATCCATCTCGACGTCGAAGTCGTGAAGGCGAAGGGCCTGGGCAACCGCGTCATCAACCAGGGGCCAATCAACGTGGCCTACATGATGAACATGCTCATGCGTGCCTTCCCCAAAGGCCGGATTTCGAAGATGGATTCGCGCTTTCTGGACAATGTCTATGGCGAGGATCGCGCTGTCGTCACCGGCAAGGTCACGGCGATCGATGGAAGCACGGTCACTTGCGAATTCAAGCTCGACGTGGACGGGCGCGGTACCGTCAATTCCGGCACAGCAACAATAGAAATCTGAAGATTCTCCAGGAGAGAGATTATGCCTAGCGGACCTTTTGCCCACGTTTGCATGGTCGTACGCGACCTCGACACCGCCATCGAGAACTGGACCAAGATCCTGCGCGTTCTCGACCCTGCATCGCTGGAAGAGCGTATCGTCAAGTACGACGAATTCTCGAGCGGTGCGGATGCAGGCATGCGGTGGGCCACTTTCGTCAACAATGGCGGAACGGAAATCCAGTTCATCCAGCCCTCTCCGGGAACGCCAATGGGCGACCGCCTCGAAAAGGTCGGCGAGCACGTGCATCACTTCTGCTTTGCTACGGACGACGTACCGGACGCGATGGAGAAGTTGGCCGCAGAAGGCATTCAGGTGCTTGGCGGCGGCAAGACCTACAACGACCCGGACATGACCTGGCAGAAATGGAGCTGGGTGGGCCCGAAAAGCACCCATGGCTGCCTTATCGAGGTCGCCTCGCCCTACGAGAGCAGGAACGACGGCAAGTGGCACCATGCGCCGGGCAAGTTCGCGTACCGCGGGCCAGGCGAACATCCTTCCTTTGCAGAACTGGTACCCCCGGTCGCGGCAGCGTGATCGGCAGACTTGCGCATGATCACCGCTTCCCAAACTACGTGGCCCGGTGACCATCTCGACATGGTAGCCGATGCCTTCGGCGACCCTGTTGCTCCTGCAGTGTGCTTCTTCCATGGCGGCGGCCAAAGCCGGCGCTCATGGACGCGTTCGGCACGGCGGACAGCGGAGGCCGGCTACTATGCACTTACGTTCGATTTGCGCGGGCATGGCGAGAGCGGCTGGGCGGCCGATGGCGACTATGAGCTGGAAGCCTACGGGCGCGATGTGGAAGCCATCGTCACCCGTCTCTCCAGGCCCGTTGCGCTGGTCGGCGCATCGCGAGGCGGCCAATCGGCACTGGTCGGCGGTTCGCGTCATCCCGATCTCGTCAGGCTCATCATGCTGGCGGACGTGGCGCCGCTGATCGTCGATGACGGCGTGGATGGCATTCGCGATTTCTTTCGCAGCAGCGACGCCGGCTTTGCGACGCTGGATGACGCAGCCGATGCTCTGCATCGCCATTTGGGCCAACCGCGCGTTGCCAATGTATCCGGGCTGGCCAAGTCGATGCGGAAGCAAGACGGCCGGCTGTTCTGGCATTGGGATCCGCGCACAACCGCACCCGAATTCCTGCATCCGCCTTCCGAACGCGCATCCCTGTTCGCAGCGGCCGGCAGGGTGAAATCACCCGTCGTGCTGGTGAAGGCGCAGCTCAGCGAACTTGTCTCGGACGAGAGCGTTCGCCATTTCAAAAGCCTCACACCGCAATTGGAGGTCGAAATCGCCGAGGGTGTCGGTCACATGTTCACCGGCGACCAGAACGATGCCTTCGCAGTTCGACTGCTGCGCCATCTGGCCGAGCATCTGCCTTTATGAACCGGGGAGCCGCAATAGTCATTGGCGGAACCGGCGGCCTCGGAAGCGAGATATGCAGGCAGCTTGCCTCTGACTGGAACGGAGTCGCCATTGGATATCGTTCCAGCCAGGAGCGAGCCCTCGCAGTCGCCAAAACAATGGGCGGAAACGGCGGCACCCTCGCGGTCCGCTGCGACCTTTCTGACAATGCTTCGATCCAGGAGGCCATGCGCAGCACCGTGGAGCGGTTCGGAGCAATCGGGACCGTCGTTTACGCCAGCGGCGTCGAAATTCCGCAGCCATTCGTCAGTCAGATCGTCGAACAGCAATGGCGCGAAGTCATCGAGATCGAACTGATGGGTTTCACCCGCGTGGTTGCCCATGCCCTGCCGCACTTCCGGACGCAGGGCTTCGGCAATTTCGTCGCGGTCGTATCGGTTGCCAATTACTGCTTCCCCCCTGGCGATGCGCTTTCATCGGTTCCCAAAGCCGGTATCGAGGCTCTTTGCCGGGCTGTTGCGAAAGAAGAAGGGCGATACGGCATCAGGGCGAACATGGTCGCACCAGGCATCATCGACGCAGGGCTTGGCGCCGAATTTCTTTCAACTCTCTACACACCGGACATCTGGGAATCCCAGCGCAAGCGGATCGCGCTCCAGAGCTTTGGCAGCGCAGGCGATATCGCCAACGCCGTGGCCTTCCTTGCGTCAGCGCGTGCAGGTTACGTGACGGGTCAGACCCTCATCGTCGACGGTGGCTTCAGCCTCTGAAACAGGATAGCAACCGTGTCCAAATTAACGCTGTCGATACCCGTTGCACCCGCGATCGAATTCGCGCAGCCACTCACGGTTGCCGCTACGCTGGCCCTGCCCGAAACCGTGCCTTCAGATGCTCTCGACCTGCTCGTCTGCCTACATGGCGCATCGTACAGTCGCTGGTACTGGGATGCATGGATTGACGGTCACCCCGGCTACAGCTTCATCGATTACTTCCTCTCCCAGGGAAAGGCCGTCCTCACCCTCGACGCACTGGGAATGGGGGATAGTTCCAAGCCACTCGATGAAGGACTGCTAAATCCCCTGCTCGGCGCGCAGGCGCACCATCAGGCGCTTGCAAACATCCTGTGCCGGATCGACGCTGGAGATTTCGGCGCCGAACTTGCAGCGAAGCGCAAACGGATCAGCGGCATCGGTCACTCCATGGGCGGAATGCTCACGATCATTCAGCAGGCCTCGTTTCGCAGCTTCGATCAGGTTGCGATCCTTGGGTTCACCAATATCAGCCTCGATCTGCCGGACGAAGTGCGTGCAGATCTCGAAAAGCGGGTCGAAGGCAGTGGTTACAGTCAAGCGGATCGGGGTTCGATGCGCGCGAGTTTCCACGCCCCTGACGTGCCTGAAGCCGTCATTGCCGCCGACGATTCCCGCGCCTCGGTCACGCCCAACAGCTACGGCCGCCTGGCGATAGTGCCCGGCGGCGTGGCGGATGAGGCAGCCGCGATCGATGTTCCCGTCTATCTGCATTTCGGGGACATTGACGTCAGTCCGGATCCGCTTCTTGAGCCGTCGTTCTACGGCAAGTCGCGCCGTATCAGCCTGATGCCGCTCGCTGGTTCTGCGCATTGCCATAACTTCGCCTCGACGCGCAGCGACAGCTGGGCGAAACTCAACGGCTGGATCGATGAGATGGCCAAGACGGGCGAATGAGACGCCAGCCGCTACTGGGAAACTCTCAGCGTTAAGGACGCCGATACCCCGAGGCACCCGAGAGCCCCACGTCAAACCCTTGGCGAGCTATGCCGCAAGTCCCGCTCTAAGATTGGGCCTTTTCACACCCCGACCGCCCGACAACGCAGGCGGCCGGGGCGTGCTCGATCACTTGTAGGGGTCGACTGGCTGAGGCACATCGATCACTTCGAGGTCCTTCAGCATCGAGAGCACGTCGGAGATCGAATAGATGTGGTCGATCTTGTCGCCGCGGAAACGCAGCCAGGAGAACCACAGGACGTTGAGTTCGTTTCCTGTCGGCTGAACACCCATGTAGGGACCGCCAGTGTGCTTGCCGTAGTGATGGCAGAGCACGCAGACCTCATCGTCGCCGCGACCCCATGCCTTCAAAGTCCGGTAAGTGCTGGGCGGGAACGTCTTGTAGAGGCCCTGCGGCGAGGTCTTCCAGATATGGTAGGTGCCAAGATCCGGCCGGTTCGGATTGTCATACGTCATGGTGTCGGTGTTGAAGAAGGCATCCATGCCGTCCCAATCGCCCCGATTGATGACTTCGTGCAGGTCCATCCATTGCGTGACCATGAAAGCCTGCCGCTCAGTCAGTCCGGCTGTGATTTCGGCCCGCTTCTCCTTGGACAGGACGAAATCGGCTTCAGTGAACGGGGCCAGGCCCATCAGTATTCTCCTTGCTTGATATCTGGCCCGCCCATCGCGCAGGCCGTAGCCCGTCATCCCGATCCCCGCACCTGCTGCCACCTACCCAACGAAAGGCGGCCAGGACGAACGCCCGTGCGATCGCACCATATCGAACGGAGGAGAGGCCATGACCCTGAGCATGCAGGAAATGTCCGACAGGTTTGAACTGCAGGACCTGATCGTGGGATATTGTTATGCCGTGGACAATCGCGATTGGGACGCGCTTGACGAGTTCTTCACGCAAGACGCGCTGATAGACTATTCAGAAATGGTGGGCGTGCGCGGCGGACTGACCGAGATCAAGCAATTCCTCGTGGAGGGGCTATCTCCCATTCTCGCCTACCAGCACGCAGTGTCGACCACAAAATACGCTATCGATGGCGATACCGCCCGGACCAAGACGGTATGCTACAATCCGATGACCGTCTCGCAGGGGCAATCGAGCGACACGCTCGTATTTGGCCTCTGGTATATTCACGATTTTATCCGGACCGAGCAGGGCTGGAAGATCAGCCGCCTTTACGAACAGAAATGCTACCGGATCAATGTCCCGGACTGGCTGGCTGAACAACTGCCGTCCTGAGTTCGCGCTCACTTTCCATCCTGAGACCCAAGGCGGTGACATGCGACGCCTATTCAATCATGCTTTCCTGGTGCTGCTGGGCGCAACAGGCGGTACCCTGACAGTCCTTGGCGCCCAGCTCGCCTTGCTGGGTGGATCGCCCTGGTATGTGCTGAGCGGCCTTGTCATGCTTGTCTGCGCAGTTCTGGGATGGCGGAGGGAAGCAAAGTCTGCGCTGCTCTATTGGGTATTTCTCTGTGTGAACTTATGCTGGGCGCTGTGGGAGTGCGGCCTCGATGGCTGGGCACTGGCGCCGCGGATCGCAATGCCGACTGTCATGGGTCTCTACATGCTGACAGGTTGGTACCGCCGGCATGTGGGCCAGCAGGCAGCCCTGCCCGGCGGCCGCCTACTTTGGCCTGGCCTCGCGGTAATCGGGATAGCCGGGATCGGGGCGGCGTTCTGGGCTGACCGCACACCTGCTGCCACAAGCACAGCTTGGGGACCGGCACCAGCAGCTTCGGAAGAAGGTGACTGGATTGCCTACGGCAACGACCGCGGAGGCTCGCGCTATTCACCGCTTGGTCAGATCACACCAGCAAACGTCGGCAATCTGAAACCCGTCTGGAGTTACCATACGGGCAAACTGACAAGCGGCAAGCAGGGCACGGCCTTTCAAACCAATCCCCTCAAGATCGGTGATCGCTTGTTCATTTGCGCGGGCAACAATGATGTAATCGCACTCGACCCTGAAACCGGCCGCCAGCTCTGGCGCCACTCGCCAAGGACAAACCTCGAAGGCGTTTACGGCCTTGTATGCCGCGGCGTGACATATTACCGCGTGCCCGGCGCGACGGGCACCTGCTCAGAACGTATCTATACCGCTACGCTGGATGCTCGGCTTTTGGCGCTCGATGCTGCCACGGGACAGTCCTGCGGCGCCTTCGGACAGAACGGCCAGGTGGATCTCACCAAGGGCCTTGGGTCCGTCGAAAAGGGCTATTACTTCGTCACTTCGCCCCCGGCGCTGGTTCGCGGACGGCTGGTCGTCGGCGGCTGGATCATCGACGGTCAGCGAACGCAGGAGCCTTCGGGCGTCATCCGCGCGTTCGATGCTGTTTCGGGCGAGTTTTCGTGGGCATTCGATATTGGCCGCCCGGACGATCACGGTTCACCGGAACCAGGCGCGACATTCACAAGAGGCACGCCGAATAGCTGGGCTCCGATGAGTTCCGATGAAGCTCTGGGGCTCGTCTATGTGCCAACCGGAAACGCAACGCCTGACTACTTCGGCGGCCACCGCACGGCGCTGGACGATCGCTACTCCAGCGCTGTTGTCGCACTTGACGCCCAGACAGGAGCAGTCCGCTGGTCGTTCCAGACGACACATCACGATCTTTGGGATTACGATGTTGCGGCGCAGCCTACTCTCTTCGACCTGCCCGGCGGCATCCATGGACTTGTACAACCCACAAAACGTGGGCAGATCTTCGTCCTGGACCGCATGACGGGTAAACCCCTACTGCCTGTAATGGAACGCGCTGTTCCCCGCGGAGCGGTCGCCGGTGAGCGACTATCTCCCACCCAGCCCTTTTCCGCCGCGATGCCAAGTTTCGGCGGCCCGGCTCCCACGGAAAAGAGCATGTGGGGGCTCACGCCGATCGATCAGGCATTGTGCCGCATCCGCTTTCGGCAAGCCCGTTTCGAAGGCGAAATGACACCCCTCTCGACAGACCGCTTCACGATTACGTGGCCTGGCTACCTTGGGGGGATCGACTGGGGCGGTGTCTCCGTCGATGTGAGACGCGGCCTCATGATCGTCAACAACAACCAGGTCGCCAACTACAACCGCCTCATTTCCCGAGCGGAGGCGGACCGGCGCGGCATCAAGCCGATGAATGCAGCGCACATGAGCAATGTGGGAGGTCCAGCGGCTCAACAGGGCGTGCCTTACGCCGCGCAAATCGCACCCTTTCTTTCGCCGCTCGCGATCCCGTGTCAGCAGCCGCCCTATGGCAGCATCAACGCCGTCGATCTCAGAACCGGCAAGCTGGTATGGTCCCGTACCTTGGGCTCATCGCGCGACAGCGGGCCGCTGGCTCTGCCTTCGCTCGTACCGATACCTATGGGGGTGCCGAACATTGGCGGGTCTCTAACGACTTCGAGCGGCCTCACCTTCATCGGCGCGACTCAGGAGCACGTATTTCGCGCCCTTGCGACGGAAAGTGGGCAGGTGTTGTGGAAAGCACGGTTGCCAGCCGGCGGCAATGCATCGCCGACCACGTATTGGTCCCGGCCCAGCGGACGCCAATTTGTCGTCATCGCGGCCGGCGGCCATGCAGCCATGCTGTCTGGAACGAGTGACGAATTGATCGCCTATGCTCTGCCGACGAAATGATGGGCCAGATAAATCGTAAAAAATAGGGGCGTGTCCCCGCAAGCTCCTATCCTTGGACGGGCAAGTCGCCCCGATTACGCACTATCGTCGCAAGTAACAAAAACGGGAGGATGGAGCATGCCGACATCAGGCAGCCTGACGAGAACATCGCCTGTCGCGGCCGATGACGAGCGCGCAATCCGCAATCTGCTGCTGCGCTACGCGACCGGCATCGATACCCGGGACTGGCCCTTGTTTCGCTCCTGCTTCGCGAATGACTGCGAAGTGGATTACGGCAGCTTCGGTCAATGGCGCGGACCGCGCGAGATCACCGAGTACATGGAATCCGCGCATCGCAATCTAGGCGCGACGCTTCACCGCATAACCAATATCGTGGTCGAGAGCCGCAATAGCGAGATTCTGGCCCGCAGTTATGTGGACGCTGTGCTGACCGACCCGGCACCGGGAGGCAGCGCGACCAGAGCGGCCGGATTCTATGACGACTGCCTGATCCGCACGGCAGAAGGCTGGCGGATATCCCGCCGGAAATTCACGATGGTCAGAGCGGGTTTTTGATGGCGACGAACCGGCAGGTCAGGTTGCGCTCTCGTCCGGCAGGCATTGCCCAGGCCGAGCATTTCGAAATCCGCAGCGCTCCGGTGGACCGTCCCGGTCCGGGCCAGATACTTGTACAAAATCACTATCTCTCGGTCGAGCCCGCCATGCGCGGCTGGATCGCCGACGTCGGTAACTACGGAGACCAGGTGGCCCTGGGCTCGGTCATGCGCAGCCTCGCCTCAGGCCGTATCATCGAATCGAACCACGAACATTTCCAAGTTGGCGAATACGTCGCAGGATGGTTCGGGTGGCAGGATTTCGCTTGCGTAGCGGCCGATCAAATCCTTCAGAAGACCAGCGAAAAAGAACTTCGCGCATCGCTTGGCATTTTGGGAATAAACGGCGTCACGGCCTATCTGGCCCTCACGCTTGTCGGGCAGCCGCGCGCCGGTGAAACCGTGCTGGTATCCACGGCCGCAGGCGCGGTTGGGTCCGCCGCGGGCCAGATTGCCAATATCCTTGGATGCCGCACGGTGGGTATTGCCGGGGGAGCAGACAAAGTGCGGCGCTGTGTCGAGGAGTTTGGATTCGAGGCTGCGATCGACTACCGCGGCCAGGACGTGGCCGCCACTTTGAGCCGCGTCGCGCCCCAGGGGATCCACGTCTATTTCGACAACGTCGCCGGCCCGATCAGCGACGCGGTAATGCCCCACCTCGCGCTCGGCGGCCGTGTCATCGTCTGCGGAACAGCGTCGCAGGACCGCTGGGCTCCCTGGCCCGATGGTCCGCGCGTGGAACGCCACCTTCTGGTCAAGCGGGCACGAATGGAAGGCTTCGTCGTCTTCGATCACATGGCCCGTTACGCCGCCGCAGTTGCGCAGCTGCGCGAGTGGACCGAGCAGGGCCGCCTGACGTGGCGCGAGGAAATACTCGACGGGATTGAGAGCTGTCCGGATGCCCTTGCGGGCCTTTACCGTGGGGAAAACCACGGCAAGCGGTTGATCCGGCTGAAAGAGACAGGAGCGCACGAGTGACGGTAATGAACGCCCTTGAAGGTAAGGTCGCCATTATAACCGGGGCATCGTCGGGGATAGGCGCGGCCACTGCGCGAGCGCTCGCCGAGGCGGGCGCGAGGACAGTGCTGGTCGCCCGCCGCGCCGAACGCCTTGCCTCACTGGCGGGCGAACTTGGCGAGCATGCCTGTGTCCATTCAGCCGACATGGCGGATCCCGACGCCGCTCGGGCTTTGCACGACTTCGTTCTGGCTAAGTTCGGGCGAGCCGACATTCTGGTCAATAATGCGGGCATTCTTCATGCGGCACCGATCGACGATTTCGATCTCGACCAGTTGCGACCGATGATGGCGCTCAATTACGAAGCGGTCGTTCGCACCAGTACTCTGTTTGCACGGACAATGAAATCGGCAGCCAGAGGCCAGATCATCAATATTTCGAGCATCGGCGCCAACATCGTTGCACCTGGTGTCGGTGTCTACGGCGGCCTGAAGCGAGCACTGGAGGGGTTCACCGATTGTTTGCGGGTCGAATTGGCCGGCACTGGAGTGAAAGTCGGTATCGTTTCGCCGGGCACGACCAGCACGGAAATATTCGAGGACATGAAGTCACGCGGACAGCCGGCCTGGGACAGTTTCATACCGCCGATGCAACCTGAGGATGTTGCGGATGCCGTGCGGTACATGGCGGCTCAGCCCGAGCGCACCAACCTCGCCCGGATTCAAGTGTTTGCCGCCTGTGACACGCATTAAGCGTTAATCCAGCGACCCGTAAGCTTCCAGCCGGAAGGGATTGACGCTCTCTCCCTTCCGCATCTTGCAAACCCACTGCGGGTCCATCAGTAGCGCCCTTCCCACCCCCACCAGATCAAACTCACCCTTCGCCAAGCGCTCCGCCACAAGCGAAAGATTGTTGGTCATCACGGTCGGCTGGGCGAACGACGATTGCAAATCGCGCGAGAGGCCGACGCCGCCCACCGCTATCGTTGGCCGGCCCGTAAGCCGTTTTACCCATCCCGCCAAGCTGAGATCGGAGCCGTCGAATGCGGGCGCCGAGAACACCCGGGTGCTGACGTCAAATAGGTCCACGCCCGCCTCGACAATCGGTGTCAGCAAGGATTCGAGCTCATCCGGGGTTTGCGCATTTCGCGCATCGTAATCCTGCAATTTCCACTGCGAGTACCGGAACATGATCGGAAAATCGGGCGCCGTCGCGGCCCTCACTGCCCGGACCAACTCTGCCGCAAGCCTGGCGCGGTCTGGGAGTGCGCCTCCCCACCGGTCCGTTCGCAGGTTTGTCTCTCCCCAGAGAAAGCTGTCGATCAGGTAGCCATGTGCACCGTGGAGGGCGATGCCATCGAAGCCTGCGGCTCTCGCATTTGCCGCGCTTCGTGCGAACCCGGCGATGATGTCGGCGATTTCGTTCTCTGTCAGCGGCGCGGTAGGCTCGCGAACCTGTTCGAGATATTCCGGGGGCACCATCGCCTTGTCGAGTGGGCCCCAGATGCCTGAGGGGCGCGCAGACGGCGCGTCGGGATGATAGCCGGTTCCCGGGACTCGGATGACGCCTTGGTGCCATAGCTGGGGAATGATCTTTCCCCCGGCCTCATGGACCCCGTCCACGACCGCGCGCCACCGCGCAAGCGCGGCCTCGCCATGCATGATCGGCGAGGCTCCGCCCCCCATTGTCTCCCTGCCGACGGCAGCAGGATGATCCACCCCGATGCCTTCCGTGACGATCAGACCTACTTCCGCTTCGGCACGGCGGCGGTAGTAGTCCGCCACACCCGCTGACGGAATCCCGTCAGGCGAGAAATTTCGCGTCATCGGCGCCATTACGAAGCGGTTGGGCAGCGCTAGCGGCCCGACTTCACATGGCCTGAAAAGAATTTCGGTGCCGCTTGCCATAGTGCCGTGGTTTCCCGTCCTGCCTGATTTCTGACACTGCTGCCTCTAGCCGCTCCGTCCTGAGACCTTCCCGGCGACAGGTTCGCCCAGAGGGCGAATCAGGATTCTTGTACCACCGACCGAGCCCTTATCAGGCGTCGACCACTGCGAGCGCGGCCTGCGGACATGCTTCGGCGCCTTCGCGTGCCAGCTCTTCCAGGCCGTCCGGCACGATTTCGTCGTCCACGTATACGATGCCGTTGGCGTCGAGTTTGTACACCGCGGGGCAGATCTCGGCGCAGACGCCGTATCCGCAGCATGCGGCCTTATCGATCACGACTTTCAGCTTCTGACTCATAGTCCTCTCCTTTTTTCGGATTATTACAGCTTGAACAGATTTCGTTCAATATGTATAACGCGATCAAACACGGATTTTCCAAGGAGAGGAAGATGCTGCACCACCCTGGGTTGACACTCAGCGACGGGACGACGCTCGACAATCTCATCGACCGCGAGATGAACGAAGTGTCGCTGCGTGTGATGAACGACAAGGAATTGTACGAGCTGGAGATGGAGCGCATCTTCGCGCGAACCTGGCTCCTGCTGGGCCATGAGTCCGAGATTCCCAAGGCCGGCGACTACGTCATGCGCGATATGGCCGAGGACAATGTCATCGTCTCGCGCGACCGTAGCGGCGAAATTCACGTCATGCTCAACGTGTGTCCGCATCGCGGAATGAAGGTCTGCACTGCCGAGGCGGGCAATGCCCATGCCCACCGCTGCATCTACCATGGCTGGGCCTTCCGACCCGATGGCAGCTTTATCGGCGCCCCGATCGAAAAGGAACAGATGCACGGCAACAAGCGCCAGAAGGAAGAACTCGGGCTCAAGAAGGCCCGCGTCCATCTGTACGGCGGCCTCATCTTCGCAACGTGGAACGAGGATCTTTCGTTCGACGATTACCTCGGCGACGCGAAGTTCTATCTCGATCAGCTGTTCTGCCGTACCGATAACGGCCTTGAAATGCTCGGCCCGCCGCAGCGCTTCGTGCTGCCCTGCAATTGGAAGATCCCTGGCGAACAGTCGGGATCCGACGGCTTCCATACTCTGACGCTGCACCGCTCGCTTATGGAAGGCGGGATCATGGGCGGTACTGCCGAATTGATCTACGATACGGCGCCCGGCATGTACGGTGTCGATATCTCGGTTCCGCAAGGCCATACCCTGCGCTGTCTGGAAGCGGCCCAAACCTTCAAGATGTTTGCGGATGTCAGTTTTGAAGGGAAGTCGACCGAAGAGCGCCTTCATCTACTTTCGCCGCCCGGCATCACCAAGGACCTGATCCCTCAGCTCTTCAAGAATCTGACGGAAGATCAGGTCAACCAGTTAGCGACGATCCCCCCGCAAGTCGGCGGCATGTTCCCCAACGTGCTGATCGCATTCATCTTTGCGCCTCGCACCGATGGCGGCGCGTCAGGCGCGCTGTCGCTGCACACCTATGTTCCCAAGGGGCCGGACAGGGTCGAATTCGTGAACTTCATTTTCGCGGAGAAGGACGCACCTGAGGACGTAAAGCGCGATATGTTGCAGAACGCCATCTGGTCGACCGGCACCTCCGGAACGATCGAGCAGGACGACGCCGATACCTGGCCGCAGATCATGCGCAATGCACGCGGCCACATGAGCAAGACCATCACGCTCAAGTACCAGGCGCTTCACGGCCACGAGCGGCCGGAAGGCTGGGTGGGAGGCGGCGATCTCTATCCCGGCTTCACCAAGGACGACACGCAGTGGGCCTGGTGGATGGCTTACTACAATCTGATGGCCGAAGCCTGAGACTGGGAGGATCACGACATGGTGAACTACGCCACGGCCGCAATCGACAAGACTGGAGTGATGCGCGGTCTTGTTTCCACCAAGCGGGTACCGCTCGGTTCGGAGGTCTACAACCGCATTCTGGAAACGCTCTATGACGAAGCGGCTGCGCTCGACGAGCGGCGCTTCGACGACTGGGTCGCCTTCCTTGCGGAGGATTTGATCTATACGGCACCGCTGCGTCTCACGCGAAATGGCCCCAACAAGGACCGTGACGTCGTACGGACGATGAAGCATTTCGACGAGAATTACGGGTCGATCCTCATGCGCACTGGTCGTCTCTCGAAGAGCGCCTGGGCAGAAGACCCGCCCTCGCGCACGCGGCGGTTCGTCACTAATGTGCGGATCGCCGAGAGCGATAAGACCGGCGAATATGAAGTGGTCAGCTACCTCTTCGTCGAGCGCAGCCGCTTCGACAATCCGGAGAACGAGACGCTTACCGCCGAGCGCCGGGACGTCTGGCGTCTTGTGGATGGCAACTACAAGCTGTCCGTAAGGGAGATCATTGTCGACCAATCCACGCTGGGAATGTCCAATCTTGCGATCTTCCTCTGATCGGACGGGCACGGTGACGTCATCCCCGCACATCGTCGTCATCGGGAGCGGCCTCGCCGGCTACGGCGTCCTGCGGGAGCTACGCAAGCTCGCGCCGCACGCCCGGTTGACCCTGGTGACGCAGGACGATGGCCACTTCTATTCCAAACCGGCGCTGTCCACCGCACTGGCCAAGGGCAAAATGCCCGACGCCCTGATTACCACGCCGGGTGAGAAAATGGCGGCTCAGCTCCGAATTGATCTGCGCGCAGGACGCCTCGTCGAGGCCATAGATCGGCAGGACAAGGCTGTACTGACAACTGGCGGGCCGATCTTCTACGACAAACTGATCCTCGCGCTTGGAGCAGATCCTGTGCGGCCGCCGATCGATGGCGACGCGGCCCACCGGGCTCTTGCGGTCAACAATCTCGACAATTACCGCGAGTTTCGCGAGCGGCTGCCCGCTGGCGGGCGAGTGCTGGTCATGGGCGGCGGACTTGTCGGAACTGAGTTTGCGAACGATCTTTCTGCCGCAGGCTATTTTCCGGTAGTCGTGGACATGCTGCTCCATCCTTTGGCTCAGCTGGTACCCAGCGGGGTCGGTGATCGAATCCGTGATGCGCTGGCTACCAAGGGCGTCGAATGGCACCTAGGCAGCAAGATCACGGCCATCCACAAGTCTCCAAGCGGGGTTCGCGCGCAGCTCGACAGCGGCATGGTCATTGAAGCCGTTGCGGTGCTTTCAGCGGTGGGTCTTCGCCCTCATGTCGCGCTGGCATGTGAGGCGGGGCTGGAGACCGGCCGGGGCATTACTGTCGACCAGACCGGGCGGACCTCCGATCCCGACATCTACGCTATCGGCGACTGCGCGGAATATCCGCAAGGCCTCGCAGCCTATGTAACACCGATCATGTCGGCAGCGCGCGCCATCGCTCCCAGTGCGCTCGGAACACCTACCAATATCCACTTTCCGCCGCTCTCGGTGCAGGTCAAGACCACAGCCTACCCGGTGGTGCTGCTTCCGGCTCCGATCGGCGTTGCCGGGCGGTGGGAGGAAGCGGCCAACGACGAGCGGGGGCTCAAGTACCTGTTCCGCGACAACGACAAGAACGTGCGGGGCTACGTTTTTACGCAGGACTATTGCCAGGAACGCATGGAAATGGACCGGGCGCTGGGCGAACAATTTGCAGGAGAAGCTGCTTGACTGGGTTGGTTCAGGGCAAGATCGCGATCGTCACGGGCGGGGCAAAAGGGCTGGGCTACGGCATCAGCCGCTGTCTGGCGCGTGAGGGCGCCGATATCCTCATTACCGGGCGCGACGGCGCGGCGGCGGAAGCGGTTGCGGCCGAGATAAGCCAGGAGTTCGGAACCCGCGCCATGGGCCTTTCGGCGGACATGGGAATCAAGGACGACGTCGAAGGCATGATCGAGCGGGTCGTCTCCGAGTTCGGAGGCCTCGACATCCTGATCAACAATGCCTCGCAGCTGTCTGCCAACGTGTTGCTGGAACAGAAGACCGATGAGATGCTCCAGCGCACTCTCGAGATCGGTACCTGGGGAACCTGGTGGGCCATGCGTGCCGCCTTCCCGCACATGAAGGCACGCGGCGGCGGCTCGATCGTCAATTTCTACTCGATCGACGCCCAGACGGGTGCATGGCTTCATGCCGACTACAACATGAACAAGGGGGCGATCCTGGGCCTGACCCGCACCGCTGCGGTTGAATGGGGCCGGTTCAACATCAGGACCAATGCGATCGCACCGACAGGGATGGGCCAGGTGTTCGCGCAGCTGGCAGAGGACGTGCCCGGCTTCCTTGAAATGGCAACAGCAAGTAATCCGCTCAAGCGCGCGGGCGATCCCGAGAAGGAC
The DNA here is from genome assembly GCF_044029435.1 of Novosphingobium oxfordense. Classification (NCBI taxonomy): domain Bacteria; kingdom Pseudomonadati; phylum Pseudomonadota; class Alphaproteobacteria; order Sphingomonadales; family Sphingomonadaceae; genus Novosphingobium; species Novosphingobium oxfordense. The sequence continues at coordinate 962,070 of NZ_CP147008.1, read as the reverse complement.
ATCGGACCGGTCGTGCTCTTCCTCGCTTCGGAAATGTCGCGTTTCGTCAATGGCGAGCTGATCAATGTCGATGGCGGTCAGCATCTGCCCGGCTATGTAAGCGTTCCGCACAACCTTGCCGAAATGGAAGCCCAAACATGAAACTGACGCCGCACACCGACTGGAGCGAAGTCGTCGCCACCGACAGCACGGGCAGCGTCCAGAAGATCATGGACGGTACACTGCGCGCGATCGCAACAATCGGCACGCGGCGACTGTCGATGAGTGACATCAGCGAAAGCAGCGGGGTGTCGCGCGGGACCCTCTATCGTCATTTCGCGTCCAAGGAAGAAGTGCTCGCGGCAGTCAGCGAATACATCTGCAGCAGTTTCGAAAAGGGCATTGTCGAGGCTGGCGAAGGCATTCCCGATCCGATCGAGCGGTTCCGTGCCGTCATGAAATTCTTCGGCCGTTTTACGATCGAGCGGTCGCCGGAACGGATCTTCGAAGTCGAACCTGCCTTTCACCTGAGTTTCCTGCGCAGCCATTTCGGCCGTCACAAGGCCGCCGTGCAACGCGCTCTCGAACCCGTGCTCGACTATTTCGAAGGACTGACCGGAAATACCATAGACCGGGACACATTCTGCGACACGCTCGTTCGCCTGCAGCTTAGCACGCTGATCATTCCGGCCACTGGTGAGTGGCTGGAACTCTGGAACGGTTCTCCCGATCGGCTGCACGAAATCGCAATGCAAATCGCCGGCCACCAAGCCGAAAATACGAGAGGATGATTTCATGGCAACAGTAGCAAAGCTCGAATCAGACACGCAATCCGGTTTCGCCGACAAGGCGGTGGCCGACGGCCTAGTGGAAAAGGCGCGCAGCCTGCGCGAATTCCTGCAAAAGGAAGCGCCTGAAGGGGAAAAGCGGCGCAGCCCAACCCCGGCCGTCGATCAAATGCTCAAGACGGAAGGTTTCCTGCGGCTTCTGCTGCCTCAACGCCTCGGCGGCTTCGGACTCTCGACCACCGACTTTTGCCGCGTCCAGATGGAAATCGCCAAGGGCGACCCCGCGGTCAGCTGGGTGATGCAGATCATCAACGGCACCAGCTGGATCACCAGTCTCGCGCCCGACGGTGTCCAGGACACGATTTTTGGCGAGGGCCCGCAGACCGTGTGCGGCGCCTACAACCCGCCGGGCAAGGCGCGCAAGGTGGACGGCGGCTGGATCATCAACGGTAAATGGCCCTACATGTCCGGCTCCCGCCAGTCGAAGTGGGCGCAACAGGGCGTGGTGCTTGAAGGCTACGACGGGCCGGTCGTTCCGGGCATCAGCATGTGTTATCTGCCGATGGACAGCATGACTATTGAGGACACCTGGTTCGTTTCGGGCATGCAGGGAACCGGGTCGGACACGGCGATAGCAAAGGACGTGTTCATTCCCGATGACCAGATGGTATTGATGGACGAACGCGCGGGCCAGATCGATCGGACCAAGCGTCATTTCGGCGCGCCTTCAGACCTCCTTCCTGCCGTTCCGGTGGTTCGCACGACCGGCATTGCCCAGCTCATTGGCGCAGTCGAGGGCATGCTGGAGATCGTTACGGCAGAATCGCCGAAGAAGCCCGTACTGACGACGACGATTTCGCCGCGCACCAATTCCGGTGCCTACATGCGCGACCTTGGTGAAGCGGCCGCCATGATCGACACGGCCAAGTTGATCCTGTTCAACCTCACAGCCAAGCTCGACCGAGTTGCGCAGGGTGAGGAGTTCACCCTCGCCGAGAAGGCAAAGCAGCGCTCCGGCGGTGCCCAGATGGTCGAACTCGTTCACAGTGCAAGTGAATCGCTGATGTTCCAGGCGGGTTCTTCCGGTTTTGCGCTGGACAAGCCGATCAACCGCTACTGGCGCGATATTTCGATGGCTCTCCGCCACATCCAGAATATCCCGACCATCGGCTACGAAATCTATGGCCGGAACCTTGCCGGAGCCGATCCGATCTCTCCGCCGGGTGCCTATTGATCCAAAATGCCGGGGCGATCGCGTGTTAGGCAGGCGATCGCCCCAGTGGCAGCATCCACAGCCCATTTAGAGAGGGACGGCCCATGGATGCTGCGCAGGGGTAGCAACAGAGACAACGAACGGCGATATCGTGACCGAGGCGAGCATCGGCTCTCTACCAGCTTACGTCGATCCCACAGCCCGGATCTTCGGCGACGTCATGCTGGAACAGGATTGCAGTCTGTGGCCTTACGCGGTCGTTCGGAGCGAGAGAGGTCATGTGCGCATCGGAAAATGCGCAAGTGTGCAAGATCACGCCATGATCCACATCGGCTGGAATGACCCGACCATCATCGGCGACTACTGTACAGTTGGACATCGTGCAGTCCTGCACGGATGCACGTTGGAGCCCGGCTGCCTCATCGGCATCGGTGCCACGATCATGGAGCGCTGCGTCATAGGCCACGGCTCGATTGTTGCTGCTCACAGCTTCTTGCCCGCCGGCACCATTATTCCGCCAAATTCCCTGGTAATGGGCACGCCCGGCCGAGTGACGCGCGTTCTTGACAAGCTGCACGGCAACATCATCGATGCGCTCCTCTATCGCGAGAACGCCCGCGCCTATGCGACCGGAAACCACCGCGTCTGGGAGATCGCGGAGATGGCGCTTCTGGCCGAAGAGGCCGAAGCTATCCTCGCACGCGAACATCGCCAATGGATCGAGCGTGGAATTCCCGGTTCCTACTCCACTGACGAGGAATGAGGATGACTGGCGCAACCACGCTCGAACACGACACGATGCTGAACCTCCTGTTTCGGGAAGCCCGCACGCATAACACCTGGCAAGATCGTCCGCTCAGCACGGAGACCATTCGGAACCTCTACGAACTCGCGAAGTGGGGCCCGACGACCGCGAACAGCAATCCGGCCCGATTTGTCTTCATCCGCTCGGCCGATGCCAAGGTCCGGCTCTTGCCTCACGTCAACGCCGGCAACCGAGACAAGGTCATGCAGGCTCCCTGCACTGTGATCGTAGCGGGTGACACACGGTTCTATGAATTCTACGGCAAGCTGTTTCCCGCAAGGGACATGCGGGCGACGTTTGAAGGCAATGACGCACTCGTCGCGCAGACTGTCGCCCGTTCCTCGACATTGCAAGGCGCCTATCTCATCATGGCCGCCCGCGCCCTGGGTCTCGATTGCGGTCCTATGTCGGGCTTCGATGCGGCCAGCCTCGATTCCGAATTCTTCCCGGATGGCCGCTGGAAAAGCAATTTCCTGTGCAACATCGGTCACGGCGATCCGGCAGGACTCCATCCCCGCAATCCCCGGCTGGACTTCGACGAAGCCTGCGTCGACCTTTAGGCTCGAAAGCCGTTTCCAAGGCGCTCTCCTGTCAGAAAGCAGCGACTGTCCTGGAAACGGCTCCGTCGCACCCTCACCAGACCAGCGGCAATTCCACTGGCTGGATCATGCCCAGATGACAACGCACCCGATGACCGGGCGCAAGGCGGAATTCCGGAATCCGCGCCAGGAACTCTTCCATCGCGATCCGCAATTCGCGGCGAGCCAGGTGCATGCCGACGCAGGTATGTATGCCGAAGCCGAAGCCGACGTGCCTCGGCCGCCGGTCCAACTTTACCTCGCAGGGATTTTCGAACTCGTCGGGGTCCCGCCCGGCGAGCGTTGTCGACATGGCGACCTTATCTCCCGGCCTGAACTGCACACCGCCTATCACCGCTTCCTTCTTGCAGGTACGAAACGTGGTGACCGCCCCGTATGCCCGCATCAATTCGTCGATGGCATGCGGGATCTGTGAAGGGTCGGCTCTCAAAATTGCCTGGTCTTCAACGTGTGTGCCGAGGTGGCGAAATTGTAGGCCCATGTTCGTGGAGACAGTGTCGAGCCCGCCGATAAATAGGTTGAACATGAAGCCGAGCAGTTCGTCCTGCGTCAGAGGACGTCCCTCTATCTCGCCCCGCACGCCGAATGAAATGAGATCGTCGCGCGGATTTGCGCGCCTGTCGGCAATCTCGCCGGCCAGATAGTCAAGCACACTGCGCGTGGCATCCGCGATCTTGGACAAATCGTGGTTATGCAAGAGGTTCATTTCCCATTCCATGAATTCGCTGACCCGGTCGAGCGGCAAACCCATCAGTTCCATGAAGACCTTGATCGGGAATTCGAATGCGAACTCGCCCATGAATTCGCACTGCCCGCGCTTGGCGAAGGTCTCGATGTACTCCACCGCATAGTGCCGAATCCTGTCTTCCAGCGCCGCCATGGCCTTGGGCGTGAAGGCCGGGTTCACCATCTGACGGAATGGGCCATGCGCCGGAGGGTCGAGTTCCGCCGGCGAATTGATCCACGCTCCACCGACCAGCTTCGAGAAAGGCGAAAAGTCGGTGGAAGAAAAGTGCTCTGTATCGAGATAGATTTCGCGAAGATGCGCCATGCGGCGTGGCACCCATGCTCCCGTTCCTCCGGGATAGGCATGGGCCGCGTAAATGATTTCGGGTCCGTCATGGATCCTCATGGCCAGATCGTCGAACGGATCTTTGTCCGTCGTCGTTCCGAAAATGAATGGAAAGTCCCGGCTCACCAAGGCTGGCGGCACGTGATCGGGGATCGGCTGCTCCGGAAACATCATCACTCCCACACTCCCTGTCGTTTGTCCCGCCCCATTTCCGGGGCCGGTCATTCCTGCACCTGTCGCTTAGAAGGATCGGGGCAACCCGAGGCTCTCGGCGATGCCATTTCGCACCATCTCGTTGGTGATCGGGCCGATCCGCCAGAGCCGGCTGTCCCGCCAGTATCGCTGCATGTCGGTCTCTGCGGAGTAGCCCATGCCGCCCAGGATCTGGATGCCGAGATCTGCGGCCGCGTTGGCATTCTCTGACGCGATGAGTTTCAGCATGTTCGCCTCAACGCCAACGTCTTCGCCTCGGCTCTGCTTGTCGGCGCAGAAATGCAGCATGAGTTCTGTGGTCTTCTGCATCGTGGCGATATCCGCCACATAGTGCTGCAGGCTCTGGAAACGGCCGATGATCCCGCCGAATGCCTTGCGCTGCTGCATGTAGGCGACAGCGTCTTCCAGTACGCCGTCGATGACGCCCAGGCAGAACGCGCCGACCATGATCCGCTCGTTGTTGAGCGTGGGCAGCAACATGTACCAGGCCTTGTCCGGCTCGCCGAGCACTTGTTCGTCTGCGACGAAAGCATCCTCGAAATGGATCGAGCAGCTCCCCATCGATCGCATGCCGAGCTTGGCGAGCGGGGTTATCGTCACTCCGGCAGTCTTGGCGGGAACCCAAAAAAGAGTCAGTCCCTGATGCTTTTTCTCCGGATTCCTGTCACTTCGTGCAATCACCAGAAGATAGTCGGCGACATGCGCAGATGAGGACCAGGTTTTCTCGCCGTTGAGCTTCCAGCCGCCATCGACGCGTTCCGCCGTTGTCGTCATCGCGCCAAGCAGGTCGGTACCGCCCCCCGGTTCCGTGAATGCGATGGCGGCCTTGAGCTGACCGGAAGCGATCAACGGCAGATACTTCTCCTTCTGCTCGGCAGATCCGTAGAGACCGATCGACTTCCCCCCAGCAAAACTGGTGATCCCCCAGATCCATGCCAGTCCACCCAGGGAACGCGCCAGTTCGCGGGCCAGCAGCATCTGCATCACCACGTCGCCGCCCTGCCCGCCGTATTCCTCGGGAATGCCGACGCCGTGAAAGCCCGCCTCAGTCAGCTTGTCCCAAAGGGCATAGGGGTAGGCATGCTCGTCCTTCTCGAGCGCTCGCGCCCACTCCTTGGGCACCTCGTTTTCGACCCAGCGATGCACGGTGTCGCGAAAGGAACGGTATTCGTCCTCGAGTTCGAAATCCATCTCAGGTATCTCTTTCGTATAGTGATATTTTCTGATTTTCAGCAACATTGTCGGACAGCTCGCACCCCTGTTCGGCCAGCGCGATCAGGCGAGTGGCGATGCGGTCGACACCAGCGAGCACTGCGGAGCGGTCGTTCGCCAGGAAGGCGGCAAGGATCGCTTCATGCTGGGAAAGCCCGAGAGGGCAAATCGTTTGAAGACCGTGCAGCAGGACAAACCTTGCAATCAGGGCTCTGCGGTCGAGCGTTGAGCGCAGCAGCTCCTGGTTGCTTGACGCCGCGATGAAGATCGTATGGAAATCCAGCCCAGCAGTGAGGGCGCCTGCGGAATCATCGCTCGCCAAACACGCTCGGTAGCGCGCAAGTGCGTGTTCGAGTTGAGCTACCTGCCCTGCGCCAACATGTGGCATGCCCCATATGTATCCAAGCCGCCACAGCTCGGACTGAACGCGAAGCAGGTCCCGCATGCTGCGAAAGTCAATGCGCGCAACCCGTTTCAGGCGGTGCACTTCAATCTCGACCAGCCCTTCGGCCTCTAGCGTGCCAAGTGCCTCGCGAACGGGCGTCGCGCTGACGTCCAGATGCGCCGCCAAACTCGTTTCGCGCAGCAGCGTACCGGGGGGCAAGGCTCCTGAAACGATGCTGCTGCGAAGGCGCTCAAGAACGGCCTGGCGGCGGGTCGGCGGCGTACTGACCGGCTCCGTGCCGAACAGGCTCGGGCCGGAAGGCACGTCTGGCGAAGGGAGGCGGCGATGCAATTCCATATTCTATAGAATTGCGGAGCCCCTGCATCTTCGCGCCTTTCCAAGGATAGGGTGCGTCTCATGGATTAGTGTCAAGCGGCCAGCTTGGCATCTTCATGATGCGAGCAGATCAGGGCCTGGCCGAAGATGATGGCACGACGAGAATTCAGAATCGATCACGTCAATCTGAAGCAACCGCCAGACATCGCAGAGCGCCTCGCGCACATCCATTCAAGAACAGGTCAACTGCATTTTCCGCGGAAACGCGCGGATTGCTGTAGCACTCTGCGCTTGCGGGCTCCAAAATGACCACATTGGTAAAGAAGATCGTTTGCATGAATTGGCGCGCGAGAAAATCTGCATCGCCCCCTGCCAGCGTCCGCCGATCAATCATCGCTTGGAAGTAGTCGTTCAGCCGGGCGGCTTCCTCGGTCCGAAGGATATCGAGGCAGCGTCCACTGATATCTGGATGTGTGATCGAAGCGCTCAGGAGCACCCGAATAAATTCGTAGAACGGCCTGGCGCCGAAGACCGGCCGGAGCATCTGGCGAATGTGCTGCTCGGCAAACGCGACAAGTACGTCACGAACCGGTTCATCACAGCGCAGCACAGACCGGGTACCTTCCGAAGCGGTTTTCGCAGCGTCGATCATGCATTCGGCGAACAATTCCACCTTGTCACCAAAGAGCTGATAGATCGCAACTTTCCCCACACCGGCAGCCTGCGCGATGTCGTCGATCGTCGCACCGGCATAACCGCGATCGAGGAAAATTTCGGTTGCTCGCCGGAGAATCCGTATACGTCGTTGAGGCGAGGCCGTTTCCACCGGGCAAGGATTAACACCTTTGCCGCAAGAATCCATATCAACGTCGGGCGGAATGGTAGTTTTCCGATGTTTTGGAACATTAACGACCTTGCAATGTCCCAGTCCTTTCAATCAACAAGGATGCTCCCTGCCTCCCGATAGGACGGAGCTTCCCCGTCAGCTTGTAACAAGCGCCATCCGCGCAATGAATCAAACTGACACGGGTTACCCGGGCAAGGATCATTCCAGCATGCGAACAGTAGAGCTTCCCCCGCTTGATCACGCCGAATTTGCACGCCGTTACGGCCCTTGGGCGGTGATCGCCGGAGCCTCGGAAGGAACCGGTGCAAGCTATGCAGAACAACTTGCGGCGATGGGCATCAACGTGGTCCTCGTTTCCCGCCGCAAGGAGGCCCTGGATCAACTGGGCGAACGGCTCGCCGGTTTGTACGGGATTGCGTTTCGCTCGGTGGTTGCCGATCTCACGCAATCGGGAACGGGCTCCCGGCTCGTCGAAGAGACACGTGATCTCGATATCGGACTCTTCGTTTCGAACGCCGGGGCCGACGGGGCCGGCAACAGTTTCCTTGGAGAGCCGGTTGATCGAGCGCTCAGCCTTCTGACCATGAATGCAGCCAATGTCGTCGAAGCCGTTCATGGCTTCGGCAACAGACTCGTCAAGCGGCGCAGCGGGGGGATCATAGTCATGTCTTCGGGAGCCGGACTTGGCGGCCAGCCCTGGCTGACTATGTACTCAGCGACGAAGGCTTTCGAGTTGAATTTCGTGGAATCGCTTTGGGCAGAGCTCGACGGACAAGGCGTAGATATCCTCGGAATTGCCGCCCCGATCATGGACACTCCGACCCTGCGCCGGGCGACCGAAGGGCTCGGGATGGACTATTCGACCGCCTACGATCCCGCAAACGTCTGTGCACTGGCCCTTGCAAGCCTGGGCAAGGAGCCCCTTGTGATCGTGCCCGACGGTCCGGATGAAGCGCAGATCCCGCGCATCCAGGCAGACCGAAAGACGCGCCTTCTTGCCCTCGCCGAATGGGGCAAGGCGTACACGGCTGCGGCGAACGGCTGATTTGCTAAGGGATAGCGGGAAATGATGGACGAGGTCGACGTCGTCGTTATCGGAGCCGGCCACAACGGCATGGCGGCCGCAGGCTATCTGGCGCGTGCGGGCAAGAAAGTCGTCGTCGTCGAGCGCCTTGCGAAAGTGGGCGGGATGACGAGCTCGGGCTACATGATTCCGGAAGCGCCTGAGCACTTGGTAACGCCCTGCGCCGTGGAACTGCTGTTTGCGCGCAAATCTGGCATCATCGAGGACTTCGATCTCCATAAATACGGCCTGCGGACTGTCGATCCTGATCCCACTTACGCCTACCTCCATCCCGATGGCAGCTCTATCGCCCTCTTCTATGACTATCGCCGCACGGCGGAAGACATCGCCCGCATCAACCGCAACGACGGCAAGGCCTATCTGGATTTCATGAAGACGTTGAACGTCATGATGGATATCGGATTTCCCATGATGATGGCCGAGCCCGGACGCCCCGACGTGCGGAATATGTCGAAGGTGATCAAAAGCGCGGTCCGCAACGTCCGGCTGAAAGACGAACTGGTGGCGATGTCCAAGGCGACCGCCGACCAGATCGCCTGCGAAAGGTTTGAAGACCCCGCAACAATCGCGCTGTTGCTGGGAATCGCCGCAGGCGCCGGTCCCATCGATGACGACGGAAATGCTGCCGCGTACATGATCTTCGCCGTCACGCATAAATACGGCACCGGTAAACCCATCGGCAGCCTCCAGTCGTTTTCGGACGCGCTTGCTCGCAGTATCGAAGCATCGGGCGCCTCGATCGAGCTCAATGCGCCGGTCGCGGAAATCATCGTCGACGACGGCGCGGCCAAAGGCGTGCGGCTGGAAAATGGCCGGATCATACGCGCCAAGATGGTGATCGCGACGTGCGATCCCAGAACGGCGATGCGCCTGACGACGCCGGGCGGCGTTTCACGCACATTGTTGCAACGTATCGAGCACGCCCCGTCGAACCGATCCAACGCCGCGCCGTTTCTCGCCAATGTCGCGATGTCCGGGCCGCTGCGGCTCAAGCGACATCAGGACATGCGCCATGACGATGCCGATCTCGACAAGGCTGTGGGGCTCATCGGAACGCCCGTCGAAGTGCGGCAGTCATTTGCCATGGCGCGACGCGGCGACATTCCCGAACGTCACGCGATGTCCCTCAGCCCGCTGTCCAATACTGATCCTTCACAGGCTCCGGCGGGCGGTTCGCTGGCCTACATCTACTTGCCCGGTGTTGCTGTGGATGCGCGCGAGGGCTGGAACCCGGAGCTGAAGGACCGAACGATGGCCTCGATCATAAGCCATCTTGGCGAGTTCTACGACGGGCTCGACACAGAGGTCGGGCGCTTCGTGGAAACCGCGCGCGAACGGGAAAAGCGGCTCAACGTCAGCAATGGGTGCGTCACCCACATAGATTTCGGTGCCCTGCGATCGGGGGTGCACCGTCCGGCTTCCGGTTTCGGCGGCCCCCGGCCGCCATTTCCCGGCTTTCTTATCGGCGGTGCAGGCGCTCATCCCGGCGGCGGTGTGTCCGGTATTGCAGGACGGATCGCCGCTACCCGCGCGCTACGAGCGCTTAAAAAAACAAGGTAGCCGGTGGTTTGAACTGACCCAAACCCACGCTGTCCCACACTCCGCCCACCTGTGATGGTGCGCACTTTGCGTTGGCCAGCGAAACTGAAACCTTGGCAAAGACTATCTCTGATTTGTCTCCGAATTAATGACTGCTGCGAGGGATATTACGTCGACATCTGATGAGGGCGATAGTCGTGAAATCCGTCTGATGGCCACCAAACTCGGGCAATCGGCTTCACAAAACGACGCGCAAGGGCGTAACTGGCTGGGTTCTCGCCAGGCAAGCAGCGTGACGAACTGCTTCAAGCTCATCTAGATACCCGGTCAAGCGGGCCTTACCGAGCTCGACGACGTGTTTACGCCCGGTGCATTGCAGCTCCCGAAAGTATTCTTCAGCCTCATGTCTGTCGAGCCTGGATAGTAGCATTGCCAGAAGGTGGCGCGTTGCGAATTGTGCTCCCTCGAACTCGAGAGCTGCGCGTTCCAAATTGTCTACTCGTTCTTCAACTTTTGAATGCATGCAAATCACCACATGACGCGTTTAATCGACGAATGATATTCGCGCGCGCCGCATCCATCTTCATGAGCCAGTGCGGCGGAGCTATTCCCCGAGGAGAATTTGACCGCTCCGCCGATGCGCTTGTATTGCCGCAAACAACTGGATTCATTTTTCCAAAACTGCTCATCAAATTTTCGGCGGAAACCAAGTATATCGCATCAGCCACGCCGTCATGCCGCCCATGGACGATATGACGGCGCAACTGATAGGTTCACCGCGACGATCGCGCAGCTTGTCGGCTTGCCCGGCTCATTCGCTATGGGGCGTGGAATAGGAGCCCAATCGCGGCTGCACCTGAAGGTCCCGCGGTACACGATCCGGACCAATCTGGCGGTCGATTTCCTCTTCGAACCAATAGAGGGCGCGCTCCTGATAACCCGTAACGATAGAAGACAATGCGCCGTTGCGCAGCGATTGCTGTATGCTGGAGAATAGGCAAAGGTCCTCTGACAGGATGTGTTCGGTGGCCTTTCGCATTTCGCCCCAATATTCCCTGTCGGCATCGTCATCCGTTGCCCATCCCATCTGGCGCACTTCCATGATCGACTTGTTCGGCCCGGCCGGCCAGAAGCATTGCAGATTGAAACCTACGGGATCGAGCGAGAAGAACGTGTTCGGAAAAGTGGGCAATGCGACCGTGTTCTCGAGAAAGACGTCGGCAATATCGTCAGGCTGCACAGGCGGCTTTTCGAAGAGCGAAACGCCGCCTTTCTTGCGCGTGCCAAAACGCATATGGCCACCGTCGTAAAGAGCTATCACGAAACTGCGGGAATCGAGGTGCGGTGCAAGCGTCTTTGGATGAACAGTATTGACGTGATAGATTTCGAGGAAATTGTGATAGGCGATTTTCCAGTTGCAATCCATTTCGACCGTGAACCGGTCCTTCACAACCATGCGTTCGAGGGGATATCCTTCGGTCAAGGCAACAAATTCGCCAAGAAATTCGCGCAAAGGACCCGCCGCGTCATCAAAATTGATAAAGATGAAGCCGCGATAAGTTTCGCAGCGCACTTCTGCCAATCCGTGGTCCGACTTTTCGAAACAGGCAAAATCGTGTTGGCTGGGCACCGCTTTCAAGGCACCGTCCAGCGCGTAACTCCAGGAGTGGTAAGGACAGACGAACCGCGAGGCCCGTCCTTCCTCCTCAAGCAGGAGGGGCGAACCGCGGTGCCGGCAGGTGTTGTGGAATGCGCGAATCCGGTCGTCCTTTCCGCGGGAAAGGATCACGGATCGATCGAGGTGCTGAAAGAGTCGGTAAGAACCGGGCTCTGGCAGCTCCGAAGCTATGCCGGCGAGCAACCACGCACGATCCCACAGCCCTTCTTTCTCGAGGGCCGCAAACCGGGGATCGGTGTAGCGTCCAGCCGGAATGGGCGGCAAGGCAGGAAAGTCGCTCGGGTGTTCGGTCCGGGCCAACTGATCGTCCATCGTCCGCTTGAGCAATTGCAATGCAGCTTCATGCATGGGCTGTCCTCCTGGGTATTCTCGTCTCCCGATGTGGGCAGGATGGCGGGGAGGTGCGAAAGCGAACCTGCAATCCGATAGGGTTCAGTGGCGGAAATCCGATCAGCACGGATCGAAGCAATAGGCGCAGATCTTGTTACCGTCGGGATCGAGCAAATAGGCGCCATAGGCGTGGGGGACCGCATTCCGCTGTCCCGGCCCCCCTGCATCGGTTCCGCCCGCCGCCAACCCGGCCGCATGAAACTGGTCGACCGCAAGCCTGCTGGGCGCCTTGAATCCCAAGGTCGCACCATTTGACGAAGTCGCGCGGCCTTCCAGGGGATGCAGAATGAGCAATTCCGGAACAGTGCGCCCATAGCAGAGACCTTGTTCCTGAAACGGCCCCAAATTGGCAATACCGAGCGGCAGCAGCGCAGCATCATAGAAGCAGGCTGCCCGCCCCAAGTCATTGGTGCCGAGGCACGCGTGGGTAAAAATGCCCATTTTCTTTCCCAAAAAGCACCTCAAGCAGGCGCTCTCGAATTACCGTCCGATGCAGTTGGCGAGGCCGCTTGGGGGCATCAGGCCATCCCAAATACACTCTAGCTTGAGCAGCGAAATATTGACGCGCTCAAGCGCCGGACGAAAAAGCCTCAGCCACCGCGCGCGTATCCATGTACTCCTTGCCCGAAACGATCTGACCATCTCGGATGATCAGAAGGTTATGGTACTCGTTGCGATAGACCCGGTCGGGAAAAACCATCTCGCCGCTCACTTCCACGGCAACTCGCTCACCTTCAGCGGTGATTCCAACAACGTTCGCCGTGCGCCGCTCAGCCGACAGCAATCCGCCCTTCACGCTGGCGATGAAATCCGCCCGTGTCATGTCGCCATGGCCCAATATCCACCATTGGCAATCGGGGTGCTGCAAAGCCTCGATTGTCTCGAGATCCCCTTCCTCCACAGCCCGCATATAACGCCGTACAATTGCCTTATTTTTCTCGATATCGCTCACCGCTTTTCTCCGCTGCCTTCACCAAGGTGCCGTTCGGAAATCTACACGTTCCGATATGACTTTCGTTGATCGTCCATTCCGCGTGGCTAGCTCCCTTTTCGGATCGACAGGAGCGCGAGATAGGAAACACTCTGCTGCGGATCAGCGGCCAGACGCGTGGCAAGCCTTGTTCTTAATTCTTCCATCAGGCGTTCCGGATCTCTGTTGCGGCCTATCTGGGCCAGGAAATTGGGGCCGTTCGCCGCGCACATCATCGACGCCCACTGAAAGCCGAATGCCTCCGCGTCCCCGGTTTCGCGGTAGGCATCCCAGAATGGATCTGGCGAGCGGACGCAAGACACGTGAACTACCGAGAGGTCAGGAAGGAGCCCTTGCTCGAACGGCGCCTTCAATTGCTCCAGGGAACGTCCCGCCGATGGAGAGGTCGCCATGAATGTATCGTCGTCATCGAGCAGGCCCTCGCGCCTCAAGTCGAGGAGCGTTGCCCAGAAGTGGCCAGCCATCCATTCGAAGCCATGTCGGTCGCCGCCACGCCCCATGAACTGGCACACCAGACGCCCTCCGACCCTCAATTCCCGCGACCGGGCCCGCAGGAAATTGAGTAAATCCTGGGCAAGCACGTCATCGACAGCTTCGCGCGCGAGCACGCTGCTGCTGTATACGGCCCAGCCGTGATCGGCGACATTGACGGGGTTGTGACTGAGCCAATGCAAGGCGTTGGACGACCACCCCAAGTCCACGCTGTCGGAGGGTAGAATCTGTTCGAAATAGGACCGGCCCACCGCCATCGGGAATACATCGCGCCGGCCCGCAAGGTAGCTGTCCGATTCGGTCGCAAGGAGCCCAAACAATGACGTGTAATCGTTGGATGGGAGATCGGTATGAATGATCTCCAGTGCTCGTTGGCCGTTGTGATCCCTCACAAGGTCAATGGCTGTGCCCATAGGAAGCAGCGAATTGCGCCCTTGCGAGGCGCCGTAGTCCACAATCCGAACCAAGCCTTGGGAATTCGCAGCGATAGTTCCCACTGCCTCCTCCCAGAGAGGAAGCGCCGAATGAAGATTGGCATGCTGCAAACCGGAATGCCGGTTGTAAGCACCTGCTCCTGCCATCGAGGCGATCGGTTGGCGCACTGGATCAGCCATAGAAAGCCTCCGCCAGCCGCACGCTGTATGTCCTGCTCTTTTCGGGCGAGAGGCCATAATGCGGAATTACGGGCGTAATCGCGTCTGCCGCCGCTGCGCGCCTAGCCACGCCGGCGCGCACCTCGTCTACATCGCCTACAACCGCGATGCTCTCCACCATCTCGTCCGGGCATGCGGCAGTCATCGCCGCTAGATCGCCTCGAGCAAATGCCGCCTGGATAGCGGAGGCTTCCTTGCCGAAGCCGATCTCCTCGAAATAGCGCAGATATTGCGGGGACTGGCTGTAATAGGCCACGGTCGCCCGGCAATCTTCGATGGCCTCTTTGCGATCCGGATCAATCGCCGTGAAGATCGAAAGGTTGAGCGAAAAATCTCCGCGCTCTCGTCCCGATTTGTCTAGCCCTGCCCGGATATTCGGAATGACCTCGCGTTCGATCCAGGCCTCGTTCCACAGAGGGTGGCCCAGCAGTCCATCGGCAATCTCGGCAGCCTGAAGGCAAGCCTTCTGAAATACTGCAGGAAGATAGATCGGAATCTCATTTCGCACCGGCGGCTGCAACAGGCGAAAGTGCGAAAGGTCTAGACTGTGGTAATCGCCCTTGAGCTGCGACAGTTCGCCGGTGTGGCCGAGAGCCACAATCTTGCGGATCATGCCCACAACTTCGCGCATGTGTGCAAGCGGCTTTCCATAGGTCGACCCGAACGATCCTTCCGTCTGGCTTTGCGCGCTGGAGCCAAGTCCCAGCACGACACGGCCGCCACTGATCAGATCGAGATCAACCGCGCTGCAAGCGGTCTCAAGCGGGCTGCGCACGAATGCCAAGGCGATGCCCGTCCCGAGTTTGAGTTTCTGCGTGGCAGGCGCGGCGGCCGCGAGGGTCGAAAACGGCGCCCCAAACATTTGGGGTGCCCAAACTCCCTCTACTCCGGCGGCTTCGTAGCTCCGCACCGCCGCGACCAGCTCCTCACCAGGCATTGGCGCGATTTGCGCCCAAACAGCTTTTCCTTTTGCCATGCTATCGCCTTTCAGAAGCCCTTGGTGTCGAAATAGTCGCGCCACGCCGTAATGTACGGGCCGTCCATCTCCAGTGCGCCCATCAGCCGCAGCGAAACGAGTTCCGCGCCGTCTGCTCCGTAAAAAATATCGCTGCGCTCCGTGAGGACGACGTTGCCATGAGCTGCGGCATGGTGAACAACGACTTCGCAGCGCTCGAAGGGAATGCGGGCCAGGAAACCCTCAACGAAGGCCATCGCTTCTTCGATTCCGACTGTCGTCGCCACGCCAACATTTTCCCAGCGCGTTACGGACGTGAATCGCTTCCTCATTGCCGAGATCATGTCTTGCGCGGTGCCGCCGCTTTCATCGAAAAATGCCAGCACTTCCTGCAACGGCCCCGCCATATTCGCCTCCCCGATCTGCAATCGGGGCACCATGGGGACTGATGGCAGGCAATGCCCCTGCCGAAAGATAGCCAGCCCGAGTTAGGGCCGGCGCCCTGGCCTCATCGCCTTGGGAAGATCGGAATCCGTCGTGCCTGGCATTGGCCGTTCGTTGCCCCCCAATCATTTGCCGCAACATGACGTCGCTTCGGCGACACTATGTCCTCGTGTTGAAAGTCATAGTTGCAGCATGCTGCACAGCTCTTCCTATAGTGCTGCGGCACAAGCGAACGGGAGTGCCGCAACCATGAGCGCCGTCGACGAACTGATCGCACTTGCACGATCAGCAGACCCATTCCGCAACGCCCCGGAACAGTTGGCCGAACTGCAGCTCGAAGCCGCACGAGAACGTTTTTCCGAGCGGCGCGGACAGATTGGTGTGCTGAACAAGCGCGCCAGAGAGGCAGGGATCGAAAGCATAGACGGGCTGTCCGATCTTGTGCCCCTTCTCTTCGCTCACACAAACTACAAAAGCTATCCGGAAGCCTTTGTCGACAACGGGCAATGGGCTCACATGAACCTATGGCTTGGCACCCTCGCAACCTATCCCACAGACAACATCGACGTGTCGGACGTGCGCGACATCGATGAGTGGTTGGACCGCGCACGTTTGGCCGGCCACCACGTATTTGCCTCGAGCGGAACATCTGGAAAATCCTCATTTCTGGATCAGTCGGACCAGGACCGGGACATCAGCGTCACGGCCTGTCTGCATGCCGCTGACCTGTCCACGCCCAGCTACGTCGCCGATCACTCGCGCTCGGTCTTCACGATGATGCCGGAGCGCGGCACCCATAAGATGATCGATTTCTGCAACCGCCACTTTCCTCGCTGGGCAGCGCCCGGCGAACTGCACCGATTGAGCGAGGATCCGATCCGTGCGTTCGATGCTATGAGGCCTGCGCAATTGAGGCGTTTGTTGGCAGCAGGCAAGATCGGCCCAGGCGAGATCGCAGCCTACGAAGCCGAACTTGAGGTCCGCCGCATCAAGCGTGCAGCCGAGTTCGAGACCTGGATCGACTTGTTGGAAGACCGCCGGCACAGTCCCCTTTACATCGGCGTAATGTACGGCGTTGCCTGGCAGATCGTAGAAACGCTGCGAAAGCGCGGGATAAAGAACGGAGATTTCCACCCCGACACTCTGATGAGCTTCGGGGGAGGCACGAAGGGCGCTGCGGTCCCAGCAGACTACCGGGAACAAATCCAGCAATTCTTCGGCGTCACGCCCGACCGGATTACCAGTTCTTATGCAATGGTGGAGATGAGCGGCTTCTGCGCCAAGATCCAGCCGACCGAGTCTTATGCGGTACCCCCGTGGATCGTCCCCTTGGTTCTCGACAAGTCCGGCGAACATCTGCTCGGCACGACCGGTGACATGGGCCTCGTCGAGGGGCGTATGGCATTTTTCGACATCCTCGCCGATGCGCGTTGGGGCGGCGTGATTTCCGGCGACAAGGTGCAGGTGGAGTTCGGATCGGGCCTTGAAGGGGTTAAGACACCGGTGATCCACGCGGTAGCTCGTTATGCCGATCTCGAAGAGGGCGAGGACAAACTCAGCTGCGCGGGATCCATCGACTCCTACGTCCGCGGGTCGATCTCGTCTCCCCCGACTTTCGCGGCTTGAACGAGGAAACAGTCATGCGACCGGAAAGCATGTCCAACGAGCCGAGGCTGCTGATAGCGCACGTCATAAAGGGAGAAGTACAGCTCGACGCTGCAGTCGAGCATCGCTCCCGAGCGAGCGCGAGCCCGGTGATGAGCCCTGCACTGGATCTCGACGCGCTGATTTGGCCCAGACGCGACCCCGGACCTGCGTTCGAAACGCCGCTGGCGGAAATCGTCGATTTCCTCGTCGAGGTCGGCAAGGCACTCGATTTCGATAAAAATGCCCATCTACAGGAAGCGGCAGCCCTCAATCTTCACTGCAATAGTCTTGGCGCGCGGATTCTGGAAAACTGCTACAGGGACATCGGTTGGTTCTTCACGCGCGAGGCCGTCGAAGCCGAGGCGGAGCAATCTCTCGGTTGGCTCGGCGCGAATGACGGCTGGATTAGACGTGATATCCAGGGCCAAGCCTTCGACATCCGGGCGTTTCCGCCGCGCATGGTCCATATTCTTGCCGGAAATGCCCCCATCGTGCCGCCAGTGACGATCGTGCGCGGGGCTATCAGCAAGGGCGTTCATTTGCTGAAGATGCCCTCGAACGACATGTTCACTGCCACGGCACTTCTGCGCACGATGGCTGATGTCGGGCCCAATCACCCGGTGACACGCTCGTTCTCGGCGGCCTATTGGCGCGGCGGCGATACCGCGATCGAGGAACACATCTTCAGATCCCAGTATTTCGACAAGCTGGCAGTGTGGGGAGGCGAAGCGGCCGTTCGCCATGCAATGAAATATGCAGCTGCCGGTTTCGAGATCGTATCCTTCGACCCCAAGATCTCGATTTCGCTGATCGGCAAGGAGGCTTTCGCAGGATTGCCTATAGCCGAGATCGCCCGGCGCAGCGCGGCCGATATCATCGCTTTCAATCAGGACGCATGTAGCTGCGCTCGCTTCCAGTTCGTCGAGGGATCCTTACCGCAAGTTGATGCCTATTGTGAGGCTCTCGTAGCCGAGATGGGCAAGGATGTTCGGTATGGGAATGGACAAGGCGGACCACGTCCTCCCGAGGCATTGTTGGACGAACTCGATATGCTCGGCAATCTCGAGCCGATTTACCGTGTGTTCGGACAACCCGACGGCACCGGAATGGTTGTTCGATCAAGCGATCCGGTCGCATTCAATCCCGGTGGCAAGCTTGTCAACGTGGTCGCCGTCTCCAGCCTAGCGGAGGCGATTGCCCATGTCTCCGTGGCCACCCAGTCGGTCGGCGTCTATCCGCCCGGCCGCATCACGCAGTTGCGCGACGGGCTGTCGTCGGCCGGCGCGCAACGCATCGTCGGCCTTGGCAACATCAATAGCGGAAAGTTCGGCGGCCTGCCGCACGACGGGGGATGGCCCGTCCATCGCATGATGCATTGGGTCGTGACCGAAGCAGAGAGAGCCAACACAGCCATGAACCGCACGCATACAGGACCGCTTTCGCTCGATACCTACCGGCTGCTTGGCCGTTCGGGCTTACGAGTTTCGCCTTTGGCTCTGGGTACAATGACATTCGGCGAGGAATGGGGCGCTGGCGAAGAGGAATCCCGACGCATTTTCGATGCCTACGTCGATCAGGGCGGCAATTTCATCGACACTGCAGGATATTACGCAGGCGGCGTTTCGGAAGATTTGACGGGCAAATTCGCCGAGGCAAAGCGCGACAGACTGGTTCTCTCCACCAAATACTCCCTGACGCGATCGGTTGGAGATCCCAATGCTGCCGGAAACAGCCGGCGCAACATGATGCAGACCGTTGAGACGAGCCTGCGCCGGCTTCGCACCGATCGCATCGATCTGCTATTTCTCCATGTCTGGGACGATAGCACCCCCGCAGACGAAATCATGCGCGCCTTTGATGACTTGGTGACCCAGGGCAAGGTTCTTTATCTGGGTCTGTCCGATACGCCCGCCTGGCAGATGGCGCGATTGCAGACGATGGCCGACCTGCGCGGCTGGACCCAGTTCGCAGCGTTGCAAGCCGAATACAATCTTGTGGAGCGTACCGCCGAGCGGGATCTCATTCCTGCTGCAAAAGCACTCGGCATTGGCGTGATGCCGTGGTCTCCTCTTGCCAGCGGCTTGCTGTCCGGCAAATACGCGGCCCGGAGCAACGGAGAGGGTCAGGACACTGGAGGACGCGGCGCCATGTTGGCCGCTGCGGGCAAGCTGGACGCTCGTACGTTGGCCATTGCTGACGCCGTTCAGGCAGTCGCCGACGACGTCGGCGCTACTTCGGCACAAGCGGCCATCGCTTGGACTTTGGCGAACCCGGCCGTAGTCTCGCCGTTGCTGGGTGCACGAACGATGCGGCAATATGAGGACAATGTAGCCGCTCTCGGCGTTTCGCTGGATCTGCACCATCTCGATCGATTGGAAGCGGCCAGTTTCACTCCGAAAGGCTTCCCGCACGAATTCCTGGCAACGGACTTCATTCGCCACGGATTGACCGCCGGCACCAAAGTGCGACCCCGAGCAAGCTGATGGAGTGCTGGCTCAGGTTGCCCGGATTAGCCGTCCGGGGCGTGCGCCGGTATCGACGCCATCCCGACGAGTGATGACGCCGCTAACCATCGTCGCACGATATCCGGACGCATGTTGCGCCAAGCGGCGACCGCCTCCCGGCAAATCATGAACGACGTACGGGGCGTGAAGCCTGAGGGCTGCATGGTCGATCAGGTTGATGTCGGCCTTCAGCCCTTGTGCCAGCCGCCCCCTGTCGTGCAGACCGAGAAAGGCGGCATTATCAGCGCTAAGCGCCTTGACAGCAGCCGCGACGGAAAGTCGCTCACCGGCGCGGTCGCGTGCCCAGTAGGCGAGCATTGTCGTTGGATAACTGGCATCGCAAATAATACCGTAGTGCGCTCCTCCATCTCCCAGGCCGATTATGCTGCAAGGATCCTTCATCATGGCGAGCACCGGATCGAGAGAGCACTGCGCATAGTTTGAGAAAGGCATCAGGATTAAGGATTTCCCTTCCTGTTCCAGCATCAGTTCGTAGGCGAGTTCGGCCGGTTCGATTCCACGTCGTTTTGCAAGAGATGCAATGCTGGAATCGGGCGACGGCTCGTAGTCCGGTTCATCACCGAGCGGAAAGAGATTATCCCATGTTCGCAGCAGTGCGTGGAGCGGCGTAGGCGTTTCATCGGGCTCTTCCGCCACAAGTCGTTCGCGAAAGCGTGAATCGCGCATGAGCCTTACTTTTTCAGGTAATGGCAGATCCTCGAGCGCCCGATAGGTCCGGCAATAACTGAAGGCGTTTGCCGAAGTGGAAAGGCCGCACAATGCTCCCATGAGCCGGGGAAAGACCTGAGCCAGGATCGGTGCCGCTCCGCTACGGTTATGTTCCAGCAGCGCGTCCATCGTCTGCCGCCAGCCATCGGGATTTCCGGCCCACTGGGCCAGCGAATACGTCACTGGCCTGCCGGAAGCGCAAGCCATTCGCTTCATCAGATCGATGTCGCCCGACCAGTCTGCAGTGTCGAGGTTAGGGATCATTTGAATGACCCCTCGTCCACTCTCTCCCACAGCCCGGGCGAGTGCTTCCAACTCTTCGCACGCGGCCTGGAAGGAGGGAATGAAGGCTCCGTCCCCGCGACGATGGACGAGCGAGCGCGAGGTTGCAAACCCCAGTGCGCCGGCATCCATGGCCTCGCTGACAAGCTCGGAGAGACGGACGATATCCGCAGGCGTCGCCGCTTCTCGGTCCAGGCCGCGCTGGCCCATCGCATAGACGCGCAAGGGAGAGTGGGGAATGTATGCGCCGACGTCTACGTCCCACCCACAGTTGCCTAGCGCTTCAAGATACTCCGGAAAAGTCTCCCAGTTCCACGGCAAACCCGTGGCCATGACAGCCTCGGGGATATCCTCAACACCCTCCATGACATTGACGAGTGCTTCTCGGTCGCCCGCGCGGCATGGCGCAAAGCCAACCCCGCAATTGCCTATGACTACACTTGTGACGCCGTGTTCGGCGGACGGCACCAAACTGTCCGACCAAGTCACTTGGCCATCGTAGTGCGTATGGATGTCAATGAAGCCCGGCGTCACGAGGAGACCATTGGCATCGATCTCTTCTCGGGCTCGCTCCAGGTTCGCCCCGATGGCAGATATGCGGCCGTCGAGGACAGCAATATCTGCCACGAATGGATTCCCGCCGGTCCCGTCGACGATCGTGCCGCCTCGGATGATCAAATCTGCGTCGGGCATGGCTCAATCCTTCAATCCGCCAACGAGGCCAAGAGTTCACCCGGTGCATGTTCCTCGGTCACCCACTTCACCATCCGGCGGACCGGCTCGATCGCATCCTGCCGCTCCATGTTATGCTGCATGGTCGCAGCGCCCCCCAACGACACGATCCGTTGAACTCCCTGATAAGCCAAGCGATCGCGCAGCGCCTCTTTGAGACTTTCCGGGAAAATCCCAATCGTCTGAGTGTAGGCGTTCACGGAATTGATCGCAGTATCCGTGGTATCGACCGGGACGATATTGCCCACGCGGCATGCCAGTGTCCGAGAGAAATCAACTGGGTAGTCATCCTGGCTGACGATCACCGCGCCTTCATTAGATCGCCCGCCGAAAACCCGGTACTCTTCATCGTTAAGGCGAACGCCATCAATTTCCGACTTGAGTGCTGTGTCGAATGCCTTGTGAGGCGTACTGAGATGATCGGGCAATCGCTGGAGAGCCTCGAAGGTGAGTTCGCCCAGGCGGTTGGCGTTGCGCAGTCCGACATCATCTGTCCCGCTTTCGACGTAGATGACGCGCGCCGAAACGCAGCCCTCCTGGTTCTGTGCGCCAATATCCAGAGCGAGGCGACGCGCCACCTGTTTCATGGTTGCGTCGTCGGCAAAGGCTTCCCTTCCGATGATCGTTCCGGAGAGCTTGGGGTCCTGCGTTATGAGATCGATGCCTGGCTGGAGGTAGCGCGTGATGTGCTTCACTGAATCGAAACCGCCCCAGGCAACGATTTTCTCGATGCCCCGCGGATCATAGATCACCGGTTCAACCAGCTCATCGCCGCCTTTCCAATAGGCGACGGATATGTGTCTGGACAATGGATGCTCCGGCGCCATCTCGGCCATAGTCCGGACGATCGCCGCTGCCGTCAGCGGATCGTTCGACGGCAACTTTATAATCGCATCAGATCGCGTCAACGCGTTGCGGATTACTGTCAATATCGACACGATAGGTGCATTGCCGGCTATGACATGGACAGCTCGTGCCCCGAAAGCGCGCGTGCGCGCGGAAAGGCCAGGGAAAATGCTCGGTCCTTGGTCAACCCAGCCTTCCAGATAATCGACGCCGCACGAACGCTCCATCATTCGTCGCATCTCCCCGCGATCAAACGTCGCGCCCATATGCTGGAAGTGGCGGCGCAGGATGCTTTCGGACAGTCCAGACGTCAGGCAGGACAGACGAAATGCCTGCTGAAGATGGCGGTTCCGTCCGATGTCCAATCGTTCACCCAGCGCGACCAGGAAATCGAGGATTTCTTCGAACCGCAGCGAATAGAGATCGGCCATCGCCGACGGCGTGCGTAGCGGCAAGTCCGCTACGTATTTTGCCAAATCCGGGGCACGAAAGGATACGCCTCCCCGGCGTCCACCATAGAGGACATCACCATCATCGATGATTTGCCCTCGGATAATGAGAGGAACGCGGAAGTCATCGTTCATCAGCTTTCTCACATCGATAGTTCGGCAAGGAATTCCAGCGCCCTGTCATGAGCTTCGGGTGCGCCGGCGCAGACTACGCGGTCATCGCCGCCCTCCTTCTCGCTGTAACGGCGAACCGGCGGGATGATGTGCACCCCAGTACGGCCGCAGGAACAGGGCGTCTGCCAGCCTGAGAGCGTGATTTCGTCGCCCGTGACAAGCCCCGCCCAATAGGTATTGGGCATCAGGTCAAACGAAGCGTATCGTCCGGTCTGGCCATCCTTGCGCGGCAGGGGCTTACCCGTGGCCGGATCGAGCAGAAACGGGATTTGGATCGGTGGGATGTGATAGTGGCCCTGCTCGCACATCATGCACAGCCCCATCAATTCCGAGGTGGCATACATTTCGTAGATCGTGTCGAATCCAAGGAATTCGAGCACGCGCTCGCGCCAATTGTCCGGAAGCTCCTTGCCCTTGTTTCCCCCTCCGGTCAGCAACACGCTGCCTTTACCGAAAACGTTCGTGAGACCACGTTTCAGCCCCTCTTCCGCCCAATCGTAAAGGATTGCCCACATAGCCGTGGCATAGACATCCTTGCCGCCGAAACGACGCTGCGCCTCGGCAAAGAAATGTTTGAGGTCTTCCGGTCTTCGGCGTTCGAGCTCGAGCAGAGCCTCCCGGCGTTCCGCCAGCGCAGGAGAAATAGCGAGGGCACCAGCCTCGCCCCTCGCCTCAGCGGCCCTCAGCCGCCCACCGAGCGAAGCAATATCCGCGCTGAAGCGGGATTCTGGATAGAGAAAAAGGGCATTTTCCTCACCCTTGGCATAGAGTTCGATTTGGATGCCATTCCCTCGCTGCGTCGCAGCCGCCCCGTAGCGATAGCCCGGGATGATGATCGGCATTCCGTCCTTCAGGATGTCCGGGCCGCGCTCCGGCCACCAATCGCGGATGATTATCGCGGAGTGGATAATGGTCTCTCGCCACTGCGCCTTGCTGCGCGGTACGAAGCTTAGCTTGCCGGTGGTGCCCGAAGTATGCTGCACGGTCAGGTCGGTCGCGGCATCCAGCAGATCGATCCAGTCATCGATAGTCTCTATTCCCGACGCATCGACATGAGAGATATCGCTCGTCGTAAGGCCCGAAAGCCACTTGGTCAGCTTGTCGAAGCGGCCTCGCTCAAGATAGCTTATCGGGTAGGACTTATAGACGGTGTGTGGGAATAACAGCGGCGCCAGGTCATCGATCGTTTCGATCGTCTCGATCCCCTGTTCTCGGGCCAACCGGTCGAGAACGGAAAGACCCGGCCGGAGCTGTGCGAAGCGCTTGCGCGCGCCCGCAAGATGGAGCCTGTCAATTTCCTCCTGCTCAAGCGTAAATGCCAGATCATAGGGCGCATCATGAAAGCTTGTCGGGTCTTCGATGAGGCGGTCGAGGTACGTAGTCATGATGCGAATCCGTCCTGTTTCGATGACGAATTCTGGCTCTCCATTGGGGCTCACGACAACGAAGAACGGTGCCGCGTTCGCGCCAAACTATTGTCAGGAGGTCATGTCGAATGACGGTGTGCAACTGATTGAGCGCTCGCGATATTCGCGTGGCGTCAGGCCGGTTGCCCGCCGGAAAGCCGCCGAAAAAGCGGCCGGGCTCTGAAAACCGCAATTACCGGCGATAACCTTGATCATCATCGCATCGTCGCGAAGTTGCTCCTGAGCCCGGGCGATACGGCGCTTGGCGATATAGCCGGTTAACGTCTCTCCCGTGGTCGCGCGAAAGGTACGGATGAGATGTCTCGGACTGGTGCGAATTTCGGCGGCGAGGCAGGATACCGAGAGGTCGGTGCCCAAGTCCGCTTCGATCCTGTCTCTCACTCGCTGCAATCGCCAAACCGGCATTTGTCCGGATCCGGCATCCCGTGGAGATCCCGATTTCTGGAAATGGCGGCACAGCTCGACCACAAGGAGGAGCGCCATGCTCTCTAGCAGAATAGCCTGACCGAATCCCGGATGCCGCAATTCATTCGCCAACCGGGCTAGGCCCTGCCTTATCGACACGCTCTGAACATCGAGACAAGGAGCCAGATCAGCAAGCTGTTCATCTTCGAACAGTTCCTCGGCGCGCTCGTTAGCGAACGTCAGGCAAAGAAGGCTATGTTCGCCAGGCTCACTCCACGTCGCAAATTCGCCGCCCTTTGGGAGAAACACGACGTTTCCCGGAGGATCGGCTAATTCGTTGGCGGTCCTGAAAAATCGCGAGTTTGGGCAACGCGGGCCGAGCGAAAAATCAAGGTAGTATGAATTCGGCTCGTACAGAGCGCGACTGCCCTCATTCCAACCGAAATGGCGGATGTCCGCAAAAATGCCATTGATTTCGATTTCGCGTTCAATGCGGAAATGAGACGCCGTGTGAGGTGCGCACATCGGCAAATCGCCTCGATCCGCAATGCCCATGTTCGGCCTCCTCGTCAGCCGAATTGTTCCGCTCGTCGATGGAACCAATCCGGTCTTCGATGTCATGCGCCGAGCAGGCCCTCCTCCGACCCGCCCGGCGCCCGCGTTTCAAAGCAAGGGGCCTTGAAACGCTATAACTCTATTCCTGGTCACCTTGCGGCGAACCTCCATATACCGCAACCTTCCTTCGGATAGGGCGCCTGAGCGCCCTGACAGCGGAGGCGAACATTTCAAACGGACTTGGTCAGTTCCGGCACGGCGCTGAACAGATCCGCCACGAGGCCGACGTCGGCGACCTGGAAGATCGGGGCGTCCTCGTCCTTGTTGATGGCGATGATGGTCTTGGAGTCCTTCATGCCCGCAAGGTGCTGGATCGCGCCCGAGATGCCGACGGCGATGTAGACTTCGGGAGCCACGATCTTGCCGGTCTGGCCGACTTGATAGTCGTTCGGCACATAGCCCGCGTCCACCGCAGCGCGCGAGGCGCCGACGGCAGCGCCGAGCTTGTCGGCGAGCGGCATGATGTACTGTTCGAACGTCTCCGAATCCTTCAGCGCGCGGCCGCCCGAGACGATCACCTTGGCGCTGGTCAGTTCCGGACGTTCGGACTTCGCGAGTTCGGCACCCACGAAGCTCGAAAGGCCGGCGTCACCGGCACCTGCGACGTCTTCGATGGCAGCCGAACCGCCCTCGGCAGCGGCCTTCTCGAAGGCCGTGCCGCGCACGGTGATCACCAGCTTGGCATCGCTCGATTCGACGGTGGCGATGGCGTTGCCGGCGTAGATCGGACGGGTGAAGGTCTTCTCGCCTTCGACCGAGAGGATGTCCGACAGCTGCATCACGTCGAGCAGCGCGGCAACGCGCGGGGCGACGTTCTTGCCGGTGGTGGTGGCGGGCGCCAGGAACGCGTCGTGGTGGCCCATCAGTTCCACGATCAGCGGCGCGACGTTTTCGGCCAGCGCATGTTCGTAGGCGGCGTTGTCGGCCACGTGGACCTTGGCGACGCCGGCGATCTTCGCGGCAGCCTCGGCAGCGGCACGGCAGCCAGCGCCTGCGACCAGCAGGTGAACTTCACCCAGCTTGGCGGCAGCAGTGACGGTGTGGAGCGTTGCGTCCTTGACCGACGCGTTGTCGTGTTCGACCCAAACGAGCGTCTTCATTAGGCGACTCCCAGTTCCTTGAGCTTGGCTACCAGCGCATCGACGTCGGCAACCTTGACCCCGGCCGAGCGCACGGGCGGCTCCGAGACCTTGAGGGTCTTGAGGCGCGGAGCGATGTCGACGCCGTAATCGGCGGCGGTCTTCACATCGAGCGGCTTCTTCTTCGCCTTCATGATGTTCGGCAGCGAAGCATAGCGCGGCTCGTTGAGGCGCAGGTCGGTGGTGACGATCGCGGGCAGCGAAAGCTTCACGGTCTCCAGACCGCCATCGACTTCGCGGGTCACGGCAACGTGATCACCGTCGATCTCGACCTTGCTGGCAAACGTGCCCTGCGGGCGGCCGGTGAGGGCTGCGAGCATCTGGCCGGTCTGGTTCGAATCGTCGTCGATCGCCTGCTTGCCGAGGATCACGAGGCCCGGATTCTCTTCGGCAACGATCGCCTTGAGGATCTTGGCGACGGCCAGCGGCTCGACTTCGGCATCGGTCTCGATGAGGATCGCACGATCTGCACCCATGGCGAGTGCGGTGCGCAGCGTATCCTGCGCCTTGGCCGGGCCGACCGAGACGGCCACGATCTCTTCAGCCTTGCCCGCTTCCTTGATGCGGATAGCTTCTTCGACCGCGATCTCGTCGAACGGATTCATGCTCATCTTGACGTTGGCCAGGTCAACGCCCGTGCCGTCCGCCTTTACGCGCGGCTTCACGTTGTAATCGATCACCCGCTTAACGGGGACGAGGATCTTCATCGAACTCACTCCATTTCCAGAATGATCGCGTCCACTGCAAGGCTTTCGCCTGCCTTGGCGTTGACCGCCTTCACCACGCCCGATTTCTCGGCGCGCAGGATGTTTTCCATCTTCATCGCCTCGACAACGGCAAGCGGCTGTCCAGCCTCAACCTTGTCACCCTCGCCCACGTGGAGCGCGACGAGCAGGCCCGGCATCGGGCAGATCAGGTACTTCGAGAGATCCGGCGGGATCTTTTCG
Organism: Novosphingobium oxfordense; assembly: GCF_044029435.1. Lineage (NCBI taxonomy): Bacteria > Pseudomonadati > Pseudomonadota > Alphaproteobacteria > Sphingomonadales > Sphingomonadaceae > Novosphingobium > Novosphingobium oxfordense. The sequence continues at coordinate 934,499 of NZ_CP147008.1, read as the reverse complement.
ATCATGTGCTTGTTGAGCGAGGCGATGTGGCTCGGGAGGATCAGCACGTCGTGGATCGCCCCGCGCGTGGTCATCTTCAGGCCCGTGCGGGTCGGCGCGACACGGATGCCGATGGCCTCGCCGTCGATCTCGGCATCGATCAGGCGATCACCCGGCGTATATTCCATCGCGAGATCGACGGAGATGCCGTTCACCGTCACGTCCTCATCGTCGATGACGACTTCGTACGGCGCCTTGTCAACGAGGACGGTCCATTCCGACGGCGGCGCCAGACGGCGCGAAGCGAGCTGCCCGTCGACCCGGCGCGCACGGTCTGCCCGCGCGGTAGCGACGAAGGCGGCAACGGCAGCCAGCTTGCCCTTTAGTTCTTCCGACGCAGGCGCGCCGGTGAAGCCTTCGGGATATTCCTCGGCGATGAAGCCCGTGGTCAGCTCGCCCGAGCGGAAGCGCGGGTGCTGCATGATGGCCGAGACGAAATCGATGTTGTGGCCAAGGCCCTCGATCTCGAACAGGTCGAGCGCGGCAACCTGCTTGTCCGCCGCTTCGTCGCGGGTCTCGCCCCAGGTGATCAGCTTGGCGATCATCGGGTCGTAGAACATCGAGACTTCGCCGCCTTCATAGACGCCGTCATCGACACGCACGCCGTCGATCCCGCGGCGGCCGTTTGCGGAGCCGTCGTCGTCCCAGCCATCAACCGGCGGCTGATAGCGCACGAGGCGACCGGTCGAGGGCAGGAAGCCGCGATAGGGGTCTTCGGCATAGACGCGGTTTTCGATGGCCCAGCCGTCGATCTTCACGTCGGCCTGCGTCATCTCCAGCTTTTCGCCGGCGGCGACGCGGATCATCTGCTCGACCAGATCGACACCGGTGATCGCTTCGGTGACCGGGTGTTCGACCTGAAGGCGGGTGTTCATTTCCAGGAAGTAGAAGCTCTCGCCCGTCGGATCGGCGCCCGAGACGATCAGTTCCACCGTACCGGCCGAATAGTAGCCCACCGCGCGCGACAAGGCGACGCACTGCTCGCCCATGGCCTTGCGCATCTTTTCGGTGACGAAGGGCGACGGCGCTTCCTCGACCACCTTCTGGTGGCGACGCTGGATCGAGCATTCGCGCTCGTTCAGGTAGAGGATGTTGCCGTGCTTATCGCCCAGGATCTGGATCTCGATATGGCGCGGGTTGAGGATGAACTTCTCGATGAAGACGCGGTCGTCGCCGAAGGAGTTCAGGCCCTCGCGCTTCACGCTCTCGAAGCCCTCGCGCACGTCCTTTTCGTCGTAGGCAAGGCGCATGCCCTTGCCGCCGCCGCCGGCCGAGGCCTTCATCATCACCGGATAGCCGATCTCGTTCGAGATGCGCACGGCGTGCTCGGTGTCCTCGATCTCGCCGACGAAGCCGGGCACGACATTGACGCCGGCCTGCTTGGCAAGCTTCTTGGACTCGATCTTGTCACCCATCGCGGCGATAGCGCCAACGGGAGGGCCGATGAACTCGATGCCTTCTGCGGCCAGCGCCTCTGCGAAGGAGGTACGCTCGGACAGGAAGCCATAGCCCGGATGGACGGCTTCGGCGCCGGTCTGCTTGCAGGCCTGGATGATCTTATCGGCAATCAGGTACGACTGCGCGGCAGGCGCGGGGCCGATGTGGACGGCCTCATCGGCCATCTGCACGAACGGTGCGCGGGCATCGGCGTCCGAATAGACGGCCACCGTCTGAATGCCCATGCGGCGCGCGGTCTTGATCACGCGGCAGGCAATCTCGCCCCGGTTTGCGATGAGGATTTTCTTGAACATCAGATATCCGTTTTCCAGGTATTCGTACCGAATGGTTTGCGGAGATTTTCTGCAAACTCTCCTGCTGTTGGATCGTTCATGCTACTTCCAGCGAAGAACCGAGCGGCGGCATGTTGTGGCCAAGCAGGCGCAGTACGTCGGCAGCACTCTCAACCACGTTCGTACCGGGGCCGTAGATGCCCTGAACGCCGGCATTGCGCAGGAATTCATAGTCCTGCGGCGGGATGACGCCGCCGGCGATCACCTTGATGTCGCTGCGGCCGGCTGCGCGCAGTTTCTGGATCAGTTCGGGGATCAGCGTCTTGTGACCGGCGGCCAGCGAGGACGCGCCGACCACGTCGACCGCGCTCTCCAGCGCCAGCACCACGGTTTCTTCCGGAGTTTGGAACAGCGGGCCGGAAACGACGTCGAAGCCCATGTCCCCGAAAGCGGAGGCGATCACGTTCGCACCGCGATCATGACCGTCCTGACCCATCTTGGCGACCAGCACCTTGGGCTTGCGGCCAAGGCGACGCTCCACCGCCTGCACGCCATCCAGCACCTGCTGCCAGCGGCTGTCGCCCTCGTAAGGCGCGGCATAGACGCCCTTCACCGGGGTCGGCTGAGTGCCATAGCGCTGGAAGCTGTCTTCCATGGCCGAGCTGATCTCGCCCAGCGTCGCACGGGCGCGTGCGCATTCGACGGCGAGCGCGAGCAGGTTGTTCTCGATGCTGGCAGGCGCGGCGGCACCGTCGCGCAGGGCCTTGAGCGCGGCCTGGCAGGCAGCCTCGTCACGGTCAGCCTTCATCTTGTTGATGCGGGCGATCTGGCCTTCGCGGACCTTGGCGTTGTCCACTTCCAGCGTTTCCAGCAGGTCTTCGCTGGCAAGGCGGTACTTGTTGACGCCGACGATCACATCGTCGCCCCGGTCCACACGGGCCTGACGGGCGGCGGCAGCGGTCTCGATCATCGCCTTGGGCCAGCCAGCGGCGACAGCCTTGGCCATGCCGCCTTCGGCCTGCACGCGCTCGATGATCTCCCAGGCCTGGTCGACCAGCTGCTGCGTCAGCGATTCGATGTAATAGGACCCACCCAAAGGATCGACGACATTGCACATGCCGGTCTCTTCCTGGATGATGATTTGCGTGTTGCGGGCGATGCGGGCCGAGAAGTCGGTCGGCAGCGCAATCGCCTCGTCCAGCGCGTTGGTGTGCAGCGACTGGGTGCCGCCCAGCATCGAGGCCATCGCCTCGATCGTGGTGCGGATGACGTTGTTGTAGGGATCCTGCTCCTGCAGCGAAACCCCCGAAGTCTGGCAGTGCGTGCGCAGCATCTTCGACCGTTCGTCCTTGGCGCCAAGCTCCGTCATCACCCGGTGCCACAGCACGCGCGCGGCGCGCAGCTTGGCCACTTCCATGAAGAAGTTCATACCAATGGCGAAGAAGAACGACAGGCGGCCCGCGAATTTGTCGATATCGAGGCCCGATGCCACGCCGTACTTCACGTATTCCGCGCCGTCGGCGATGGTGAAGGCCAGTTCCTGCACCTGCGTCGCGCCGGCTTCCTGCATGTGATAGCCGGAAATCGAGATCGAGTTGAACTTCGGCATCTCGCGGCTGGTGTAGCCGAAGATGTCCGAGATGATCCGCATCGAAGGCTCTGGCGGGTAGATGTAGGTGTTGCGGACCATGAACTCCTTGAGGATGTCGTTCTGGATGGTCCCGTCGAGCAGCTTGCGATCGACGCCCTGCTCTTCGCCGGCAACGATGAAGAAGGCCAGGATCGGAATCACCGCGCCGTTCATCGTCATCGAGACCGACATCTTGTCGAGCGGAATACCGTCGAACAGGATCTTCATATCCTCGACGGAATCGATGGCGACGCCGGCCTTGCCCACGTCACCCACGACGCGCGGATGATCGCTGTCGTAACCACGATGGGTGGCAAGATCGAAGGCGACCGAAAGGCCCTTCTGACCTGCCGCAAGGTTGCGGCGATAGAAGGCGTTCGATTCCTCGGCAGTGGAGAAGCCCGCGTACTGGCGGATGGTCCAGGGACGGCCGGCATACATCGAGGCGCGCACACCGCGCGTGAACGGCGCGAAGCCGGGAAGGCCGGGATCGACGGTCACGTCCTCGGCAGTGTAGAGCGGCTTTACCGCGATACCCTCGGGCGTGTTCCAGGTCAGGTCCTTGCCCTTGACCTCCTTGTCGGCGGCTGCCTTCCAGTCGTTGATGTTCGGTCCCTCGGTCATCGCACTACCCTTGCAGCTTCGTCATCCTGAACTCGTTTCAGGATCCATTCCTCGCCCTCTCACCGTCGTCGCCCGGAGGCGAAATGGATCCTGAAACGAGTTCAGGATGACGGTGGAGCTTGGGCGACGGCTTCTATTCAATGCGCCTCTTTGGGCGTTTCCATGATCTCGGTGAGCTGACCGCCCATGTCCTTGGGGTGGACGAAGAAGATCAGCGTCCCATGCGCGCCCATGCGCGGCTCACCCAGCACCCGCTTGCCAAGGCCTTCGAACCACGCCTTGGCGGCGTGAATGTCCGGCACTTCGTAGCAGATGTGGTGCTGGCCCCCGAGCGGGTTCTTCTCCAGCCACTTGCCCACGGCCGAATCCGGCGTAGTGGGCTGAAGCAGCTCGATCTGCGTGCCTGCTGTGCCGTCTTCACCGGGTGTGTTGACGAAGCAGACCCGCACTTGCTGGCTTTCCAGCACGAACGGCTCGGTAATATCGGTGGCGCCCATCACGTCGCGATAGAACGCGATCGAGGCGTCGAGATCCGGCGTGGCGACGCCGATATGGTTGAGACGACCCAGCTTCATTTAGCAAAAACCTTCAGTTGGGACATTAGCATCATACTTCCAACGAGGACCGGCAGAGCTGACATCAAGACCAGCACCGCTCGAAACAGCTTCGGCCGTTCGTTTTCTGTCAGCCAATGTTCTACCCCGCTCCGTCCAATCTGCAGCCTCAACCGGCCGAAGCGTCGCATTTCCCATACCGTCAGCCAACAGAACACCGTCAGGACAGCAAGGAAGAGCAACGCCTCCGTCACAGGCTCAGGCCATGTTCTCAAGCACGAGAGCGATGCCCTGCCCGCCGCCGATGCACATGGTGACAAGGCCGTACTTCCCGCCCGTGCGCTTCAGCTCGTACATGCACTTGATGGCGAGCATCGTACCGGTCGCGCCGACCGGGTGGCCGATGGAAACGCCCGAACCGTTGGGGTTCACCTTCTCCGGATCGAAGCCCAGCACCTTGGAAACGGCGGCAGCCTGCGCGGCAAAAGCCTCGTTGCTCTCGATCACGTCGATCTGGTCGAGCGACAGTCCGGCGCGCTTCAGTGCCACCGGCACCGCCTTGATCGGACCTTCGCCCATGTAGGCAGGCTCAACGCCGGCGTGGCCCCAGGCAACGATCTTGGCCATCGGCTTCAAGCCGCGCTTCTCGACTTCCGAAGCCGTAGCCAGCACCACGGCGGCAGCGCCGTCGTTGATGCCCGAGGCATTGCCCGCCGTAACCGTGCCGTCCTTCTTGAACGCCGGACGCATCGCGCCGAGCGTCTCGACCGTGGTGTCCGCGCGAACATGTTCATCGGTATCGAAGACGGTGACGCCCTTGCGGGTCTTCACTTCGACCGGAAGGATCTGCTCCTTGAAGCGGCCTTCCGCGATAGCCTTGGCGGCGCGCTGGTGGCTGGTCGCAGCGACGGTGTCCATATCCTCGCGCGAGATGCAGTGGCGCTCCGCCACGTTCTCGGCGGTGATGCCCATGTGGTAGCCGCCGATGGCGTCCGACAGGCCGACGGTCAGTGCGTCTTCCTGCGTATTGTCGCCCATCTTCTTTCCCCAGCGCACGCCGTGGTCGTGATAGGGCACGTTCGACATCGATTCTGCGCCGCCCGCGACGGTGATCCCCGCCTCGCCCAGCTTCATCATCTGCGCGGCCGAAACGATCGCCTGCACGCCCGATCCGCAAAGACGGTTGAGCGTCATCGAAGGCACTTCGAACGGCACGCCCGCGTTAAGGCCGATAACGCGGCTGAGCATCTCGTCCTTGGCGCTGGTCGGCATGACCTGGCCGATGACGATATGGCCGACGTCCTCAGGCGAAACGCCCGCGCGGGCCAGCGCCTCGGTCACGACCTTGCCGCCGAGATCGGAGGGCATGAACGACTTCAGCGAGCCGCCGAAATCACCAACTGCCGTGCGTACGCCGCTGACGATGTAGATGTCTTCCATGACCTGACTTCCCAATCTGGTTTTTCGATGCGTGCCGTCTTTCGCGGCTGGGGTGGATCGCGGTGCTCGCCCAAAGGCGATGCGCCGCGATCCGTGACGCTATCAAAGCGGAATGTTGTCGTGCTTTTTCCAGGGATTTTCGAGGCTCTTGGTCCGCAGCTTGCGCAGCCCCAGCGCGATGCGCTTGCGGGTCGAGTGCGGGTAGATAACCTCATCGATATAACCCCGGCTTGCCGCCACGAAGGGGTTGGCGAAGCGGTCTTCGTATTCCTTGGTCTTCTCGGCAATGCCCTCGGGCGAGAGGCCGCGGAAGATGATCTCCACCGCGCCCTTGGCGCCCATCACCGCGATTTCGGCGGTCGGCCAGGCATAGTTGAGATCGCCGCGCAGGTGCTTGGACGCCATGACGTCGTAAGCGCCGCCATAGGCCTTGCGGGTGATCACGGTAATCTTCGGCACGGTCGCCTCGGCATAGGCGAACAGCAGCTTGGCGCCGTGCTTGATGATGCCGTTGTGTTCCTGATCGGTGCCCGGCAGGAAGCCCGGAACGTCCACGAAAGTGATGATCGGGATGTTGAAGGCATCGCAGAAGCGCACGAAACGCGCGGCCTTCTTGGACGAGTTGATGTCCAGCACGCCCGCCAGCACCATCGGCTGGTTGGCGACGACGCCCACGGTCTTGCCCTCGATCCGGCCGAAACCGACGATGATGTTCCCGGCATGCAGCGGCTGAACCTCGAAGAAATCGCCCTCGTCGAGCGTCTTCCGGATCACCTCATGCATGTCATAAGGCTGGTTGGCCGAAGGCGGGATCACGGTGTCGAGGCTTTCCTCGGCACGGTCCCACGGATCGGCGCAAGGACGCTCGGGCACTTCCTCACGGTTGTTGAGCGGCAGGAAGTCGAAGAAATCGCGCGCGGCCAGCAGCGCCTCAATATCGTTCTCCAGCGCGAGGTCGGACACCGAGGTCTTGCTGGAGTGCGTGATCGCGCCGCCCAGTTCTTCCTGCGTGACGACTTCGTTGGTGACGGTCTTCACCACGTCCGGCCCGGTGACGAACATGTAGGAGCTGTCCTTCACCATGAAGATGAAGTCCGTCATCGCCGGCGAATAGACCGCGCCACCTGCGCAGGGGCCCATGATCAGCGAAAGCTGCGGCACCACGCCCGAGGCGAGCACGTTGCGCTGGAACACTTCGGCATAGCCGCCGAGCGAAGCCACGCCTTCCTGAATGCGCGCGCCGCCGGAATCGTTGAGGCCGATCACCGGCGCGCCAACCTTCATCGCGTTGTCCATCAGCTTGCAGATCTTCTGCGCGTGACGATGCGAGAGCGAGCCGCCGAACACCGTGAAGTCCTGGCTGAACACATAGACAAGGCGGCCGTTGATGGTGCCCGATCCGGTAACGACGCCGTCGCCCGGGATCTTCTGGCTCTCCATGCCGAAATCGGTGCAGTCATGCTCGACGTAAAGGTCGAACTCTTCAAAGCTGTCTTCGTCCAGCAGGATATCGAGGCGTTCGCGCGCGGTCAGCTTGCCCTTGGCGTGCTGCGCGGCAATGCGCTTCTCACCACCACCCAGCTTTGCTGCGGCGCGGCGCTTCTCCATTTCGGCGATATTGGCTGACATATCCACTATCCATACAAACCCGATTCCGGCCTAACTGCGCGGCCAATGGATCGCTGTCCAATGCAAATCTGCAAATTTGCAAACTAGAGGTTTGCAAACTACACACGCAGAATGACATTGCGCCGCACCTTCGCAGGAACCACGCTGAGGAGCCTGCGTGCTGCTCGCGGGATGAAACAAGCCGATCTAGCCAAAGCTATTGGCATCAGCGCATCATATCTGTCGCAGCTCGAAAGCGACGATCGCCCGCTGACCCCCGCAATCTTCGACCGCTTGCGGAGCAATTTTCCGGTGGAGTGGCAGGACGTCCCCGTCGATCAAAGCGCCGAACTTCTTCGCGCCTTCGAGGACGCAATGTCGGACACGCACTCACGGGATCCGCAATCCTCCGCACAAGTTCGCAAGATCGTGGAACAATTCCCAAGCTTTGCAGAGTCATTCATCCAGCTTGCACGCGTGAATCGAGACAATTCCCAGCGCCTCGAGATGCTCGACGAGGCTCTGGGCGCAGACAATCTGGCTGGAGGCAGGCTACCATGGGAGGAGGTCCGCGACTGGTTTCACAACATCAACAATTATGTCGATGATTTAGATCGCCTAGCAGAGGCTTTCTCTCACGAATTGGCAAATGATACTCTGTCACCATCAACCCAAAACTTGGTATCGTGGCTCAATGATAAAAATATCTCGCTCATTTTTTCAGACAAAGGGCCTGTTCGATTATTCGACGAACAACAAAGTACACTCACGATAAATACGGCAAAAGCGAACGACAGTCTTAGGTTCCACCTAGCTTGGCACATCAGCAGCACGCACTTCAACGAAGACATCGCGACGATTTCAAGTAACGCAGACGTCCGCTCCAAAACCGCTCGGAATCTTCTATCTATTGGCCTAACCAATTACATGGCGGGTTCGATCCTGATGCCATACGAGCAATTTCGTTCGATGGCGCGCGACATGCGGCATGACGTTGATAGGCTCCGACACCTTTTCAATGTGACCTTCGAGCAAGTTTGTCACCGGCTTTCCACACTCCAGCGCCCAAACGCACGCGGCACGCCAGTTTATTTCTGCCGCGTCGACCTGGCCGGCAACATCACAAAACGGCACTCGGCTACGCGCCTTCGATTTGCGCGTTTCGGCGGCGCTTGCCCCCTTTGGGTAGTCCATGAGGCTGCCGCGGTGCCTGATAGAATTCATATTCAGCTCGCGGAGATGCCAGATGGCGTCCGCTACGTTTCCATGGCGAAAGGTCTTGTGAAGCCGACCGGCAGCTACGCGGAGCGCCCTCGTCGCTACGCCGTTGCATTAGGGTGTGAAGTCGACTTCGCTGCAGAGTTCGTTTACGCGGACGAAATAAACCTGAGCCACCCCGCCACACCTATCGGAGCTTCATGCCGAACTTGTAGCCGGCATAATTGCGACCAGAGAGCATTTCCTCCTAACGGAAAAGACATCTCCATCGATAGCTTTCGGCGGGAAGTAGTCCCATACTCAATCGATTAATAGATAAATAGATCGATTAGACCGTTCACAGCACAATCTACCGTGCGAACTCGACCTCGTTTTGCACTTAATCTCACAAATTATTATCGTTAGGGCGACGTCGCTCGGTCGAATTGCGCCTTCGATATCGCCTTGAACATTCCGTCCATACTTTGCATTACCCCCCCTTAATCATAGGGGGATAGAAGGTGTCTGCGGGTAAGGTCGAACTGAAGCTCTTGAAGAAACACTATCTCAAAGAACTGAAACACCTAGTGATGTCGGTAGTACCCGCAACGATGGGTCTATCCGCGGCTTTGATTGCACTGATTGGTTCCACGTCCAGCCTGAACAAATCGGATTTTGAAAATTTTACCCAAACCCATGATGCCAAATTACTTGCACTGTTCGCCGCCGCATCCGCCACGCTGTTTATGGCCACGCTGACTTATCTGAACAAAACAAGAAGACGATCTTCGGCTTTCCCGGATAGCATCCTGCCGTTTGGCGGCGACACAAAGAAAATTATTTCTTTTCAACGTCTCGCTGCACGTCTCGGCAACGATCTTCGCAAGGTCGACAAGGATAAGGTTCGAGAGGCGATTGAGAATCAGATCGATGATCTGGCACATACCGAACTGTTGGCCCGGATAAGCCAGCGCGTTCTGGCCGATGATCGCGCCAAGCGATACACCGATTTAATGGAACAATCGGTCAACAGAATGCGCAGAGAGATCGAGGCGCTTGAATTTAGAGGCAATCTCAACCTCTCGATTGGCATTGTGGCCACCATTATTGGAATTACGACCCTAGGCGTGTTTGTATTTACGGCCAACTACGCCAACGTCACGATATCTCAGTTTCTATACAGTTTTGCACCACGCATCTCGCTCGTCCTTTCAATTGAGATTTTTGCATTTTTCTTCCTCGGACTCTACAAATACAGCCTTACCGAGATCAAATACTATCATAATGAACTGACTTCGGCAGAAGCCAGGATCGCTGCCGTGGTTATCGGATCTGAACTACCGGATCAGACTTCGTACTCGAAGCTTGTTTGTGGTCTCGCAGAGATTGATCGAAATAGCGCCCCCAATACTGAGCAAAAAGCAGAACTCGAACGCTCGGCCGAGACCCTCGGGAAACTCCTGACTGCTATTGCGCCTTTCGTAAAGAAGGACTGAGTCCGCAAAACACAACGCCATCGAAGCTGCATGGGTTCGCCCAGTGAGATCATGGCCCGGGCTCTCACGCAAGACGATGCGCAAGAATCTGCGGCTGGACACAATCGAATCCCATTTCAAGGTGCCGGATCGACCACCGACGCAGTCATTGCACTCTGCACCAATGTGATGGCGGCTTCCGGGGATCGGTGGCGAAGTTTAAGCGATCGAGATGGAGCCCGTTGCTGTGATGGACAGTCTCTACTCTAAAGGTGTTTATAGCTTTGAAGGAAATCGGATGACGTTTCCTTCCTCTGGTTCTGCAGCGGCGTCCGTTTCGACCTTGTCATAAGCAGACGCTCGCTTCTCGATCGCCGCATCTCCACTGCGCCCTATGGTATCCGCCCAGTCCTGGAGCATGCGGCGACGCGGCGTCAGATAGAGCGCACTGTTGTAGGCACCGCGAATGTCGTCGTCTTCCGAATGCGCGAGCGCCATCTCGATCCAGTCGGAATTGTAGATCTCCTTCTCGTTGGCCCAGGTCGAGGCCATGCCGCGAAAGCCGTGCACCGTCTGCCGGCCGCGATAGCCCATCCGGTAGCAGGCGTAGATCATGGTGTTTTGCGAGATGGGACTACTCGGTTTGGTTCCCGGAAACACCAGCCCTTCGCCGTTGGTCGCGCGCAGGCGGCGCCGGAGGAGCAACACGACCTGACGCGAGAGCGGGACGATATGCTCGCGCTGCATCTTCATGCGCTCGCCGGAGATGCGCCAGAGCGGGTTCGCGCCGTCGAGGTTCTCGAACTCGTGCCAGGCCGCAAAGCGTGTCTCGCTGGTCCGGCACCAGGTCAGCAGCGTGAACAGCATCGCCTCTCGCGTAATCTCGCGGCGCCGGGGATCCTCTTCCCCGTCATAGTTTTGAATGGCGTGCACGAGTTCGGGAAGTTGCTGCAGTGGGAGCCGCGCCATGTGCTGCACTTTGGGACGCGCCTTGAGCGCACCTGTCAGATGCGCGGAGGGATCGTGCTCAACAAACCCTTCGGCAATCGCATAATGGAAGATCTGGCCAATCGACTGGAGTACGCGCCTGCTCACGTCCAATGCGCCGCGCGCCTCGACGGCCTTGATCGCCGCCAGTATCTCGGGCGCCTTCACACCGGCCATGGGAGTGGATCCGATCGCCGGAAATGCGTCGCGTTCCAATCGCGCCAGCAGACGCTTCGCATGGGCGGGATTGAGACTATCCACGCGGCGAGCGTGCCACTGACGCGCGACGATCTCAAAGGTACGGGCCTCCGCCTCGTCTTTGGCCTGCTGGATCTTGGCGGGGTCTTTTCCCAGCGCCAGCAGTTGGCGTGCTTCGTGTCGTTTGGCACGGGCCGCGGTCAGCGACACGTCGGGGTATTGACCGAAGCTGAGAAGCTTTTCCTTGCCGGCGAAGCGGTACTTCATGCGCCACAGCTTGGAACCATTGGGATGGACGAGAACATGCAATCCGCCGCCATCGGCGAGCTTGTAAGGCTTGCCGCGCTTTGCCGCGTATTTGACCTCGAGTTCCGTGAGCGCCATGGGCCGTGTCCATCTGGGGGTATCGGCCCAAATGCTACCCCCAAAAATACCCCCAATTCAAATGGCTCTGGGTGCATTGAACGGGACGCAGCGGGACGCATGACGGCCCGCCGGGATGGTCAAAAATATTTGATATGCTTGGAAAAATGGTCGCCCGTGGACGTCGCCGGACGGTGCGGGACGGTCGGATCAGGACTGGATGTGGTTGCGGGGGCAGGATTTGAACCTACGACCTTCAGGTTATGAGCCTGACGAGCTACCGGGCTGCTCCACCCCGCGTCACCGTTGTGTTGCGTTCTTGATGAACGCGAACAGGGCCCTTTTGGGGCCCTGCTTGAGGGCGTTAGCCCTTTGTCATTGTGATGGGTTTTTTTTAAGCACGCCGGCTTCAATGCCTGGCGACGTCCTACTCTTCCGGGGCTTGAGCCACAGTACCATTGGCGCTGACAGGTTTCACGGCCGAGTTCGAGATGGGATCGGGTGGGTCACTGACGCTATGGTCACCAAGCAATGGAGACGGCGTGCTGTTTTTTAATCGATGGTTCCCGTGCTGCTCCTTGTCGGAGCTGAATATCTGGCTGGATGATCGTCCGATCATCAAGACTGGCGCTGCTTTTCCCGGTTTGTGAGACTGTGTCTCACGGGTTGGCAGGGCTGTCATTGATGGTGGGATTCATCAAGCATGAACAGAGTTATTAGGACCGGTTAGCTCCATGCGTTACCGCACTTCCACACCCGGCCTATCAACGTGATGGTCTATCACGACTCGAAGATACCTAATCTTGAGGGAGGCTTCCCGCTTAGATGCTTTCAGCGGTTATCCCGTCCATGCATAGCTACCCTGCTGCGCGGCTGGCGCCACGACAGGTACACCAGAGGCATGTTCAACCCGGTCCTCTCGTACTAGGGTCAACTCCTCTCAAGTATCGACGCCCACGGCAGATAGGGACCAAACTGTCTCGCGACGTTCTGAACCCAGCTCACGTACCACTTTAATTGGCGAACAGCCAAACCCTTGGGACCTGCTCCAGCCCCAGGATGTGATGAGCCGACATCGAGGTGCCAAACGATTCCGTCGATATGAGCTCTTGGGAATCATCAGCCTGTTATCCCCGGCGTACCTTTTATCCGTTGAGCGATGGCCCTTCCACGAGGGACCACCGGATCACTATGACCGACTTTCGTCTCTGCTCAATTCGTCAATCTCGCAGTCAGGCAGGCTTATGCCATTGCACTCTTGCAGCCGGTTTCCAACCGGCCTGAGCCTACCATCGCGCGCCTCCGTTACTCTTTAGGAGGCGACCGCCCCAGTCAAACTACCCGCCACAGAGGGTCCCTGCACCGGATAACGGTGCGAGGTTAGACATCAGAACATAACAGGGTGGTATTTCACCTATGGCTCCACACCAGCTGGCGCCGGTGCTTCAAAGCCTCCCACCTATGCTACACAATTCTATCCTAATGCCACTCTGAAGCTGCAGTAAAGGTGCACGGGGTCTTTCCGTCTAACCGCGGGTACTCCGCATCTTCACGGAGAATTCAATTTCGCTGAGCATATCCTGGAGACAGTGGGGAAGTCGTTACGCCATTCGTGCAGGTCGGAACTTACCCGACAAGGAATTTCGCTACCTTAGGACCGTTATAGTTACGGCCGCCGTTTACCGGGGCTTCAATTCGGAGCTTGCACTCCTCCTCTTAACCTTCCGGCACCGGGCAGGCGTCAGACCCTATACGTCGTCTTGAAGCCGACTTAGCAGAGTCCTGTGTTTTTGCTAAACAGTCGCTACCCCCTGGCCTGTGCCCCCCACAAGTGCTTGCGCATATATGGGGCCTCCTTCTTCCGAAGGTACGGAGGCAATTTGCCGAGTTCCTTCAGGATACTTCTCTCAAGCGCCTTGGTATACTCTACCTGACCACCTGTGTCGGTTTCGGGTACGGTCTATACGGTGGGGCTATTTCCTGGAACCTCTTCAAAGCACAACCAATCCAATAAGGTTGTACAATACACGAGATCCGTCACACACCACCAGGCCCACGAATATTAACGTGGTTCCCATCGACTACCCCCTTCGGGCTCGTCTTAGGGGCCGGCTCACCCTGCTCAGATTAGCTTTAAGCAGGAACCCTTGGTCTTTCGGCGAGAGGGCATCTCACCCTCTTTATCGCTACTCATGTCAGCATTCGCACTTCCGATACGTCCACGGTCGGTTACCCTCCCGCTTCACTCGCTTACGGAACGCTCCGCTACCGCTCAGAACAAGTTCTGAACCCTAAGCTTCGGTGCATCACTTTAGCCCCGTTACATTTTCGCCGCAGGAACCCTTATTTAGACCAGTGAGCTGTTACGCTTTCTTTAAAGGATGGCTGCTTCTAAGCCAACCTCCTGGTTGTTTTGGGATTCCCACATGCTTTCCCACTTAGTGATGACTTGGGGACCTTAGCTGTAGGTTAGGGCTGTTTCCCTTTTGACGACGGACCTTAGCACCCGCCGTCTGTCTGCCGGACTAGACTCGTTGGTATTCGGAGTTTGGTTAGTATTGGTAGATCTCGCGACCCCCGCAACCATCCAGTGCTCTACCCCCAACGGCAAATATCCGACGCTCTACCTCAATAGATTTCGCGGAGAACCAGCTATTTCCCGGCTTGATTGGCCTTTCACCCCTAAACACAACTCATCCGAGAATTTTTCAACATTCACCGGTTCGGTCCTCCAGTGCGTGTTACCGCACCTTCAACCTGGTCATGCCTAGATCGCCGGGTTTCGGGTCTAATACACCATACTCAGTCGCCCTATTCAGACTCGCTTTCGCTGCGCCTACACCTAACGGCTTAAGCTCGCATGGTACATTAAGTCACTGACCCATTATGCAAGAGGTACGCAGTCACCCCCTAAAGAGGCTCCTACTGCTTGTAAGCATTCGGTTTCAGGTACTGTTTCACTCCCCTCATCGGGGTGCTTTTCACCTTTCCCTCACGGTACTGTGTTCGCTATCGGTCATGTACGAGTATTTAGGCTTGGAGGGTGGTCCCCCCATGTTCAGACAGGATTTCACGTGTCCCGCCCTACTCGAGTCCTCATCCATCGTTTTCGCATACGGGGCTGTCACCCGCTATGGCCACTCTTTCCAAAGTGTTCTGCTAACTGAAGATGAGGCACTGGCCTGGTCCGCGTTCGCTCGCCACTACTAACGGAATCTCGGTTGATGTCTTTTCCTCCGGGTACTTAGATGTTTCAGTTCCCCGGGTTCGCTTCACCAAAGCTATATATTCACTAAGGTGATACCTTATCCACCTCACTCAAAAGCTGCCGAAGCAACATCTGAGAGAAATGGTGAAGGTGGGTTTCCCCATTCGGAAATCGTCGGATCAAAGCTTGCTCACAGCTCCCCGACGCTTATCGCAGCGTGCCACGTCCTTCTTCGCCTGTACATGCCAAGGCATCCACCAAATGCTCTTACCTCACGCTTGAGAATCCACACCATCAATGACAGCCCTGCATAGAGGCGTCACCGTGCTAGGTGCGGACGATTATCTCAGCCAGATATAATGACACGTCGTATGTATTTGCCGACGTCCGGCAAATACGACGCGCCACGGCATCGATTAAAAAACCCATTCACAATGTCAAAGATCTGCGGGCAAATCCCGCTAACCGGTCCGAAGACCGGAACTGTTTCGCTTCATCTCTGGAGTATCTTGGAAAAGCCACCTTCAAAAAGGTGGTGGAGCCTATCGGGATCGAACCGATGACCTGATGCTTGCAAAGCAACCGCTCTCCCAGCTGAGCTAAGGCCCCAAGATAAGGATGGTGGGCCGAGCAAGAGTTGAACTTGCGACCTCACGCTTATCAGGCGTGCGCTCTAACCACCTGAGCTACCGGCCCATCCTCGCGCCAAAGCAAGCCAATTGGCCGCGGGCGGCAGATAAGCCTGCTCAGGCAGAACATACAGCACAAACGCTGTATATCTCCAGGATGAAGGGACATGAGGACGACGGCATGTTCTTTGGAATGGGAGAAGCTCTTCCAGCGTCTAGCGCCGGCGCTTTCTGCCAAATCCTTAGAAAGGAGGTGATCCAGCCGCAGGTTCCCCTACGGCTACCTTGTTACGACTTCACCCCAGTCGCTAAACCCACTGTGGTCGCCTGCCTCCCTTGCGGGTTAGCTCAACGCCTTCGAGTGAATCCAACTCCCATGGTGTGACGGGCGGTGTGTACAAGGCCTGGGAACGTATTCACCGCGGCATGCTGATCCGCGATTACTAGCGATTCCGCCTTCATGCTCTCGAGTTGCAGAGAACAATCCGAACTGAGACGGCTTTTGGAGATTAGCTTGCAGTCGCCTGCTTGCTGCCCACTGTCACCGCCATTGTAGCACGTGTGTAGCCCAGCGTGTAAGGGCCATGAGGACTTGACGTCATCCCCACCTTCCTCCGGCTTATCACCGGCAGTTTCCTTAGAGTGCCCAACTAAATGCTGGCAACTAAGGACGAGGGTTGCGCTCGTTGCGGGACTTAACCCAACATCTCACGACACGAGCTGACGACAGCCATGCAGCACCTGTCACTCATCCAGCCGAACTGAAGGAAAAGATCTCTCTAATCCGCGATGAGGATGTCAAACGCTGGTAAGGTTCTGCGCGTTGCTTCGAATTAAACCACATGCTCCACCGCTTGTGCAGGCCCCCGTCAATTCCTTTGAGTTTTAATCTTGCGACCGTACTCCCCAGGCGGATAACTTAATGCGTTAGCTGCGCCACCCAAGTACCAAGTACCCGGACAGCTAGTTATCATCGTTTACGGCGTGGACTACCAGGGTATCTAATCCTGTTTGCTCCCCACGCTTTCGCACCTCAGCGTCAATACTTGTCCAGTCAGTCGCCTTCGCCACTGGTGTTCTTCCGAATATCTACGAATTTCACCTCTACACTCGGAATTCCACTGACCTCTCCAAGATTCTAGTCACCTAGTTTCAAAGGCAGTTCCGGGGTTGAGCCCCGGGCTTTCACCTCTGACTTGAGTAACCGCCTACGCGCGCTTTACGCCCAGTAATTCCGAACAACGCTAGCTCCCTCCGTATTACCGCGGCTGCTGGCACGGAGTTAGCCGGAGCTTATTCTCCAGGTACTGTCATTATCATCCCTGGTAAAAGAGCTTTACAACCCTAAGGCCTTCATCACTCACGCGGCATTGCTGGATCAGGCTTTCGCCCATTGTCCAATATTCCCCACTGCTGCCTCCCGTAGGAGTCTGGGCCGTGTCTCAGTCCCAGTGTGGCTGATCATCCTCTCAGACCAGCTAAGGATCGTCGCCTTGGTAGGCCATTACCCCACCAACTAGCTAATCCTACGCGGGCTCATCCTTGGGCAATAAATCTTTGGTCCGAAGACATCATCCGGTATTAGCAGCAATTTCTCACTGTTATTCCGAACCCAAGGGCAGATTCCCACGCGTTACGCACCCGTGCGCCACTAGATCCGAAGATCTCGTTCGACTTGCATGTGTTAGGCATGCCGCCAGCGTTCGTTCTGAGCCAGGATCAAACTCTCAAGTTTGTGTCACAATGTTCGCAGCGCCAGCCTAAGCCAACCAACCACAAACACCGAACTTCGGGAGCCGATACCTGCACATGTAAAACGTATGGTTACGTAAGGACATGCTTAGCATCGGCTTGCTTTATACTGGTACCCGCGACCCGAAGATCCGCAGGACCAGGCGCCGTCGCCCACATGTCCCTTCATCAAAAACCTACAATGTCAAAGATCCGAACCCGAAGGTCCCGCCGACGAAAAACCCGGACAACCAGCCTTCCTCGATTTTGATCTCGAGGAGCATGTTGCCCGTCTATGTTGGCGACCTTAGCAAACCGTGTGGTCCGCTGCGGTGAGAGGCCCTCTAAGACGCCTTTCTGATTCGGTCAAACGCCTTTTTCAAAAAAACGACACATAGGCCCAAATCCCAGCTTTCCTGCGCCTTGGGGCCCAACTCGTCCCCAAACATGGGTCCCCAGCCCACCGCAATCAAGGGCCGGCGCCTTTGGCCGATCGAGAGAGTGGGAATCGAGTGGAGTTCCGCCCTCATTCCGATCGGGGTTCATGGGGAAAGAGACTGAGCCTTCACGCCCCCGCATCGGGTTGAATGGTTGGCGCTGGCGCCGGCTGCTTGCCCATTAGCCAGCCGAGATCGCCGGCGCCTTTACGCGGAGCCCGGTTTCAGCGCGTAAAAGCGCGTGTCTACCGCCATGCGGGGGAAGCTTTCCGGCAGTTCCGCTGCGTCGATCAGATGGAAGCCGTGCTTTTCGTAGAAGCGATGGGCTGCAAGGAAGCGATCGGTGGTGCCGAGAAAGACCTCCTGCAATCCAACGGAGCGTGCACATTCGAGCAGCCGGTCGAGGAGCGCTCGGGCAACGCCGAATTTGCTACCCCGAAACTCGGCGGCGACGAACATCTTGCGCAGGGCCCCCTGCCCGCTGCCGATATCCTTCATGGCGATGGTGCCGACGATCCGCCCCTGATGCTCCGCGACAAGGAACTCGCCCGATCCGGTCTGGTAGAAGGCCGGGATTGCGCGAAGGTCGGGCTGGTCGGCGGCGGTGATGGCAAGACCGAATTCCTCCCGCTGGATCGGGAGTATCACGTCGATGACGCCCTGTTCGTCCGCGGGAACGAAGGGCCGGATCACAAGACTGCTCATGCCGGTCGGTTAGGCAGCGCGGTGGACCGATGCAAGGCGCTGCCGGAAGACGGGCGAGCCGGGATTACCGACCCGCCCCTCTTCGCGTCAGGGCTTGCGGACTTCGAACGTGGCCGTCAGTGAAGCGTTGGAATCGTCGCCCACGTAGACGTCGAACGTCGTTTCGTCCTGCACGAAGTCCCGCGTTGCGGAGGCCCAGTAGGTCAGGTCTTCCGGCTTGATCATGAATTCGACCGTGCGAGTTTCACCGGGCGCCAGCGTCACGCGCTGGAACCCTTTGAGTTCCCGCACGGGCCGTGCCGCCGAGCCATGGCGCTGATGGATGTAGAGTTGCGCAACATCGTCCGCCTTGCGCGTTCCCGTGTTCTTCAAGTCCACCGAGACTGGCACTGCTTCGCCCGGCGCAACGGTTCCCTTGCCGATCTTCAGGTTCGAGAAGGCGAACGTCGAATAGGTAAGCCCATAACCGAACGGATAGAGGGGCGAGTTCGGCTCGTTCCAGTAACGCTGTTCGCTCGTCTTGGGCTGGAAGGAGGTCAGGTGCGCATAGGGCAGCGGAATCTGGCCGATATTGCGGGGCCAGTTGTACGGCAGCTTGCCGCCGGGCGAGACTTCCCCGAACAGCAGGTTCGCCACGGCTGCACCGCCCTGCGAGCCGGGATACCAGATGTTCATCAGCGCGCCGGGCTTACTGCCCTTGAGGTCGAGCGGGCGCGCGCTCATGAGCAGGACGACGACAGGCTTGCCCGTCGCGATGACGGCATCGAGCAGTTCCTGCTGCCGGCCCGGAAGGTCGAGCGAGGAGCGCGAGGCCTGTTCGCCGATCATGCTCCACCCCTCGCCAAGGACGAGAACGGCGACATCGGCAGAGCCCACCATGCCGACAGCGCGCCGGATTTCGGCCGCATCATCGATCTGCGGACGGGCGGTTGCGGCGTGCGGACCGGACTCGAAAATCGAGGGGTGCAATCGCGCCGGCATGGTGACGCCGGGCGAATAGTCGACGCGGGCGGCCGCCCCCAGTTTCGCCTTGATACCCGCCAGCACGGTAACCGTCTCGTCGTCCTTCTGATCGAACACCCAGGGACCCACGGTATCGCGCGCAGAATCTGCCAAGGGACCGATCACGGCGATCGACTTCACGCGCTTGTGATCGAGCGGGAGCAGCCCGCCCTCGTTGCGGAGAAGAACGGCGCTGCGTTCGGCGGCGATCCGCGCGGTGACGCGATGCGCGGGGTCGTTCAGGACACGCTCTGCGGCTTTCAGGTCGACATAAGGTTGCTCGAACAGCCCCATGCGGATCTTCGCTTCGAGAACGTGCCGCACGGCGTCGTCCAACTGGGTCGTCGTGATTTTGCCTTCGGCCAGTGATTGCGGCAGCGTCTTGAACGCGGACGTGCCGAACGGCGGCGCCATCTCCATATCGACGCCCGCCGTCAGTGCCCGTACGCCGGCGTCCTGGTTGTCGCTGGCAAACCCGTGCGTCATCAGGTCGTGAGCCGCGCCTGCGTCGGTGACGACGAAGCCCTTGAAGCCCCACGTCTTGCGCAGCACGTCGGTCAACAGCCAGCGATTGCCCGTCGCGGGCGTGCCGTTGAGGCCCATATAGGCGCTCATGATATTGCCCGCACCGGCATCGACCGCCGCCTTGAACGGCTTCAGGTAGACGTTCCAAAGCTCGCTGTCGGAAAGATTGACCTCATCGTAGTCGCGCCCGCCGAGCGCGGCGCCATAGCCGGCGAAGTGCTTCGGGCCGGCAATGATGTGGCCGGGTGCACCCAGATGGCTACCCTGAAACCCGCGCACTTGCGCCGCCGCCATGGCAGAGCCGAGATAGGGGTCCTCGCCCGCGCCTTCGACTATGCGGCCCCAGCGCGGATCGCGCGCGATGTCCACCATCGGCGCGAAGGCCCAGTGCAGGCCCACCGCGCGGGCTTCGGCCGCGGCGACGGCTTGGCCATCTTCCGCCACTTTGGGATCCCAGCTTGCGGCGACGGCAATCGGTACGGGCATGATCGTGCGCAACCCGTGGATCACGTCATAGCCGAACAGCAGAGGGATTTTGAGACGAGTCTTCTCGACGGCGATGTGCTGTAGGCGATCGAGTTCGACCGGATCGTTCACGAACAGCAGCGATCCGGCGCGCGCCGCTGCCATCTCGTCCGTGACGCGTTTCGATTCCTCGGGCGCGTTGGTGAAGTCGAAATACTGGGTGAGTTGCCCCGCCTTTTCCTCCGGCGTCATCTGCGCGATCAGGGCGTCGGCACGGGCGCGTACTTCAGCGTCGCTGGGCGGTGCGGCAGCCGGAGCGCGCTGCGCCTGCGCGGCGCCGCTTGCGCCCAGGGAGGCGATCACGGCCGCTCCGGCAAGCGCGGCCCTGCGAATTTTACGGACTGATTTCATGATTTCCCTGTCGTGGTGAGGCATCCCGGCGCGTTTGCGCGGGAACCGGTGGAGGAGAAAGGCGCGCCCATCAGCGGCGCTTGGCCAAGGCCGCGCGCAACCGGCGGCGAATGGGCTCGTCCCAGAATGCATAAGCCGCCCATGCCACCGCCAGCAGCATCGGGATCAGAGCGAGCCCCACACCAAGGCGCTGGGCCGGTGACGGGTTTCCGTTCGCGACATAGTTCATCCAGACGTAGAGGAACGGAAAGTGCGTGATGTAGATGGGGTAGGAAATGCGCCCGCTTGCCTTGCACAGGCCCGTCATGCCCCATCCCGCGTCGGAATGGCTGCCAGCATGGATGATGAAGGGAAACAGCAGTACGACGCAGGTCGCTTCGTAGAGGCCGTTGAGCTTGATCCCGCCGATGGCAGGCAGGGTTGGAAAGGCCATGGCGGCAACCATGATCACCGTCAGCGGCAACCAGCCCAGCCGTACGGCCGGCAGCCGATCGCGAACCCGATAGAGCCAAAGCCCCGCCACGAATGGAAAGCACAGGCGAACGGGCGCCATCCAGAAGCTGTCCCACGCCGATCCCTGGTCGATGCTTCCCAGGTATCCGACGCTGGCGACCAGCACCACGCCACTCAGCCCGGCAATGATCGCGAGCGTCCGCGTGGAAAGATGCCGCAGCACGAATGCGTAGGCGATGTTGCCGATGTATTCCTGCAGCAGGCTCCAGCACGGGCCATTCAGCGGATGCGTATCGGTCCAGCGGTTCGGCAGCGAAGGGGCGGGCAGAAGCAGCAGGCCGAGTACCAGCGCCAGCAGAGCGGTGCGCAGCGGTATGTCCTGCGACGTGCCGGCCAGCGGATCGAACAGGTAGCTCACGAAGCCGAGCAACACGCCCAGGATTACCAGCGGATGCAGCCGGATCAGGCGGAGCGTCAGGAATTCGCGGGCGGTCATCCGGTCCCAGCGATCGTCGTAGGCATAGGCGATGACGAATCCGGACAGCGCGAAAAAGAAGTCCACCGCCATGGGCGCGTGATGGAGAATGACTTTCGCGCCATCCCAGAAAACCGTGATGCCCTGAATGTGGAACAGCACCACAAGCATCGCGGCGGTTCCGCGCAGCCCGTCCAGAACCTCGAAGTGGACTTTGCCGGTCGCCGTCCGATCGGGCGCGGCCGTCGGCGCATACCGTTGCGCCCCCGACATGGTCGCCGCCCCCAACTGCCCCGCTGCCTCGGCCACCCTTTTCCCCTTTCTATCATCGAAGCGTGGGACTGATTGATTTAACGATAAACCACAAGGCAAAAATTTCGGCTCAGGCAGAGTGGCGATCAACCAGCGTGAACGGCAGCACGATGTCCCCCGGTACGGCATGCCGATCGGGATGACGAACGGCGCCGGCCAGCCATTCCATCGCATCCTTCGCCATCTCCCGGATGGGCTGGCGCACCGTGGTCAGTGGGGGCCAGACCCGCGTCGCGATCAGGGTATCGTCGAAGCCCGTTACCGACAGGTCAGCCGGCAGTCGCAGCCCGCGCTGATGCGCGATCCAGAGCACGGCCGCCGCCATGTCGTCATTCGTTGCCACGATCGCGTCCGGACGCGGCGATAGATCCAGAAGTCGCTCCGCAGCGGCAAGGCCGGACTGGAAGGTGAAATCCCCTTCCGCCTCGTACGCCGGATCGACGGTCATCCCATTGGCGCGCAGTGCGTCGCGATACCCCTTAAGCCGGGCAACGCCGTCCGAATGGCGCGGCGGGCCGGCTATCACCGCAATGCGGCGGCGGCCTTGCGCGATCAGGCGCTGGGTGATCGCCCGCATGGCCTCCCGATTGTCGATGCGGACGGTGGTGATGTGCGGCAAGGCCATGGCCGTCGCAATGGCGGCCGCCGGCACGCCAAGGCCTTCGCGATGGGCCTGTTCGCCCAGCATCTCCGCATAGGGCGGCAGCAGCAGCAGCGCCTGCGCGCCCTTGCGGATCATGTCCTGCGCGGCGGCAGAGACATCCTCAGGCGAGGCGTCATTCACCGAACGGATCTGAAGCTGGATCCCGTTCTCCGCAGCGATCACGGCCACGGCGGCCAAAGTCGCCTCAACGAAGACGCTCTCCACCGCCGAGTATATCAGGCCCACGCAAGCGACGCTGGCGCCGACCAGCCTTCGTGCCGACTGGTTGGGCACATAGCCAAGATCGGCAATCGCCGCGAGGACGCGTTCACGCGTATCGCGGCTGGCCCGGCCGGTCCGGTTGATGACGTTCGAAACGGTCATGGCCGAAACGCCCACGCGCTTTGCCACGGCCTGGATCGTGACCCTGTTCTCGTCTTGCCGGGGGCGCCCCATCCACTTGCCATTCCATGCGGATAACGCCGTCTGCCATGGTCGAACCGCACGTGGCTGGCAAGTGCCGGTGGCGGCCGGGATTGATCAGGCGGAACTCCGTCCGTCCTGAAAGGACAAGGCGGCCCTTCTGAGCGGCGGGATCGACCGGATGACGAGTTTCTCCAGTTCGACCACGAGGAAGACGATAATTCCGCCCGTCAGAAGCCAAAGCCACGCCGCCGGGGGCAAGGCCGCCGTATCGAAAATGGCGTGAAAGGGCGGCGCATACGTGAACAGGATCTGGAGGACCACCACGGCGCCGATCCCGTACCACAAGACTGGATTGCCCCTGTGGGCCCGCAGGGACAGCGAGGAATCGAGCAGATACCGGCTGTTGAGCAAGTAGAAGGCCTGCCCCACGGTGATGGCATTGACGGCAGCGGTGCGCGCCAGCGCATCCGATGCGCCCTGCGACGTCATCCAGAAGAAGGTGGCCAGCGTATAGAGCACCAGCGCCGCGCCGACGAACAGGATGCGCCATATCCCGAACCCGGTGACGATCGGCCGGTCGATGGCCCGTGGCGGACGCAGCATCACGTCCGCCTCATGGGGTTCGAAGGAAATGACCAGGCCAAGCGCCACCGACGTGATCATGTTCACCCACAACACTTGCGGGGCTGTAATCGGCAGCGTGAAGGCGAACAGGATCGCCACTGCAATCACCGCGCCCTGGGCAATGTTGGTCGGCAGCAGGAAAAGCATGGCCTTCTCGATATTGTTGTAGACCGTGCGCCCCTCTTTCACGGCTGCGGAGATCGAGGCGAAATTGTCGTCGGCCAGGATCATCCCGGCGGCTTCCTTGGTCACTTCCGTGCCCTTGATGCCCATGGCGACGCCGATGTCCGCCTTCTTCAGCGCCGGCGCGTCGTTCACGCCGTCCCCGGTCATGGCGACCGTCTGCCGGTTGGCCTGGATCGCCTTGACCAGCCGCAGCTTGTGCTCCGGACTGGCGCGGGCGAACACGTCGACGTCGCGAACGCATTCCTGCAGGGCGGCATCGTTCATCGCCTCGATCTCGATGCCCGCCACCGCCGTCCTGCCATCCCCGATGCCCAGCATCTTGGCGATCGCCGCCGCCGTGATCTTGTGGTCGCCGGTGATCATCGTCACGCGAATGCCGCCCCCGTGGCATTCGCGGACCGCCTCCACGGCCTCCTTGCGCGGCGGGTCCATAAGGCCGACGAGGCCCAGCAGCACCAGCGTCCTGGGCAAGTGATCGGGTTTCAGCGTGCCGGCCGCCAGATTGGGTTGCGGCAACCACGCCAGCCCCAGCACCCGCTCCCCCTGCGCCGCGAGCCGATCGCCCTCGGCCATGAAGCGATCGCGGTCGAGCGAGACCGGGCCAGTTGCCGTCTGCTGGCGGTCGCAGTGCTCCAGGATCACTTCCGGCGCGCCCTTCACCAGCAAGACGTCACCGTCCGGCGCGCGGTTCAGGGTGGCCATGAACTTGTGTTCGGATTCGAAGGGAATGGAATCGATTCGGGGCGCGGCGGCACTTTCCACGGCGCGATCCATGTCCAGCTTGGAAGCCAGCGGGAAAAGCGCGCCCTCGGTCGGATCGCCTTCCACCTTCCACTTGCCGTCTTCCTGGAAAAGCTCGGCATCGTTGCACAGCAGCGACACGCGCCCCATCAGCGCCAGGACTTCCCCCGGGCCGCCGATGGACTGGCCATTCGCCATCACCTCCCCCTCCGGCGCGTAGCCGTTTCCGGTCACTTCATAGGCGGCATCGGCGACGACGACGGAGGTCACCATCATCTCCATCAAGGTCAGCGTCCCGGTCTTGTCCGAACATATGCGCGATACCGATCCCAGCGTCTCCACCGCGGGCAGGCGCCGGATGATGGCATGGCGCTGGGCCATGCGCTGCACGCCGATGGCAAGGGTGATGGTGATCAGCGCCGGCAGACCTTCGGGGATCAGCGAAACGGCAATGCCGACCACAGCCTGGAACAGCTCCACGAAAGTCTTGTGCCCCAGCCAGTGTCCCCACGCGAAAAGGAGCACGCTGACGATCCCGATGGCGGCGGTGATGACATAGCCGAACTTCTTGATCTGCCGCAGCAGCGGCGTCTCGAACGCCTTCACTTCCGCCAGCATCTGGTTGATGCGGCCAAGCTCGGTCTGGCTGCCGGTGGCCACGACGATGCCCGTGGCCCGCCCGGATACGACCATCGTGCCGGAAAAGGCCATGTTCTCCCGGTCTCCCACCGTGGCCTTGGCAGGCACGGGCGCGATGGTCTTCTCCGCCGGGACGGATTCGCCGGTAAGCGCCGCTTCTTCGGTGCGCAGGTTCCGCGCCTCCACCAACCGAAGGTCGGCCGGGATCCTGTCACCCGATTCCAGCAGGACGATATCGCCCGGAACCAGGTCCTCTGCGGGGATCAGGCGGGTTTCCGCGCCGCGCACCACGCGGGCTTCGGCCGAAAGCATGTCGCGGATGGAATCGAGCGCCTTTTCGGCGCGCCCTTCCTGCAGAAAGCCCAGCAGCGAATTGAGGATGACGACGGCGAAGATGATCGACGCATCCAGCCAGAGGCTCAGCATAAGCTTGATGAAGCCGGCGGCCAGCAGCACGTAGATCAGAATATTGTGAAACTGGGCAAGGAAACGAACGAACGGCCCCTTCTTCTTGCCCTGCGGCAAGCGGTTCGGGCCATAAGTGCCGAGCCGTCCGGAAGCTTCGGCCGCGTCGAGGCCGCGAGCGGGATCGACATGCAACTGCTTCGTTATCTCCTCCGTCGGCAATGCATGCCACGGCAGGGGATCCGACGCTGTCGTTTCAACTGGGCTCATGCTCGCTTCCTCCGGACAAGTCGCCTGGTGACGGGGAATGGTCCTGCTCGCCGCGGCCCAGCAGATGGGCGGCCGAACGCCAGGTGTGATGGGCGATCCGCTCCAGCTTTCGCGCGGCATCGATCCGCGAAAGCGCCTCGGCCGCCGTCAGCTGCCCCGGCGCGACGGAGGCGAGGATCGTGGTCCGCTGTTCCTGCCGCAGCGCTGTCAACGCGATCGCCGTGCGTTCCGCCTCGGCCAGTGCCGCCTCGACTTCCGGCGCAACGTTCCAGCGAACGGTTCCCGCTCGCTTCCGGGCCAGCGCTTCCAAGGGAAGGGAGCCGGCGACGACCTGCGCCGCGTGCATCGCCTCCCCGCAGAGCGCGGCTGCTTCGGGCGCATGCGCGGCGGCCGCGCCGGGCACGGGCAGATCGTCCGCCCTCAGCATTTCCGCCAGCCGCGTCACGTGATCGAGCGCATGGAGCGTGCTGGTCATCCGGAACCGTTCGGTTTCGGTCTCCGGCGGTTCCTGCAGTTCCGACAGGAAATCCCGCACCTCTTCCAGCGCGCCCGTCGCCGTCGCCGCAGTCTGGGCGACGCCGTTCGCCTTACCGGTGAGCGCCGCCGAAACCGATCCCGCAATCGTCCCGAGCATATCGGCCACCACGCGCCGCGCCGCCTCGACCGCGATCATCGGGTTGAGCAGCGCACTGCGGTCCAGCGTCCGTTCCACCGCCGTCTCCGTCGACGGCAGAAGCCGCTCCGCGACGCGCGCGAACCAGCCGGTCGCCGGAAGCAGCACTGCCACGCCGACGACGTTGTAGGCGGTGTGATAGGCGGCCAGTAGCGTCGTCCCGTCGAACCGGCCGGTCAGGCCCTTCAGCAGCGGCGCCGTCAGCGGAAAAGCCACGACCGCGATCAGCGCGGCGATGATCTTGAACAGCATGTAGGCCAGGGCAAGCCGCTTGGCCGTCGTGCTTGCGCCGATCGCCGCCATTGCCGAACTCGTTGCCGTTCCGATGTTCTGCCCGATGATCAGGGCCGCGCCTTGCTCCAGCCCCACCGCACCCGCATGAAAGGCTGAGATCGTAACGGCAATCGCGGCGGTCGAGGATTGCATGACCGCCGTCATCACAAGGCCGACGGCGATCAGCGCTAAAAGCCCCATCGAACCCGAACCCCAGCCGATGCCGGGCATGCCCAGCACGGCGGGCAGGTCGGAGGGATGCAGGCTCTGCGCAAGGCCGCCCATGCCTTCCTGCAGCGTGGTGAGCCCGTAAAGCACCAGCGCGAAGCCCGCCAGCGCGCCGCCGGCCGCCGCAGTCCGGCCGCCGGCCAGCAGCTTTGCCAAAGCGCCCACGAAGATCATCGGCAGGGCATAGACCGACAGGGATACGCGCACGCCCACCAGCGCCACCAGCCAGCCGGTGCCCGTGGTCCCCACGTTCGCGCCGAACACCAGGCCAAGCCCCTGGGTGAAGGTGAGCAGCCCGGCGCTGACAAGGCCGATCGTCGTCATGGTCACCGCGCTGGAAGATTGCACCAGCAGCGTCACGATCGCCCCCCAGAACGCGCCGGCGACGGGTGTGGCGGTCGCCTTGCCGAGCACCGCGCGCAGCGCCGATCCGGTCAGCGCCTTCAACCCATCGGTCATGACGGTCATGCCGAGCAGGAACAACCCGACGCCGCCGAGAACTGCGATTGCGGTCGACATGCCCTTACTGCTTCCCCTTATTTGCCCTGTTCAAGCTCCTTCCGAGCCGCGGCGAGGTCCTTCTTCTGCTCCGGCGTCACTTCGGGATATCGCAGGTCAAGCCTCTCGACGGCCTCGACGATGGCCGCCGCCACGATCAGGCGCGTGAACCACTTGTGATCGGCGGGCACGACGTACCATGGCGCGGTTTCGCTGGCCGTATGCCGGATGACCTCTTCGTAGGCCTTCATGTAATCGTCCCAGTACCGCCGATCACGAACGTCGGACGCGCTGAATTTCCAGTTCTTTTCCGGCCTGTCGAGGCGGCGGAGAAAACGCTTCTTCTGTTCGTCGAAGGAAAGGTTGAGGTAGAACTTGATGATGATCACGCCTTGCCGTGCAAGGTAGTTTTCGAAATTGGCGATATCGGCCAGCCGTTCGTCCCATATGCTTTTCCGGACGAATTCCGGCGGAATCATCTGCGCCTTGAGCAAGTCCTGGTGCACCCGCACCACCAGCGCTTCCTCGTAGTAGGAGCGGTTGAAGATGCCGATGCGGCCGCGCCGGGGCACTTGCATCGCGTAGCGCCAGAGGAAATCGTGCGACAGTTCGTCTGCGGAAGGCGGCTTGAAGGAAACGACGTCGCAACCCTGCGGATTGACGCGCGACATGACGTGCTTGATCGTCCCGTCCTTGCCCGCCGCGTCCATGGCCTGGAATATTAGCAGAACCGCCCAGGAATCCTGGGCATAGAGAATGTCCTGCTCCAGCGCGAGCCACTCCGAGCCGCGCTCAAGCAGCTTTCCCGCGTCCTTCTTGCTCATCTTGAGGCCCAGCGTATCGCCGGGGTCGAAATGCTTCAGGCGAAAGTCATTGCCTTTGGTTACACGGAATGGATCCGCGTATTTCTTCACGGCGTCGATTATTTCCTGGCGAGGCATCCGCCTCTCCTTCCGTCACATCCGCCGCGCCCAAGTAGATTCGCGTCCGCAACCGGAGTCAACGGTCAAGCATTGATTCTTTGACTATTTGCTGAGCGGCCGACGGCGCGTCACGCCCATCGGCCGCCGACGGCCTGAATCAAGGCAACCGCGGCAGTCTGTTGATCGATCACCGCCTGAATCTGTGTTTGCCGGGCGCTGAAGGCCGTGGTCTGCGCGACGATCACCTGCGAGTAATCGACCAGCCCGGCCAGATACTGGTTGTTGGCGATGGCCTCCGCACGATTGGCCGCATCCGCAGCGGTCACCCGGCTGCGGGAAACGTCGGCCAGGATGCGCGCGGCGATCAGGTTGTCCTCCACCTGCTGGAACGCGGTGAGCGCGGTCTGGCGGTACGTGGCCACGGCCTGATCGTACTGCGCCCGCGCCTGCATGACCTGCCCGTGCCGCGCACCGAAATCGAGCAAGGTCATCAGGCCGCTCAGCCCCAGCGACCAGAGGCTGGTGGCGGCGGAGAACAACTGCTTCACGACGCTGCCGGTGGTATCCGCGCTGCCGGAAAGCGTAACCTGCGGGAAATAGGCGGCGCGCTGGATGCCGATATTGGCGTTGGCCGCCGCCACGCGCCGCTCGGCCGCCGCGATATCCGGGCGGCGTTCCAGCAGCGTGGCCGGAACGATGCCGGGCACGTCCGGCACCACCGGCTTCCATTCCACCGGGGCAAGCGCGAAAGTGGATGGGTTTTCGCCCACCAGCACGGCCATGGCGTGTTCCAGCAATCCACGTTGCCGGTCCAGATCCTGCCGCGTGGCGGTGGCGTTGGCGAGCAAGGTCTGCGCCTGATAGACGTCGGAATGCGCGACGGTGCCGGCCTTGTACTTATTGCCAGTGATCGTCAGCGCGCGCGTGTAGTCGTGGATCGTGCCGTCCAGCAAAACGCGCTGCGCGTCGATGCCGCGCAGCTGGACGTAATCGCTGGCCAGTTCCCCCTGCGCGGAAAGCGTCGCATTGGCGAGATCGCCCGCGCTGGCCTGCGCATTGGCGCCGGCCTGGGAAACGGCGTTGCCCAGGCGGCCCCACAGGTCCGGCTCCCAACTGGCGCCGATTCCCAACGCGAAGCGCGAACCGGTGGTGGTGGTCGCCGTGTTCGCCTCCGTGGCGGAGCCGAACGGTTCACTACGCGTGGCGCTGCCGGACGCTGTTACCACCGGAAACAGGTTGGATCGCTGGACGGAAACCAGCGCCCGCGCGGCCTGGTAGGCGGCGCGGGCGGCGGCGACGTTCTGGTTGGTGACGACGATCCGGTTTTCCAGGCCATCCAGCACCGGATCATCGAACAGCGACCACCACGCGCCGCGCGCCGCACTGTCGTTCGGGCGGGCCGGCGCCCAGTCGGGCGCTTCCTTGAAAGAGGGCGGGATCGCCACCGTAACGGGCGGACGATACGCGGGGGCAAGGTTGCATCCGGCCAGCAGCAAGGCGGCCAATGGTACGCAAGTTGCGGGCAATGCGCGGGTCATGCGGATCCTCCGGAAACGGGCGAGCGACCGCCGTGGCGAGCAAGCAGCCCCTCCCCCGCACCGCCACGGCGGCGGAAACGATCGAGCGCGAGGTAGACGACCGGGGTGGTCAGCAAGGTCAGCACCTGACTGGCGATCAGGCCGCCGACGATGGCGATGCCCAGCGGGCGGCGCAGTTCGGCGCCGTCTCCAAAGCCGATCGCCAGCGGCAGCGCGCCCAGCGCGGCGGCCAGGGTCGTCATCAGGATCGGGCGAAAACGCAGCAGGCAGGCCTCTCGCACGGCCTCCAGCGGGGGCAGACCGCGCCCGCGCTCCGCCTCCAGCGCGAAGTCGATGATCATGATCGCGTTCTTCTTCACGATCCCGATCAGCAGGATGATGCCGATCAGGGCAATGATGTCGAACTCGCCGCCCGTGGCGATCAGCCCGATCATTGCGCCCACACCGGCCGATGGCAGGGTCGAAAGCGCGGTCAGCGGGTGGATGGCGCTTTCGTAGAGAATGCCCAGCACGATGTAGATCGCCGCCAGCGCGGCAACGATCAGCAGCGGCATGCTGCCGGTCGACTCCGCGAAGACCCGGGCAGTGCCGCCGAACTCTCCGTGGACGGTGGCGGGCAGGCCAAGCCCGGCCTGCACTTGGGCGATCGTGCGCGCCGCCGCGCCCAGCGAACCGCCGGGCGGCAGGTTGAACGAGACAGTGGCCGAAGGTTCTCCATCGGAATGGCTGACGGCGGCATTGGTCGATCCGGTCGACCAATTGGCCATGGCGGACAGCGGGGTCATCGTGCGGGCAGAGGTGCTGACGGCATTGCCCGAGGCCACGGCCGAACCGCCGGAGGTTTGGGTGCTGGTGGCATTGGTGGCGGCGGAAGGCGCCGCATTGGCCGGCAGGTAGATGTTCTGCAGCGCGGCGGGCGAGCCGTTGAACTGCGGGGCGGCCTCCATCACCACGTGGTACTGGTTGAGGCCGGAATAGATGTTCGCCACTTGCCGCTGACCGAAGGCATCGTAAAGCGCGGCGTCCACCGCCTGCATCGGCACGCCAAGCCGGGCTGCCGTATCGCGGTTCACATCGACGAAAGCGTCGGCGCCGGCGTCCTGCTGGTCGATATCGACATCGGTCAACGTGTCTCCATGCTGTTTCAAGGCGTCGACCAGCTTCTGCCCGGCGGCCTTGAGCACGGCGGGATCGTCCGCTTTCAGCACATACTGGTAGGTGCTGTTGGTTTGCCGCCCGCCGACCTGAAGGTCCTGCACGGGGTTGAGGAACAGGCTGACGCCGCTGACTTTCGCCAGTTTCGGGCGCAGCCGAGCGATCACCTCCGGCGCAGGCGGCCGCTGCGAGCGGGGCTTGAGGGTCGTGAACAGGAAACCGCCGCCCGCACGCGATCCACCGGTGAAGGCGATGACGGTGTCCACGGCGGGATCGCTCTTTACGATGCGGACGATGCGGGTCAGCTTGTCCTGCATTTCGACGAAGGAGATGCTCTGGTCGGCGCGAAGCCCGCCCATCAGCCCGCCGGTGTCCTGCTGGGGGAAGAAGCCCTTGGGGGCGATGGCGATCAGGTAGACGTTGAGCGCCACCGTGCCCGCCAGCAGCAGCAATACCGCCCCGCGATTAGCGAGCGCCCAGTCCAACGCGCGCGTGTAGCGGGCGTGGGCCCAGTCGAAGGTGCGCCGCGCGCCGCGCATGATCGCGCCTTCGCGTTCCTCCCCCGTCAGCACCCGCGCGGCGAGCATCGGCGTGGTGGTCAGCGAGACGAGCAGGCTGATCAGCACCGCGACCGACATGGTGAGCGCAAATTCGCGGAACAGCCGGCCGACCAGCCCGCCCATGAAGATCAGCGGCACGAACACGGCGACAAGGCTGACCGAGATCGAGAGGACGGTGAAGCCCACCTCCCGCGCGCCGGTGAGCGCAGCGTCCAACGGCTTCATCCCGGCTTCGACATGGCGGCTGATATTCTCGACCACGACGATGGCATCATCCACCACGAAGCCGGTGGCGACGGTGAGCGCCATCAGCGAAAGATTGTCGAGCGAGAACCCGGCGAGATACATCACGCAGAATGTGCCGAGCAGGGATGCGACCACAGCGGCGGCCGGGATCGACGTCGCCCGCCAACTGCGCAGGAACAGACTGACGACCAGCACCACCAGCAGGGTTGCGATCAGCAGCGTCACTTCCACTTCGCGCAGGGAAGCGCGGATGGTCAGGGTGCGGTCGGAAACGATGGCAAGGTGGATGTCGGCGGGCAAGGCTGCGCGAAGGGCTGGAAGCTGCGCCTTCAGGGCATCCACCACTTGCACGATATTGGCGCCGGGCTGGCGGCTGATCAGGATCGGCACCGCCTTCCGCCCGTTGAACAGGCCCATCGTGCGCACATCCTCCGGCCCGTCAATCACGGAGGCAATGTCGGACAGGCGCACCGCCGCGCCATTGCGCCAGGCGATCACGGTGCCGCTATAATCCGATGCGCGGAGACCGGCCTGGTTGGAATAGATCTGCCAGCTATAGCCCTGCGCATCGAACACCCCGCGCGGGCGGTTGGCGCTTTCCGATTGCAGGGCAGTGCGCACGTCTTCCATCGCGATGCCGTAGCGGGAGAGCGCGAGCGGATTGACCTCCACCCGCACGGACGGCAGCGCCGCGCCGCCCAGTTCCACGTCGCCCACGCCCTGCACCTGCAGCAGCTTTTGTTGCACCACGGTCGATACCGCGTCGTAGATTTCGGAGGGGCTGCGGGTGGGCGAGGTGAGCGCCAGGATCAGGATCGGCGCTTCAGCCGGATTGGCCTTGCGATAGCTGGGGTTGGACTTGAGGGTTGCCGGAAGGTCCGCGCGGGCGGCGTTTATCGCGGCCTGAACGTCTCGCGCGGCGCCGTCGATATCGCGCGAAAGGTCGAATTGCAGCGTGATCTGGGATGAACCGACGCCGGAGCGGGATGTCATTTCCGCCACCCCGGCGATCGTGCCCAGGTGGCGTTCCAACGGGGCGGCGACGCTGGAGGCCATTGTCGACGGGCTTGCGCCGGGCAGGCTCGCCTGCACCATGATCGTAGGAAAATCGACCTGCGGCAGCGGCGCCACGGGCAGCAGGAAGAAAGCGCCCGCGCCCGCCAGCATCAGCCCGATCGTCAGCAGGATCGTGCCGATAGGACGGCGGATGAAGGGGGCCGAGATGTTCATGTGGCTGCCGCCGGGGATGGTCGGGGCAGCCATCCGCGCGCGCGCCGTTCTTCCAGCGCCAGGAAGATGACCGGCGTGGTAAACAGTGTCAGCACCTGGCTGAACACCAGTCCGCCGGCGATGGCGATTCCCAGCGGCTGACGCAGCTCATGCCCCATGCCGCCGCCGAAGATCAGCGGCAGTGCCGCAAAGAGCGCCGCGAACGTGGTCATCATGATCGGGCGAAAGCGCAGCAGCGCGGCTTCGCGGATCGCCGCGTCCGGGCTGGCGCCGCGCTCGCGCATTGCCTCCAGCGCGAAGTCGATCATCATGATCGCGTTCTTCTTGACGATGCCGATCAGCAGCACGATGCCGATGATCCCGATCACCCCAAGGCCCGCGCCGGTCAACCACAGACACAAGAGCGCGCCGATGCCGGCAGACGGCAGGGTGGAGAGGATCGTCACCGGATGGACGAAGCTTTCATAGAGCACGCCCAGCACGATGTAGACGACCACGATCGCGGCCAGGATCAGCCAGAGTTCGTTGCCGAGAGAGGACTGGAAGGTGCTGGCCGCACCGTTGAAGCTGGTGGAAAGCGCAGCGGGCATGCCGATGCGGCTTTCCGCCCGCCCGATCGCCGAAACCGCGCTACCCAGCGAGACGCCGGGCGCCAGATCGAAGCCGATGGTGGCGACCGGGAACTGGCCGTCGCGCGTGACGACAAGCGGGGCGTCGGCCGTGCGGATCGTGGCGACGGCGGAGAGCGGAACGCTGGTCTGGGTCCCGCTCACCTCAGTACCGGTGCCAGCGTTGACCGAAACCGGAATGCGCAAGTCGCCAAGCGCCTGCGGGTCGGCAACCCCGCCCGGCGTCGCTTCCAGAATGACGCGGTTCTGGCTGGACTGGGTGTAAATGGTAGAGACGATGCGCTGGCCGAACGCGTCATAGAGCGCGTTGTCGATGGCTAGTGCGCTGAGGCCCAGCCGGCTCGCGGTGTCGCGGTTGATGTCCACCACCACGGAGCGGCCATCGGCCAGCACGTCGGACGTGACATTGCGCAAGTGCCGGTCTCCCTCCAACGCCGCCGCCAATTTCGCGCCCCATTGGGCGACCAAGTCCTGGTCCGCGCCCTGGACGGAGAAGCGATAGGCGTTGACGCCGGGGGACGTGTCGATCGTCAGGTCCTGCACGGGCTGGAAATAGACCTGCATGCCGGGCACATCCGCCACGGCATGTTCCAGCCCGCGCACGACCGAGGACAGGCCCTCGCGATCGCCCAGCGGTTTCAGGTTCACCAGCATGCGCCCTTGCGAAAGCGTGGCGTTCTGGCCGTCCACCCCGATCGCCGAACTGAGGCTGGCAACCGAGGGATCGGCCAAAATCCGCGCGGCGATCTGCTGTTGAAGCTGGGCCATGCGCGCAAAACCGATATCCTGCGGCGCGCGGGTGGTGACGGCGATCTGGCCGGTGTCCTGTTCAGGAAACAGGTTCTTGGGGATGACCCAGAACAGCAGTCCGGTGATCACCAGCGTTGCCGCGAAGACCAGCAGCGTCAGCCCACGGCGCGCCATCACGCGGTCGAGCAGCTTCGCATAGCGGGTGGAAAGCCGGGCAAAGGCGTCCTGCGTCCAGCGAGAGATGCCGTGTTGATGCTCCTCATGCGGCGGCCGCAGCCAGCGCGCGGAGAGCATCGGCACCAGCGTCAGCGCGACGACGGCAGAGAGCAGGATCGTCACTGCCAGCGTCACCGCAAATTCGCGGAATAGCCGGCCGACCACATCGCCCATGAACAGCAGCGGGATCAGCACCGCAATCAGGCTGACGGTCAGCGAGATGATGGTGAAGCCGATCTCGCTTGCCCCGCGCAGGGCGGCGTCGAACGGTTTCATGCCGCTTTCGACGTGGCGGGAGATGTTCTCCAGCACGACGATGGCATCGTCGACCACGAAGCCGGAGGCGATGGTCAGCGCCATCAACGTCAGGTTGTTGATCGAAAATCCCAGGAAATACATGGCGGCGAAGGCACCGACCAACGAGAGCGGCACGGCGATGCTGGCGATCACCGTGGCCCGCAGCGAGCCGAGGAACAGGAAGATCACCAGCGTTACCAGCAGCACGGCAAGGATCAGTTCGAAGCGCACGTCCGCTACCGAGGCGCGGATGCCGGACGTTCGATCGGTCAGCAGGGTTACGTGGACGTCGGCGGGAAGCTGCGCTTCCAGATCGGGCAGCGCTGCCTTGATCGCATCGACGGTGCCGATCACGTTCGCCCCCGGCTGGCGGCGCACGTCGATCACCACGGCGGGGCTGCCGTTCATCCAGGCACCTAGACGTACATTCTCGGTACCTTGGATGACGCTGGCCACGTCCCCCAGCCGCACCGGGGCGCCATTGGCGAAGGCGATCACCAGATTGCGGTAACTGGCGGGATCGGCAAGCTGGTCGTTGGCGTCGATCGTCCAGCTCTTGGTCGGCCCGTCGAAGCTGCCCTTGGCGGCATTGGCGTTGGCATTGCCGATCGCCGTGCGGATCGTCTCCAGCGAAAGGCCGCGCGCGGCCAGCGCGGGGACGTTGGCCTGGATCCGCACCGCCGGCCGCTGCCCGCCCGACATCGATACCAGCCCGACGCCGGAAACCTGGGCGATCTTGTTGGAGAACTGGCGCTCCACGATGCCCTGCACTTCGCCCAGCGGGCGGGTGGCGGAGGTCACCCCCAATGTCAGGATCGGCGCGTCGGCGGGATTGACCTTGGCATAGATCGGGGGGGCGGGCAGGTCGGTGGGGAGCAGCGTGGTCGCCGCATTGATCGCCGCCTGCACTTCCTGTTCGGCAACGTCCAGCGAGAGATCGAGCCGGAACTGCAGCGTGATGACCGACGCGCCGGACGAGGACGCCGAAGTCATCCGCGTCAACCCCGGCATCTGGCCGAACTGGCGTTCCAGCGGCGAGGTGACGGTCAGCGCCATTACGTCGGGGCTGGCGCCGGGGTAGAGCGTGGTGACCTGGATCGTCGGGTAATCGACCTCCGGCAGCGCCGAGAGCGGCAGGCTGCGATAGGCGACCATGCCCGCCAGCAGCAGCGCGATCATCAACAGTGTAGTCGCCACGGGGCGCAGGATGAACGCCCGCGAAGGTCCGCCCGTGGAGGGGAGAGGGGCGTTGGCGTCGGTCATTGGGTTTGCGAGGCGTGCCGTCCGTGGTGGCC
This sequence comes from Novosphingobium oxfordense, assembly GCF_044029435.1. Taxonomy (NCBI): domain Bacteria; kingdom Pseudomonadati; phylum Pseudomonadota; class Alphaproteobacteria; order Sphingomonadales; family Sphingomonadaceae; genus Novosphingobium; species Novosphingobium oxfordense. The sequence continues at coordinate 897,856 of NZ_CP147008.1, read as the reverse complement.
GTTCCTGCCCCCTCCGCCGTGCTGGCCGCCTCCGGCCCCGCCCTTACCCTTGTCACCGGGAAGGCGAACGCTGGCGCCGTCTTCCAGCCCGTCCGCGCCTTCGGTGACGACCGTCTGGCCGGCGGCGAGTCCGGACAGCACGGCGATGCGGTCCCTGGTCGCCGGGCCCGTCTTCACGACGGCCAGCTTCACCGTCCGATCGGGCTGCAGCACGAAGACGAAGTCCCCCGGCGCGCCGTGACGCACCGCGCCAACCGGCACCGTGACTACGCCGTGCATTGTCTGGACCAGCATGGACACGTTGACGAACTGGCTGGGAAATAGGGCATTCCCAGCATTGTCGAACCGGGCCTTGGCCTTCACGGTGCCGGTCGTCGTGTCCACCTGATTGTCGAAGGTCAGGAACTTGCCCGTGGCAATCAGCGTGGCGGCATCCTGATCGTGGGCCTCCACCGGCAGCCCGGCACCGCTGCCGGCGGCATGGCCGATGGCGCTGAGCTGCCCTTGCGGAAGCGAGAAGGTGACGTCGATCGGATCGAGCTGCGTCACCACGACGATGCCGTTGGTGTCCGATGGGGTGAGGTAGTTGCCGATATCAACCTGACGAATGCCCGCCCGGCCCGTCACCGGTGCCTTGACGGAGGTGTATTCCAGATTGAGCTGCGCGGTGCCGATGGCGGCGCGGTCTGCGGCGACGGTGCCGGTTAACTGCCGCACCGTTGCACGCTGGGTATCGACCTGCTGACTGGCAATCGAGTCCTGCTTGAGCAGGGTCTGGTAGCGGCCAAGGTCGACGCGCGCGGCGGCCAGCTGGGCATCGTCGCGCGCAAGGTTGGCCTTGGCCTGCGCCAGCGCGAGTTGATAGGGGCGCGGATCGATCTGCGCGAGGACCTGGCCCTGACGTACCATCTGGCCGTCCTGGAAGAACAGCTTGAACAGGGTTCCGGCCAACTGGGTGCGTACCGTGGCCGTCACCGCAGGCTGGACGGTGCCGAGCGCGGAGACGTTGACCGGCACGTCACCCGTCTGCGCCCTGGCGACGTTGACGGCAGCTACCGGCCGCCCCCCACCCTTCTTCGAAGATCCGGCGATATGGCGCGCGCCGAAAGCGATCAGCGCGAGTGCCAGCAGGATCGCCGCCATCCAAAGCCATATCGTCCGCCTGCGGGGCGCGGCGTTTGGGGGGCTGGCGGCGTGATCGGCGGGTTGTTCCAGGTCTGTCATGGCCGTCCCGGGGAAGTTCGGTCAGACCTGAGTGGACCTGGGCACTTACACCGACCTTACGCGCCTTCTCGGGAGTTGACCGGAACCATCCGCAACCGGAGACGGGCACCGCCACTTGCCGCGCGCGATACTTCCAGAGTGCCGCCGCAAACGCGCATGATCCGCTCGACGATCGAGATGCCGAGGCCCGCACTGTCGGTACGCGCGGCGTCTCCCCTCCGAAAGCGGCGCACGCCCACGGCCCCGGCATCGATCTCGATACCCGGGCCGTCATCTTCGACCACAAGGCTGCCCTCGCTTTCGACGATGACCGTGATCGAACAGCCTGGCGGCGTGTGGCGCACGGCATTGTCGACGATGTTGGTCAGCGCGATCACCAGCAGTTCGCGCACGGCCTGCACGGGCGGAGGGACGGTTTCGGGGGTTTCGAGGGCAATGGAATGGCCGGATCGATAGACGATCGGTACCATCGTCTCCACCACCTCGCGCGCCACTTCGATGGGCTGTATCGCGCGGCATTCGGGATGGAGCCGGTCGATCGCGGCCAGTTCCATAAGCTGGCGGACGACGTGGTTGGCCTTTTCGATATCGGCCTGCAACTGGTCCCGCTGGGGGGAGACCGGCAACTGTTCCGTATGCAGCGAAAGCAGGGCAAGCGGCGTGCGCAGTTCGTGCGCGACATTGCCCACGAATTCGCCCTGCGCGTGGTACCCCGCCTCCAGCCGGTCGATCGCGCGATTGGTTGCGCGCACCAGCGGGGTCGCTTCGTTGGGCAGGCGGGCCTCGTCAATCCGGGCATCCAGCCGGGCAAGGCCGATCGCATCGGCCTGCGATGCGGCACGGCGGAAATTGCCGGTCACCCGCAGCAGCACGATCAGCGAAAGCGCCAGCGAGGCCAGCAGCATGACGGGCAGGACCCAGAGGAAGCGCCGGAGAAAATCGTCGACGACATCGTCGACGATCTCGTCGGGAACGGTGCGATCCTGCGCCACCACCACGCGACCGGCAAACTTCCCATCGCGGAAGATCGGGCGGCTCAGAACGTCGAACTGCCCCTGCCGGGTAAACGTCTCGCCCTTGCCCGGTGGCGTGGTGTGCGGGGGCGTTCCCACGCCACCGGGCAAGGGCGAGACGCTGCGGGCAAGGATCCGTCCCCCCGCGTCGAACAGGGCGAAGCTGCGGCCGGTATGCTGCGCGGGAAAGGCGCGGGTCAGCCGGTCCAGCTCTTCCTGCGTCGCATCGCCATGCCCCGCCACCAGCGTCGCCATGTGGGACAGGCGCCCGGCGACGAAGCTGTCCGCCGTGGCCGCCAGAGTGTGGGAGAGAATGATCGGCAGCACCACGGCAAGGAACACGATATTGGCGATCTGCGCGGTCAGCAGCTTTCCGAACAGCGAGTTTGGCCACCATCGCATCATGCGGCGGACATCATGTATCCGATACCGCGCACCGTCTGCACTTTCACGCCCGCCGTCGCCTCCAGCTTGCGGCGCAGGCGGTGGACGTAGACTTCCACGGCGTTGGAGCCCAGCGTGTCTCCCGCGCCGAACAGATGGTCTTCCAGCACGCGCTTGGGCACCACATGGTCCGGCCGGCGCATCAGCAGTTCCAGCAGCTCGATTTCCCGCAGCGACAGTTCGATCAGCTTGCCGTCCACCGAGACCTCGCGCGTGCGCAGGTCGAGCGTAAGGTTGCCGATCCGGGATTGCGGATCGACATAGCCGCTCTGCCGCCGCAACACGGCATTGAGGCGGGCGTGGAGTTCGGCGAACAGGAAAGGCTTCACCACGTAATCGTCGGCGCCGATATCCAGCCCGCGTATCCGCGTCTCGCTCTCTCCGCGCGCGGTCACCACGATGACGGGCAAGGTAATGCGCTGCCGCCGCAGCCGGTCCAGCAGTTCCAGTCCGTCCTCGTCCGGCAAGCCCAGGTCAAGGATCACGGCGGCATAGTCGGTGGTGGAAACCAGCGCTTCGGCATCCCCCGCATTGCCCGCGACATCGCAGCGGATATCGCGCGATGCGAAGGCCTGGACGATGGCCTGCGAAAGATCGGCATTATCCTCGACGATCAGCAGGCGCATCCGCGTCTCCCGGTGCTTCCGTTCATTTCTGCCATAATGTGGAGACGGCCACCAGCAGCATAAGCTGGGCGGTCAGGAACAGTCGGTCGGCCAGCGTTTCGCACCAGTTCGGGCCTCCTCTGATCGACTGGTAGGAGAAGAAGCAACTGGCCGTCAGCGCAATCGCCGCAGCCAGCGCGATCTCGTCCGCGAACGTATGGCGCGCATCGGTGGTCAGGTGCAGGCCGGTGATGATCACGAAAGTCACGCCGAGCAGGTTCGACGCGGCATTGAGGATGTGATGGCTGCGCACGCGGACAGACTTCGCTCACGCCCGGTCCGGCCGCCCGGCTTGCCGGCGGATATCGGTCATCGGGGCGGGAAGGTCGCATGGAACCGTACTCGCCCCGGCGTCCGCCATGCGCCGCGCCCGCTCATGCCGATGTGGGACGGCATGAGCGCGGGGCGACAGCGCGTACTGCCGATCCGGGACGCGGGATGCTCACCGCGGCGCGGCCTTCTTGCCGGTCCGTTCGGTGCGGTGATGGTTGTGCTGGGCCGACTTGGCGGCATGGTGGGCGTGGGACTGCTGGCATTCGTCGGTCCGCGTCGCCGAACAGGCCGGGTAGTTCTCTGCCGAGGCAGGCACGGGCAGCGTCCAGAGCAGCAGCCCGCCCGCCACGGTGACGATCGCGGCCATTGCCAGCGAATGCTGACGGCCGCGGGTTTGATACAGGGCAGTCATGACAAGATCTCCTTCATCGAAGGAAGTCGCGAGCTTGGGCCGGAAGCCAGGGGGACTCGCGACGGTGCATCGCTACGCCTTGGTAGCCGAGACCCGGTCTGCTCCCCTTTCACTGACAAACGCCTTACAATGGCGGGGGCAGTTTTTCGGCCGGATGTGCGTGGGGGAAGAGAGGCTTCGGGCGGGCAAAGAATTGGTTTCGCCATCCCTCGCTTCCGGTTGCGCGGCGGGCTTGACGCTTATTTGTCAATTAAATAAGTTGAGAAAGTCGGCAAGGGGCGTCTGGCTTGCCGGCCGGGGAAAATTCCAGGCCGTGGCATGACGCAGGTGGCACCGCGTCATCTGCCACGAATGCGCAGCGCCCGGGCGACAACGCCAGGCACCATGTATCCGGTAATCAGGGCGAACCGACGCCGTTGTCCCCTTCTGGGCACCACGTCCGTTCCCGAGAAATTCAGGGGTCCGGCATGACCATCGAAATTCGCACGCATGGCCGCGTCGGCGCCGAAGTACTCGGTGTCGATCTTTCGCGCCCGCTTCCCGAAGCCGAGTTCGCGCAAGTTCGCGCGGCCTTTGCCGAACACGGCGTGGTGTTCTTCCGCGACCAGTCGATCACCGAGGACCAGCACATCGCCTTTGCGCGGCGCTGGGGGCCGATCAACATCAACCGCTTCTTCGCCGCCCATCCCGGCTATCCGGAGATCGCGCTGGTGGTGAAGGAGCCGGAGCAGCAGCACAATATCGGCGGCGGCTGGCATACCGACCATTCCTATGACTTCGAACCCGCGCTGGGCTCCATCCTGGCCGCGCGCGAGCTTCCGCCGGAGGGTGGCGCCACCGCTTTCGCCTCCATGTACGCGGCCTATGACGGGCTGCCCGAAAAGCTGAAGGCTCGGATCGAAGGCCGCCGTGCGGTCCATTCGGCGCGGCACGTGTTCGGCAGCAAGGCCGCCGTCTACGAAGCGGTGCAGGATACCCGCAGCGACGGGCGTATCGGCAATGCCGCAGCGGCCGACGTGCTGGACGATCCGGTCCATCCCGTGGTGATCGTCCACCCGCTGAGCGGCAAGCGGGCGGTCTACGTGAACCCCAGCTTCACCGTCCGCATCCTGGGCGTGGCCGATGAGGAGTCGCAGGACCTGCTGGCCGAAGTGTACGAGCACTGCAAGAAGCCGGAATTCCAGGAAGACTTCCACTGGCGCGACGGGTCGATCGCCTTCTGGGACAACCGCGCCACCTGGCACTATGCCTATAACGACTATCACGGCCACCGCCGCGCCATGCATCGCATCACCATCGAAGGCGTGGCCCTGAAAGACCAGGCGGCCGGGTAAGGTGCCATGACCATCGAACAGGAACCCCGGACAGCACCCGCACCGGAGGGCGACGATTTCTGGCATGTGGGTGAGATCGTGCGCGAACTCGCCGAAATCCGGCAGCACTGGCGCACGACCAACAGCCAGCATGCCGAACATGGCGTGGAAGGTTTTCCCTCCCGCGTGCGGCTGGCCAAAGTGGCGGACGAGCTGTGCGGGGCGCTGTTCCCACTGCGGCTGGGCCCGGATTTCGTGCGGCGGCATAACGAGGATACCTTCGTCACCCAGTCGCTCCAGATCGCGCTGAGCCGCCTGCAAGCGCAACTGCGGCAGGAATTCGCCTATTCGGGCGAGGCGGAGAGGCAGGCGGGTGAGCAGAGAGCGGACGCGATCGTGCTGGCCTTCTCCCGCCAGCTTCCAGCGATCCGGCGTATGCTCGACCTCGATCTGGAGGCCGCTTACGAAGGCGATCCCTCTGCCCGCAGTCTGGACGAAGTGCTGATCTGCTATCCGGGGCTGCTGGCGATCATCCATTACCGCCTGGCCCACGCCCTGCACGGCCTTGGCGCGCCGCTGGTCGCCCGCATCCTGACCGAGATCGCTCACGGCACGACCGGGATCGATATCCACCCGGCCGCGCAGATCGGGCGCGGGTTCTTCATCGACCACGGTACCGGCGTCGTCATCGGCGAAACCGCCGTGGTGGGCGACCATGTGCGGATCTATCAGGGCGTGACCCTGGGCGCGAAAGCCTATGCGCCCGATGGCTCGGTCGCCGCCGCCAAGGCCAGCCCGCGCCATCCGATCGTGGAGGACGACGTGGTGATCTACGCCGGGGCCACGATCCTGGGCCGTGTGACAATCGGCAAAGGCTCCGAGATCGGCGGCAACGTCTGGCTGACGCACGGCGTACCGCCCTACAGCATGGTCTATCAAGCGCGGGAGAATGTCGTTTCCGGCAAGCCGCCTGCCTCGCCCCACTCGATCAAAGGAGGGGATCCGCTGAACTAACGGCGGCTCCCAGCCAAACTTACGCCCCCCAAAACACGCCCGCCTTTGGCCGGCGCGCTTCGTCGCGCGCGTCGGTTCGATTCAACGCGACCATAACAGGGATGCCCGATGCGTATTTTGACCAAGGCGGCGCTGCTGCTCGCTGCCAGTGCCCTTTCCTCCGCCGCCTTTGCGCAGGAAGCCGCGCCCGCCAGCGGCGGCGCGATCGGCGGGCCGCAAACCTTCGCCGGCAAGATCGGCCTGACCCGCACCGAATCCCAGCCCGCCTTCCCCGCCCAGCCGCAGGCCCCCAAGGGCGCGCCCAACGTGCTGCTGGTGCTGCTGGACGATGCGGGCTTTGCCGCCACCTCCACCTTCGGCGGCGTGCCGCGGACGCCCGCGTTGGACAAGCTGGCGGCGCAGGGGCTGCGCTACAACCGCTTCAACACCACCGCGATCTGCTCCCCCACCCGCGCCGCGTTGCTGACGGGGCGCAACCATCACGAAGTGGGCTTCGGCAATCTGGCCGATCTGGCCGCCGGCTTCCCCGCCTACAACTCGATCTGGAACCCGGACACCGCCTCGGTCGCGCGCATCCTGCAAGGCAACGGCTATTCCACCGCCGCCTTCGGCAAGTGGCACAATACGCCCAAGTGGGAGATTTCGGCGGCCGGTCCGTTCAACCACTGGCCCACCGGCCTGGGCTTCGATCACTTCTACGGCTTCATGGCGGGTGACGACAACCAGTGGGAGCCGCACCTGTTCAACGACACCACACAGGTCCCCGCCGCGACCACGCCCGAGCAAGGCTATCACTTCACCACCGATCTGGTGAACAAGGCGGTCGGCTGGGTGGACGATCATGAGGCTGTTGCCCCGCAGAAGCCGTATTTCCTCTACTTCGCCACCGGCGCGGTGCACACTCCGCATCACGTTCCGCAGGAATGGATCGACCGCAACAAGGGCCGTTTCGATGCCGGCTGGGACAAGTACCGTGAAGAGACCTTCGCCCGTCAGAAGAAGCTGGGCATCATCCCCGCCGATGCGAAGCTGACGCCGCGTCCCGAAGGCATTCCGGCATGGTCCGGCCTGAGCGCGGACCAGAAGAAGGTCTATGCCCGCCAGATGGAAGTCTACTCCGCCTTCATGGAGCAGACCGACTACGAAGTGGGCCGATTGATCGACACGCTGCGCGCGCGACCCGGTGGCGATAACCTGATGGTGATCTACGTCGTGGGCGACAATGGCGGCAGCGCCGAAGGCGGCATCGATGGCGCCATCGGCAACGAGGCGACCGCCAGCGGCAACATTCCGAAGGGTATTCCCCCGCAACTGGCGCAGCTTCAGAAGCTGGGCGGCCCGGACTTGTCCAACCACTATTCCGCCGGCTGGGCCTGGGCGACCACCACGCCGTTCCAGTGGATGAAGCAGGTCGCCTCCCACTTCGGCGGCACGCGCAATCCGCTGGTGATCTCCTGGCCCGGCCACACCAACGATCCCAAGCTGATCCGCGGTCAGTTCGGCCATGTGAACGACATTGCGCCCACCATCCTCGATGCCGCGCATATCGCACTGCCTGGCGAAGTGGACGGCGTGAAGCAGATCCCGTTCGAAGGGCACAGCCTGCTGGCCACCTTCACCGATGCCAAGGCGCCGGAATCGCATATCGAGCAGTATTTCGAAATCTTCGGCAACCGCGCGATCTACAAGGACGGCTGGGTGGCGGCAGCCAAGCGTGACTATCAGCCGTGGAACCTGCTGCATGACCTACCCAAGGTCTTCACCAGCGATCCGGCGAAGGACCGCTGGGAACTCTACGACGTGGCGCACGACTATAGCGAGGCGACCGATCTTGCCGCCAAGTATCCGGAGAAACTGGCGGAACTGAAGGCGGAATTCGTCAAGGAAGGGCAGCGCAACGGCGTGTTCCCGCTGGTGCCGATGCCGATCGGCGCACCTGCGCTGCTGGATCCCGCGCGCAAGAGCTTCGTGTTCCAACCGGATATCTCCGGCCTGCCGCTCAATGCCCTGCCCGATCTGGGCAACAAGGCGCATAGCCTGACGGTGCGGATCGACGGCGATGCCGGCAACGCCTCCGGCGTGCTGGTGGCCGAGGGCGGGCGGCTTGGCGGCTTCGTGCTCTATGTGAAGGACGGCCACCTCGTCTTCGAGAACAACGCCTATGGCCAGCGCCGCGATACCGTGGTGTCCACCGCCAGCCTGCCGCAAGGGCCGGTGACGGTCGGCTACGACTACGTGCCGGTGGCGAAGCCGGGAGCCCCCGCCCTGCTGCCCGCGCCGGGGGCCGGCACGATCCGGCTGCTGATCGACGGCAAGCCGGTGGGCGAGGCGCAGATCACCGACTTCCCAACCTCCCCCGCCGCCTTCAGCGAGACGTTCGACATCGGGCAGGACCGCAATTCGCAAGTCAGCCAGGACGCCGATGCCCGCAAGCCGTTCACGGCCAAGCTGGGCGAAACGCGGCTGGAGTTGAAGTAAGCGAAACCCCGCGCGGGGTTCGGGCTCGGGTCGGGTTCAAAGCGAGCGCGCTACCTGATCCCGTCGCCCCCGCGAAGGCGGGGGCCCCGCCGTCTTTTGACAACGGTGGCGGATATCTGAGAGGGCAGAGAAAAGCGGGATCCCCGCCTACGCGGGGATGACGGGGGTGTTATTACCGCTTCCCCCATCCTCGCTTCGCGAAACGTCGCTCGAATTCAGTTCGCGTCCCTTTCCTTCGTCATTGCGAGCCCGCAAAGCGGGAGAAGCAATCCAGCGCCGCACACGCCACGCCGGGATCGCCGCGCGACCTTCGGTCGCTCGCCATGACGAACTGAAGGTTGCGGATGCCAATCGACGGGATTGGCACCCGGCCTATACTCAGGCGGCGCTCATCGCCACGTCGAAATCGGCGCAATAGTTCGCAAAGCGTTCGCGGATTTCGCCGGCAGTCAGGCCATAGTCGGCCAGATCGTACGTGTGCTTGCCGAAGCGATCCTTGGGTTTGGCATCGAGATAACGCTTCATGTTCGCTTCGGCCTCGGCGCTCAGCTCCTCGTCGAAATGGGCATAGAGGCGCCGCATTGTGCCCAGCGGATCGCGAAGCTGTTCGGTATAGAGCACGTCGTGAATCGCATTGCGGCCATGGCGCTGGCGGAAGTCGTCCTGCCGGGCGATCATCGCCTCGAACGTCTCCAGCATGTCGCGGCCCAGTCGCTCGCGGTCCACGCTGTCGCTGAACATGCGCCGCACGTTCCAGACCAGGCTGCAGGCGGAGCCGACGACCTCCACCGGATCGCGGTGCGTCATCACCAGCCGGGCATCGGGATAGACCTCGGTCAGCGCATCCAGATAGAGCGGATGCCACGGGTTCTTCAGTGTCCAGCGGCCCGGCGCCTGCGATTGCAGCAGTTGCAGCAGGCGCTTCTGGTAGCGGAACGCGGGCAGATAGTCGGCCTCGTCCAGGAACCAGCGGTGATAGCTGGGGATGTCGTACTGGGAATCGTAGACTTGCGAAATGAAGCTGGGCGCCATCGAGAACTGGCACTCGCACGGGCTGTCGCCATCCTCATGATGGATAGCGGAAATGTGCGGCATCACTTTCAGCGAATGGTCGATCTGCGCCTGCGCCGCCTCGAAACGCGGGCCGGCGTGGAATTCCGCAGGTGTGGGCGGCGGGGTGGAAGCGAACGCCTCCCACCGCAGGAAGCAGCGGCGGGCGGGGTCTTCGTTGAGGAGGTTGATCGTCAACGTCGTGCCGGTGCGCGGCAGGCCGAAGACGAAGGTGGGCTTCTCCACCGGGGTTTCGAGGATTTCCGGATGCTGCGCCAGCCAGTCTTCCACGCGCATGCGGTTGGCAAGGTATTCGGTGGCGTTGCGGGTGAACACGGCAAGGCCCATCGCCGTCAGGTTCGCCTCACCCTCGATCGCTTCGGTCAGGACCCCCAGCGGCTCGCGAATTTCCGCGTCGTCCCAAGTGGTATTTCCCGAACGCTCACGCGCGCCGGAGATGATCGTTTCGGCCAGTGTCATGTGCCTCTCCCCAAGTTTTTCCGTGTTCTTCAAGCTGGCGTTTTCCTACCACGCCGGCGGCCTGCGGGATGCCGACAGGGGCCACTCATCGACGGGGCGATTGCATGGCCGCCCCGGCGAACTTACCCCCGCGCAATCAGGTGGCCGCCGTCGACGGCAAGGCAGGCGCCGGTGACGTAGGACGCCAGATCGCTTGCCAGATAGACCACGGCGCCCACGATCTCCGCCGGCTCTCCGCCACGGCCCAGCGGCTGGTTTTTGCGGGCATGCTCTGCAAACCCTTCGGAGCGGGACCAGCTCTTGGTCCCATCCGTATGGAACGGCCCGGGCATGACCGTGTTGACGCGCACTGTGGGTGCAAATTCCTTCGCGAAGCTCTCCGTCAGCGTATTGAGCCCGGCTTTCGCGGCGGCGTAGGGCGCGAAATAGGGCTCCGGCTTGCGCGATCCGCTGGAACTGACGTTGACGATCGCCCCGCCGCCGCGCTCCACCATCTGCGCGCCGAACAGCGCCGATAGCCGGAAGGCGGAGCGCAGATTGACCGCGATCACGTGGTCGAAGGCTGCCTGACTGGTCGCCAGCGAGGAAGGCTCCACCGGCGACTTTCCGGCATTGTTGACGAGGATGTCCGCCCCGCCCCACCGCGCGATCACTTCGGCGAAGAGCCGGTCGCAGTCCTCCCACGACGCGGCGTCGAAAGCATGGGCCGAGGCACTGCCGCCCAAGGCTTTTATCTCCGCGACCAGCGCCTCGCAGCTTTCCAGCTTGCGGCTGGCCACCGCAACGCTGGCGCCGGCATCGGCCAGCCCCAGCGCGATGGCGCGGCCAAGGCCTCGGCTGCCCCCGGTAACGACCGCGATACGGCCGGCAAGATCCATCGTGATTGCCATCATTTCCCCGTCAGACGTTGCGCACCAATCGGCCGCCATCGATCACCATCGTATCGCCGCTCTGGAATTTCGAGGCATCGGAAGCGAGATAGGCCGCGGGCCCCTCGATGTCCGACATCTCGCCCGGTCGGCCCAGCGGGGTGATCGCCGCAAAGCGTTCGGCAATCTGTTTCGTTTCCGGCTTGTCGGCGGTCAGCCCGGTCAGGATGAAGCCCGGCACCAGCATGTTGGCGCGCACGCCGTAGGGTCCCATCTCCACCGCCAGCCCCTTGATCATCGCCTGCAGGGCGGCTTTGGCAGCGGCATAGTGCTCCATGCCCGGCAGTCCGTGATAGATCGACAGGCTGCCGCAGGCGACGATCGAGCCGCCCGGATCGCCGCGCCCGGCGCGTTCCTTCATGTGCCGCACCGCTGCGCGCAGGGTGTAGAAAGCACCATGCAGGTTCACGTCCATCAACCGGTGATAATCGGCGCTTTCCAACCCGTCGAAACCCGGTGCGCGGTGGCTGATCCCCGCATTGGCGAAGGCGCAATCGATCCGGCCGAGCGCGGCGAGCGTGCCCGCAAAGGCCGCATCGACGGCGGCTTCGTCGGTCACGTCCACGCTCTCGACATGGACCCGCGCGGCGCCAAGACGTTCGAGGTGCGCCACCACCTCGGCCGCTTTCCCGGTATCGCGGTCCAGCACGGCAACCGATGCGCCTTGCCGCGCGCAGCCTTGCAGGAAGGCCAGGCCGATCCCGCTCATGCCGCCGGTGGCAAGCACGACCTTGCCGGTCAGATCGAACAGCGACATGCCGGTCAGGCCGCCAGTTCGCGCTCGATTTCGGCCAGTTCGGCGGCGTAGCGGGCTTCCGCCTCCGCCGTGCGGGTGGGGATGTGCTCGCTGGGAAACAGCCCCTGCGCCGGGGCGGTCTGCTTCAGCAGGGCATTGGCGATCTGCACCTGATGCACCTCGGTCGGCCCATCGGCGACGGAGAGCATCGGCACGCCCATCCACATGCGCGCCAGCGGCGTTTCGTGCGTGGTGCCCAGCGCACCGTGCAAGTGAACCGCACGGCGCACGATGTCATGATAGACGCGCGCCATCGCCACTTTGGCCATGGCGATATGCATGCGTGCGGCGCCGTGCGGCTGGGTGTCGATGATCCACGCCGCCTTCAGAACCAGCAGGCGGTACATCTCCAGTTCCATCGCGCTGTCCGCGATCATCGCCTTCACCATCTGGTGATCGCCAAGCTGCCGGCCCTGCGTGCGGCGCGAAACCGCGCGTTCCTGCATCATCTCCAGCGCGCGTTGGCACTGGCCGACCACGCGCATCGCATGGTGGATCCGCCCGCCGCCCAGCCGCGCCTGCGCCAGCTTGAAGCCCTGCCCCGGCCCGCCCAGCATGGCGTCCAGCGGCACGCGCACCTTGTCGAAGCGCAGATAGGCATGGTGGCCGTTATCGACCGGATCGTTCATCCCCGCCACGTCGCGGATATCGACGATCCCCGGCGTGTCCGACGGGATCAGGAACATCGACATGCGCTCATGCGGCGCATTTTCGGGATTGGTGACGACCATCGCGATCACGAAGGAGGAGACCTTGAAGTTGGAGGCGTACCACTTCTCCCCCTCGATCACCCATTCGTCGCCTTCCCGCCACGCGCGGCAGGTGAATTCCTTGGGATCGGCGCCGGCCTGCGGCTCGGTCATCGCATAAGTCGAGAATATCTCACCATCGAGCAGCGGCTGAAGGTAGCGCGCCTTCTGCTCCGGCGTGCCGAACATGGCGAGAATTTCGGCATTGCCGGTATCGGGCGCGGCGCAGCCGAACACCACCGGCCCCCACGAGGTGCGGCCGAGTATCTCGTTCATCAGCGCCAGCTTGACCTGGCCATAACCCTTGCCGCCCAGTTCGGGCGTCAGGTGACAGGCCCAGAGCCCCTGCGCCTTGACCCGCGCCTGAAGCTTCTTCGCCATCGCGCGGGCCTTGCGGTTGCGGATGTTGAACTGCTCGCTGCCTTGCGGGAACAGCAAGTCCATCGCCTCCACTTCCTCGCGCACGAAGCGGTTCATCCAGTCGAGCTTTTCCTGAAATTCGGGATCGATCGAGAAATCCATGGCTGACATCCTCAAGAATTCTGTGATTTCGGCAGGTTTCAACCCGCTTATCCTGGGGTGGGCTCAGCCCGCGGTGATCTGGCGCGCCTTGGTCATGAGCCAGGTGGCGTAGCCGTGGACCGATTCCCCGACATTGGCGGGCACCTTCCCGGCCTTGGAGGCGGCGTACGTGCCTTCCAGCAGGCACGCGAGCTTGTAGCAGGCGAGCGCGAAGAACCACGGCATCTCATCCATGTTGCGCCCGCTCAGCGTGCCATAGAGTTCGACCAGTTCGCGCCGCGACAGAAACCCGTCCCACGGCCGCACCATCGGCGACTTGCCTTCCGGATCGCCCGGTTCCGACCAGCTGGAGAGGATCCAGCCAAGATCGAGCAGCGGATCGCCCAGCGAGACGAGTTCCCAATCGAGCACGCCTGAGATTTTCGGCACCTTCAGCGAGAACATCACGTTGGGAAACTGCATGTCGCCATGGACCAGGCCGATGCGACGATCGCGGGGCAGATTGTCTGCTAGCCACCGGCCCACCGCATCCACGTGCGCCAGTTCGGCGGGATCGTAGCCGGGCGTGGCCGCATAGCCTTCAAGCTGAGAGCGCCAGCGCTCCACCTGCCGTTCGTGCCACTGGTCCGGCTTGCCAAGGTCGGCCAGGCCGACCGCAACGTGATCGACCGCGCCCAGCGCTGCCGCCGCCTTCACCAGCTCCTCCCCCATCGCGCGCCGCCAGATCGGATCGGTGGCGTATTGGCCCGGCAGTTCGCCGGATTGCGCGAAACCTTCCAGCGGCTCCATCAGGTAGAAGCAGGCGCCGATCACTTCCGGATCGTCGCATATCGCGATCACGCGGGGATGCGGCACTGCGCTGCCTTCCAGCGCGCCGAGCACCCGTGCCTCGCGCAGCATGGTCTCGTTGCTCTTGGGCTTCAGATGCTTGCCGGGGCGGCGCAGGATCATGTCCTCACCGCCGCGCGTGATCAGGAAAACACTGTTCTGCAGCCCGCCGGCCAGCCTGCGTACCGCCGTGACCGGGCCGCTGCCCGGCACCTCATGCGCGCCCATCCACGCATTGAACCGCGTCCATTCTATCTGTCCGCCGAAATCGTCAAGCGCTTCGGCCATCTGCTCTGGCATGGCATCCTCCGGTGTTCTGTCTTGCCCGCAGTCTGTTACCCGGCGATCCGCCGCGCAACGGGCCCATGCATCCTGATCTGGACGTGAGGCGGATATCTGGCCAAATAGCGACGCGGGCTTGAGAGGGAGGGCAAGGCATGGATCAGACACCTGCACGTTCGGGCCGTTCGCGCGCCGTGGCCGATCTCAGCTTTTCGTCTGCCGAAGTCACCATGGTCCACGGCAATCTTGGCCGCGGCGGAGAAGCACAAATGGGCGGCGATCATGCCGTGCTGGACCTCTGCGTCACCCCGCGCCCCGCCAATGCGCGCGGATCGTTCGCGCCGGATCGCCAGCCCTTCGCGGCATTGGGCGACATCGTTTTCGTGCCGCCCGGTCATCCGCTGCAAGTGCGATGGGATGGGCAGGAGCCGCAGCATTCGATCCGCTGCGAACTGCGCGGCCGCCTTGCCCGCCACCGCTTCGGCGAACGCATGGAATGGACCCCGCCGCGCCTTTTCGCCGCGCTGGACATTCCCAGTCAGACCGTGCGGCTACTGCTGCGCCGGCTGGCTGAAGAAGCGCGCACGCCGCGCCGGGATTCCAAGCTGCTGGTGGGTTCGATCGCCACCCAACTGACGATCGAACTATGCCGTCATTTCGAGGAAATCGTCGAGGAGACGGTCCACGGCGGCCTTGCCCCGTGGCGCCTTCGCGTGATCGACGAGCGGTTGGAGCGAGACGCCATGCCGCCATCGCTGGAGGAACTGGCGGCCCTGTGCAGCCTGTCCGTCCGCCAGCTCACGCGCGGATTTCTGGGCAGCCGGGGTTGTACCGTCGGCCAATATGTCCACCATCACCGGTTGGAGACGGTGAAACGCCTGCTGGCGACGCAGGAGAGCATCAAGCAGGTGGCCGATGCGGTGGGCTTCGCATCGACCTCCAGCCTTGCCTACGCCTTCCGCCGCGCCACCGGCCTCACGCCGCGCCAGTACCAGCAGCGCATCTGGCGGTCGCAGGAAGCGTCTCAGTCTACCCGCGTGGCGGTGACGCCGGTGCGGTAGTCGGGCTGTGCGGGATCGCCGAAAGCGGCGATGATGCGATCGTGCCGCGCGCGCAGGGCGTCGCGATATTCGGGATGGGTGACGATGTAGGGCTCGTCGTTCTCCACCGCCTGCACCACGGCGCGGCCCAGCCAAAGCGGGTCCATCATGTTCGCCTCGATCGCCGCCGCCCGCGCCGGATCGCCTGCACTGATCCGGCCAAGATCGCCCTCCGACATGCGGCTGCGCGTCAGCCCCGGAAACAGCGTGGAAACGCCCACGCCCGCCGGCGCCAGTTCGTCCCGCAGGGAATCGGAAAGGCCCAGCACCGCGAACTTGCTGGCCGAGTAAGCCGCGAAGCTGGCGAAAGGGCTGAGGCCATTCATGGAGGAGGTGTTGACGATATGCCCGCTGCCCCGCGCCACCATCTCCCGCGCGAACGTGAGCACGCCGTTGTAGACGCCGGTAACGTTGATCGCCATCACCCGCTCGAACTCGTCCGGCGCGATGGTCAGCAGCGGCTTGAAGCCGGTGGAAATGCCGGCGTTGTTGCAGAGCACGTCAACGGTGCCGAAGCGCGCCTCCGCCTCTACCTGTGCGGCCCGCCAGCTTTCCAGCGAGCGCACGTCGAGCGGCAGTGTGAGCACCTCCACGCTGTCGGAAAGCTTCGCCGCTTCCTCCTGCGCGAAGCCCTGGTCGATATCGGCCAGCACGATCCGCGCGCCGCGCTCGGCAAAAGCACGCGCCATGCCGCCGCCGATGCCGCCACCGCCGCCGGTGATGAAGACGGTCTTGTCCTGAAGGTTCATCATGCTGCTTCTCCGGCGATGTTCTGAATGTCTGTGGCGGATCGGGTAATGCGCAGGCGGTCGCGCCAGGGGGCGCTTTTGACCTCGTCCGGCCCCTGAATCTCAACCGCCAGCGCGACATGGGCGAGCGACAGGAACAGGTCCATCAATCGGCGCTCGTTCGGTGCAAGCTCGGCGAGCGGCCTGCTGTCGAGCAAGACCATGGCAGCATCGAGCAAGGGCGATGCCGCAGCGAAGAACGCCTGCCGGTCCTCCGGTGCGGATGCCGATCGCAGTGCCGCACGCTCTGCGGTGGTAGGCCGCGCCCATATTTGCACGAAGGGTTCGAGTACTTCGAAACCCGAAGGCAGTTGCCCGCTCATACCGATTCTCCCGTTTCGCGCGCGTAGTCGCGCACGCGCGCATCCACTTCGTTGAACAGGTGGCGGCAGAGCGCTTCCATCTGCTGGAAATGGATGTGGCGCAGCGCCCCGCTTTCCAGCCCCCGCTGGCCGCGTTCGATCATGTCGATATCCTCGGCATGGATGTCGCGGATCTGGCCCAGCGAATACTCGCGCGCGAAAGTCTCGCTGGCGTCGGCATCCTCGCCCGACCAGTAGACCCGCACCACGCCGCGCGAACGGTTGGCGGCGATCGGATAGACGGTGTGCGAGAACGGCTGCGTGGGCGTGCCGATCACGAAGAGGTTGGGGAAGAACGCCAGATAATCGCGCCCATGCGGCAGATCCAGCAAGCCCCGGCGCATCAGCGCGGGGATGCCCTTCATCGATGCCTGCCGCTGGAACGGCTTCAGTTCGGGCGCCGGGTTGGACCAGATGCGCTGCGTGCGGTGGGGGCCGCAGAAGCCCACGCTGGCGGGATAGCCGAACTGGTTGTCCGCCCCGATCGCCGCCCCGCCCGAACGCGGATGGATGAAGCGCAGATGGTAGTTTTCCTGGAAATTGTCGTAAGTCAGCTTCCAGTTCGCGTCGATTTCGTAAGTGTATTCGCTGAAGGTGGTGGCGCGGGCGACGGGCATCTTCTCCAGCCGCTCGGCATAGTCGTCCATCCATTCACGCAAGGGCCGGGCCTGCGCATCGAAGTTCACGAACAGCATGCCGCCGCATTCCTCAAGCCGGACCTGCGGCAGCGCGCAGTCCTTTTTGGGCACATGAAAAGCTTCGAAATCCGGGGCCGACAGCAGCGCGCCGTCGGTGCCGTAAGTCCACATGTGATAGGGGCAGCTGAACTTGCTCTGCCGCCCCGCCGCTTCCGACACCAGTTGGGTACCGCGATGCGTGCAGACATTGTGGAAGGCGCGGATCGCCCCGTCCCGCCCGCGCACGATCAGCAACGATGCCTTGGCGAATTCCATCTCGCGCCGCACGAAGCTGCCGGGATCGGGCAGTTCGCAGACATGGCCGACGTGGATCCAGTTGCACAGGAACACCGCCTTGCGCTCCAGTTCGAACCAGGCGGGATCGTAATAGGGCGCGGCGGGAACGGGGCCCGTTCCAAGCCAGGCCACATCGTCAGCCGGAATCGGCTGATAGGCCGGTGCTGCCACCTGCGCTCCAGTCGTCATGGGCATTTCCTCTCGCGTCGTGTTTGCCCCGTTCTAACGCGAGACGGAAATGAATCTCAACACTGTTGTATAAACTATCTAGTCGTGCAGAAGCCCGTCACGGCGCAGCATGCGCTGATGCTCCTTGCGAAAACGCTCGATTACCGCGTCGTTGTCGAGGTCCGGGCGGACGCTGCCCTGGAACACGCGCGGGCCAATGATCGCCCCCACGAGCATCATCGTGCAGTAGACTTCCACGTCCACCTCCTCGGCCTCGCCGCCCACGCGGCCCAGCGTCTCCTTGCTCGCAGCGACGAATTCGTCCCATTTGATATAGTTTTCGCGGATGTCGCCGGGGGCGATGAACTTCTCGATCCACAGCTTCAGGAGATCGGGATTCTCCAGCACGAAACGGCCGACGAAATCGATCCGCTCGGGCTGCGGCCGCGCGGCGGTGAAGCCCTGCACGATCTGCCGCGAAGACCACGCGCTTACCGCCGCCAGCAGCGCCTCACGATCGGCGAAGTGGTAGTAGACGGTCGCCCGGTTCAGCCCCACCGCACGCGCCAATGCGCTGATCGACAGCGCCTCCACGCCCTTTTCGGAAATCAGCCGCACCGACGCTTCGATCAGCGCCTGATGCGTGGCTTCGAAACTCTTGTTGCGGCGCGTACGGCCTGATGCCGGGAGCGGTGAGGACACTGGCGACGTGGAAGACTTGGCGTTTTTGGATTGAGGCATTTCCCCTGCATGCACCAGCTTGCCCACAGGGGAAAGAATGGACACCCACCGCGCTCTCCTCCCCAACACCATCGTTTCACGAATTTTCACTGGCCTGTCTCAAAACAAAGACTAATTCCTTGAGCCATGGCGAATTTCCGTACTCTCGCGCTGGCATCGCTGGGCTTCATGCTGTCGACGACACCGACATTGGCCCAGACTATGTCTCCTGCCGACCAAGCGGCGGTACAATTGGCCATCAACCGCGGCCAGCAGATCCGCGCGTTCGATCAGGCCGCCTGGCACGCGACCGACGCCCTCATGGCGGATGCCAAGGCGCAAGGGCGCCTGGCGACACTATCGGCGCAATTTGGTGGCTGGATCGTTCATGAACTGGATCCGCAAACGCTTGAAGTGCTGTTCTTCGATCGGCAGCCCGACGCCCCGAGGCCGATTTATGCCGCACGCCTGCCACGTGACGGATCCCGCGTTCTATCCGCGCAGTTCGCGGCGGAGGATTCGCAAATCATCGATCCATTGACGCTGCGGATGATCCGAGCCCGGCAGTCCGCGCTGGACCTTGTTGGCGGTGAGAAGCTTTTGCGCTGTACGAAAGAGCCCTACAACATCGCGGTCCTGCCGCCGGAGACGCCGGACGGGCCGGTTCCGGTCTATATTCTGACGCCGCAAAGCGACCTGACCCACGTGCCGTTCGGCGGCCATGCCCGCGTGATGATCGCCGCCGACGGAACGGCCGAGCCGATCCATGCCTTCACCAAGAGCTGCATGGAAATGCCGACGCATGCCGCCAAAGACGCTCCGAAGGGGCTGGTCGCAACGCAATTGCTCGATCCCGTCCCTACCGAGATCGACGTGTTCACGATGTTGGCGGCCGGCTTGCCGCTTTACATCGGGACGCCCGACCAGCGGATCTGGGTAATTGCGTCCAGCGATGGGCAGGCGACGGTGCGACTTTTGCCGACGGACTCGAACAAGCGCTGATCAAAGATAGCGATCAAAGATACTTGGCGAGTTCGGAAAGCTGTTCGAGCGTGCGGCGCGTTTCTGGGGTCAGTTCGCCCACGGCTTCTTCCAGATGATGCTCGATATGGTGGGCCACCAAGGCGCCGCGGGCCTTGCTCAGCGCCGCGATCACCGCCTGCAATTGCTGGGCGATTTCCAGCGGATTGCGGTTGTCCTCGACCATCGACGCGATCTTGGCGAGGTGGCCGTTCGCCCGCCTCAGCCGGTTGACCAGCGCCTTGTCGCTTGCATGGCTCATCCATCGCCCTTCTTTGCCGCTATCTCACGGCAGGTGTTGCCATGCCGATAGCGCCACATAGAGGCCAACGCCCAGGATAACGAGCCCGGAAATGTAAGGCGCCTTGCGGATGGCCTCACCAAAGCCGGTCCAGCGCCTTTCGACATGCCGCAGGCTGAGCGCGGCCAGCACGCCCGAGGCAACCATGGTCAGCGCCAGCCCCACCGAGAACGCGACGACCAGCGTGGCGCCGAGCGCCAGCCGCTTGAGCTGAAGGCACAGCATCAGCACCGTAATCGCGCCAGGGCAGGGAATGAGGCCGCCGGTCAGCCCGAAGATCACAATCTGGCCGGTCGTCACCCGCGTATTGGCGAAGCGGCGGCGGATATCCTCCGCATGCGCGGCTTCATGCGCATCGACATAGCCGCCCGTCGCCAGTTCGAGTTCGTGGATCTCTTCGTCCGACGGCTCATGATGATGGTTACGATCGCCATGGCCGTGGTGATGATGTCCATGATGGTGATCGTGGTGATGGCCGTGATCGTGCGCATGGTCATGACCATGACCATGACCTGCGTGATAGCGCTCGGCCGCAAGCTGCTCGCGCCGCGCACGCCACAGCATCCACAGCGCCATGCCAACGATGACCACGCCGGAGGCCAGTTGGAACCACGGCTCCGTATCCTCCGCGCGCAGTCCGCCGAACAGCCACATCCCGCCCAGCGCCACGGCCCAGACGACCATCGTGTGCGACAGCGTGGCCGCCAATCCCAGCAACACCGCCTGCCGCACGGTTCCCCTCACCGCGATGATGAAGGCCGCCATCATCGTCTTGGAATGGCCAGGCTCCAGCCCGTGAAGCGCGCCCAGCAGGATCGCGCTTGGAATGAACAGCCAGGCGCCGGAGGCCATCGGGCCGCCGACATGTGTGAGCAGTTGGGACAGATCGAACATGTCTGCCCAATATCCCCCCAGGGGGGATATGAAAAGCCCCGATTTGGCCTTTCGTTCTATGCGGGCGACACGGCCCCCGGCATCAGCGGACCGTGAAGCTGACCTTGCCGGTTACGCGGTGGCTATCCTCGCCCACGGCGTGCCAGTTCACGTCGTACGTCCCGGCGGGCAGCGGCTTGGCCAGCGTCGCCACCAGCGACTTGCGGTCGGCACCGGCTGCAACCTTCACGCCGTTCATCTTCATCGCCGGATGATGCCCCTCCATGCCCGGCATCCCGGTCATCACGATTTCCAGACCGGAAAGCGGCGGCGTGAATGCCTCGCTGAACGTCAGCGTGACGGTCCTGACGTCGTGCGCGGTCGAAGCGGCGATCGGGCTGGCGGAAACAAGCGCGGGATGCGCCAGTGCCGGGATCGCGAAGGCAAACCCCGCCGTTGCGGTCAATCCGGCCAGCATGCGGAGGGGAAAACGCGCGGACTTCATGATTTACTCCTTCGGGAACTCATCCTACCCCGGCGATACGCAGGGCACGGCGGCATCCCTCGAAGTTTTTTTGAGGGGGCGGCGCGGCGCCTGCGTAACTGCATCGGAACCTCGGGAATCGATTGCCATGGACGACGTCGACACCATTCTTGCCCGCATCGGAAACCTGCCGCTCGACCCGCGGCTGGACGGGATCGACGATGCCGTGCTGGCGGGCCTTGCTGCCCGGGCAGGATCGGGCGTCTCTGCCGGGGCAATGGCACTGGTGATCGCCTTGTCGCTGGGGATCGGCGTGGTCGGATCGGCCATTCCCGCGCAGCCGGTGCAGGCCGCATCGGCCTTCCCGTTCGGCGCATCGGATGCGCTGGCGCCGTCCACCTTGCTGGAAAGCGCCACGGTGGCCGCGCGATGAACAATTCGCTTCGCCTGGGACTTGTCGTCCTGCTGGCTTTCGTGGCCGCGCTGGGCGGCGTGCTGGTGGGCCGCGCCTGGATCGCGCCGAAGCCGCCGGTGGAATCCGAGATTCACGAGCTGCTCCACGCCCAGCTGAAGCTCGATCCGGACCAGACGCGCAAGATCGAGGCGATCGAGCAGCAGTACGGGCTGCGGCGGCAGGCGCTGGAACTCGAACTGCGCTCCGCCAATGCGCGGCTTGCCGCCGCGATCGAGGCCGAGCATGGCTATGGCCCGCAAGTCGCCGCCGCGGTCGACAGTTCGCACCGTGCGATGGGCGAACTGCAGAAGGTCACGCTGGAGCACGTGTTCGCCATGCGCGGCGTGCTGCACCCCGATCAGACGGCGCGCTTCGACGCGGCAGTCGTCAAGGCCCTTACACCGCAGCAGCCGTGACCGTCGACCTCGCCGCCTGTACGGACGGTGAGCTGGCCGCGCTTGCATTGGGCGGGCGGCAGGCGGCCTATCGCACGCTGATGGACCGCCATCGCGCCGCCGCCTTCCGCCTCGCCCGCAGCACTTGCGGCAATGACGATGCCGCGCTGGACGTGACGCAGCAAAGCTTCATCGCCGCGTTCGCCGCCTTGCGCCGCTATGACGGGCAGCGGCCCTTCGCACACTGGCTGGCGCGCATCGTCATCAACAAGAGCCGCGACTGGGCGCGCCGCCGCAAGGTACGGCGGTTCTTCGCCTTCGCACTGCCGCTGGACGAGGCGCATGGCGTCGCCGGGGAAGAGCCCGACGCCGAACGCCAGACGGCGGATCGGCAGGAGTTGGAGCGCACCATGGCCATGATCGCCACTCTGCCCGCGCGGCTGAAGGAAGTGCTGGTGCTGCGCGCCGTAGAGGGGCTGAGCCAGGCCGAGACGGCCACACTCTTGGGCGTCAGCGAAAAGGCCGTGGAAACCCGCCTCTACCGCGCGCGGGCAAAATTGTCGGAAAGTGTGAGGGGCTAAGCACCGGCGCGCGTATCCCCATGAAGTAGCGACTTTCAGGGGCGACCTTTCGCAATGGAATTTCCCAAACTGTCCCGCCGCAGCCTCATCCGGGGCGCGACCCTGGGCGGCGGCGCGCTGGCGCTCTCGCCCTGGCTGCCGGCATGGGCGCAGCCGGTATCGGCGGGCTTGCCCCCTAGCCTCCCGACGTTGACCGGCGAGGACCTGACCCTGCGCGTCGCCCGCGATACGCTGCGGATCGACGGCAAGGCGACGCGCGCGATCAGCGTCAACGGCACCGTTCCCGCGCCGCTGCTGCGGCTGAAGCAAGGCCAGAACTTGCGCCTCACGGTCGAGAACACGCTGGATGAGGAAACCTCGCTCCACTGGCATGGCCTGATCCTGCCGTTCCAGATGGATGGCGTGCCCGGCGTCTCGTTCCCCGGCATCAAGCCGCATTCGCGCTTCACCTATGAGTTCCCGATCGAGCAGGCGGGCACTTACTGGTATCACAGCCATTCGGCGCTTCAGGAGCTGGTGGGCCAGTACGGACCCATCGTGATCGACCCGGCCGGTGCCGATCCGGCGCCCTATGACCGGGATCACGTGATCCTGCTGTCGGACCACAGCGCCGTCGCTCCCGAACGGATCCTGCGCAACCTGAAGGCGGAGCCGGGCTACTACAACTTCCAGCGCCAGACGCTTTCCGGCCTGATCGCGGGCAAGGACCAGAAGCTGCCCGACCGGCTCGCCTGGGGCCACATGCGCATGGACCCGACGGACATTTCGGACGTGACCGGCGCGGTGCTGAGCTACCTCGTCAACGGACATGGGCCCAAGTCGAACTGGACCGCACTGTTCAATCCCGGCGAGCGAGTGCGCCTTCGCTTCATCAATGCGTCGGGCATGACCGTGTTCAACGTGCGCATTCCCGGCCTGTCGCTTTCGGTCGTGGCGGCGGACGGTCAGGACGTGCGGCCGGTGACGGTTGACGAATTCCAGTTCTCCCCCGGCGAGACGTACGATGTGATCGTCACGCCCAGCGAGAACCGCGCCTTCACCATCGTCGGCGAAAGCGTGGACCGTTCGGGCATGGCGGTGGCCACCCTGGCGCCGCGCGCGGGCATGGCCGCCCCGGTGCCGGCCCTGCGCAAACGGCCGGTGCTGACGATGAAGGACATGGGCATGGAGATGGAGGGCATGGACATGTCCGGCATGTCCATGCGCGATGGCGCCAATGCGCCGCAGGTCAGGCTGGGACCGGGCGTCGAGATGATCAACCCGATGCCGATGGACCGTACCGGGGATCCCGGGCTCGGGCTGGACTCGGTCGATCACAAGGTATTGGTCTACAAGGATCTCATCGCGCTCCACCCCAATCCGGACGGACGCGCTGCGGAGCGCGAGATCGAGATGCACCTGACCGGCGCCATGGACCGCTACATGTGGTCGATGGACGGCACCACCATGAGCGAGGCGCACGAACCGCTGATGATGCGCGCAGGCGAGCGTGTGCGCGTGACGCTCGTGAACGACACGATGATGGCGCACCCCATCCACCTGCACGGCCATTTCTTCGAACTGGTGACCGGCCACGGCGACCATTCGCCGCGCAAACACACCGTCAACGTTCTTCCCGGCGGCAAGGTCAGCTGGGACGTGACCGCGATCGAGGGCGACTGGGCGTTCCACTGCCATCTGGCGCTGCACATGGCGATGGGGATGATGCGCGTGGTGAAAGTGCTGCCGGCTGCCGAACAGGCGGAAGGGGGGACGGCATGAAGGCGTTGATCCTGACCCTGCTCGGCCTGAGCCTGCCCGCAGCAGCCTTCGCGCAGGCCAGCGATCCCCATGCGGGGCACGACATGCACGGGATGCAGGGCATGGACATGTCGCAGTCCCCTCCAACGGAGGCCGATCCGACCGGCACCGACCAGTCACCCGGCAGCGCCGAAGCGCCAGCAATGACGCATGACCGCCAGGCCGACCGTTACTGGAACCCGGCCGAAATGGCCGCGGCCGAGCGCGTCGCCATGCGATCACCGGTCGCGACGTACTATCAGGTGATCTTCGACCTTGCCGAATACCAGATCCGCGACGGCCGGGACGGCTATCGCTGGGAAGGCCAGGCGTGGATAGGCAACGCCGATCGTTTCATGATCAAGAGCGAGGGCGAAGGCTCTTTCGGCGAAGGCGTGGAGCATGCCGAAGTGCAGGCGCTCTATTCGAAGGCGCTCGATCCCTGGTGGAACCTGCAAGCCGGCGTGCGGCAGGACATTCGCCCCACTCCGGCGCGGACTTGGGCGACGGTCGGCCTGGAAGGCCGTGCGCGCTATCAGTTCGAGGCGGGCGCATGGGCGTTTCTGTCGGACAAGGGCCAGTTCACCGGCCGCATAGAAGGCGCCTACGACCAGCGGATCACCCAGAGGCTGGTCCTGCAACCGCGCGTGGAAATGAACCTGTCCGCGCAGGACATGCCCGACCAGCGCATCGGCAGTGGCCTTTCCAGCACCGAGCTGGGTGTGCGGCTACGCTACGAGATCCGGCGCGAGTTCGCGCCTTATGTGGGTGTCAGCTGGACATGGCTGTCCGGCAAGACCGCCGATTATGCTCGTGCAGACGGCCACGATCCCAGCGAGGGCAGCCTGGTCGCCGGCGTGCGCGTCTGGTTCTGAAATTGCGATCCGGCGCTCGTGAGCGCCGGATCGAATTGCGAGTTTAGCCGCCGAGCACTTCGGCCATCTCGACCACGCGCTTCTCGCGCGCGCTCAGTTCGGCCGCCGCGCCGATGGCGACCGCCATCAGCCCGTCGCGCGCAGTCACCAGCACTTCACCTTCCCCGCGAACCGCGCGGGCAAATGCTTCATGCTGATAGAATGTCGCGCCGTGATGCGAACCGGCGTCCATCGCCGCCTCGTCCACGGCGACATGCCAGCGCTCGACCGACTTCGGCCCCGGCCACGGCACGCGCGGCGACCAGACGAGATCGCCCGGCGGGATCAGCACGTCCAGACGGCCCTTGTCGCCCGTCGCGCTCATTTCCTCCTGATGCTCGGCGCCCTCGGCGAACATGCACAGGTCCAGAAGCGCGCGGGTGCCGTCGGCGAAATCGACCGTGGTGAAGCTGTTGTCGATGATGTCCGGCTGGCGGCCCTCATAACGCTCGTCGATGTGGTTCACGTCCATCGCGCCTGAGCAATAGACGCGCACCGGCTCGGACCGCGTGATCAGGCGCATCAGGTCGAAGAAGTGGCAGCACTTCTCCACCATGGTGCCGCCGGTGTTGGCCGAGAAGCGGTTCCAGTCGCGCACTTTCACCAGGAACGGGAAGCGATGCTCACGGATGGAGAGCATATGCAGGCGGCCGACCTTGCCGGCGTGGATCTCGTCAATGAAAGCCTTGGCGGGCGGCATGAAGCGATATTCCATGCCGGTCCAGAACGGCGCCTTGCGGGCTTCGGCGCGCTCCACCACCCAGCGCGCGTCTTCCATCGTGGTGCAGAGCGGCTTTTCGCAGAGGATCGCCACGTCACTGTCCAGCAGCGGCTCCAGCACCGGGCGGTGGGTGAAGTTCGGGGAGACGACGACGACCGCATCAAGGCCGGCATTGGCGATCATGCCGGCGCTGTCGGCATATTCCGCCACGCCTTCCGCCGCTGCGCCCAGCGCGTTTTTCGCCCAGCCCAGCGAGGTCGGCTCCGGATCCGCTATGGCTACAACTTGCGCGCCTTCAAGGATTTTGATGTTGTGGATGTGCTCCACACCCATCATGCCGGTACCGACGATCCCGTACCGCAAAGCGTCTATCATTTCGGTAATCTCTATTATATTGGTTGAGAATATGACCCTCCCCCTATCGACCCAATCCGTCCCGCTCGGCAAGAGTGGAATTTCCGTTTTCCCGATCGCTTGGGGCATGTGGCGGCTCGCCCGAGCCGACGGCAACGACGATATCGGTGCAATCGTTGCCCGTATCGAAGCGGCACTGGAAGCCGGCATCACTCTGTTCGACACGGCGGACATCTACGGCTGCGATGCCGCGCTGGGCTTCGGCGGCGCGGAACTGCTGCTGGGCAAGGCACTGGCTCAGCGCCCGGACCTGCGTGAGCGGATGGTGATCGCCACCAAGGGCGGAATCGTGCTGGGCGTGCCTTACGATTCGAGCCCGGCCTATCTGAACAAGGCGCTGGATGCCTCGCTCGAACGCCTGGGCCTGCCCTCGGTCGAGCTTTACCAGATTCACCGCCGCGACTTCCTGGCCCATCCGCGCGACGTGGCCGCAACCCTCGCTGCCATGGTGGAGAGCGGCAAGGTCAAGGCGATCGGCGTTTCCAACTACAGCCCTGCCGAGTTCGACGCGTTGCAGGCTTTCCTGCCCTTCCCCATCGTTTCCACCCAGCCCGAATTCTCGGCCGCGCGTTACGCGCCGCTTTATGACGGCACGCTGGATCAGGCGATGGCGCATGACGTGGCGGTGCTGGCCTGGTCGCCGCTGGCTGGCGGTCGCCTCGTTTCCGCATGGCGCGATCCGATCGCCAAGCTGCTGGCCGAACAGGGCGAGCGCTATGGCGCCGATACGGCCGCCGCCGCGCTGTCCTGGATCATGGCGCATCCGTCGCGCGCGATTCCCATCGTCGGTTCGCAGACGCCCGGTCGCATCCTGGCCTCGCGCGACGCACTGAAGGTCCAGTGGACCGCGCACGAGTGGTA
This sequence comes from Novosphingobium oxfordense, assembly GCF_044029435.1. Lineage (NCBI taxonomy): Bacteria > Pseudomonadati > Pseudomonadota > Alphaproteobacteria > Sphingomonadales > Sphingomonadaceae > Novosphingobium > Novosphingobium oxfordense. The sequence continues at coordinate 870,475 of NZ_CP147008.1, read as the reverse complement.
CAAGGTGCTGGAAACCGCGCGCGGGGAACGCCTGCCGTGACCGCGCTGCAACCCTGCGAAGTCAGCTGGTTTTCGGCGCTGTGCGACGATGACTACGAATTCCTTGGCCAGCCGGACCCGATGCTGCGCTCCAGCTGGGAGCATTGCCGCAACATCGTGACCACGGCCGAGGAAGGCGGTTTCGACAACGTGCTGCTGCCTTCCGGCTATGCACTGGGCATCGACACCACCGCATTTGCCGCCGCCATCGCCACGCAAATCCGCCGTATCAAGCTGCTGATGGCGGTGCGCATCGGAGAGATGTGGCCGGCGCAGCTGGCGCGGCAGATCGCCACGATCGACCAGATTCTGGGCGGCCGTCTGAACATCAACATCATCTCCAGCGAGATGCCGGGCGAGACCCTTGACGGCGGCGCCCGATACGAGCGCACCACCGAGGCGATCGAGATCCTGCGGACGCTGCTTTCGGGCCAGCCGCTCGATCATCAGGGGCGGTTCTGGAACCTCAAGCTCGACGCTCCGCGCCTGATCGCGCCGGGGTCGAAGTGCCCGCCGCTCTACTTCGGCGGCCTGTCGGAACCTGCCCGCGAAGTGGCCGCCAAGGGTTGCGACGTCTATCTGATGTGGCCGGACCGCATGGAGGCGGTGAAGGAAACCATCGCCGACATGCGCGCCCGCGCGGCGAAATACGGCCGGACGCTCCGCTTCGGCTACCGCGTCCACGTCATCGTGCGCGAGACCGAGGGCGATGCCCGCGATGCGGCCAACCGCCTGCTCTCCCGCCTCGACGCGGCAGAGGGCGCCGCGATCCGCGCGCGTTCGCTCGATTCCCAGTCGGTCGGCGTGCAGGCGCAGGCCGCGCTGCGCGAAACCGCCAGCGATGACGGCTATGCCGAGGACAACCTGTGGACCGGCATCGGCCGTGCCCGCTCCGGCTGCGGCGCGGCGATCGTCGGCGATCCGGATCAGGTGCTGGCCAAGCTCCAGGCCTATCGTGAGGCGGGGATCGATGCCTTCATCCTCTCCGGCTACCCCCATGCGCGCGAGGCCGATCTGTTCGCGCGGCATGTGCTGCCCCGGATCGATCACGGGCCGCTGGTTCTGTGATCTGAGCGATTGGGATCGGGATTCGTTCGATACCGCTCCCAAGCGCCCTCCACACAATACCTCGTCGCCCCCGCGTAGGCGGGGGCCCCGCTTTTCCTGAGCCGCAGCGCTGCGGATCGAAGAACCAGCGGGATCCCCGCCTTCGCGGGGATGACGGGTTGATCTGGAGAGGGAAATTCGAGGCTGCGCATTCTTGCGTTGCCCACACAATAGCCCCCTCCACTCCTAGACCACCAGTTCAGAACAGAAAGTCCATGATGTCGATCCCTCGCAAAGCCACGGCTCGCCGCACATGAACCTTTCTCCCCGTCGCCGCTGGCTGCTTTTCACGCTCGCGCTCACCGCAGGCGTGCTCAATCTGGTGGACCGCCAGATCATCTCGGTGCTGAAGCCGACGATCGCCGCAGATCTGGGCTGGAGTGACGACGACTATGGCACTCTGGCCGCCTGGTTTCAGGCAGGCGCTGCCTTCGGCTTCCTGGCGGCAGGCTGGCTGGTGGACCGGCTGGGCGCGAAGTGGGCGAACGCGGCGGGTGTCGCGGCATGGTCGCTGGCGGCGATGACGCATGGCTGGGCCAGCAGTTTCAGCCAGTTCGTGCTCTGCCGCATTGGCCTGGGCGCGACGGAATCGATGGGTACGCCCGCCGGCGTGAAGACCATCGCCACGATCTTCCCGCCCAATCTGCGCTCGCTGGGCTTCGGCCTCACCAACATGATGAACTCCATCGGCGCGATCCTGGCACCGCTGGCCATCCCGCTGGTGGCCGCCGTCTGGGGTTGGCGCGCGGCGTTCGTACTGGCGGGCGTAGTGGGCCTGCTCTGGGTGCTGGCCTGGCTTGCCGCATCGCGCGAGGTGGATTTCGACGATCGCCAGCCCGCCCTTCCCGGCAATCTGGTCTCCGGCGACAAGCTGTTCCTCAAGGAAGGCCGCACCTGGACGATCGCGCTGGCCAAGGTCCTGTCGGACGCGACCTGGTGGCTGATGCTGTTCTGGATGCCGGACTATTTCCACCGGCAATTCGGCCTTTCCGGCACCGACCTCGGCCCGCCGCTGGCACTGGCCTATTGCGGGTCAGCCGCCGGCTCGCTGCTCTCCGGCTATGCGGCCAACCGCCTTCTGGCGAAGGGCTGGACCGCCAATCGCACGCGCAAGACGCTGATGTTGATCTCTGCGCTTTGCGTATTGCCGGTGCCGCTGGCGCTTTACGCCCACGAATATTGGGCGGCGGTGGGCCTGATGGCGCTGACGCTGGCCGGGCATCAGGGCTTTTCGACCAACCTGTTCGGCCTGATCGCCGACGTGACGCCGCGCCACAAAGTGGGCCGCGTGACCGGGTTCGGCGCGTTCTGCGGAAATCTGGGCGGCACCGCGATCAGCAAGATTGCCGGTCTCGTGCTCGCCGCCGGGCTCGGTTACGGCCCGCTCTTCGCCTTCGCCTCCGTCTCGTACCTGCTGGCGCTGGGCTGGATCCAACTCACGATGCCCCGGATCGTACCGGCCGAACCGCTCACTTCGCCTTCCGCATAGGGCGACTAAAGGAAAACTATCTTTCTCAACTAAAACGGTTGAGTATGGTCCGCCCGGTTCAAGGGAGACCATAATGACCACGACCCCGCTCCGCGCCGCCCGCACCCTGCTGCTGGCCTCTGCGGTCCTTTTCCCGGCGGCCGCCTTCGCCGATGAGGCGCCCGCCGCCGACACCGCGCCGCAGACCGGCGAGATCGTCGTCACCGCGCGCTACCGCGATGAATCGCTGCAGCAGGTGCCGATCGCCATCACCGCCGTCAGCGGCCAGTCGCTCAACGACCGCGCGATCCACACGCTGCAGGATCTCTCCAACACCGTTCCCTCGATCGACTTCCGCAATGGCGCGTCTAACAAGGACCGCACCGTGTTCATTCGCGGCGTCGGCACGATCAGCACCTCGCCCGGCGTCGAATCGTCGGTCTCCACCGTGCTAGACGGCGTCGTGCTGACCCGCCCGGGCCAGGCCACGCTGGACGTGGGCGAAGTGGAGCGCATCGAAGTGCTGCGCGGCCCGCAGGGCACGCTGTTCGGCAAGAACGCCTCGGCCGGCGTCATCAGCATCGTCACCGCCGCGCCTTCGCAGCAGTTCCACGCCTATGCCGAAGGCACCGCCACCACGGACGAGGAATACCGCATCAAGGCGGGCGTCACGGGCGGCATCGCCCCCGGCATTTCGGCCCGGATCGACGGGCTCTATGCCAACTATGACGGCAACGTGCGCAACGTCTACACCGACAACCAGGTCAACGGCTACGAACGCTACGGCGTGCGCGGCAAGATCCAGGCGCAGGCGACCGATACGCTGAAGTTCACCCTCTCGGGCGATTATCTGCATTCGCACGACACCACGCCCAGCGGCGTCTATGCCAGCACCAGCCAGATCGCCTACCCCACCGGCGCGGTCACCCAGTCGCCGGCGCTGGCCTCTTTCCTGACCAGCCAGGGCATCACCGCCGGCCCGGAAAACCGCCAGGTCAGCACCAATTTCGACACCGACGTGCGCGACAAGAACTATGGCGGATCGCTGACCGCCGAATGGGGCATCGGCGACTACACCGTCACCTCGATTACCGCCTATCGTGAGTGGAAGAACCGCCAGCACCAGGACTATGACGCGCTGTCGCAGCTTTCCGCCACCTTCCCGCAGGGTGACGATTACGGCACGGTCGACAACCACCAGTTCTCGCAGGAACTGCGGCTGACTTCGCCCAAGGGCAAGTTCATCGACTATGTCGTGGGCGCCTACTACCTCCACGCCAAGACGGATGAGGTCTATACCCGCACGCTCACCCGCCTGATCTCGGGCGCTCAGAATGTCGTGACGGGCGTGGCGAACTACGGTGTCACCAGCGATAACTACGCCGTGTTCGGCGAAGCCAATATCAACTTCACGTCGTGGCTGCGCGCGATTGCCGGCTATCGTTCCACCTGGGACGATCTGAGCTACTACCACGTCCGCACGTCGACCAACGACCCGACCAATTCGGGCGCGACCTCGCTCGATGTCGCGGGCATCCGCGCCTACCACAATTCGGCAGGATCGACCTCCACGCGCGGCGATTCCTATCGCGGCGGCATTCAGGCGGACTTCCTGACCAACAACCAGGCCTATTTCACGTATTCGCGCGGCTACAAGGGCCCGGCCTACAACGCGTACTTCAACATGCGCTCGCTCAACGCGACGACGCCGCTGGACGAAATCGCGCTGAAGCCGGAAACCTCGGACTCGTTCGAAGGCGGCATCAAGGGATCGGCGCTGAGCCACAAGATCACTTATGCGCTGGCGGTCTACTCCACCAAGTTCCACAACTATCAGGCCAACTACAACGACGTTGTCGGCGGCGCGCAGGTCACCCGCCTGATCAACGCAGGCACGGTGCAGACCAAGGGCGTGGAGTTCGACTTCGGCCTTCGCCCGATCCCGGGCCTCTCGCTCGACACCTCGGTCGCCTATACCGACGCCAAGGTGATCCACTTCATCTGCCCGGCGGGTGCGCCGGCCAGCTGCGACATCGACGGACAAGTGCTGCCCTTCGCGCCGAAGTGGAAGCTCTACAGCAACGCGGCCTATCGCTTCGCGCTGTCGAACGCGCTGGACCTGGAAGTGCAGTCCGACATCACGCTGAAGAGCCGCACGCAGTACCAGCTGACCGAGACGCCGGGCACGATCCAGCCGGGCTACTATGTGTGGAACGCCAGCGTGGCGCTGATCGGCACCACCGGCGACTGGCAGCTGCGCGGTTTCGTGAAGAACATCACGAACCAGAGCTATTCCAACTACCTTGCCAACGGCACCTTGGCCGGCATCGTCCGCTACGTTCCGCGTGACGACAAGCGCTATGCGGGCATTCTGCTGCGCAAGGACTTCTGATTGTTGGGGCTGGTGGGGATTTGCACCCCGCCAGCCCTGCCACTTCTAATCAGACATCAATCGACCACTCCGTCGCCCCCGCGAAGGCGGGGGCCCCGCTTTCATTTGCAAGCTCTCGTTTGAACGCAAGAAAAGCGGGATCCCCGCCTTCGGGGGGATGACGGGGTTGGTTGTTTGGCTGACTGACTGACTGGCTGACTGGTTAGCTGGCCGGTTCAAACATAGCGGAAAGAAGGCCGCTTAGAGCCCCTCGCCGCCAACCCAGTGCGCATCCGCAAGATAGCGCGCGAGATTCCAAACCTGCCGCCGGATATCTGGCACGGCCACGATCTCCCACGCCTCGCCCTTGGTCACCGGGCCGACCGCAAAGAGGGTGTCCTGCGGCCGCCCATGCGCATCACGCACACGGCCGAGATGCTCGACATCCAGCCCCAGCCGATGCTGGTCCGGCCGAACCCGGCCCTGTGCGAGCAAGTCCTTCACCAGTGGCACGCCGCTACGCAGAAGATCGCCCTCGGGGCCGGTGCAATTGATGATCCGGCACACCTCCAGCCGCTCCAATCGCTCCTCGCCGCGCGGGCGATAGAGCACGGCAACCCCGTCCTGCCCCGCTTCGGCTTCCACCAGCTTGCCGGCAACGAATTCCAGCCGCCCTTCCGCTTGTAACTCCCCCAGCCGCTTCGCAACGTCGGGAGCCAAGCGGTGCCGGTGAACGTCCCAATAGGGCCGCAGATGCCGCAGGAAACGGCGCTGAGCGGCGGCATCGTGCCGGCGCCAGAGGTTCTGGGTATGCGGCCGCTGCTCGTCCACCGCCGCGCGCCAGCCGATCGCCTTTGCGCGCTCTCGAATCTGCCGGACCAGCGCCGATCCGCGCGCATCGGGCGCGGGCACGTAGTCGACCACCGGGCCCGTTTCTGCATGGGCATGCGGCTTCAGCCCGCGCCGCGACAGGGCGGTGATCCGTCCCTTGAACCCGGCCTTGTCCAGTGAGAGGATCATGTCCGCTGCGGTCAGGCCGGTGCCGATCAGCAGCACGTGGTCGAGCGAGCCCGCGTCGGCCACGGCGCGTGGGTTCCACGGATCGGCGAAGCAGCGGTCTTCCGGCAAGGCAGCCAGCACCGGATGCGGCGCCGGCGGGAAATTGCCCAGCGCCAGAACCAGCGAACGCGCAACGATCTCGCTGCCGTCGTCCAGTTCCACGGTCACCTGCCCGGTCTCGAAACGAGCCGAGAGCGCCTCGGCACTGACGATCTGCGCCTTCGGGCCGGCGTCGGCCAGCGCCTTGATCAAAAGTTCGCGCAAGTAGAGGCCGTAGCTGAGGCGCGGCACGAAGCGATTGGCCTGCTCCTCTCCGCTCTGGCCGATCCAGCGCAGGAAATTGGCCTGATCGTCGGGAAAAGCGCTCATATTGGCGGCGCGCACGTTCAGCAGATGCTCCGGCCCCTTGGTGCCGAAGGCGAGTCCCTTGGCGAGCTGCGCGTGGTTGCGCTCTATCAACACCACCGGCACGCCCTGGCGGATCAGGTTGATGGTCAGCAGGGTACCGCTGAACCCGGCACCGACGACGGCGACGGGCAAGTCTTCAGGGGGACGCTCGGGCTCTATCCTGGGGGGAATTTGATTCATGCCTTCAAGCCTATCCGCATCACGCGCTATTTATCAACCATTTTGGTTGAGAATGATGTCGCGACCGTGACGAAGCGTGAAAACCCTCCGACGGGCTGCTTTTGGCAAGCCAGCGACGACCGGTGCACCAGATACGACGATGCCGGAGCAATCACTACGCCGCCAGACGGAATCCGATTGACAGAACATTGTCCACCGTTATGGTTGACAATGTTGAGCGCGTGATCCGTCCGCCTCTCTGCGGTTTCGTCCCAAGGGATTTGAAACCCGTCCGTGCAGGTCGTCAACGACAGCACTCCATCCCGTAATTTTCGATACCGCGGCGCTTCGCCTTGCCGCGGCTGACGAGGAGATTGTGCGATGAATGCCGTCACCCATGCCCCCCGCCCCGCTGAGCATGCTGCCGAACGGACCTCTATCCCCCCGTTCGAAGTGATCCGCGTGGAAGCCAATCTTGGCGCCGAGATCCGCGGGCTCGACCTTGCCGGGCCGATTACCGGCGAACTGGCCGACCTTCTGCGCAACCTCTTGTGGCAGCATCAGGTGCTGTTCTTCCGCGATACCGGCATAGACGATGCCAAGCAGGCGGAAATCGGCCGCGTGTTCGGCCCGCCGGTGGCCGACAGCATCGCCAAACGAAAGGGCGTGAAGGATGAGGATATCATTCCTTTCAACACCGGCCCCTATTCCAACGGCTATTACGGAACGCCCTGGCACGCGGACGCGACGTATCTGGAAACACCCTATCAGGTATCGATCCTGCGCAGCGTGATCGCGCCCGACCTGGGCGGCGATACGGCCTTTTCCAGTGGCATCTCCGCCTATGAAGCGCTGTCCGAGGAGATGAAGCGCAAGGTCGAGGGGTTGGACGCCATTCACCGGCCCAATGGCAAGGCCTACCAACTGATCGATGACGAGAAGGAACTGGCGGACTACCTTGCCGAATATAGCGGCACGGCCCATCCGGTGGTCATCACCCATCCCTTCAACGGTCGCAAGGTGCTCTACGTCAACGAGGGTTTCACCAAGGAGCTGGTGGGCCTGCCGGAAGACGAGAGCCGGGAACTGCTGCGCTATCTGACGCACCAGTTCTACCGCCCGGAAAACATCGTGCGGTTCAAGTGGCGGCCCGGATCGCTGGCGATCTGGGACAACCGATCGGTCCAGCACTACGGCGTTGCCGATTACGGCCATGCCCAGCGCCAACTGGTGCGCATCGTCGCCCAAGGCGACCGCCCGCAGCGCTGAATCCGATACCTTCCCGACCCAAACGAGGCGCCGCATCCGTGATCAGCCCCCGCCCTATCATCCTTGCCCTCATCCCCGCCGCCCTGCTGGCCGCCTGCCATGGATCCAAGCAGGATGCCGAGCCGACCCTGCGTGTGGCGGACCAGCTTCACACCCTGCAATCGGCGGTGAACGCAGCCGGCGAAGGCCAGCCCAAGGACTATCGCATCCAGTGGTCCAACTTCCTGGGCGGCCCTGCCGTCGTCGCGGCGGAAACGGGGGGATCGGTGGACTTGGGCTGGATGGCGGAAACGCCGATGGTCTTCGCGCAGGCGGCAGGCAGCCCGGTGCGGGTGGTGGCGGTCAGCAAGGGGTTGAAGCCGGGCACCTCCAACATCGCGCTGGTAGTGGGCGCCCACTCATCGATCCATTCGGTGGCTGATCTGAAAGGCAAGCGGATCGGCTACGCGCCGGGCACGATTTCTCAATACCTGGTCGCGCGGCTGCTCGATCAGGCGGGGCTGACGTTCAAGGACATCACGCCGGTCAAACTGTCCGGCATCAGCACGGCGGTGCTGGACAGCGGCACGGTCGACGCCTTCACCGCCGCCGAACCGATGCTGACCCAAGGGATCGATGCCGGAAAGCTGCGCGTGCTGGCCTATGGCGGTGCACCGATTACGCCCGGCTACGGTTATCTCGTCGCGTCGGAGGCGGCGCTGGCCGATCCCAAGCGCGCCGCGCTGATTGCAGACTTCGTGCAGCGCGCCGCCCGTTCGGTGAAGTGGCAGCGTGAGAATGTCGACAAGGCGGCGCAGTTCTCCGCCAAGGCCTACAACGTCACACCGCAACTGGCCGGGCAGATCCTGCGCCGCACGCCGATCGGCTATACCGCGATCGACGCCTCGATCGTCGCCGGCCACCAGCAGGAGGCGGACCTGTTCCACAAGTTCGGCCTGATCCGCCAGCGCCTCGATGCCTCGAAACTGTTCGACCATCGCTTCGACAAGCTGATCGGCACCGTGGAGACCAGCCGATGAACGCCCCCTTCTTCGATCCCGGTCCGCTGGTTCGCCCCGCCGTTCGCACGAGCGAGGACAAGCCCGGACGGCTTTCGCTGGCGCGCCGGGCGATCGGGCCGCTGCTCGTGCTCGCCCTCTGGGCCGGGACTACCGGATTGGGACTGGTCGATCCCTCGGTCCTGCCCTCCCCGCGCCTGCTGATCGCCACGACCCGGCATCTGTGGACCGAGCAGGACCTTCTCCACCAGATCCTCGTCTCGCTCACCCGCGCCTTTGCGGGGGCCGCGTTCGGTGTGTCGCTGGGGTTGCTGCTGGGCGTGATCGCCGGGCTGACGCGGTTGGGAGAGGAACTGTTCGACGCCACGCTGCAGATGATGCGCACGGCCCCGCCACTGGCATTGGTGCCGCTGTTCATCGTCTGGTTCGGGGTGGATGAAACACCCAAGCTGCTGCTGATCGGCCTCGCCACCCTGTTTCCCATGTACCTCAACACGTATTCCGGCGTGCGCAATGTCGATCGCAAGGTGGTGGAGGCATCGCGCACGTTCGGCCTGAAAGGCCCGCGCCTGATCCGCGAAGTGGTGCTGCCGCTCGCCCTTCCCTCGATCCTTACCGGTCTGCGCTTTTCGCTGGGCGTCTCCCTGCTCATGCTGATCGCGGCCGAGACGATCAATGCGCAAGCCGGCCTCGGCTATCTGCTGAACACCGCGCAAGTCTACCAGCAGGTCGACGTGATCCTGGTCTGCATCTTCATTTATGCCGTTCTCGGCCTTGGGGCCGACCTGTTCGTTCGCTTGCTTGAAAGACTGCTCATGCCGTGGCGCGCCCATTTGGCCGCTCGCTAGGGTCAGGACCTATTGATCACGGCTGCGAGGTTTGAATCAAAATGGCTCAGCGCGAGGAAGGAAGGTGCAGGAATATGTCCATATTTCAAGACTTCCTGACGCGGCGATGGGCCATTTTGATCAAATCCCTTCGGGACATTGGAATGGCTTCCATCTCGAACCGAAGCGACTTTGGACGGGCAACCAGCCCGCCCGGCAGCCACTTCAGTCCGATCTGTTCGCCATTCCAATGCCTCGCAGGCGTGATCAATAGGTCCTGACCCTAGGAGACGTATGATGCTGCATTCCGCGCCTTCCCACCCTTCCGCGTCCATCCATCCGCTGTTCGCCGCCGCCCCGCCGGCCGCGCGGGAGCCGGACAGTTTCGAGGGCCGCCCGCAGGCCGTCGCCGTTCAGGGCGTGACCCGCCGGTTCCATGGGCGCCCGGTGCTGGACGGGGTGGACCTGTCGATCCGGCCCGGCGAATTCGTTGCCCTTCTGGGCGCATCGGGCAGCGGCAAGACCACTTTGCTGCGCATCCTTGCCGGGCTTGACGCGCCGGATGAGGGCGAGGCCTGGGTGCCGGAGGCGCGCACCGTGGTGTTTCAGGAGCCACGCCTGATCCAGACCCGGAAAGTCTGGAAGAATGTCGTCACCGGCCTGTCCGGCCGCGCCGCCGCGCGTCACGTCGCGGCAGAGGCCCTTGCCGAAGTCGGGCTGGACCACCGCGCCGATGCCTGGCCGGCAACGCTTTCCGGAGGCGAAGCGCAACGCGCCGCGCTGGCCCGCGCGCTGGTGCGAAAGCCGCGCCTGCTGTTGCTGGACGAACCTTTCGCCGCGCTGGACGCACTGACCCGCCTGCGCATGCAGCGCCTGATCGGCGCGCTCTGCCAGACGCATTCGCCCGCCACGCTGCTTGTCACCCATGATGTGGAAGAAGCACTGCTGCTGGCCGACCGCGTGCTGGTTCTGCGCAACGGCCGCATCGCTTATGACCGGCGGATCACCCTGCCCCGCCCTCGCGCGGCCGGCGGCGAAGCGTTCGATGCACTGCGCGGACAACTGCTCGCCGAACTGGGGGTGCACGAAGGACAACCTGCACCGGTGCAATAGCGCACGGCTCGGCCCAGCTTAGATACCGCTCTCCCAAGGCGGCGTACCGCGAAACGCATCCGCGAGGAAATCGACCATGAGCCGCACTTTGGCCGACAAGTGCCGCCGGCTGGCATAGAGGGCGAGGATGTCGATATCCGGCAGCCGCCAATCGGGCAGGAGCGGGACCAGTGTGCCGGCACGCAGGTCCTCCCCGATCAGGAAGCTGGGCTGCCAGGTGATCGCCTCTCCGGCCAGCGCCACGGCGCGGGCGGTATCGCCGCTGTTCGTGCGCAGGCGGGTGCCGACGCGAACGCGCGTTTCGCTGCCGGTGCTGTCAAGAAAGGTCCAGACGTCCGGCTCTGGGGCGTAACCGTAGAGGACGCAGCCGTGATCGGCCAGTGCGGCAGGATGGTCCGGCACGCCATGCTTGGCGAGGTAAGTCGGGGAGGCGCAGAGGATGTTGCGCGAGGTCGCGAGCTTGCGGGACACATAGCTTTGTGATCCCCCGCGCGAGATGCGGATGCCAAGGTCGTAGCCTTCCTCGACGATGTCGACCACGCGGTCCGTCAGCGCAATGTCCAGTTCCACATTGGGATGCAGCGCCATGAATCGCGGCCAGAGCGGCGCCAGATGGCGGATGCCGAAGACCAGCGGCGCATTGATCCGCAGCCGTCCTTGCGCTGCGGCTGCGCTGGCGGTGGTGGCGGCCTCCGCCTCGGCAACGTCATCCAGGATGGCGCGGGCGCGTTCGTAAAGTGCTTCGCCCGCCTCGGTCAGCGAAACCCGGCGCGACGTGCGGTTGAGCAGCCGCGTGCCAAGATGACCTTCCAGCTCCGACACATAGCGTGTCACATTGGCAGGCGAAGTATCCAGCGCATCGGCGGCCCGCGCGAAGCCGCCGCGCGAGACGACGGCGGCAAACACCTCGAACGCACGCAAACGGTCCATGATTTCATCCTTCAGCTTTCCTGAATGAATGCCCCATTTTCTGCCCATCGATCAAGGATCGTTTCGGGCATAGATCGATACCTGTCGCCGACGCGATGGACGCCGGCCCCAACCAAGGAGCTTTGAAATGACCCGTCTTGCCAACAAGTTCGCACTCATCACCGGCGGCACCAGCGGTATCGGCCTCGCCACCGCCAAGCGCTTCATCGAGGAAGGCGCCAAGGTCGCCATCACCGGCACCAGCGAGGAAAAGCTGGCCGCCGCCAAGGCCGAACTGGGCGATGTGCTCACCATCCGCGCCGATGCCGGCGACGTTGCCGGCCAGGCCGCGATCGCGGAGGCCATCCGCACCGAATTCGGCCGGTTGGACACTCTGTTCGTGAATGCCGGCGTGGCGGACTTCCGCCCGCTGGAAGCCTGGGATGAAGCCGGTTTCGATCGTTCGTTCGCGGTCAATGTGAAGGGCCCGCTGTTCCTGGTGCAGGCGCTGCTGCCGCTGTTCGCCAATCCCGCCTCGATCGTGCTCAACGGATCGATCAACGCCCGGCTCGGCAAGCCCAACTCGATCGTCTACGCGGCCACCAAGGCGGCCCTGATCTCGCTGGCCCGCACCCTGTCGGGCGAGCTGATCGCGCGCGGCATCCGGGCCAACGTCGTCAGCCCCGGCCCGGTTTCGACGCCGATCTACGGCAAGCTGGGCCTGTCCGACAGTGATCTCGCGGGAATGAAGGACTACCTGATCGGCGCGATCCCGGCAGGCCGCTTCGGCGAACCCAATGAAATCGCCGAGGCAATCGTCCACCTGGCATCGGACGAAAGCCGCTACACCGTCGGCAGCGAACTGATCATCGACGGCGGCATGAGCAATATCTGAGCAGGACAACATCTGAGCAGGTCCGTGCGGCGCCCCCCAAAAGGGCGCCGCGCTCACCCCGATACGGGAGACGAAAAATGCGCATGGATTACAACCGGGCAGCGGCAAACGGCATGAAGGCGCTGGGCGGCCTCTACGGCTACATCATGACCAGCGGACTGCCGAAGGCATTGGTGGACCTGGTCTATCTGCGCGTCAGCCAGATCAACGGCTGCGCCTATTGCATCGACATGCACAGCCGTGACCTCATCAAGGATGGCATGGAGGTGGAGAAGCTGGTGCTGGTGCCGGTCTGGGCAGAGAGCGGCGCGCTGTTCGACGCGCAGGAACGGGCCGCGCTGGCCTGGGCGGAAACGGTGACGCGGGTTTCCGAAACCCATGTGCCGGACACCGCCTACGAAGCCGCCGCGCAAGTCTTCGACGAGAAGCAACTGGCCGATCTTACGCTCGCGATCGGGCTGATGAACACCTACAATCGGCTGGCGATCAGCTTCCGCGCCGAACCGGAAGCCTTGCGGAACCTGCGGGACTGATCGCCACCAACGGATCTTCCCGTGCGGGAAAAGGCGCCGGCCTCGGCGCCTTTTCCGTTCAATAGCGGTCGAGCAGACGGCTTACGCTGGCATGGGCGCGATGGGTCTCTTCCTCCACCTGCCCGGTTTCCTCCTCCAGCGCCGCGCGCAACGTGTCGATTTCCTCGGCGCTGCGATGCTCGATGCCGATGAAGCTGTTGCGTGCCTCGTCCAGCGCGCGCAGCAGTTCGTCCAGCTTGGCCTGGAAGGCAGCGGCATCGCGGTTCTGGCTGTTCTGGATCAGGAAGACCATCAGGAAGGTGACGATCGTTGTCCCGGTGTTGATCACCAGTTGCCAGGTGTCCGACCATTTGAAGACAGGCCCGGAAACCGCCCAGATCACTACGACGGCAAGGGCAAGGATGAATGTCTGCGCCTTGCCGGCAGCCCCGGCGACGAAGTTGGCGAAAGCCGTGAAGGACTTGGACATGGCATCATTCTCCGGATCGAACGACAGGCGGGCGATGCTCCCGGCGCGGGATTGAAACGGACCGGCAGTCCAGCCGTTCCATGCCCCCCGGAAGCGAGCCGGACATTTCCGGGGTTTCTCCCGATGGGCAAGGCCATCGCCAGGAACCAGACTTTCCGCGTGGGAAGCACGAAGAAGGACCCGCGCGATGCATGATGCCCTGCACCAGCTTGCCGAATACGTGGCCATGGTCGTCAACCTGCTCGCAATCCTGGCCATCGGCATCGGCTCGGTCCAGGCGGCGATCGGCCTGTCTCGGCTGCTGCTGTTCCACGCTTCCGAGGATCAGCTGCGCCCCGTGTGGCTCTCGCTGGCCCGGTGGCTGGTGGCAGGCCTGTCATTCCAGCTCGCCGCCGATATCGTGGAAACCACCATCGCCCCTTCGTGGGACGATATCGGCAAGCTGGCCGCCGTCGCTGTGCTGCGGACTTTCCTGAATTTCTTCCTCGACCGCGATCTGGAGGGATTGCGCGATCGAGCTATGCAGGAGCGTGCGGACGCGGCCGCAGCCGCCGCCCCCATTGCCACCGGTGCCTGAAACGCTTCAACCCGCTCAGCGATGGAGGCAAGTCCGCCAATGACAGCAGCCCATCATCACCCGATAAGGCCGCCCGTCCTGCCCAGCGACCTTGGCGCGACCCGAACGGTTCTGGCCGCCGATCGCACGCTGATGGCGTGGATCAGGACCTCTCTCTCCATGTTGAGCTTCGGGTTCACGATCTACAAGTTCCTCCAGGGCCTGGCGGACAACCACCAGATCGCGAAGACGGACAGCCCGCAACACGTCGGCATGTTCCTTGCCGCGACGGGAACGGCGGCCATGGTGCTCGGCACGCTCAGCTACTGGACGACGCTGCGCGACGTTGCCCGCACCGGGGAATTCCGCCTCGGCCGTTCCGTACTCACGATCGCGCTGCTCATGTGCGTGGCGGGCGTGTCCCTGTTCTGGGCGATCGCGACGCGACTGGTCTAGGGCCCGCTGCCACGTCGCGAAGCGGGCAACGATTGATGATGAAGGCCCCCTTGCGGAAGACAAGGAACCACAAAGCCGTTCAGGAGAAACGCCAATGATGGACGCTCCCAGCACGCTCTTCACGATCCCCATCATCCCGCTGGGAATCGCGCTGCTCCTGCTCGTGACTCTGCTGACCTGGGTGGGCATGCGGATCGGACGCCACCTCGAAGCGCGCCGGGCCTCCACCCCGGGGAACGATGCATCCGACGACGATGTGAACGGCGCGATCGTGCCGGCGGTGCTAGGCCTGCTGGCGCTGCTGCTGGGCTTCACCTTCGCGCTCGCGGTCGATCGCTTCGAGACCCGCCGCGGCCTGGTTCTGGAAGAGGCCAACGCCATCGGCACCGCCTACCTGCAAACGCAGGTGTTGCCGCCGCCAAACCGCGCACGCCTGAGCGCACTGCTGATCCGCTATACCGACAATCGCATTCTCCTGGCCGGATCGCCCAGCCCCACCGAAATGCGGGCGGAACTGGCGCTGAACGACGCCACGATCAACGACATCTGGGCCGCCGCGCTTGCCGGGTTCGACAGCATCAAGCACCTCGATATGTCGAGCACGTTCCTGTCCTCGATCAATTCGGTGATCGACCTCGACACCTCGCGCAAGACCGGCCGCACGGCACACGTGCCGGACGAGGTGTTCTGGGTGCTGATCGTCTACGTCCTGGTCGCGGCAGTGATCATCGGTTACATCATCCGCAACCGATCCGGCTTCTACCTCGCCTGCATCATGAACCTGCTGGTCGTGCTCTCGCTGATGCTGATCATGGACATCGATCGGCCGGCCGCCGGCGGCATCCGCGAATCCCAGTTCCCGATGAAGCTGCTCAGCCGGTCCATGCATTCGCAATCGCCTGCGGCTTTCGACCGCTGGCGGACTCCGCAAGGTGTCGCCGGTACGGACTGACCCGTCGGCCGGACCGCTTGCGGAATCGCCTGAACGAGTGTCCGCGCGGCGCCGCGCGGCACGGGATAGTTCCTATGCCCGCCATCAGGTCCAGGAGTAGGGGTTTCCCTCAGGCGATCCATGGGATTGCCCTGATACGCCTTCCCGGGGGACAGGCATATCCTCCCATAATCCCATGACTTCGGCGGACTCCCGGTGCGCGCAATCTGGCTCAGAATGGATTGGAAGACTGGATGGCTCCGGCAATCGGATGCCTTCCATGTCCCCTTCTTCGGGCCGACGCGGGCTCATGCCGGTTCATGGGTTGGCCGCCGCGATGAGCCGAACCATTCCGTGCCGGGGCCACGGTCTCCCACATCGCATTCCGCAACGCAGCCTGTCCGTCAGGCCGCATCGATCAGGAACTGACCCATGGAAGCGAGAATCTCAGACGCGGTTTCGACTTTTCGCCCCCGGCGCGCGCTGGCCCTGATCGTCTCGACAACGGCGATCCTGTCGTGCCAGTCCGTCCATGCCCAGACATTGGACAACAAATACTGGATCAATGCCGCCGCCTACTTCCCCAAGATCGATACCAACGTCCGCGTCGCCACCAAGACGCAGACCGAAGTCGCCACGGACATCGATTTCGAGAAGGACCTTGCCCTCGACGACAGCAAGGTCCTGCCTTCGGTTTCGGCGGGTGCGCGCTTCGGCAGGGTTATCGTCGGCGCGGACTTCTTCAGGCTCAACCGCACCGGCACGGTCAACCTGGCGCGGGAGATCAATTTCGACGGGGAAACCTTTCCGCTTAGCGCTGCGGTCAGAAGCACGTTCGACAGCGATATCTATCGCCTCACGGTCGGCTACGCGATCGTCCAGAACAAGTCGCTGGAACTGGGCGCCGCCATCGGTATCCATGTGACCAATTTCGACATGGGCATCGCGGCCCAGGGCAGGGGCAGCGCGCAGGCCACGCAAGTGTCCACCCGGCGCAAGGACGTGCTGGCGCCGCTACCCACGCTGGGCGTGTTCGGCACCTACAACGTGGCACCGCGCCTCAACCTGAATGCGCGGGTCGACTATCTGTCGCTGAAGATCGACCAGTATGACGGAGAGCTTGTCAACGCGCAGGCCGGCGCCAGCTATGCGGTGGTGAAGAACATCTCGCTCGGCGCTGTCTACCGCTATGTCTACTACCGCCTGGGTGTCGACAAGGACGAATGGGACGGCCGCGTGCGCTACAAGCTGCACGGCCCCGCGCTGGTAGTGCAGGCCCAGTTCTGAAACGCCTTCTGCCCGGCCTTCCGCTGAGGGAGGCCGGGCAGAACGGGCTCATGCCAATCCAGTCCTGCTTCAGACCTGCCCGGTGATCGCCTGGCGCTTCATCAGCTGCATGTAGGGCACCGAGATCACCAGCGAGACCAGCAGGCCCAGCACGATGGCCGCCGGCGCCAGCTCGGTCGCCGAAAAGTTCTGCAAGGCGATGGCCAGGGCAATGCCGGGATGCCGCGTTGCCGAAGCCAGCGACAGCGTGACCTTGTCGCCCCTGTCGCTGCCGGCAAGGATATAGCCGGCCGCCAGCCCCGCCACGCTCATGACCAGCAGGGCAAGCAAGGTTCCCTGCCCCAACACGTCGATCATCGCCGGGGTCATCTTCACCAGCAGCACCAGCGCCGCGACGACCAGCGTTACCGTCGCCACCTTGCTGAGAACGCGGCTTATGGTGGCAGCGGCGCTGTCCCCCAGGAAGGCTGCGCCACCAAGGCCCCCCAACAGCGGCATCAGGATCGTGATGCCCAGCGTGGTGGCGACCTGCTTGGCGGAAATCCCGGCATCGATGCCGAAGAACCTTCCGGCAAGCGACAGCCCGAGCGGCGTGACCACGATCGAGACAACGGTGGCGCCGACCAGCAGCCCCGTTACGTAGCAGGCGCGGCCACCGGCCTTCATCTGCTTGCCGGGAAGAATCGGCGGCAGCGGCGAAAAGGCGATCGCCACCATCGCCACTTTCACCGCCGGGTTCAGATCCAGCAATCGCGCCATGGCGATCGCCACCGCCGGCACCACCACATACATCGACACGAACGCCCGCAGCCCCAACTGCCAGTGCGTGACGAAGTAGAACGCGTCACTGGCCTTCGCCCGAAGCGCCAGCGCGAAGACCATGGCCACGATGCTCAGCATGAGCAGCAGCTTGAGAATATCGGCAAGAGTCATCGCGGGTATCCTCCGGAACTGCTGACAGGGCCCGGCGGGTGACCGGGCCCTGTCGATATCCCATCAGCCATCGCTCAGCGCGGCGGATTGACCACCACGTACTGAACCGAGGAGCCGGAATACTGAGGTTGGTACCAAGTGCTGCCGCATTGCGAATAGCTTACCCCGTTGACCACCACCGTGCTGCAACTGGGCGGGATGCTCCTGACGATCGAACCGATCACCACGGCCGTCGCCGTGACCGCGGCAGCCGTCGCGACCGGGTGATAGTGATCGTCCCAATCGTCCCAACCGCCGTGATAGCCGCCACCGTGATAGTCGTTGTGGACATCGACGTTCACGTTGCGGTTCACATTCCGGTTTACGTTGCGGTTCACATTGGCGTTGCCGTTGTGATTGATGTTGCTGGCCGCGCCGCTGCGCACGGCCGGACGGCCGCCGGCCGCCTGGGGATGTACGCCCCCGCCCGCGCGGGCAGGAGGACGCGACGCCGTCCGGGCCCCGCCGCCGCCGCGATTGCCACCGCCACGCGGGGGTGCGCCCATGTGTGCGCTGCTGTCCGCGACGGACAGGGGAACGGTGGTCATCTCCGGCGCCACATGAAGGCCGTCGATGCCCAGCACCAGCCCGGCCACAAGCACCAAGGGTGCGCTGACGATTCCGCTCATTGTCCATCTCCCTTGCCCTTGGCGGCCGAAAGGTCCGCCATGGTGATACGGTGGGCGTCCGCCGGCGGCGTGAATGCCAGGTCGGCCGCGCTTGGCGGCGTCTGCGTGTCCCAGCGGAGCACGGCGGCGTACTGCGGCATCGCCGGATCCTCCTTGCTGGTGATCACGATCTTGCAGGGCAGCGGCAGGCCGTTGTCCGCCACCCATAGCTGCCAATCCACTTTGGCCTGCCGGAAGGCGTAGTGCGTGCACTTGTTGCCATTGATGGTTTCAGGCCGGACGATCATGGCTTCCTGCACGCGCGAACGCAGCGTCTGGTCGGTGCCCCAGGTGAACAGATCGGCCAGCGGCAGCTCGATACCGAAGTCTGTCCGCGCCTTGTCGATGGTCAGCCCGATGGAGGGAGGGGCGGGAAAGCTGGCGTAATAGCCCAGCCGGGGCGCGAAGATCGTGAAAGTCTTGCCGTCATAAAACATTTCGCGCCGTTGCAGGTCGGAATCGGCGACGATCCTGAAGGCATCCGGCCGTCTCGCAAGGATTTGCAGGGTTCCGCCGAACTGCACTTTCTGGCCGGTCATCAGCACCTGTTCGGTGGTGACATCGGCGTCGATCCGGAACGCGTTCAGCGTCATCAGCGCCGCGCTCATCTTGTCCATCGCCTGCATCGCCGCCGGATCGATGGGGTTGGAAGCGTCCGAAGCGGCCGCATCCGAAGCAGTCTGGGCATGCGCAATTGCCGGACAACACAGCGCCAGGCCCAGCGCTGCCAAACCGATTGAGGCGGAACGTGCCATTGGTGTCTCTCCTACCTGGGTCAGCCAGCCAGGGCCCACGGCGCCCGACATCGTGCGGTTATCCTCCCGCCGGCGTTGCTGACCCATCCGGAATTCTTCCGAGTTCCCGTGGAATTGACCCTCTGTTTTCGCCCCCCGCTACCCATTGACGCGGCGCTTACTCGGGAAACAGAAAAGTCATCACGAACCGCGCGCCCCATTCGGGCCCCAGCCGCGGCCGCTCCGCATAATAGCGCGCGCCGACGCCCAGGCTGACCGGCTGCTTGCCGAACTTCACGATGTGGCTGACCGTCAGGTTGAGCGGAACGGTCCACTCCTTCGCTGTCCAGTCGTAGCTCGTCTCGGTGTTGAAGGTGAAGCTGGTGGAATCGGGCAGGGTCTTCGAAATGAACGGCTGCAGGAACGTCTGGCTGATATCGGGATAGGAAGACTTGCCCGCGAAGGACCAGATATGGTTCGCGAGGATGCCCAGGGTCAGCCCGTGCTTCTGTCGCAGCAGAACCGCCGTCGGCCCCGCGCCGAATTTCCGGGTGCTGAAGGCATTGGCCCCGGTGGGCCAGAGGATGGCCGGCCCGACACCCCAGACGATGCCGTTCTTCGATTCCTTGGGCGAGAAGAAGAAGCTCTGGGTGATATCGCCGAAGCCGGTATCGCCGCCCTCCCCGGCCACGGTCTCGCCCTGGCTGATGAACGGCACGATCGTGCGGGTGATCACGTTCCAGTCCTTGCCGATCCCGAACGGGATCACCGGCTGGATATTCAGCGTATAGCGGTCCCCATCGCGCGGGCCGTAGCAGCAATCGTAGTTGGACTGGAGCGGCACGGAAATCAGATTGGAAACCGGATTGGCCAGCTTGTCGGCCAGGGCCTGCCCCTCGGAAGCGCTCCCCTGCGCGTCGCCGCTGGCGACACTGGGCGGCGTTTCCGTCTCCTGTGCCAGCGCTTCCCCATTGAAAGCCCCGCCGCAGATCGCCGCCGCCACCAGCAGAGACGCGCCGAAAACCCGAATTTCCCTCATGCCCTATTCTCCGTCAGCGGCCATTCGGCCCGCTTCCGGTAAGACTCGCCCCCATGCGGCGCGCCCGGCCATGGGCAATTACCGCAGTATCGGCAGGAAACTTCCCGGATCGCCGTCACGGCATGGCCCGGTTGCGGCGGAATTCCGGCCTTTTTGCTGGGCCCGCCAGAGCACGCCCGACCATGCGGGCCATGCGATTGCCGACATCCCGATGCCGGCATCAGGAAATATGCCCCCCGTCCCCCGGGGGACTCCCGATAGTGTCCACCGGCCGTTGCGATACTCCGTTGCGGGTGACGTGCCGACCGAGCCCCCGAATGTCCAGAACGGCGCGTCACACCCATTCCGCGTGGTGCGCGCGTTCCGCGCGGCCACCGGCGGGGCTCGACTTCGATCCGAGGGAGACTGGCAGTGGCCCAGAAGGAATTCAAAGGCGTCATCAAGCTCGACATTCGCGATTCGAAAGCTGACTGGGCGCCATTCCTGCCCCCGTCGGCGCCGAAGGACGCGCCGAACGTCCTGATCATCCTCTATGACGACACCGGCCAGGCCGCATGGCAGCCTTATGGCGGCGCCATCAACATGCCGACGCTGCAAAAGCTGGCAGACAACGGGCTGATCTACACGCAGTGGCACACCACCGCGCTGTGTTCGCCCACCCGTTCCTGCTTCCTGACCGGCCGCAATCATCACCTGAACGGCATGTCGTGCATTACCGAAGCGTCGAACGGCTTCCCCGGCTGGAGCGGGCGTGTGCCGGAAAACTGCATGTCGATCGGCCAGATGCTGCAGGACAACGGCTATAGCACCTTCTGGCTGGGCAAGGACCACAACGTGCCGGAGCAGGACATCTGTTCGGGCGGGCCGAAGTCGGAATGGCCGCTGCAAAAGGGGTTCGACCGCTATTACGGCTTCCTCGGCGGAGAGACCAACAACTGGTACCCCGACCTTGTCGAGGACAACAAGTTCATCGACCAGCCCTATATGCCCGAAGACGGCTATCACCTCTCGCGCGATCTGGTCGATCAGGCCATGCAGATGATCCGCGACCAGAAGGCCAGCAACCCGTCCAAGCCGTGGTTCACCTGGCTTTGCCCCGGCGCCAACCACGCGCCGCACCATGCGCCCAAGGAATATGCGGACAAGTACAAGGGCAAGTTCGACGACGGGTACGACGCCTATCGCAAGTGGGTCGTGCCCCGGATGATCGAAAAGGGCCTGCTTCCCGCCGGCACCAAGCTGGAAGACTTCAACCCGGTGCGTGAGGATCAAGCCAATCCGGGCGATTATGTCCGCCCATGGGACGAACTGAACGCCGAAGAGAAGCGCCTCTTCTCGCGCATGGCGGAAGTCTATGCCGGCATGTCCGAATATACCGATGTGCAGGTGGGCCGGCTGATCGACTATCTGGAACAGAGCGGTCAGTTGGACAACACCATCGTCCTCTACTGCTCGGACAATGGCGCTTCAGGCGAAGGCGGCCCCAACGGCTCCGTCAACGAGAACAAGTTCTTCAACAACTACCCGGATTCGGTCGAGGAAAACCTCAAGTATCTCGACGTGCTGGGCGGGCCGGAAACCTACAACCACTATCCCACTGGCTGGGCGGCCGCGTTTTCGGCGCCGTACAAGATGTTCAAGCGCTATTCGGAATACGCCGGCGGCACCGCCTGTCCGATGATCATTTCCTGGCCGAAGGGCATCAAGGCCAAGGGAGAAGTGCGCAACCAGTACCATCATGCGGTGGATCTGGTGCCCACGCTGCTGGAATGCATCGGTATCGAGATGCCCGATACCTATCGGGGCGTGAAGCAACACCCGCTGTCCGGTGTGTCGATGAAGTACAGCTTCGAAGCGGACGGCGCGACGCGCAAGAAGCGCCAGTACTATGCGATGCTGGGCACGCGCGGCATCTGGGAAGATGGCTGGAAGGCCGCTTCGATCCACGCCCCGCTTACCGGCAAGGGCCATTTCGATCAGGACGACTGGGAACTCTACAATGTCGATGAGGACCGCTCGGAATCGATCGACCTTGCCGCGCAGCATCCCGAAAAGCTGCAAGCCCTGATCAAGGCCTGGTTCGAGGAGGCGGACGCCAACAACGTTCTCCCGCTCGACGATCGCAGCGCAGCGGAAGTGCTGGGCATCGAACGGCCCTCCACCGAAGCGCCACGCGAACGCTATGTCTACTATCCCGGCACTTCGCCGGTGCCGGAAGGCGTGGCGGTCAACGTGCGTGGGCGAAACTACAAGATCATCGCCGATGTAGAGATTACCGACACCACCGAAGGCGTGATCTTCGCCCATGGCTCACGCTTCGGCGGGCACTCGCTGTTCATCAAGGACGGCAAGCTGCACTACGTCTACAACTTCCTGGGCATCAAGCCGGAACAGAAGTTCTCTTCCGACAAGCTCGCCCCCGGCAAATATTCGCTGGGCATGGAGTTCATCCGTGAGAAGGCGGGCGAGCACGGAGAGTCGCTGGGCAAGACCACCCTCTACGTCAACGACGAAGCGGTGGACTCCGGCGACATGAAGACCCAGCTCGGCAAGTTCACGCTTTCGGGCGACGGTCTTTGCGTCGGCCGGGATAGCGGCGATGCCGTCAGCGAGGAATATGTCTCGCCCGGCGCCTTCAAGAACGGCCGGATCTACGGCGTCGGCGTCTCTGTCGAGAAGGAACAGTACCTCGATCTCGAAAAGCTGGCTGCTGCCGCCATGGCGGTGGATTGATTCCGCGGCGGGGAAGCGGAATCAAAGAAGGGTGGAGGCTTGTCCCTCCACCCTTTTTCTTTGCCGTAACAACGCGGGATTTTCTGTGAGAAACGCAAAGGCACGAATATTGAATTTCCCGCGATCAGCCGAAGGTCATTTCTTTCTGGCCATGGGGTCATTTTACCGCGATAGTTGATCTCCCTAGGGAAAACCCCGATTGAATGGGAGGTTGGCGCAGCGATGATGGCAGGCCGTGCTCGCGGAATTCGAGAACGGACCACCTGAAGATCAACTGGAATAGGGGGTTCTCATGCATCCGCCGACAAGCAGTATCCTGATCGCCGACGATCATCAGGCCATGCGGCAGGGTGTCCGGGCCCTGCTCGAATCCCATCCCATATTCCAGATTATTGCTGAGGCGGGAGACGGCCGGGAAGCGCTGGAACTGGCTATCGAGACCAAGCCGGATATCGCCATCCTCGACTATTCGCTGCCGCTGATGAACGGGCTGGAACTCACCCGCTCGATCAAGCACGCGCTGCCGCGTACCGAGATCCTGATCTACACGATGCACGATCGGGAAAGCATCCTGATCGACGTGCTGCGCGCCGGCGCGCGCGGCTATGTCCTCAAGTCGGACAGCGGCACGCATCTGGTAACGGCAGTGAAGGCGCTCTCCCGGCGCAGGCCCTATTTCTCCGGCGCCATTTCGGAAACGCTGCTGGAACACTTCATCGACAGCGATCACAGCGCCGACAAGGGCATCGTTCTTACCGCGCGGGAACGCGAAATCGTGCAACTGATCGCGGAGGGCAAGCTGAACAAGCAGATCGCCCATATCCTCGACATCAGCGTGAAGACGGTCGAAACCCATCGCGCGTCGGCCATGCACAAGCTGAAGATCCGGACGACGGCCGAACTGGTGCTCTACGCCGTACGGAACAACATCGTCGAACCCTGACGATCCTGTCGAAATTGCAGGTCGGGCTTTGGAACGAAGCCCCTGCCCTCCTCGGAAGCAAGGACGCGAATCCGGGGGTAAACCCCGATTCATGGTCCGAGCCGGGTCCTGCACACTTGCCGCGCAACATGGGATCGGGAGCGGCCGATGACTGTCTTGGATTCGAAGCGTAACGCCCGCGAATTCAATGTCATCTGCCTACATCGGCGTGCCGTCTCCCAGCCGCTCGCAATGAACCTGCCTTCGAACGCGGCGCGATAGCGCGGCGTTCGTTCCGCTCCGACCGAAAGGAAGACGGTGCAGGGCAGTGAAAGGAGGAACAGGCATGTCCGAAAGCCCTTCGGGAAACCGCGCAAGGTGCATTTTCCGCGCGACACCTGCCCGCTGGACGATCGCCGCCTCTCTCGCTGCCGCCAGCGTCCCGTTCGCGCCCGCCACGGCCATCGCCCAGCAGCAGACCCAAGTCCAGCAAGTCGCCAACGACACCGTGACGGCCGGCACCGCATTGGCGATCGACAACATGGTGAAGGGAGAAACGACGGAAGCCGACGGCAAGGAGGCCTCCCGGAAAATGAAGCCGGACCTGCTTGTCGTGCCGATCCCGATGTCCAATCCCACATTGGGCGCGGGCCTGACCGTTGCCGGCGTCCTGTTCTACAATCCCAACCAGTCGAAACAGCCCTGGGTCACCGGCGGCGGCGGCTTCTACACCAGCAACAAGAGCTGGGGCGGCGGGCTGGTCCACAGCATGGCGCTCGACCATGACCGCTTCAAGGTCCTGCTTTTCGGCGGCTATGCCAACGTGAACATCAATTTCTACGGCATCGGCGCGGCGGCCGGCGCGCGGGATGTTTCCGTGCACATGGTGGACAAGGGCGCGCTGGTACTGGCGCAGGGGCAGTACCGGCTGCTCAAGAATCTCTACGTCGGGCCGCGATACCAGTTCATGAAGATCAATTCGCACATCAAACGCGAAAACCCGCTCTTCCCGGACTTGAACCTGCCCGACAACCTGCTCGACAGCCAGATTTCCGGCATTGGCCCATCGATCACCTTCGACAGCCGGGACAACGAATTCGCGCCGCGCAAGGGCGTGAATGTCACGCTTGTCGGCCTTTTCAACGCGAAGGACCTGGGCAGCGACTTTTCCTACAACAAGTGGCAACTGGCGGCGAACGTCCTGTTCCCGGTAACGTCCACGGGCACGCTGGCGCTCCATGGGGGGATGTGCGCGGTATCGAAGGGCGGCCCGTTCTACGATTTGTGCATGTACGGCCAGAGCGGCGACTTGCGCGGTTACGAGATGGGCCGCTACCGCGACCGTGCATCGTGGGCCACGCAGGCTGAATGGCGCCAGCGCCTTGGCGGCAAGTTCGGCGCGGTTTTCTTCGCAGGCGTCGGCGGCATCGCCAACGGTCTGGGGGATATAGGCAATACCACGATCCTTCCCAGCGCGGGTATGGGCCTGCGCTATCGCGCATCGCAGGAAACCGGGACGAACCTGCGGCTCGATTTCGCAATCGGCAAGGATTCCAGCGCGGTCTATTTCGGGATCGGGGAAGCCTTCTGAACGCCCGGTCCCGCCCGGCCTGTCACGGATGAAGTTCCTTCGCTTCCACCAGCCGCTCGCGCAGCTTGCGGGCAAAAGCGTCGGCAACGGCCTTGACGGTCTCCGTCGTCGACAAGGTTGACGCAATATCGAGTGCGTCGGGCGCCTGGCGCCGGACTGCGGCCGCCAGCAGCTCACCGCTCTTCGCATCGTACATTTCTATTGCAAAGAGCACCGATCCGGAGAACGTGGCCTTCTTTCCGGTCAGACTTTTCAGCGCATTCGTAGCCAGGCCCAGCGGCATGGCGGAAGACACTGTACCGACGCCCTCCACCGTCTTCGTCGCGCCGACGAGCGTCAGCCTGATGCGCACGGCATCGGCTGCGGGTGCCGAGACGACTTCGAACGATTTGCCCATCTCGTTGCGGATCGCTTCCGTCAGTATCTGCGCATATTTCTCGCGATCGGCTTCCGGAATGCCGTCGAATTGCGCATCTGGACCTCGGTAAACCGCCGTCGGTTCGATCAGTACGCTCGTGACATTTCCAAGGTGGAGGCCCGGCTTCACGTAAGTCCAGCTCTCCTTCTTGTCATGCTCCAGCGAAAGCGCGGAATAGAGGGCCTGCGGCGCATGGTCCTGCGTCTGCGCCAAGGCGTGCGTCACCGGCAGCGAGCCTGCCAACACGATCAGAACCGGGATCTTTTTCATAGGGCCTCCTCCGCCGGACGGCTGCTTTGTCCGGTCCGCCATATTTGCGGGTGAGCGATGGAGAGGCCATCGGGATTGTCCCGGACAGAGGGTGGGGATTGGCGCGCGATGGCAGCGAAGTGGATGGTATCCGCGCGCCGGCTTGGGGGAATCCCCGATCACATTTGGCCGGCGATACGGCGATCATCGACGTGCTCCCGGAGGAGAAATGCCGATGGAACTGCTCAAGCATCTCATCCCGCTGCTGCTCACGGGCAGCCTCGCCCTGCTGGTCGTGGCGGCAGGGATCGCCTCCTCCCGCGGGGACTTTGCCTATGTGCTGGGGCGCCCTGCCCTGCTGGGTCGGGCAGTGCTGGCGATCGTCGTGATTCCCGTGATCGCTGCAGTCACGGCCATCGCGCTATTTCCGATCGAGCATCCTGCCAGGGCGGCGATCTTCCTGATGGCGATCTCCCCCGTGCCGCCGCTGATGCCGGGCAAAGCCCTGAAGTTCGGGGGCAACGCGGGCTACGTCTATGGGCTGCAGGCGGCCGGCGCAGTGCTGGCGCTGCTGTTCGTGCCCACGCTGGGGGCGGTGGGAGCCCGTTTCTATGAGGTTTCCGCCCAGTTCCCGGTCGGCGTAGTGGCCCGGAACATCCTTGTCGGGCTGGTGGTGCCGCTGGCGATCGGGCTGGTGCTGGGCAGGCTGGTATTGCACAAGGTCTCCCCCGCGCTGCCCCGCATCATCACGATCGTGGCCGATATCATGCTGGTGCTGGCGTTCCTGCCGCTTCTTGTGGAACTGTTTCCAGGGATGATGGCACTGATCGGCAATGGCACCGTGATCGCCATGGCCTTCGTCGTGCTGATCGCGCTTGCCGGCGGCCACCTGCTTGGCGGACCGGAACTGGCCAACCGCTCCACCCTGGCCTTCTCCGCAGCGATGCGCCACCCCGGCATCGCCCTGGCTTTGGCCGGTGCCAACCACGCCAACATGGCCGTCACCGCCGCCGTCCTCCTTTTCCTGCTTGTCGGCCTTCTCGTCCTTGTCCCCTACCAGATGGCTCTCAAGTCCAAGACCAGACGCAATTCCGCGTGAGGGATCAGGCCAGCAGATCCTCATGAAATGCGCCGAAAGGGCGCGTCGGATGGCGAATCTGCATTTCGAGAATCCAGAGGCCGGTGCCGGGCACCGTATCAAGATCGCCCAGATTGCCGCCCTTGTGCACCGAATGCGGGTAGTCGCTCACACGGTGCCCGCGGATGTCCAGGTTGAGCACCCAGCCCATCGCCAGGGCTTCCTCTTCGGCCCGCTCGTAGAGCGCACGACCGGAAACGGCGCCGCCATCCCAGATTGCGCGCACCCGGTCGAACAGCGTGCGGACTGCAAGGGCGCAAGCCTGCATTTCCGCATCGGCGCCCACCGTGAACGTCGCACCGACATCGCCCTCGTGGCCGAGAAATACCGGGCCCATGTCGATGAAGAAGATGTCGTCCGCTTGAAGAACGACGTCCTCCTGCGATCGATCGCTGAATATCTTCAGCGTATTGCTGCCGAAGCGGACCAGCAGTGGATGCCAGGAGCGATCCATGCCCAGTTCCTCCAGAATGGCGACGCCGGCCGCCTGCACGTCCGCCTCCCGCATGCCGGGGCGCACCAGCGCGGCAATCTTCTCCAGCGCCAGCCACGATCTGGCCTGCGCCTCGCGCAGCGCCTCCAGCGAATAGTTGGGGCCCACGGCTTCGCGAGGCTGGATAGGGGACATGGACAGGATACTCCGCAAGCGATGACGGCTCGCGTCTGGCGTCCCCAACGTGTGTTCGTCAAGCATCGCCGGCCATTGGCACCCGGGCGGCAGAGCGGCGTGAGGTCAGCCGGGAAGAGACACAAAATTCGGCGAGACCTTGCTAATTTTTCTCGTCGATTTGCAAAACCGCAACCGTCCGGCCCTGGCGGATCCAGAATTTGATTCGATCATTCAAATTTTTCCGCGAGTCGATTCGATAAATCGTCCCGCACCGCTTCGATCATACCTTATTGTGCGCACTATTGTCCTTCCGGACGATTGAGCAAATACTTCGACTTCTACATGCCCTTAGTTAAAGGGTAACTCTGCTGCCGACCGAAAAGCTGTTCGAAGCTAACACCATCTCTGCCGCCGTGCCTTTCCGCGTTGCCCGAATCCGCAGCGGGTGCAAGATGATTAACTAACAAATCTCTCAACACGGGTGATGCATGGAAAATGATGCGCCGCAAAATTAAGCTAATCGCATCATAACTTTCCATATTTTTCTATGAGCGATAATATCTGTGGAGAAACTTATGTTTTTTTGCTAGTCGGTGTACTGCAAAAACACAGTGCAATCTTAGGGCGGAACGCATGACGAGTGCGAACACGGGCGGTAACGCCGTTGTTGTCGATTTGCCACTCTCTAGGATTTCAAAGGGGAATGCTGATCTTGGCGGAGTAGTGCAGCAATTGATGCTTGCACTTCCTATCGACATCTTCACCGTAGGATGCGACGGGAGGGTGCAAATGGCCAACCTCACGCGCTCGATGCGGTTTCTGACGGGGGGTGAGCATGGAAATATCCTTGCCGGCGCATCTTTCGAGACTGCTCTTGACTGCCTGCCTCTCGATGACGAGAGCCGCGCCGAAGTTCGCGATCAGCTAACCAGCGTTCTGCATGGCAATGTGCTATCGGCGACCCGTTCCTATCGCTTGCTGGCGTCCGACCCGGATGTCGTAAAGATTCATGCCACCCGAATGTCCGGCCCGATGGGGCACATGCTGGTTGCGCTGGAGGGCGAACGCAATGCCTCTGGCGGGCGCTGCGCCCGCCGTGCGCAACAAGCGAAACTGCTGCGCGCACAGGACGAGGAACGCCGCCGGATCGCCCGCGATCTTCATGACGGGACTTCGCAGCATCTGGCCCTGGCGCAAGTCATGCTGGAAACGGTGCGCAAGGCGCATACTTTCGAAGCCATCGAACAGGCCTGCCTCGATATCGAGGCCGCCATCAGCACCGCACAGCACCAGATGCGAACGCTCAGCTATGTCCTCCATCCCCCTGAACTGGAGGCCGGCGGCATCATCGAGGCCTTGGCCGCATTCCTGAAGGGGTTTGCGCGGCGCACGGGGCTATCCGTGCGGTTCCAGAACCTTGCCGGTTACCTCAGGCCATCGGCGGACCTCGAGATTGCCCTCTATCGCGTCGCGCAGGAGGCGCTGGTCAATGTCGGCAAGCACGCCTTCGCCAGCACCGTCGAAGTACGGCTGCGCAGCGTGGCCAAATACCTGGCGCTGGAAATCGAGGATGACGGCATCGGCATCCCCAACGATATCGTCGAAGGCCGCATGCGCGAAGCCGTGGGCGTCGGGCTGGCCGGCATGCGCGAGCGTGTGGAGGGGCTGGGAGGCATGTTCTGCGTGGAACGCCGCCTGAATGGCACCCACATCGGCGCCTACTTCCCGCAGCGCCGCGCGGAAGACAATGCAAACGACGGTATCAGGGCTCAACGATATTGTTTCGGACCGCGTAAAGAACGAGTTCCGCAGTCGTCCGAATCTTGAGCTTGTGCATGGCGGCAGCCCGGTGCGTCTCCACCGTCTTCACGCTGATGTCGAGGATGTGGGCGATCTGCTTGTTCAGCTTGCCCTCTGCAATGAGCTGGACGATCTCCCGCTCGCGCGCGGTCAGCGTGATGCCCTTGTCGAAATCGTGATCGCTTTCGATGAAGTGTTCCAGCAGCGTTTCGGAAATCGCGCCCGAGAAATAGGGCTTATGGTTTGACAGCGCTCTGACGGCAGCAACCAGATGGGTTCCGCTGTCCGACTTCAACACATAGCCCCGGGCGCCCGCGCGCAGCACGTCTATCAATATCTGTTCGCGGTCATGCATCGTGTAGATGAGGATTTCTGTGCGCGGCAACGCATGCTTGAGCGCGCGCGTCAGTTCCAGCCCGTTCATCAGTGGCAGGGAATAGTCGAGAATGGCGATGTCCGGCTTGGTCTCGATGGCAAAGTCCAACGCTTCCCGGCCGTCGGCGGCCTCCGCGATGACCTGGAAGGCCGGGTGCGATTCCAGCAGGGTCCGCACGCCCTGGCGCATGGCCTGGTGATCGTCCGCGATCAGAATCCTGCTTGTGGTCGGCCGCATGCGAACCTCTTTTCTCCTAGTCCGTTCTCAGGTTCGGTGAGCCCGGATAAGCATCATCCCTGCGCCATCTGTTCGTTCAATCGGGATTTTCCCTAGAGAGATCACCTAGAGTACTGAAATATCGATATATGAGGTAAATCTCCTGAATTTTCCGACTGAATACATTGAATTTTGATGAGATGAATTGATAGGCATCCAAATTATCGAACAGTTTTTCTTGCATCGTCGAGCACCCGATATTCATTGAAGAATCGCAATAGGGCGCGGCAATTTTCACCCCGGTCCATGCCGCCTGGGCAAGGCCTCCGCAGCGCGTGCCGCAAACAGGACGATCGGGCGCATTGCCGTCAATTCCGGGGACTTCGCTTGGAGGCACGGAATTATCTGTATTCAGCCTGTGGGAGATGGTGCCGACCTGCATCGCTGCCCTCGATCATCAAACGGCCGCCCCACCCCTGCACGCGCCCTTGCGCGCAGGGGTGGGGCCAGGGTTCCGCTCAGCCCGGCGGATTGACGATAACGTACGTCACACCGGACGACTGGTATTGCGGCAGATACCAGACGTTGTTGCAGCTGAAGTAAGCTACGCTGCCCCGCACGACTTTCGGACAACCCGATGGGAGAGCGTAGACGGTCGAGCCGACTGCCGTGCTCTGGACGATCACCGTCTCGGGCTGAGAAGCGCTGGCGACGACGGCTGCCGTCGTGCCAGCAACAAGGCCAACTGCGGCGGCATCCCAGAACGGATCGTCGTCCCAGCCCCAGCCCCAGCCCCAGCCCGGCGGCGGAGGCGGCGGCGGGGGCGGTCCCGGATGAGGTCCCGGGCCCGGGCCCGGTCCCGGACCTGGATGTGGTCCCGGTCCGGGGCCAGGTCCGGGGCCGGGATGTGGGCCTGGGCCCGGATGCGGTCCGGGGTTCGGACCGGGTCCGGGATTGGGGCCGGGCCCAGGATGAGCGCCCCCGCCTCCTCCGCCGCCACCGTTCCGTGGCACGGCGGGATTGCGGATGCCGCCCCCGCCGCTTCCGGGCCCGTGGAAATTGGTGGGCGCGCGAACCTGCCCGCCTCCCCCGAAGCCACCGCCCCCGAAACCGCCACCGTGGAAGCCACCGCCGTGGAATCCGCCCCCGCCGAAACGACGCTGGGCATCGGCAGGCGTAAAAACGGATGCGACAAGGGCCAGCGCGGAAACGATCCCCGCGATTTTGAGCGTTCGGTGCCGCATGTCACTGTCCTCCCGACAAGGCTGCAAGCTTGATCGACGTCGCTTTCGGGTCCGGCGTGAACGTGAAGTCCCGCGCAGAGAACTTGGGAGAGGTGTTCCACGTCAGTTCGGCGCTGTAGGACGGGCGAAGCGTTTGGCTGCGATCGGTGATGACGATCTTCAGCGGCAGCGGCGCGGACCCGCGGGCAATCCAGACCTGCCAGTCGAGGTCCTCTCCGCGATAGACGAACTGATCGGTCTCCTGTCCGTTTATCCGTGCGAAGCCGACTCTGACCGCAGAGGTTATGCCATCGGTCATCGGGCTTTCCGACCAATAGAACAGGTCTGCCAGCGGCAGGCTGATCCCATAATCGTTGTAGATCTTGTCCACCGTCTGGCGGATCGTGGAAGGCGCCGCCGCCGTCGCGTATAGGTTCTGGCGCGGCACGTTCACCGTCAGCGATTTTCCGTCGTAGAAGTATTCGCGCACGGTGCGGTCCGACTTCAGTTGGACGTAGAAGGCATTGGGGCGCTGGACCCGATAGGTTCCCTCATATCCCAGGTGAACCAGCAGATCCGTATCCTGAAGCGCGGCTTCCATCGTCGCGTTGCTGTGCACCTCAAAGGTCTGCAGCGACTTGAGATAGTTGCCCATGCCCTTCAGCGCCTCGATCGCGACGGGATCGAGCGTGGTCGCGGCCGTCGCGCCAGTTGTCTGGTCCGCAGTCCCAGTCCCAGTCCCAGTCGCAGGCGCAGCCGCAGCCGCAGCCGCCACCGCAGAACCGGCTTCGGGCGTCTGGGCCGGGGAAGCTCCGGGCGTGAGGCATAGGGCAAATGCCAGAGCGATCGCTCCCGCCATCGTCCGGGTATTTCGAATCCGCAACGTGCGAGGCTGATCCGTCAGAAGATGCATCGTGTCTCTCCTGTGGGGGGTCCACGATCACGTTCACAGATTTGCCGAAAACCGCACATCGGTAGAATCCCTTTGATGCCGTGGAAATTCGCCTTGGATGCGCGGGGCGGCCGTGGGGCCCGGCGCATCCATCCGTTCGTCCTGCCGCGAGATCGAACCTCACTGGGGGCCAGGCGGGACGTTACTCAGGGAGATTACCGATAGATGAGCGGCTGCCGGGCGGGGATAGTTTGCCGACATTCAAGAAGGAGGCGCCCGATGAAAGCACGTGCCTTGTCCCTGGCCCTCTGCACGGTGCTGATGGCATCGTGCACCGCGACGCCGCAGATCAGCTTCGATGCCGATCCCCAGGCGAATTTCGCGCATTTCAGGACCTATAGCTGGGCCTATACGGCGGCGCCGCAGGGCACCAACCCGCTGCTATCGCAGCGCGTGCGAACCTCCATCGACAATGCATTGGCCGCGCGCGGCTTCACGCAAGCCGATCCGGGCGACTTCGCCGTGGGCTTCACGCTGGGCGCGCGCAATCGGGTAGAGGTGTCCAGCCTGGGGACTTATGGTCCGTACTTCCGCCCCTGGGGCGGTTGGGGTGGCGGCTTCAACCAGGTGGACGTGCGGAACATCACCGACGGCACCTTGACGATCGACATCTACGATACGGCCAGCAAGGCCCCGGTCTGGCATGGCCGGGCCACCCAGCAGGTGACGACCGACCAGATATCGCAGGAGAAGGTCGATTCCGTGGTCACGGCGGTTCTTGCGAACTTTCCGCCGCCGGCAGGAGCAAAGCGATGAATTCGGACGCACGCGAGAAGCCGGCCGCACTAACAAGCGTACGGCCCGAACGCATTGCCTTGCCTGCAGTGCCGGACCTGCCCGACGTGGAAAATCTGGAGGCTGAACAGGCCTCCACCCAGTTCTCGCGGTTTCGCAGCAATCTCTCGCGCTTTCGCACCGGGCTGTCGGAACACCGCACCGATCTTTCGGAATTCCGCACCGACCTCTCGCAACATCGCACCGATCTGTCTGAGTTCCGGACGGACCTCTCGCAGCACCGCACCGACTTGTCCGACCATCGCACCGAGATGTCGATGCGGCGGACCGGCATGTCCTTCCAGCGCACCCGCATGAGCGCGGACCGCACGCTGATGTCGGAAATCCGCACCGCGCTGTCGCTGATCGGATTCGGCTTCACGATCTACCAGACGTTCGAGAAGCTGCATCAGGCCAATGTCATCCTGCAGAGCCAGGCGCCGCGCAACTTCGGCGTGGCCTTGATCGTGCTGGGCGTCATCCTGCTGGTCGGCGGCATCGTGCGCCAGCTTCAGTTCGGATCCGAACTGCGCGCCACCCGCAAGGCGATGATGGAAGAGGGGCTTGTCCATGGCGAGACCCGCTTCCCCGTCTCGGTAACCCTGCTCGTGGCGGTACTGCTGGCCCTGCTGGGCATCGCCGCCTTCGCCGGCATTGCCTTCAACTTGTCCGGAATGAACTGAATGATGGATAGCATAGCACGGAACAAGCCCGGCAAGGCCGAGGTGCAATTGGCAGACCGGGACATGGTCTGGTTGCCGGGCGGGCACTTCACGATGGGTTCCAACCGCCACTATCCGGAGGAACGCCCGGAGCGCGGGGTTGACGTCGAAGGCTTCTGGATCGATCGCACCCCGGTCACCAACGGCGATTTCGCCCGCTTCGTCGCGGCCACGGGATATCGCACGCTGGCGGAAATCGCACCCGACCCTGCCGATTATCCCGGCGCATTGCCGGAACTGCTGGTGCCGGCCTCGCTGGTGTTCCAGCCGCCGGGTCGCCCGGTCGATCCGCGCGGGCCCGCCAGCCAGTGGTGGGAGTTCCGACCGGGCGCGGACTGGTGCCATCCCACCGGTCCCGGGAGTTCGATAGACGACCTTTCCAATCATCCTGTCGTCCACCTCGCCCTTGCCGACGTGGAAGCCTATCTCGAATGGGCCGGGCTCGACCTGCCGACCGAGGCGGAATGGGAATATGCCGCCTGGGGCGGGCGGGCGGGCGGAACGACGGGCGCCGAATTCGCCTGGGGCGACGACCTTGTGCCGGAAGGCGTTCACCACGCCAATGTCTGGCAAGGCCTGTTCCCTTATGCCAACCTGGCCGAGGATGGCTGGGTGCGCACGTCGCCTGTGGGGGTCTATCCCGCCAACGGCTTCGGCCTGCACGACATGATCGGCAATGTCTGGGAATGGACGGCGGACTGGTGGGCGATGCAGGCCAAGGACAAGTCCGTTGGCGGTTGCTGTGCCGCCGCCAACCAGCGCGCGCAGGCCAGCAGCGTGGATCCGCAAGACCCCGCCCGCATGGCCCGGCGGGTACTCAAGGGCGGATCGCACTTGTGTGCGCCGAACTATTGCCGCCGCTACCGGCCGGCGGCGCGCCATCCCCATCCGGTCGATACCTCGACCTCACACGTGGGTTTTCGCTGCGTGCGGCGATCCTGAGAAACGAGGGGAAGATGTCGGCATGTTGGTGAGGCTGCGGAGCATCTTCCAGCCGCAACGATGGCGGACCGACCATGACGGACAGTGCAGACGGAAAGGATCCGGCAACCCCGGGCATCTCCGCGGCTAAGGCGGCCATCGATCCGAGGCAGATGGGTCTGACCGTCGTGATCCTGATCGCGGCGTTCTGGGTCGCTTTTCCATTCCTGAAACCAGTCGCCTGGGCCGTCATCCTGACCGTCGCCGAATGGCCCCTGTACAGACGCGCCTTGGATCGGCGGCCCAACCGCCGGGGCACGATCGCGGTGGGTTTTGCGCTCGGCACCGCGCTGTTTTTCCTCGTCCCGCTCTCGATCGGTGCCGCCGCGCTGGTGGAAGAGAGTCAGGCGGGGCTCGATTGGCTCAAACACATCGGCCAATCAGGCATGGCCATGCCGCCATGGCTTCCGGACTTACCGCTGATCGGCGGGCGGGCGAGCCGATATTGGCAGGCTCATCTGGCAAGGGCGCAGTCGGTGGACGATCTGCTGGCCATCGTCAGCACCGGCTCGGTCCTGACCTGGACGCAGGCGATCGGTATGGAAATCGTGCGCAAATCGGCAACGGTGGCGATCACGGCGATCTCGCTGGCCAGCCTGCTCTGGCATGGCGAGGTACTTGTGCGAGAAGGCCGCCAGATCGCGATCCGCATCTTCGGCACCTTCGGCGGAGATTTCCTGACAAAGCTTGCCGGCGCCGTGCGCGCCACCGTCACGGGCACGATCCTCGTCTCGTTTTGCGAGGGCGCGCTGATCGGCGTGGGCTATGCGATTGCCGGCGTTCCCCAGCCGATCCTCTTCGCCGCCTTCACTATCGCGCTGGCCCTTATCCCGTTCGGCGCATGGGCGGCATTCGGCCTTGCCAGCCTGATCCTCATCGCCGGCGGCAATGCCCCGCAAGGCGTCGCGCTGTTCCTGTTCGGCGCAATGGTCATGACGATCGGCGACAACGTCATCCAGCCGACAGTCGTCGGCAGAGCCGTGAAGCTGCCATTCCTGCTGGCGATGATCGGCGCTTTCGGCGGCCTGGCGGCGATGGGGCTGATCGGGCTGTTCATCGGCCCGGTGGTCATGGCGGCGCTCCTGCTCGTCTGGCAACACTGGCTGCTGCCCGCCCCCAGCGGTCAATCCATTCCGAACGCCCAGGCATGACCGAACTGGAGGTAGAAGATGCCCCCACCCGGCCCCACGGCCACATCGATGCCGGCGTCCAGCCCCAGCTTGCGGGCGATGCGATAGCGAAAGCCCCCTCCGCCGGCGAACTTGGCACCGGAATCGTCGAACAGCCGGCGATCGCCCGCCCATGAAGCGCCGACGCCGGCGAAGGCAAGCAGCGCCCAGCGCGTGCTGAGCTGCCGCGTCAGTTCGACCTCGGTACTGAACACATTGCTGCCCTGATAACGCTGTGCTTCCACGCCGCGCAGATTGACGGCGGGCGCGAAATAGATCGGAAAGTCACCCCGCATGGCCGAAAATTCGGCCTTGTAGCCCAGCCGCCACTTCGGCGAGAGGCCGTGGAAAGCGTAGAGATCGGCATCGTATTTCTGGAAGGTGCGGTCGCTGCCGAAGGCGGCGGAATCGAACTTGCCCTGCACATAGGCATTCACGCCCTTCGTCGGCGTCATCGTGTTGTCGCGGCTGTCGAAGTGCACGCCGAAGCCCAGCGCGCCGGTCGTCAGGGTGCGGCCGAAGTCGTTCGCGATCGGCAGGGGATCCTCGAAATCCACGCTGGAGCTCAGCTTGCGGAAGTCGATCAGCGGCCCGGCCGAGAAGCGCTTGTCCGGCAAGTGGACCAGGATGGAGCCCAGGATGCCGTACTTGTACTTGCTCGTGTAAGTCAGCGCCGTCGGCAGGAAGCTGGGATGGGCGTCGAGCGTGATCTCCCCCCGGCCGATGCCGAACTTGTAGTTGATCAACCCATCGAGCCCCCGGCCGGCCTGGTAGTAGCCAAAACCGTAGGACCCGTTCCCCGTCTTGAAGGCGCCCAGCATCCGCCGTGTGACATTGCGGGGATCGTCCTTGGGCACGGTGATGAACTGCGCCACCACGCCGTAACCGCCATGCACGGCCGGTTCGGTAATGATCACGGGCATAGGAATGAAGCCGCCCTTGGCGAGGAATTTCGAGAAGTCGAACTTGCCATCCTCATCGTCGAAGAAGCGCTGGAGGAACTTCGGCTTCCCTTTCGCGGGCGCATCAGCCGGGGGGCCTGCCTGCTGCGGAACGGTATCGGGCTCCTGCTCCGCCGATATCTGCTGCTGGGCCTGCGCGGCCGCCGGAAAGCCCGCGACCAGCAGGGAGGCAGCCGCCACCAACTGGCAAGACCGCACCGTGCCGCTCACCATCCCGGGCATGCCGGTTTCTCCTTTC
The DNA here is from genome assembly GCF_044029435.1 of Novosphingobium oxfordense. NCBI lineage: Bacteria > Pseudomonadati > Pseudomonadota > Alphaproteobacteria > Sphingomonadales > Sphingomonadaceae > Novosphingobium > Novosphingobium oxfordense. The sequence goes on along the minus strand of NZ_CP147008.1, from coordinate 833,134 downwards.
GCGAAAGGCCGGTGACCGGCGACGGAAATGAAGCGCCTATTGCCCGGCGTTCGGCGGCAGGTTCATCTTGAGCGGGAGGGTGACGCTGACCATGGCCACGGTGCCTTCCTGCCGGCGGGTGGCGTCGAATTCCTGGAGGACGCGCAGGCGGAAGGTGGTGGGGCTACGGCCCAGCACGGTATTGTAGGCCACCGTCCCGCCCAGCGCGGCCACTTCGCCCTTGTTCGGGCCCAGCACCGCGCCCGAGCCGGTATCCGCGCTGATCTGCTTGTAGTAGTACCCCTGGATCCCGGCCGAGAACTTGGGAGAGAAGGTCTTCTCTACCGCGGCTTCGAAATGGAAATCGTTCCCGCTGTTGTAGTCGGTATAATCGTTCGTGCCGTTGATCGTCACCCCGGCTTTGCCGCTGACGTCCCAGCCTGACTTGATGTCGTGCCAGCTCGCCGCCAGCGAAAAGTCGCCCGCCCAGCGGTGGAAGGCAATATTGGCCAGTTGGTCCTTGCGGTAGTGGCCCACCGGGATGTTGACGAAGCTGCTGGCGGTGAGGTGCAACCGGTCCCACGTCCAACCGAGCGAGGCCGTCATCAGCGGATCGCCCACCGTCAGCGTGCTATCGCGCACCGAGCGCGAGATCGTGTTGCCCAAGGGTCCGGTCAGCGAGACATCGGCGCTGACCATCGGCGCTGCAACCGGAATCGCGGGGCCGAGGGCCAGCGTGCCGCCCAGGAATTTGGTGGACGGCACCCACAGCAGGGTGACGAACTGCGCAACGATCACGCTGTCCAGCCCGGCCGCCACCTTGCCGCCGACGACCAGGCTCTTGTCCGCGGAAATGTTGCCGTCGTAGAAATAGTAGGTGCTGTCCGCGTAGACGCCTTCGACCGGGGGTTGCACGGCGGCATTGGCGCCGCCGGAACCGAGCAGGTAGATGCTCGCCCCTCCCTCCGTCGCCTGCGCCGGTTCGACGCCCCCCAGCAGAACCGCCGTAGCAAGCGGCATCGTCACCAGCGCGGCGATACGGCCACGCTTTGAAGCCAAGACGGTCATAGGCCGCTCCTGATCCCATATTGGACTGCAAGTGTGCAGGACCCTGCCGGGACCATGAATCGGGGTTTACCCCCGGATTCGCGTACATTCTTCCGGGGAGGGTGCGGCGGGCGGGAAGATTTCCCGAAAAGCAGGAATTGTCCCGATGGGCGCGCATCCTGCCCCTGCCTAGCATGGCACCGATACGAACGGAGGAGGAATGCCATGCCGAACAGGCTCTGCCGGGCGATCGCCGTGCCCCTGCTGCTATCGCTTGCAACACCGGTATCCGCCGCCGCGCCGCCCGCCTCGTGGGATGGGCTGGCACACGTCAAGTCCAGCAAGATCCAGGCCGTCTACCTGCTGCCGGGCGCCGACTTCCGCGCCTACTCGAAAGTCATGATCGATCCCCCGGAATTCGCCTTCCGCAAGGACTGGCAGCGCGAACACAACGCCGGGGTCGATCCGTCTCAGAACATCTCGAACGCGCAAGTGCGCGACATCCTGGAACAGGCAAAGACCGGCTTCCACACCCTGTTCGTGGAAGCCTACCAGAAGGCGGGCTATCAGGTTGTCTCCACGCCCGGCGCCGACGTCCTGCGCATCTCCACCGCGGTGGTCAATCTGGACGTGGCCGCTCCCGATACGATGAGCGCGGGCATGCAGTGGACGTTCACCAGCGAAGCCGGCGGCGGCACACTGGTGGTGGAAGCGCGCGATTCCACCACGGGCGCGCTGCTGGGACGCGCGGTCGACGCCCGCGTTATGGACGACACGCGTCCCTACTTGCGCAACCGCGCGACCAACTATGAGGATTTCCGCGATCTCTTCGCCCGCTGGGCAAAGTTGAGCGCGGAAGGGCTGAACGAACTGAAGCTGCATTCGCCGCTCGGCGCCGACGGGAAACCGCAGCGATAGCGTGCCGGATGGACCGGCGACGCGCACGACCGTGCGGACCGTCCCTGTCAAGACATCGGGATAATACCCGATAGATTTCGGCGGGTGCCGGCATAAGTTTCGGTGGTGGAATCCGGATCCTATTTCCGCTCCTCTCCAGACCTGAGCCAGGCAGAAGCGGCACAGGCGCCTGGCACAACCCGGCGTGACGCAGATGGCCAGCATAAAGCAAATGGCGTTTGAGATGCGTCGGGTTGTGCGCTTTGCGGCGGTTACGCCGCCAATTCCACCAGTTCCCGCCCGGGTGAACGACCGACAACCCCCTCCCGATCAGCCCCCTGATCGAAAGGGCTTCAGGAAAGGGGCATGCCATGCCGGATGGAAAGCGCAGCGAAAACGCACAGCGGCATGTCTGCCGCTGGCGCGGCTTGCACTACTACCCGTTGGCACTGGTGGCGCTGGGCGCCATGGCCATTGCCGCCGGCGCTTCGGGAGCGGACGGACAATCCACGAACCGAGCCGACGCCGCGCCGGCCACAAGCGCCGTTCCTCCTTCCCCCGTTCCTCCTTCCATCGCCGCCAAGCTGCCGGCCAACATGCCCAAGGGATACCTTCCCCTTGACCAGTTGCCCGATAGCCTGGCCCTGCTGCCCCCGCCGCCCGCCGCCGGTTCGGCCGCCTTTGCCCGTGACGAGGAAGTGAGCAAGGCGCTGAGCCGCGCGCCGGACAGTCCGCGCTTCGTGCAAGCCGCCAGCGATGCCGATCTCAAGCCCGCGCACGCCCTGCAGACCTTCGCCTGCGCCGCCGGCGTCACGCCCGATCCCCGGCGCACGCCGGTGCTCTACCGGATACTGGGCAAGTCGATGATCGACATCGGCCTTTCCACCTACCGCGCGAAGGACCATTACCAGCGGATCCGACCCTTCGTCGCCCATGGCAACGGCACCTGCCTGCCCGCAGACGAGGCCACGCTGCGCAGCGACGGTTCCTATCCTTCGGGGCACAGCGCGCTTGGCTGGGGCTGGGCCCTGATCCTGACCGAACTGGTGCCGGGCCGCACCGATGCGATCCTCCAGCGTGGCCGGGACTTCGGCGAGAGCCGCCTGGTCTGCAACGCGCACTGGGCTAGCGACGTCGACGCTGGCCGCGTGATCGCTGCAGCCGCCGTGGCGCGCCTTCATGGCGACGCGGCCTTCAGGGCCGATCTCGATGCCGCGCGCAAGGAACTGGCCAGCCCGGCGCGCCCGGCCGCCCCGCCCACCGAGACTTGCGCGACGGAAGCCGCTTCGCTGGCGGCATCCTGACCGGTTCTTCCGTGCGGAAAACGAACCCCCACTTGGTGCTTTTGCGCTGTTCCCATGCCGGCGATCGGCTAACATCTGGCAGCAAGGGGTTTTGGTGAAAGCATCGAGGGGCTGATGACGACCAGCAAAGCACGCGCAATCCCACTACACGGCCGGAAACCGATCCTGCTGGCGGCACTGCTATGCGCAGGCGCGGCGCAGGCGCAGGAACCGGCGCAGGATGTGCCAAGGACCGTCCCCTCCCCCATCGCCTGCCCACCCGGCCCGCCGGCCCTACCTGCCGAACTGGCGGCTTGGAACCAACGCATGCCGCTGGCGGCGGCGCGGAATGCCAAACAGGTGTTGACCGTCGCACGGCTCGACCTTGGCCGCGCGGTCGACGGCGAACTCGCGCCGACGCGAAAGGTCCGCTACGCCACGCCCCCGGGCCAACCGGGCGCATCCACCAGCTTCGGCGGCCTCTATGCCTTTTCGGTCTCCCAGCCCGGTGATTACCGCATCGTGCTGGGTACGGCCGCGTGGATCGACGTGGTCAAGCCCGCCCGTGACAGCAAGCCCGAGACATCGACCACGCACGGCCGCGGTCCCGATTGCTCCGGCATCCGCAAGATGATCGATTTCCCCCTGCAGCCCGGGGACTACGTGCTCCAGATTTCAGGCAGCCCGGATGCGCGGGTTCCGCTTCTGATTGTGCCGGCAGCGTAAGGGCCAGTCTGCCCGATGGCCGGCCTTCGGGGCCGGTGCACTGTCATAATCCGTCGATGTCCTATATGCTTGCCGGCGAAAGGCGGGGACGGACAATGGCCGCAGACGCTGTCGACGAAGAGGAACTGAAGCTCGAACTGACGCCGGATGACGCCGATACGCTGGAAGGCTCCGGGTTATTCGGCCGCGCGCCTGCCGCGATCCGGCAGGAGTCCGTCTATTTCGACACGCCCGACCGCGCGCTTTTCCGCGCCGGCCTGTCGCTCCGCATCCGCCGCAGCGGCAAACGCCGGGTGCAGACGGTGAAGGCAGAGCGCTCTGCAGCCGGAATGCTCGTTCGTGCGGAATGGGAACGCGAAGTGTCCGGCGACCATCCCGTCATCGAAGATGCCACGCCGGTCGCCGCGCTGTTGAGTGGACGCATCGGCCTGCTCTCGCCGGTCTTCACGGTCGAGAACGAGCGTCGCCTGTGGAAGCTGGACGGCATCGAGATCGCACTGGATCGCGGCCGGATCGTTGCCGGCGAACGTTCGACACCGGTCTGCGAAGTGGAACTGGAGCGCAAGGAAGGCGACCTTTCGGCGCTGTTCGCGCTGGCCCGCAAGATCGATGGGACAGTTCCGACCCGGATCTGCGTGCTCAGCAAGGCGGAGCGCGGCTATCGCCTGCTGGGCCCCTCCCCCAGCCCGGTCAAGGCCGCCCCGGTCGAACTGAGCGCGGACATGTCGGCGGCAGAGGCGTTCCGGGCGATCGCGGGCGCCTGCCTCCGGCACTATCATTCCAACGTCGCGACGATCCTGGACCACGACGATGCCGATGCACTCCATCAGGCGCGGGTGGCGATCCGGCGGCTGCGCTCGGCGCTGTCGATATACAAGGCGATGCTGGCCAGCGACCGCGCCGCTGCCAGGATCAACCGTGAACTGCGCTGGCTGGCCGGAAAGCTGGGGGCGGCTCGGGAAATCGACGTGCTGATCGCGGACGCCAGCGACGGCGCGCTGGTGGAACGTCTCTCGCTAGCCCGCGCCAAGGCCTATGCTTCCGCCGGTATCGCCTTGCGATCGAAGCGATGCCGCGCGCTGATGATCGAACTGGCGGAATGGATCGCCACGGGGCCATGGCTTTCGCATGAGGGCGAACCGGAGCATGGCGATCTGCCGGTGTGCGATTTCGCCGCCAGCGCACTTGGCCACCGCCGCAGGGTCCTGAAGAAACGCGGCCAAGACCTTGCGGAACTGGACGACGAAGCGCGGCATGAAGTGCGCAAGGCCGCGAAGAAAATGCGCTACACGGCGGATTTCTTCGCCACGCTCTATACCCGGAAGAAGGCGCGCCGCCGCCGCAAGCACTTCATCCATGCGCTTGAAGACCTGCAAGACCATCTCGGCGACCTCAACGATCTGGCCACGGCGCCCGCCGTGGTGCACCGCCTGGGCCTGTCGGACCTGCCCCAAGCCGCCGCGATGACCGACGAAAGCGGCAGGCCCCGCCTCCTCAAGTCCGCCGCCGCCGCATTGGACGATTTCGCCGAAGCCGGCCGCTATTGGAAATAACCCTGCCGGCCTGGTAAAGCCCGCGCTCAGGAAAGCGCGGCGGCCGATGGGCCCGCCACCTTCCGGACCGGCCGGCCCGCAAAGACCGAACAGACCACGCACAGCGCGGCGGTGCCCAGCGCAAGCGGCCAGAGGGCCGTACCGTCGGGCACCATCCGGGTGGACTGCGATTCCAGCCAGTTGCCTGCAAGGCATGCCGAAACGCCAAGGCCGATCTTGGTCGTGGCCGTGAACAGGCCGTAGGCAAGGCTGGAATCCCCGGCCCCACGGATTGCCGGCTCATGCGCCACCAACTGGGAAAAGCCCGTCCATGCCAAGAGGGCGATCCCGCCCACCAGCGCCCCGAATATCGCAAAGACCAGCAGCGCGCCCACCGGGCCTACGCCCACTGCGACCGGCAGCAGCAGGATGACCGCACCGATGCAGAAATAAGCGATCGACAGGCCTTGCGCGATTCCCCAGCGCCGGGCGATCGCCTCCCACGCCGGAACCACCGCAAGCCGGGCCAGACCGATGGCCAGCGGCGCCGCAGCCAGCACCCATTGCGTGCGGATCTTCAGGTGCAGGAGCCCCTTGCCCACCGCCCCGAGCGCGCCCGCCCCCACCATCTGCGCCAGACAGAACGGCAGCACGCAAAGCGCCACGCGGGCCATGTCGGAAAGGCTTGGGCTGACCGGCCGCTCCGGGACATCCTGCCAGAGCCGCGCCAGCATCCACGGCACCGGCAGCAGGCCCACCAATGCGATCAGGGCAAGGCCGACGAACAGGATGAGCGGAAGGCCGGGAGTGGCTAGCAACATCAGCGGCAGCGTCAGCCCCGCCACCACCAGCGCCCCGGCAGCGGCCGCGATCGACCGCAACCGCATGAGCCGAAGGTGCCCGTGCCGCTCCGCCAAGGGCATGCTCAAGGCGTTGTGCGGCACGTCGAACAGCGCAAAACTGGTCCGGAACGCAAGGATCAGCGCCATGGCCGCGCCGGCGGTATCGACCAGCGGCAGCAAGGCAAAACTCACGCAAGCGACGGGCACGGCCATCACGGCGATCGCCGGCAGCCAGCGCCCGATTTGCGGACGCCGCGCCAGCAGGATGCCCCAGGCGAAATCGAGCGCGGCGTTCCATGCCGAACCAGCCAGAAACATGCCCCCGCCCAGCACGGGATTGAGCCGCAGGACAACCACCAGCACGTAGAAGGCAAAGGCCTCCTCGCCCGACCAGAGCAAGTTCTTCGCCAGATGCGACGTCATGAAGACCCGCAGCGACGTCTTGGGTGAAACCACGGTCACTGCGCGGCGCATAAGCACCGCATGTGACTCTTTTGCGTCGCTAGAACAGTTTCCGATCCGATTGCATCGCGCGGGTGCCCGTCACTGGGATTCCATGGCGTGCCGCCTTCCGGCGTGGCAGAATGGGCGCGTGCCAAAGGACGTTTCATCGACCGGCAAGGAAGCCGCCGCACCGGTGCTGCCGTGGCGGTTGGTGGCCGGCGCATTCCTGCATTGCGTACTGCCGTTCTACCTGCTCGCCATGCTGGCCGCGATCGTGGTGCGCAGACCCGACCATGTCGAGGCGCTGCTGGACCTGGCGCTGCGGATCAGCCCCGCGCTGCTGGGCGGCTACGCCCTCGTCGCGACCGGCGCAACCACCTTCGCCGCGCTGGTCGATCCGCTCTTGCGGGCGCGCCGGGCACGCCGCGAAGCCAGGGACCCTCGCGCGCCCGCCGCGCGGTCCGAGCGCGATCTTCGCCGCGCCATCGCGGCATCGCGTGCAATTCGGGGCGCCCGGACGGAGGCGGCCATCGCCGCCATCACGGCGGCGAACTGGAACCATGAAGACCCCGGCCATCAGGCCCTGTCGCGCGATCTGGCCGAAGCCATCGAGTCGTCCACCCGCGCGCTTGCCACCGCCGCGCCGGACCGGCGCCCTGCCCTGACCGAGATGATCGCCGCCACGATCGAGCACATCGCCGCCGCTCAGGCCGACCTTGCCATCGCACAAGCCCGCGCGGACGAAACGCAGGCAAGGATAGTCGCCGGCTATGTCGAGGCGCGCTACGGTCCCTCTCAATTCTCAGGTTAACAAATATTATTCCTCTGGTGGACGCTTGAGAACAGGCGTAAATATCGCGGCGAGCGCAACTGGTGCGCTTGTATCAGGTCCCAAGGACACCATTCCCAGATGACAAATATGTTTGTGCTCGGCGCCTCGGCTGTCGTGGCCCTCGTCGTCGTCTTTCTTTTCGTGCTTTCGCGCTGCGTCCGCTATGTCGGCAACAACCGCGTCGCCGTCGTCGAGAAGCTGTGGAGCCGCAACGGCTCCCTCTCCGGCGGCCTGATCGCGCTCAGCCGCGAAGCCGGTTACCAGCCGAACGTACTGCGCGGCGGCTATCACTTCTTCGTGCCGTTCCAGTATCGCATCCACAGCCAGCCGCTGGTGACGATCCCGCAAGGCCAGATCGGCTATATCTTCGCGCGTGACGGCGCCCCGCTGGGCCCCACCCAGACGCTGGCCAGCAACTCCGCCACGGCGGACTTCCTGGACGTGCGCGGCTTCCTGTCCAACGGCGGCCAGAAGGGCCCGCAGCGCACGATCCTGCGCGAGGGTACGTATGCCATCAACCTCGCCCAGTTCGTGATCATCACGCGTGAGCACATCTACGGCCTGATGCTGGAACGCAACGACGCCGACCTCTTCGCCCAGATGCAGGCGGTGATCGAGGAACGCCGCGGGTTCGAGGCGGTGGTGATCAAGGATTCGTCCGACCAGATCGGCATCGTCACCGTGCATGACGGCCCGGCACTGACCGCCGACCAGATCATCGCGCCCGAAGTCGGCACCAGCCAGGCGGACGCGGTGACGTTCCACAACAGCTTCCAGGACCCGGAAAAGTTCATCGCCGCCGGTGGCCGTCGCGGCCGCCAGTTGCAGGTACTTGTCGAGGGCAGCTACTTCATCAACCGCCTGTTCGCGACCGTGGAAATGGTCGCCAAGACGGTGATCGAGGTCGGCCATGTCGGCGTCGTCATCAGCTATACCGGCGTCAGCGGGCAGGACACTTCGGGCGAAGATTACCGACACGGCGAACTGGTCGCGCGCGGCACACGCGGCGTCTGGAGCGAGCCGCTGCTGCCCGGCAAATATGCGTTCAACACTTATGCCGGCAAGATCGTGATCGTGCCGACCACCAACTTCATCCTGAAGTGGGATCAGGACACGACCGGCCAGCACAAGTTGGACGAGAATCTGTCCGAAGTCTCACTGATCACCAAGGATGCGTTCGAACCCACGCTGCCGCTCTCGGTCGTGGTCCATATCGACTATCGCAAGGCGCCACTGGTGATCCAGCGCTTCGGCGACATCAAGAAACTGGTCGAACAGACGCTCGATCCGATGGTCTCGGCCTATTTCAAGAACGTTGCCCAGCGCAAGACGCTGATCGAACTGCTGCAGGAACGCTCCGACATTCAGGAGCAGGCGGGCGACGAGATGCGCGCCAAGTTCAGCGGCTACAACCTGGAACTGCAGGAAGTGCTGATCGGCACCCCGCGCGCGACCGCTGGCAACGACCAGATCGAAAAGGTGCTGCAGCAGTTGCGCGAACGCCAGGTGGCCGAGGAACGCGTGACCACGTACGAGAAGCAGCGCATCGCCGCCGAAAGCGAAAAGGCGCTGCGCGAGGCGGAAGCGCGTGCCCACCAACAGACCTCGATCACCGAATCCGAACTGTCGATCACGGTGCAGGAAAACCAGGGCAAGGCGGCGTTGAAACGCGCCACGCAGGACGCGGAGCAGACCCGCACGCTGGCCAAGGCAGAGGCCGACCGCATCCGCATCGTCGGCGAGGGTGAGGCCGCCAAGACCGTCGCGCTCGCCGGCGCCGAGGCGGAGCGGATCACCCGCACCGGCCTTGCCACTGCCGAAACGATCGAGAAGCAGGCCGCAGCATCGGGCGGCGCGCAGTTCCAGCTGACACGTCAGGTGATGGAACGCATTGCCGAGGCGCTGGAGAAGTCGGGCGTGGACATCGTGCCCCGGGTGCAGATCAACACCGGCGGTGCATCGGGCGCGGAAGGCGGCGGCGCGTTGCAGGCCTTGATCGGCATGCTGCTCTCCGAAAAGGGCATGAACATGCTGGGCACGCCGGTAGGCGTGGCCGCCAATGACGAGAAGGAACCGCCGGCCATCGCTGCGGAATAAGGCGAGTGAACGGTTTGAGCGTTTTCTAATCAGGTGGAATCACCTGATGACTCGGAAAACGCGGCAAACCAAAATTTTAGAGCAGTTGATCCGATGCAATCGGATCGGAAACTGCTCTAAGGGGGCGGCCTGCCGGTCGCCCCTTACTCCGATGTTGCGATCAGAGCTGGGGCTGCGGGATCTGCCCCGGCGTCGGCGCGGGATTTTGCGGCTGAACCGCAGGCTGCCCGGCGCTCTCGGGCAGCGGTTGCGCCGTCGTCGGCACAGCGCCCTGCCCCACCGGTTCCGGACCAGTTGGCGTCGTTGCCGCAGCGCCCGGAACGGGCGCGGCAACCGATGCCGCCGGCGTTTCCGGCGCAGCCACTGGCGCTGCATCCTTCGCCTTTTTCTTCTTCTTGCCGGGGGTTTTCATCCCCGGCCCGTAAACCGGGACGACATTCGGCGTCACCCGGCCATGCAGCGCGTCGATCTCGGCCTGGCGTTGCCGCAGGTAAAGCTCGCGATAGGTGGCGTAGGGATCGTCCGTCTTGCGGATCCGGTTGATCTCTTCGTCGAACGCGCCGCGTTCACCCAATTGCCGCACGACGCTCATCGGCAGTGCCACTTCGGGCTTGTTGAAAGGCTTGCCGATCAGCGTGGGCGCAAGCACCAGGTTGTCGAGCGTATCGCCAATCAGATCGCGCACCGTCGTCGGTCCGACAAGCGGCAGGTACATGTAAGGTCCCGGCCCGACGCCATAGTAACCCAGGACGTTGGCAACGCCATTGGGGCGATAGGGCAAGCTGAAAGGCTTGCGCTTAGCCACGTCGACCACGCCGGCCACGCCCAGCGTCGTGTTGATCACGAAACGCCCGGCGGTTTCCGCTGCCTTGCCCGGCTTGAGCTGCAGCATAAAGGCCAGGAACACGACCGGTTCGTTGAAATTGTTGAAGAAATTTCGAAGACCCTGCCGGATCGGTCGCGGGATGCCCTTGTTATAGACCTTCGCGACAGGTTCGATCACCGCCTTGTCGACCGCCTGCACCGCCTTGAACGATTCGACGTTGATCTGCTCCAGCGGGTCTCCCGGCGACGGCCGGCGATGGCGAACAATGATATCCGAGCCCAGAGTTTCGGACTCGGCATTGTCATTGGCCGGCGAATCCTCCGCAGGTTGCGCCGGGGCGAGCGTCGGCAAGGATGCGTTCGGATCGAAGGTAACCTGCGGTTCTGCACTCTGTCCAAAAGTCGGCAGCGTAATCGGCACCGCCGCCGGCGATCCGGCCGGGACCTGGGGCGGCGAGGCACTTTCGATGGGGTCTTGAACGGGGTTCTGGCCCAAGGCCGAGGTCGCGGCCGCAGGAACCGCGGAACCCATTATCAACACGACAGCGGCGGCCGTCACGCTCATTCGAACATCCTTGTCGGGCGGCCACGTCGAACGCGTGCCGGCCATCCACGCGAAAACGTGGACGCGCCTCCTTTGGCGGGGGAAACGGAGGGCGCATTCGCGCGGCTAAGCAGGATTGCTCCGTTCGTCAATTGCACCGGGCGCAAATGAGATGCGCTTGCGACAATCGGAATGGCATATCGCCGGGAGGTATCGCCTTCAAACTATACCCCTTTCCTTCAGAATGCGCTCGATCACCGGCTTGTCCCCGGGATTGTTCAGCTCGATCGCGTCCCAATCGAGCGGATCCAGCGAGAGCACCGTAACAGGAAGACCGATATCCAGGAACCGCAACTGTTCCAATCCTTCCAGCAATTCGAGCGCACACGGCCTTTCGGCAGCATAGCGCTGAAGCGCAGCGGGGCGATAGGCGTAGAGGCCAAGATGCAGGTGAACCGGCGGGAATTCCATCGCCGCGGCTTCCGGCGTCAGATGCGGCAACACCCGCTTGGAGAAATAGAGCGCGCGCCCGCGCCCGTCGACCACCGCCGTCGTGCCGCCAACGCGCCCTTCGGCTTGGTCCTTGGTAAGATGTTCGTAGACCGTCCGCGATGCCCGCACCACAGGCGTTGCCATCACGGCATCGGAATCGCGTGAAAGCTGCTCGACGAGCTGGGGAATCATCCCGGCGGGCGACAACGGCGCATCGCCCTGAAGATTGACGATAACATCCGCCACCGGGCCCAGCCGGCCAATCGCCTCGGCACAACGCTCGGTCCCGTTCACGCAATCGGAGGAGGTCTTAACGACCTGGCCGCCGAAGCTCTCGACTTCGTCGGCAATGCGCTCGTCGTCGGTTGCGACCCAGACGCCGGATGCACCCTCGACAGCCATCGCGCAGTCCCAGCTACGTCGGATCAGGCTGCGCTCTTCCCCTGTAGCGCCGGTCAGCCGCACAAGCGGCTTTCCCGGATAGCGACTGGATGCATAGCGGGCGGGAATGATGATCGCGAAACTGGGATTGGACATTGCGATTGTACTCAGGTCAGGCCCATGCGCAGGAAATCATGAAGGTGAATGATGCCGATGGGAACCTGATTTCCGGTCACCGTTGCCTCGTCATTGACAGGAACGCAACTCGCCTCGTCGTCGTCGATGACGAAGGCACAGGTGATCTTGGCATCGTTGAGGAAGCGCAAGGCATCCTCCGCCGTCATGCCGGCCCGCACGACCTTCGGCTGCCGCGTCATCACGTCGCGTGCTTGAAGCTGGCCCAGGTCCCGGAAATGGCGGCGCAAGTCGCCATCGGTAATGATGCCTACCAATCTGTTCAGCGCATCGACGACGCCGGCGATGCCGAAGCCCATCGACGTCATCCGCGAGATGACTTCCTCCATCGCCAGGTCCAGATCGACCAGCGGCAACTTGTCCGCCCCGTGCATGAGTTGTCCGACCGAAGCGAGCCGCAGGCCGATCGCCCCGCCGGGATGCAATTCCTTGAAGCCGTCGCGGGAGAAGCCGCGCGCATCCATCAGGACCATGGCCAGTGCATCGCCCAGTGCCAGCTGCTGCGTGGTCGAGCTGGTCGGCGCGATGTTCGAGGCGCAGGCTTCCTTTGCCTGCGGCATGAGGATGCAGACGGTGGAGCGACGCTCGATCAGCGAGCCCGCGCCTGACGTGACGCCCACCACCGGAATACCGCGCCTTTCGGCATGGTCGAAGAGGACCTGGAATTCGGCGGTGTTGCCCGAATTGGACAGCGCGAGGATCACATCCCCCTCGACCACCATGCCGAGGTCACCGTGCGCCGCCTCGCCGGGATGGAGATAGATCGCGGGAGAGCCCGTCGCTGCGAACGTCGCGGCGATCTTACGTCCGATGTGTCCGGACTTGCCGATGCCGGCTACCACGATGCGTCCCGTGGCCATGCCGAGCAGTTCGCAGGCGCTGACGAAGTTCCGATCAAGCGCTGCCGCCAGCTCATCGAGGGTCGCCGCCTCGATCCGGATTACCTCACGTCCCCTCGACAGAACCCCTTCGCTTGCCCCGACCGCTTTCAGGACCACTGAAGATGCCAAATTGACTCCCCTTCGACTTCTTTCCGAGGGCACGATCCCGTACTTTGCACTTGCAGGAGATCGCTGCCCAAGCAGCCGAAGTTCGACTGCCATATTTATCAGTGCGCTACGCCTAGCTTCCGCAATGCAGCATGTAAATGCCACAAGCGATAACTAGCGTTCGCAACGGCGTGTGAAAATTTGGCAATCGAGGGAGTAAAACAGAGCTGCCGAGCGAGATATGAGAAAACCCTTACGCCTGCCGGTTTCTAGAATCTCGTAGCATCGGTGGTTCGACGGCGGCGTTCAGCTTTTGATCATGTCTGCTTGATTTAGCTAACATGCATTTTAAGAATTTTCTTTGGCGAAAGCGGCAGATTTTATCCGACAGCGAAATCATCTTTCACCTCAGGGCCTACGCAGTGCATTCACCGCTGCCTCAATGGCGAAATCAAACGGCGGACCGAGGTCGTAGGATCTTCCCGAACGAAGCCGCCATCACCCGCCTCGTCGGAGCCATCCACATGGAACAGTCCGACGAATGGGCCGTCCAGCGCGCGCGGTACATGACGCTGGAAACGATGGCCTCGTTCAGCGACGATCCTATTGTCATGCTGTCGGCATTACCCGGCTCATGATCGGCTCAGGCTGATGCCGAAAACCAAAGTGGTCCAGAAAAGCTACACCACCTCTCGGGACACGATCTCCCGATTTTACCTCAGCGCTCATTTCCCCCATTTTGGCCGGCGACCAATTGGACCTTCGCCTACCCGATGCTAGGGGTGTGCGTGATGAACGTCCAGCGCTGGACACCGGTTCGGTCATCGCCGCCGCCCGATTATGCTCAAATATTAGGCGGCGCTGGGTGGGCATAGAAGCCGGGTTCAGCCCTTATCCGACCTACGGGTCATCCGTGACACAGAAGCGTTCTAAACCCCACCTGAGGGCAAATTTGACGTTTTCGCGTTTTGTTCTTTTCCGTGATTCGGATTTTCGCCGTTCAGTTCGCTATTCTCGGGTGCTGCAGGGATTCGTTCCGGCAATGGTTGAATCCATCAGGATCCTGAAAGCGATGAGAGACTTCCGTAGCCAGCTGGTGAAAACGGGCTTCGCCTGAGCGGATCGGTTCGGCAGGATAGTGTTGTCCGTGCGTCGATATCTGCAGGCGCAGGTCGAACCGCAAGCCGTTCTCCCCCTCCCCTCACCCTCTTTTGCTTTTCAGTAAGCCTCACAAGGTGCGGCATCGATCTGTGCGAGCGAATATGACGGATGACACCGCGCGTAACCAGGTTGCACCTGTGTGCCAGATGGCTTGTGATCTTGGATCTCGGGGCGTCTTCTAAAAACGTGCGATGGGGCCAAGAACGTTGATCAGACACGCAGCGCTGCCGGCTTAGAGCGGGTTCCCTAAAACCGGAGCGTTGGCCTCGAGGTTTGCCCTGAACGTTCTCTCCAGCGGGTCGTGAGCGTCGCAACGCGCCGTGTGTGGGCTGGGTAGTGGGGGGCGGTCCCGGTGATGCCAGGACCGGTTTCTCAAGACGCCCTTGCTAAGCTCTCAGCAAAAGTAAGGGTTGCGATGATCCCGAATCTTGCGGCGAACCCCCTCGCCATAATCCCCCAAAACGAGGAACTTCCGGACAGTTAGAATCTCTATTTATAGATTCTGTTACAAGGTTAGGCCTCGGCCCGGAGGCCCAAGAGCCCCGGTTTTCACTGAGTCGCGGAAATGCGACGTTCCCGAAGTGCCGTGTATGCGTTCCCGGAGTGTCGATGAAGGCGTTCCTGGAGTGTCGAACCTGTGTTCCCGAAGGGTCGAAGCTACCCCGTTATGGGTTCCCGTTGTGTCGACGGACCGTGAAAAGCCGCCTTTTCCCTCACATTGTTGAATCAGTTTTCCAACAAGCCTCGCGAAGAAGGTTCAATTCCGGAAAACTCGGTCTTCACGTCAGCGACTTTCAGCGTCGCCTTCAACTCCGACGCGACACTTCGGGAACGCCCCTCGCTTTCCCTCGTATGCTTGCTTGTTCACGCCCTAATCCGTGCCTTATCCGCGCAAAGAACGATGGTGCTTTTCGTGGTGCCGGCGAACCCAGCCGACGAACGCACGCTGCCAATCGGCGGGGGTGCGTTCGGGGCTGGCCGATACCCAACGCTCGAAATCGGCATGGAGTGCATGAAGATCCCAGCCCGGGCATTCGCGGCGGAGCAGCGTGATGGTCTCGTCGGTCATGAAGCCGCGGGTGGCCGCATCCGACAGACCCACGATGGTGGAGCGAATAAGCTTGCGGGCATCGACGACGCTTTCATCTTCGATGGCTTCCGCCGCGGTGTGAATGGCGCCGACGGTAGCCTGTGCCGCTGTCTGAACCGTCTTTTGGGTGGGAGACCGTTTCCCCGGGGAAACTGGTTTGGCTGGAGCCGGCGCGGACGAGGCGGTGGCGCGACCGGTCTCTTCCCCCGTCCCTCCAGGCAGAGTGGCTTCGGCACCGCCCTTCCCGTCCACTCGGCGCATCCGCAGCATGGGCTCGCCGTCCTTGGCGGTTTCGACTGCGAGTGCGTAGCCAGGCAGTTCGTCCTTTTCGGCGAGCTTGAGCATCTCGAATTTGAACCGGCGGTATTGGCCTTCGGCGCCCGACTTTTCGAAGAGCACCGGCATCGAGATGGCAAAGCCGGATTCACCGGCCCCGCCCGCATGCTTACGGGCGACGCGGTAGAGCCAGCGCTCCCGGCCGCCGGTGATGTCGAAGTAGGCGCGGTCGATCGAGAGCACGCCTCCCTTCATCATCACGCCTTCCCAGAACCAGTTGGAGAGTTCGATGGTCATTCCGCGTGAGCGCTCGGTCCGCTCGTCGACCAGCTGGGTCCAGCCATCGAGCCAGGAGAACGTTGCCTCGCGGCGGTTCTCTGCCCGGATGTTGGTCTTGATAGTGGTCGAGACGAGGCGGTCGAGCGCTTGGCCCAACAGTTCGTACGCCCGCCCGGTCGTGGGGCGGCCGATTGCGCGCAAGAGATCGTACGGCATGAGGTGAAGCTTGCGCGGGACATCGTTGGTGCCGCGGCGCGCCATGTCGGCAAGCATGCTGGCGCAGTAGATCAGGATATCGGCATCCCAGATCGTTGCCATGCCGTAATCGGGGTTGGCGCTGACGTGGACCCAGAGCTTTCCGTCCGGGCTGGTGTAGTCGATCGGCTTTACCCGCTTCGATTTGGCCAGGCTGAAGAAGGGGCGCTCCATCATCTCGCGCTGGTCGCGCAGGGGTAGTTCCGCAATGTAAGGCAGGAACATGTCGAATTGTTCGGACGCCGTCTCCGGCTTTTGGCGGCTCATGTTCGGATTCCGACTGGCAAATGGACGTATGATTTTGGCGAATGCTCATGCGTCGCCGGCAGCCTGTTTCCCCGGGGAAACGTGACTTTGGCGATGGTGATTCCCACCATCATGGCGGGCAGGGCAGGGGAGGGCAAATCGCGGCCATTCGCGGCTGTGAAGAACTCGCGCGCGCAAGCGCGTGAAAGCCGATCAGAACGAGGTTTTATGCACCTTTGTCGGACCGCACCTAGGCCAAGGCTCCATTTCAGACTCGGAGTGGCGCGGGAGGGTTTCCCTGGGGAAACGCAGCCGGAGCCAAGCACCTTCCTTGGGGGAAGGGCAGGGCAGCGTTTTCAGAAGTGCTGCGGGCAGATGTCGATAAGCGTGTAGCGGGTCGAACTTCCCGGCAATCTTCAGGAAAGGCATGGGCCTGAAGCGGACCACGCAGACATATGCGCTGAAGTCTGTTTCCCCGGGGAAACAGGATAATAGGGAAGTTCCTTGCACCACAGGCTGAAGCAGTAATGGAGCCCGCTGGGGTGTGCAGTGCGCAAAGTCGGCTTCAGCAGTACGGTCCCGAGGTCCTGCCTTCATCAGGCTGTTCACAAGGATAGGTCGAGTTGAGCGTTTCCCCGGGGAAACCTGGGAGAGGCAAAGCCGCAAAAGAAAAGGAGCGGGAACTTTCGCTCCCGCCCCTCGGCATCTTCAACTTTCGAAGGAACCTGCTTGGCAAGGCCATCAGGTCCTCACGCGCATGTCACGGCCGAAGGCCTCGGCCTTCATCGTCCAACATCGCGAGCAGCTCGCGCACCGCATCGAGGATCTGTTCACGCTGGGCTCCGGAACCGGCATGCAGGCGCATCGTCACGCCTTGCCGGTTGCTCGACTGGATCGAAGCGACCGGGCGGCCATGGTTCGAAAGAACCGACTTCGGTTCAGGCCGGAACCGGCCCGCATCGGGCGCCGCAAGCAGCGACTTGATGACGTCCGCTGCGGGCACGGCAGGGCGACCACCGTTCCGACGGCTTACCTGTTCCCTGGCCAGCCGCTGGGCCTCCTTGCGGATCGCCGGTGCCTTGCTTGCATCATCGAGAGCCTGTGCCAAAGGGTAGGCCGGCTTGAGCTGGACGTCGGCGGGCGAGGCAAAGGCATCAAGGATGGCATCGGGAATACCCGCGACCTTGAGCATCTTCGACAGCCAGCCTTTCGAAAGCTTGAGCCGTTCGGCCATGCGGGTCATGTGATTGCCGTAGTGATGCTTGAGAGCCTCGGCATAGTTGCGGGCCCGTTCGAGGTCCGACACGTCCTTGCGCGCGCGGTTTTCGAGATCGGCGAGACGGAAGGCGGCTTCGTCGTCAAGCTGGACGACCTGGGCCACGAAATGCATGTCCGGATAGGAATGCGCACGCAGCCAGGCGACCGACCAGTGACGGCGGGTGCCGGCAATGACCTCAAAGTCATGATCGGGATCTCCATCTATACGGCGAACCACGGCAGGGACCTTCTGGCCACCTTCCGCAATGATGGAATCGATCAGTTCGCGGCAGGACTCTTCCGAGAGATGGATATAGCTGCGCGCATTGCCCGGCCAGACGCGCACTCGGGCGGGATCGAGCAGCAACTGCGTAACCTGGCGCACTTCGCCGCTGGCCACGCGGGCCAGGGCGCTTTCGCGGCCAAGCAAAGTCGTTCCGCGCGATCGTTCGGTTCGCGGCGGAATGGCGGGCGCCTGAGGGGCAGCCTCTTCGACTGCTGCAGGCGTGGTTTCAACTTCGTCGGAAAGCAGTGCGGCGAGATAATCGGATTGCTTGCGGGCCATGGCTTACCTCGAAGGACGCTCTGGATGATAACGATGTTGCGAAACGCGTTGGAACAGATGGCGAACGGTGAAATGTGGCCGCGTTCCTGAAAGAACGATGGTCCGGTCGCCGGAAAGGGCGCGCTCAGCCATTGACCAGCATCTCTTCGTCCACCCTTTGGCTGCGGCCCCAGCCGGTTCGGACGAGTTGTTCGATCTGTCCCAGCGCTTCGTCCAGGTTGGCGCGGCAGCGCTTGTGGGTTCGCGCGGTGCCGATCGGCTTTTCCAGTTCGTAGACGGTCATCATGCGAAGCGCGGCATGGCTGATTTCCGCGCTATCCAGGATCGGAACCGGCAGCAGGGCCGGGCCGAACGTCTGCTCCATGATCGTGCGGACCATGTCATGGCTGGGATCGTTGCCATCGAATTTGGAGCAGATCAGGCGGACGAACGAGTAATCCACCTCGATCCCTGCGCTGGTCAACTGATCCAGCACTTGATCCATCATCGACAGGAATTGCACGGTCGAACAGAAGTCGGGCGTGGTCGCGGCCAGCGGCACCAGCAGGGCGTTGGCGGCCTGCATCACAGCGAGGCTGATCGTGCCGAGCGCTGGCGGCGGATCGAGGATCACCACGTCGTAGTTGCGGGCAAGGTCCATCAGGCCCCGCTTGAGCTTGCGGAAGCGGGCGGCCAACACCGATTGGCCATCCGCGCCGGCGGCGGCCATTTCGTACTCCACGTCGAACAGTTCGAGGTTGGATGGGATCAAATCGACATTCGGCCAAGGCGTGTTCTTCACCGCGTAAAGCAGGTCTGCCTGGGTCGGATCGATCGACAGATAAGGGTAGAGCGTTTCTTCGCGCGTAATATTGAAGTGCGGATTGAAGCCGAACAGCGTGGTCGTGGTTGCCTGACTGTCGCAGTCGACAACGAGGACCTTGTAGCCATGAACGGCGAAGTAGTGTGCCAGATGCGTGGTAACGGTGGACTTGCCGACGCCGCCCTTGAAGTTCTGCACCGCGATCATCGCGGGAATGTCGAGCGGGGCGCGGGCAGGGGAAGCGCCCAGAACCTCGCGCATGTGCAGCATGTCTTCGATCGAATAGCCAAGCCGCCGGCCGTTATCGCCCGCCGGGGGAGGGGGGAGACGGCCGTCATCCTCCGCCATGCGAATGCGATTGGTGGAGCAGCCCAGGAGCTGCGCCGCATCCGCGATGCCGATCCGCACGTTGAGCCCCTTGCGGCTTTCCGGCAGAAAGGCCTTGCGGCGCAGGCGCTCGATCATTTTCTCGCCAGCTTGGGCAAGATCGCCAATCTGGGACATGATGGCATTCGATTCCGGCACGCGGCACTCCATTGAAGCACTTTTGCCGGCAGAATAGGCAATTTCATTCAATTCGGCAATGGGACGACCCACAATCCTATTTCTAGCGCCATACGCATCAAAGAGACGCAAGATATGGGGTTAGAGCCGGTATGAATCCTGTTCCGCGCGTCCCGCTTAAATGCTTCGAATGCGTTATTCACAAGGAAGTGATTCTTTTGGTCCCGGGGCAACAATCCGCCGAAATTCGGCGGAATATCGGCCCGAAACCGCGGAAATCGGATAAGCCTCGTCCCAGGAACTGCGCCGCTGGCTACCGCTAGTGTTCAGAGCGACAATCCAGGAACGTTCGCTTCCACGGCCTCGTGATTCGCAACGGCCTGAGCGGTATGGCTCAACCGGTGGGCATGGCGCTGCAGGCCGATGCGGGTGCGCCGGATATGCAAGACCAGCGCGGCCTGCGCGGTCTCCACTTCGCCCCGGACGACGGCGTCGTAAAGCAACTGGTGTTCCACATCATGCGTGCGGCTGCCGCTGGCGAAGGCAAGCTTCAGGTAGGCGCGGCGGTAGCTCTGCGTCGTGTCCCACACCCGCTCCACGATCTGGGCGAGCAGCGGGGTCTCATGCCGGCGATAAGTGATCCAGTGAAATTCGCGGCCCAGCGCAATGGCTTCGTCGATGTCGGTGACTTGCTCGTTGCGCTCCATCACGGCCTTGAGGTCGGCAAAATCGGCTTCCGTCAGGCGCGGCATGCTTTCGGCGAGCAGCAGCGGCTCGATCCGCTCGCGGATTTCGTAGGAAATCTCCAGATCGCGCATCGTCAGGCTGGCCACGCGGGCGCCGGCATTGGGCCGCATGACCACCAGCCCGCGCGCCTCCAGCATCCGCAGCGCGTCGCGCACGGGAATGCGGCTCGTATCCAGCTCGGCGGCCAGTTCGTCCTGCTTGATCCGCGCGCCGGGTGCGAGATCGCCGGCCAGGATGCGCTCGGCCAGGATGTCGGCAATGCGCTGGCTGGCGGCAGAAGAGGAGGGCGGCGTGGTCATGTCCGCACCTGCATAGCCTCCGCCACGGGCAGGAGGAAAGTGCGGTCCAACTCGTCAAGCCGGGTGATCCCCAGCATGGCCATCGCCACATCGATCTCCTGCGCCAGCAGGGAGAGCGCATGCGCCGCGCCGGCCTGCCCAGCCGCCGCACAGCCGTAGAGCGTGGCGCGGCCGATCATCACCGCGTCCGCGCCGAGCGCGATGGCCTTCAGCACGTCCGCCCCGCGCCGCACGCCGCTGTCGAACAGCACCGTCGCGCGGCCGGAGACGGCATCGACGATCGCGGGAAGGGCATGGATGGCGGGCGGAGAGGAATCGAAATTGCGCCCGCCGTGGTTGGAAACGGCGATGCCGTCCACCCCATGGTCGAGAGCGCGATGCGCGTCTTCGGGGTGGAGCAGGCCTTTCACCACCAGCTTGCCTGGCCAGCGGCGGCGCAGTTCGTCCACGTCCTTCCAGTCGACCGACGCCGAATTGGCGACGCGCGCCACCTTGCCGGTGACTTTTCCGCCGACCTCGGCGGGGTAGTTGGCGAACTGCGGCAGGCCGCCCGCCAGCATGTAGCGGCCCATTACTCCGGCGAGCCACCGCGGGCGGCGCAGGAAATCGCCGACCAGGCGGGCATTGGGGCGGATCGGGTTGGACATGCCGGCGCGGCGGTTGAATTCGCGCAAAGGCCAGACGGGCGTGTCGACTGTTAGCACCAGCACATTGGCGCCGTTTTCGCGCGCGGCATCGACCACCTGCCAGGACAGGTCACGCCGTTCCCACAAGTACATCTGCATCCAGTGCCCTGCGGTCGCAACTTTGGCGATGTCTGCGAAGCTGGTGGTGGAACTGGTGGTCTGGGTGAAGGGGATGCCCGCAGCGGCGGCGGCGGAAGCGATGGCGCGTTCGCCGTGGTGCCACATCAGGTCGGCAATGCCGGTGGGCGCGATCACCAGCGGCAGGGGCTGGCGGCGGCCGAACAGAGTGATCTCGGCAGAGCGTGCCGAAACGTCGCGCAAGGCGCGCGGCAGGAGGTGGAGCGCTTGCAGCGCTGCCGGATTGCGGCCGATCAGCAGGTCGTCCTCTGTCCCACGCTCCATGAATTCCCAGATCGCGCGCGGCAGCCGTCGCCGGGCGAGGGCACGAAGCTGGGCGATATTGTGGGCCTTGCTGCCTATCGCCATCAGGTAAGGCCAAGGTTGGCGGCGAAGGTGGTGCCTTCGTACTCGGTCCGGAAGACGCCGCGCTTCTGCAGGATCGGCACCACCTCATCGACGAAGTTGGTGACGGAAGAGGCCATGACCGTGGGCGTCAGGTTGTAGCCATGACAGCCGGTTTCGCGCCAGATCTGCTCCAGCTTGTCCGCCACTTGCTCGGGCGTGCCGACGATCTGCGGCATACCAACGGCAAGGCCCCACTTGATCGCCACCTCGCGCAAAGTGAAGGGCCGGTCGCCGAGGACCGAGGTGAACGCCTTCATCAGCCCTTGCGAGGCCTGCGTCGCCTGTTCCTGCATCGGCTGATCGAGGTCGATGCCGGAGAAATCGACGCCCATCGTTCCCGACAGCCGTGCCAGGCAGCCATCGAGCGGCAGGCGTTCGATCAGGTCATCCAGATGGCGCTGCGCTTCCTCCTCGGTGC
This sequence comes from Novosphingobium oxfordense, assembly GCF_044029435.1. Classification (NCBI taxonomy): domain Bacteria; kingdom Pseudomonadati; phylum Pseudomonadota; class Alphaproteobacteria; order Sphingomonadales; family Sphingomonadaceae; genus Novosphingobium; species Novosphingobium oxfordense. The sequence continues at coordinate 810,919 of NZ_CP147008.1, read as the reverse complement.
CCCCCAGGATCGGTTGCACCCCGAACAGCACGCCGGGAGCCTTGCGGCCCAGGCTGGCTGAGGTTTCACGAAGCTGGCCCATGTAGCGCTGCATGCCGGGCAGGTTGGGCTGGATCGCGAAGACCACGTCGCCATGCTCGATCCCGAAGCGCAGGCCGCGCCCCGAAGTGCCCGCCTGAAACAGCACCGGCCGCTTCTGGGGGGAGGGGAGGACGGGGCCGACCGTCTGGCACTTGTGGAATTCGCCCTGGAAATCGACGAACTGCACCTTGGAAGGATCGGCATAGACGCCCGCCTCGCGGTCGGCGAGCACCGCGCCATCGCCGATGGAATCCCACAGGCGATAACAGATCTCCATGTATTCGTCGGCCGCGTCGTAGCGCCGGTCGTGGTCCAGTTGCTCATGCCCCAGCGCGCGATGTTCGCCGCGCAAGTGGCCGGTGACGATGTTCCAGCCCACGCGCCCGCCGGAGAGATAATCCAGCGTCGAAAGCTGGCGCACGATCGACCATGGCCGGTACGAACTGGTCGACATCGTAGTGGCAAGGCCGAGGTTTTCGGTGACGGCGGCAAGGGCGGACAGCAGTACGACCGGATCGTGGTTCGGCCAGCAGATGCCGTACTTCACGGCATCCTCGTGGCTGTCACGATAGCGATCGAACACGCCGGGGGTATCGGCGAAGAACAGCCCGTCGAACTTGCCACGCTCCAGCGTGCGGACAAGGTCCTGCCACGCCTTCAGGTCGGCCATGGCATCCAGTCGGTTGTCGCCGGGGGCGGCCCAGCTGAGCACGGTGTGATTGATCGGCGAATGGATCTGGAAGCTGACCAGATGCATCCGATTGTTCGGTGTCTCGGCGTCCATAATGCCTCTCCTCGCGCTATTCGGTCGGCCGGCTTTTCCGGTCCGTTTGTTTCCCCGGGGATACGGCCGAAACCGGCGGAAATGCCGGCTTCGGCCGCCCTGCTGGACCTCGATAGAGGTCCCCTCCCCAGGTGCAGTTCTGAAAGCGTGCAGTTGCGTTCTTAAAGTCCGTCGTCCTCGTAAGTCCGGTCGTGAACCTCGATGCCCAGCTCGGCGACGATTCTGTCCATGCCCAGGATCTCGAACAGCACTTCGCCCTCGCCGATGCGGCGGCGGAATTCGACTTCGGCGGCGGCGCGCGTCTCGGCCTTGGCGACGGTCTGCTCGATCAGTGCGCGCGGGATCACCAGCACGCCGTCGGAATCGCCCACCACCAGATCGCCGGGTTCCACCTGCACGCCATCGGCCACCACCGGCACGTTGACGGCGGCCGGCCCGCGCTTCTTGGGATGCTCCACGGAGACGGCGGTCGACCAGACCGGGTAACCCAGCTCACGGATCGCATCGACATCGCGCATCGCCCCGTGGACGACTGTGCCGGCCAGCCCCTTCTGCTTCGCGTAGGTGCAGGCCACGTCGCCCCAGAGTGCGCCTTGGTGCCCGCCGCCGTTGGTCAGCACCAGCACGTCGCCCGCCTCCGCCACCCAGAGCGCGGCGTGGATGGCCAGGTTGTCGCCGGGGAAATTCCAGGCGGTGACGGCCGGGCCGCAGAGCTTCTGGCCGGGGGCGATCGGTATCATGGCGGGGCTCATCAGGCCCATGCGCCCGGCGATATCTCCCAGACCTTCATGCAGGTCGGCGACACCGAACTTGGCGGCGCGGGCGACGAGGGCAGGGTCCGGGCGGGGAATGCGGCGGTAGATCACCGATTTCAGCGGGGCGGTCATGCAAAAATCTCCGGATTGAGCAGGGTGTCCGGCCGCTCTCCACGGGCGACCAGGTCGACGACGCGCGCGACGTTCAGCGCCATGTCGCGCATTCCGGCCTCGGTCACGCCGGCGACGTGGGGGGAGAGCAGGCAGTTCGGCAGCGCGAACAGTGGATTGTCGGGGGAGGGGGGCTCGGCCTCGAACACGTCGATCCCGGCGCCTGCGATCTGGCCGGCCTTCAGCGCTTCGGCCAGCGCCGCTTCGTTGACGATGCCGCCGCGCGAGCAATTCACCAGGATCGCGTGGGGAGCCATCAGGCCCAGTTCCACGGTGTCGATCAGATTGCGGGTGCCCTCGGTCAGCGGCGTATGGATGGAGATCACGTCGCGCCTGAGGATCTCCGCCAGCGGCAGCGGTTCCACGTCGGCGGCGCGGATGTCTTCGTCTGCCACCATCGGATCGAAAGCGGCCACTTCGGCGCCGAAACCCGCGCCGCAGATCCTTGCCACGCAGAGGGCGATGCGGCCGAAGCCGATTAGGCCCACGCGCGCGCCGGTCAGGTCGCCAAGGCGTACGCCCCAGCGCTCATCCCAGCGGCCATCGCGCACAAGTGTATCCATCTCGCGCGTGCGGCGCAGCAGCGCCAGCATCATCGACACGGCCCCTTCGGCCACCGCTGTCGAGTTGTTGCCGCCCGGCGTATTGGCCACCAGCACCCCGCGCGCAGTGGCGGCGGGAATGTCGATATTGTCCACCCCCGCGCCGTGCTTCACGATCGCCTTCAGGCGCGGCATCTGGCCGAAAACCTCAGGCCCCAGCGGGCTGGTGCGGATCACGATCACGCTGGTTTCGGCAAGGCGCGGATCGTCCTGCCAGTTCGCCGGAGCGATGATATCGTGCCCCGCTGCCATCCGCTCCACGCCGAGGGGATGAATGGGGTCGATAATGCATACGAGTTCGCGTGAACTCATCGGGTTTTCGCCTCTCCATGCCCGTTATGTATACTTTCATGGGCTGATCGAGTGGTGAAGCCTCTTTCCAGAACGGTCAATGGGCAATAGGTCTGTCGGGCGCCCGGCGGGTATCGAATGCCGTCGGAGCGATGCCGCACCCAGAGAATGGGGCCGGATGAGGAGAGAGAGATGTTCGCTGCGCCGCCCGCCATCACGGCGGAAGTCTTCTGCCGCATTCCCGACAAGTTCCGCCGCTTCGGCGAAAGCAGCGAATGGGCGCGCGTGCAGCTTCATGGCGCGCCGGCGCCCGTGTTCCTGGAAGGGCCGGTGTTCGACGGTGCGGGCAACTTGTGGGTGACCGACATCCCCTGGGGCCGCCTGTTCCGCATCGCGCCCGATGGATCGTGTGAGGTCGGCTTCGAATATGATGGCCAACCAAATGGCATGAAGTTCCTGTCCGACGGGCGGCTGTTGGTGGCGGATCATCACAAGGGCATGGTGATCTGCGATCCCGCCACCGGAACGTCGGAAGTGTGGTTCGACCGCTACCTGCTGGAGCCGTTCCTGGGTTGCAACGACCTGACGATCGCGCGCAACGGCGACATCTATTTCACCGATCAGGGCCAGTCCGGCTGGCAGAACCCCAATGGCCGCCTGTTCCGCGTTCGCGCCGGGACGGGGCGGCTGGAACTGCTGCTGGGCGGCATTCCCAGCCCCAACGGTCTGGTGCTCAACAAGGCCGAAACCGCGCTGTTCCTGGCGGTGACCCGCGCGAACGCCGTCTGGCGATGCCCGCTGGTGGAAGATGGCGAGGTCGTCAGCAAGGTCGGCACTTATATCCAGATGTCTGGAGGCTCCGGGCCGGACGGGCTGACCATCGACGAAGATGACAACCTCGTCGTCTGTCACGTCGGCTTCGGCGCGGTCTGGCTGTTCAGCAACCGGGGAGAGCCGATGCTGCGCATCGACGTGCCGGAGGGGCGCTACACCACCAACGCTGCTTACGGCGGACCGGACAATCGCTGGCTCTATTTCACGGAATCGAGCACCGGCACCGTCTACCGCGTAGAGATGCCGGTGCCGGGCCGCCCGATCTATACGGCGAGCGTCTGACCCATCACGCTATCGCGCCATTGGCGCGATAGCGGAAATCGCGCAGCCGCACTTCGCCCTTGCCGGCGGCGTAGATGCCCACCCGCAGGCTGAGGAAGCCGCCGAAGGTGTTGTGGTGGAGGCCGGAAACTTCCATGCGGGTGTCGTGCCGCTTCCACGTGCGACCATCGTCATGCGAATAGTGCCAGGTGATGACGTTCTCGTCGCTGGTGACGCGCAGGCGAATGCTGCGCGTCTGGTGCTGGATTCCCGCCCACTTCAGCTCCTCCGAATATTCGAAGATCTTCAGCACCGACGGCGTAAAGCCCAGCCCGACATAGGCCTTGTGATTGTAGAACAGCAGCAGCCCGGCTTCCGCCTCGTCGCCCAGCAGGTCCAGCGAGATTTCCGCCTGATAGCGGCGGTCGCCGGCAATGCAGGTCAGCGGCGCGGAATCGGCGGGCGATGTGCCCGCCGCCGCCAGCACCAGTCCACCGGGCCGATAGGCGGCGCGCGCTTCGCCCGCTTCCGGTGCGAAGAACGCCCACTGCACGCCCATCCGGTCTTTCGAGAAATCGTCCGAGAGCGCGGCCGTAGAGGGGGAGGGCTTGCCGCCGGCCGGCTTGGGCAGCGGGCGCGAGAGGTCGCCGCCCTTGGCGCGGAACCAGCCGTCCGCCGTCCACTCGATCGGTTCCAGCAGGGTCTGCCGGCCCAAGGTGCGCAGGCCATTCTCATAGCCGTGATAGACCATCCACCAGTCGCCGGCCGGCCCCTCCACCAAAGTGGCATGGCCGCGCGACCACCAGGGTTCCGAGGTGCTTTCGGTCCGCACGATCGGGTTGTGCGGGCAATGCTCCCACGGCCCGTTTACCGAGCGGGAGCGCGCGGCGATCACCATGTGCCCGGTCACCGGCCCGGCGGTGCCGCCGATCGCGGTGATCAGGTAGAACCAGCCGTTGTGGCGCAGCAGCTTGGGCCCTTCGGGGGCGAAGTTCTCGACGATCCAGTCGTCGGGATAGCGCCATGGGTCGTAGGCCTTTTCGACCGGTCCGTCGGTGGCGAGGCCATCGTCGGTCAGCCGCACCTTGCGGATGCCGTTGGTGAAGAGATAGCGGCGCCCATCCTCACCCACCACGTGGCCGGGATCGATGCAGCCGGGGATGTTCAGGTCCACCGGATCGCTCCAGGGCCCGCGAATGTCGTCCGCCCAGATCGCGTAGATGCCCCAGGGCTTCCCATCCGGCGCGGCAGGCAGGTAGATGAAGTAGCGGCCCTTGTGCTTCACCAGATCGACCGCCCAGACGCTGCCCAGGTTGTGCCGCAGCGCCGGCCCGATCGGCGACCAGTTCACCAGATCGCGCGACTGCCAGATCACCAGGCCCGGATAGTAGTCGAACGAGGAAAACGTCATGTAATAGACGTCGCCATCCTTCAGGATCGTGGGATCGGGATGGTCTCCGGCCAGGATCGGATTGCGATAAGTGCCGTTGCCCAGATCGGCCTTGCGCTGCCCTTCGGCACCTTCGCCCCATCTCGGCCCGGCAGGAGCGATGCCCGAGCCAGCTTCACGCGCAGCCAGTGGGCCAGCCAAAGCGGGTAGGGCGGCGCTGGCAAGCGCGCCCTTGAACACGGTGCGGCGCGAAAGGCTCATGGAGGTTCCTTGTTCGGTCATGACGCGGGCTTCAGCGTCACCAGGACGACATCGTTCGTCTGCATCGGGATATCGAGCGCCGCCGTGCCATCGCGGCCAACGGTGATGATCTTCGCCACTTCCGCCTTGTCAGCGGTTTCCTGCTGCAACCGGGCAATCTGGTCCGCGCTTGCCGTCTCCGGCATGCCCATGTCGATATAGAGCGAGAGCGGATCGTTGTGCCGATAGCCGGTGCGACGCGTCTCCATCCGGTACTTTCCGGGCGCAAGGTGGTCGAACCGCACGGCGAGGGGCGCAGAGGCGCGCGAGGGCTGGAGGCGGGTGTAGAACGGCTTGTTGCTCAGCGCCTGCGCCGGCTGGTGCCAATCCCACACCACGGCGGAAATCGCCCTGCCGTCACGGGAGGCCAGCGTGAATTCATCCGTCACCGGGATCGACCGCCCGCGCAGGGCGTGGAGATACTTGTAGGCGAACCACGCCGGCTTGCGGATGCCCTCGCGGTTCATCAGGCCGAAGCCGCCGTGGAATGGGGTAGGCGGCGGGCCCGGCTCCTCGAACAGGTCGGTATAGGTCCAGTAGCTCATGCCCTGGGCCAGCCCCCCCGTCTTCTTCAGCTTGGTGAGGATGTAGGGCGCGCTGACATAGCTGTCGTGAACGAAGTCGCGCGGGGTGTAGCTGGTGCTCCACTCGGTGAAATAGAGCGGAATGCCGGGATAGGCGGAGGCTTCGATCTGCTCCCGCACGTGCCGCACATCGCCGATCACCGCGTCGGGGGAGGGGGATAGCTTGGTGTCCTGCTTGCCCTGTTCGTCCAGGAATCCGCCTTCGACGCCGTAGGTATGCGTCGTCACGAAATCGACCGGCAGCTTGTTCGCGGCGGCATAGGCCAGGAATTCCGGCACCCATGCCGCGCCCGCCGTGGCCGGGCCGCCGACGCGCAGGCGCGGATCGATGGCCTTGATGGTCCGGACGGTATCGGCATAGAGGCCGAAATAGGCGCCCTGGTCCGCGCCTTCCCAGAACCCGTCGAGATTGGGCTCGTTCCACAGCTCGAAGTACCAGCTGCGCACTTCCTCCGCCCCGTAGCGCGCGCGCATATGCGTGACGAAGGCATGGATCAGGTCGCGCCACATCGCCGGATCGGGATGCGAGGTATTGCCCTTCCAATAGAACAGCTGCTGGTCGGACGTGCGGATCGCCGCCGGCGTCCAGCCCAGCTCCACGAAGGGACGGACCTTCTTGGCCAGCAGTGCGTCGTAAAGCGCGTCGATCCCGGTCCAGTCGTAGACGATCTTGCCGTCCACCTTGCGCACGGTGCCCAGCACGTCGTGAAACACGTCGTGGAAGCGGATGTAGCGGAAGCCCAGCTCTTCCGAGGCGACCTTGAGTTGTGCCTGGCTGTCGGCGCGCTTCAAGGTGCCCGGAAAGTCGGAGCCCACGGAAAGATCGAAGAAGCGATCGACCGGCCCTGTGGAGGCGGCAGCGTCGATGCGAACCTGGCGAGGAGCGACGCCATCGTCGGCAATCGCCGAACTCGCCAATAAGCTAGCCGCCGCAACGACGGGCAGGCTGATGATTTTCATGAATTTCCCCTCCAGGCGCGCTCATCCGGTGCCTTGCCTGCGCTTATGGTAGCGCAAACATATTGGCCCGCAAGAGGGGGCGTCGTAAAAGTCGATGGCCGTTTGGGATCGCCGACGAGGACCGAAGCTTTCAGCTCGCCAGGAAAGCCATGGCCTAGTCGCTGTCCGGCGATGTCGACGCGCGTTTCAGGAGTTCGTCGATTGCCCGCATTGCCTCGTCATATTCCGCGATCGCTGAAGCGGAGGATGCAAAGGGTGCTGTATGTGCGGCGTCTGGCGCCGATGCTGCGAGAGCGGGTGTGTAGGCGTACATCTGCGTTGCATTGCGAGACTTGTGGCTAACCAGCAGCAGGCTCGTTTCCAGCGCGGTAATGATGACTGCAACGCCGTTCCGGGATGCGCCAAGCAATTGCTCTATTTGCCGCGACCGCATCGGACCGAAGCCCGCGAGGTACTCCGCAAGTTGAAGCGAGCGTCCGCCACGGCGGCGGTCATGCAGTTGCGCCCGGATATGTTCTGCGGCCAGTTGCGCCTCGCTGAGCCAGCGATCGAGGCGCGAAAATCCTTCGTGCAGCGCAGAGAATACGACGTCATCGCGAACGTGAGGTTCGGAGGGGATCGGTTCGATCGGATCGCTTTGAGACATCGGCAGGGCAATCAGGCCTGGGATTGGCAGCGCTACTGGAAGACCATGGCGCGGCGCCAGAAGCTGACCCGCCAGGATGTCCAGTGCCCACCTGGCATTGCCGATAAACTCGCGTTCGATTGCTGCGCCGGCAATGAGATCGAGGCTTCTGTCTTCGCGTGCGAACCGTGCGGTTTGGGCGGCGGCGGCGAACAGCATCCTGGCGGAACGAAAGGGTAGGCCGTCGTCGACCGCTGGAAGACCGGCTAACAGGCTATGGGCCTCCGCGATGATCGTGTGGGCTTCGGTATGGTCGTGACCGCGGCTGATGTCGGCCGGAGCCAGAAAGCTCCTCAGCAAATCCTGCGATGCGCCAACAAGCTCGGGCCAAGGGCTGTGGCAAAATTCAGTCAATATTGCTTGGCAAAGCGCTTTGGGCGGGCGTAAAACCGCTTGGGAAGGGTCCGAGAGTGTGGTGAGCCCGGCGAACCAGGCGAAGAAGCGCTGCTCGGTAAATTCGTGCCCTTCTTGGCGGAGGGCGGTAATGAGGCTTTCACGGACGAGGGTTGCGGCGAATATGCGCAGCACATCGGCCGGTGCTCTGGTCACTCCGACCTGGATGCGACCGAGCAGAACCGCACTGAGGACGGCGGTTATCGGCTGAAGACCGTCGGGAGCGCTCGACGACACGAAATGGCTCCTTATTTTCAAAGAGAATTTCTTGGATGCAACCTAACTCAAGTTAGGTGGGCACCTGCTGGTGTCAAGTTTTTGCGCACTATCGATAATGTCATATTATCGATAGTAATGATCCGAGAAACTCGTGCTAAGCCCCGAAAAATCTGGGCGGCGGCGTGCTAGGAGGGTCTGCTGGCGGCCTTGGCGAAGGATGGATCATGGCGCAAACCCCAGCATTGCCTCCAGTTGAAAGCCCCACCGGCGATGACGCGGTCATCACCGTCTATCGCGCAGGCGAGCGGACACTGCCGCAGCGGGGCGGTGGTGGAACTATCGATCGTGTCTCTCAACTCGCTGAGCTGCTCAGGGAATTGGTGAAAGACCGAAGCCGGATCGACGAACCGGCGTTTCGCAAAGCAATGGCAGTGCGCGCACCTGCCAGCGTCAAGGCGCTCGCCACCGATCTGGATGACTATGCAGCCTTTTGCCGAGGCGGATGCCTACCAGGACTTCCTGCCAGTGAGGTGCAGGTCGTTCATTACATCGAGGATTGCGAGGCACGCGGCCTGAAACCGGCCACCGTCGCTCGCCGCCTTGCGTCGCTCGCTGCTATTCATAGCATTCTCGGTTGTTCCAGTCCTACCAAGAGGGACAGCGTGCGCGATGCTTTACTCGAATTGCGCGGTAGGAGCGCAGCCCAGCGTACCGCCGATCCTATCCGCCTTGGCAACGACGGGCTGGCAACGGCGCCCGCCAAGGGCATTACCCTCAATGCTTTGCTTGAAGCTTGCGACCTCACCCCACCTGGGCTCCGCGATGCGGCGCTGTTGTCTTTGGGTTATGACACTGGCCTGCGCGTCTCCGAACTCGTGGCCGTCGGTTTTGCTGACATCGAGCTGCAGGACGACGGTTCCGCGCATCTCCCGGTTCGGTGCTCGATGACCGACCAGGCCGGGCGGGGCACCCGCGCCTGGGTCTCACCGGAAGCAGTGCGCCGGCTTACCGATTGGGTCGAGGAATCCGGTATACACGACGGAGCGATGTTCCGCCGCGTAGCGGTACGCCGATTCAAGGCGCGCAGCGGCATGCAGGCGCGGCCGATCCGCGAACTGGCGTGGAATTATCGGGGAGGTGATGAGCGCCTGAGCGCGAGTGCCGGCCGACCGGCGCGTGTCGACTACGCTATCGGTGAACACGCTTTGACGCCGGCGGCGGTGAGGCTGATCATCAAGCGCGCTGCGCGGCGCGCTGCGGATATGGGCCTCGTTCCTCTCACGGGCCAGGCGTTGGATGCGGCGATCGCGACATTGAGCACGCACTCGCTACGCGTTGGCCTGACGCAGGACCTGTTCGCGGCGGGGGAGGATGCGGGCTCGATCGCCCAGGCGCTGCGCTGGTCATCGCCGACCACGGCTGCGCGATATGGACGTGATCTCGCGCCCGCGTCGCATGCGACCGCCCGTCAACTGTGCAGCAGGCGGAGCTGACGGGCGGTGCTGGACTGAACGAAACCCGTAAGCAGCAGAGGTTCGCCCGGCCCTTGACGGCGCCTTCTCCAATCCTGCGCCAATGCGGCGGAATGTCACGCTGGAGCTGAGGTGCGCGCCGTCTGTGCGGTTGGCCCTGGTCTCAGCGTGCCTGGGGGCGTGCTCCGCGTGCTTCCCATCGCCACTGCAATCGGTCGGATCAGGATCGCATCGCTCGCCGTCGCGATCGCGCATGGCAGGTAACCGCTCGGGACCTGCGACTGCAGAATCGTCTCGTCAGGTGAGGAGTCGGTAACCATCGCGCGGTATTGTCTCCTTCGGGAATCGTCAAAGTTGGTCCTGCCCGGTCGGCTGGTCGGTGCTCTTCATAGCCAATTTCCCCGCCTTTTTTGCTGGGCGGGAAGTTGGAAAATTCGAATGGTTGAACCGCAGGGTCGTCGAAGCGCCTATCTTAAACACAACGCGGATCTGGATGCGCGAACAAGGATCGGAAATGGACACCCCCCGCCATTATCGCGTGGCAAAGCGAAGTACTGGCGCGATCATTGCGATCATCGCAATGACGTTGGGCGGTGCCGGGGCGTTGTGGGCTGCCGGCACTACCCTGAACCATCAGGCATCGCAGCGTCAGGTGGAGCAGGTGCGCGATGCCATAGGACGCGCGCGCCATAATTCCGAGGAACAGGCCAAGGGCCTTGGGCAGCGCCTGGAACTTGCGCGTCAGCTTGCGGCAAACGGGGCCGACGGGGCGGCCGGGTGGCTGGACGAGGAACTGGGCCAGCCGATCACGTCGACGGTCGGCACCAAGGCCGTTCTGATCGTCGGGCCGGATGGTCCCTTGTATGGATTTTCCGAGCATGGCCGGGCTTCCACGCGTGAGATGGAAGAATTGTCGGCAGCGGTGGCGGACATTGCGCGCCCGCTGCCCGCAGAGCGCCAGCAACGCGCGAGCGCCGCGACAACGGACATCCGCAGCATCAACGGCAATACGGCGATAGTCTCCGCCGCGCCGATCGCTTCGGGGGGGATGCCGCTGGACATCGTCACGTTCACCTATCTTGACGATCCCACCATAACGCGTTGGGGGCACGCCTTCCTGCTGGATCGGTTTGCCTTGTTCTCTCCGTACCGCCCGGTGATCGCCGGTTGGCAGCGGCAGCCGCTGGAATCCATCGACGGCGAAACGATCGGCAATCTGGTCTGGGTATCGGATCGGCCGGGTGATGTTCTGACTCACTACGTGCTGCCTGCGGAGCTGGTGTTCGGCGCCATCATCCTAGCCCTGTTCTGGAGCATCGCGCGCAAGGCCCGCACTTCCATCTCGCGCGCAAGCTTTCTCGAACGGTTCGATCCCGTTACCGGATTGGTCAATCGCGCGACGTTCATGCACAGGCTGGACCAGATCGCCGGCAACCATCCCTGCCAGCTCCTCCGGCTCGATATCGATGATTTCAGTGCGATAAACGATGCGTTCGGCCTGCGTGGCGGCGATGAGGTCATTCGCGAGTTCAGCAAGCAGCTGGTCAAGGTTTTCAGCGCAGACCGTTGCATGATCGCCCGGCTGGACGGTGACGAATTCGCCATTCTTGTCGTCGGGGCAGGGCAGATCCACTCGTTGGGGCCCAAGGCGACGCAGGTTTCCGTGAAGAAGCGCAAGCGGGGCCATCCCACCACGGTTGCCACGCTTTGCGCCGGCATCGTCGCGGCGCCAGAGCATGGGCACACGGCCACAGACCTCATGCAGAATGCCGATATCGCGCTGGGCGCAGCCAAGGCGGCCGGTACGGCCCGCCACGTCATCTACGACCCCACGCTGGGTCTTGCCTTCAAGTCGCGCAAGGATCTTGAAGCGCAGATGAAGCAGGCGATCGACGATCAGGGGTTCGAGCTGTTTTATCAGCCGATCGTCGATCTTCGTACCATGCGCCCTTCCGGTGTCGAAGCGCTGCTGCGCCTGAAGGAAGGGGCGGCAACGCCTGCGGAGTTCGTTCCGGTTATCGAAAAACTGGGCCTGATGCCCCAACTGGGCGAATGGATCATCGCTCAGGCCTTCGCCGACAGTCGCAAGTGGCTGGGGCTGCGGACCTCCATCAACCTTTCCCCCCTCCAGCTGGAGAACCCGGCGCTGTTGGGCCAGATCGACTTCAATCGGGCGCGTTACAACATCAGCCCGCAGGCGATCGGTTTCGAGATCACGGAGGGCATTCTGCTCGCCGATTCAGACACGGTTCGCGCCAATCTCATGGGTTTGCGGCAACGGGGTTACTCGCTGGCGCTTGACGATTTCGGCACCGGCTATTCGTCGCTGAGCTATCTGTCCGAGTTCGATATCCAGCGCCTGAAGCTCGACAAAAGCTTCGTCAGCGGCGGCCGCACCCAAAGCGAGCGCAGCGCAGCGCTGGTCCAGGGGGTCATCGACATCTGCCATCGCCTTGGCATCCAGGTCGTGGCCGAGGGGATCGAGGAGGAGGACGAGGCCCGGATCCTGCAAGGCTGGTCCTGCGACTTCGCTCAGGGCTACTATTTCGGCCGTCCCGCGCCTGTATGGGCGACACGGCGCAATCTCGCGACGCTCAAGCAGCAGGCCGCTGCGCTGATTGCAGAACCTGACGTCCACGAACCGCGCCTCGCAGCCGTTCAATAGCGCGTCCGCAGGATACCGGGAATTTCGGAAAGCCTGGCGGGGGCGGCCCGCCGGGGCGGGTGTGCGGCGGGCGCTTGGCGTCCGGCCGTATGGCAGCACTTGTTCTACAGCGTTCTGTAACCGATACGCATTTCGGGCCTCTATAATGGTTTAGAAAGCGTTTTATTCAATCGTAGGCGGCCGATTTTGCTTGGTTTTCGAGAAAAATTGCTGGCTGCCTTCGTGCTAATGGTAATGCTGACCTACTTCAGTGTCGGCGGAATTGAACAATCGGACCGTGATGGTATCAGTAGTTCGTGCTGGGCATCGGGACCTATTTCCGAAAACATCACCGAAATAGTTCGCAAGGGGGAGCGTTGGTCCTGCGGAAACAGGAAATTCTCCATCGATGCCGAACGCGTGCTGCTGCGCTTCGATATCGACGCGGCGGAACCGCTTCCCCGATACCTCCTCTCGCGGCGGAGCGCGCTTGACGCGGTGCATCTGCTCGCGATCGATCGGGATGGCGCCATTCGCCGGGCCTCGGTCGCTGCGGCGGCCTTGCCCAGTTCGATGGCGGGAGGCTACTTCAAGACGCCCCTGCCGGGCGTGACGCGTGCGACGCGGCAGATCGTCGTCGCGGTCGACTTGCCGAGCCACCGGATGACGCTGGAGAGAGCCTATCTCGCGCCCGAAGATGCGGTCGGCGGCACAGCCGACATGCGGTTCCTGATCATTCTGGCCGGGCTTGGCGGCATGCTCGTTATGCCGCTGTTCTTCAATGCCGCCTTCTATCGCGCTCTGCGCGAACCTTTCGTGCTCTGGCACTCGGTTCTCGCTCTTTCGCTGCTGATGACGATCCTCGTGTCGTCGGGGCTCTCGGTCATGTTCTTCGATCCGCCCGCAATGACGTTGAACTGGATGACGGCGTTGATCTTCGGGATGACGATCGGCTCGGGAACGATGTTCACTTACAGTTTCATCGAACCAGGACTGATGCACCCGCTGCTGCGGCGCCTGCTGCCCTATTGCGCGGCCTGGGCCATAGTCCTCAGCACCTTCCATGCAGCGTTCCCGTTCGTGGCGCGGCCTGTGCAATCGACCGCCTATACGGCGGCATTCGCGCCGGTGCTTGCTGTCTTCATCATGTCGGTGATCGACGCATTGCGCCGGGGCAGCCGCGCCGCGAAGTTCCAGGCGGTCGGATATATGCCCATGGTCCTGGTCGCCCTGATCCGGCTGGTGACGGGCGTGATCCCATGGTCGCACAGCTTCGATGCCATGATCCTGTTCTATGTCGGCTGCATTTGCGAAGTGCTCTTCACTACGCTCGGCATGGCGGATCGCTTCGTGACCATAAAGCGCGAGCGAGACCGCGCGCGCAGCGAGGCCGAGCTGCTTGAGCGATTGTCCGAGACCGACCCCTTGACCGGCCTGCTGAATCGGCGTGCGATCGAACAGCAGTTCGAGCAGCTTCAGGCCGAAGGGTTCGCCACACTAGCCGTCGTCGATCTCGACAATTTCAAGGCGATCAACGACGTGAACGGCCATGCCGTCGGCGATGCCGTGCTCAAGGCCGTGGCGAAAGCGCTTCAGGCCGGGCCGGGCGTTCGGGCCTACCGCTTTGGCGGCGAGGAGTTCGTGCTGCTCCTACGCGGCGACGACGCCGAGGTTCAGGCCGAGCTTCGGCGCCAGGCGATCCCCGTGGTTGTCGCCAGCACGGTGCCGGGTCTTGAACGGGCGGTGACGGCGAGCATGGGGGTCACCAATTTCCTTGGCGACGAGGGGCTGGAGAAACCCTACGAACGGGCAGACCAATTGCTTTACGCCGCCAAGAGAGCGGGCAGAAATCAGACCCGAAGCGCAATCCAGCCATCGCTGGCACGAGATGCCCCGCCAGGCGTTCCCGCAATGGTCGCCTAAGACTTTGCGGCTGGCTTAGGCGGAGGTTGTTTCGTCCGCGCGTGTGCCGCCATTAGGACTCCGTGCGTGGGCATCCATTCCGCCGCTTTCACGATAACGGATGCATTTGCGCGACTCGCGACCCTGGCCGACGGTAGCGTCCGGATGCAAATGTGCCGGCGGTTCATGGTCGCAAAAGCAAGCAGAAAGCACCTGCTCTACACCATCGGAGATCAGTGCAGGGGCCCCAAAGATTACCTGCAACCCTGACCAGTTACCACTTACCGAAACACTACCGCTTCGCGCCGGCAAATTCCTTGATCGTAGATCCATCGCTCCCGGCGAGCATCTGGCGCAGAAGTTCCCGGTTTTCGGGAAGGTTCTGGACAGCATAATCACTTTGGCGTTGCACTTGCTCGAAGGCTTGTTGAGCCTCGGACCGAAGCCTCATGACGCCGGCCTTCGCCGACAGGTCCGTTTTCCAGTCCATTCCGTACAGGACGCATTGCCAACTCGAGGCTGGAAAGATGTCGATGTTGGGATTGAAGTCCTTTTCGTTGGGCGGGCGATGGCGCCAACGGTCGAGCAGTTCGAGCAAACTGTCGGGGATCGTCTCAGTGCGCGTGTTGTCGATCCAGAAATCGGAATCCGCGCGTCTGCTCAGACTGTAGTGCATCTTCAGGAAGTCTCGTGCTCTCTCATATCGCTCCAGCATGATCGCATTGAACTGGCGGGCGGAAGTTTCGAAGTCGTTTGCCCATGGGAACAGATTGGCGATGGCACCGGCGGCGATCTCTGAAAAAACGATTCCAGTGGCCTCAAGCGGCTCAAAGAATCCGCTGGAAAGACCCACTGCCACACAGTTTTTGTACCAATTCACCTCGCGGTAGCCTGCGTTGAACTGGAGCCGCCGAGTCGTCACCGCATCGCCTTGCGCGCCCAGATAGTTGCGCAGGGTGCGTTCCGCCGTTTCGGGGGCGCAATGGGCTGATGAATAGACGTATCCGGTTCCCCGGCGGGTTTGAAGGCCAATGTCCCAAATCCAACCAGCATCACGGGCAGTCGAGAGTGTGCATGACTGGATAGAAGTCTCCGCCCTTTCGTATGGCACCTGCGCAGCGATAGCGCTGTCGCAAAACAGCACGTCGGTGCAGCTCTTCCATTTCTGACCCAGCGCCTTGCCGATCAGTTCGGCGCGAAAACCGGTGCAGTCGATATAGAGATCCGCCCTGAGGAGGCCGTTCTTCTCGGTACGAACGCCTGAGATAGCACCATCTTCTCCGCAAAGGACTTCCTGGACGGTGTCGGAAATGTGCACGACGCCATTGGCGACGCTTTGATCACGCAGGAGTTCTGCCAGCGCGCCCGCATCGAAATGAAACGCATAGTTCAACACGCCGGCATACTCCGGGTGTGTCGCCAGCTTCGGCCCGCGCAAGGCATCTACAGTTCGTTTTTGCGGAGTGCTGGCCTCGTCCCAACAGAGGCCGTTCGCTTCGCCCAGGAGCCAGTACGGAAGCAGTTCCGGCCCGCCATTGCGGTCGTCGGCTTCCTGGAAGCCATGAAGGTAATTGTCGGCCCCGCCATGACCCGGCGTGTGCAACCAGTCGACGAACTTGACGCCCTGTTTGAAGGTGGCTTCGCAGCGCCGGAGAAGTTCTTTTTCCGGAACGCCGATCCGCTGAAGAGTGCGGCGGATGGTGGGAAATGTTCCCTCACCCACACCAATGATGCCGATCTCGGGAGATTCAACCAGAGTGATGCGTGCGCCGCCGGGAAGATCGGTACCCAGCATCTTGGCGAGATAGCCCGCAGTCAGCCAGCCTGCGGTACCGCCCCCCACCACGAGAACCTGTTTCCCGTTGGCATCCATTAGATCAACTCCCCCGATATGGATCGGGCGGGCCTTCTGGCCCGCCCGAGTTATTCATCAGAACGTAACGTTGACGCCCATTCGGTAGCGTCGGTCGCTCTGGAACCAGCTGCGCCCGTAGAGGGTGCCACCGGGGTTGCCACCCATCAGCGTCTTCTGCGTGGCATTCAGGATGTTCTGCGCCTGAAGCTGGACATTCAGATGTTCGTTGACGCGCAGGGTGAGGCCCGCGTCCAGGGTGCCGTAGCTAGCGCCATAGACGGGCAGGTTGGTGGGCACGCTGGTGCCAACACCGTTCGCATCGTAGTAGGTGTAGGTGTTGTTCGTACCGCTTGCGGTGGTCGACTGCAGGTACTTCGAACGCCAGCTATAGGCGATGCGCAGCGAGAACGGATCCTTTTCGTACAGGAACGCAGCGTTCAGGTTGTGCTTCGAAAGGCCCTTCAGCGGAACGTCGTTACGCTTCACACCATCGATGTCGAAGTACAGGTCGCCTGGATTCTTGCTGTCGATGAACGTGTAGTTCGCCTCCACGCCGATGCCGGCGAGCCAGCCGGGAAGCTGGTCGAAGAACGTGCGTCCGCCGATTTCGACGCCCTTGACGGTGGCCGTCTCATCGGAAGTATGTGCGTCGTTAGTCGTGGCGAGCGCCTGTTCCGACGTGCCGTCCGCGAACTGAACCGTGATATTGCGCTGGGCAGCGCCAAAGACGACGAGATCCTTGATGCTCTTGTAGAAGCCCGCGACGTGCAGGGTGGTACCCGGCTTCGGATACCATTCGACGGAGAGGTCGAAGTTGTTCGACATCGTCGGCTTCAGCGTCGGATCGCCGCTGGTGGTGGTGTAGTTCGCGAAGGTGTTCGGCACACCGTTACCGCCAGAGCCGGAGAGCGTGTTCACGCCCAACGTACCCGATGCACGAAGGTCGTAGAACGACGCATTGTCCATCGTGATGTTGTAGGCGGCACGGATCTGCAGCGTGCTGATCGGCGTATAGGTCAGGTTCACGGCCGGCAGGACGCGCGTATATTCGGCGCCGTCGTCACGGATCTCCGCGGTGTTGGCCAGCGTGTAGATCTGACCATTGCGTTCGAACTGGGTCGACGTCTGCTGGAAATAGCCGGTGCTGGCGTTCTTGATGTTAACGACGCGCACGCCGGCGTTGCCAGTCAGCGACGATTCACCCCAGTTGGTGCCGAAGTTGACCATGGCGTAACCGGCCAGGTTCTTGGTGGTGTAGTCGGTCTGGTCGCCCGGCAGGATGAAGCCCGGCGTACGGCCCGGCGAACCGCCATAGAGGTCGAAGAAGCCTTGCACGCTGGTATTCTGGATGAAATCCTGCGACGGGAAAAGCTGGGTGCCCGGAAGCTGGACATCACCTCGGAAGAAATCCTTAAAGGCGTGTGCTTCGTAATCGCTGGCGCGACCATCCGCGAACGAGCCGAAGCCCAGCGCGGACCAGGCATAGCCGTTGTCCAGATCGCGCTCGGTACGCTTCGACCAGCGGCCGCCGACCTTCACCGACTTGAAGAAGCCTTCGCCGACGTCCCAGGTCAGGTCGCCTTGGACGGAGTCCATCTTGCCAGAGTTGTCGTTGTTATGCGGCATCACCGCCTGCCAGGCGTAGTTGGTAGGGTCAAGGAGGGCTGCCTGCGTGCCGGCCGGTACCGAAATCTGCGGCAGGCTGCCGCTCAAGTCGAGCCCGTAGCTGTTCGGGAAGTCGACGGTGCGGAATACCGAGATGCGATCGACCGAAGCGGTCGACTTGGTGTGCTGGTACGAGGCATCGAAGGTGATGGGCAGGCTCGCAGGCGTCCAGTGCAGTGAGCCCGAAATGTCTTCGGTCTTGTTCTTGCCTTCCCAGAACGCCGAGGTCCCGCCGCTCGAAATCGGTGCGCCGCTGGCCAGTCCGGTAACGGGATCCCGCTGGAAAACGGCCGGCGAGGAGATCAGGCCGCCATTGTCGTCGAACACGCTTTGTGATGGGTCGACGGCAAGGCTCTGAGATGTCACGAACGAACCGTATTCGGTATCGGTGTTGCTGTACTTCGACTGGAAGTAGACACCGGTCAGCGTCAGGTCGGACGTGGGTGCCCACTGGATCGCACCGTAGATACCGTCGCGCTTCCGCTGGTAGTTTTCTTCACCGTAGGTGTAGCCGCCCGGAATGAAATAGTCCGTACCCTGGATGTTGGTGCGGTAAAACTCTTCCATGCGCACGAACTGCGACTTGGTCGACAACTGGCTGTGCGCGTAGTCGAACACGAAGCCGATGTCGCCGATGCCGGTGTTGAATTTGCCGGCAACCAGGCCAGAAGCGGAATAGTCCGTCTTCTGCGAAAGATCGCCCATGCTGATGTCGCTGCTGCCGGCGAAGTGCAGGCCGTAGCTATAGTCGAACGGCAGTTTGGTGCGCAGGTCGACTGAACCGCCGGTGCCGCCTTCGATCTGGTCAGCCGTGGATGACTTGTAGACGTCGACAGCCTGCATCAGTTCGGGGGTGACATCGCTGAACTGCAGCGAACGGCCGCCGTTGGCGCTGAAGATGTCACGTCCATTGAGGCGCGAGGCAACGCCGGACAGGCCGCGCAGCTGGATGCCCGAACCTTCGGCCGAGAAGTGGTCGGGATCGTTCAGCGACTGGAAGCGGACGATGGTGACGCCAGGAACGCGCTGAAGCACTTCGGTGATGGAGTTGTCGGGCAGCTTGCCCGCATCGTCGGCCACCACCGAATCGACGATCGAGATCGCATTCTTTTTGCGATCATCCGCCGATTGAATGGCAGCACGGCGGCCGGTGACGACAATGGCGTCCGCCTCGGCAGCGGACGGAGCCTGCGATGCGTCATCTTGCGCCCATGCCGCATTCGGGACTGCGCAAGCGACCAGCGCCGTTGCAGAAACGCCCAGGCCCAACGTGCTCCTGCGCGTCGTCTGGCTACCAGCAATCGCGAATCCGCGACGGATCTGTGTGAAAAACGCCATTAATGTGTCCCCTCCGGTCCCACGATATTGCGCTGCAACATATGATAGCGCTATCAATTCATATTACATTCGGGCTGCGGCGATTCTTTATGGCAGTAGCCGTGCCCGTATGCGCGCCAACTAACATTGGAGTAATAGTGGCGCAACATAGTAACTGTTGACCGCTAACACCTCACGGTGAACTGTGACGATTTTGCGTCACTATGTCCGTCAGGGGCGGCGTAATCCTTGCAAATCAGTGACCTTTACTGGCCAGTGCCCGCGCGATGGCGGCCTCTGCAATCGGCGCCATACGCTGGTAACCGTTCGCAAGCGGATGCACCCCATCGTGCGTGAAAGCCGGGTCCATCAACCCGTCCGCGCCGGCCAGCGCCGGGTAGTAGTTCGCGAAAGCATAGCCATGCGCCTTGGCTAGCGCTTCCAGCCGGGCGTTGATCCGCCGTAGTTCCTCGGGCTTGCGCTCTTTCACGACGTAATCCGCGCTGGGCGTATTGGTGACGGGCAGAATCGAGCAGAGCACCACGCGGATGCCGTGGCGCTGCGCGATGTCGGCCATTGCTTCGATATTCGAGACGATGCCGTCTTCGCTCTCGATCTGCAAAAAGCCGGACACATCGTTGACGCCGCCCAGGATAACCACCACGCGCGGCTTGAGGGCGACGACGTCCTGCTGGAAACGTACCAGCATCTGCGCCGTCACCTGGCTGCCGATGCCGCGATTCACATAGGGCTTGCCGGGGAAATAATGCGGCAGGTCCCACATGTCGGTGATCGAATCGCCCAGGAAGACGACGCGCCGCTCTTTCGGTGCCGGGGCGGGCAGCGCGGCATTGGCGGGCGCATAGAGGTAGCGCTCGCCAAAATCCTGCATCATCGAGGGGACCAGCTTCTCACGAAACGGCCCTGCCCACGGTCCCCAGTCGCGCGTGTCCTGCACCGTGCGGCGCTCGGGACTGGACTGGTAATGCTGCGGTTCGCCCGCGCCGATCAGCAGAGCGGCGGCGGGCAAAAGCAGTAGGGCGAGTCGCTTCACGCGGTGAAGATTCCGTGGCGCTTGCCATAGGCGTGGAACAGATCCGGCCAGGCATGGGCGGGAACGTCATCATGCAGGCGCGCGCCGAAACCGTGGCCGCCCTTGTCGAAGCCGTGGAATTCCACCGGCCGCTCCTTCGCCAGCATTGCGGTATACATGGCGATGCTGTTGCCGATCGGCACGAGGCCGTCGTCGCTGGAGGCGGTAAGGAACACCGGCGGCGTGTCCGCGGTGACGCGGTTCTCCACCGATCCGGCCTGCCGCAGCGCGTCGCTGGCGCCTTCGCCCAGCAGATTGTCGCGCGATCCGCCGTGGGTGAAGGGCTGCGACAGGCTGACTACCGGATAGATCAAGCCGGCAAGGTCGGGCCGCGCCGAAAGCGCATCGGCCTTGTCGACCGGCGCGTAGACCTTTTCGTCAAAGCGGGTGGCGATCGATCCGGCCAGATGGCCGCCGGCGGAGAAGCCCAGCACGGCAACGCGCTTGGGATCGATGCCGAATTCGCCGGCGCGCGAACGGACGAGGCGGACGGCGCGCTGCACGTCCTGCAGTGGAACGGTCTCGCGGTTCGCCCAGCCTTCGCCGGGCAGGCGGTAGGAGAGGATGAAGCAGGTGACGCCGCGCGCGGTCAGCCAGCGGGCCTGTTCCTCGCCCTCGTTATCCCAAGCGAGGAAACCATAGCCGCCGCCCGGCAGCAGGATCACGGCCGATCCGTCGCGATAGGCGGGCTGGCGCACTTCGAGGCCGGGCGTGGCGATGCCGGTGATCCAGCGATCGTCGAAGGCAGCGTCCTTGCTCTGCTGCTGCACCTTGCGGACGGGCAGCTTCGCGGGCGCGCCCGGTGCCTTTCCGGGCCAGAGCGGGATTGAGGGCCCCGAATAGGAAATCGCGGTTGGCCCGGCCATCGCCTTGCCCGAAGTGATCGCCGCAGCCACGCTGGCAGCGGCGATTCCCCCCAGCAGGGCGCGGCGCGAAGTGGAGGTCTTGTCGCTCACAGCAGCTGGTCCTTCTTACTCAGGGCACACCGCGCCGGCCGGATCGGTGGCGAGGCGCATGTCGGAAATGGTGATCGTGAACGGTGCGTCGGCTGCCAGCGTGAAGGGCTGGCTGATGCCGCCAAGGTAAGTGCCGTGGTTGGCAAAGCACTTCAGCGGAATGCGCAGCGACGCCCACTTGCCGGGCTGCGCCACGGCCTTGTCGATCCGCACCGCGCCAGAGCCGAGCGCCAGCGTCACCGGGCCGGTGGCGGTCTTGTCGACGCGGTAGAGCACTTCGACATTCATGTCGGCATTAGCCTCACGCTCCAGCGTCAGGTTGGGGCCGAGTACCGAGGCTTTGCCCGCACCGGCGAAGGCCAGCTGGATAGCGCCTTCCTGACGGTTGGCGCTATCGACCAGATGCTGGCTGACGGCCGGAGCGGTTTCCAGGCGGAATGGCTTGGCGACGATGCCCGCCGCCACGAACACGCTGGAGTTGAAGGCGCTGGCGTCGATGCCGGCTTCCTCGCTCTGCGTGCCGAGATGCGCGCCTTTGGCGTAAGTCAGGCCGTAGCCCAGCGGGAACAGCGGGTCGTAACCCGGTTGGCCCTTGTTCAGCGTGAATTGCGCGGCGGTCTTCGGCCACGAGAATGAGAGGGTGCCGTGGAAGTCGGTCTTGCCGCCGATCAGCACATCGGCCACGCCGTTGCCTTCCGAACCCGGGAACCATGCGGCGACGAACGCGTCGGACGCATTGAGTTCCGGATTGACCCAGAGCGGACGGCCCGAAAGGAAGACCGAGACGGTCGGAATGCCCGCCGCCTTCAGCTTCTTCAGCAGCGCGAGCGACTTCTTGCTGCCCGGCTGGAATTCCAGCGTGCGGATATCCCCGCGCAGTTCTGCATAGGGCTCCTCACCGAAGACGACGATGGCGACGTCCGGCTTGGTGGTGAAGCTGCCATCGGGCGAGAGCACGGCCTTGCCGCCGCCCGCCTTCAGCGCATCGGCAATGCCGGTATAGATCGACGTGGCGCCGGGGAAATCGGCGTTGGTGTTGCCGTCGCCCTGCCAGGAAAGCGTCCAGCCGCCGGACTGGCGGCCGATATCGTCCGCCGCGTCGCCGGCCACCAGCACAGTGGCGCTGGTCTTGATCGGCAGCACGCCTTCGTTCTTGAGCAGGACAAGGCTCTCACGCACCGCCTGGCGACCGACGGCGCGGTGCGCGGCGGAGCCCATTTCCTGCGGCTTGGCTTGGAAGGGACGCGTCGGATCGAAGAGGCCCAGCTTCATCTTCACGCGCAGGATGCGGCGAACGGCATCGTCGATCCGGCTCATCGGGATGGTGCCGGCCTTGGCGGCGGCCAGCGTGGAATCGAACAGGCCTTTCCAGCTATCCGGCGCCATCGCCATGTCGAGGCCGGCGTTGAACGTCGCCGGGCAATCGGTGTTGGTGCAGCCGGGGATCTGGCCGTGGCCGTTCCAGTCGCCCACCACGAAGCCGTTGAAGCCCATCCGGCCCTTCAGCACGTCGGTCAGCAGCGCCTTGTTGCCGTGCATCTTGGTGCCGTTCCAGCTGGAGAACGAGGCCATGACTGTCATCGTCCCGGCATCGACGGCGTGCGGATAGCCGGCATCGTGGATGCGGATCAGCGTGTCCTCGTCCACGCGGGTGTCGCCCTGGTCGATGCCGTCATGCGTGCCGCCGTCGCCCAGGAAGTGCTTGACGCTGGCAGCGACGCGGCCGGTCTGAACCGTGGTTTGGGTGCCGGGCGCGCCTTGCAGGCCTTCCACCATCGGACCGGCATAGGCGGCGACCACGGCGGGGTCTTCCGAATAGCCTTCGTAGGCGCGGCCCCAGCGATCGTCCTGCGGCACGGCGAGGGTGGGGCCGAACGCCCAGTCGATGCCGGATACGGCGGTTTCGGCAGCGGTGGCTTTGCCGATCTCACGCATCAGAGCCGGATCGTGCATCGCGCCCAGCGCGCTGTTGTGCGGGAACAGGGTGGCGCCGACGACATTGCTGTTGCCGTGCACGGCGTCGATCCCGAACATGATCGGGATCGGCTCATGCTGGTCACGCTTTTCCATGGCGACGGCGTTGAACGCGCGCGAGGTGGCGACCCAGGCCGAAGCGGGCGAACGGTCCGGCGCGTCGATCGGCGGCGAATTGCCGCCGGCGAGGATGGATCCGAGCGGGTATTCCTTCAGGTCTTCCGGCTTGATCGAGGCGGTATCGGCCTGGATCATCTGGCCGACCTTTTCGCGCAGGCTCATCCGCGCGATGATCGCGGTGATCTTCGCTTCGGTCTTGGCATCGACAAGGCCGGGGCTCTTGGCGGCGGGCCAGCGTTCGGGATGGACTGGGGTGGCGGTGGGCGCTGTATGAGGAGCCTCTGCCTGGGCGAGCGCGACCGTAGCGCACGAAGCCATGGCAAAAGTCTGCAACACGCGGTGAATACGCCTCATCTCATCCTCTTCGTTTCCCAGGGGCCCTCGTCTAGGCGATCGTAAATGATTGCGCTACCACAAAGCGATCGCGGAGACGGGGGACTGTGCACAACCATGCGCTTTCCACCATCCGCAGAAATGCTAGAGAAACACCATGTCCGACAGTGAGCGCAAACGCCGCAGCGCGAAATCCCGGCAGACCGGGGCCCCGACCATTGCCGATGTGGCCGCGCTTGCGGGGGTGTCGATGATGACCGTGTCGCGGGTGATCAATTCCGAACCCAAGGTGCGCCAGACCACGCGCGATGCCGTGAACGCGGCGATCGCCCAGCTGAATTATGCGCCCAACCGCGCCGCGCGCAGCCTGGCCGGGGCATCGCAGCTGCGGCTGGGGCTGCTCTATTCGAACCCGTCGGAAGCCTTTCTCAGCGCCTTCATCGTCGGCAGTCTGGAGGAAGCCGGGCGGTCGGACGTGCAGATCATCGTCCAGAAAGTGGAGGACGGAGAGGATCTGGGCCTCGCTGCCGAACGCATGGTGGCGGGCGGCATCCACGGCGTGATCTTGCCGCCGCCGCTGAACGAGGCGAGCGAGGTGCTTGCCATCCTGCGCAAGGCGGACATGCCGACCGTGGCCGTGAGCACGGCGACCCCGCACGAAGGGATCGCCACGATCATGATCGACGACCGCAGCGCCGCACGCGAATTGACGGCGCATCTGATCGATCTGGGACATCGCCGCATCGGCTTCATCGCCGGCCATCCCGACCTTTCGGCCAGCGGCGCGCGGCGCGAAGGCTATCGCGAGGCGCTGGAAGAAGCGGGCATCGCTTTCGACGAGGCGCTGGTGGCGCAGGGCTACTTTACCTACCGCTCCGGCCTCGACGCGGCGGAAGAACTGCTTTCGCTGGAGGATCAGCCCTCGGCGATCTTCGCCAGCAACGACGACATGGCCGCCGCCACCGTCGCCATTGCGCATCGGCGCGGGCTGGACGTGCCGGGCGACCTGACCGTCTGCGGGTTCGACGACGTGGCACTGGCGACGACGATCTGGCCCGAACTGACGACGATCCATCAGCCGATCGTGGAGATGAGCCGCCGCGCGGTGGAACTGCTCGTCACCCTGCTGCGCAACAAGCGCAAGGCCGAGATCGGCGAGCAGCGGATCGAGATCGAATACAGGCTGGTGCGCCGCCAGTCCGATGCCGCGCCGCGCCGCCGGCCGGTGCTGCGCCCGCCGGTTCCCAACGGGAACTGACGGGCGGGAAGCGGGGCCGTCAGGCGTTGCGGATGCGCATCGTCACGGTAAGCGTTTCGCCCGGCGCCAATGGGGCAGGGGCCTCGCGGTTGACCGCGTCGGGCATCGTGCTCTGTGGTTCCGCGCAGAAGAAGTCCCGCTCCGGCGGCACATAGAAGTGCAGGAACGGCGTGCCGTCCCCTTCGACCAGGACGTCGCCATCGCCGCGCTGAATGCGCAGCAGGCCGCTCCAGCCGACATAACAGTGGTCCACAAGGTCGGGGCGCTCCAGCCCGGCGCCTTGGCTCCAGTCGCCCAGCGAATCGGCCGTCGCGCGGACGGTCGGCAGCATGTCAGCATCGGCCAGCCACACGGCCTTGGCAGTAAAGGCCACGCCGGTCACGCCTTCACGCGTGAACCAGGGATGGAAGCCAAGGCCTGCCGGCATCGCCGTTGAGTCGGTGTTGGTCAGTTCCAGCCGTGCTTCCAGCCCGTCGGTACCGAGTTGGAAGTGTTGGCGCAGCGTGAAGGCCCAGGCCCAGTCCGCGCCGGCCGCATGGTGGTGGATCAGCGTCGCGAAGTCCGCCCCCTGCGTCTCCACCGACCATTCGCCCAGCCACGCGGTCCCGTGCAGGGGATGCTTCTGATCCGGTGCGTTGGGGGCGATGGCGTGGGCGGTGCCCTCCCACACGAAGCGCCCGTCCGCGATGCGGTTGGCGTAAGGGGCGAGGGGGAAGCAGGCGGAATCGAACAGCGCATCGGCGCCTTCCGACATCGGCCGCAGGATGTCCTTGCCGCGCCTGCTCAGCGCCCGCACCATGCCGCCGCGATGTGGATCGAGGCTGAGGCGCCAGTCGCCTGCGGCAAGGATCATCCCGCGATCGCTCATCCCTTCATGTCTTCCAGTTCGCGGCCGCGCGTTTCAGTCACGGTGGCGCGCACGAAGAAGAACGAGACGGCGGCGGCCAGCGCGTAGAGCACGTAGGTCACGGCAAGGCCGGGACGTTCGGCCATGCTGGGGAAGCTGACCGAGATCGCGGCGTTGGCGATCCACTGCGCGAACCCGGCAACCGCCAGTGCGGAACCACGGATCTGGTTGGGGAACATTTCACCCAGCATCACCCACATGACCGGACCCCAGCTCATGTTGAAGAACACGACATAGGCATTGGCTGCGATCAGCGCGATCAGGCCCGAATGGCCCGGCAGCGCCACGACGCCGTCGGCACCGGTGACGGCGGTGGAGAATGCCCAGGCGACAAGGCCCAGAGTGACGGTCATGCCCGCCGAACCGATCAGCAGCAGCGGCTTGCGGCCGATCTTGTCGATCAGCGCGATGGCGGCAAGGCAGGCACCGATCGACAGCGCGCCGGACAGGATGTTGATCTGAAGGGCGTTGTCCTCGGTAAAGCCAACTGCCTGCCACAGCGTCGCGCCGTAGTAGAAGACGACGTTGATGCCCACGAGCTGCTGGAACACGGCGATGCCGATGCCCACCCACAGGATCGGACGGATCTTGCCCGTGGTCTTGTCGATCAGGTCGGACAGGCGTGGGCGGTGATGGTCGGCAGCGAGCGAGGCGTTGATTTCCGCCACCTTGCGGGTGGCTTCGGCACCGCCGAACAGGCGGGTGAGCACGGCGTGCGCCTCATTCTTGCGGCCGCGCGCGACCAGGTAGCGCGGGCTTTCCGGGATCGAGAGCAGCGCGACGAGGTAGATCGCGGCGGGAATGGCCTGCAGCCAGAACATCCAGCGCCAAGCCGGGAAGCCCAGCCAGAGGTTCGCGGTCGACCCGCCGGCCCAGCGTGCGAGCACGAAGTTCGCGACGAAGGCGCCGGTAAGACCGGTGATGATCATCACCTGCTGCACGCTGGAAAGACGCCCGCGCAAGTTGGCCGGGGTCATTTCCGAAATGTAGACCGGCGAAGTGACGCTGGCCGCACCGACGCCAAGGCCGCCAATGATGCGCGCGAAAATGAAGATTTCCGAAGACCCGGCGGCACCCGCCAGCAGTGCGGAGAACAGGAACAGCACGGCGGCCAGCATCATCGTGCCGCGGCGGCCGATCAGGTCCGACAGGCGGCCGGCGATGAACGCACCGATCGAGGAACCGACCAGAATGGCGCCGACGTTGACGCCGATGCCCAGCCGGCCCAAGTCGAAGGCCGCTTCAAGGCCTTTCTGCGTGCCATTGATGACGCCCGAGTCATAGCCGAACATGAAGCCGCCGATGGTCGCCACGGCAACGACCAGCGCGATGAGGCGCTTGTTGATATCGATCCTGTCCATCAGGATATCCTTTCCCCGCGGGCCGGCCGGCTTGCATCTGCGGCCTGGCCCGAATGTTTTTAGGTGTTTGCGTTGCGAGATGGTGCGGCCGGTATCGCCGTGCGGAAGGCGAACAGATCGCCCGCAAGCGGTTGGCTGGCAAGTTGTTTTTCCGACAGTCCCTGCCGTGCGCTGGTGGCGTATGCGGTGCGACCATCGGCGCCGCCCAGCGCGATCTTGGTCACGTTGCTGACCGGGAAACGCACCTCGTCCGTCAGGCTGCCGTCGGGCGCGAAACGCCGCGCCGCGCTGCCGGCATAGAAGCCCAGCCAGACGCCGCCTTCGGCATCGCAGATCGCTCCGTCCGGATAGCCCCAGTCGGCGCGATCGCCGCTGTTGAAGTCCAGGAACAGGGTGCCCGCATCGGGCGTGCCGTCCTGCGCGACCTGATGGCGGATCACTTTGCGGGCCAGCGTATCCACGTGATAGACGATCGATCCGCAGGGCGAGATCGCCGGGCCATTGGTGATGGTGACCGGATCCAGCCCCGCCTCGCGCACCGTGCCGTTATCCAGCACGAAGACGCGGCCGGTTTCGCTTTCCTCAAGGTTGTCCATCGTGCCGAACCAGATGCGGCCCTCGGCATCGATGGCGGCATCGTTCAGGCGGTTGTCGGGCAGGTCGGCCTGGATATGGGCGATCAGCTCAAACGTGCCGGTTTCGGGCAGAAAACGGTGCGGGCCGCTCTTGAGGCCGGCGATCAGCCCGCCCTCTGCGGAGGGCAGCACCCAGCCGACGTGCTCCGGCGCGGCCCAGCTGGCCAGATCGCGCGTTTCCGGATCGAAACGGAACACGGTGTTGCGCTTGATATCGACGAACCACAGCGCGTCGCCGATCCAGATCGGCCCTTCGCCCAGCTCCGCGCCGACCGAGAGGAGATGCTCAGCCTGCGCCATGCTCAGCGCCACCCGGCGTCGACGAAATAGTCGTGGCCGGTGCACATGCGCGCGCCGTCGGAGCTGAGGAACAGCACCAGCGCGGCGACGTCCTGCGGCACGATGCGGCCCGGCAGGCACTGCGCGGCCACGATCTCGGCCTCACCCTCGGGTGTGTACCACTTTTCCTGGCGCGGGGTTTTCACATTGCCGGGAACGATGGTGTTGACGCGGATGTTGTCGCCGCCCAGATCGCGCGCAAGGCTGCGGGTCAGGCCGGAAATCGCCGCCTTGGTGGTCTGGTAGAGCACCAGATCGGGCAGCGCGAGATGCCAGGAGATCGAACCGAAGTTCACGATCACGCCGCCGCCGGCCGCGCGCATCGCGGGTGCCACGGCCTGTGCGGCGAAGAACAGGTGGCGCAGATTGACGTTCATGCGCTCTTCCCAGAACGCCGGCGTCACGTCCTCGATCTGGTGGCGATCGTCGTTGGCGGCATTGTTGACCAGCACGTCGATGCCGCCCAGTTCGGCGACGATCGCCGGGATCGCGGTGCGCACAGCCTCGACGTCGACAAGGTCGAGCCGGCGATAGATCGGTGCATGGCGCGCGCCCTGCGACAGGCGGGCGGCCAGTTCCTCACCCTCGGCATCCTGGATATCGACGAAGACGACTTGCGCGCCCTGCGCCACGAAGCCTTCGACCAGGCCTGCACCGATGCCGGTGGCGCCGCCGGTGATGATCACGCGGCGGTCCTGCAGGTCGGGATAGACGGCGCTCAGCGCGCCGGGAGAAGTCTGAGTGAGCATGGTGTTATGATTGTCCGTCATGCCGCCAGCAGGCCGCGGCGCGCCAGATTGGAGAAGAGTTCGCCGATGCCGAAGGTCCACGCGGGCGCATCGGCCGAGGTGGTGACCGGGTTGGCCAGCGTGCCCAGTTTTGCGCTGGAGATGGTGACCACGTCGCCCACCTTGTGCGTGAAGCCGCGGCCGGGTTCGTCGCGATCCTGCGTGGGGGCGAAAAGCGTACCGCAGAACAGCGCGAAGCCGTCCGGATACTGGTGTTCGCTCATGGTCTGGCGCAGCAGATCCTCGGGATCGCGGCTGATTTCGCGCATGGTGCTGTGGCCTTCGAGGACATAGCCGTCCTCGCCCACGATGGTCATGGCCACGTCCGCGGTGCGCACGTCTTCCATGGTGAAGCCGTCGTCGAACAGACGGATAAACGGGCCGAGCGAGCACGAGGCGTTGTTGTCCTTCGCCTTGCCCAGCAGCAGGGCCGAGCGGCCTTCGAAATCGCGCAAGTTGACGTCGTTGCCCAAGGTGGCGCCGGCGGCCTTGCCGTTCGGGCCGGCGATGATCACCACTTCGGGTTCGGGATTGTTCCAGCCGGAGTCCGAACGCACGCCGACCGGCGCTTCGTGGCCCACCGAGGCGAGGACGGGGCACTTGGTGAAGACTTCGGCGTCGGGGCCGATCGCCACTTCAAGATACTGCGACCACATGCCCTCGTCGATCAGGGTCTGCTTGAGAGCATCGGCCTCGGCCGATCCGGGCACGGTGGAGCGCACCGATCCGCCCAGCACGGCCTCGATCCTGCCGCGGATTTCGGCCGCTGCCGTATGGTCGCCGCGCGCGCGTTCCTCGATCACGCGTTCCAGTGCGGAGACGGCGAAAGTCACGCCGCAGGCCTTCACGCACTGAAGGTCCACCGGGCTGAGCAGAGTGGCCGATTCCAGCACCTCGATGCCGCCCAGAAGCTCGCCGCCCGAACGCACATCGGCGGCGATCAGCGCTGCCGTGGTGGGGGCGACGCGGGCCATGTCGAAGACCTGGCCATCGCGAATCAGAATGGGAGTAGGACCCTCGGCAGTCTCGATACGCCCCAGGAAAATTCCCTCACGCCAGTCTTGGGGCAGGCCGCGATCAACGACCGAACTATTTTTTGTCACCGCTATTCCTCTCCAGGTGTGTTAGCGTTATCTACGACGGGCAGCGCAACGTCAAGACGGGTCACGGAACCCGTCGTCCGCTGGTTCGGAACGAGAGGAAAGAGGGGCGGCCGTGGGCATCGGCGGGATGAAAAGAGCGCCAGTAGTTGCGCTCACAATGGCGATTGCGACAGGCGCGATCGCCGCCTTTGGCGTGCCTGCCTTTGCCGACCAGGCTGCTCTTCCGTCCTCACCGGTCTCATACGACTGGCGCAGCGTGCGCGTGGGCGGGGGCGGCTTCACGCCGGGGATCGTCTTCAGCCCGGTGGAGCGGGGCTTAGCCTGGCTGCGCAGCGACATGGGCGGCGCCTATCGCTGGGATGCGCGCGCTGGGACTTGGATTCCGCTTCAGGACGGTGTCGCCGAAGGCAGCTTCATGGGGATCGAGAGCATCGCCGCCGATCCGGTGGATGCAGGTACGGTCTACCTCGCCGCCGGCATGCACTGGTCCGCGCCCGCCGCGATTTTCCGCTCCACCGACTATGGTCGCAACTGGCAGGTCACCCGCGTGCCTTTCGCGATGGGCGGCAACGAGA
This sequence comes from Novosphingobium oxfordense, assembly GCF_044029435.1. Lineage (NCBI taxonomy): Bacteria > Pseudomonadati > Pseudomonadota > Alphaproteobacteria > Sphingomonadales > Sphingomonadaceae > Novosphingobium > Novosphingobium oxfordense. Next base: position 780,312 of record NZ_CP147008.1, on the reverse strand, counting down.
ACGGACGCGGGCTGGGCGAGCGATTGGCTATCGATCCTTTCGCGCATGACCGCCTGCTGTTCGGATCGCGCCATCAGGGGCTTTGGGCCAGCGACGACGCCGGTGCCAACTGGCGCAAGCTGGATGCCTTTCCGCTTGCCGGGTTGGGCCTGCCGACCAATCGGCGCGAGACGCATGGCGGGCTTTCTTTCGTCGTGTTCGATGCCAAGGCGCGTGGCCGGATCTTCGTGGGCAGCGCCGATCCGGGTGCGCAGCATCTGTTCCGCTCGGACGACAGTGGCAGGACGTGGCGCGCAGTGGCCGGAGGGCCGGCAGCCGACTTGCTGCCGGTGAAAGCCGTTATCGGCGGCGATGGCGTGCTGACGATCACCTACTGCGACGGGATCGGCCCCAACGGCATCACGCGCGGCGAAGTCTGGCGCTTCGATCCGGCGCGCGGGTCTTGGCGCGACGTGACGCCGATCAAGGGCCCGGATACGCCCGTTGGTGGCTACATGGGCGTTGCGGTGGCCGCGTCCGACCCGCAGACCATCGCCGTGAGCACGGTGGACCGGGGCAAGCCGGTCGATACCGTGTGGCTTAGCCATGATGGCGGCGCGCATTGGGACGAATTGTGGAAGCGCTCGACCCGCGAGGTGTCGGCAACGCCGTTCCTCGATTTCGGCGCCAAGGCAAACTTCGGGCACTGGATCGCGGGCCTTGCGATCGATCCGTTCGATGCCAACCACGCCGCCTATGTGACGGGCGCGACGGTCTACGGCACCGACGAATTGCAGAAGCCGGGCACGATGACATGGGCACCGTGGACGCGGGGGATCGAGCAGACCGCGATCATTACTTTCGTCAGCCCCACTGGCGGCGCGCATCTGGTTTCGGGCTTCGGCGACATTGGCGGTTTCCGGCACGACGACTTTGCCGTCTCGCCCGCCAGCCAGCACGTCAACCCGTTCCTGTCGAACACCAATACGCTGGATTTCGGCGGCCGTGCGCCGCTGGTGATGGTGCGCAGCGGCAATACGCATGCGCGCGTGGTGCCCGATACGTCGCTGGCATGGTCGGCTGATGGCGGCGCTACATGGGCGCCGCTGCACGTGCCGCAGGGGACGCCGCACGCCGACGGTAGCCCGCTGCCGGAAGAGACGGGCAATGCGGCGATCACTGTCTCGGCCGACGGCGGAACTTTCCTGATCGAGACCGACCAGCCCCGGATCACCCGCGATCGCGGCGCGACGTGGCAGGTGGTTACGGGCCTGCAAACCCGCGTCCGGGTCACGGCCGACAAGCAGGACGCGCGCCGCTTCTACGCCATCGATTTTGCGAACAACCGCGTGGTCCGCAGCGACGACGGCGGCGCCCGGTTCCACGCAGTCGCAGGTAAGGGTCTGCCGGTGGACCTTTCCGCCGCGCGAAACGACAACCGAGAGGCGCCCGCGCCGATCCTGGCCGATCCCAACCGGGCGGGTGCGCTCTGGCTCAATTTGGGCGGCGCGCTCTATCGCTCGACCGACTTTGGTGAGACGTGGGTGCGCACTGGACAGCACTCTGGGCAGCCTATCGCCATCGAGCGCTATGGCCTTGGCAAAGCCGCGCCGGGCCGCGATGTGGCGGCGCTCTACGCGCTGGGCGCGGTCGGTGGGCTGCGGGCGATCTGGCGCTCCATCGACGGCGGCGCGACATGGCAGCGGATCAATGACGAGGCCCACCAGTGGGGCCTGCGCATCCGGGTGATTTCCGGCGACCCGCGCCAGTTCGGGCGCATCTACATTGGCACCGATGGCCGGGGCATCGTCTATGGCGACCCGAAAGTACGGCCAGCCCATAAAACCGGGGACGGGACAGAATGAAAAGCAAAGACTTCATCGCATCGCTCATGCTGGCGGTCGCCATCGGCGTGGCCGCGCCGGCGCATGCGCAAGATGCGGCGACGCAAGTACCCCGCCTGGAAAGCCGCGATGGCCGTCACACGCTGATCGTCGATGGCAAGCCCTTCCTGATGCTGGGCGCGCAGGCGAACAATTCCAGCAATTATGCCGGATCGCTTGATGCCGTGTGGCCGGTGCTGGATGCGATCCACGCGAACACGCTGGAAATCCCGGTCGCCTGGGAACAGGTGGAGCCGGTCGAGGGCAAGTTCGACTTCACGTACCTTCAGACCCTGCTCGATGCCGCGCGCGCGCATGACAAGCGCGTGGTGCTGCTGTGGTTCGGCACCTGGAAGAACACCAGCCCCAGCTACACCCCGTCGTGGGTGAAGCTGGACAACAAGCGCTTTCCGCGCATGAAGGCGCCGGACGGTTCGGACCACTATGTGCTCAGCCCGCTGTCGCAGAACACGCTTGCCGCAGATCGGCGCGCTTTCGTGAAGGTGATGGAATACCTGCGCGATCATGACCGGCAGAACACCGTGATCATGGTCCAGCCGGAGAATGAGACCGGATCCTACCGCGTGCCGCGCGATTTCTCGGCCGAAGCCAATGCCCTGTTCGCAAAGCCGATTCCGGCGGCGCTCGCCAAGAAGATCGGCAAGTCCGGCACTTGGGAAGCGGCCTTCGGCAAGCAGGCACCGCGCGCGTTCAACACCTGGTACGTCGCCCAGTTCGTCGATGCGCTGGCGCAGGCGGGCAAGGCGGTGAAGCCGCTGCCGATGTACGTCAACGCCTCGCTCGCCGGGCCGTCCAACGTGCCCGATCCCACCGGCGTCGCCAGCGGCGGCCCGCAGTGGGACGTGCTGGACATCTGGAAGGCCGGCGCCCCCGCGATCGACTTCGCCGCGCCCGATATCTACGACCGCAACAGCGCCAACGTGATCCAGTACCTCGACAAGTATACCCGTCCCGACAATGCACTGATGGTGCCGGAAATCGGCAACGCGAAGGAATTCGCGCGCTTCTTCTGGGCCACCATCGGGCGCGGCGGCATCGGTTTCGCGCCGTTCGGCATGGATGACACGGGCTATTTCAACTATCCGCTGGGCGCGACAGCGTTGGACAAGGAAACGCTGGCCGCTTTCGCGCTGCCCTATGGCACGCTGGCGCCGATCGCCAGCGACTGGGCCCGGATCGCCGCGTCGCGTCCGACCTGGGGCACTGCCAAGCCGGACGACAATGCGCCCCGCGAAACGGTGATGGGCAAGTGGAAGATCTCCGCCGACTGGGGCCAGTGGCAGTTCGGCCAGAAGGACTGGACCTGGATCCCCACCAAACCCGCACCCTGGGCCGACCAGCCGGTGGGCGGCATGGCCGTGGCTCAGCTTTCGGACACCGAATACCTGATCATGGGCGATCACGTGCGCGTGAACTTCTCCCCCGCGAAGGGCGAGAGCAACGGCGTGATCGTCGCGGTGGAGGAAGGCACGTTCAGGGACGGCAAGTGGGTGACCACGCGCGTCTGGAACGGGGACCAGACCGACTACGGCATCAACCTTATCGACCGGCCGCAGGTGATCAAGGTCACCACCGGCTTCTATTCTTCCAAGTAAACGCAAGTAACCGCCGAAGGCGGCAGAGGATCACGACATGAAGCAATTCACGATGGCAACGCTGTTGGCGGGCTCCGCCCTGTCGCTGGTGCCGGTAGCCGCGCTGGTGCCGGCAGTCGCGCTGGCCGCCGAAGCGGGCGTGGAGAACATTCCCGGCGGCGTGGCGGTCACCCCGCAAAGCGGTCCTTCCGATCGCGTGGAAGTGACCCTGCATGGTGACGGCATCTTCCACGTCGTCGCCCATGCGCGCGGGATGCAGGCCCCGGCGGCCAGCGGTAGCCTGATGGCGCCGAACCCGCCGGCTGCCGGCCAGTACACCGTAAGCCAGAATGCCGGCCACGTTACCGTGAAGGCCGCGAAGGCCACCGCCGATATCGATCTTGCCAGCGGGCAGGTGCGTTTCCTGGATGCGGCGGGCAAGGAACTGCTGGGGGAATCGGCGGCCACCGTCTTCACTCAGACCAAGGCGGACGGCACCCCCTACGTCACCGTTTCGCAGCAGTTCAACCGCGGCACCAGCGAAGGTCTCTACGGCCTTGGCCAGCACCAGCAGGCGGTGATGGATTACAATGGCGAGGACGTCGAACTCGCCCAGCACAACATGGATATCGGCGTGCCCTTCCTTGTTTCCAGCAAGGGCTACGGCCTGCTCTGGGATAACGAGAGCATCACTCGCTTCGGCAACCCCGCCGCCTACACCCTGGTGGGCGACGCATCGGCTCCCGGCGGCGGCATGAAGGTGACGAGCGGCGGCAAGCCGGGCTTCTCCGCCAAGTACTACCTGGACGACAAGCTGGCGGTCGCGCGCCAGGAAGCCACGGTAGACTACCAGTTCCTGGACGATCAGGCGAAGTGGCCCGAAGCTGGCAAGGCTAAGACCGTCGCGTCGGAGCAGGGCCAGAACACTGCCGGTAACGCCGTGCAGACGCAAAAAGTGGTGTGGGAGGGCGACCTCCAGCCCGACAAGACCGGCACGCACAAGTTCCAGCTCTACGGTTCCAGCTACTACAAGGTCTACGTCGACGGTGAGTTGAAGCTCGATCGCTGGCGCCAGAACTGGAACCCCTGGTACGCCAATTTCGAAGTGCCGATGACGGCGGGCAAGCCCGCGCACATCCGCATCGAATGGGATCCCAATGCGGGCTACATGGCGCTGCTCCACAACGATCCGCTGCCCGAGGCCGACCGCCATTCGGTATGGTTCACCAGCGAAGTCGCGCGTGACAAGGATTACTGGTTCATCGCGGGCGGCGATATGGACGGCGCGATCGCCGGCTATCGCCAGCTGACCGGCAAGTCGGAAATGATGCCCAAATGGGTCTACGGCTTCTGGCAGTCGCGCCAGCGCTACGACACCGCGAAGGAACTGACCGGCGTTGTGGAGCAGTACCGCAAGCTTCAGTACCCGCTCGACAATATCGTGCTGGACTGGCGCTACTGGACGGACGATTCCTGGGGTAGCCACAAGTTCGACCCCAGCCGCTTCCCCGATCCCGCCGCGATGGTGAGCGCGGTGCACGGCGATCATGCCAACATCATGATCTCGGTCTGGCCGAAGTTCTATCCGACCACGGATACCTTCAAGGAACTGGATGCGGCCGGTGCGATCTACCACGGCAACTTGCGGCAGGGTAACAAGGACTGGGTCGGCCCGGGCTTCGCCAACACCTTCTATGATCCGTACTCGGCCAAGGGTCGCGAGATCTTCTGGCGCCAGGTGGAAGACCGCATCGCCAAGTTCGGCTTCGACGCCTGGTGGGCGGACGCCAGCGAGCCCGACATGCATTCGAACCTGTCGATCGAGAAGCGCATCGATACGATGGGCCCCACGGCGATGGGTCCGGCCTCGGAGTTCTTCAACTCCTATCCGCTGATGAACGCGCGTTCGTTCTTCGAAGGCTGGCGCGGCTTCAAGCCGGACGTGCGCCCGTTCCTGCTGACGCGTTCGGGCTTCGGCGGCCTCCAGCGTTACGGCGCGGCAGTCTGGTCGGGCGACGTGGCGACGCGCTGGTACGATCTGCACGCGCAGATCTCTGCCGGCGTGAACACCGGCATGTCGGGCCTGGCCAACTGGACGCACGACATCGGCGGCTTCTCGGTCGAACCGCGCTATGCGGCGGAAAAGCCCAAGGCGGCGGACCTCGACGAATGGCGCGAACTGAACTTGCGCTGGTTCCAGTTCGGCGCGTTCAGCCCGCTGTTCCGCAGCCATGGCGAGCAGCCCTGGCGCGAGATCTACGAAATCTCGCCCGAAGGTTCGCCAATGCGCGCATCGATGGTGTGGTATGACGAGCTTCGCTACCGCTTGATGCCCTACATCTACACCTTGGGCGCGGACACGTACCAGAAGGACGGGTCGATCATGCGCGGACTCGTCATGGACTTCCCGGAGGACGCGAAGGCCCGCAAGGCCAATGACCAGTTCCTGTTCGGCAAGGCCTTCCTGGTCGCTCCGGTCACCACCTATCAGGCGCGCGAGCGGGATGTCTACTTCCCCGGCACCGGCGTGACCTGGTACGAATTCGGCACTGGCAAGACCTATCAGGGCGGCTCCAGCGCCACCATCTCGGCCCCGGCCGAGCGCATGCCGCTGTTCGTCCGTGCCGGCTCCATCGTGCCGATGGGCCCGGTGATGCAGTACACCGACGAGAAGCCCGACGCGCCGATTACGCTAGTGATCTACACCGGCGCCAATGGTGCCTTCTCGGTCTACAACGACGATGGCCGCTCGGAACAGTACCGCGACGGCGCGTGGGAACGCATGCCGGTGAGCTATGACGATGCCAGCGGCACCGTCACCATCGGCGCGCGTGAGGGTAAGGGCTATGCCGGCATGCCGCAGAACCGCACGGTTCGCGTCAAGTGGATCGCCCCGGGCCAGAGCGTAGCCGAAGCCACCACGTTCGACGCCGAAGTGCGCTGGACCGGCAAGGCGCTGCAAGTGAAGCGCCCCAAGCGCTGAGCATGAACGGTGCGGCCCCGTCTTTGAAGGCGGGGCCGCACCGACACTTTACCTGCCCGCCGCGCAAGGTGGTGGCGGTTTCCGGAAAGAGGATATCACGATGACTGGCGCGCCCTCCCTCCGCTGGTGCCTCGCGTGAAGGGGCTGCAGCCCGATCGCCGCCGGTTTCTGGCGGGCGCCCTGACGGCGGGTGTTTCGGCTGGCGTTTCAGGCCGCGCGCTGGCTGCGGGAACTGCTGGTGCGGGCGGCATTGCCACCGGGCCGGTGCAGCCGGAATGGTCCTCGCTGGTCGAACACTATCGCTACCCCGACTGGTTCCGCGATGCCAAGTTCGGCATCTGGTCGCACTGGGGCCCGCAGGCAGTGCCCGAGCAGGGCGATTGGTACGGACGCTTCCTCTACATGCAGGGGCATCCGATGTACGAGCATCACCTGAAGACCTACGGGCATCCCGCCGATACCGGCATGATGGAGATCCAGAACCGCTGGAAGGCCGAGCGCTGGGATCCGGACGCGCTGATGCAGCGCTATGTGAAAGCAGGCGCGAAGTACTTCGTTTCGCTCGCCTGTCATCACGACAATCTCGACTGTTTCGACAGTTCGCACCACGCCTGGAACGCGATGCGCGTGGGGCCGGGGCGCGACGTGGTCGGCACCTGGGAAAAGGCTGCGCGCGCGGCGGGGCTGAAGTTCGGTGTTTCCAACCACATCTCGCACGCCTGGCACTGGTACCAGCCGGCCTATGCCTATGATCCAGAAGGCCCGCGCAAGGGCGAGCGCTATGACGCTTACAAGCTGACCAAGGCCGATGGCGCGGGCAAGTGGTGGGACGGGCTGGACCCGCAGGAACTCTACACCGGCCCCCACATGGTCGCGCCCGACGGCATCGACTCCATTGAGGCGATGAACGCCTGGCACGACAAGAACGACGGCCAGTGGATCGAGACGGCGCCGCCCGGAGACGAGACGTTCGCCCGCCAATGGCTGCTGCGCCAGATGGACCTCGTCGCCAAGTACCGCCCGGATTTCTGCTATTTCGACAACTACGAACTGCCCTTCGGCCCCTATGGCCTGGCGGCGGCGGCGGACTACTACAACCGCTCGATCGAGTGGCACGGCAAGATCGACGTCGTGCTCACTGCCAAGCAGCTCAAGTCCCAGGCCCGCTTCGGCTTGGTGCAGGATGTCGAGCGCGGCTTTACCGACCATCTCTGGGACGAACCCTGGCAGACCGATACCTGCATCGGCGACTGGTTCTACAATCGGAACCGCTTCACGCAGAAAAGCTATGTCGGCGCGCAGGGCGTGTTGCAGCGCCTGGCCGATGTCGTCTCCAAGAACGGCAACCTGCTGCTCTCGATCCCCCAGCGCGGCGATGGCACCATCGATAGCGAGGAGGAAAAGATCCTCGACGATCTCGCCCGCTGGATGGCGGTGAATGGGGAGGCGGTGTTCGGATCGCGGCCCTGGCATGTCTATGGCGAGGGCCCGACCGTGCTCTCCGTCGGGATGCAGAACGAGGGCGGTTTCAAGGGCTTCGTGGAGGGCGACGTGCGCTTCACCACCCGCGATGGCGCGCTCTATCTGTACTCGCTGGTGGCGCCCGGCAAGCCGCTTTCCGTCAAGGCACTGGGCCGCCGCGCGATGGCGCAGGCGGGCCATGGGGCAGGCGGGGGGCAGGTTGCCAAAATCACCCTGCTGGGCGGCGGTGCAGTACGGTTCCGCCAGCACGAGGACGCGATGGAGATCGACCTTCCGCGCGGCCTTGGCGTGGTTCCGGTGCTGAAAATCGAAGGACGCGGCATCGCGTAACCTGGAAGGAACCTAAAGCGACATGAAAGGCACCTGCGCCGCCCTTGCGGCCCTTTTCGGCGCGCTGATGGCGACGCCGGCCATGGCCGCGTCGGACGAGGTGCCGCACATCGTCTCGCACCAGGGGCGCCACGCGCTGATCGTCGATGGCGAGCCCTTCCTGATGCTGGGCGCGCAGGTCAACAACTCCTCCGCCTGGCCGGCGACGATGCCCAAGGTCTGGCCGACGATGGCAGCGCTTCACGTCAACACCGTGGAGGTGCCGATCGGCTGGGAGCAGATCGAGCCCGAGGAAGGCCGCTTCGATTTCAGCTTCGTTGACCAGCTTCTCGAACAGGCGCGCGCGCAAAATGTGCGGCTGGTGCTGCTTTGGTTCGGCACCTGGAAGAATACCAACCCGCAATACACCCCGCGCTGGGTGAAGCTGGACAACAAGCGCTTCCCCCGCATGCGCCGCGCCGACGGCACGCTGCATTACGCGCTTTCCCCGTTCGGCAAGGCGACGCTGGCGGCGGACAGCAAGGCTTTTGCCGCGCTGATGGCGCATCTTGCCCAAGTCGACCGGCAGAACACCGTCATCATGATGCAGGTGGAGAACGAGGCCGGTTCCTACGGCCTTGCCCGCGACCATTCCCCCGAAGCGAACGCCGCCTTTGCCGCGCCGGTGCCCGACGCGCTGCGCAAGCGACTGGGTAAAGGGCCCGGCAACTGGAGCGCGCTGTTCGGCCGCGACGCCGAACTCTATTTCCACGCCTGGCAAGTCGCGAGCTATATCGACAAGGTGGCGGCGGCGGGCAAGGCGGTGAAGCCGCTGCCGATGTACGTCAACGCCGCGCTGCCCGGCGATCCCTTCACCTGGCAGGATCCGAATACTTACGCCAGCGGCGGCCCGGCCAATACGGTGATCGACGTCTACAAGGCCGCCGCCCCGCACCTCGATCTAGTGGCACCGGACATCTACAACCCCGCGCACAAGGCCTATCTCGGCTTCCTCGACGCCTATCGCCGGGCGGACAATCCGCTGTTCGTGCCGGAAACCGGCCACGCGCCGAACTATGCGCGGTACTTCTTCGCCGCCGTGGGACGCGGCGCGATCGGCTGGTCCCCCTTCGGCATCGATCCCTTGCGCTACCAGCCCAGCTTCCCCGTCGCCTCGAAACTCGATGCCGAAGCGATCGCGCCCTTCGCCGCCAACTACGCGCTGTTCGCACCGATCGCCCGCCTCTGGGCCAGGCTGGCCTACGAAGGCAAAGTCTGGGGCGTTCCCGAACCCGAAGACCCTGCCGACGGCCACAAACAGGCTATCGCCCTGGGCAAGTACGCCGCCACCGTCAGCTTCGGCACCGGCGACTTCGGCGCGACCGATGCCAAGGGCAACGCGCAACCTTCCGGCGGCGTCGCCATCGCGCAATTGGGGCCGGACGAATACCTCGTCACCGGCTACTTCGCCCGCGTGGAATTCGGGCTGGCGGATTCAAAGGCCGCCAACCTGATCCTCGACCGCGTGGAGGAGGGCACGTACGATGCCAACGGCAAGTGGCAGTTCCAGCGCGTGTGGAACGGCGATCAGGTCGACTGGGGCCTGAACTTCACCGGGGCGCCGCAAGTGCTACGCGTGAAGCTTGCGACCTATCCGGTTCGCTAGCCGCCGATGGCTTAGCGTTTTCCGAGCGTCTTCAGCAGCTTCAATTGGAATTCGGGCGTGCGCTTGCGAGTGTATGTCTCTTGGAGAGACGGCGCCTCGCGCCGCTGCTCGGTGCGGCCCGGCGACCGGAAAGTGCCCGATAGGGACAGAGTTCGGTTGAAACTGTGCGTGTAGGATAGACTTACGTCGCTCCAGGCTGAATTCTGCGTCTGATAGTCCTTTGACGGGCCGTTGTACGACCACTGCAATTGCGCGACGTCACCCGGCACATTGTTCCGGTCTTTCCGGCTCCATTCCAGTGTACCATTCGTCGTATAGGTGAAGTTGCGCTGGTCTTGTGGTCCGTCCACCGCATCAACGGGGGTTCGCTGATCGAACAGGTTGAGGCTGGCGGTCGCTTTCACCCCGCGAAAGATCGGCGCGCTGAGATCGAACTGCGCGCCGCTATCTCTGCGCACGCCCGCGTTCGCATAGCTGTAGACCGTCGTTCCCGAGGAGTTGACCGAATACACCTTGCTCCAAAGGTCACTGGTCCGTCGCATGTACGCGACCGCATTGGCCTGAATCTTGCCCGGATGGAACGAGAGGCTCACCTCGTAAGCGTCAGTGCTTTGGTCCTTCAGATCGGGATTGCCTTCGAAGATAGTGACAGCGTCTTCGAACAGGCCGTAAGGGCGCAGGTTTTCCAGCGGCGCCCGGTCGATACGTTTGCTGTAACTGGCGCCAAGGTCCAAAGTTCGACTGAACCGATATTTGAGGTGGAAAGTCGGAAAGACATTGGTGCGATCTATATCTGTACCGGTGTTGGCAGCGCCGGAACCGGAAATGTGCCGCTTGTTGTACTCGCCGCGCAGCCCGGGGATGAGGGTGATCTTCCCGAACGACTGCTGGAATGTCGCATAGGCCGCAAGGGTGCTGCTGCGGCCTTCGAATGCATCCCATGCGTCGGGGCCGAAGGAGCCGTCGCTGGTGAAGCGATAGTCCTGCGATGTGCCATCGACGTGCCATGTGCTGCCGATCGACAGTATCTGCCCCTCCCCCATCGGATGTTTCCAATCCGCCTGCGTGTCCACCGAGTACGTTGGGTGGCGCAGGACGGACCGATAGAAGCGCCCATCGCTGAACCGGGCATCGGTCACGTCGCGGACTTGCGGATTCTTGTAGAACTGAGCGGCCGCAGTCAGCGCCTCTCCCTCCCTCGCTCCCTGATGATCCACGTTCAGCTCCGCCGTCAGGTAGCTGGCAAAGCTGTTGAGCTGGCGCTTTTCGGAAAACGAGTCGAAGTCGGCCGTCAGCCCCCGATAGTCTGCCTTTTCGGCCGCGACGTCATGGCCGCCGCCGCCGCCAAAGCGGGCGGACAGGGTGGTCTTCGGGTCCAGCTCATAAGTCACCTTGCCGCTCAGGCGCCCGACGGTTCCGTCATAAGTGAACAGGCCATCCTCGCTATTGACGGTTGGCGCGCTGCCGGGCGCCTTCTCCACACTGCGCCGCCGCTGGTAGGTCGATCGCGACATGGTGCCGACGTTGCCGCCGCCCTTCACTTCGTAGGCCCATTTGCCGGTCTTGTAGTTCAGCGTCGTGTCGACCAGGCCATAGCCGTAAGTGGAGGCTTCGTAGCTGGCATTGCCGGTCAGACCGGCCGCCTCGTTCTTGCGCAGCACTAGGTTGATGACGCCGCCGGTCCCTTCCGATGAGAACTGCGCGGAAGGATTGGTCATCACCTCGATCCGGGCGATGTCGCTGCCATTAAGCGTGCGCAGATATTGCCTCGCGTCACCGACGTAGGGGCGACCATCGACGTATATCTTCGCATTGCCGGCGCCCAGCAGCAGGATGCGATCGTCCGGTGTGACGGTTACAGAGGGAAGGCCGCGAAGCAGTTGCACGCCATCCTTCTGGGCCGAATGCGGCGTTTGCTGGACCTGATAAGTCCGCCGATCGATCTTCACGGTTTCGCTGGCACGGGCTCCGATAACTTCGATGATGTCTGGCTGTTCTTCGGCTGCGGCGGCTTCTACAGCAATCGGCGGCTCGGTGGATAACATGAAGTCTCCGCTTGGTCCGTAGTTCCTATATGGATTGCGCGCGGGAACGTTGAATTAAAAAATCTGTAATCTCTCGAAAACGTTGGAGGCGGTCAGTGCCAGGACGGCAGCGCGAGGCCGGATCACGAGATTGCCTGGCGTGCGGCATGGGGGAAATCAACCCCCTGAAAGGCGTAGGCTCGTCTCCCGATTGCGGCCGGAATTCCGATCGACATACTGGCATCGATGGGAAAATTCGCGGGTCTTTCGTTGCGGCCGCAGTCGCTGCTGACATTATCGCCGGGGCCGGGGGCCTTTCGCCTGTTTCTGGCGATGATCGTCTTCGTCTATCATTTTTCCAGCCTCGGCCTCGGCGCCTTTGCCGTCTACGTCTTCTTTATATTGTCCGGCTTCTGGTTGCACCGCATGTGGAACGAGCGGTATGTCCGGACGCGGCAGCCCTATCTGACCTTCATCGTCAGCAGAGTGTGGCGTCTTGCTCCGGTGATGATGTTGGTCAGTCTGATTACGGTTGCAATTTTGCCGGTATTAGGTGTTCCAACAGGACTGGTGTTCTCGGCCCATCCGGTGCATCTCGTGTTCTCTTCCACGTTTCTTATCGGTTATTCGTGGATGGCCTATCTGCCGGTATTGCCGGCCTGGTCGCTCGATATCGAGATGCAGTTCTACATGATCGCGCCGTTGCTATCGGTCCTGATCGCCTTTCCCCGTCAACGCAGTGTGGTTCTGGCCATTGCGGCAGGGTCTTCGCTGGCGATCGGCCTGCTCGCTCCGGACATGCAGGCGATTCTGCCGAAATACATGGTCTTCTTCGTGCTGGGAATGATCTGCGCGGAGCAGGACTGGCGGCCCTCCGGACGGGCGGCGGCGCTATCCGCCGGCGTGCTTGTCGCGGTCGTATTGGTGACGCTGATCGCGCCGTGGCGCGGGATCATGATCCGTGGCGCGGCACCCGCCGACCTTTATAACTTCAATCCGCTGTTCAATGTGGCCTTGAGTTTCGCCTGCCTGCCTCTCGCCATCTACACCACGTCGTTGAAAAGCGACGGGACCGACAGAATGATGGGCGACATGTCCTACATCATCTATCTGCTGCATTGGGTGACGACGCCTTGGTTCGGATCGATCCAGGGGCCGTTCGCGGCGCGTCTGGCGGTGGCGGGCGCCAGTTTCGCGCTGGTTCCCTGCGGCGCCTGGCTGATCTGGAAGTTTTGGGACCGGCCGATCAATCGCCTGCGCGCGCAGTGGGTCGCCTCGCGCATGGAAGAGAGACGATCGGCCTTCACCACCCACCAGCGCGGGGCACCTGGGTGAGATCTTCCCATTCGCGATAATAGGGCGCCAGTTCATCCGGCAGGGCGTCCACGAAGTCGGCGTCCAGCGAGTAGTGCGGCATCGCTTCCGCTACCGCGTCGAGCAGCGCCAGCCCTTGGGTCCGGTCCTTCGGACGCTTGAGTGGATTGCGCTTCGCCTGCGCGGCCATCCATAGCTTGTGGAGCGCGAACCAGCGCGGGTCGGGCGCGACGATGCGGGCGGGGGAACCGTCGCGGCAGCCGACCACCTGATCGACCGGGCGGCCCAGCAGCAGCCATTCCTGTTCGGGCAGCGGCACCGGGCGCGGCTGGTCGCGCCCGCCCAGCGTCGCCGCGCGGGAGGGGGCGACCAGCAGCTCCACTTCGTAGGCGCGCGCGTTGCGGGCCTGAAAGTCCCGCTCCGCATTGACGGTGAAGGTGGAATCGACCGCTTTCAGCATGTCCCACACGCGCCGCTCGTGCTCCTCGGCCTCCTGCGCGATCCAGGCGAGGTCGAAATCCTCCGTCTCGTCGGGCAGTTCGATCCGGCCGTTCGCCTCGATCATGTAGGCGGCGATGGCATTGGTGCCGACCACCAGGAGGTGCGATCCCAGCAGGTCGCGCCGGTCGCATTCGCGCAGGATCGGCCCGGCGTCGGACGAGAGCAGCGGCAGGCGCAGCGCTCGGTAGAGTGCCGCTGCCTCCGCCAGCGCGGGGCGCAGCGCGCGAATGCGGTCTTTCAAGGCGGCCTTCGTCCCGTGATAGCTCTCGAACTCGGCTTCCTTCTCGGGCGTCATCGCGCCCAGGCTCTTGCCGTTTCCGCCCCGGTCGAAGATGTTGTAGAGGTATTCGTGCCCGCCCACCGTCTTGCGCCGCAGGTCGTAAGGCAGGGCGGCCAGATCGCGCTCCGCGTCGATCCATGTCTCGTAACGCTGGCGCAAGTTGACCAGCAGGCGGGACTGTTCGTCGGAGAAAGTTCGGACGCGGGCCATGGGAGTTTATCCCACGATATTCGAAAATCGTCAAATTGTGGGATAATCTCGCGAAGTCATTCGAAATGCCTCTGGCTGCCAGAATGCCTTTGCCCGTTCCGGCGGCAATTTCCTCCGCATAAATTCCGTTCAAAGAACACCGGGAAGAGGAATTGCCAATGTCGATCAGCCTGCTGCCGGACAATCCGGGCTCATGGACCTATCGCCGCTTCGAAGACCTCTTCGCGATCCCGCGTGAGGAGCGCGAGAAGCTGCAACTGGAGGCGGTGCGCATCAACTTCGCCCGGCTGCGCAATCGCATCCCCGCGCTGAAGAAGCTGGCCGACCGGCAGGGCGTGGAGGCGATCGACCGGATCGAGGACGTGCTGCCCGTCTGCTTCGACCACCGCGTGCTGAAGAACTATCCGATCCAGATCATCGAGAACCGCGATTTCGCGAAGCTGACCGGCTGGCTGGACAAGCTGACCGCGCACGATCTCACCCGCGTAGACCTGACCGGGGTGACCACGATCGAACAGTGGCTCACCCGGCTGGAAGCCTATGGCATGCTGGTCACCTATTCGAGCGGGACGACCGGCAAGCTCTCCTTCGTGCCGCGTTCCTATGATGAGTTGGGGCCGTGGAAATTCCACTTCTTCAGCGTCAACCGCGCGTCCAGCGGCGTCGATGCCTGGACCACCAAGCTGCCGACGTTCTTCCCCGGCTATCGCGGCGGCTACCAGACGATGCTGAAGATGATGAGCCTGTTCAACGTGGAGATGGCGGGGGGCGAGGCGAACTATCACACGCTCTACGACACGCACATTCCCGCCGATCTGATGGCTCTCTCCGGCAGGCTTCAGGCGGCCGAGGACCGGGGCGAGGTGATGAGCCTGGGCCTCGATCCCGCGCTGCTCGACCAGCGCGAGGCGATGCTGCGGCAGGGGCGCAGCCGCGAGGGCGACATGGAGGCGTGGTTCGGCAAGCTGATCCGCGATTTCCGGGGCCAGCGCGTGAAGATCGGCGGCACTTTCGCGGACCTTTACCGCGTGGCGCGGGCGGGGCTGGACAAGGGGCTGACGTGCCAGTTCGCGCCGGGCTCCATCGTCGAAGGCGGCGGCGGCATGAAGGGTTACAAGGACGCGCCGGCCGATTGGGAAGATCAGGTGAAGGCGTTCTTCGGCGTCGAACGGCTGGGCAACCAGTACGGCTTTTCCGAATGCATCGGCAATGCGCCGATGTGCTCGCACGGGTACTTCCACTTCCTGCCCTATACCGTGCCGCTGCTGATGGATGGCGACGGGCGGGCGCTGCCGCGCGAGGGCGTGCAGAAGGGGCGCCTTGCGCTCGTCGATCCGATCCCGACCTCGTACTGGGGCGGCTTCACGTCGGGTGACGAAGTGACGATCCATTGGGAAGAAGATTGCCCCTGCGGCTGGGGCGGCCCGCGCGCCGCCAAGACGATCCGCCGCTTTGCCGAGAACGAGGGCGGGGACGACAAGATCACCTGCGCCGGCTCACAGGCGGCCTACAACGAGTTCATGGAATTCGTGGCGGGAGAGGCGTGATGGTGCTCGATATACCGATCATCGCGCGCGGCCGGGTCTTGATGCCGGGCGAGGATGCGGTGCTGTTCAAAGGGCGCGGTGGGGCTGACTTTCGCCAAGCCGATCCGCATCGGCACATCCACGATCTGGTGCTGGGCGATACCGCACGGCTGCGCGACCTGCATGATACGCCGATGCGGGAGATCATCGATCTGCTGGCCGAACTGGGCAAGCGGCTGCGGCTGGACGACAACGAACTGCTGCAGCAAAGCTTCGCACTGGCCCTGAAAGCGGGCGGGCTGGCAGAGCCGATCCTGCGCGGCGTCTATGACGCGCTGCCGGCGATGTTCGATGCGGCGATGATGACCGCGCTGGTCGACAAGACCATCGGCGTCGACCATCTCGACGGCTGGGTGGCCGGGCAGAATGGTTACGGGAACACTAGCATCCGCGCGGTCGGCACGCGGCAGTTGCACATCACCGCGGGCAATGTGCCGGTGGTGGCGGCGATGACGGTGGCGCGGGCGGGCCTCACGAAGTCCGACATCCTCATCAAGTCCCCCTCCAACGATCCGCTCACGGCGAATGCCATCGCCCGCACGCTGATCGGGCTGGCGCCCGATCATCCGGTGACGAAGCATATCGCCGTCGCCTACTGGAAGGGCGGAGACGAATTCATGGACTCGCAGATCGTCCGCACCAGCCGCATCGACAAGATCACCGCCTGGGGCGGGATGAGTTCGGTGCGCCACATCCAGAAGTTCCTGCAGCCGGGCATCGACCTGACCGCACTCAACCCCAAGTATTCGATGTCGATGGTGGGGCGTGAGACGTTCGCAAGCGAGGCGGCGATGGACGAAGCGGCAGTGGGGCTGGCCACGCTGGCCGGGTTCTACAACCAGACCGCCTGTGCCAACACGCGCATCGTCTATGTCGAGAGCGACACCGATGAGGCCTCGCTGGACAAGGTGATCGATCTGGGCCGGCGGATGGTGGCCGCCTACGACCGCCTGCCGCCGCTGCTCTCGGTGCCGTTCACCGTGCCCAACCGCGAGCTGGAGGCAGAACTGGCCGCCGTCTCGCTGGAGGACGATTTCTACCATGTGGAGGGCGATACGCTGAAGGGCGGCTTCGTCGTTTCCAAGTTCAACGACCGCGTGGAATTCTACGACAAGCTGGCCAACCGTGTGGTCAACTTCGTGCCGGTGGACGACCTGAAGGACGTGCTCAAGTGGTGCGACGATACGACGCAGACCGTGGGGATCTATCCGGAAAGCATTCGCCCGCGCCTCTTGGACCTGTTCGCGCTGGCCGGCGTGCAGCGGTTGGTGTCGTTGTCGGGCGGGGATCCGATGACGGTCTATGCCAATTCGCACCACATGCCGCCGGGATCGCCGCATGACGGGATCGAGCCGATGCGTCGTTCGGTGCGCTGGGTGGTGGATATGCGGCCGATGGCGGAAGCGGGCGCGGCGCATGACGATATGGCGCTCGGCCTCGCGGCGGAATAGCATCGCCGCATGGATACCGCGCACCTCAAGGCATTCCTGAAGATCGCCGAAAGCGCCTCGATCAGCCGGGCGGCGGAATCGCTGGGCATCGCCCAGCCTTCGCTCAGCCAGCAATTGCTGCGGCTGGAAGATGAGATCGGCTTCGCGCTGTTCGAACGCTCCGCACGCGGGGTGACCTTGACCGAGGCCGGGCATGTTTTCCGCGAACGCGCGCGGCAGATCCTGCATGCGACCGAGCAGGCCGTGGCCGATGCGCGCCACTTGCGCAACGATGCGCGCGGACAGGTGGTGCTGGCCATGCCGCCGTCACTGGCGCGCGTCGTGGGCGCACCGCTGATCGAGGAACTGGCGCGGCAGGCGCCCTCCCTCCGGCTGCGGCTGGTGGAGGCCTATTCGGGCGCGGTGCGCGGCTGGCTGGAAGCGGAGAAGATCGACCTTGGCGTGCTCTACGAAGTGCATCCGCTGCGTCACCTCGCCACGCGCACGCTGGCGAGCGAGGGACTGGTGCTGGCGGGGCCGCCGGGCCGCTTTGCTGCCGATGCGAAAGTCGAAATTGCTGCACTGGCGGCCGAGCCGCTGGTGCTGCCGGGCGCGCAGCATGGCCTGCGGCAATTGCTGGAGCGTGAAGCGTCGCGGCTGGGTCTGGCCGTGACCGTCGCACATGAGATCGATTCCCTCGATACCACGATCGCGCTGGCGGAGCGCGGCGTGGCGCTGGCCGTGATACCGCGCAGCATCGCGGCGCTGGCGCAGGGCCGGATCAGCACCGCGCGCATCGGCGATCCGCCGCTGCAACGGACGCTGGCGCTGGCCCGCAATCCCTCTCACGTGCTGACGCATGCCTCGATCATGGTGGAGAGCCTGCTGGGCCGCGTGATGGCGGAATGCTTGGCCCCGATCGAGGAATGATCGTCCTCAGGTGCTGGCGGCACCGTTTGCCAGGATGTGCGCGCCGGAAACCCAGCTGGCTTGCGGCGAGGCGAGAAAGGCAACCACTTCCGCAATCTCGCCCGCCGTGCCGATGCGGCCGAACGGCGATGCCTGTTCGAAGAACCTGCGCGTCTCCGCCGGCGCCTTGTCCATCATGCCGGGGGCGGTGGCGCCGGGGATCACGGTATTGACCGTCACGCCCTTCCGGCCCAGTTCGCGGGCCCAGCTTTCCGTGAAGCTTTTGATGGCGACTTTGGTGGCGGAATAGATGCCCGATCCCGCCATGGGAAATTCGCCGAGGCTGGAGGACAGGTTGATGATGCGCCCGCCTTCGCCCAGTCGTTTCGCGGCGTGGGAGGCGATGTAGAGCGGCCCGCGCAGGTTCACCCCCAGCATCCATTCCAACTGGTCTTCGTCCAGATCCTCCAGGCTTCCTCCGCCGCTGACGCCCGCGCTGTTGACGACGATGTCCAGGCGGGCAAATTCCCTGTCGATGGCGTCGAAAAGCTGCGCGACCTCGGCGCGGCTGCTGATGTCCGCGCGGACGCGGATCGCGCGGCCGCCGGCGGTGGCGATCCGGTCGACCGTGTCGCCCGCTCCGGCCTCGCTACCGCTGAAGTGGACGACGACATTGGCCCCCTCGGCAGCGAGGCGAAGCGCGATCTGTTGCCCGATGCCGCGCCCGGCGCCGGTGACCAGGGCGACCTTTCCGGTCAGGGAGGCGCTTGTTGTCATCTATTCTGCTGCTCTTTCCTTGTTGGCCCGGCCGTAGGACAAGCCTGCCAATTCACGAAAGAGTCAATTCGCTCTCGCGGCGATAGCGGATGGCTATCGCCGCGGCGAAGAGGCGCGACGGGCGCGCGAAGAGGCCGCCCGCCGCGAACCCGGCCTTATCCCTGAATGCGCCAGCCCAGCGTTTCGCCGGCGTGGAAAGGCACCAGATCGATGTCCCCGTCGACGATCCTCTCGGGCACCGTTTCGCCGCCGCGCACCAGCGTCACCGTGCCCTCGTTCAGCGGCAGGCCATAGAAATTGGGGCCATGTTCGGAGGCGAAGCCTTCGAACCGGTCGAGCGCGTTTTCCTCGTCGAAGACCTGGATGTAGCTTTCCAGCGCGAAGGGCGCGTTGAAGATGCCGGCGCATCCGCAGGCGGCTTCCTTGCGGCCCACCGTGTGGGGCGCGGTATCGGTGCCCAGGAAGAACTTGGGCGATCCTGAGACGGCGGCCTTGCGCACCGCAAGGCGATGCTGCTCGCGCTTGGCGACGGGCAGGCAATAGGCGTGGGGACGAATGCCGCCATCGAAGATCGCGTTGCGGTTGATGATCATGTGCTGCGGCGTGATCGTCGCGCCGATCAGCGGTCCGCTGCCCGCCACGAAATCGACCGCCTCTGCCGTCGTGATATGTTCGAACACGACCTTCAGGCCCGGATAGTCGCGGACCAGCGGCGCCAGCACCCGCTCGATGAAGACCGCCTCACGGTCGAAAATGTCGACGTCGCGGTCGGTCACTTCGCCATGGATCAGCAGCGGCATGCCGATTCGCTGCATGGTTTCCAGCAGGCCGGTCAGCTTGCGCACATCGGTGACGCCGTGCGCGGAATTGGTCGTGGCGTGGGCGGGATAGAGCTTGCAGGCGGCAAACACGCCCTGCTCATAGCCGCGCGCGATTTCCTCCGGATCGGCACCGTCGGTCAGGTAGCAGGTCATCAGCGGGGTAAAGTCCGCATCGGCCGGCAAGGCATCGAGAATCCGCTGACGATAGGCCTCCGCCGCTGCCACGGTGATGACAGGCGGGGTCAGGTTCGGCATCACGATGGCGCGGGCGAACTGGCGGGCCGTATAATCGACCACGGCTTTCAACATGTCGCCGTCGCGAAGGTGTACATGCCAGTCGTCGGGGCGGCGGATCGTCAGATGAGAGGTCATGGCCCCCGCCTTTACCCGCAGGAAAGCCCGCCGTCGATGGCCGGCAGGCGGGTGCGGGAATTTAAGAATTAGACGCTGTTAAATTGGCGCGTTATGCCACGGCCATGGGCAGACGTTCCGATCACAGCCGCGCCGAACTGGAAGCGCTGATTCTCGACGCAGGGCAGCAGCTGATGGAGGAAGTGGGCTTCGCCCGCTTTTCCGCGCGCGAGGTGGCCAAGCGCATCGGCTATTCGGTGGGCACGGTGATGCACGTGTTCGGCAGTGTCGACGGGCTGGTGCTGGAGATCAACACGCGCACCTTCATCCTCTGGGCCGAGTGGCTGGAACGCCAACTGGAAGGCACCGACGGAAGCGCGCGCATCCGCGCGCTGGTGGAGGGCTATTTCGGCTTCGCCTCCCAGCGCCGCAACCTCTGGTCCGCCATCTACGAACATCGCCTGCCTGAAGGGATGGACATGCCGGAGGATTTCGCCCGCCGCCGCAGCGGGTTGATGGCGGTGGTGGAGCGCGAAGTCGCCGCGATCCTGACGCCCACGCACGCGGCGGAGGCGCCGCGCCTGTCACGCTCGCTGGTGGCGACCGTCCATGGCCATTGCAGCTTCGCACTGGGCGGCAGCTTTGCCCTGATGGGGGAGACGCAGCCGTTCGATCTGGCGATGACCCGCGTGCTCGAAAGCCTGCATGCCAATGGGGCCGTGCTGCCATCCTGAACCGCGTTTGCGCGGAGAGGGTGCCACTCATGTCACTTTACCAGAGGCCTTGGGTAAAGTGACATAGATGGAAAAAGCGACGGAAAATCGCGGCTCCGTGCAGATTGTGGATTCCCTTGGATTCGCGTCTGTGCTTGATTCGTTCCATGCTGGAACTCCCGCTAAACCGCCCGGCCGTCACCGATCGCGGGTTAGACCTGCCGGGGATCATGCGCGCGATCGCCGATCATTCGGCCCGGCCGCGCTATACGTTCATGGTGCTGGATCTGATCGCGCGGGCCGCGGGAAGGGGCGGCGCGGCGGGGCCGCTGGTGCGCGATGGGGAGCAACTGGTGCCGATCCGCGAATGGCTTTCCGCCGCCATCGCCCCCAGCGCCGCCCGCCACCACTATCGCAAGGCAACCATAGAAGCGGTGCGGCGCGATATGGCCGCGCGAGGCGTCCTGCCTGACGATGCGGTGCAGGCCGCGCAGCTGGTCGACATGGAAGTATCCGATCGCGTGCGGATTTCGGGGATGACGGCGGTGAGCCGCGCGGTATCCGAACTGGTGCGGGCGGGCCTGGTGAAGCGGCACTACCAGGGTTACCGGGTGGACCATCACAATCGCGGCGCGCAGCGCCACGCGGTCTATACCGTACCGCCGCCGGTTCTGGCTGCGCTGACGCGGGGGCCGATGGTCTGAGCGCGGGCTCACGATTGCTCGACCAAAAGATGCCCTTCGCGTAATTCCGGCCCTGTACAGCGACCGGATGTGCCGCGGCTGGAGACGATCAAGCGATGAGCAACGGCGATGACCAGTCCGAGACGATCGCTTTCCTGGGCGATCCTGCCACCTACGGGATCGATACCCCGGTGCAGAGGATCGAGACGCATGCCGCCATCGTCTTCCTGGCGGGAGACCGCGTCTACAAGCTGAAGCGCGCGGTGCGCCTGCCTTATCTGGATTTTTCGACCGTGGCGCTGCGCCGCGAAGTCTGTCTGCGCGAACTGGCGCTCAACCGCCGCACCGCGCCGGAGATCTATCTGGCGGTGGAGCCGGTGGGGCGGCAGGCCGATGGCAGTCTGGCCATCGGAGAGGGAGAGCCGGTCGACTGGCTGGTGGTCATGCGTCGCTTCCCGGCGGAATGCTTGTTCGATGCCATGGCTGCGAAAGGCTTGCTGGGGCCCGCGCTGGTGCGCGATCTGGCCGATGCCATTGCCGCCTTTCACGAGGGCGCCGAAATCGTGACAGGCGGCGGCGCGGCACGGGTTCGTGCGGTGATCGAGGGCAATCGCACCAGCATGGCGGCGCTGCCCGAAGGGCTGCTGCCGGCCGATGCCTGCGAGGATTTATGCCGCCGCAGTCTGGCCGAGCTGGACCGGCTGGCGGCGCTGCTGGATGCGCGCGCGGCAGACGGGCATGTCCGCCACTGCCACGGCGACCTGCATCTGGCGAATATCTGCCTGTGGCACGGGCACGCCACGCCGTTCGACTGCCTGGAGTTCGATGCCGAGCTGGCGACCACCGATGTCCTCTACGATCTGGCTTTCGTGTTGATGGACCTGTGGCAACGCGGCCTTCACGGCGAAGCCTCGCTTTTGTTCAACCGCTATTGCGACATGCGCGGCGAAAGCGCGGGGCTGGCAGCGCTGCCGCTGTTCCTGTCCATGCGTGCGGCAGTGCGCGCGCATGTCAGCGCCAGCAGCGCGGCGCGGCAGGCCGATCCGGCGGCAGGTGAGCGCCTGCGCGCGGCTGCGTGCGACTATCTGGATTGCGCGCTGGGTTTCCTCGAACGGCCCAAGCCCCAACTGCTGGCCGTCGGCGGGCTGAGCGGCACCGGCAAGTCGACACTCGCGGGTGGGCTGGCGCCGCTGGTCGGCGGCGTGTTGGGCGCGCGCTGGCTGCGCACCGATGTGCTGCGCAAGCGGATGGCGGGGATTGCCCCCGAAGAACGCCTGCCGGCTTCGTCCTATACGCGTGAGCGAAGCCGTGAAGTCTATGCGCGGTTGATGGACGAGGCGGCTCGGGTGATCGCGGCGGGGCGCAGCGTGATCGTCGACGGCGTTCTTGCCGCGCCCTCGGAGCGGGCCGCGCTGGAGGATTTTGCGAAAGCCTGCGGAGTGGACTTCACGGGCATCTGGCTGGAAGCGCCGGCCGAGGTGATGCGCGCCCGCGTCGATGCGCGCAGCGCCGATGCGTCGGACGCCGATGGCGGTGTGGTCGATATCCAGCTTGGCTATGCGCTTGGCGCGCTTGGCAGCTGGATGCGGATCGATGCAGGCGGATCGCCTGCCGACGTGCTTGCGCGGGCGGTGGACGGACTGGCGGGCTGATCAGGTCGCCAGAAAGGCGGCGCAGGCCAGATCCTGCACGATCGAGCCGAGCGACTTGTAGACGGTGACTTCCCCGGGCGATTGGCGCCCTTCGTCCAGCCCGGCAAGAATGCGGCCGATTTCCGGGCCGACATCCGCCTCGCTCGCGATGCCCAGCTCTACCGCGCGCAAGTATTCCGCGCCTTGGGCAAGCACGCCGACGCGGTGGTCGGGAATGAAGCGGCTGCGGGGGACGAGCGCGGGATCGATCTCCGCCGGGCCGGCGCGGCTGGAGCCCACGGCATTGACGTGGACGCCATCGGCCACCTGTTCGGAGAGCAGGATCGGTTCGGCAGCGGCGCTGACGGCGCAGATCACATCCGCACCGTCCACCGCTTCGCTTACGGTCATTTTCGCACTGGTCGCGATGCCGAAATCGTGCTCGATCCGCTCGGCCATCGCTTGTGCCTTGGCGGCGTTGCGGCCCCAGACGGTGATCGCCGCGAATGGGCGGACATGGCGCAGCGCCGCCGCATGGTGCCATGCCTGATCGCCGGTGCCCAGCAGGGCGAGGTGGGCGGCATCGGGCCGGGCCAGCGCGTCGGTGGCGACGGCGGTGGCGCAGCCGGTGCGGATTGCGGTGACTTCGCCCGCCTCGATCACGGCGGCGGGTGCGCCGGTTTCGGGATCGAACGTGACGATCACGCCCTGATGCGAGTGCCCGTGCGCCGCCATTGCGGGAAAGACGCTGACGATCTTGGCGCCGAAGCCGGCCCCAGTCAGCGCGCCGGGCATGACGCCGAAGGCGTTGCCTTCATCGAGGTCGATGATTCCGCGCAGCAATTGCTTGCTGCCCCCGGTGGAGAGCGCGATCATCGCCTTGCGCACCAGCTCGATCCCCGTGCGGTGATCCAGCCTGCGGGCCACTTCCTCGGCGTCGATCAACCGCATCTTAGGCTCTCCCGTTACTGGCCCCAGATCGTTTCGGCATAGCGCAGGAAGTTCTGGCCCAGAATCTTGTCGATCCGCGCCTGCGAATAGCCCTTGGCCTTCAGCAGCCCGGCCAGCTTGCGGAACTGGTCCGGTCCGCGCAAGTCGACGACGAAGGGATAGGTATCCGGTCGCTCGCCCGCCGCGCTGATCCCGGCGGCACGGCGCGCTGCGATCTCCTTGGCCAGCGTCGCCTGATAGGCAGTGAGGTCGTCGATCTGCGTCACCGTGCCGTCGGTGCCGATGCCCACGTGATCCTCTCCGCACAGATTCACCGCATAGTCGATGTGGCGCACCACATCCTCGGCACTGGCGTGGCCGGACGCGTTGAGGAAGGGCATGAAATAGATGCCGATGAAGCCGCCCTTTTCGGCGACCAGCCGCAGTTCGGCGTCGGTCTTGTTGCGCGGCAGGTCGGTCACGCCGCGGCAGCCGGTGTGGTTGATCGAGATCGGCGCCTTGGAAATCCGCGCCGCCTCAAGGCAGGTCTGTTCGCCGCTGTGCGACAGGTCGACCATGACCTTGGCGGCGTTCAGACGCTCCACCACTTCACGGCCGAACGGCGTCAGCCCGCGATTTTCCGGCGCCATCGAGCCATCGCCCAGCTGGTTCGCCGGATTGTAGGTCAGCTGGATCACCTTGACGCCCAGGTTGGCGAAAATGTCCACGCGCGAGGCATCGTTGCCCATCATCGCGGCGTTCTGGAAGCCGTAGATCACGCCCACTTTGCCTTCCGCTTTGGCCCGGCGGATGTCGGCGGCGGTCAGCACCTTCAGCAGGCGGTCGGGATGGGCGCGCATCGCCGCATCGGTCTCGGCAACGGAGCGCACGCTGAATTCGAAGGGCTCGGACGGCCCCGAAACGTACCCAAGCGTGACGTTGACGGCGGTAAGCCCCGAAGCGTGGGCCTCTGCCAGCACGCGCGGGCTGAACAGCACGGCATCGGCACCTTCGGGACCGTTCGGGTCGCCCAAACCGCCCAGCGCGTTGATGACGATGCGGTCCGCCACCGGATCGCCCTTCGCCACTGCCGCCGCCATCGCGCGGGGGGCCAGCGCGGCGCCGGCCATCGCGGCTCCGCCGCCTGCGATCAATGCGCGCCGATCAATCTTCATCACCCGTCCCCATTTCCTCTACCGTTACCGGCTTGTAGTCCGCCCGCGCGAAAGCCTTGCCGCGCTTCACCGTCAGCGTGATGCTGCGCACATTGCCGATGTCCTTGGTGGGATCGGCGGTGAGCACCACGAAATTCGCAAGCTTGCCCGCCTCTACCGAGCCAGTGTTCTTCGCCTGCCCGGCCGCCTGCGCACCGACCAGCGTGGCCGAATGGATCACCTCCAGCGGCGGCATGCCGACGTCGCGCGCCAGGAAGTCCAACTCGTCGTAAAGCGCGGGCCAGGGGCTCGACACGTCCGCCTCGAAATCGGTGCCTGCGGAAACTGGCACGCCGCCCTTCCACGCCTGTCGCACCAGCCGCGCGGTGGTCGTACCGGTGCAGCGCAGCGGGCGGATTTCGGGCTTTTCCTTGCGCAGCTTGTCATAGCGCACGAACAGGCCGCCCGTGGCATCGACGATCGTGCCCTTGGCCAGCATCGCCTTGTAGAGCCCGGCGATCACCGGATCGTCGCCCTTCTTTGCCAACAGGTTCTCGTGGACCGGGGTGTGATCCTCGTAAGAGGCGAGCATCACCGGCTCCAGCTGATAGGCCAGATAGCAGGCATGGCTGACCACATCGACGCCGGCGGCGATCACGTCCGCCGGGCGGGTGGGGAACACTGCGCTATGGGCCCAGACCATCAGGCCTTGCCGGTGCGCCTCTGTCGTCAGTGCGGAAATCAGGTTGGCGGGCAAGTCCGCGTAGATCTTGATCGCGGTGGCCCCGGTGCCGCGTGCCAGCGTGATGGCGGTGGGAATGTCGGTCTTGTCGTCGATTGCCTGCGCCCAGGGCGCGGTGCCGGCCTTGTACCCCATGCTGACCGCATTGACGCGCGGATCGCCGAAGAACGGCGGGCCGGCCATCACGGCGGCGGAATAGATGTCCGGGCCCGGAATTTCACCCACCAGCGAGGCGCGCGCCAGTTCGCTGACCGATCGCAAGTCGTCCGCCATGTCGCGCACGGAGGTGACACCGCCATAGACCATCCGGCGTAGTTCACCCTGTGCGCGGCTGGGGTTGGGCGGGGTGGCCATGTGGACGTGGGTGTCTATCAGGCCAGGGATCACCCAGCGCCCGGCAAGATCGACGCTGCGCGCCTCGGCGGCGGGGAGCGAACCGTGCGGGCCGACCGCCAGAATGCGCTCGCCTTCGACCAGAATGTCCTGATGCGCGCGGGCCGGCGTGCCGGTGCCGTCGATCACCGTGGCGTCGGCATAAAGCACGCGCTCAGGCGCCGGTTCTGCGGCGTTGCCGCTTGCGGCGGTGAGGAACGAAGCGAATCCGGCGAGGAGCGCGGCTTTACGGAATCTTGCGACCATGCGCGTGGCTAAGACACCGAACGCCGCCTGTGCAAGCCGGGGCAATGCGAAAATTGCGACAGCGTGGCGGAAAACTCTTGAAGCCCGGACACGAAAAAGGGGCCGGCTTGCGCCGACCCCCATTTCATCTACGCCACCCGCCTCAGAAGCGGAACGAGGCCGAGGCGCGAACGCCGTGATCCTCGCCGCGGGTGCCGAGCGAACCGGTGTAGCCGGCGCCCAGCGACAGGGCCGAAGTGGCGCGCCACTCGATCCCGGCGTCAAGGTTGATGCTGTCGCGCGAGAGCGGGGCGCCATCGACCACGAAGCTGTTGCCGCCCGCCGCGAAGGCCACGCGCGAGGCAACGTCGGTGCCGCTGGTCGCGTGTTCCCAGGCGACCTTGGTGCGGAAGGCGACAGGCGCAGTGGCGCTGCCGATCGTCATGCGCGCGCCCAGCGCGGTCCAGCCATAGCCGCGGGTGCGTTCGCGGCCCTTCAG
This sequence comes from Novosphingobium oxfordense, assembly GCF_044029435.1. NCBI lineage: Bacteria > Pseudomonadati > Pseudomonadota > Alphaproteobacteria > Sphingomonadales > Sphingomonadaceae > Novosphingobium > Novosphingobium oxfordense. The sequence goes on along the minus strand of NZ_CP147008.1, from coordinate 753,242 downwards.
CGCGGTGGTGCCGCCGTTTTCGGTGAAGGCATCGTTCTTCAGCCACATGAAGTTGTAGCCGGCAAACGGTTCCAGCGAACCGACGCCCAGCGGCAGCGTCACGCCGGCCTCAGCAAAGGTCTGCGTGACCGAACCGCCGTAGCTGGCCTTCAGATCGTCCTGAAGCGAGCGGTAGTCGATGGTGCGCTGGGTATCGACATCGAGGTCCGAATAGGATGCGCCCGCGCGCAGCGTGGCCGGGCCGAACGCGGCGGCGGCGTAGACCGCGCCGTAGACGGCATCCAGATCGGCCGTGGAGCCACGGCGCGAGACGGTGACGTCCTGGTGCGAGGTGCCGCCGGCGACGCCCAGCTTCAGGGTGTCATTGGCGTTGAACTCGACACCGGCGGTGAAGTGGTAGCCGGAGGCATCCACCTTGGCCGCATTGCCGTTGCCATTCTTGTTCGACCAGTTGCCGCCGACATCGGCCCACAAGGCGATGCGACCGCCCGTCGCCGACGAAGCCGTGGCGCTGCGCGCGCGTTCCAGCAGGGTGCGGCGCAGGCGCGTTGCATCGTCCGCCGCGACGGAGAGCGCCGAGCCATGGATCTCGCCCGAAAGCGCGTCGAGGCCCGAACCGATCTCGCTCGTCGAAGAGCCGACCAACGCGTCGTAGATGGCCGAACCGATCGCGAAGGTGCCATCGATGCCGGTGCCCACCGCGATCTGGTTGGCCGTCTTGCCGGCCTGCGCGAACGAGACGTCGTTGCGGGTCAGCGTCAGCGTCACGCCGTTGGCGGCGTAGCTGAGCGTGGGCGTCAGGAACGCGAAGTTGCTGGTCACGTCGTCGAACGTGCCGTCAACGCCGCCGGCGGCGGTGAGGATCACGTAGCTGGTCTGCGGCTTGTAGTCGCCCGCTTCGGCCAGCACTTCCACCGTGCCGCCCTCGATCGTGGCGGTGCCGGTGGTGGTGATGCGGTCGGCATTGCCGGCAGCATTGGCCTCAACGGCGTAAGTCGATCCCTTCTCGAACGTCAGGTCGGTGGCGACGTGGAGGTTGCCGATCGAATTGCCCGGCGCGGCCGTCGCGCCATTGCGCACGATCAACCCGCCCACGGTGCCATTGCCGCCGATGGTGGCGCCGCTCAGCACGGTGACGTCCGAATTGGCGATCGAACCGTTCACGGCAAGGCGGCCCTGTTCGACGGTGGTGGTGCCCGAGTAGTCGCTGGCGCCCGTGAGGTTCAGCGAACCCGCGCCGGTCTTGGTGAAGTTGCCTGCGCCGGTGACGCTTCCCGCATAGGCGCCGGCATCGGCCTGATCGAACACCAGTTCGCCGGCATTGGCGACCGGGCCCTGGATGCTGGTGCTGTTGCCGACCAGCGTGCCATCGGCGATCAGCGTGCCGCCGGTGTAGCTGTTCGCGCCGGTAAGGGTGAGCGTGCCCGAACCCGTCTTGGCCAGCACGCCGCTGCCCGAGACGGCGCCGGTGTAGGTGCCGTCGGCAGTCTGGTCGAACACCACGGTGCCGCTGTTGGCCACGTCACCCTGAAGGCTTTGGGTATTGCCGACAAGGTTGCCTGCCAGCACGGTGGTGCCGCCGGTGTAGGTATTGGTACCGGTGAGCACGACGGTGCCGGTGCCGTCCTTGGTGAAAGAACCGGTGCCGGACATGTTGCTGGCAAGCGTGCCGTCGTTGTCCTGATCGATGATCAGCGCGGCGTCGTTGGTGACGGCGCCCTGGATGCTGGTGGTGTTGCCGACCAGCGTGCCCTGCGCGATCACGGTGCCGCCCGCGTAAGTGTTGGCGCCGGTGAGGACCAGCGTGCCTTCGCCGGTCTTGGTCAGGCTGCCGTCGCCGCTGATCACGCCGGTCAGCGCTGCGTCATGGCCATCGGTGTCGATGGTGCCGCTGGCGCCGGTGACCGAAAGGTCGCCCGAGAAACTGTCGGACGCGTCGACCAGCAGGGTGCCACCGTCCAGCACCGGGTTGACCGTGCCGTTCAGCAGGTCGCTGGTGGTGTTGGTGCCGGTGATGTTGGTAGAACCGCCGATCGCGGCATTGATGTCGGTGCCGAAGATGTAGGCATAATCGAAGCTGAGCGAGGTGCCGCTGGTCAGATCGCCCAGCGAGAAGCCCAGGCCGATGGTGTTGTCACCATTGCCGATATTGGTGCCGGAAAGGTACGAGGCGGTGTCCTGCGTCCAGCCGGTGACGGCGGCGTTATGTTCGTAGCTGGTGTCGGTATAGAGCCCGATCACGTACTTGGAGACGAGCGCTTCTGCATAGACCAGGTCGGTATCGGCAACGCCGTCCGCGCCGCGATAGTTGTTGGTGGCGCTGGAATCGCCCGCTGCCGCAACCGCGTCGGGATCGAGCGTGCGCGAGAAGGTCAAGCCGGTCAGATCGCTCAGTGCGCTGACGGTGGTGGTGATGTGGACCTGCTGGTCGGTCAGGTTGAAATAATAGTCGTTGGTGATCGTGAACAGGTCGGCGACCGTTGCAGTCCAGACTGCGCGCAGATCGTACGTGGTGCCGTTGTATTCGACGCCATTGTAATTGGTCAGCGTGCCGCCGGTGATCGCCGTAGGGCCGTCGTTGTTGTTGACGTAGGAGAACGCGGTGCTGCCCTTCGTTCCCTGGATCGTGAAGCCCTCGAACGGTGCGCCCGGGGTCAGGTAGTCGTAGGCGGTGTTGAAGGTGCCGGTGCCGGTGCCATCGTAGAGGATGCCCGGGGACGTGCTGCCGCCGAAGCCCAGCGTGCCCTGATCGTTGAGGCCGATCTCGATATAGTCTCCGGCCAGGACCTGCAATTCAGCCAGCGCGGGAGAGGCGGCCAACACGGCAACGGCTGCGCCGGAACAGAGCGCTGCCTTTAGCGCGGCAGCGCGGTATGCGAATTTCATCTTCAATCCCCTGTCTAGGTGAGACATCACCTGCAAAGGATTTCATAGGACGCAGAGGCCGCCTTTGGTGCGCAGCGGCGCGCTATTTTAGATAATGCGACACTCCTGACGTAAAGTACGCGCATGCCGGATCGGCGGATAGTGTGCAATAATACACGTATTCCATCCAGCGATCCGGCGCCGGCTATAAGTATAGGTTACGGCCTATAAGGCACCTGATCGGGCAGGATTACATGATTGGCCTTGGCGTAGGTGTCCCAATCGGCAGACAGCTCGCGGAGTTTTTCCGGATATTTATCGGAAACATCCTGCGTCTCGCCGGGGTCCTTGGCAATGTCGAACAGGCGCCATTGCCCATCGCCGATGTCGGTGACTTTCCAGTCTCCCTTGCGCAGTGCGCGGCTGCCGAAGAGTTCGGTGCCGATCGGCTCGTCCGCGGCGTGGACCACGGCGGCCTTGCCCTCCAGCCACGGTTTCGCGCTCTTGCCGGTGATGGGCAGCACGGTGCGCCCTTCGAAACGGGTGCCGCCGCTGGGGATGCCGGCATAGTCCAGCAGAGTGGGCGCGATGTCGGCCACGCTGACATAGGCGCCGCCGATGCCCTTGCGGTGCGCCAGCCCCTTCCAGTTGACGAAGGCCACCGTGCGCGTGCCGCCTTCGGAGGCATAGGCCTTGGTCAGCCACGAAGGCGCGGTGCCCGCCTGCGCCCATTCGGGGCCGTAGGTGGTGTAGCTGGTGCCCTTGCCCAGATTGTCGAAGCTGTTGTCGGCAGTGGAGGTGTAGCGGGCCAGCATCTTGGCGCCGGTGGTCTTGGCGTCCAGCGCTTCGGCGCCGTTGTCGGCCAGGAACACGATCACCGTGTTGTCCAGTTCGCCGCTGGCGCGCAATTCGTCGATCACCCGGCCGACATTGGCGTCCATGCGCGCGACCATCGCGGCGTAGATCTCCATGTCGCGCGCGGCTTCGCGCTTTTCGGCCACCGATAGCCCGTCCCAGCCGCCGCGCGGCGCGCGGGGGGTGTGGGCGACCGTGCCCTTGGCGACGAGGCCAAGCTGCTCCTGCCGGGCCAGGCGCGCGGTGCGGATCGCCTCGAACCCGGCATCATAGCGGCCGCGCTGGCGGGCAATGTCCTCGTCCGGGGCCTGCATCGGCCAGTGCGGCGCGGTGAAAGTGAGGTAGGCGAAGAACGGCTTGCCCGGCGCGTCCTTGCGGCTGCGCTGCAACTCGTCGATCAGATTGCCGGCAAAGGCGTCCGACGAATAGAACCCGGCGGGCAGGGAGGGCAGCACTTTGCCGTCACGCGTGTAGGTCGTGCCCTTGGTGGGGTCGGCCGACTGGTCTAGCCCGAAGTGATTGCCGCCGCCTTGCAGCAGCGCGAAGCTGTACTGGAAGCCGCGCGCATGGGGATCCTGCTCCGGCTTCAGGCCCAGGTGCCACTTGCCCGAGATCAGCGTGCGATAGCCGCCGGCCGCGAAGCGCTCCGCCAGCGAGGCGACTTCGGGGCGCAGGTATCCTTCGTAGCCTTCCTTGTCCTTCTGGTTGGCGGCCATCAGTTCGGCCATGCTGCCAAGGCCGGCCAAGTGGTTGTCGGTGCCCGAGAGCAGCATCGAGCGCGTGGGCGAGCAGGTCGGCGCGGTGTGGAAGCCGGTGAGGCGCAGCCCGTCGAGCGCGAGGCGATCGAGGTTGGGCGTTGCGATCTCCCCGCCGAAAGCGCCAAGGTCCGACCAGCCAAGGTCGTCGGCGACGATCACCAGGAAGTTGGGGGCCTTTGCGGCAGGAACGGGGGCGGAAGCCGGTGCGCTTTGCGCTGCTGCCGGCCCTGCGCCGAGACCGGAGGTGGCGAGTAGCGCCGCAGTGACAGCGGTGGCGAAACGGAAACGGCGGGCAACAGGGGCTGGCATCTGGGAATCCTTGGCAATTCAAAAAAGTCCCGCGCCGCGGCTGGATGCGCGGCGCGGGAAGTGGACGGCCCTACAGGGTTGAGGGATCAGGCCGGTTCGTAAGTGGTCGCCTTTTCCTTGCGCGTGGTGCGGCTGTTGCGGCCATCGATGGCGACGGGCACGGCGCCCGCGATCGTCGCGCGGCGCAGGGTGCGGCGCTGCAGGCCGAAGTCGGCAACGGCGCGGTGCTGGGTGGCCTGGTTGTCCCAGAAGGCCACGTCACCCGGCTGCCAGCGCCAGCGCACGACGTTTTCGGGACGGGTGATGTGGTCCTGCAGGATCGAGAACAGCCGCGCGGAGTCCGCCTGATTGAGGCCGACGATCCGCTTCACGAAGTGGCCCAGCAGCAGGCTGCGCTGGCCCGACACCGGGTGGACGCGCACCAGCGGATGCTCGGTTTCGTAGACGGTCGAGGCGAAGATGTTCTTGTGGTACTTCACCCGCTCCTGCGCCACTTCGTCCGCCTTGGGCGTGTTGGCGAGGACCTGGGCATAGTCATAGTCGTTGGAGTGGACCGCCCAGAGGGTGTTCACCAGCTGGCGCAGGCTTTCCGGCAGACCTTCGTAAGCGGTTTCGGTATTGGCCCAGACGGTGTCGCCGCCCGCTTCGGGGATGGTGATCGCGCGCAGGATCGATCCGGCCGGATAGGCATCGGTGAACGTCACGTCGGTATGCCAGCTGGAGGCGGCATAGCCTTCCTTGCTGTCCAGTTCGAGCAGGTAGCGCGATCCTTCGGCTACCGGCACCGTCGGGTGCGCGACCGGCGCGCCGAACAGCGAGGCGAAGCCTTCGTGGCGATCATCGGTCAGTTCGTTCTGGCCGCGGAAGAACACCACTTTGTGGCGGACCAGCGCGTCCTTGATGTGCTGCACGGTTTCGCCGTCGAGATCGCCGGAGAGCGTCACGCCCCGGATTTCGGCGCCGATGGTGCCGGTGATCGGCGCGATGTCGAGCGGGGAATTGGGGTCCTTGGCATTGGCGTAAGTGGCAATCGAGGTCATGGCATTTACTCCTTGTCGTGGATTCTTTGGCGTCTTGTGAGTTATTCGGCCGGCACGAGGACGGCGGCGTAGACATCGTCGCGGGCCTCGATCTGGCGGCGGATTTCGGCGTGCTGCGATGCGTCCAGCGGGAAGCGATGAACCAGCGCGGCGGCCAGCGTGTGGGCCAGTGCCGGGCCGAGGGCGAAGACCAGCAGCAGGGCGTTCAGCGCCTCCGGCGTGTTGGTCGCGGCCTTGGGATCGAAGCCGAAGGCGGAGACCAGCGGCAGGGCGATGCCAAGCGCCAGCGCGCTGCCCAGCTTCATCGATACGCTGAAGACCGAGTAGTAGAGGCCCACGCGATCCTCGCCGGTTTCGGCGCGGTGCAGGTCGGCAACGTCGGCCACCATCGAACGCAGCATCAGATTGCCGGAGCCTTGCGACAGGCCCTGCGCGACGGCCAGCACCATCATCAGGCCGAAACGGTCGGGGGTCAGCAGCAGAAGGCCGAAGTTGATCGCGGCCTGCGTCAGTTCGGCCAGCACGGCGGCACGGCTCTTGCCCAGCAGCAGGCCGATGCGGCGCCACAGCGGCCCGGCCAGCACGCCGAACGAATATTGCAGCAGGAAGAAGCCAGCCGCCCATTCCGGGCGTCCGAAATAGATGGTGACGATGAACAGCAGCAGCGCGGTGCGCACGCCTTGCCCGGCGGTGACGGCGGCATCGGCAGCCAGCACGCGCAGCAGCAAGGCATTGCCGAAGATCGCCTTCAGCGTCTTGCCCAGTGAGAAGGGCTCTGCGAAGGGCTCCGGCGCTTCGGATGCCGGAACTTCCGGCACGGCGGTCAGCGTCAGCAGCAGGCCAGGCACGGCGGTTACCAGCACCAGCACGCCGAACAGCGTCAGCCGCAGCGGGCCGTCATCGGGGCGGACCTGATCGGCGAGGGCCGGCAGCAGCAGCGCCAGCACCAGTGCGCTGGACGACAGCAACGTGAACTGGGAAGCGATGCGGGTGCGTTCGTTGTAATTGCCGCTGATCTCGCCGGACCATGCCAGCAGCGCGGTCTGCGCTGCCGAAGCCCCGGTGTAGTAGAGCAGCACGCCCACGCTCACCCAGCCAAGGCCGATGCCGGCTGGCGGAAAGAACAGCATGGAAGCGCCGGCGATGAACAGCAGGCCGCCGCCTGCGATCCACGGCTTGCGCCGGCCGAACCGGCTGCGCGTGCGGTCGCTGAGCGCGCCGATCACCGGATCGAGCAGCGAATTGACCACCTGCCCGATCAGGTAGACCAGCCCCAGCCCCGCCAGCGGGATGCCGTAGTTCCGTGCCAGGATGGCGGGAACGAAGGCGATCACCGGCTGCGCGGCGGCATAGATGGGAACGGCCAGTGCGGTGAAGCGGAACAGCCGCCATGCATCCAGCTTTTGATAGCGCGACCGCTGTCGTGCAAACGAACGATAATGCATGGCGGGGGGCTCCTCTATCCGGCCTTAGAGCTTGGTGCGCAGGGTGGCGCCGAAGGTGCGCGGCTCACCCAGCTGCGCGGTGACCACGCCGGTGTTCGCGGCGCCCAGCGCGACGTAGTAGTTCTTGTCGAACAGGTTCTTGGCCCAGATCGAGAAGTCCCAGATGCCGTCGTCGGTGCGGAAGCCGATGCGGCCGTTGGCGAGGCCATAGCCGGGCACTTGCGCCCAGGCCGAGTTCGAGGCCGAGGTGTTGTAGTTCGACCGGTAGGCGTAGTCCGCGTGGGCGTAGATCGAGACTTCCTTGCCGCCCAGCGAGGTCAACGCATGGTTGAAGTCCGCACCCAGCGTCCAGGCCCACTTGGGCACGCCGGGCAGACGCTCGCCCGAAAGATCCTGGATCGCGCCAAGGTCCAGCCGCTCGAACGCCTGCGGGGCATTCTTGTAGCTGACGTAGCTGGCGTCGGTGTACGTGCCCGATGCGTTGAACGAGAGGTAGTCGGTGGCGGCGACCGTCAGATCGCCCTCGAACCCGCGTGAGCGGACCTTGGGGATATTGGCGATGTATTGGCGGCTGACCAGCGGGTTGGACGGGTCCAGATCGGTGATCGCGGTCTGGTAGTCGCTGATCTCGGTCCAGAATCCGGCGGCGTTGAAAGTGGCGCGGCGGTCCAGGAACTGGGACTTCACGCCCACTTCGAAGGCATCGACCTTTTCCGGCTTCACCGTCGCGTCGGTGACGCTGGAGGGCAGCTGGGTCAGGTTGAGCCCGCCCGACTTGTTACCGCGCGAATAGCTGCCGTAGACCATCACATCGCGCGCGACCTTCCAGTTCAGCGAGATCAGGCCCGACAGGCTGTTGTCGTTGAAGCTGGTCTCGTAGAGCGGCACGACTTTGTTGAAGCTGGCACGAACGGCCAGGATCTGCGCCTGCTGCGCGGCGGAGAAGCTGGAAATGTCGGCCGCCTGCGCCACCCACTGCTGGTAGACGCCCTTCTTCTCTTCATGCGTGAAGCGCAGGCCGGCGGTCAGCGTCAGCGAAGGGGTGAAGTGCCAGTCCGCCTGGCCGAAGCCGGCGATCGTCTTGGTCTGCGGTTCGGAGTAGGAATTGACCTCGTACCCGCTAAGCGCGGCGTTGTTCACTGCGTTGGAGGCACCCAGGAACCACAGCGGCGCGGCGGAACCATAGCCGGTGGCGCCGTAGCCGCGCACGGTCTGCCAGAAGTAATAGGCGCCGACCACGTAGTCGAACACGCCGTTGTCCTTGGAGGCGAGGCGCAGTTCCTGGCTGAACTGGCGCTGGCGGTTGGCCTGCTGCGCCTTGACGACGATGGGGAGCGAGGTGCTGTCGCCATCGTTGGCCGGATCCCAGTCCCACCAGCGATAGGCCGTGATCGAGGTCAGCGTGGCGCCGCCCAGCTTCCAGTCCACCTGACCGGAAACGCCGTAACCGGCCATGTTCGACTGGTAGTGGCTGTCCGCCTCGCCCACGCGGTCGAACGCGTTGAAGCTGGGCAGGGTATAGCCTGCGAAGCGCGCGGCGCGCTGGGCCCAGTTGCCGGCGATCGTGGTGCCGTCCGCATACGTGGTGTGCGGGCCGGCGAAGAGGTTCAGGACGTAGTCCTGCTTCTGCCGCGCATAGTCGCCGATGATGCGGACTTCGAAATCCGGATCGGGGGTGAACAGCAGTTGCCCGCGAATGCTCTTGTTCGAATAGTTCTGCGCGCGGCTGTTGGTGGTCTTGTTCCAGAGGAAGCCGTCGTTCTCGCTGATCGCGCCGGACAGGCGCACGGCCAGCAGGTCCTTGACCAGACCGCCCGAAGCGGAGGCGCGGACCTGGTAGTAGCCGTAATTGCCGATGCTGGCCTCTGCCGAAAGCTCCGGATCGAACGTCGGCTTGCGCGAGGTGACGTTGATCACGCCCGAAGTGGTGTTCTTGCCGAACAACGTGCCCTGCGGTCCGCGCAGCACTTCGATGCCCTGAAGGTCCACAAGGTCGAACTGCGCCAGGCCGACGCGGCCGTAGTAGACGTTGTCGATGTAGAAGCCGACGCCGTTCTCAAGCCCGTCGTTGGTGAGCGAGACGTTGGAGCCCAGGCCGCGAATGTTGATGTTGGTGTTGCGCGGGTTGAAGGTGATGACCTGAAGGCTGGGCACCTGCTGCTGGATCGATCCCAGCGTATAGTCGCCCCGGCGTTCCAGCGCTTCCGCCGTGACGACGGAGATCGCCACCGGCACGTCCTGCACGTTCTCGTCACGGCGGCGCGAGGCGGTGACGATGATCGCGGTGCCCCCTTCGGCCCCAGTTTCAGCTGCCGTTTCAGCTGCTGCTTCCGCCGGTGCGGCGGCGGGGGCGGCATCGTCCTCGGCATGGGCGGGGACGGCAAACAGCGCGGGAGCGACCAGCGCGGCGGCAAGTGCCAAGGTGCTGGATCTGGGGCTGGCGGCGAAAGCAAGACTGCGGAACATCGAATAGTTTTCCCTGATGATCCGTCCCGCAGGCGTGACGACAAACTGCGGACGGCGATTTCGTTCGATTGGCTGGATTGGTTGGCGAGGCCTTGCGGCCTCGATGATGACGGGACGCGCGCCGTTCCAGCCGACACACCGCAAGGCGGCCGGAGCTGGCCCTGACGGGCGCGACGGATCCTTCGCAAAGCGCGGTTTCAGCGCATCGCGGGACGTTTACGGGGGACCGCGGCGGGCCTGCGCGCACGGTTGTCCGGCGCGGGAATGCCCGGCTGTCCGATCTGGCCCTTCAGGCGTCAGGAAATGGGAGTGTGGATCTTCGGCATCGTATCACCTCATCGTTTCGAGAGGGGAACACGACGCTTGGCGTGGTCGCCCGAGCATCGCGCGCTTTAGCCGTTGGTATCGCGGAGCAAGCTGCATCCCTGTCAAAAGCCGCGGACCGAAAACCCCTTGAACAGCAGGAATTGGTCGGTCACCGATAGCCTGCGGGGTAAACTCAACCTATTAAGTTGAGAAAAGGAGGTCAAGCACAAGCTTTCCTTTGTCGGCCAATCGCACAGCTTGCACGGCCAAGTGTGCAAGGCGTTGCCGATCGATGGCCAACGCTAGGCGGGGAACGGCCGGAAGGTTACCTCCAGCGCCGGACAAGGCTTGTCGTGAAAAGGCGCGTAGCCCTGTTGCCAGAACTTCCCGTCCCTTTGGCTGATTTCCAGTGTGTAGCCGGAGGTCCAGCGCAGAGCGGCATCGGTTTCTCCATGGTGCGAAGCGGCGGCACAACCGACAAGATACCAATCGGGCGCCCGCGACGATCGAACCATCACGACGATATTGGGCACGCCGCCAACGACCAGACGCTCGACCTGCGCCACCCGGCGCCCATCAGGGGAAATGCTTCGGGCGATAACGGTTCGCTGGGAATCCAGGAACACGGCAGGGGCCATGCCCCAGATCGGCAGGGTGAAACAGGCCGTTCCGGCAATGCCAATGGCCGTGCATATTGCGACGCTGCGACGCTTCATCGCATTGATAATGCCAGAGTGTTGATAGTCCGCAATCTGGGCGATGGGATTTTCGATCCGGTCGCAATCATCAATGCACCGCGCTCTCCAGATGACGCAGCTTGTCCGGGTTGCGCGTCACGTAGATGGCGCGGATCAGGCCGTCTTCGATCAGCAGGGCCGTGGTCTGCAGGATGCCGTCGGGCTCGCGCGTGACGAAGCCGGGGAGGCCGTTGACGAAGCCATAGCGCACCAGGGTGGAGGGCGCGCGGCGCAGGCGTTCCAGCGCCTGATGCGCGCGCACCACTTCCACCGCGCCTTCCAGCACGCGCGAAACGGCGGGGCGTTTGCCGCCGCCGTCCGAGTGAAAGCGCACGTCCGCCGCCAACAGTGCGCCCAGATTGGCCAGCCCTTCGCCGCGAGAGGCCTGGAAGAAGGCATCGGCGATCGCCATGCCGTGCGCGCGGTCCACGGTGTAGCGCGGCCGCTCCATCCGCACATTGGCGCGGGCGCGGGTGGCCAACTGGCGGCAGGCCGCCGGATCGCGGCCGATGGACTGGGCGATGGCATCGAAGCTCTCGCCGAAAACGTCGTGCAGCAGGAAGGCCGCGCGCTCCAGCGGGGAAAGCCGCTCCAGCGCCAGCAGCAGCGGCAGGGTCACGTCTTCCACCGGTTCTTCCTCCACCACCGGTTCGGGCAGCCAGGGGCCGGTGTAGGTTTCGCGCCGCACGCGGGCGGATTTCAGGTGATCGAGGCACAGCCGCGTGACCACGCGGCGCAGGTAGGCGGCAGGCACTTCCACCGCCGCCCGGTCCGCCCCCGCCCAGCGCAGATAGGCTTCCTGCAGCACATCCTCGGCATCGGCCATGGATCCGAGCATCCGGTAGGCGACGCGCAACAGCCCGGGCCGTTGCGCATCGAACAGGGCGGCGGCGCTGTCCGTCACTTCCAGCCCAGTTCCGGCGCGTAGAGGTTGAAGCCTACCGCCAGCCGGTTCCAGCCGTTGATGACGTTGATGGCCAGGGTCAGCTTCAACTGTTCCTCCTTGTCGAACTGCGCGTCGAGCGCTGCATAGACTGCATCGGGCGCGCGCTTGGTGGCAACCTCGGTCATGTGTTCTGTCCAGGCCAGCGCGGCGCGTTCGCGGTCGGTATAGCACGGGGCTTCGTGCCAGGCGGCCAACAGGTGGATGCGCTGCTCCGTCTCGCCCGCCTGCCGCGCTTCGGCGGTGTGCATGTTGAGGCAGTTGGCGCAGCCGTTGATCTGCGAGGCGCGGATCTTCACGAGTTCGAGCAGCGGCTTTTCAAGCCCGCATTCGCCCACTTGCATGGAAAAGCCGTACCAGGCTTTGAACAGCGAGGGGGAGACGGTGTAGATATCGGCACGGGGAGTCATCGCATCGTCCTTTCATGGGTTCGATGCCGTCATGACGATCGGGCGCGCGTCGATGTGACATGGTGCCGGAAAAAATTTGTCCCGCCGCCGATTTGTCTGCCCCGATCGGCCGGTTTACTGCGGGAAAAGTTCCAGATGCGTCTCGGCCGTACGCCCGAAATAGAGCACGCGGCGGCCGGGGAACGAGACGATGTAGCCGGCACAGCCCGATGCCTTCACACGGGCGCTGAAGGCATCGAAGCGATAATCGGGATCGCCCGATTGCGCCCAGCGCACCGCCGCTTCCACGCCGGTGGCATCGAACATGGCGGCCACCGGGCCTGACGCCTGCGGCATGTCCAGCACCAGACTGTCGCCATCCGGAAGGTAGAACGTCTGCGTCTCGCGGCGATAATCGACGGTATAGCCCTCAAACCCACCCGCGATCAGGCGGCCGACGATCTCCGGAAAGGCAAGGCTGCCATCATGCGATGCGGCAAGGCAGGCGCGGGCGAGGGCGATCCGGGCTTCGTCCATGGCGGTTTCCTATCTCGGCATGCGGATGGCAGGCTCGTCCACCGCCAGCCGGCGCGCGGTGCGCAGCGTCTGCAGCACGAAGAACACGATGAGCAGCAGGCCGATGGAGCCCACGAACACGTCGAACCACGTCAGCACGCCCAACAATACCGGCTGCGATCCCGCCGCGATCATCGCCAGGGTCAGCCCGATCAGCATGAAGCGCAGTTCGGTGGGCCCGGCATAGGCATAGGACAGCTTCATCTCGCCCAGCACGCGCACCGCAAGGAAGGCGTGGATCGACAGCAGCAGGTATCCCACCAGCGCGATCAGCGCCACTTCCAGCAGGACGTAGCGGCTGAGCCCGATACCCACCACCACCAGCGTCGTCGCCAGCCCATCGCAGCTATGGTCCAGGAAATAGCCGTAGCGCGGCCGCTCCGTCTTGCGAAAGCGGGCGAGGCTGCCGTCCATGGAGTCCCCGAACCACTGCACGAAATAGCCGGCGATGGAGATCCACAGCCAGTTGTCGCCCAGATTGCTGGCGCAATAGCCGGCGAAGACCATCAGCGCGCCGATCATGCCCACGGCGGTCAGCATGTCCGGCATCAGCCAGTTCGGCATGCGCGCGCAGAGCCAGTTGAGCAGGCGGCGTTCCGAGCGGGCAAGCAAGTTCACCTGGATGCGATCGATCGCTCTGGTTTCCGTGCCGTTTTCCGCACCGTCCCTGCGTACCATCAATAGTCCTCGTTGAAGATCGGTGCCGGCTTTGCGCACCGGTGCCCATGGTTTCGGGGCACCGGGTATTTGCGCATCCTGTCGCGCCATCGCATGCCCCTGTGGGCGCTTCCGCCCTGCGCGGCAACCGGCAATTACCCGCAGGCTTCAGGTTCCGCCGGGATCGCGGGCCAGAACCACGATTTTTCGCTCCGGATCCCGGCCATTGGGCACGAACCGATCCACTTCGCGGTACCCCAGCCGGTCCGCCAGCCGCAGCGAGGGCAGGTTGGCCGGCGCGATCAGGCAGGCGGTGCGTAGGCCGTGCGTCGCATCGAACCATGCCTGCGCCGCGCGCCCCGCCTCCGACGCGTAGCCCCGGCCGTGGAAGCCGGAAGCAAGCGTCCACGACATTTCGATCGCAGCGTTGGACAGGCCCAGATCGCGCTGGAAATGGGCATAGCCGACCTTGCCGACGTAAGCGCCGGACGCCTTCTCGATGACCGTGAACAGCCCGAACGGATGCAGGCTCCAGTGCCCGGCATCGCGCAGGAAGCGGGTCCAGGCGGTTTCCCGGTCCAGCGGAGTGCCGCCGATGTGCGCGGTGACGTCGGCATCCGCGAACATCGCGGCAGAGGCTTCGAAATCGGCGAGGACGGGCGGGCGCAGCAGCAGGCGTTCGGTTTCGATCATCCGGCAAACCGTGGCGGCGTTGCGCCTTCCTGACAAGCACTTAGGGCCCAGGCGCTTACGGGCAAGGCACTTAGGGCCAAGGCACTCACGATTGAGGGATGGGGCGCGATGCGGCGATGACTTGCAGCAGGGCATCGGCGGCGCGGCTGCGATAGCGTTCGCGGTGGCGCAGGCCATGGAATGCGCGGGGGCCGAACTCCAGCGGGGCGGCGTGCAGCGTGCCGGCCGCCAGCGCCGGGGCGACCACCAGCGAGGAGAGCGCCGCCACGCCGGCGCCCGCCTCCACCGCCGTGCGCACGCTTTCGTTCGACGGCAGCACCAGCGCCACGTCCAGCGCAGCGGGATCGACGCCGTGTTCCCGCAAATGGGCATCGAGGCTGGAACGGGTGCCCGATCCCGGCTCGCGCATGATCCAGCGGGCCCGCCGCAGCCAGCGGGCATCGATCCGGCCTTCCGCGAACGGTGTGGCGCCGACCAGGACCAGCCGATCCTCGCCCACCGGCCACTGGGCAAGCACGGGATCGTCGATCCGGCCTTCGACGATGCCCAGATCGGCCTCGCCCTCGCGGACGCGGGCGGCGGCCTGATCGGTATTGCCGATCGCCAGTTCCACCCGCAATGCCGGGTGGCGCGCCTGGAATTCCGCGAGGATCGGCGGCAGCCAGTAGGCGGCGGTGGTCTGGCTGGCGACAAGGCGCAGGCGGCCACGGCGCAACCCGCTCAGTTCCTCCAGCACGGTTTCGGCGGCATCGGCGCGCGCCAGCACGCCGCGCGCTTCTGCCAGGAACAGCCGCCCCGCCTCCGTCAGCGCGATGCCGCGCCCGACCCGGTCGAACAGCTTGACCGCATGCCGCTCTTCCAGCGCGGCAATGGCGGCCGACGCTGCCGACTGGGTGATGTGCAGCGCCTTGGCGGCGGCGGTCACGTGCTCACGCTCGGCAACGGCGATGAAGATGCGAAGCTGTTCCAGAGTCATGCGGGAAGGGTATCAATCTGAAATAGAGATTGAAATGACAATATTGATGCGTTGGAAAGATTGATAACGCAGGAGTAGCACGAATCGCGAAAGGATTTTCGCGATGAAAGCCAGCGTTTCCCTAGGTTTTGTCCCACTTCCGTTTCCCCGGGAAAACCTGACGAGGCTGCTGCCCGGCGTAGCGCTGTGCTGCGCTGTGGCGGCGGGGGCCTATGCCCTGGAGGCCGGCGAGCGCATACTTGCCGGGCGGGCCTGGCTGGAAGCGCTGGTTCTGGCGATCCTGATCGGCACGGCGCTGCGCAGCCTGTGGGCGCCAAGCCCTTGTTTTATTGAAGGAATATCTTTCAGTTCCAAATACTTGCTTGAGGTCGCCGTGGTGCTCCTGGGGGCTTCGGTAAGCGGCGCCACGCTCGTGGCGGCGGGCCCCGGGCTGCTGACCGGGATCGCCGGCGTGGTCGCTTCGGCCTTGCTGTTGGGCTTTGCGATCGGCCGCATTCTGGGCTTGCCGACGCGCATGGCGCTGCTGGTGGCCTGCGGCAACGCGATCTGCGGCAATTCGGCAATCGCCGCCGTCGCGCCGGTAATCGGGGCCGAGGGGGACGACGTGGCGGCCTCGATCGCCTTCACCGCGGTGCTGGGGGTGGCGGTGGTGCTGGGCCTGCCGCTGGCCGGCATGGCGCTGGGGCTGAGCGGCCACGCGTTCGGTGCCTTTGCCGGCCTGACCGTCTATGCCGTGCCCCAAGTGATCGCCGCCGCCGCACCGATGGGGGCGCTGGCCGTGCAGACGGGCACCCTGGTCAAGCTGGTGCGTGTGCTGATGCTGGGGCCGGTGTGCCTTGTCCTCTCCCTGATCGTGCCCCACCCGGCCGAGCCCGCTGGTTCTGCGAAGCGGCGCCGGCCGGGTGCGGCGCATCTGGTGCCGTGGTTCATCGTCGGCTTTCTCGTGATGATGCTGTGCCGCACATTGGGGCTGATCCCGCAAGCGGCGCTTGGTCCCATGAGCCGGGTGGCGACCGTGCTAACCGTGGTTTCCATGGCCGCGCTGGGCCTTGGCGTGGATGTGCGGACCGTCGCACAGGCAGGCGGCCGGGTGACGGCGGCAGTGGTGCTTTCGCTGGCCGGATTGGGCACGCTCAGCCTTGGCTTGCTGCATGCCCTGCACATGGTGTGACTTTACGGCCTAAGTCCGCGCGGAGGAATTTCGACGCGAATGACTGGCAGCTATCAGAAAAAGTCCCGAGCGTCCTTTATGGCGGGAAAGTTGGGGCGAGTGGTCGCCCAGTCGACGAAGTGAATTTTTCTCGATCGATCGGAAGAACATGGGGGCGCGTGAAAAAACCGTGACCGTTGCGACGTAGGGACCTTCAATATCGAATTGCCGAGCCGGACATCGCTATAGCGTTAAGGTTAGCATGTCCTGCGCAAATCATTAGAGTTACTGCATTTCGTCAATACATCCGTGGAAAAATTGAGCGCAATCGATTGTGTGTAATGGCGCACACAATTTGTTGAGCTAACAGCCCTCACGCCGATATTGTCGGGGGGCATATGCAGCGCACACGAACGGGTTTCGAGAGCAAGTACGCGGCGATTTATGGGATCGGCACGTTGATTATGGCCACCTTGGGCCTGATGATCACCGATACAGGGGTCTATGTCGGTGAAGCGATTTTGCCGCCTGAACTCTTTGACAGCACCTACACGTTGGATGGCACCGTACATATTCGTTCGCTCCGAGACGGTCCGCAGACGTTCTGCAAATATTTCACTGGCACTAGAGTGGTCGCGACGAGAAGGCCCAGCGCATTCAAGAAATGCCCAATCGTCGGCCACCTGCAGCACATGTTTTGAGCGCAGCCTGACGGGAAACAACCACTTCAGTCACCCGTCCGTCACTCGACATTGTTCAAATCGTCCAAGGAAGCGGCGGCCTCGTTGGAGGGGGCGGCGCGTTGCCGCCGTTCACGACTGTCGGTCGCATCGGTTTGCACTGTGGAGAACCGGCAACTGGCCGATCTCCAGCGCCGCATCGCGATTACTGGCGCTGTTTCTCGTAGGCTTCCAGCGCCTGCCGGTCCTCGTTCGATACGAATTCGCAGGCGAGCAGCGTCTTGCCCTCCATCGCCGGACCTTCGCGCGCGATTATGGAGATCAGGCCCAGTTCGGACATCTCCTGCTGCTCGTCCGGCAACTGGCGTGCGAAGCCCAGCGTCGATGCGCCGAAGAGGTGGCTTGCCTCGGGCTCCAGATGATAGCGTTCTGCCGCCTGCGCGGCGACTTTGCCTTGCAGCAGGACGCCCACCGACGTTCCGGCGAACACCACGTCCTGCGTCACGAAGCCGTCGCGGCTGATCGGCGCCGGCAGATGATAGATCGCGGCGCCAAGGCCCGATGTGTCGGGCTTGGCCAGCTTCTCGGCAGCCTCATAGAGCCGGGTTGCGGTCTCGGTCGAATAAGGCGGCTGGCACAGCGCGGCCGCGAAGAAGTCGGGCTCTTCCCCGGCAGCAAGGGCCGGTCCGGCCTGCAGGAACGGGAGAGCGGCGGCGGCAAAGGCGATTTTGTAGCGCATGCGGTTGATTTGCCCGGCCTTTTCGCTGCGATCAACCGTGCAGCCCACTTCCGTCAGCGGAAATGTCGATAAGACTGAGCGGACAAGCGCGAGAGAAAGTTCGCTCGCTCCGGATTATATTGCGAACCATGAGCAAGATCGAAAACGCACTCGCCCTGCCGATGAGGCGCAATGTCAATCCGCTGCAACTTGGCGTGGGGAGCGTCGTGGCCCTTGCCGGCGTGGCGCTGGCGCTGGGGCATCTGATCGCCGGTCAGTAGGACGAGCCTGCCCGGAGATGCGCGGAATGCGTATCTCCGGATGAAGGCGAGGGGCGTTCAGGCGGCTTCGGCGTGGCTCTCCAGATCGAAGGCCGATGAATCGAGACTGGCTACCTCACCCTGCGCGAACATGCGCGCCAGCGCATCGAACTGCGCGCGCGAGTATCCTGCAAGCCGGAAGCGGTAGAACTGTTCGGACGGGAAGTCCTTCAGGCGAAGCAGGATCGCGGTCACCCGCAGCACTTCAAGCTTTCCGTTGGCGAGGCAGTAGTTGTAGGGCGCGCCGAACACGAACGCCCGCCAGCCTTTCGTCCGCTTCTTGTCGAACGCGATGGACGCGGCGGGATCACGCGCGGCGAGCGCCAGAATCGAGCGTTCCTCCGGGTTGAACAAGGCCGCCGGATCGCGCCGGGGCGTATCGCTTTCCTTTACCATCGAATTGTCCTGCGCTGCCGTATTAGGTCCTTTGCGGGCCGCAATATCGCAGGAAACGAACCGGAGTAAGCCGCCCACTCGGCCACAGATTGTTGCCGATATGGAGACAATCACGGGGGCTCCGGTAGGCTCTGAATGGAGATTCCACGCTGTTTCCAGCCGCTTCCATGGCGTAGTCTGCAGAAATGGCAGCGCATCCTCCCGCCTTCGCCATCAAGGCAGAGATCCACGAACTGGATGCGGCCGCCTATGCCTTTCCGAGGCAGAAGACGATGTATGGCGGCAAGCATATCCGCGCCGGCGACATGCTCTTCCTGTTCGCCAGCGAGAACGAAGGCGGCCACGGCCTGTTCGCACGCGGCATCGTCACGCAGAGCACTGCCGAGCCGAGGCGCAATCCCGAAGGGCCCGAAACTCCGCGCGTTTCGATCGCCGTCTCGAACCTGGCGTTTGCCCAGGCGCCACTAGGCCGGGCCGAACTGCGCACCTTCACCGATTGGGACGATGGCCGGCCGGAGAGCGAGTTGAACTTCAAGTTCTATCGCCAGGCCACCAACAAGATCGTAGGCATCAGCGAAGGGGTAGCGGCGTTCCTGACCGGCTTTTTCCCGGCTTCAGCTTAGGTCAACGCCCGTTACTTTCATTCACATCTGCGGCCAAACTTTCTCGTTCGGAAAGCGGCAGGCATCGCGCTAGGTTTCGGGCCGTTTCGCCAGGGAGATCGTTTCCACATGCCGCAAGGTTCCTCTCGCTTCCATCCCGCATGGATCGTGGTTGCCGTCACATTCTTCGCGCTACTGGCCTCGGCTGGGTTGCGATCGGCGCCGGGCGTGATGATGATGCCGCTGGAACTCCACTTCGGGTGGGATCGCGCGACGATCTCTGCGGGCGCCGCGTTGGGGATCCTGCTCTATGGACTGGTCGGCCCCTTCGCGGCGGCGCTGATGATGAGCGTGGGGATCAAGCGCACGATGCTGGCCGGGCTGGCCTTGATGGCCGTGGCCACGTTCGCCAGCCAGTGGATGAGCGCGCCTTGGCATTACGTACTGAGCTGGGGCGTGGTGTCCGGCATCGGTTCGGGTGCAGTCGCCTCCGTGCTGGGCGCGGCGGTGGTCAACCGCTGGTTCGCCACGCGGCAGGGGCTGGTGATGGGTCTGCTGAGCGCCAGCACCGCCACCGGATCGTTGATCTTCCTGCCGGTGCTGGCCTGGCTGTCGCAAGGCGGCGCGTGGAAGCCGGTCGCGCTGGCGGTCAGCCTGGCTTGCGCGGCGCTGATCCCGTTCGTCGCCTTCTTCGTGCCCGAACGGCCCGAGAGCCGGGGCGTGCGCCGCTTTGGCGAAAGCGCCGATACGCCCCCTGCACCGCCGATGAAGCAGGCAGCGACGCCGTGGCTGGCGATCGAGGCGCTGATGCGCGCATCGCGCCAGCCGATGTTCTGGTTGCTGGCGGGCAGCTTCTTCGTCTGCGGGCTCACCACCAATGGCCTTGTCGGTACGCACATGATTGCGTTTTGTGGAGACCATGGGATTGCGCCGGTGGCGGCGGCCGGCGTGCTCTCCATGATGGGCTTTTTCGACCTGTTCGGCACCACGGCGTCGGGCTGGCTGACCGACCGTTACGACCCGCGCCGTCTGCTGGCGGTCTATTACGGCTTGCGCGGGCTTTCGCTGGTGGCGCTGCCGTTCATCGATTTCGGCGCGGTCAGCCTGACCGTCTTTGCGGTGTTCTATGGGCTGGACTGGATCGCCACGGTGCCGCCGACGGTGAAGCTGGCCAACAGCACGTTCGGCCAGCGCGACGGGCCGATCGTGTTCGGCTGGATCTTCGTGGCGCACCAGATCGGTGCCTCCACAGCGGCGTTTGGCGCGGGCGTGATCCGCGAGACGGCGGGAACCTACACCCCCGCCTTCATGATTGCCGGCCTGTTCGGCGTGCTGGCCGCTTTCGTCTTCATGGCCGGCTTCGGCAGGGCCCGCTCCGAGCCCTGCCCCAGCTTCAGCTAGAGCAGTTGATCCGATTGCACCGGATCAACTGCTCTAAGATTTTGGTTTGCCGCGTCTTCCGAGTCATCAGGTGATTCCACCTGATTAGAAAACGCTCTAGCCTTATCATTTCCACGCAAGACCGAGTGACTTCTGGATCGAAACGTAGTCGCCGGTCAGCGCTGCGCGGGCCTGAACCAAGTTCTGGTCCGCCGTGTTGAGATCGTTCCGCGCATTCAGCAGCGCGATCTTGGTCACGGTGCCCGACTGGAAGCGTTGCGCGGTCAGGCTCTCCGCCAGCGCCGCCTTCTCCCGCGTGCGGGCGAGCGCCGCCACGGTGATGCGGCGTTCGCGGAAGCGGGCCAGCGAGTCCTCGGCATCGCGCAGCGCCGAAAGCACGGTGCCGCGATAGCGGGCCTCCGCCTCGTCCCGCACGGCTTCGGCCTGATGGACCTTGGCCTTGTTCCGGCCGAAATCCAGGAAACTCCAGCTCAGTTGCGGGGCCGCCAGCGCGGTGAAATCGTCCAGCTTGCCCAGATCGCTGATCTTGGTGCCGCCGATGCCGATCAGACCCATGAACGAGAGGTGCGGGAAGCGCGCAGCCTCGGCCTGCCCGATCTTGGCCGTATCCGCCGCCAGGGTGCGCTCCGCCTGCCGGATGTCGGGGCGATGGGCGATCAGTTGCGCCGGATCGCCGACCGGAACCGAGGCCGGTGGCAGCGGCAGCTCGCCCGCCGGGGCAAGGCTGGCATCAAGCGCGCCGGGGGCTTGCCCGGTCAGCACCGCCAGTGCGTTGAGATAGGCGTCACGCTCGGCGGCGAGCGGCGCGATCTGCGCGCGGGTGGAGGCAAGCTGCCCCTCGATCTGGGCGACTTCCATCGCCGTGGCCGTGCCGCTCTGGAAACGTTGGCGGGTCAGTGCCAGCACGTCTTCCTGCAAGGCGATCGACTGTTCGCCCAACACGATCCGCTGCTGACGGTCGCGCAAGTTCAGGTAATTCTGCGCGACGCTGGCGGAAATGCTGACCTGCACGTCGGAAAGGCTGGCCTGCGCCCCTTCCATCGTGGCGCGGGCTGCCTCGATCGTGCGGCGCTGGCCGCCGAACAGGTCCACTTCCCAACTGGCGTTGACGCCGACGTTGAACAGGTTGAGGTCGGTGCCACTGCTGCCGCTGCTGCTATCCGATCCCGAGCCGCTGGAATCGCTGCTGTCGCTCTGGCCGAAGGCGACACCGGGGACGTGGGCGTGGGCATAGAGCGCCGAAGCGCTGGCCTTCGGCCCAAGGTTGGCGCGCTCCTCACCCAGCGAGGCCTGCGCCTGGCGCAGCTTTGCCTCGCCCGCCTGCACATCGGTATTCTCTGCCAGGGCCTTGGCGATCAGATCGTCCAGCAGCGGATCGCCCAGCGGCTTCCACCATTCGGCGACCGGCGGCGCGTTGGTGACGCTGCCCGCATCGGCGCGCGCGAAAGCGGCATTGCCGTCGGCCGCGGTCTTGGGCGGACCGGCGTAGTTGGGGCCGACCGTGCAGCCTGCAAGCGCAGTGCCGGCAAGCAGCGGGAGAAGAAGGTAGGAACGCATGGTTTTCCTCAATGTCCGGTCGCCAGCGGCGCATTCTTGGGAAGCGGGCGCAGGAACAGCGTGAGCGGGATGACGAAAATGATGCCCACCGACATCATCCAGAACATGTCCGCATAAGTCATCGTCAGCGCCTGCATCTGGATCGTCGCTTCCAGCGATCGCAGCACCCCGGCGCCCTGGGCGGAAACGTAGTCCTGCACCGCGACCGAGTTGGCGTTGAGCGTCTCTTCCAGCCGGCGCGCGTGCAGCCACAGGCGCTGGTCCTGGATCACCGCGATGCCGGCCAGCGCGAAAGAACCGCCCAGATTGCGTGCCGCATTGTAGAGGCCGGAAGCGTCGCCCGCCTCCTCCTTCGGCACCGAGCGGATCGCCGCCTGGTTCAGGAACATCATGCAGAACACGGTGCCCATGCCGCGGAGAAGCTGGCTGTCGACAAAGTCCCTGCCGTCCGAAAGCGGGGTGATGTCCGTCTCCAGCCAGGCGCTGAGCGCCAGCACGGAAAGGCCGAAGCAGACCGAAAGGCGGATGTCGACATTGCGGATCAGCCACGGCGTGATCGGCATCATCAGCATGACCGGGATGCCCGAAAGCATCACCACCTGCCCCGATTGCAGCGAGTTGTAGCCGGCGATCGTCGAAAGGAACTGCGGGATCACGTAGGAGGTGCCGTAAATCACCATGCCGACCACGGTGACCATGGCGACGACGCTGCCGAACTGCCGGTCCAGCAGCAGCTTCAGCTTGATCACCGGTTTCTTCGAGATCACCTGGCCCAGCCCCAGCAGGACAAGCCCCAGGATTGACACGCCCGTCAGCATCAGGATCAGGTGGGAGGAGAACCACTGTTCCCGCTCGCCTTCCTCCAGCACCACGGTCAGCCCGCCAAGGCCCAGCGCGAGGCCAAGGATACCCAGCCAGTCCGCCTCGCGGATCAGGCCGAGATTCGCCTTTTGGTGCGGAATGGCCACCAGCAGCAACGTGCCCAGCGCAATGCCGACCGGCAGGTTGAGGAAGAAGGCATAGTGCCAGCTGACATTTTCGGTCAGCCAGCCGCCTAGCACCGGGCCGACCACCGGGCCCAGCAGCGCGGTCGCGCCGAACAGGGCGTTGCCGATCGGCTGCTGCGCGCGGGGCAATCGCGTCGCCACGATGGTCATCGCGGTCGGGATCAGCGCGCCGCCGGTGAAGCCCTGGCCGATGCGGCCGATGATCATCATCGTCAGCGTCGTGGAAAGGCCGCACATCATCGAGAACAGCGTGAACAGCGCCGATGCCACCAGCAGCAGCGTGCGCAGGCCCAGCAGGCGTTCCAGCCAGCCGGACAGCGGAATGATGACGATTTCCGCCACCAGATAGGCGGTCGCGATCCAGGTGCCCTCGGTGCCGCTGGCGCCGATTTCACCCTGAATCGTGGGCAGAGAGCTGTTGACGATGGAGACGTCCAGCGTCGCCATTAGCGCGCCCAGCGTACCGGCCGCCACGGCCAGCCATGCCGCGGCGTCGGCGGGTTTTTCGGTTACCGGCGGGGCGGGCGGAGCAGCCCCGGCAGTGGCGGTCGATCCGCTCACGGCTTCGCTCACTTATCGCCCGTCCGGCGGGCCTTCTCCTGCTTGGCGATGGCCTGCTGCGATCCGCGCTCGCCGATGGTGTCGACCGTGACGGTTACCGACAGGCCGGGCACCAGCACGCGGCGCGCCTCGGGACCGGCATCGATGGCGATGCGCACGGGCACGCGCTGGACGATCTTGGTGAAGTTGCCGGTGGCGTTCTGCGGCGGCAGCAGCGAGAATTGCGAGCCCGTACCCGGCGACACGCTTTCGACATGGCCACGGATCTTGGTGCCGTTCAGCGCGTCCACCTCGATGGTGGCGGGCTGGCCGGGGCGCATCAGGCCGATCTGCGTTTCCTTGAAGTTCGCCGTCACATAGAGCTTGGACAGCGGCACCACCGACATCAGGCGGGTGCCGGCCTGCACGAACTGGCCGGCGCGCACGGTGCGGTCACCGATGCGGCCATCGACGCTGGCGGTCAGCACGGTGGACCCGACATTGACGTGGGCGGAAGCCAGTTGCGCACGGGCGGCTTCGCCCTGCGCCTGCGCCTGCTGGACCTGCGCGTTCAGCGCGGCAATGCGGCGCTGGGCGGAAGTCAGCGCGGCACGCTGGGCATCGGCCGTGGCGCGGGCCTTGGCGGCCTGGTTACGCAAGGTGGCCAGATGTTCCTTGGTTTCGGCGCCGCTGGCGGCCAGCGGGGCGTAGCGGGCAGCCTCCCGCTCGGCATAGCGGGCGTCTTCCTCTGCCGAGGCGAGCTGCGCCTGCGCCTGTGCGATCGCGGCTTCCTGCTCGCCGATGCCGGCGCGCACGTTTTCGGCATTGGCCTTGGCCACGTCGATCTGCGCCTGATACTGGGCGGCCTGCGCGTTATAGTCGCGCGGGTCGATCTTCACGAGCGGCTGGCCCGCCTTCACGTCCTGGTTATCGCCCACCAGAACGGCGTCGACATAGCCGGAAATCCGGGGCGAAACGGTAACGGCATCGGCCTGGATGAATGCGTCGTTAGTGTCTTCCAGATACTGCCCGCGCGTCACGTAGTGGAGCACCCAGGCGCCCACACCGATGACCACCACGGCAGCGCCCAGAAACAGCACGCGGCGAACGCCGGGCCGCTTGAGCGCGGAGGGACGCTCTGCGCCGTCGTTCACCGGCTGACCATCCGAATCGATACCGTCGTTTGCCATCAATCGCTTCTCATCGCTTGTCGCTGCGGCGCAGCTCGTACGTTCCTGCTGCGTCGCAGCTTACAGATCCTGTTGCATCGCAGCAGTGATGGACGCGCCCTTGCACCGCTATGCAGCATATGGCAATGGCATTTCATATGGTCCCACAATATTTCTTGCCGTGAGTATTCGCCTGCAATCCATGGAGCAGCTGCGCGACCTGCACCTGCGCATGCACCGGCTGTTCAATGACCGGATGCGCGCGCAGGGGGCATCGCTGGCGCAATTGAAAATTCTGCTGGCGATAAAGCGCGGTGGGTCAGTGCGTTCCACGGACATTTGCGAAGTGCTGGGACAGGCGCCGCGAACCGTGACCGAAGCGATTGATGCGCTGGAACGAGAAGGTCTAGCCCTGCGCAGCCCGGATCCAAGCGATCGACGGGCCAAGCGCATCAGCCTGACCGAAGCGGGAGAGGCCGTGATTCGTGAGGTGGAACCCCACAAGGACGCCTTTATCGCACAGTTCTTTGAAGTGCTGGACGACGAGCAACAGTCCGCATTCCTGCGGACTCTCGAAATCCTGAACGACCGATTGGTCGAGATGGGTGCCCCGCGCAGCCTTGGCGAACCCGCCGCGACGGGGGACAATTCAAGTCAGCAGTAGTATCGTCATCAGTGCGAATGTGCCGCTGCATGCTACCGCAGCGCACAACGTACGGAATTCGCATACGCAAAATACGGATTCCAAGCCTTCCATATTGGCTCTCCTGTCAATCCACTCTTTGGTGGTTGCTGCGAAGATACCATGGAAGCGGCCCACCTCATAGCGATCCGTAAGATTTACGCATCGCCGGGGCGAAGGAAGACTTGCCCGTAACAGAACAAGTCTTGCCTGTGAAAGAAAGTTTTCCGGGCTAGGTTTCGAGCAGTGGCGAGGCTCAAAAACGTTCCAGCGCCAGCTGCGTGTCGGCCAGCGCCAGATCGATCAACCGCTCCATCGCCCGGCGCGCCCGGCCCGCATTGCCTTCGGCGATATGCAGGTAAAGCGCGCGGTGGTCCGGCATCGGATCGCGCCGGGAGGCCGAATGGAGCCGCTGCTTGATCTGGGTGGTCGAGGCGATGGCCGTCAGGATCGGCGTTGCCAGCGAAAGCAGCATCTCGTTATGCGTCGCTTCCAGCACCAGTTCGTGGAAGCGCAAGTCCGCCAGACGGCCCGGCTCGCTGGCAAGGCCGTGCCGCTCCATCGTCGCCAGCGCATCGGCCATGGCGGCAAGCTGGCTGTCGTCGCGCCGCAGCGCGGCCATGGCGGCGGCTTGCGGTTCCACCACCATGCGCAGTTCGAACAGATTGCGCAGGAACGCATCGCTTGCCCCGCATTCGACCTGCCAGGCGAGCACTTCGGGGTCGAGCATGTTCCAATGCCGCCGGGCATTGACCCGCGTGCCCGATTTCGGGCGGCTGCTGACAAGGCCCTTGGCGGCGAGCAGCCGGAATGCCTCGCGCAGCACCGAGCGGGAGACGCCCAGCCTGTCCGCATGCTCCACTTCGGCCACGAAGACATGGTCCGCCGCGTATTCGCCGCCGAGGATCCGCATGGCAAGGCGTGCGGCTACGCTGTCGTGCAGGCGTTCTGGCAGCGTGGCCGGGATCGTGCCTGGAATCGTACCTGGAATCGTACGGGGCATCGCAGCCCTGGCCCCGTCCGGCAATTTCGGCGCGAGATGGCTCATCGGATCATGTCCCCCTCATCGGCAGCGCATGCTTGAATGGAATGGCGCGAAAGGAATGGCCGAAAGGAATACGAAGCAGCGACCGTCCTTCGGGCCATGTTGGGAGAGGAACCCGAAGGACGGTCGCCATGGCAGCCGCGCGACCGAATGGCGGAAGGCCGCGCCGCTGCCGGAAGGGTGTCACTCGCTCACTTGAACGTGAAGCGGGCGCCGATCGAGAACGTGCGCGCCAGCAGCGTGGTGGCGAGGTTGTCGGTGGTGGAACCGCCGGCATCGCCATACTTGTAGTAGCTCTGCTGCTTCGACTTGGTGAGGTTGGTGGCGTCGAACGTCACGCCGATGTCCTTGGTGACGTTCCAGGTGAGCTGGAAGTCCAGGCTCTCCTCGGGCTTGTACCAGATGCCGATCGGGTTCGCGAACAGGCTGGCTTCCTTGTTGTGCAGGAAGCCCTTGCGCCAGACGTAGGACAGGCGGGCATTGAACGGCCCACGATCGTAGGCCAGCGTGGCGTTGTACGAGAATTTCGACACGTCGAAGAAGGCGGACTTCGAATAGCCGATGATCTCGCCGGTGTCGGAATCGGTTTCCGGGATCGTCTGGCTGGAATCCAGCACCGTCAGGCTGCCCTGGAAACCAAGCCCGTCCAACACGCTGGGCAGGTAGTGCGGGAAGTAGGTAAGGCCCACTTCCACGCCCTTCAGCACGCCGTCCGACGCGTTCACCGGCTTGGTCACCACGAAGTAATCCGTCGCGCCGGCGACGATGCCGTTGTTCGGGATGTAGGTCATCACTGGCATGCTGACCACCAGCCCGTCAACCTCGCGGCGGAAGGCCGTGACGGTGATCGCGCTGTCGCGGTCGAAGTACCATTCGAGCGCCAGGTCGTAGTTCTTGGAATGCGTCGGCTTCAGCGCCGCATTGCCCGCCGAACCACTGCCGTAGCCGACCTTGGTAAGATCGCCGGTCAGCGAATAGGTCGGGTTCACGTCGGTGAAGTTCGGGCGGCGCAGCGTCTCGCCATAGTTGAAGCGCAGGCGCAGCTTGTCGGTAATCGCATAGCGGGCCGTGAAGCTGGGCAGGAACTTCGCCGAACCCGAATTGGCGCGGCTGAGCGCATAGTCGTTGTAGCGGTCGAAGAAGTTGTAGTCGCTGGCCACGTTCACATAGCGCACGCCGCCTTCGATATCGAGCGGACGACCGAAGATCGTCGCCTGCGCATCGGCCATGACATAGGCGGTCATGGTGATCTCATCGATGTCGAACGTCTTGTTGAGCGTCAGCTGGTCCGAAGTCGGCAGGCCATAGAGGCTGCGGACATAATCGGCATTCTTGTAGAGCCACGATCCGTCCACCGTCATCCAGCTGCGCGGCACGTCGGCCTCGCCGCTCATGAAGCCGGAATTGGTGAAGTAGGCCGCTTCGGGCAGGGTGGTCAGGCTGACGCCAAGGCTGTCGGCATCGCCGGTGCGCGAATAGCTGGATGCCTTGCGGTCGTCGTAGCGCAGGCCCGCCTTGATCCGGCGCAGGAAGCCATCGTCCCAGCTGTAATAGCCGTCCAGCTGCGCAGTGACGGCGCTGCCCTTGTCCCGCTCCGCATTGTCGTAAATCTGCGCGACGTTCCAGGTGGAGGCCTGGGTCAGCAGCGAATCGTCGTCGAAGTGGTAGGACGGAACGCCGCCGCCGGCATTGAAGTCGGCCGTGATCTGGCTGGCCGTGCGATCGGTGCGCATGGCGATGAACGAGGTCTTGTAGGTGCTGTCCTGATAGGCAAGGTCGGCGGTGATCTTGCCGTGGCCGTCGCCCACGTCCCACTGGCCGTTCAGGGCATAGACGTAGCTGTCGGTGCTGTTCTTCGTATAGTCGCCGCTGTTGAAGCCGTAGACGTCGTCTACCGTGCGCGACTTGATGATGTTGGTGCCGTCGTAGGTCTCGAACGCGCCGGGATTGCCCCACCAGTCGACATAGCTGAACATCATGTCGCTGTAGAGGGTGCCGCGATAGCCGGTGTAGAACATCTCGGCGGTGTAGACCGAGCTGCTGTTCGGCGCCCATTGCAGCGCGACGTTGAACGACGGGCGCTTGCGCGTGCCGTACTGGTCGGTCGAGAAGATCGCGTCGCGCGAGAGGTAATAGGGCGTATCGACGCCGTTGATGTTCAGCGTGGAGCCCGGTGTGGTGGGCAGGCCCGCATTCAGGCCCGGCGTCCAGTTCTCGTTATTGTCGCCGGGGAAGATACGCTCAAGCGACGTGAGGCCGGAGCCTGCCGGCGGATTCTCGGTCGCGAACGGCACCAGCGCGCCGGCGGCGACCGAACTCGTTGCGGTACTTGGTCTTGCTGTAGCTGCCGTTGATCAGGATGCCGATATCGCCGATGCCGGTCTCCCAGCGGTCGGAAACCAGCAGCGCCATGTTCGGATTGAAGCTGTCCGCAATCTCGTTGTAGGTCCCGCGCACAAGACCGGAAATGGCGAAGCCGTCGAAATCGAACGGGCGGCGGGTCTTCACGTCGATCTGGCCGGCAAGGCCGGTTTCCAGCTGGTCGGCCGAGCGCGTCTTGTAGACATCGACCTGCTTGACGAGGTTCGCCGAGATATCCTGGAGCGAGAACGACTGGCCGGTGGATGTGAAGATGTTGCGGCCGTTCATCGTCGTTGCCGCGTCGGGAAGGCCGCGGATGGTAACGGTGGCCGCTTCGCCGCCGGCGCGGTCGGTGATCTGGACGCCGGTCACGCGCTGGAGCGCTTCGACGACGTTATTGTCCGGCAATTTGCCCACGTCCTCGGCCACGATCGAGTCGACGATCTGCACCGAGTTCTTGCGCACGTTCAGCGCGCCGACGATCGATGCGCGCACGCCGGTTACGATGATGTCTTCCGCGCTGGGCTGCGTGCTATCGGCCGTAGTCGTGTCGGTAGACTGCGGCGCAGCATCCTGCGCCTGCGCGACGCCGGAAAGCGTGAGCGCGAGAACGGAAGCTGTGCAGAATGCGAATGGCCTGAGCGCCATGGATCAACCCTCCCTGTGGGGGCTGGCCCGTACCATGCCCCATATCGTTTAACTGGACTGCTTATTTGTCCGAGTAATGCGATATGACGCGCGGCGGCGGCTTTGTGGGTAAGGACTTCGCAAGCAAAACGTAAAGTTTTCGTAAGGACAGCCGCAGGCGGCTGACAATCGTTATGATCTGCGCCATCAGGGCCGCCGTGGACGTGGAACCCAAACGCATATTGCTGATCGACGACGATCTTGAGCTGGGCGCGATGCTGGGCGAATACCTTGAGAGCGAGGGATTCCGCGTCGAAGTGGCCACCGATGGCGTGCAGGGCATCCGCCGCGCGCTTTCGGGCGAACACGACGCGGTGATCCTCGACATCATGCTGCCGCGGCTCAACGGCATCGAATTGCTGCGCCAGTTGCGCGATACCAACGACGTGCCGGTCATCATGCTCTCCGCCCGCGGGGACGAGGTGGACAAGGTGATCGGCCTGGAACTCGGCGCCGACGATTATGTGGCCAAGCCCTGCTATCCGCGCGAACTGGTCGCCCGGCTGCGCGCCAACATGCGCCGCCACCAGCCGCGCGAGGCCAGTTCAGCGCAGACCGCACGGGCCCAGACGGCGCAGGCTCTGACGATCGGTGGGCTCGACATCCAGGTACCCGCGCGCAAGGCGGCGTGGCGCACGGTGCCGATCGAACTGACGCCTTCGGAATTCAACATCCTCATGGTCCTGGCCCGCGCCGGTATCGCCGTCACCACCAAGGACGAACTGTCGCTGCGCGGCCTAGGCCGGGCGCGGCAGAGCTACGACCGCAGCGTGGACGTCCACGTCAGCAACTTGCGCATCAAGCTGGAGGCTGCATCGCAGGGGGACGCCGGGATCGAGACGATACGCGGCGTCGGCTACCGCCTGCGGGCTGCATGAAGGAGCCCAGCGCGATTACCGGACGCAGGCTGTTCTGGAAGATCCTGCTGTCGTTCCTGGTCACCTTCGTGGTGATGACGCAGGCGGTCTGGCTGCTTTTCGCGCTGCGTTCCAACCGCGAACCGCCCGCCGCCTTGATGACGCATGAGGTGGGGCCCGCTCTGCTCGAAGCCGGCGCGCAGGCGATCGGCGCGGGCGGTGCAGCGCGCTATGTGGCGATGCTGGACAATCTGCCGGAAGACCAGCGCAAGCGGCTGGAACTCGTCGCGCCCGGGCAAGTCGTGGTGCTGCCCGGTACGGACGACCCGGAAAACGCGGTGATGGAGCGCGAAGTGCGCGATCCTGCCGGAAAGACCTACCGGCTGCGCTTCCGCTATCACAGCGACCAGCGCATCTGGCGGCTGAACATCCCGCCCGAACTGGCGATCATGGGCGTGCTGGCCGGGCTGGTCTTCAGCGCGCTGCTCGCCGGCTATCTGATGCGGCCGATCAACCATCTGCGCAGCGGTTTCGCACGGTTGGCGCGCGGCGACCTGAAAGCGCGCGTCTCGCCCGCAATCGGCTCCCGCCGTGACGAGGTGGCCGATCTCGCCCACGATTTCGACGCGATGGCGCGGCGGCTGGAACAGCTTGTCGAAAGCCGCGACCGGCTGCTGCACGACGTCTCGCACGAGTTGCGCTCGCCTCTCGCCCGGCTGCATCTTGCCATCGCGCTGGCCCGCCAGTCGCCCGAGCGGTTCGACAGTTCGATGGACCGCATGGAGCACGAGATCGACCGGCTGGACGCGCTCGTTGGCGAGTTGCTGATGCTCGCCCGGGCGGAGAACGAGCCTGCCGGCGGTGACGAATATATCGATCTTGTCGGGGTAATTGCCGGTGTGGTTGCCGATGCCCGTTACGAAGCGCAGCCGCAGGGGGTGCAGATCGCTCTTTTCACCAGCGGGATCGGTACCGAAGGCGATGCCGCAGATTCGGACCTGAGCCATGCCCCGGCGGTACGCGGCAACGGCGAACTGCTCCACCGCGCCATCGAGAACGTGCTGCGCAACGCCCTGCGCTTCTCTCCGCAGGGATCGCATATCTCGGTCGGCATCGAGCTGCTCCACCGCCCCGATCGCTACCGCGTGACGGTCAGCGACGAAGGGCCGGGCGTTTCCGCCGAAATGGTCGACAGCATCTTCGAACCCTTCGTGCGCAGCCAGCCGGACAGCCAGGGCCTTGGGCTGGGACTTGCCATTGCATCCCGCGCGGTGGCGGCCAGCAACGGACGCATTGCCGCCACAAACCTGCCGGGCAGGGGCCTCTGCGTGGAGATGGTCATCCCGGCCGAGCCCCTGGACACTCGCTCACTCGGTTAAGGCGGCGTGGGAAAGGGTCTGTCGCTGCTCGAAACCAGACTTTCCGGAGACGCCTACATGTTGGCTATTCCTGATCGCCTGGCGGCCGTTCCGAAGCGACCGTCAACGGCGGAGGGCGGCGCATCCAGGATGGAATAGTGATTGAAATTTGGCTCGTACGGGTGGTGATCGCCGTGTTCGGACTTTGCTCCAGCGCCTTTACCTGCATCGCTTCCATTGGCCAGCTGGGATAACCCAAAGCCGACAGTGCGCTTTCCCCAACCTGACAGCCGCGATGCCTTATAGAAGCAGACGTTCAGTCGTCCGAGTGGCTCGCCTGTTCGGCGAGCCTTTCACAGGCTTCGCGAAGTGTAGAGTTCGCCATCATAGTGGCGCGAGGCAGTAGGCGGCTGAGCGTTTCCCCAGCCAATTTGGGATCCCCCGACTTGAGGGCGAAATCTGCGATACCTTCAAGGATATCGGCCCCACCTACCTCTTGCTGCCAGGGAGTATCCAGAAGTTCCCAAGCGTTCTCATATTCCGCGATCGCACCACGAAAATCAAATTCATTGAGGTTGAGATAGTCACCATAGCCAAGGAAATGGTCGATCGCTTCCCAACGCTGGAAGCCCAGTTCGTTGCGCATTCGGGCGCGATCATTTTCTGATTTAGAGACTGGCACGGCAGGATTTTAGCCTCGAGAAATGGCGGCTGCCAGCCAAACCTCGCAGTCGCCTGAGAGACGCGGTGCTGCAAGCGGTCAGCCATTCACGGCAACGGCAGATCGTCAGCTTTTCAATCCGAATGCCGCGATTCCGGATCGCCGATCTGGACGCTAGCACGGTTGACCGTTCCGCTGCCCGGTGGCAGCCTGTATATGGCATCCAGGGGGGAGCATATGCGCAGAGTGTCCATCTTCGCCGCAATTGCGTCGATTGCTGCATTCGCCGTTCCAGCCGTTGGGCAGCATAGCAGCAATGGTTACGACAACCGCTATGACAATGGCGAAGGGTTTTACCGCGAAAAACGGGACCGTACCGTCTATTATCAGTACGAGCAAAATCGTTATTGCGGTGTGCAGAACGAAGAGCAAATGAAGATGCTGGGTGGCTTCAATCAAGTGAGGGAAGTCGATCGCCTGCGGCTAAAGGGCAGGAACACGGGCGGATGCCGCTGGCCCAACGGTTTCTATCGCCCCAATAACGGCGCCGCAGTCTACATGCTGGAGGGCTACGGCAGCGGACAAGACGGAGGCCGCATCTGCGTCATCGCTACTCCGCAACAACTACGCCAACTAGGCGGTAACAAGCGCGTGAAAGTGGTGCCCGGAAATTCAAACCTTGAAGCAGGCAGAAGTCGCGCGCGGCCTTGCTAGATAGCTAGCAGACGTCCAGCTTACATCCCGTCCGGCGCCTAGGCTCGCTGGTCGCCTCTGACCATGACCATTATAGGGGCGCTGCTCAGGCGTAGCTGCCATTCCGGAGCCGCCAGAAGCAGGAAAATGGCGGCTTTCACGATTTCTGATGCGGAAGCGGGCTTTCCGGACGCGCCAACATTGCGGGCCCCACAAGACCAGTCACTCACTCTCCTAAAAGAGATGGCAAGTGAGTTTGCAAATCTTTAAGAAATGATACTGCATTCCGTTTGCATGCTTATTAACCATCCTGCTGCCGTGTCCTCCGAGCGACGACGCCCGTCGCTGTTTATGGCCAACAGCGCACCCGTATATCTATTTCTCATTTTAGTCTGGGGACTGATACCATTGGCGCTGGCCAGGACTGGATTGCGCATTGAGGTCGACGAATTTGGCATGGTCGGATGCGTCTTTACTTTCGCGCTATGGCTCGCGTGGTGTTTGCGCGGGCGTGGATTGGCACGTGTCGCCACGGTGCTCGAGGCCTGGACATTGTTCTACACGATCTGCTTCACCGTCTCTTTGATGACGTTTGTCGCAGCGACGAGCCAAAGAGCGTTCTTCGATGGCCCGCTGGCGTACGCAGATCGAATACTGCTGCCCGGCTTCGACTGGCCCGGAACGATGCTTTCTTTCTCGCGGTCCGGGCTGCCGGTTCGGATTGCCAATTGGGTTTATGAAAGCATTAAATGGCAACCGCAGTTACTGATCCTCGCTCTGGCGCTGATGTCAAACCATCGTCGCGTGTGGCATTTCCTGCTGTCTTGGATCACAACCTTGTGCATCGTTGTCGGGGTCTTCGCATTATACCCGGTACTCGGCGCCTATGATTATTTCGGGATCGCGGCGGGCAACGTTCCAGCTATGCTTGACCCCACGCCTTGGAACCAACCCGTGCTTTTGGATGGCCTGCGCAATGGGACGCTGAGGCTGATTTCGCTGGGTACACTGGCCGGTATTGTGAATTTTCCGAGTTTTCATGCCGGTGCCGCCGTCTTGCTGGCTTATGGCTTTTGGTCAATCCGAGCGATGCGATGGATTTTCGTGACTCTCAATACGCTGATGTTGGCCTCCGCAGTGCCGATTGGTGGGCATTATATCGTCGATCTGTTGGCGGGAGTTATCGCCGCTGCTGCAGGCATAGCCGTTGCGGGATGGATCACTGATCGCGTAGAACCAGTCCTTGATTGGCTAAGGCCATTCACTTGGCGGCCCGTGAACCGACACAAAGGCCATGTGAAACGTCCACTTTCGGCGTGAGTATCCCGACACTTGCCATTCCGTCCGATCTCCGTGCGCTCCGAGAGTAGTCGTTCGTTCACTTCGGGCGTATCTTCAACCGCTCTGGCCTCTCTGGCGCTGCATTTCCCAGATCGGCGGATGAATCCTCCCGAATGACGATGCGCTAGCCGACGCCGGCGATCTCCGCCGCCAGTTGGTCTACGATCTTGCGGACCTCGGCCGACAGGAACGGTTTGCCGAGCATGGGGCGCCCCGCATGGGCGGGGGGCAGGTGGGCGCGATCGTAGCCGCTTACGAATGCAAAGGGGATGTCGCGCGCGGCCAGTTCGTCGGCAACCGCGTCGATCTTTTCGCCGTTGAGGTTGCCGTCCAGCAGAGCGAGGTCGGGCGACGCCCCGCGGATGAGGGCTACGGCCTGTTCGCAGGTGCCCGCCGGGCCCAACGGGACCGCGCCGGTTTCCTCTATCTCCATCGCCAGTTCCATGGCCACCAGCGGCTCATCCTCGACGATCAGGATCTTGAACGCGCTCCCTTGCGGACGTGGTGCGGGGGGCGGTGGAGCGGTGCGGTGCGATGTCTCGCCGAAGGGCGGGGGGCAGGTCAGCGGCAGCACGAGGTTCCAGCGCACCCCGTCGGGCGCGAAATCGGCGGTGATCTGGGCGCCGTCCGCCGTCATGCTGTTGCGGATCAGCGTGGAACCAAAGCCGTTGCGTTCGGGGGCGACGACTGGCGGGCCGCCGCGTTCGCTCCACCGGAAGTCCAGCACGTCTCCGCAATGCGTCCATTCCAGCGCGATCACGCCGGTCTCGTTGGATAGCGCGCCGTACTTGTTCGCGTTGGTCGTCAGTTCGTGAAGAATGAGCGAGAACCGCAGCGCCAGTTCCGGTGGCAGGTCTACATCCGCGCCGGACAAGAGCAGCCGATCCTCGGCAACGGCGCCGATCGCTACCTGATCGGCGATGAGGCGGCGCAAGCTTGCCGCTTCCCATGTCGTGGCGCTGAGCAGTGAATGGGCGCGGGCCAGCGCTTGCAGGCGGCCGGTGAAGGCATCCTGGAAAACCTCCGTCGAACGGGCGTGGCGCAGGCCCTGCGAGGCGATGGCCTGAACCGTGGCCAGCGTGTTCTTCACGCGGTGGTTGAGTTCGCCGATCAGCAGGCGCTGGGTTTCTTCCGCGCGATGGCGTGCGGTGACGTCCAGCAGTTCGATCATCACGCTGCCCGGCCGCGCGCCTGAGCCGGCGCCTAAACCGGGGCCCGAACCAGCGAGCGAGGAGCAATACCATTCGCCCTCGCGCACCGAACCGTCGGCGCGGACGAAGCGGTGTTCCTGCATCTCGCGCCGATCGCCGCCGCCGAGCAGGCCGCACATCTGCTCGCGGAAATGCAGGCGCTCGGCCGCGACGAGGAAGGGTGCGTCATCGATCCGGATGCCCAGAATATCTTCGGCAGCGAAGCCCAGTTCGCGCTCCGCGCTGCGGTACCAGCTCACCACGCGCAAGTTGGCGTCGATTTCCAGCACCGCCAGCGGCGAGTTGTCTCCATGCGCGCGCAGCCGGCCGAGTGCGAGGCCGAGTTCGTCGCGCTGGCGGCCGATCTCACGCCGTTGCCGCGCCAGTTCGACGAAGACCGCGACTTTCGAATTGAGTTCGGTGATGTCCAGCGGCTTGAGCAGATAGTCCACGGCGCCCGTTTCATAGCCGCGGAACTTGCGCCGCTCGTCGGTGGCGACGGCGGTGAGGAAGATGATCGGAACGCCGCGCGTGCGCTCCGTCCCGCGCATCAGTTCGGCCAATTCGAAGCCGTCCATCCCCGGCATCTGCACGTCGAGCAGGGCCAGGGCGAACTCTTCGCGCAGCAGCACTTCAAGCGCCTCGAAACCGGACGCCACGGTGACGAGTTCCACGCCGGGCTGGTCGAGCGCCGCCTCAAGCGCGATGAGGTTTTCCGGCACGTCGTCGACCGCCAGAATCTTCAGTGGTTCATTCAGCAAAGGCGATCTCCTCTGCCTGATGGGTGGTTCGTCGCCAGATCTTTTCCATCGGCGCGAAATCGGTGAAGCTGTCGCCCTCGGCCGAGAATTGCACGGTCTCCTTCGATCCCAGCCCAAGGAACCCGCCCGAGGGCAGCGAACTGGCGAACAGGCCCAAGGCGCGATCCTGCAAGGCGCGGTCGAAATAGATCAGCACATTGCGGCTGGACACGAACTGGACTTCGGAAAACACGGCATCGCTCGCCAGGTTGTGATCGGCGAAGACCGCGCGCCGGCGCAGCGCCGGATCGAAGCGGGCGACGCCGTAGTTGGCAGTGTAGTAGTCCGACAGCGAACCCTTGCCGCCCGCTTCGCGGTAATTGCGCGAAAAGCCGGCCAGCCGGTCGATCTCGTAGACGCCGGCCTCGGCGCGGGTGAGTGCGGCGGGATTGATGTCGGTACAGTAGAACAGCGTGCGCTCGGCCAGGCCTTCCTCGCGGAACAGGATGGAGAGCGAGTAGAATTCCTCCCCATTGGCGCAGCCGGCGACCCAGACCTTGATCGAGGGCCAGGTGCGCAAGTGGGGGATCACGCGTTCGCGCACTGCCCGGAAATATTCCGGATCGCGGAACATCTCGCTGACCTGGATGGTCAGGAAGCCGATCAGCTCGTTCAGGCTGTCCGGATCGTGCAGGATGCGGTCGAGAAGGCCGGACAAGTGCGCGAAGCCGAAATGGGACTGCGCGCGTTGCAGCCGGCGCAGCAGGGACGTGCGCGAATAGTCCCGGAAATCGTATTGATAACGCCGCCAGATCGCCTCCACCAGCAGGTCGACTTCGATATTCTCCAGCGTTTCGGGCACCATCTTCATCGCGGCATCCACACGCGCACGAGGCTGAGCAGCTTGTCGATATCCAGCGGTTTCGACAGATAGTCGTTGGCGCCCGCGTCCAGGCATTCGATATGGTCGCGCTCCATGGCCTTGGCGGTCAGCGCGATGATCGGCAGCGTGTTCCACTGCGCGTGCTTGCGGATTTCGCGGGTGCAGGCAAGGCCGTCCATTTCCGGCATCATCACGTCCATCAGCACCAGATCGACCGGCGATCCGTCGCTGTCCGCCGCGCGGGCCAGTTCGTTCAGCGCCTCGATCCCGTTGCGGGCGATGCGCACGGAAACGCCGTGCGGTTCCAGCACCGAAGTGAGTGCGTAGATGTTGCGGATGTCATCCTCGACGATCAGGATCTGGCGGCCTTCCAGCGCAGCGTCGCGGCCCAGCGAGCGGGCAAGCAACTGCTGCTTTTCCTGCGGCAGTTCGGAGACGACCTGATGCAGGAACAGCGTCACTTCGTCCAGCAGGCGTTCGGGGCTCTTGGCGCCCTTGACGATGATCGACTTGGAGTAGCGCCGCAGCCGCATCTCCTCCTCTTCGGAGAGTTCGCGGCCGGTGTACACGATCACCGGCGGGAAGCCGACGCTTTCATCGTGCGAGAGGCGTTCGAGCAGGTCCAGCCCGGACATGTCGGGCAGGTTCAGGTCCAGCACCATGCAATCGAACGTTTCCTCGCCCAGCTTTGCAAGGCAATCGGCGGCGCTCTGCACGTCCACCGTCTCCACATCGCGGGAGGCGAGCAGGTGATGGATCGCCTCTGCCTGGCGGGCATCGTCTTCCACCACCAGCACGCGGCGCAGGCGCTGGGCCATGCGGGCCTCCAGCCCTTCTAGCATGTCCACCAGCGTGTCGCGGCTGACCGGCTTGAACAGGTAGCCCACCGCGCCGCTGGCCAGCGCGCCGTGATCGTCATGATCGGCCGAGACGATGTGCACCGGAATATGGCGCGTGCGGGTATCGCGCTTGATCCGGTCCAGCACCGAAAGGCCGGTGTGATCGGGCAGGTGCATGTCCAGGATCACGGCTTGCGGCAGGTATTGCCGGGCGAGCAGGGCGCCTTCGTCGGCAGTGCCGGAAATCAGACACTGGAAGCCCAGTTCGTGCGCCAGATCGGCCAGAATGCGGGCGAAGGCGGGATCGTCCTCGACGATCAGGATCACCCGTGAACTGCCGGTCAGCGTTTCGCGATCGTCCTGCGGGACGGGCCCCTTGCGCGTGGCCGACGAAGCCTGCGGCGGCGGCGCCGGCACAGCCGGACGCGGCGGCGGCGCAGCGGCCGTGGCGCTCAATTCCAGCGGCAGTTCGATCGTGAAAGTGCTGCCCTTACCGGGCGTGCTGTCCAGCGAGATGGTGCCGCCCAGCAAATGGGCCAGCTCGCGCGAGATGGAGAGACCGAGGCCGGTGCCGCCATATTTGCGGGCAATGCCGCCATCGGCCTGCCGGAACGCCTCGAAGATCGCTTCCTGCTGGTCCGGCGCGATGCCGGGGCCGGTGTCGCGGACGGAGAAGGCCACCCGGCCAGGCGCGCCGCGATCGACGGTCAGCGCCACTTCGCCCACGTCGGTGAACTTGATGGCGTTGGAGAGGAAGTTGCGCAGCACCTGTTCCAGCCGCAGCGGATCGGTGTGCACTTCCCCAGGCGCATCGGCCGCCGCCGCGAACGAAAGCGTCAGCCCCTTTCCGGTGGCGGAAGCGGCAAAGGCGTTCTCCAGCTTGGCGAGCAGCGAACCGACCGGCACGTGTTCCGGCTCCAGCTCAAGATGGCCGGCCTCGATCTTCGAGATGTCGAGCACGTCGTTGATCAGCGTGAGCAGGTCGTTGCCCGAGGATTCGATGGTTTCCGAGAAGCGCACTTGCTCCTCGGTCAGATTGCCGCCGCGATTGTCCGCCAGCAGGCGCGCCATGATCAGCAGCGAATTGAGCGGCGTGCGCAGTTCGTGGCTCATGTTGGCAAGGAATTCGCTCTTGTAGCGGCTGGCCTGTTCCAGTTCCTCTGCCTGGCTGCGCAACTGCGTCTGCGACCGGGCGAGTTCGTCGCGCTGCGCTTCCAGCGACTGGCTGTGCTCCTCCAGTTGCGAATTGAAGCGTTCCAGTTCCGCCTGCTGTTCCTCCAGTTGCGCCTGGGATTGCAGGAGCAGCTTGCTCTGCGCTTCCAGTTCATCGTTGGTGGCGCGCAGTTCCTCGCTCTGGTTCTGCAGTTCTTCCGCCTGCTGCTGGGTTTCGGCCAGCAGTTGTTCCAGCCGCGCGCGATAGCGGGCCGCGCGCAAGGTGATGCCCAGTGAGGCGCCGACAATGTCGAGGAATGTGGCAAGGTCCTGCGGCCGCGCGTCGGGGTCGTCCAGAAAGCCCAGTTCGATGACCGCGTTGATGCGATCCTCGGACCGGGTGGCGCCGATCACCAGCCGTGCCGGCGTGGCGCGCCCCAGCGCGGAACCGAACGCCAGATAGCCGCCGGGCAGATTGTCGACACTGGTGGTGCGGCCATGACGCGCAACGCCGCCCAGCAGGCCCTCACCCGGTGCCACGCGCGCGGGAAGTTCGGCCTCCGCCGGTACGCCCCAGGTGGCGACCTTCACGAAGCCGCCGTCCTCTTCTGCATAGACGGCCCCGGCAATCGCGCCGAAGCGTTCGCCCATGAAGGCCAGGATGCGGTTGCCCAGCTCGTCCAGCGACAGGCTGCCGGCGGTCGCGCGCGCCAGTTCGCTTTCGCTTTCGCGCAGCCATTGCTGATGACGGTTGGCATTGCGATAACGGATCAGCACGAAGCCGATGGTGGCGATCAGCAGGTTGGTAAGGC
Source organism: Novosphingobium oxfordense (assembly GCF_044029435.1). Classification (NCBI taxonomy): domain Bacteria; kingdom Pseudomonadati; phylum Pseudomonadota; class Alphaproteobacteria; order Sphingomonadales; family Sphingomonadaceae; genus Novosphingobium; species Novosphingobium oxfordense. The sequence continues at coordinate 713,386 of NZ_CP147008.1, read as the reverse complement.
CGGAGAGCGACCGGTTGGTCAGCGCCACTTCGGGGCCGAGCCCCTGCGGCGCCACGAAGTATGCGATGAACGCGCAGCCGATGCCGGCGCAGGCAGCCAGCAGCGGCGTGACTGGCCGGCGCGCGACATAGGCGATCACGGTGGGCAGCAAGTACAGCACGCTTACGCCCGTGCCCAGCGGCACCAGGATGTCCGCGATCAGGCAGAGCGCCAGCACGCCGATAATGGCAAGCGCCAGTTGTGACTGGGGATTCAACGCGTTACTGGAATTCATCTGCGATCTCAGGGGCGGAAGACAGGCAGGGGCTGGACCGCTCTCTCCCCAACAAGGCGGCCCCCGGATCAGAACCTCTAACGAACGAAATCCGGATCGGTTCCGGCAAGTGGCGGACGTATTTCACGTTTTCTGTCCAGCGATGGACAGCGGCGGTCTCTTCCGCCTTGTACACCCTATTCGCCGGTGCGCTTCTCCAGGAACAGGATCGAGAGGTCCTTTTCCGGGCGCCAGTTGGTTTTCGTCATCTCGAACCGGGTCGGGCCGATCTTGCGGACGCCATCGCCGCAGAAGCTGACGAGATCCTGCGCCCGTTCCTTGTCGACGACGAGGCGGAACTTGCCGATCGGTTTCTTCCAGTTGCCGCCGGTCACCAGGATGTAGTCCAGCCAGTTTTCCGAATAGACGATGTTCTGCGCCTCCGCCCGGCGCAGGGCGGTAAGCAGAGAGGGTTCGACGCAGTACTGCCGCACCGTTTCGGGCTCCGGATCGCTGCCCAGCATGGTGGCGACCGTGCCGCCGACCGAGGGCTGGTAGCGATGCTCGACCACGACCGGCACGCCTGCCGGGAAACGCTGGAGCCAGTGGTAGGTCGTCTCCAGCTTCCAGGCGGGATAGCCGTCGCCATCGATCAGTTCCAGCCGCTCCGCTTCGGCGCGTGCAGCGGGAGACAGGTGTTCCAGCGCTTCCTGCGCGGGGCCAAGGTGCGGGGCCAGCGGAATGGCATGGGCGCGCAGCCAGGCTGTGCGCTCCACGTTGCCCACCATCGCCTTCTGCTCGATCTCCATCGCCACCGGCTTCCCGTCGACGCGGGTCTGGAAACCCAGGAAGTTGTACGGCGAACCCACCGGGATCGCAACGTCCATCTCGAAGAACTCTCGGCCGCCGACGGCCGGCAGCGGGAAGGCGACGCGGCTGACCACGTCCTTGCCGCTGGTGTTGACGAAAGTGTAGCGCACGCTGACGGCGGAGCGGGAGATCGCCAGATCCTCCGTCTGCATTTCTATGGCGTCGCTGCGCGTCAGTACCAGTCCGCCCGCCGCCAGCTGGGCGGAGGAATCGTTGGCGGCCGCCACGACCGGAAGGCAGGACGAGATCGCCGCAAGGGACATCAGGAGGGCAGGCAGGGGGGTAGGCACGGGTCTCCACATGCCGCGTTGGTAGCGCGTCACGGGGGGGCTTTTCAATCGGTTGGCGCGCGCTGGCAGGGGACGGTAATGCCCCGTCGGCCCTATGTCCTGATGATGTCCTGCAACAAGTCGGACAGCCAGCCGGAAGTTCCGGTTTCCACCGCGCTTTCCGGCGTCATCAGCTGGACCTGGCGGGTGAACAGCATGAAGCCGGTGGCCAGCATGACAAGGCGCACGGCGCGGGTGCGCGCGTCCGGCGGGCCCAGCCATTCCATCAGCGGCACGATCGCTTTCGCTTCCAGCACCCTTTCGCAGATCGCGCAGGCTTCGGCGTCGCTGGTCGACAGCACGATCATCGAATGCGCGCGCAAGTCGAACAGACTGGCAAGGAACTCGGTCGTCAGCCGCGCGCCCAGCGTCGAGCGCTCGGTGTCGAAATCCTCGAAGCGGGGGATCGCGTCGGTCAGCGCGGCTTCGAACAGCCCCGCCTTGGAGCCGTAGTAGCGCTGGATCAGGGCGGAATCGATGTCGGCCAGCGTGGCGATCTGCCGGATTCCGGTTCGCGAATAGCCGGTTTCCGCAAAGGCGCGCTGCGCGGCGGCCAGGATGCGCGCCTTGGTCCGTTCCGGATTTCTGCGCCGGATTTCCTTCTCTTCAGACATCGCCCCCTTCATTGCCCACGATTGACAGGGGAGCAAGCCGCGATTAAGTCATCAAGTGATGACAAGTTGGACTCGGCCGCTTGAAACGGCGTTTCCGATGGCGAGGCGAAGGCGGGAGGCCCTATGCTTTCTCAATGGCTGGCGAGCATGACCGCGCATTACCAGTGGCAGCTTTCACTGGCGGCAGGCGCGGCGATCTTCCTGGTTTCAGTGGTGGGCAAGCGCCTTGCCGTGCTGCTGGTGCCGACTTTCGCGCGGGCAAGCAGCGCCAACCGGACCGCCTTTCGCGACAAGATGGCCAAGGCCTATTACGCGAAGAACCAGGCTTGGAACCGCAAGTGGGGCGTGTTCTTCCTGGCGATCATTTTCGGGCTGATCATGCCGTTCTGCATCACCGCCGACCCGCAACCGTGGTGGCAGGCGGTCCGCGACATCGCCGTGATCCTGATGGTCTACGACTTCTTCTACTACTTCACCCACCGCTTCCTGTTTCACGACAGCGCGCTGCTGGGCGGGCCATTGCTGTCGATCCACGCCGTGCACCATCGGCAGCACAATCCCTGCCGCATGGATTCCAGCTACATCCACCCCGTGGAAGTGGCGATCGGACTGGGACTCTACATCTTCACCATCCTCCTGCTCTCGCTGGCGATGGGGCCATTCCATATCGTGACCATCGTGGTGACATGGATCGCGTTCATGGAGATCAACCTCCACAACCACGACTTGTGGGAGGTGGATCGCTTCCCGTTCCGCTATCTCAACACGATGTCGCGGATGCACCACAACCACCATGCCAGTTTCAACGGTGGCAATTTCGCGACTATTTCCCTGTTCTACGACTGGTTGTTCGGAACGCTCGACCATGGGCAGGACGATCGCGCCGGTAAGGAGCCGGTCTTGCGCGGAATGCCTGCGGCTGAAGGCGGTTCGCGCCAGCCGTAAGCCGCGCGCGGATCAGAACGCGGTGCCGCCATTGACGCCCAGAACCTGCCCGGTGACGTAGCCTGCATCCTCGCTGGCGAAGAAGCAGCAGGCCGCCGCGACCTCTTCGGCCCGGCCCAGACGCGGAATCGGATAAGTCGCGACGATCTGTTCGAAGGGGACCGGGAAGAGATTTCCGTCAATCGCGCGCCGGGCCATGGGCGTATCGATGAAGCCGGGGGAGACCGAATTGACGGTGATGCCCTTGCGGCCCAGTTCCACCGCCAGCGAACGCGTCAACGCGATCACTCCGCCCTTGCTGGCGGTGTAGGCCGCCATGTCTGGCGCGCCGGTCTGGGCGCCGAACGATGAAATGTTGACCACGCGGCCCCAGCCGGCCGCTTCCATATCCGGCAATACTTCCTGCGTGACGATGAAGCAGCCTTTCAGGTTCACCGCCATCAGCCGGTCCCAGGTCGCATCGTCCAGCCCGCCCAGCGGGCAGAAGTTCTCGACCGCGGCATTGTTGACGAGGATCGTGACCGGGCCGAGGTCCGCGCGCACCCGCGCCAGCGCGGCGCGGACCTGATCGCGATTGGAAATGTCCGCGGCGACGGGCAGGGCCTTGCCGCCCGCCGCGACGATCCGTTCCGCGACGGTCTCGGCACCATCGGCATCGATATCCAGCACCGCCACCGCGCGCCCTTCGCGGGCGAGGCGCAGGCTGGTGGCTGCGCCCATGCCCGATCCGCCACCGGTCACGACTGCGACCTTGCCCTCCGGCGCCGACGTTCCGTGGAATCCGCCCACAGCGCTCTCCCGCTCCGCTTGTTCGTCATATTGGTAGCGAGGCGATGCGGCGTGTCAATCGACGCGGGAACGGAGACCGGGGTGAGGGCGGGGCCGCTCAGCAGGCGTTCTTGGGCGCCTGCGGTTTTTGCGGCGGCACCGCCAGACGCGCGGGGTGCTTGTAGAAGGCGTCCGCCGCGATCCGGTGGCTGGACGAATAGACTTCGCCCAGCACCGCGTAGAGCTGCGGATCGTATTTGCGCAAGTCGGAAGAGGAGACGATGACCTTGTCGCCAGTGCGGAAGGCCATGTTCGAATTGAACCAGAACTGGGTGCCTTCGGCCCAGTATTCCTGCACGGTTACGGAGGCGTAGTTGTCCTTCCATAGCCCCCGATCCAGCGCATGGCGGTAGGCGGCCTCCACTCTTGCGTAGAGCGCGGGATCGACCCTTTCGATGGCCGAGAGGATGTTGTGCGAGAATTCGTGCACCAGGATATTCTCGCCGAAATAGCGCGTGCCCGGAACGGCAAGGAGGTTTTCCGCCGCGCCGGTCGTATAGAGCCCGCCCATGCCGCGCGCGCGGCTGTTCCAGTATTCCGCATCAGTCATGGCGGCGATCCGGGCGTAGTTCTTGCGCTCGCACGGGGTGAGGCGTTCGTCGTCCGGCGCCGGCTTCTTCCAGTCGCGTTGCTCGGGCAGGTCCATCGTGCCTTCGTCGATGGCCATGATGCCGACGCGGGCGCCGCTGCGGACAAGCTTGTGCCGGATGTCCGGGCGCTCCCCGGTTTCGGCAAGGACGATGTCCCGCGCGATCATCAGCGCGCGATCGGGCACTTTGCCGGAGGAAACGACGGGGATCCCGTCCGCATCGACGAACTTGCGATAGAACGGATCGAGGCCCAGCGCGGGCGGCACTGGCTCGACCGCTGGGTTGCCCGTTTCCGGGCCGGTTTTGGTGCCCGCTTCGGGCGGACCGGCGGCGCCGGACAAGGCCCAGATGGAAAGCGCCAGTGCAAGGCGCAGCGAAGGCTTGGCAGTCACGCGCGAAGGCTCCTGAAGACGAAGACGAGAAAAGGAAAAGTCCGGACCCGTGCGAGGACGGGTCCGGACTTCGATTGATGCTTCCGTGCGGATCAGCGGTGGAAACGCAGGCTGAGGAAGAACGTCCGCCCGATCACGTCGTAGACGCCCGACTGGGAACTCAGTTCGAAGTTCGCGCCGCCCGCCTCTGCGCCCGGAATGCGCGGCGGCTGACGGTCGAAGGCGTTGTTGAGGCCGCCTGACAGTTCCAGGAAGCCCGTCAACGGGACAGATGCCGAGAAGTCGTTGTAGAAGACTGTCGGCGTCCAGATCTTGCTGTACTTGTCAGGCGTGATCGTGGTGCTGGACCGCATCGGCGAGAACTGGCGCAGCGTCCAGGTGAAGTTGAACCCTTCGCGCGAATAGTTCGTGCGCACCACGCCCTTCCACTTGGGCGAACCGAACACGCCGGCATATTCGGTGATCGAGTTCGGATCGCTGGGATCCAGCGTGTAGCGGCGGTTGAGCAGGCGCGTGTAGTTCGCGTCGATCGAGATCCGCCCCGCATTGGCGCCAAGGCCGATCCGTTCCAGCGGGAACGAATAGGCAAGGCCGAAGTCGATGCCGCGCGTCAGGTATTGCGCCAGGTTCAGCTTCTGGGTCTTCACCGATTCCAGATTGCCGTTGGCATCGCGCTGGATCAGCGGGCAGAAGATGTTGTCCAGCGTGGACTGGTCCACGCACTTCTCGATCAGGGTCTGCGCGCCGAAAGCATCGATCGCGTTGCGCAAATCGATGTTGTAGTAGTCCACCGTGAACGAGAAGCCGGGCACGAAGCGCGGCTGGAACACGGCGCCCAGGGTCAGCGTCTTGGCGGTTTCCGGCTTCAGGTCGAGGTTGCCGCTTGAAATGATGTCGCGATAGAGCCAGTAGCTGGCGGTATCTGCCGGGTGGATCGCCGCGCAGTTGGCCGCGGTATATTGCGTACGCGTCGAGCGGTTGGCCAGGTTGTAGGTGTTGCAGGGGTCGGTCACCCACAGGCCGGAGATGCTGTTGGCCGTGTAGAGTTCACCGATGTTCGGCGCGCGCACGGCCTGACCGTAGGTGGCGCGGAAGCGGATATCGCGGATCGGCGCCCATTCGCCGCCGACCTTCCACGTCGTGGTCGAACCGGCAGTGCTGTAGTCCGACAGGCGCAGCGCGCCGTCGACCGACAGCGTGTCGAAGAACGGCGTGGCCTTCAGGATCGGCACGTGGACTTCGCCGTAGACTTCCTTGACCGAATACTTGCCGACCAGCGTGCTGGCGGTGGTGCCGATGGTGGGATCGTAGAGCGGGCTGTCCGGATTGTATTCGGGGATCGCGCCGATGTCGTTGCGTTCCTTGCGGTATTCCGCGCCCAGCACCATCTGCACCGCGCCGCCCGGCAGATCGAACAGGCCGCCCGAGACGTAGCCCGAAAGCACCTGCTGGGTCAGCGTCGATTTCGACCAGTGCGAGGTATAGGTGATGTAGTCGATCATCTGCGGCGTCAGCGTGACGAGCGGATTGATCGGCACGCAGCCGTTGCCCGGATCGTCCAGCGTGCTGCGGCAGATGGCGTTGCCGTTGGCGTCGGTCGTGCTGTCCAGGCCGTTGTACCAGCGATCGTAAGCGGTCGAATTGACGTCGCGCACGCGCTGGGTGGTCTTGCCGTAGGAGTAGTAGGTCGAATAGTTCCACGGCTTGGAGAACAGCGTGAAGTCGCCGTCCGCACCGGCCACCGCCTGGAACAGCGTGCGGTCATAGTCGGTGCGCGGTGCCGGCAGTTCCATGAAGCGCCGCGCGAACTGGACGCCGCCGTCCGGCACGGAGCCGCCGCTGGCGGCGCGGATCTCGTCGGTGATGTAGGGGCTGTCGGCCGGGACAACGTCGGTGCCGAAGGCCGTCATCTGAAGGTAGCCCGCCTGCGACTTGTTGTGCGCATAAGTGGCGTTGGCATAGAGCTTCAGCGCATCACTCACCTCGAAGCTGGCCGATGCGCGCGTGTTGATGCGCTCGGACGGGACCGAGAGGAACCAGCCGTCATAGCGGCCATTGTACTCGCCGCCGTCGGTCAGCAGCGTGCCCAGCGGATCGGTGGAGGTGTTGAGGTTGGTCGGCACCGCATTGACGAAGCCGCCGGGGCCAAGGATCGGATCGCGCAGCGCGCCGGTGGTGCGATCGACCGCGTAGAGCTTGCCGCCCAGCACCAGCTGCGCCGAGTCAGAGGTGTTGATGTTGCGGACGTGGTCCTGCACGTAATAGGGCGTGCTGCTGCTGGTGCGCGCGTAGATCGGATAGCCGTCCGCCGTCCACGGCCGGTCCGAACCGCTGACGGTGCCAGGCGTGTTTTCGAAGAAGCCGAACAGCGTGACGTTGCCGCGGTTGTCCGCGAAATTGGCGCCGGCCAGCAGGTCGAACCCGTAGGTATCCATGTCGCCGCGCGTCGATGCGCTGTAGCGGGTATTGGCCTCGATCCCGGAGAAGTTCTTCTTCAGGATGAAGTTGGCAACGCCGGCCACCGCGTCCGCGCCGTAGAGTGCCGAAGCACCGCCGGTGATGACTTCCACGCGCTGGACAAGGCTGGAGGGAATGTTGCTGAGGTCGACCGCCGAAGTGCCCGGAATCGCTGCGACCTGACGGCGGCCATCGACGAGGACGAGGGTGCGCTGCGTGCCCAGGCCGCGCAAGTCGAGTGCGTTGATGCCCGCATTGCCGGCCAGGTTGCTGGTCTGGTTGGTCTGCGTCACCGCCAGCGCGGGCAGCTGGTTGACGACATCGACGATGTTCTGCGTGCCGGCGGCCTTGATCTGCTCCGCATCGACCACCGCGATCGGGGACGGACTGTCGGCAGCCGCGCGGCGGATGCGCGAACCGGTGACGACGATGTCGTTCGCCTGCGCGGCGGCAGGCTTGTCGTCGGTGTCATTGGGCACTGTCTGGGCAAATGCCGCTGTACTGATGCCGAAGCTGCTCAGCATCAAAAGCGTCCGCAGGCGCGCTGCGGAGGACCTCTGAAAGATCATTGATATGGCTCCCTGTTCCACGCAATCACCCCGCGTGGTACACGGTATACGATATCTTAAATCACTTTGTGTCAAGCATGTTTCGCGTTTGCAGTGATCCAGTCTGGGGTGTGGCAAACGTTTGCAACTTTATTGCCGCGCCTGCGGCGTGCCTTGATCGTGGCTACCTGCCCGTCCGTGCGGTCACGCGGAAACGTCGGCCAGTTTCGCGCCCAGAACTTGCGCGGCATCCTCGCCTTTCAGCCTGATCTGAAGGCCGCGCTGGCCGCCGTTGATGAAAATCGCGTCCCACAGGATCGCCGTCTCGTCGATGACGGCAGGCACGCTGCGCATCTGCCCGAAGGGGCTGATTCCGCCGATCTTGTAGCCGCTGAGCCGTTCGGCGTCGGCCGGTTTCATCATCGTGGCGCTTTTTGCTCCCAGCGCGGCAGCCGCCTTCTTCATGGAGATTTCGCCGCTGCTGGGCGCGATCACGCAGGCCGGCTTGCCATCGGCCAGCACCATCAGCGTCTTGAAGACCTGCCCGGGATCGGCGCCGATCGCGGCGGCGGCGGCAAGGCCGATGCTGCCCGCCGAAGGATCGTAGTCATAAGTGTGAAGGCTGAAGGCAATTCCAGCCTGTTCCAGCATCCGGGTTGCGCGGGTCGATTGCGCCATCGCATGGGTCTCCTGTGAGACCCGCGCCTAGCCGCGTCGCCGGCCGGAGCCAAGCGATTGCCGGAGAAGGCGAAAGCGGCGGGCCCATGCGGGCCCGCCGATCGCGGTCATTTCACGACAACGCGCACCCGATCGAGGTTCTGGATGCGCGCGAACGGCGTTGCGGTGTCGCCATCGCGCTGGGAAATGCCGCGCAGGGCCGTGAAATACGTGCCCGGCTTGTCGAAGCGGTGGGTGATCGTGACGGTGGCCGACTTTGCCCCCGGCTTGATGGGCGAGCTTTCGCTGAACGTGCCGGTGCCTTCCAGATCCCATTGCGCGGCGATCACCGTGCCGGTTCCCGGCGGCACGTCTATGGTGCCGGTGAAGGTCACCGTCTGGCCGGCAGCGATATCGGCGCGCGCGGCGCCATTCGCCTTCAGCGTCACCACCGGCTGGATGCCGCGCCGCTCCGCCGCGGTGGCGGGGATGCGGATCTGCCCATCGTCATAGCGGTAGCTGGTGGAGGCCGGCGGCGCGACGCCCTTTTCCACCCAGCGGGCCAGATCGCGCAGCGCCTGGTTGAGCACCGGCACATAGCTGATGGTGTGATTGGCGTCTTCCTGCGTCTCAGCGTCGCCATGAAGCGCGTGATCGGTGTACCAGAGGCGGAAATGGTCGTCCGCCGCCGCGCCGAAATGCTTGACCACACGGGCGCGATACCAGTCGGCCGACCACGGGTAAGCTTCCCGATCCCACAGCGATTCCACCAGGATCATCTTGCCCTCGAAATTGCCTTCGGGCACCGAGCCGGCCGTCGCCTTGGTGAAGATCGGGCCCAGCAGCATCGGCCGCTGCGGATAGAGCGGCTTGCCGTCGGGCCCACGGAACTGGTCCCAAACCTTGAACTCGGGTTCGGGCACCTGATGGCGGTGGTAGGTTTGCGCGGCGAGGAAGTTCGAGTTGTCGAGGTCGACCTCGTCGCCCGCGGCCAGCTTCGCAGCGATGGCCGGATCGACGATCCCAAGGATCGCGACATCGCCCTCGATACGGCTGACGGTGAGGCGCGCGCCTTTGGCGGCGCCGGAATTGACGATCAGGTCCCCGCCCAGGAACTGCACGGCGGGCGGCGCGGAAGCCAGGCGGACGGCGACGATGTTTTCAGCCGCCTTGCCCTGAAGCGCGGCGTAACTGTCGTCGACATTCCCCTTGGCCGTGCCGTTGACGATGCCGACCGGCAGCTTGCGTTGCGCTGCCTCACGCGCAGTGATGGGCGCCGCGATGGTCGATTTGTGCTGAAGGCGATAGCCGACGAAGCTTTCCGGATGGTCGAAGCCATAGTAGCCCGGCTTCGTCCAGAAATCGGTGAAATAGCCCGGATCGGCCATGACCACCCCGCCGTAGAGCGCGGCGAAGCCGTGGATGCCCATGGTCTTCCAGCCGAACCACGATTGCGGGGGGAAGCCCATGCGGGTCACTTCGCGCAGGGCGGAAGCTTCCTCTTCATTCAGCCCGGCATAGGGATCGCCGCTGCCACCCGGTTCGAGCGCGTCGACGATCTGGGGGAACTTCTTGTCCAGAAGGCGCATGGCATGCATGCGCACGGTGAACGAGTTCGGGATCGCCATGCTGGAGCCCAGCACATAAGGCACTGCCCCGTCCCACACGCCGCGCGTGTTCTCCATCGATCCGACTGTGCGATAGGCGCCGCCGCTGCCGCCATAGGCATAGCCGTAAGGACGCTTCCCGCCGTACATCTGCTGCGCGACGACCCGCGAATAGCGCGCCGCCGCCGCGTTCGCGCGGTAGGCGCCGATGGTCGGGTCCTTGGATCCGAAGCCGCCGGAGGCCGGTCCGCCGCCATTGGTCTCCACGAAATAGGCGCCGCTGGCGACCGAGAAGGATATCTGGTCTTCCGCCGGGGAGGCGGGGTGCTGCGCAAGATTCTCGTTATCCGGGGCCGGCGTGAAGTGCTGGAAGAAGCGGCCCTGATACTTGTCCTTGGTCGGGAAATAGAACGAGAAGCGGGTGTCGGTGCCCTTGAAGCCGCCATGGACATAGCGATGCCGCACCGGCGCATCGCGCCATTCGTCGATATCGATGTAGGGCTGCGCGAACGTTGCGTCTTCGGCGGACGCGGCTTGAGTAGGCGCGGGGCCTGCCGCGGCGGGCGATCCGCTTTGCGCGGCCAGCTTTCCGGCCAGCAGTGCGGCGGCGCAGCTGGCAAGCAATGCTGCGGTCCGGACTGCCGTCAGCCGGTGCGGGGGCGTGTTCGTCATCATGATGTCCTTGGTAATGCAGAGCCTGGAAAGAACGAACGGGCCGCGCCCATCCGCAAGGATGGGGCGCGGCTCGGAAATGGTGGATCAGAACTTCTTGGCGATGCCGAACTGGAACACGCGGCCGATGCTGGTGACGGCGTACCCGTCCAGCGAATTGAGCGTGCCGTTGTAGGGCGGGGGATCCTTGTCGAAGAGGTTGTCGACATTGAATGTCAGTGAAAGGTCCTGCATCACGCCCGAACCCTTGAAGTCATACTGGGCGAAAAGGTTGATCACGTTGAACGACTTGATCTTCGACTGGTTGAGATTGGTGGCGAGCGGCGCGACTTCCCAGCCGCCCAGATGGCGCAACGTCGCCTGTGCGCGCAGGTTGCCCACCACGGCACCCAGGGTTCCCGAGATCACGAACCGCGTCTGCGCCTTCACCGTGTTCACGAAATCCGCCCCGGCGACCGACTGCTCCTTGCGGTTCAGCACGTAGTTGCCGCTGATCTGGGTATAGACCGATCCGAACCCGGTCGCGTGATCGTAGTTCAGCGAGAAGTCGATGCCGTCGGTGTTGACGGCGGCAAGGTTGGTTCGGCGCCCGTCGGCGATCGAATAGACTTGGCCGTCGGTCACCGTATAGGGTGAGACCTGGGCAAGCCCGCCCGGCACTTGCGCGGCCAGCGCATTCACTTGCGCGGCGGTGGGATTCATCGTGTAGCTGCCGGTGAACAGCGCATAGTAAGTGGCCGGATTGAACACCGGCGGAATGTCGATCAGATCCTTGAAGCGGATGTTGTAGTAGTTCACCGTCAGCGCGAAGCCCGGCAGCGAAGGGGGCGTCAGGTCGAAGCCCGCCGACCAGGTCTTCGCCTTTTGGGGCTTCAGATCCACGCCGCCGCCGCCAAGGAAGATCTGGGCCTGCCCGGGGATCGGGGCGACGGCCGGATTGGCGAACAGCACGAAGGGAAAGGCGAAGATCGTTGGCGGTGCCGCTTCCGCCCCGTCGGCAAGGCTGGGTGCCTGGAACGATTTGCCCCAGGTGCCCCGGATCTTGAGCCCGTCGAACGGTTCGTAAGTCAGGCCGAACTTCGGATTGAAGGTGCCGCCGAAGTCGCTGTAGTGGTCATAGCGGCCGGATGCCGAAAGATTCAGCGCATAGAGGCCGCCCGTGCGGTTGCCCTCTCCGAAGATCGGCACCTGGACTTCGCCGAACACGGCCGCGATCTCGCGGCTGGCGCTGTTGATCGGCAGGTCCGCCGCCGCGCTGGCGGCGACCGTCCCGGAAATCTGCGACTTGTAGTTCTCGTGGCTGTATTCGCCGCCGACCGCGATCCTGACCGGCCCGCCCGGAAGCGCGAACAGCGTTCCATCGGCGACAACGCGCGTGTTGATCAGCTCGTTCTTGCCCAGGCCGTAGTCCAGGAAGTTGGAGATCAGCGGGATAGTTGCCGCATTGGCCGGATCGGACAGGTTGTAGGGGTTGAAATTCCCCGTCAGCACCAGTGTCGAGAGCGTGCCGTCGTCGATCTTGTCGTTTTCCACCTTAGAGATGCCGCGGCCATAGTTGCCCAGCCAGCGCACCTGCCAGCCGCCGCCGAGATCGGCGGTGAAGCTGGGCGTGAAGCCCCAGGTTTCAAGCCGCGTGCTCTGGCTGCTGTGCGTGCCCAGGATCGAGGAGAAATCCATGGATACCGACTGGGGCTGGAAGCTGTTGGCATCGCCGGTGTTGCGGTAGAACGGATTGGGCACCAGCGTCGGTGCATAGGGATTGACCGGCGCGATCGTCGCCGTGGCCGTCAGCGGGCCGCCGTCGCCCTTGTTGACGCGGTTCATGTAGAAGGCGCGCATGTCGAACGTGACGGGGCCGCCGGTATCCACCGAAAGTCCGGCGAAAACCGAATGGCGCCGCTCGCTGGGATAGAACGTGCGGTTGTCGCTCAGGTCGCAGCGATTGCCGTTGCCCAGCGTGAGATCGGGCAGGGCATAGATCGAAGATCCGATCGAGACGTTCCCGGCGCCGCAGGTAAGGTCGAACGGCAGGCCGGTGGTGTAATCGAGCCGCCGCACGTAATCGCGGTCACGCCCGTAGAGCGAATCGTGCCACGAATAGTCGTAGGAGGCATAGACCGAGACCGAATCCCAGGCTTTGCCCACGGTCACTCCGGCATTGGCGCTCTGGTAATCGTCGCCGAAACCGTAGCGGCCCTTGGCCTCTATGCCGTCGAAGCGCTTGCGGGTGATGAAGTTGATGACGCCGCCCACGGCATCGGCGCCGTAGATCGAGGAGCCGCCGTCCAGCACGATCTCAACGCGCTCGATCGCGCCGGGCGCGATGGCGTCGGGGTCGGGCACGGTCTGGCGCACGCCCATGCCGGGCAGGCGATGCCCGTCGACCAGCACCAGCGTGGACGATCCGCCGCCCGATGCGCCGGGCAGGTTGCGCAAGTTCGGACGATTGATGGTGATCTGCGAGGAACTGATGGCAGAGACGATCGGCGCGGCGTTGAACGATGCCGTCTGCGGAACGCTGGCCAGCAGTTGCGCGGTGGAATTGGCACCGACAGCCGTGATGTTCTCGCTGCTGATGGAGACCGTTTCCGAACCTGCCGGCGCAACGCCGCGCAGCAAGGTTCCGGTGACGATGATCTCCTCTATCTGCTTGTCGCTAAGCTGTGGTTGCTGGTCCTGGCTGCTTCCGGCCTGCGCGAAGGCCGCAATGGGAACAAGCGCGATGGCAGTGGCGCCGGACAATGCATGCCGACGCGCAGACCTCATGGTCATGATCCGTTTTCTCCCCTCCCGTGCGGTGCATTCGTGCGTGGTGCCGTGCGCCGTCACTTCCCGGTGCGGGCCCGTTGGAAACCTGTTCCGCAAGGCCCGCATGAACTGGATGACACATTTCTCCAGCCCTGTCTTTCATTAATTTAGTCGCTAAAATAACCAATCCGGAGTAACTGCTTCTGGATAACGAGGAGCCCCCGAGCGGAGCGGATGAGACTGACCGACCACGAATACAACCGCTTGCTGCTGCTGAAGAAATTGCGCGCGCATGAGCCTGTGTCGCGCACCGATCTTATCGGGCTTACCGGGCTTACCGGGGGAACGATCACGGCGATCACCGCGCAATTGCTGGCCCAAGGCCTGATCATAGAGGAGCGCTCGCCCGATCGCGGCACCGGTCGCCCGCGGATGGACCTGCGGCTGAACCCGCGCGATCGCTACGTCATCGGCACCACGCTGACGGCGGAGGGAAAGCTCCTAACCCAGATCGTCAACTTGCGCGGCGAATGCATCGAAAGCCACGTTGACGAGATGCCCCCCGCTACACGGTTCGCCGATCTTGCCGCGAACGTCGCACGCGCCCTTGCGGGGGTGCTGGAAAAGAGCGGGGTGCAGCGAGGCGCGATCTATCGCGCCGGCGTGGGGCTTCCCGGCGTGGTCGATCATCACCGGGGCGTGGTGACCTACATCGCCTCGTTCGAATCCGGCGCATTTCCCTTTGCCGCGGCGGTCGAAAGCGCGCTGGGAATTCCCACGCTGGTCGACAACAACACCAATCTGCTTGCCCGCGCGGAATACTGGTTCGGCGCCGGCGGACTGTCGGACGATTTCACGCTGCTTGCCGTCGACCTGGGGATCGGTGCGGCGCTCTACAAGTCCGGCCAGCTGGTCACCGGCGCGCACGGCATCGAAGCCGAGTTCGGGCATATCAAGATCGTGCCGGATGCGGGGCGCGCGTGCCACTGCGGCGGGGCGGGATGCCTGCAGACATACTGTTCGATAAGCGCGGTGATCGAACAGTATTGCCTGCGCGAAGGCGTGGAGATGCCGGGTATCCTCTCGATGCGCGGCTTCTTCCGGGAACTGATGGTCCGCTATGCGGCGGGGGACCGCACGATCGAATCACTTCTCATGGAAGCATGCCGCTACCTGGGGATCGCGGTGGCCAACCATATCACCATGCAGGACCCCGAAACGATCGTCGTCCTGGGGCCGGACCTGCCCAATTTCCCCGCGCTGCGCAGCGCTTTTGCATCGTCGCTGTCGCGAAGCGTCTATCCATCGCTCCGCCGCCGCACCCGCGTCCATTTCCGGGTGAAGGACGATCAGAACTATGCGCGGGGCGCCGTTGCCCTGGCGTTGGAACGGGTTTTCGCGGAGCGCTAGAGCGTTTTCTAATCAGGTGGAATCACCTGATGACTCGGAAACTGCTCTAGAGCGTTCAATTCACCACGTGAATGGCCGGCGTGGTCGGGTGCGGCACTTCCTCTTCTTCGGGCGCGCGCGCATTGGCGGACGCCATGATGGAGTCATGCTCGGCAAAGACGCGCTCGATCTCGGCGCGTTTGTCGAAGATCATCCGGGCGACGCCGGCAGTCATCCCGCCCTCGTCACCGACCCGGCCCAGCACCCCGGCCAGATCTTCCAGCGTGGCCTTTTCCGCGCTGCCGTGGAGGCCGCCCTTGGAATCGCGATACGCGATGCATTCGTTTGCCATTGGCCGTCTCCTTGTTTGCCACAAGGAAAAATGCTCGGCCTCCGCCCAGGTTGCAATTGCGCTATCGAGGTAGGGGTGAGCCGAATGATTTGTCGATAAATCCCCGGCGACCCGATGATGATCCTAAGGGGACGCGGTTTGCGGGGCGTTCGCGCTCTCCGCCGTCTGGCCGAACAGTACCCGGCGCGCCTCGTCGCTGAGGGGCGTTCCGGCGTCGGGATTGACCTCCGCGACCAGATCGTAGGCGCGCTGCGTTGCCGGGCGCGCGGCGATGGCTTCGAACCAGCGCTGCAGGTTCGGAAAATCGGCAAGCGACTGGCCAAGGCGCTGCCATGGCACGATCCACGGATAGCTGGCCATGTCCGCAATCGAATAGTCTTCGCCGGCCAGGTACGGGCGGTCCGCCAGCTGCTTGTTCAGCACGCCGAACAGCCGGTTGGTCTCCCGCGTGTAGCGGTCGATGGCGTAGGGGATCTGTTCCGGCGCGGCATGGCGGAAGTGGTTGTTCTGGCCGGCCATCGGGCCAAGGCCGCCCATCTGCCAGAAAGTCCACTGCACCGCCTCGCTCCGCCCGCGCAAGTGGGACGGCAGGAACCGGCCGGTCTTCTCCGCCAGGTAGAGCAGGATCGCCCCGGATTCGAAGACGGCAAGCGGGGCGTCGCCATCGGCGGGATCATCGTCGACGATGGCCGGAATCCGATTGTTCGGCGCGATCGCCAGGAAGTAGGGCAGGAACTGCTCGCCCTTGCCGATGTTCACCGGCGTGATGCGATAGGGCAGCCCGGTCTCTTCCAGGAACATCGTGATCTTGTGGCCGTTCGGCGTGGTCCAGTAGTAGAGATCGATCATCGCGCGGACCTTTCGGGAAAGGGGATCAGGCCTCGGCCGTCGCTTCGTCGCCCGGCTGGGCGACGACGCGCAGGTAAGGCTTCACGGTGGTCCAGCCTTGCGGGAAAAGCGCCGCCGCCGCCGCATCGTCCAGCGAGGGGACGATGATCACGTCCTCCCCCTGGCGCCAGTCGGCGGGCGTCGCCACCTTATGCCGGTCGGTCAGCTGCAGGCTGTCGATCGTGCGCAGGATTTCCTCGAAATTGCGCCCGGTGGACGCGGGATAGGTCAGCGTCAGGCGCAGCTTCTTCGCGGGATCGATCACCAGCACCGTGCGCACGGTGGTTGTGTCGGAAGCGTTGGGGTGGATCAGATCGAGCAGGGTGGAAACCGTGCGATCATGGTCGGCGATCAGCGGAAAGTTCAGTGCGGTGCCCTGCGTCTGCGCGATGTCCCGCGCCCAGTCATGGTGGCTCTCCACCGGATCGACCGAGAGGCCAAGAACCTTGACGCCGCGCCGGTCGAACTCCGGCTTCAGCCTTGCGACGGTGCCCAGTTCGGTGGTGCAGACCGGCGTGAAATCCTTCGGGTGGGAGAACAGCACCACCCAGTTCGCGCCGGCCCAGTCGTGGAAGTCGATCCGGCCCTCGGTCGAATCCTGCGTGAAATCGGGCACGGTGTCGGAGAGTTTCAGGGACATGGATCAATCCTTCTGCCTGACGGAGCGCGATCCGTAGCGCGCGCCTTTCCGGGCGGCGGGAACGCGCTGTGGATGGTGTGGAATGCGTGACGCTGTCGTCCGGGCATCCGATGTCAGCCCCGCCTCGAACCCGGTCCTGAACCCAGCTCGCAGGGGCGGCATCGATATTCTCAACGTATTTGATAGAGAATGCGAGTCAACCACAAGATTTGCTTCGGTGACGGCAAGCGATGGTTCTCTACAACTGGCCCAGGCCTTGCAGATTGGCTCTTGAACCTAAACTCAATTGATTTAGTAGACAATGCACATCGCCTCGCAACGACTGGCCTGTCGCCAGCGCTTGCCAAGGGCGGCTGCAGGTTCCGAGCAGACAACTGGCAGGGGCTGACAGGATCGCAAACGACCGTCACAACGGAGTCCACGCCGCATGTCCCCGTCCAAAGCGCCGAACCATCGCAGTTTCGGATTCCAGGTTCTGGTCGGCATGGCCCTCGGCATTGGCCTTGGCTTCATTGCCCAACTGCTCGGCCCCGGAAGCCAGGGCGATCCCAATGGTTTGACGGTCGCGTTGAAGACCACCGGATCGATCTTCGTCAGCCTGCTGAGCGCGACCGTGCCGCCGCTGATCTTCGCGGCCATCGTCAGCTCCATCGCGAACCTGCGGCAGCTGGAAAACGCCGCGCGGCTGGCCGGCCAGACCTTGGCCTGGTTCGCCATCACCGCGCTGATTGCGGTGGTGATCGGCATCGGCGTCGGCCTGCTGATCCGGCCGGGCCTTGGTGTTCATGCGGTGGACATTGCCGCCCATTCGCCGACGACCGTGGGCACCTGGCTGGACTTCCTGAAGGGACTGGTCCCCGCCAATTTCCTGGGCCTCACCGCTTCCACCAAGGTCGCGGCGGACGGCACGGTGAGCACGGGCCTCTCGTTCAGCACATTGCAGATCCTGGTGATTTCGCTCGCGGTCGGCTTCGCTGCGCTCAAAGCGGGTGACCGGGCCGAGCCTTTCATCGGCTTCGTGCGATCGCTGCTGGTGGTGGTGCGCACAGTGCTCGGCTGGATCATCGCGCTGACGCCCATCGGCTCGGCCGCGCTGATCGGCACGGCGGTCGCCACGTATGGCTGGAGCACGCTTCACCAGCTCGGCAGCTTTGCGATCGCCATCTACCTCGGCCTCGGGCTCGTCCTCTTCGTGGTCTATCCGGCCTTGCTGATGCTCAACGGCATCAGGCCTTCGGCGTTCTTCCGCAATGCCTGGCCGGCGATCCAGCTGGCCTTCGTCTCCCGCTCATCTATCGGCACGCTGCCGGTGACCGAGCTTGCGGCGGAACGCATGGGCATCGACGGCGCCTATGCCGCCTTCGCCGTGCCGCTGGCGGCGACGACGAAGATGGACGGTTGCGCCTCCATCTACCCCGCGCTTGCGGCGATCTTCGTGGCGGACTTTTACGGCGTGCCCCTTCACGGCCTGGATTACCTGCTGATCGTGCTCGTCTCGGTGCTCGGTTCGGCGGCGACGGCGGGGATGACCGGCGCCGTCGTGATGCTGACGCTTACCCTGTCCACGCTGGGACTGCCGCTGGAAGGCGCGGGCCTGCTGCTGGCGATCGACCCTATCCTCGACATGGGGCGCACTGCGGTGAACGTGGCCGGGCAATTGGTCGTGCCGGCGATCGTCGCCCGGAGAGAGGGGCTGACGCCGGTTCCCGCCGCTGTCTAGCGCTGGCCAGATTACCGTGGTCGGAGAGGCTTGAGACGATCATGCCAATCGCGCCGGAGATCCGACTCCGCGTGTTTATCGGCCTAGGCAGGAAGTCCCCTCGGGTATCTTCTCATCCGGTTTGCGGAGAATGCCTGAGGGCCAATTTGCCGAGGAATGCTTAGTCTCGCGGCCATCTCGAAGCCCCCCGGAGACTGTTGATGGCAGATAAACCCAATATTCTCGTCATCTTTGGTGACGACATCGGTCAATCGCAGATCAGCGCCTACACACGCGGACTGATGGGTTATCGCACGCCCAACATCGATCGAATCGCCAATGAGGGCGTGATCTTCACCGACTCCTACGGGCAGCAGAGCTGCACGGCGGGGCGCGCGTCCTTCATTCTGGGGCAGGAGCCGTTTCGCACCGGCCTCCTGACGATCGGCATGCCTGGCGATCCGCACGGCATTACCGACTGGATGCCGACCATTGCCGATGTCCTGAGGGAAGCGGGCTATACAACCGGCCAGTTCGGCAAGAACCATCTCGGAGACCGGGACGAGCACCTGCCGACCAACCACGGGTTCGACGAGTTCTTCGGAAACCTCTACCACCTGAATGCCGAGGAGGAGCCCGAGGGCTACTTCTATCCCAAGGATCCGGAATTCAAGAAGAAGTACGGTCCGCGCGGGGTGATCCATAGCTGGGCTCAGCCTGACGGCACCCAGAGGATCGAGGATACCGGGCCGCTCAACCGGGCGCGAATGCCCACCGTCGATGAGGAATTCCTGGCCGCCGCCCAGGAATTCATCGGCCGGGCAGCGGAACACGACAAACCCTTCTTCGTGTGGATGAACACCACCCGCATGCATGTCTTCACCCATCTCAAGGATGAATCCGTCGGGGTTACGGGCAAGGGCATCCATGCCGACGGCATGGCGGAACACGATGGCCATGTCGGTCAGTTGCTCGACCAGCTCGACCAGCTGGGCATCGCCGACAACACGATCGTTGTCTACACGACCGACAATGGCGCTGAAATCGCGCTTTGGCCCGATGGGGCAATGATGCCCTTCCACGGCGAGAAGGGCACCACCTGGGAAGGCGGCCTGCGCATTCCGATGTTGGCCCGTTGGCCGGGGGTCATCAAGCCGGGAACGGAGAGCAACGAGATCATTTCGCTGATCGACTGGTTCCCCACACTGTCCGCCGCCGCCGGCGTTGGCGACATCGTCGGGAAGATGCGGGAGGGGCACAAGGCGGGCGGAAAGACTTTCAAGGTGCATCTCGATGGCCATGACTTCGGCCCCTATTTCCGGGGCGAGATCGACAAGGGGCCGCGCGATTCCATTTTCTATTTCGAACAGTCCGGCAATCTGAACGCGGTGCGCGTGCAGGACTGGAAAGTGAGTTTCGCGCAGGTCGACGGCAATATCGCCTTCGGCACCCGAAAGGTGACCAACTGGGCCGCGATCAGCAACCTGCGGATGGACCCATACGAGCGCGGTTCGACCGAGGGCGGCGAGGCAACCAAGTTCTTCGCGCAACAGATGTGGTTGCTCGTGCCCGTGCAGGGGAAGATCAAGCAGTTCTTCAGCGATTTCGGCGACTTCCCTTATCAGGAAGGCAGCTCGCTCAACGCTGCAGGCATTGGTTACGCCCTCCTGCGGCAGACCGATGCCCTGAAGCGTTTGAAAGACCTGGAATCCATCCACCCGGGGTCATGACAAAGGCGCCAGCCCGCCCTCCGATTGTGAAAGGACAATCGCAGGGCGTGTTGGTGCTTCCCGTCAGGAAAGCCGGACAGGGACCCTTGGTTGGAACCATTCAGTCGAGAGCGCTTGGGGGCTGTAATCGCAAGCCGCCATTCGGCCGGCGCAAAGGCAGCTCTTCAGCTTCGGAAAGCGCGGCCGCGTCACGCCGTAAACGTTGGGAAATTGTATAGTCGCTTCCAGCTTGTCCCAACCATCGCCGGTTAGGGCGGGGGCATGCGCCACTTGTTTCGCCTTGTCCTGCCGATCGGCCTCGCCGCTTGCAGCCAGCCCTCGCCGCAGTCGCCCACTCCGTCCGCTCAAGGCCCGGCCCATGCCGAGCCGGTCGCCCACGAAAGCGAATTGCTGAAGCTGACCCTGACGCCGCAGGCGCAGCAACGGCTCGGTATCGCCACGGTGCGGGCTGGCGGTGGTTCCGCGCAGGCGGTTCGACAGGTGGCGGGGGAAATCGTCGTTCCGCCGACTTCGGCCAATGGCGTGCCAACGGGCTCGCTTGCCAATTTCCAGCAGATCGGCGCGCAGCAGGCCGCCGCGGACGGTGAAGTCGCCCGCACACAGGCGCAGGCTCGGCTGGCGCGGATCGCGCTGACGCGTGCCGAAAACCTGGTGCGTGAGGAAGCCGGCAGCATCCGTGCGCGGGATGAGGCCGCAGCGGCGCTGGCGGCAGCGCAGGCCGCCGCCGATGCGGCGCGGCAGCAGCGGGGCCTGCTGGGCCCGGCGGTCGGTGCGCTTGGCAATCAGGGGACGCTGTGGGTGCGAGCTTCCGTCTTCGCGGGCGATCTTGCCGGGCTGGCGCGCGGTTCCGCGGTGACGGTGGCGCCGCTCGGCGGCGGCGCGGCGCGCGGTGCGCGGCCGGTACAGGCGCCGCCCTCCGCCAATGGCGCGGCCGGAACCGTCGATCTCTATTACGCCATCGACAACCGCGACCGCGCGCTGCGCGTCGGTCAACGCGTATCGGTGGACCTGCCGCTTGCCGGCCGAACAGAGGGCCTTTCCATCCCCTCGTCCGCGATCGTGCGCGATATCGATGGCGGCGAATGGGTCTATCGCAAGCTGTCGAAGGACACCTTCCTGCGCCAGCGCATCGAAGTCGCATCGGAAAGTGCCGGGCAGGCGCTGCTCGCACGCGGGCTGGAGGCGGGGGCGGAAGTCGTCACCGTCGGCGCGGCCGAACTGTTCGGCACCGAGTTCGGGGCGGCGCACTGATGCTGGCCTCGCTCGTTCGCTTCGCGCTCGTTCAGCGCGTCCTCGTCCTTGCACTGGCGGCGGTGCTGGTCGTGCTCGGCATCCGTGCCGGGCGCGACGTTCCGCTGGACGTCTTCCCCGAATTCGCGCCGCCGATGGTCGAGATCCAGACTGAGGCGCCGGGCCTTTCGACCGAAGAGGTGGAGAGCCTTGTCACCGTGCCGATCGAGACGGCGGTGAACGGCGTGCCGGACCTGATGACGCTGCGTTCCAAGTCGGTGCTGGGGCTGTCCTCGGTCCAGATCCTGTTCGCGCGCGGTACGGACGTGATGCGTGCGCGGCAGATGGTGGGCGAACGGATCGCGCAAGTGCAGCCGCGCCTGCCGCTTGCCGCGCGCCAGCCGGTGCTGATGCCGCCGCTATCCTCGACGAGCCGGGCGATGAAGATCGGGCTGACCTCGCCGAAGCTGGACCAGATGAAGCTGTCCGAACTGGTGCGCTGGACGATCCGGCCCCGGCTGATGGCGGTGCCGGGCGTCGCCAATGTCGCCGTATGGGGGCAGCGCGATCGGCAGCTTCAGGTTCTGGTCGATCCCGACCGGTTGCGCACGGCAGGCGTGACGCTGGCCGAAGTGCGCGCGGCGGCGGGCGATGCCGTGCCGGTCGGCGGCGGCGGCTTTATCGATACGCCGAACCAGCGGCTGGCGGTGCAGCAGGCGGGCATGGTGCAGGATGCAGCGCAACTTTCGCAGGCGCTGGTCAAGCAGGCGGGCGATGCCCCGATCCGGCTGGGCGATGTGGCGCGGGTGGTGGACGGCCATGCTGCCCCGATCGGCAATGCCATCATCGACGACGTGCCCGGCATCATGCTGATCGTGGAGAAGCAGCCGACCGCCAACACGCTGGAACTGACCCGGGCCGTGGAAGCGGCGCTGGCGGAGCTGAAGCCGGGGCTGGCCGACGTGAAGGTGGACACCACGATCTTCCGCCCCGCGACGTTCATCGAACGCTCGATAGATAACCTGACGCGCGCCCTGCTGATCGGCTGCGCGCTGGTGGCGGCGGTGCTGTTCCTGTTTACGCGCGACTGGCGGCAGGCGGTCATCAGCCTCACCGCCATCCCGCTTTCGCTGCTGGGCGCCGGGCTGGTCCTTCTGTGGAGCGGGGCCACGATCAACGTCATGGTGATCGCCGGGCTGGTGATCGCGCTGGGCGAAGTGGTGGATGATGCCATCATCGACGTCGAGAACATCGCCCGCCGGCTGCGGCTCAACCGAGAGGCGCAAAGCCCGCAATCGCCGTTCGCGGTGGTGCTTGCCGCCTCGCTGGAAGTACGCTCGGCGGTGGTTTTCGCCTCGCTGATCGTCATGCTGGTGTTCCTGCCGATCTTCTTCCTTGGCGGCGTGGCGGGCACGTTCTTCCAGCCGCTGGCGGTGGCCTATGTGCTGGCGATCGCCGCATCGCTGCTGGTGGCGCTGACGGTGACGCCCGCGCTTTGCCTGCTGCTGCTTCCGAATGCGCCGCTCGCGCCGGAGCGCGATACCCGCCTCGTGAGCGGGCTGAAGCGCGGGTACATCCGCCTATTGCCGCGCGCGGTCACGCGGCCGCGCGGCGCGATGGCGGTGGTCGCGGGCGGTCTGCTGTTGGCGGGGCTGGGCTATGCCGGCTTCAAGGACCAGTTCCTGCCCGATTTCCGCGAGACCGACTTCCTGATGCATTTCGTGGAGAAGCCGGGCACCTCGATCGAGGCGATGGACCGTGTGACCATCCGCGCCTCGAAAGAACTGCGCGCGATCCCCGGCGTGCGCAATTTCGGTGCCCACATCGGCCGTGCGGAGCAGGCGGACGAAGTGGTCGGCCCCAATTTCACCGAACTGTGGATCAGCCTGGACGAGAAGGCCGACTACGACGCCTCGGTCGCGCGCATCAAGGCGGTGATAGACGGCTATCCCGGCCTGTTCCGCGACGTGCTGACGTACTTGCGCGAACGCATCAAGGAAGTGCTGACCGGCGCCGGCGCCACGGTGGTCGTGCGCATCTACGGCCCCGATCAGGAGGAATTGCGTTCCGCCGGCCAGCGGGTGCGCGATGCGGTCGCCGGGATCGACGGCGTTGCGGACCTCAAGCTGGAGAGCCAGGTCCTCGTGCCGCAATTGCGTATTCGCCCGAAACCGGAAGAATTGGCGCGGCTAGGCCTGACGGCGGGCGAAGTGC
Source organism: Novosphingobium oxfordense (assembly GCF_044029435.1). Taxonomy (NCBI): domain Bacteria; kingdom Pseudomonadati; phylum Pseudomonadota; class Alphaproteobacteria; order Sphingomonadales; family Sphingomonadaceae; genus Novosphingobium; species Novosphingobium oxfordense. The sequence continues at coordinate 689,734 of NZ_CP147008.1, read as the reverse complement.
GGCGACAGGCGCAGACGCTGGTCGCCCAGCAGAAAGTGGGCGAAATCTACCGCGACCAGAAGGCTTTCGACGTCGCCGTCTGGGGCGAACCGGCGGTGCGCGGCAATATCCATGCGTTGCGCGACCTGATGATCCAGTCGCCCACCGGCGCGCCTGTCCGCCTGTCCGATATTGCCCGGATCGAGGTCGTGCCTGCACCCAACGAAGTGAAGCGGGAGAACGGGCAGCGCCGCCTCGACGTGACGCTCAATGTCTCCGGCGCCGATCTTGGCACGGTGGCGCGCGCGGTGGAGGCGGCGGTTGCGAAAGTGCCTTTCGCGGCGGGCTATCATCCCGAAGTGCTGGGCGAATATGCCGCGCTGAAGGAGTCGCGCCAGCGGCTCTGGACCATGGGCGGGCTCTGTCTGATCGGCGTGCTGCTGCTGGTGTGGATCGAGTTTCGCTCACGCCGGATCACCGCGCTGGTCGGCGTCAGCCTGCCGTTCGCACTGGTCGGCGGCGTCGTCGCGGTGGCGCTGACAGGCGGCGTGCTCTCGCTGGGGTCGCTGGTCGGCTTCGTGACGGTGATCGGCATTGCCGCGCGCAACGGGATCATGCTGCTGTCGCACTATCGCCACCTTCAGCGGGAGGAAGGCATGCCCTTCGGCCGCGAACTTGTGCTGCGCGGGGCCGAGGAGCGGTTAGTGCCGATCCTGATGACGGCGGCCTGCGCGGGGCTGGCGCTGGTGCCGCTGATCGTAGCAGGCAATGCGCCGGGGCACGAGATCGAACATCCCATGGCCATCGTGATCCTTGGCGGGCTGATCTCCTCCACGGTGCTCAACTTGTTCCTGATGCCCGCGCTCTATGCCCGTTTTGGGGAGGAGCGCGCGGCAACACCCGATGCTCCGGCGCAGGAGGCACTGGCATGATGCGCCGCCTTCTTCGCGCCGCCGCGCCGCTGATAGCGCTGGCTACCGCTGCCTGCATGACTGCGCCGGCACCGCCGCCGACCGTGGCACCGGCCTCGGCCAGGGGCCCCTTCGCGGCGCTGTCGGTGGCCTCGATCGACCCGGTGCCGGACGACTGGTGGCGGCTATACCAGGACCCGCAGCTCGATGCGCTTGTCGAGGCGAGTCTTGCCGCGAATGTCGATCTGCGGATTGCCTACGCCAATCTCGATGCCTCCCGCGCAGCCTTGCGCGGGGCCAAGGCCGCCCGCCTGCCGACCACGACCATCGAGAGTGCGCTGACGGTCGACGATCCCAGCAACCAGCCGAGCGCGGCTTCGGTCTCGGCCAGCGACTGGGATGTGGCGGCGACGGTGAGTTGGGACATCGACCTGTTTGGCCGCCTGCGCTCAGGCGCGCTGGCCGCGCAGGCGGATACAGCGGCGCAAGCGGCGGCGACCGATGCGGTGAAGGTCGCGGTCGTGGCGGATACCGTGCAGGCCTATGTGGACCTCTGCGGTGCCGCGCAGGCCATGGGCGAGGCGCAGGCCGTGGCGTCCGCGCAGGAACGTTCGCTGGCGCTGGTGCGCGAGCAACTGGCAGCGGGCGAGATTTCCCCGCTCGAAGTTTCGCAGGCGGCTGCGCTGGCGGCCTCCACCCGCGCGGAGATCGCCCCGTTCGCGGCGCAGCGCGCCAATGCGCTTTATCGTATCGCCACTTTACAGGGCCGTCCGCCGGCGGAGGCGCTGGGCTTTATGCTCACTTGTGCCACCGCGCCGCGACTTCAAACGGCAGCTCCGGTGGGCGATGGTACCGCGCTGCTGCTGCGGCGGCCCGACATTCGCGAGGCGGAGCGCAAGCTGGCCGCCGCCGCCGCGCGGATCGGTGTGGCGCGCGCCGACCTCTACCCGCGCGTCAATTTGGGTGGGGCGCTGGGGCTGCTTGCAGGCGGTTTCGATGCCGCCGCCTCGCCGCTGGTCAGTTGGGCTTTCCCCAATCAGGGGCCTGCCCGCGCGAAGTTGGCGCAGGCGCGCGCGACCGAGCAGGCGGTGCTGGCCGGTTGGGACGCCGCCGTGCTGAAAGCGCTGCGTGAGGTGGAAACCGCGCTGGCGGCCTATGACGCCGAAGTCCGCCGCAACCGCGATCTGACCGCTTCCGTGGCAGAGGCAGGCGATTATACGCGTCGCGCCGCCGCGCGGGTGCGGCTGGGCGATGCCTCCGGCCTGTTGCAAGTCGATGCCGAACGCACCCTTGCCAGCGCCCGGCTTGCCAAGGCGCGCAGCGATCTCGCGGTCTCTGCCGCCGAAGTCGCGCTGTTCCGCGCCCTAGGCGGTGGCTGGCGCAGCGGGTGCGGACCGGGCTAGGCTGCGCGCGATGAGAATCCTGCCATGAGAATCCTGCGATGAGAGTTCTGCCATGAGAGTCCTGGTCGTCGAGGATGACGAGGAAACCGGCCGCTTCGTTACGCGCGGATTGGAGGAGGCCGGCCATGCGGTCGTACTCAGCCCCGACGGCCGCGACGGGCTGTTCCAGGCCACCGGCGGCGGCTTCGATGTCATTGTTGTGGACCGGATGCTCCCCGCTCTGGACGGGCTCTCGCTGGTCAAGGCCATGCGCGCGGCATCGGACGCGACGCCGGTGCTGATGCTGACCGCGATCGGCGGGATTGCGGATCGGGTGGAGGGGCTGGAGGCGGGCGCCGACGACTATCTGGTGAAGCCTTTCGCCTTCTCCGAACTCTCGGCGCGGGTCAGCGCCCTGGGCCGCCGCCCGCCGGTACGCAGCGAAGCGCATCGGCTGGAAGTGGGCGACCTCGCGATCGACTTGCACCGCCGCACGGTGGAGCGTGCGGGCACCCGCATCGCGCTGCAACCGCGCGAATTCGCGCTGCTGGCCGAACTGATGCGCAATCCGAAGCGGGTGATGACGCGCACGATGCTGCTGGAACGCGTCTGGGATTTCGATTTCGATCCGAAGACCAACATCGTCGAAACCCACCTTAGCCGCCTGCGCTCCAAGCTGAACGCGGGTTTCGAGCAGGACGCGATCGAGACCGTGCGCGGCGCGGGTTATATGATCCGGGGTGGTTGATATGCGCAGGCTTTGGCGGACGACGTCCGGCCTTGTCGCGATCGTGGCGCTGATGCTGGCGCTGGCGACGCTGGCGATCGGCGTCGTCGCTTACGAAGTGACGCATGAGGCGCTTGAGCAGCAGCTCGATCACCGCATCGCGGCGGAAACGGCCGGGCTCATGGCAGAAACGCACCGCGACGGATTGCCCGCGCTCGTGGCCGCCATAGCCAGACGCGAAGCGTCGCGTTCCACCTCCAGCCTCGATTACCTGCTGGTGGACGCGCGAGGCGGGCGGCTGGCGGGATCGCTGGAGGCGCAGGTCCCGTCACGCGAAGGGTTTGAGGAGTTCCTCCACTACCGCCGTCCCGGATCGGCCGAAGCGGGGATTGCCCAGGCACTGACCACGCGCGTTCCGGGCGGTATGCTCGTCGTTGCGGCGGATCGTTCCGATCTGGACGAGATCGACCGGACCTTGGCGGGCCTTTTCATCGGATCGCTTGCCGCCGTGCTGATCGTTGGGCTGATGGCAGCGGCGGCTGTCGGATGGCTGACGCAGCGACGGCTGAACCGGATCGATACCGCCGCACAGGCCATCATCGCCGGGAACCTTGGCAGCCGGATCGTCCGCGATGGATCCGGAAGCGAGTTCGACCGGCTGGCCGAAACCCTGAACCACATGCTCGACCGGATCGAGGGGCTGATGGACAATCTCCGCCAAGTCTCCGGCGATATCGCCCATGACTTGCGCACGCCGCTGACGCGGCTTTACGGCAGTCTTGACCTGGCGGCCGGCGAGACCGACGCGGCGGCGCGGTCCGGCCTGATCGAGAAGGCCCGCGGGCAGGCGTCCGAATTGCTGGAGATATTCGCCTCGCTGCTCCGGATTGCGGAGATCGAGGGACTGGCCGAACGGCTGCCGCGTTCCCGCGTCGATCTTTCGGCGCTGCTGGCGCAGATGGCGGAAACCTACACGCCCGATTTCGAGGATAGTGGGCGGACGCTCGTTTGCTCGATACCGGCGGGGCTGACCGTCGATGGCGACCGCCGATTACTGAGCCAGGCCGTCGCGAACCTGCTGGACAATTGCCTGCGCCATACGCCGCGCCGAACGAGCGTCGAACTGGCGGCGCGGCAGGAGCAGGATGAGCTTGTTCTGACGGTGTCCGACGATGGCCCCGGCGTGGGGGAGGAAGAACCGGCGCGGCTGTTCAGGCGCTTTGTCCGCGCCGATCGATCGAGGCATATGCAAGGGCACGGCCTCGGCCTCAGCATGGTTCAGGCGATTGCAAACACACATGGCGGCGTGGCGGACATTCTGCCCGAACAAGCGGGTTTCGCGGTCGTCTTGCGCATACCGCTTCACCCGGCCGAAACCTGATCCATCAAGGGCGCCGCGTCATCTCAGCGAATAGCGGACGACGTAGCCAAGATGGTCGGACAGCGAACTGGCCTTGGAGGCAAGGCCGAAGGGGACACCGATGCCGTTGTAGCGCAGCCGCTGGCCCATACCCGCACGGAAATACTGCTTGTCCTTCCCACGCTTGATGATCGCGGCGAGGTCGCCCGACGTGGTTTCGGTTCCGGGTTGAGCCAGTCCCGCAAGTGCGGTCGCTTCGGAGGATCCGATTGCGGTCACCATCTCCGCGCGGGCTGCGGCCATGCGATCGGGATCATGGCCGACGTTGAAATCGCCCGCGAAGATCAGGCTGGTATTGCGATCGACCTGCCGGGCGATGAAAGTGCGAAGCGCGGAAAGCTGCAGGCCGTAGGCTGCATTCGCCCTGGCAACGGACACTCCGGAGGCACTGCGCGCGTTGAGGTGCGTGTCGGCAACGGCAACGGGCTGCGGCTGACCCGGTATGCGGATCCAGGCGATCAGCGCGCCTTTGCTGGCCAGGCAATCGAAACCGGCGCACAGGTCTTGCTGGAAGGCCATCTTGCGGGTCGCAACGATGGGATAATCGGACATGATGACAAGGCCGCTGTCGACCCATTTGCCCTCGGTCTCACCCTTCAACCACGATGCTTTGCGGGCAAGGTCCGACGCGCCGCGATCATGATCCGCCATGGCGGGGGAGGGTGCAGCGTCGGCCTGGCGGGGGCCGATGGCCAGGTATTTGTATCCGGCCTGCCCGGCGATCGCCTTGGCTTCGGGAATGAACGCCTCCTGCAGGGCCACAACGTCGGGCCTATGGCCGGTCAGCGCCAGATCTTCCAGGTTTTCGCCGATCCTTGCCAGCGCGCTGGCCCGGTTGAAGGCTGCGGGAAAGGGCAGGCCTTTCACATTGTATGTCATCACGGTCAGGTCCGATCGCGGGCCCGCGGGCGGGATGAAATGCGCCGGGAATTCGGCGGCGGGCAGCGGACGGGCGACGTTGGCGATCACCAGAGTCCCCAGGACTGCGGTAACGACCAAATGGATACGGGCCAAGCGGGAACTCCTGCTTCGATGCCCGCAAGACGCCGCGTTCAGGTTCAACCCGCACCGGGTTTTTTCCGATGCGGGTCGGCCCGTGTCCCGGAGTCCCATCGATATCCCGGCCTCCGGGAACCGGAAGGGAGCAGCACCGATGGGACGATCCAAGATGACTGGTATTGCCTGCATATGGCTCGCGCTCGTCCCCGCCAGTGCCGAGGCCGGAACGGAAAAATCGAAGGGGGCGCCGGGTTTCGCCTATCTTCCGGGCGCCGTGGACTGGTCGCTGTCGGACAAATCCCGGCCCGATCAGGTCAGGGCCGTGCAGTTCGACGGAGATTCGGGCAACGCGGGATGGCAGGTGAACTTCAGCGCCATCCGTTCGCTGGAACCGGCGGAGCTTGCCGGGGATTCGGACAATGCGCGGTTTCGCGGCAAGACCGCGCAGATCGGGGTGTGGCACACGGTAGGCGCGGACGATCTGCTGCGCCTTACGGCCAGTGCCGGCCGCGTCAGCCGCCGTGCCGCCAATGCCGTGATATTGCCGTTCAAGACCCGCACGGGTTACGCGGCGGCCGATCTTGCCTGGGAGCATGGCCGGGACTGGTCCGTCTCGGCCGGGTACTACCGCCAGGGGGGATGGGGCGGTCGGTCGCTTGCAACCGATGTGCTCCATCTCGAGAATGGCGAACCCGCTGCGGCGAAGGGCGTGCATGCGGCCTTGCGTTTCGCCCTTGCGCGGGATGGATCGGACGGCCGCTCCGCTTGGCTTGGGCTGGAGGCGCACGATGGCAGCCGGGCCGCGGGGCTTGGGCAGGCCATGCGCCACTGCAACGACGTCAGCTTGGTGCTGACGGAAAATTTTTGAGGCTGCCATGACAATCGCTGGCAGAACGACCGATCATTTGCTTTGCTCGATAGATGGGGGAACCTTTGCGCAAGAGGGACGGGCTATGACCTCGCAAGGTCAGGAAGTGCCGGCCGATGGCGGCTTGCGGCAGCTTTCGCTGGAAATGAGGACGGAACTGCGCCGCTTCCTGATGGCGCGCGGCGTGCGGGAGGCGGATGCGGAGGACGTGTTGCAGGACATGTTCATCCGCCTGCAAAGCGCGGAAACCGGCCCGATCCGATCACCGCGTGCCTATCTCTACCAGATGGCGAACAACATGGCGCATACGCTGCGCCGCGCCGAAGGCCGGCGTCAGGCCCGCGATGCCAGTTGGATCGGGCCCGACGATGCCGATGAACGGATCGACGATGCGCCGGACCCGGAAACGGTGACGCTGGCGCGTGACCAGTTGGCGCGGGTGGAGGCGCAGCTGGACCGCCTGCCCGAACGCACGGCGCACGTATTCCGCCAGTTCCGGATCGAAGGCGCTTCGCAAAAGGCGATTGCTCTGGATCTGGGGATCAGCTTGAGCGCGGTGGAGAAGCATTTGCAGCGGGCCTATCGCGCGATTCTGGACATTCGCGGCAGGCTTGGAGGCCAGATGGGCCCGCAAGGCCATGACGGCACGAAAGGAGGGTTCGATGACCTATCCCGATAAGGAGGACATCCAGGCCCAGGCCATCGCATGGCATCTGCGGCTTGACGATGAAAATGACGCGGCCTGGGACGAATTTGCCGCCTGGCTTGCCGCCGATCCCCGGCACAATGCGGCTTACGAAGCCGTGCACGATGCCGATCTTGCGCTGAATCCGGCGATTGCCGTCGCGCGGCAGGACAGCTTGGCGCGGGCGTTGCTGAGCGATGCCGCGGCTGCGCGGCAGGGCGGCGCGGCGGAGAAGCGCAGCGGCACATACGTGATCGAGCCAAGGGCATCGCCGCGTCGGCGCTGGATGTGGCCGGCGATGGCCGCTTCGGTCGCGCTGGCGGCGGCGGGGACCTGGGTGATCATGGCCGGGGTCGGCCAGCAGTACTCCATCGTCACCGCGCCGGGCGAGACGCGTTCGGTGGCGCTGGCGGACGGCAGCCGGATCATGCTGAACGGCGGGACCGAACTGGTCTTGCGGAAGTCCGACCCGCGCGTGGCCGAACTGCGTTCGGGCGAGGCCCAGTTTTCCGTGCATCATGACGCCGGGCGGCCATTCACGCTGACGGTCGGCAGCCAGCGTGTCGTCGATGTGGGCACGGTGTTCAACGTGCGATCCAGCACCATGGGCCTGCAAGTGGAGGTTGCCGAAGGCGCCGTGCGCTATGAGGACGGCACTATCCGCCTGCGGCTGAACGCGGGGGACACCCTGCGCGCCAGCGGCGACCGCCTGGTGGAGGATCGCCGGCCACCCAGCGATATCGGCGCGTGGACGCGCGGCAAGCTGGTCTACCGCGATGCGCCGCTGGTGGAAGTGGTTGGCGACATTACCAGAGCGCGGGGGATTGCCATCGAACTGGGTTCGGACCTATCGCAGAGGAAATTCACGGGGGTGATACAGCTGGACGGCGACAATGCCGCCCTGCGCAGACGTGTCGAGGCCCTGATTGGTGCGAAGGTAGCCGAAACCGGGGATGGCTGGTCGATCACGCGTTAGTTGGTTTGTTCCCGCGCTGGTCGCGGTCACGGTCAATTGCCTGCACATCGCTCCCGCCCTGGCGCGGGAGACGCGTTCTTTCTCGGTCCCGGGCGGCAGCCTTTCGGACGCGCTGCTGGCATGGGCGCAGCAGGCCGGCATCTCGATCGCGATCACCGATCCGGGCGTCGGGGCCGTTCGCACGCAGGGCGTCTCCGGCCGGCTGGAGCCGACCGAGGCGCTGCGGCTGCTGCTGAAGGGCAGCGGTTACGACTTCGTTCTGCTCGATGCGCGCACCGTGCGGCTGGTGCGGCACCCGGTCGATGCGCGGCCGCGCCGGGCGCCGGCCAGGCCGCCCCGTCCGGCACCGGTTCAGGAAAGCGTCGGCCCCGATATCGTGGTAACCGCGACCAAGCAGCATCTGGGGCTGGGCGACTATCCCGCCAGCCTGTCGGTCGTGAAGCCGGAGCGTGAGGAACTGGCACGCGCCGGCGCGCGGGGCACCGGCTATATCCTCGGCAAGCTGCCGGAACTCTCGTCGACCAACCTTGGCCGGGGGCGAAACAAGATCTTCATCCGCGGCATCGCGGACAGCAGCTTCAACGGCACCAGCCAGGCCACGATCAGCCAGTATCTGGGCGATTTGCGCCTGATCTACAGCGCGCCGGATCCCGATCTGGCGCCTTACGACATCCAGCAGGTGGAAGTGCTGGAAGGGCCGCAGGGCACCCTGTACGGCGCGGGCACGCTGGGCGGCATCATCCGCCTGGTGCCCAATCCCCCGGACCTGGGCGAAACCGCCGTCGAGGCATCGCTGGGGGCAAGATTGACGCAGGATGGCGCGCCCGGCGGGGACGGAGCGGTGATGGGCAACCTGCCCCTGATCGCGGACAAGCTGGGTCTGCGCGCGGTGGTCTATCGCTCCGTAGAGGGCGGCTACATCGACGATACGAGTCGCGGGTTGAAGGATGTGAACCGCAATCTGGTCACCGGATTGCGCGCGACGCTACGCTGGGCGCCCGATGCCGCGTGGAAAGTGGACGCCACCGTGGTCCAGCAGGATCTGGTTTCGCGCGACGGGCAATATACCCTGAAGGGCGATCCGGATCTCACCCGCTCCTCCGCGATCGCGCAGCCGTTCGACAACGATTACCGGCTTGTCGGCCTCACGGTCTCGCGCAGCTGGGCCTCGGGCATGGAACTCGTTTCAGCCACCGGCTACGCCCATCAGAACATCGACACGGTGTTCGATGCGACCGGGGCGGCAGACACAACGCCGCGCGAATATGAGGAAGAGGTTGCGGTCCGGCTGATCTCGCACGAGACGCGGCTGACCGGCCACTGGGGCGGCGGGGGCACCTGGCTGGCCGGTGTGGGCTTCATCCACAATGTCGATCATGCCGAGCGCCAACTGGGCGATCCCGACGATCCGGCCGTGCTGTCCGACATTTCCACCTCCACGCTCGACGCTGCCGTCTTCGGCGAAGTGGGCGTCCCGCTGCTCGACCGGCTGATGCTGACGCTGGGCGGGCGGTTCAGTTACGTGCGCCAGACCAGCAGGTTCATGGACGAGGAAGACCTCGACTACGAGCCGGAGCGGAGCCAGCACCGCTTCCTGCCTTCGGCGGCGCTCGCCTGGAAACCGATGACCGGGGCGCTGCTCTACGCCCGATACCAGCAGGGCTATCGGCCTGGCGGATTGCAGGTGACCGGATCGGCCAGCGCGCCCAGCGCCGATCGCTTCGTGTCCGACCGGATCGAGACCTTCGAACTGGGCCTGCGGTTCGGAATGGAAAAGGGCGCGCGCTTCAGCGGCAGCCTTGCCGCCTCCACCGCCCGCTGGCGCGATATCCAGGCCGACCTTATCGATATCGACGGCCTGCCTTATGTGGCCAACATCGGATCGGGCCGCGTGCGCAACATCGCCGTCTCGCTGGCGTGGCATCCGGTGGACGCGCTCTCGCTGGAAGCGGCGGGTTTCCTGGCATCCAGCAGCCTTTCCGATCCGGCGCCGGGATACGACAACATCGACGACCGCGACTTGCCCAACATCGCCGACGAGGGCTGGCGGATCGCCGCGAAGTACACGCACGATCTGGGATGGGCCGACCTGACGGCGGACAGCGCGCTGCGCTATGTCGGCCATTCGAAGCTGGCGATCCTTGCCCCCTTCGCGCTGGGGCAGGGGCGGTACTATGACCTCACCGCCGGTTTCCGGCTCGGCTTCGGGCGCTTCGGTCTCTCGATGGATATCGACAATGCGCTGAACGATCGGGGCAATACGTTCGCGTTCGGCAACCCGTTCACGGTTGCCGACGGCCTCCAGCAGACGCCGATGCGGCCGCGCTCTGTCAGGATCGGGGTCGACGCGGCGTTCTGACGGTTTAGGTGCCGTCCATGTGCGGTTAGGTGCCGGTCGCGGTGTCTCATCGTCATGACAGGTGCTCTCAGGATCGCGATCCCCATTCACAGCTTCGAACCCGGCGGCGTTGAGCGCGTGGCGCTGAACCTCGCCCGCAAATGGCAGGAGATCGGCCACGATGTGGTCATCGTGCTGGGCCGCGACGAGGGGCTGGACCGCGAGAATGCGCCGCGCACGCTGAATTACCGCTGCCTTCGCAGCATGATCCCGACAGCCCGGTTCGAATCCATTTGGATGATGTGGAGCATGTTCCGCTTCCTCCTGCGCGACGAGGCGGACGTGATCTTCTGCCCGGGCAATACCTACACGGTCGTTTGCGTGCTGATGAAGGCGTTGTTCGGCAGGCGATGTCCACCGGTGATCGTTAAGGTGAGCAACGACCTCGTCCGCGCGGACAAGTCTCCGCTACGCCGCAGATGGTACGGGAAATGGCTGAAAATAAACGGCTTTGCCCTCGACCGTTTCGTTGCCTTGGCAGAGCCGATGGCGGACGAAATCATCGAGCGGATGGGAGTGGCGGCGCATCGGGTTTCGACGGTTCACGACCCGGCGCTCGATGGAGATCGGCTGGACCGGCTGCTGGCGCTGGACCGCGAAATTCCGGGGCATCGCCCGATGCGCTATCTGGCGGTCGGCCGGCTGGCGAGGCAGAAGAACCTGCCGATGCTGCTGTGCGCCTTTGCCGCCGGTTCGCGTCCCTCAGACCGGCTGACCATCGTGGGCGACGGCTGCCATCGCGCGGCGCTGGAGGCTGAGGTGCGGCGCCTTGCCATTGGCGATCGGGTGGTTTTCGCCGGGCATGTCGCCTCGCCCGATCGCCACTATCAGGACGCCGATTGTCTGCTCCTCGCGTCACGCTTTGAAGGGGTACCTGCCGTCGTGATCGAGGCGATTGCGGCAGGATTGCCGGTCGTCGCCACCGATTGCGCTGTGTCCATGGCAATGTTGCTGGGCAATGGCACGCGCGGCATGCTGGTGCCGGTGAGCGACGTCGACGCGCTGGCTGCCGCGATTGCCTGCCCGGAACGGCTGCCGGTGCTGGATGCCGCGGCCCGCAGCTTTGCCGCGCGATTTACGCTGGAGAACGCCGCGCAATCCTATCTCCGCCTTATGCAGGCGACGATTGCCGATGCACAGGCGGCGGAAAACCTTGATTCTTTGGAGGTTGCGGGCCGGTAGCCGGGCTGTGTCGCTGCAATGGCGCCGCAGTGCCGCCGCCGTGCTGCACGAAGGCGGCAATAAAAGTGGAAGACCGGGGTGTGGGTGCGGCAGGGGCACGGAGTCCATGCATCATGCGCATCGGATTTCTTTTCAACCACGACCAGATCCATCAGGTCGCCCATAGCCTGCCGATTGCCCTTGCAATGGCGGAGCGGGGCTATCCCGGTGAACTGATCGTGGCGACGACGACACCGGCGCTGGCGCAGGAAGTGCGCCGGCTGGGCGGGGCGCATATCGGCACCACGATCCAGCACATCGAACTGGCGCCCTCCGCGCTGTCACGCGGGATGGATGCGGTGCTGGGCAAGGTGGTTCCGGCCGCGAAATTGCTGATCTATCGCGACAATCTGGGATTTTTCCGCAGCCTGGACGTTCTCGTCGTGGCCGAGAAGACTTCGCTCATCCTGCGCAAGCGCTATGGCCTGAGCAATCTTGCCATCATCCACACCCGCCATGGCGCCGGGGATCGCGCGATCGGCTTCGACAAGGCCAGCGCCGGCTTCGATCACGTGCTCTGTTCGGGCAACAAGATCAGGGACAGGCTGGTGGCGGAGGCGGGGCTGGATCCCGCCCGCATCAGCGTGGTGGGCTATCCCAAGTTCGACGTGGTGCGGGACCGGGAGCCGAAGCGGTTCCTGCCGGCGGCCGACAAAGTCGTGCTCTACAATCCGCATTGCTCGCCCCACTTGTCATCGTGGTATCGGCACGGGCATGAAGTATTCGAACACTTCCTGGGCGACCAGAAGGTCGGCCTGCTGTTCGCGCCGCACGTCATGCTGTTCCAGCGCGACCTTGTCTTCACCATCGATCGACTGCGGATCGACAAGCCGGGCGCCATTCCGCCCCGCTTCCTGCGGGGTGAGAACATCAAGATCGACCTTGGCAGCCGCGCCTCCACCGACATGACCTATACGCTGGCCGCCGACATCTACCTGGGCGACGCCAGCAGCCAGATCTACGAATTCCTGCTGCGGCCCCGGCCCTGCATCTTCCTCAACAGCCACGGGCACGCGTGGCGCAACGATCCGAACTTCCTTCACTGGAACGCGGGCGAGGTGATCGGCAGCCCCGACGAATTGCCCGATGCGATCGAGCGGGCGAGCGGGCTGCATGCACGGCATTATCGGCAGGTGCAGGAAGATCTGTTTGCGCAGAGCTTCGATCTGACTACGACACCGTCTTCGGTTCGCGCGGCGGAGGCGATCGTTGCCTTCGTGGAGCGGCGATCCGGCGTGGTAACATCGCGGACGCTTGCCGCGGCATGAGGCAGAATACAGTGTTTGCTGCCCGTTATCAGAACCGCAAGCCAGAACCGGACCAGCCGGAAACGGCGCAGCATCACGCCCATGGTTCGCGCAGGAACGTGGGCCGCATTTTCGCCTCGCTCGGCATGGTGATGGGCGGGAAGGCCGGGGCCGGGCTCATCAGCCTTGCCTACCTGCTGCTGGCGACACGGTTTCTGGGGCCGACCGAGTACGGCGTGCTGGTACTGGTCCATGCCTACATCACCACCGTTTGCGGGATCATCGAATTCCCGTCCTGGCAGGCGATCGTACGCTATGGTGCGGAGGCGCAGCGGCAGGATGAGCCGCACCGGCTGGGCCGCCTCCTGCGCTTCGGCGCCAAGGTGGAGCTGGTCGGCGGTTTGCTGGCGATCGTGGCGGCGGTGCTGCTGGTTCCGCTGGTGGGCCCGCATCTGGACTGGCCGCCCAAGGCCATGGCCTTCGCGCCATTCTACGCCTTTGCGGTTCTGGGATCGGTGCGATCGACCCCGGCCGGCTATCTGCAACTGTGCGGCCGCTTCGACCTTCTGGGGCTTCACAATCTGGTGCAGCCGGTGGTTCGGCTGGGCGGCGCGCTGATCGTCATCGCCTTTGGTTGGGGGATCCGCTCGTTCCTGCTGGCGTGGCTGATCGCGGCGCTGGCCGAGTTCGCCGTGCTCTGGGCGATGGGGATATGGCTGGCGGCGCGCAATCTGGGCTCGGCGCTGTGGCGCCCGGAACCGGGCGATGTCGCCCGCGAGAACCCCGGCATCTGGCGCTTCCTCATTGCCAGCAATGCCGACATCACACTCAGCGAACTGGCAGGCCGTGCCGCGCCGCTGGTGGTGGGCTGGGTGTTGGGACCGGCGATGGCGGGGCTCTATTCGGTGGCCCAGCGGGCGACGGTGATCATCGCGCAACCCGCACAAATCCTGGGCAATACCGCCTATGCGGAACTGGCGCATATCGTTGCCGAAGGACGCGGCGGCAAGGCACTTCGCAAGATCCTGCGCAAGATCGTGGCCATCGGCCTGCTTGCGGCGACGCCGGTGGTCCTCGTGGTCGCGCTGTTTCCGCACCAGATCCTGCATCTGCTGGCGGGCAAGGCCTATACCGAGGCGGCCACCGTCATGATCGTGCTGGTGCTGGCGCGCGCGATCGCCCTGATCGGCCCGCCGTGCAGTTCGGCGATTTCGGCGCTTGGGCATCCCGGCCGGTCCATGATGGCGAACCTTCTGGCAAGCCTCCTGTGCCTTTCCGCGATGCCCTGGCTGCTGATCCGCTTCGGGCTGATGGGCGCCGGTATCCAGGCGCTGGGGCAGGCGGTGTTCGCCAGCGCTCTGCTCGTTTTCCTCGTCTGGCGCAGCAGTCTCGCGCGATGAAACCGATGCGCATCGCTTATGTGATCAACTCCGTGGAGGGCGGAGGAGCGGCGCTGCCGGTGCCCGCTATCGCGCGCGTGCTGGAAGAGGGCGGCGCGCAAGTGCGCGTCTTCGCGCTGACGCGGCGGGACGGGCGCGCGTTGCCCGCCATGGAGGAGGCCGGCCTCGATCCAAGCGTGCGCGATGGCGGGCTGAGCGATCATGCGGCGGCGCTGCGGTGGCTGATCCGCGAAGTGCGGGCCTGGAAGGCGACACACCTGTGGACTTCGCTCAGCCGGGCCACCCTGCTGGGGCTGGCGGCGGGGCCGATGCTGGGCCTGCCGGTGATCTCATGGCAGCACGCCGCCTTTCTGAAGCCATGGAACCAGCGGCTGCTGCGTCTGATGCAGGGGCGGGCGGCGCTGTGGGTGGCGGATTCCAGCACAGTCGCGCGGTTCGCGACGACCAGGCTCGGCATACCGCAGCGCCGGCTGGCGACCTGGCCGATCTACGCGGTGGACCCGCGAATGCCGATCGCCCGCCCGTGGCAACCGGGCGAGACGTTGCGCATGGGCAGCCTGGGCCGCCTGCACCCGGTGAAGGGATACGACGTTCTGATCGAGGCGCTTTCCCGGTTGCAGCGCAATGGCTTCACCGCGCCCTCCGTCCCCTGGCGTGTCGAGATCGCGGGCGAGGGCGATGAGCGGGACAGGCTGGAGGCGCTGGCGCGCGACGCCGGGGTTAGCCAGATCGCCTTTCCAGGATATGTCGACAATCCGCGGCAATTCCTCGGCACGCGGCATCTTTACCTCCAACCCTCGCGCTCCGAAGGTTTCTGCATCGCCGCGCATGAGGCGCTTACGGCGGCGCTTCCCGTCATTGCCTCTCGCGTGGGCGAGCTGGAGCATTCGATCCGGCCGTTCGAGAGCGGTTGGCTATGCTCGCCCGACAGGCCAGCCACTCTTGCGGAGTGCCTGCATCACGCGCTGAGCAATCCGCACCGCCTTGCGGAAATGGGCCGGGCCGCGCGGGGCGACATGCTGGAGAACTTCTCCCAGCAGCGCTTCGCACAGACCGGAACCGCTATTCTGGAGCGTATTGCCCGAGCATCCGCCTGATTTCGAGCAGGAGGCCGGAGAGCGACCGGTCGATCGTCTTCACATCGAACAGCGTCACGGCGCCGCAAGCGGACAGAGTATGCATGCCCTCGCACCGGCGCGGGCTGCCTGCTGGAAAGGCAAGCGGACCGCCGGCCTGCGCGGTAAAGCCTTCAACATCCAATCGCGTGACCCACAAGGGGCGGATCGCGCCGCCGTAAGTGGCCGAACAATCCTGCATGGGCAGCATGATCCGGCCATCGATCACGACGGGAGTCCCTCCGGGGCGCGAGGATCGTCGGTCCAGACGCACCGGATTTGCGGGATGCGGCGTCCACGGCCCGGCAAGCCGTTCCGACCAGGCCACGTGCAGCGTTTCCACTTTGCTGGCGCGGCTTTCGGCTGAGGAGTAGAACAGCCACCAAAGGCCATCGTGATGAAGGATCGACGCGTCCACAGGCACGCAGTCCAGCTCGATTTGGCATTCGGGCGCCCAGCGCTCCAGCATCGCATCGCCGCGATAGAGCGTAAGGCCGCCCGAGCGATGCGCTTCGGGCAGCATCCAGACCGCGCCTTCGCCCTGAAAGACCTGGGGGTAGGACAAGTGCCACGGTTCGCGCAGCACTTGCCGCCGGTCGACCAGCCTGTGTTCGCGATCGAGCGTCAGCCGCTCGATAACCCCGTGGCGCGTGCGATAGTCGTATTGCTCGGCAAAGATGTGGAGATGCGATCCATCGTCGTATCCGAACGGATCGGCAAGGAAGGTGAACTTCGGTTCGGGGGGGAGCCAGACGATATCCTGCGCACCGTAATCGCCGGTCAGCACGCATTCGATGGGGCGCTGCACGATTCCGCAGTGCCAGATGTCCTTTCGCCGGGGCATGCGCCGTCATAGCCGCAGACTTGGCCATGGCAACATGGCATGCCCCCACGATGGCGTTTCCAGGCCCGGCTGTCAGACTTTCTTGACGACCAGGATGTGGAACGAGCCGGGCACCGGCGCACGCTTTCCGCCGGGCTGGGCGATGGGGGCAAATCGCGCCGTGGGCAGATAGATATCGCCCGTTTCCGGATCCAGCGCGCCGGTACGAGCGCCTACCTCGGTCTTCACGCGCCCCACGCGGGTGAAGGACTTGAGCGAAACGATATCCAGAACGCCGTCACCGCCGCAGGGGATAAACGCAAGCCCGCGCGCGGCATCGAGAATGACAGCATCCGGGCCTTGACCGATATCGATAAGGCGGACCAGCTTGCGCGCCTTTGCATCGACGATCGCGGCCTTGCCGTTGGCGCAGGCGGCGATCAGCCGTTGGTGGCCGGCGTCGTAGCCCAGGCCGGTCGGCCCCTCGCACCCCGTTAGCGCAATCGGCTTGCCAGTGGTGCCGTGCGCGACGTCGACGACTTCGATCTCGCTGAGATCCTCATCGTTGATAAACAGGGTGTTGCCGTCGAGGGCGGCATATTCCAGCGCGGGCTTCACCGCGATCGTGCGCATTACGTGCATCGCGGCGCTGTCGATAACCGAAACCGAGCCGCTGTCCGCGTTCATGACGAAGGCATGGGCGCCGTTCGCATCGAGTATCGCTGCGTCGGGTTTCTTGCCGACCGGCACTTTGGCCAGTTCGTGGCCATCGGCAGCGTCCAGAAACCGCACAGTACCGTCGGTGCCGCTGGTCACCAGCAAGCGCCCGCCCGTCAACGGCACAACCGCGTGACCGCGCTGGACGTCACCGATAGAGGTTACGCCGTGGCCAGGCGCCAGATCCACGACGGTTATCGATCCGCCACGGGCCACATAAAGCCGGTGCTTCGCCGCATCGACCCGCGCATAGTCCCATCCCCCGTCAGGGCCCGCGATGGATCCGTCGACCCGATATTGGGGAGCCGGTGAAGGGGCGGTAGCAGCGGCGGCGGCAGTGGACAGTAAAGCAGCCAGTAAAGCGGTTGGCAGGCGCATTGCACTTCTCCTCGTTGGCATGCATTTGCGCTGATCGGGACGGCGGCGCCAGCGGCGGAACCCAACATTGGGAAATCATAATGCGGCCGGCACGGATTCCCGTTCTAACGCGTTGCAAGCCGCTTCAATGTCAGGAAACAGACCCGCCGGATGAATATCCTCCTTGCAGAAGACGATGACGAAGCCGCCGAGTTCATCGCGCGCGGCCTTGCCGAGTTGGGCCATCTGACCACCCGCGTGGCGACGGGGGACGACGCGGTTCGCGTGGCGGGGAGCACCGCGTTCGACCTTGTCATCCTGGATCGGATGTTGCCGGGGCTTGAGGGGCTGGAAGTGCTGCGCCGATTGCGCGCGGCATCGGTTCGCGTGCCGGTTCTGGTGCTGACCGCGCTGGGCGGGATCGGCGATCGTGTCGCCGGGTTGGACGCGGGCGCGGACGACTACCTCGTCAAGCCGTTTGCGCTGGCGGAGCTTGCCGCCCGGATCAATGCCCTGATGCGCCGCGTGACCGTTGACGTGGTGACGCGTTACGAAGTGGGCGACATCGTGCTGGACATCTTGCGGCGCGAGGTGACGCGCTGCGGGCGGACGATCCATCTGCAGCCGCGCGAGTTCGGCCTGCTAGAGCAGTTGATGCGCCATGCCGGCCGCATCGTCACGCGCACGATGCTGCTGGAACTGGTGTGGGGATTTCACTTCGACCCGCGTACCAACATAGTCGAAAGCCATCTCAGCCGGCTGCGTGCCAAATTGCGCGAAGGTTTCGCCGACGATCCCATCGAAACCGTGCGCGGTGCGGGATACCGGATGCGCCCCGATGGCTGAACGGCGCCGCAGCGCGGCCTATCGCATCGCCTTCGTCTATTCCGCCGCATTTGCTCTGGCGATCATGCTGCTTGGCGTGGCCGTCTACTTTGCGGCAGACGCGGAATTCCGCCGCGCGCGGGATCGCGCCATTTCAGATGAGGTTACCGCGATTCTGCACGAAGGCAGCCGTGGCAACATGGCCGCCGAAGTGCATGAGCGGGAGACTGCGAAGGCCACCGATTCCTTCGGATATGCCTTGTTCGATCCGTCCGGCCGGCGCATTGCGGGCGCGCTCGATATCGCCCGGCCCGATCCGGGGTTCGGCATGGTCGTCTTTCAGGACCCGGAGGAAGGGCCCGATGTCGCCCGCGCCAAGACGGTCGAACTGGCGGACGGCGGCCGGCTGGTGGTGGCGATCGATTCCGAGACGGTGGAACAGATCGACGCAACGATCCTGGCCCTGTTCGGCGCCGCTTTCGTCGTGGTCTTGTGCATCGGCTTTGCCGGCGCGCTGTTGTTCGGCAACTATCTGCGGCGCCGGCTTGGCGCCATCAGCGGAACCGCGCGCGGGATCGTGGCCGGCAGTCTGGGCCAGCGCGTGCCGGTCGGCCCGCATGGGGACGAATTCGACGAAGTGGCCCTGGCCCTTAACGCCATGCTCGATCGTATCGCCGGGCTCATGGACAATCTGCGGCAGGTATCGAGCGATGTCGCGCATGACCTGCGCACGCCGCTGCTCCGTTTGCGAAACCAGCTGGAGCTTGTCGGCAGTGTCGATGGCGCGGCGGAGAAGGCCGTGGAACTGGGCGACGACCTGCTCAAGCTGTTCTCCGCGATCCTGCGCATTACCGAGGTGGAAGGGGGCGGGCTGGCGCATACCTTCACCGCCATCGACATGTCCGCACTGGTCGAGGATGTGGGAGACAGCTTCCTGCCGGCCGTGGTGGATAGCGGGCGAAGCCTCGACACCCGCGCGATGCCGGGCATCACGGTGCTGGGTGATCGCGAACTGCTGGCGCAGGCGCTCGCAAATCTGCTGGACAACGCGATCGTTCATACGCCGGCGGGCACTGCCGTTACGCTGACGCTGGAGGCGCGCGAAGAGCAGGCGGTGATCGTCGTCAAGGATGATGGACCCGGCGTTTCGGCCGCCGACGGCGCCAGGCTTACACAGCGCTTCTTTCGCGGAGAGGCCAGCCGGACGACGCCGGGGAACGGTCTTGGGCTCAGCCTTGTCGCGGCTGTGGCCGCCGCCCATGGCGGTGATGTCGGGATCGCCGGTGATCAAGGCGGGCTGCGCGTAACGCTTTCGCTGCCTCTCCCACTGGCAAACAGTCTCTAAGCCGGATCATTGCCGCGGCAGCGATGCCGCCGCGGCAATGACAAGCTGCGCAATCAGAACGTCAGCGTGACATCGCCCGTGAAGGCGCGTCCGGTCTGGTAGTAATATTGGTCGAACAGCGTGGTCTTGCCTGGGCTGATATTGGTGACCGGCTTGGCGTTGAACAGATTGTTGACCTCGAGGCCGATACGTACCGGACCGATTTCGTAGCGGGCGGAGAGGATCGCGGTGTTATAGCCATTGCTCTTGTAGGCATCGGGCTCACCCTCCGCGAACCACTGGCGGCCGATGTACTTGTCGATCAGCGAAAAGCGGATCGGGCCCTGTTTGTAGAGAATGCCGCCGGCAGCGGTGTATTCGGGCGCATTCGCCACTTGCGTGCGCGCCTCACCGGGATTGCGGGTCTTGGCATAGTTGCGCGAGGCATTGGCGAAGACGGCGATCGCCTGGGTGAAGGCGTAGGTGACCTGTCCCTCGATGCCTTTGTACTGCACCGCGCCCTGGTTGTAGTAGACCACGCCCTGGCTGGCTGGCGCCGTCAGGTCCTGCGCGAACTTGTTGCTGAAGTCGATCTTGTAGACGTCCGCGTCGATGCTGAGGTTGTGGCCGTGGTAGACCGCGCCGGCCTGATAGTTGGTCGACCGTTCGGGCTTGATGGTCGAGAAGCTCGGATCGGCGACGTAGAGGTAGCTGAGCGGCGGCGCCAGGAAGCCGCGCGCGAACTGGCCGTAGACCGAAAGCGCCGGGTTCACCTCGTAGTTGACCGTCGCGAAGGGCAGGTTGACGGTGTAGGTGTTGCTCAGCTTCTGCGGATAGCGCGTCGTCTGGTTGTAGTCCGCGTCGATCCTGCGGTTGAAGTTGACGTGCTTGAAGCCGGGCGTGATCTTCAGCCCGGCGATCGGGCGCAGTTCCAGTTCGGCGAAGACTTCGGTGTGGTTGGTGTTCGAATTCTGGTCGAACTTGATGTTCGCCGGTGTGGCGATGCCGGTGACGGGATCCTTGACCGCCTTTTCGACGTAATTGGGATTGCCGGTGAGCAGGTCCACGTCGCGTTGCTGGCGATAGGTGTCGGACCATTCCAGCCAGGCGCCGGCGGTGATCGCGCCAAAGCCGAAGTCCACGCGCGTCTTGGCGATATCGCCGTAGACGCGGTACTTGTTGGTCTTGGTGTAGCCCGGCACGCCCACAGTTTTGGCTCCGCCCGGGGTGAGGGTGACCATGTTGGCCTTGGCGATATCGGCCGCGCTTGCCGTGGCATAGAGCGTCACGTCGCTGCCGCTCAGCGTTTCGTTATCATAGCTGTAGGTATAGGCGCGGTTGTCGAAAGTGGCGAAGGGGGAAAGATTGGCCTCGAACTTCACGATCTCGAAATCGGTGGTCTTGTGGGTGTGGTTGTAGCCCCAGTAAGTCTGTGAGTTGGGATCGTTGTTGAGGCTGAAATACTTCCCGTACTGCGCGATCTGCGAAAGCGTGGCGCCGTCCTTGTCGGGCTGGTTGAAGCTGTTCTCGTTGTAGGTGCCTAGGATCGTCAGCTTCGCGTCCGGGCCGATCGGGATCATGATCTTGCCGAACACGTTGTTCGACTTGAACGGGCTATAGGTGCGCGCGCCGTCCGATCCGATGTGCTGGGCGCTCAATACCACTTCCGCGCCGCCCAACTGCCGGATCGCGCCGGACTGGAGCACGCCGCGCAGCAGCCAGGTGTTGTAGCTGCCGTAGCTGCCCTTGATCTCCGCACTCGCATCCTCGCGCGTCGCGCGGGAGAACATGTTGATATTGCCGCCGAACGTTGCCTGCCCAAGCTGCGAGGCATTGCCGGGGCCGCGATCGACGATCAGCGTTTCCACCGTGTTCGACGGGAAGAACGTGTTGGAATGGTGCGTGGGATCGTTGGTGTCGCCGAAAGGCACGCCATCGTACGTGACGTTGTATTCGCCGTCCTGGAAGCCACGGATCTGGGCCTTGGATTCGGACAGGCCGACGCCGTTCGCCGCGCCATAGTTGGAGACGCTGGGCGAGATCAGGGCGATCTGGTTGAAATCGGCCGTGGCGGGCAGCGAATCCTCGATGAACGAGCGAGAGATGATCGATTGCGGCTGCGTCGCCTGGAGCGATGCGGTTACCGGCGCCAGTTCGTTTGCGCGCGTGGCGGTGACGAGGATGTCCGAACCTTCCGCGATACCGCTCTTTGCCTGGGCGCTGGCTTCGTCGCTGGTGGAGGCGCCTGGCGACGCATCTTCCGCATGGGCCACGCCGGAAAGCATCGGTATCGAGAGGGCGAGCAGGCTCACCCCGAGAAGGCGCAGATGCGCCCCGGTCTTGCTGGTCATCTTTTGTGTTTCCCCAACGCCGCGATGGCGTGCGGTCGCCAGCTATGGGGCCGCTGTGACACTTTCGTTGCGGCCCCGGTCTGGTTGGGGTTTTGTAATGTACATTGGGATTGGGGGCGGGTTCGTTGCGGCCCGCGTGCCCCGTCGGAGGCGTTGCGCCTTCCTCGCCTATTGTCCCTCCAATGAAAGCGTCTTTCGGTGATGCTGGCGTGGGATCCGAATTCGAACGATCAGCCCGCGGTCCTTGCCATTGGCAATCTGCAGCGAGCCGCCGTGAACGCGTGCGATGGCATTGGCGATGCTGAGGCCCAGGCCGAAACCGCCCGTGCTGCTGCTGCGGGACGCTTCCAGCCGATAGAACGGTTCCAGCACCCGCTCCAGTTCCGCTTCCGGGATGCCGGGCCCGATGTCGGTCACGGCTACTTCCAATTCATCTGCTCCGTCCCGCACCTCGACATTCGCGCGCGCGCCATAGCGGACGGCATTTTCGATGATGTTTTGCAGGCAGCGTTGAAAGCTCAGGCGGAAGCAGGTGAGGGGGGCAATCGTGCTTCCGGAGATGGTCACATCTGCCCCCAGTTCGCGCAAATTCCCGGCGATCCCGGCAAGCAAGGCATCCACATCGACTTCCGACAGGAAAGTTTCGCCCTCGCCGCTTTGTGCAAAGGTCAATGTCGCGTCGATCATGGCTTCCATGTCCGACAACTCGGCACGGAACTTTTCGCGCAGATCCTCGGCGGGAAGCAGCTCGGTGCGCAGCCGGAGCCGTGTGATCGGGCTGCGCAAGTCGTGCGAAACGGCGGCCAGGAAGCGTGAGCGTTCGGCAAGACTGTCAATCAGGCGCGCCTGCATGAGGTTGAAGGCCTCTGCGGCACGGCGCACTTCTACCGGGCCGGCAGTATCGAGCGGCGGGCTGTTGATGTCTTCGCCCAGCGCTTCGGCCGCTTTCGTCATGCGGGCGAGAGGCTTCATCGCCAGGCGAACCGCGAGAAGGGCGATCAACACGACGATCAGGATTCTGACGACGTAGATGCGCAGGAAATAGTCGGCAATCGTGCCCAGGCGGTGCGTATCGGCTCCATTGGTGCCTTCGACCCCATCGACGCGCAGCCAGAGCGGCTTGCCCGGCTCGTGCATGAGGACGGAGTAGCGCACGGAAGGGGATTGCGCGTTCAGCATGGCCCAGGTCCCTGCCCGCCTGCCGTCATCGCCCAGCAATTCGGTTCGGATTACCCAGACATAGGCGGGCCGCCCATAACGGGCGATCGCGATCGCGCGGATCAGGCGCTCCGTTTCCGAGGGGGTGTGCGGTTCGGGCAAATCGGCCGGCGGTGCGTCAAGCAGTGTGGGGCGAAAGCGCGTGTCGCCCAGTATCGCGATGATTTTTTCCCGCTCTTCGGGGTTTTGGGCTTGCAACAGTTTCATCACCCCGGCGAGGCGGCTGGCGATGATCCGCAGCGGGACATCCATTAGCTCGCCGTGGCGCCGGTCGAACCAGATCGTGCTTGTAAGTGCCTGCGCGGCCAGCAGGCCGGCGACGAGGATGCAGGCCATGCGCCCGGAAAGCGAGCGCGGCCAGCGCCAATCGATCCGTCGCATCAGGCCTCCACGATCACGTCGACCGCGAGGGCATAGCCGCCGTTTCTGACCGTGCGGATGATGCGCGGATTGCGAACGTCCTCACCCAGCATTTGCCGCAAGCGACTGATGCAGACATCCACCGATCGGTCGAGCGGGCCACGATCCTTGCCGTAGACCTGGGCAGCAAGATAGTCGCGGCTGAGCGTCCTGTGCGGATGATTGAGGAGCAGGCGCAGCATGAGGTAGTCGGATCCGCCAAGCAGCACGTCCTCGCCTCCGGGCGATATCAGCCGGTTCAGACGCGTGTTAAGCCGCCATCCGCCGAAGTGCAGCAATGCCACGTCATCGACTTGATTCTCGGGCGGGAATTGCCGGGTCCGGCGCAAGACGACCTTGATGCGGGCCAGCAGTTCGCGCGGGTCGAACGGCTTTGGCATGTAGTCGTCCGCCCCCATCTCCAGTCCGATTATGCGATCGATCAGGGCGCCGCGTGCGGTCAGCATCACCACGGGAATACCGATGCGATCGGCGATGGCTCGGCATAGGGACAGCCCGTCCACACCGGGCAGCATCAGGTCCAGGACGATGAGATCGGCCCGATTGTGCTCCAGCCATCGCCACATGGCAGCGCCATCCTCGGCGGCATGTGCGTCCATGCCAGCGGCATTGAGGTATTCGCAGAGCAGGTCGCGAATACCGGCATCGTCATCGACCACGAGGATTCTGTCGCTCACAGGTCACGCGCCCATTTCGTTGAAAGAGAAAGGGGCGCTTGTGCCAGAGCCGCGAGCAGAACCCGCCCAGCCTTGATGTAACGGAATGTTACGATCCTGTCCGGGGTTACAATGGCGTACATAAACAACTGATATAATACAAAAATGTGTCTCTCTTCCGATTTACCGGAGCGCCCCGGCTGCTACGGCGCGCGGTAATTTGCGAATGCATCGCATTATAACAGGGAAGAAGAATGAATAAAGCAGCCGCTGGCGTCGTTCGCCGCGTTTCGACTACACGTCTGGCCCCCGCCGGCATGCTGATCGCGCTCAGCGTGCCCGCCGCAGCCCAGACGGTGGACACGCAAACCGCCGCCGCAAGCCCGATACTGGGTTCGATGGCCGTCGAAGGCACGGCCATCCGGGATGGATACAAGGCCGACAAAGTGCAGTCGCCCAAGCTGACGCAGCCCCTGCGCGATACGCCGCAAAGCATCAGTGTCGTGACATCCAAGGCGATGAAGGAGCAGAACGCGCTCAGCCTGCAGGATGTTCTGAAGAACGTGGCCGGCATTACTTTCACTTCGGGCGAGGGCAATCTGGGGTGGGGTGACTTCTTCACCATCCGCGGCTTCTCCTCCGAGCAAAGCGTGACGGTGGACGGCGTCCGCGATGGCGGCATGTCCAGCCGCACCGACATCTTCAACATGGAGCAGGCCGAAGTCTTCAAGGGCACCGGTTCGGTGGAGTCCGGCGTGTCGGCTGTCGGCGGCAGCGTCAATCTGGTCAGCAAGGAGGCCGGGCTGGATACGTTCTATCGCGGTTCGTTCGGCCTTGGCAGCCAGGACTACCGGCGGGCGACGGTCGATATCAATCAGGCTCTCACCGACACGACCGCCATTCGCGTTAACCTGATGTCGCACTACAACGGCGTCGCGCGTCGCAACGTGGTCGACTACGAGCGGTATGGCGCGGCCATTTCACTGGCGACGGGACTTGGAACCGCGACCCGCTTCTACCTCGACGGTTTCCATCAGCGTGATGACAACACGCCGGATGGCGGCCTGCCGATCCAGCGCGGCACGGACGGCAAGCGAATGCCGAACGTACCGAAGGATGCCTGGTACGGCGCCAAGGGCCTCTATGCCCAGCATACGCAGGTGGATAGCCTTACGGGGCGTGTCGAGCACGATTTCTCGGCGACGACGACGGTGCGCAGCCAAATGCGTTACGAGCGATCGGACAACTGGGGTGTCTATTCGCCGGCCCGCTTCACGGCCGCCGATGCGGATGGCAACAAGATCTGCACCGGCACGCGCTGCGCGACGCTCGGCTACGAAGGCCTTGGCGCGCTCAGTTCGATCTCGGGCGTAAATGTCTACACCGACTACGCGGCGGTCGATTCCGGTGCCTACGGCTATTTGCGCGGCAACGATTTCGGGACGTCGAAGCGCTACGAGATCTACGACAGCCAGACGGACATCAGAACCAGCTTCCATACTGGCGGGATCAAGCATGATCTGACCGCCGGGATCGAATTGTTCCGGGAATATTACGGCGACCACGAAAGGACCATGCTGGCGCCGTCGGGCGACATGTTCTTCGACCTCGCCAATCCGAAAACGACCGGGTTCGCATCGACGACGGTGGTGAAGGGCGCCGGTAATGCGCGCGCAAAGGTCGAAAGCGCTGGCATCTACCTCAACGACACCATCACGCTGGCGGATCGCTGGGAAGTCCAGGCCGCGCTGCGCGCCGATCGCTTCAAGGCGCAATCGGTGCCGGCCAGCCGCACCGACACCGCGATCGGCGGCCGCCTTGGCCTCGTCTACAAGCCGGTGGAGGCGGGCGCGATCTACGTGTCGTTCAGTCAGGCCGCCCAGCCATCGGCGGTGGGGCTTACCACGAACAATACGATCTACGGTGCTGCGGCCACGTCTGCGCTCAAGCCTGCGAAGTCGCGAACGTGGGAAGCTGGTAGCAAGTGGGACTTGATGGACGGTGCGCTGGGCTTGACCGGCGCCGTATTCCGCACCGAGCTGTCGGACTCCTGGGAATACAATGCCGACGACACCTCGCCGGTGCGGGCATTGCCTTCCAAGCGCGTCGACGGGTTCGAACTGGAGGCGCATGGTGACATTACCCCGCGCTGGTCCGTCATTGCCAGCTTCTCGCACCTCAAGAGCAAGATCACCAAGGGCGCGAACAAGGGTTCGGAAGCCGCCAATGTGCCGGACTGGAGCGGCAGCCTCTGGACTTCGTACAAGGTCGGCTCGCGCGTTGAGCTGAGCTACGGCGCACAATATGTCGGCCGCCGTCGCTACAGCAACAACACTTATGTAGGCGGTCTCAACAACAACGCGAGCTACGCCATGGGCCCCTCCGGAGTCTATGCGATCTACACGCTCGATGAGGAGAAGGCGCCCTCCTACATCGTCCAGAACGCCGCCGCGCGGTGGCGCGTGAGTGACAATGCGACGGTCAACCTCAACGTCGCCAACCTGACCAACCGCTTCTACTGGTCGCGCATCGGCGCCTCGCTCGATGGTTTCCAGCTTTACGGCATTCCCGGTGCCGGTCGTACCGTGACGGGAAGCGTGGACTTCTCGTTCTGATCCCCTGACTTTTCCCGGAGCGCGTCATGCTGCTTGAAATCCCCGATGTCCTGACACCGGACGAAGTGCGCAGCATGCGCGATGCCCTGGATGCGGCCGACTGGCTGGACGGCAAGGTTACCGCCGGTGCCCAGTCGGCCAAGGCCAAGCGCAACCAGCAGCTTGCCGAAACGCATCCGTTGGCCGAGAAGCTGGGCCAACGGATACTCCAGGCCCTGGCTGCCAATGCCGTTTTCATGTCGGCCGCATTGCCGCAGCGGATATATCCGCCGCTTTTCAATCGGTATACCGAAGGGCACGACTTCGGCTATCATGTCGACAACGCCATTCGGCCGATCAGCGGCACGCGCGAAAGGGTTCGTACCGACCTGTCGGCAACCCTGTTCCTGGCGGATCCGGACAGCTACGAAGGCGGAGAACTGGTGGTTCGCGGGGCGTTCGGGAACCATGCCGTCAAGCTGCCGGCCGGTTCCATGCTTCTCTATCCCGGCACGAGCATCCATCGCGTCGAACCGGTGACGAAGGGCGTGCGGCTGGCTTCCTTTTTCTGGGTCCAAAGCCTCATTCGAGACGATGGACGTCGGGAGATGCTTCTGGACATGGATATGTCGATCCAGCGCCTAACGCAGACGGGCGGTGATGCCGAAGCCTTGATCCAATTGACGGGTGTCTATCACAACCTGTTGCGGCATTGGGCGGAATTGTGAGGGCGGTGCCCAACAAACGGCAAGTAAACGGATAATCCGTCAATTGTGATAACTCCGGTTTCTCTTGCCGCTAATCGAGATCGAACTGGATGGGCACCGTGAGTTCCACGATGTCGGGCCTGTCGGCGGGGATCGCCGGCAGCGGCTGCGCGCGCCTGAGCGTGTCGAGCGCGGCCTGATCGAGCGAGAAGGAGCCGGATTTGCGTACCAGCGCGCTGGCAAGCACAGTCCCGTTCCGGTTCATCGTGAAGCGGACATAGGCTACACCCTGCTGGCGGGCCGCACGGGCCCGCGGCGGGTAACGGCGAAAGCGTTCGAGATGGGCAAGTACTGACGCTTCCCAATCGGGCCGGGTCTCGTTGGACAGACGCTCGGCCGCCGGTGCGACGATGCTCTTGGGCGCGGTCGTTTGCGGTACAGGTGGTCCCGGATCGACGATGTCGAGCGGTTGCGCGGTGGCCGGTGCCGCGAAGGACGTCTGGCTCAGCGCGATCGGCGGAGGCGGTATGTCCTGATCCGGCTGCGGTTTGCTGTCCTGCCTTTCCGTCTGAACCGGCCCTGGCGGCAGTTCCCGCACCGGATCGGGAGGGGCCGCGAGGGGGTGGAACGCAACTACGAGCGGGTGAGAGGATGGAGAAATCGCCGGCCTCACGACGTGCCAGGTGAACAGCAGGGCGAAGACCAGCAGCCCGGCAACGCAGGAGGTTCCTGCAAGGCCGGCGATGCGGGAACTCCACGCAGTGGGGTTGTCGCTATAGCGCGCCCTCGCCTCGCTCGCGATGACGGCAGGAAGCGTGTCGGGGCAGGAAGGTGCAAGGAGCAGGTGCGGTTTCATGGCCTTGCTTCCGGTTCCGTTTCGGGTTCTCCTTTCGGCTCCGGCCGCCTTATGATCCAGAACGCCCAGAACAGCATGAAGGCGCCGATCGCGGTTGTGACCGGAGGGCGGGGATGGACGTGGAGCCAGAACAGACCGAAGCCCAGCGCCATGCCGACGCAGGCGGCGATCTTGGCATGGCGCGGCACCGCGCGCTCCCGCCGCCATGCCCGCAGGCTGGGGCCGAAGCGCGGGTGGTTCAGCAGCCAAGCCTCCAGCCGGGGAGACGAACGCGCGAAGCAGGGCAGTGCCAGCAGCATGAAATCCGTGGTCGGCAGCAGCGGCACGAAAATGCCGACGAATCCGACCGCAACCAGCGAGAGGCCCAGCACGAGCCACGCACAGCGCGCCATGCGCCCGTGTTTCAGCCAGTCTCCCGAGATTTCCGGCGCGTGCTCCGCTTCCGTTGCTTCAGATGATATGGGCATCGATATGCGCCTGAACCCGCGCGAATGCGGCAAGGGCGCCTTCATCGGCCTTCGCTTCTTCGGCCTCTGAAAGCGCGACGGCATCGAGTGCGGCGGTGAAAGCGCGCCAATGCGGGGCAGGGCCGGCCTCTGTCGGGGCAAGATGGCGGGCGCCGAAAGTGTCGGACAGCGCCAGTTTCTGCGCTTCCTTGCGCAGCAGCGCCGCGCCCATGTTGGAGCCTTCCGCCACGTAGAGCCAGCCGAGCGCAGTGCCAAGGTCGGCTGGCGTATCGAGGGCGAATGCGGGCGTTTCGGCGGCCCGGATTTCGAGGCCGAGGTCGTCCATGTCGGCGATCACCCGCGCCATACGGCAGCGGCCTGCAAGATCGGGAAAGGCATCGCGCAGCCGGGCGTCGGCGTAGAGCGCCTCGACATCGCGGTGGAACAGATACTGGATGCGCAGGAACTGCCGATAGCCGTCCAGCGAGGCAAACGACGCGGCGGACATGATCGAGCGGTCCACGCCTTCGTGGACGGGGGCCGTGGCGGCCTTGAGGCGTTTGGCCCGGCTCTGGAGGCTGCTGTCGGCGGGATCGGTGATGGTCATGGTCATCATGGTCTCCTGTTGGGGTCTCGATTTCAGAAAGTGCGGCTCAGCCGCAGGCTGGCGCCCGTGCGGCGGTAGGAATAGAGCCAGTCGATGCTGCTCTCGACGCGGGTGTGCTGGAGCACGAGTTCGGGGACGAGCGCCAGGAATTGCAGCGCCGGGAAGCGGGCGATGGCAGTGGCGTTGTACTGGTCGTCGCGGCGGCGCGCGGCGAAAACCTCATTGAAGGCGCGGGTGTCGCGGTGGCGCCAGGAGCCGATCAGCAGCAGGTTGGCCGCCTTGCCGAAAGTCTTGTTCACGCCCAGCCGTACGCCCCACTGACGATAGGCATCGACGGCGGCAGGGGCGTCCTTGATGGCGAAGTCCGGCCCGGCGAACAGGCTCCAGCCGGGAGAGGGGGCATACCAGCCAGTCAGGCTGAGATCCGTCAGCGCGCCATCCTGCGATCGGAACACGCGCTGGCGGTAGTGGTAGTCGCGGTAATTGGCCTCGATCCGCAGCAGGGTCCGTGGCGAGAGAACATGCTGCCACAGGGCATTGCCGCCGGGCGCTTCGTAAAGCAGGGCCGATCCGAAGGTGCCCAGATCGAGTGAAGGCGAAAGCGTCAGCGTGTCGCGCGCGGACTGGTACTGATAGCCGGCGCGCAGCATCAGCGTGGTCTGCGAGAAGTCGTGATGCTCGGGGTAGATATCGCCGAACAGCAGGGCGTTGGCGCGAAGCGCGTGGTGGCCGGAAAGCGGCAGCGTGCGGCCCAGCGTTCCTTCGAAATTGAGGCCCGTGGCCCGGATCGGATCGGGCACCTTGCGCTCGAACAGGCAGGAACCGTCGGCAGCAGCCAGCAGGCAGGTATAGCTGGCGGAGGACTGGTTGAGATTGCTGCTGTAACCGGGGCCGAGCGCAAGGCTGCCTTGCCAGCCGCGCCGCTGTTTCAGGGCGCCGAGGAATATGTCGACCGTGGCGAGGATCCCGCGCGACTGCTCGCCTTGCAATGCGAGCCGCCTGCGGATGTCCTCGAATGCGCGGCGGGCTTCACGGTCCTTGCGGTTCTCGAACAGCACGCGCGCCAGTTCCAGCCGGGCGGGCATGAAGTCCGGGCTCAGCGTGAGCAGGGCGCGGTAGCGGCGCTCGGCCTCGGCCAGTTTGCCGCCTTGTCGCGCAAGGGCACCCTCGGCGCTGAGCACCAGCATCGGGTCGCGATCGGGATAGCGGCGATAGGCGGCGAGAAACCGGCGCACGTCGCGCCACTGCTTGCGCCCGATCGCGATGTAGAGCGCGCGGCCCATGTCGTCGACATTGTCGCCGACCGCGTATGTGGTGCCGTCCACGTCCAGCGAGGTGGGCAGCGCGTCCCAATCCTCGGCATCTTTCAGCCGCTCGCGTTCGGCCTTGCGCTGCTGCGCGTCGACCTGCTGGTCCAGGCGCAGACGCGTGTCCTGATCGCTCGCACTTTGCGCCGCCGCGTGGACCGGCAGCAGCATGGCCGCCGCGCTGGCACAGAGGAGAAGCCGAAAGGAGGGGCGGTGAATCGTCATGTCTCGTCCGAAAGACGTTATAGAAAGGCGGGGCCGGCCCGTTTGCGCCGGATGGTCCGGCCCCGCCTTCCCGTTCATCCAGCCGCGGTTACTGGGTGCCGCCGAAAGCGGTGTTGTACTGGTTGCTGCCCGCGAAAGTCGCGACGCCTGCCAGTGCCTGCGCGGCCGAGCCGAAGAACTGGCCGCTCACATCGCCGCCGGAGGCCAGCGTGGCGTTGGTCGAGGCGTTCGAGGCCGTTGCGGTGCCGAAGCCCGCGATCTGCGAGCCGATGATATCGGCAGTGCCGATGTCCACCTTCAGCGATGCGTTCTGGATCGAGCCGGTAACGGTGCCGGCACCGAAGTTCGCCGTGAAGGTGCCGGTCAGCTGCGCGCCGTTGGTAGCGTAGTTGCTGATGCCCTTGACGGCGTAGGTCGCGGTGCCGCTGGTGGGAACGCTGGCGTCCGCAGTGGCGCCAGTGCCGCCGTAGTAGACGGTGTGATCGCCTGCTGTGGCGCTGCCGGTCTGCGACCATTCGCCGTAATAGACGTCATAGGAGCCGACCTTGGCATAGTCGAAGCGGCCATACTTCGAGTGGTCCGTGGTGGCCTGCGTCGTGTTGACGAAGCTGGTCACACCGTTCGCATCGGTGCCGAGCGTGGTCTGCAGGCCCTGGAAGTCGATGTACTGATCCGTCAGCATGCTGGGCACGTTGATGCCGACCTTGCCCGCGCTGTGAGGCCCGCCGACGACAGTGCTGGCGGCGATCTTCACCTTGGCGCTGTCGCTCGATTCACCGACGACCTGGGCATGGGCCGAGCCCACCATCGCGGTGGAAATTGCAAGGGAGAGGCCAAAAGCCTTGAGATGAGAGAATTTCATTCTACTTCTCCTGCGTGTTGGTGCGCCTGATCGTCAGGCGCATTGATCCAGGGTCGCTGTCGTTGTCCGGGTCTGTCAGGATTTTTGGACGCGGTGGCGGCCCTGAAATTCTGCTCAGAACTTCCCTGTCAGGCTGAGCCGCACCGTCCTGCCCGGAGCGGGCAGCATGGAGCGCGACAGGGGGTCGAGATAATAGCGGTTGTTGAGGTTGAGCCCGGTCAACTCAGCGCTGAAACGCTCGTTGATCCGGAACTTGGCATAAGCGTCGAACGTGATGATCTCACCCCAGGTATAGGGGATGTTCAGCGCGCATCCGCCCACGCAATCGTTCTCCTGCGTGAATTCGGCCAGCTGCGGATTGTCGTAGGCGCTGTACCAGGTAAGGCGGCCGCCCAGTTCCAGCCGGCGATCGAGGAAGCGTCCGCCCACGGTCCAGTTCACTGTGTCCTCGGGTGTCGCCTGCGTCAGCAGGAAGCCTGCGAGGAAGCCGTACTTCACGCAGTCCGGCACGCGCCCGCGCGAGGGATCCAGCCGGGCGGCGATGGATTCGTCGCAGGCCTTGTTTGTGGTCATGTGGCCGGCGCTGATGTCGGTGAAGAAGCGGCCGTTGTCGAAGCGGGCCTGCAGTTCGAACCCGGCGATCACTTGCTTGTCGAGGTTGGTGAACATCAGGCTGGTATCGCGCTCGATCACGTTGCGCGTGGTGTTGTGATACCAGGTCAGCTTGATGTCGGCGTGCTGGTCCTCCCCGCCCAGGCCCAGCAGTGGGCGCAGGTCCTGGATGAAGGCGGTTTCCCATGAGCGCATCCGTTCGGGCTTGAGGTTCGCCAGCGGATTGATCGAGGCGGCGAAGCCGATCGTGCTTTCGAACATGCTGGGGAAGCGCAGGGCCTGCGCATAGCGAACATAGGCGCGGCTGCTGTCGCTGAAGTAAACGGTAGCCGAAACCGTTGGTGTCCAGCCATGTCCGGATCGGCGCCCGACGTCGGAAATCGAAACGGCTTCGATCTGGGCTGCGGCACTGCAAGAGCCGGCTGCGTAATTGGTGATGCTGTCCAGCGAACCGTTCAGGCAAATGTTGTCGGCTCGGCTGTAGCGCCCGTCCGCACCTGCTTCCCAGACTGGACCGGTATGGGTCCAAACGAATGCCGTCGGATTGAGCGCATAACGCGCGACGGCCTGGGTGATCACCCGCTCGATGGTGGCAGGATTGGCCGTGCTGGTGGCGTAGCGTTCGCGTAGCGAGGCTTCATAAGCTGCGGCACCGAATTCGTTGGTCTGGTAAGAGGTGGTGTAGCTCTGCGCCATGTATCGATCCACCGACCCACCTTGCAATTCGATGTACTTGGGCAGGAAGTCGTCCTTCGCCCAGTACCCCGAATAGGCCAGCCCGGCGTTCAGCTTGAGGAAGCGAGTGGGTTTCCATTCGCCGCTGAAGCTGATGCGATATTCCTCGCGCCGTCCGGCGCGGGGCAGTTGGCGCCACCCGTTGGCGACGGCATCCGAGTACTCGTCGTCGGAACGCAGCTTCTCATGCTGCCAATTGCCTTCGAGCAGGAAGCTGAGCGTGTCGGAGAGCGCGAACTGGTTGCTGGCGGTGAAACCGAAGCGGTTGTTGTGCGCGTTCATGATCGCGCTGTTGATGATGATCGGATCGGCGATCGATGCCGAGTTCGGGAAGCCACCGGAACTGTAGGTATCGCTGACGGTGTGGGTCAGCCAGCCGGTCGCGCGAAAATCCAGCCAGCGGCTGCCGGGCTGCCACTTGTACTCGGCGTTGTAGGCCTGCGCATGGACCTTGCTGAGCGGCCACTGGACGTTGCCAAAATAGTTGCCGTCGGTGGTCATGATGCGGGAGGGCATGATTTCGCCGAACTTGGTACGGCTGTCGCGGAAGCCCAGTTGCAGCGCCTGATCGTCGGCGATGTGCCAAGTGGCCTTGAGCAGCACCGATTCCAGTTCGCTGGAAGTATTGGGCACCTCGTTACCGGGCTCATAATTGAGGCCGAGGATACGCACGTAGGTATCGGCGTTCTGCGGCAGACCCTCCTGCTGGTAATAGCCAGCGCCGGTCTTGCCCGAGAAGTAATTGCCACGCTCCCGGAAGGCATAGGCGCCCATCAGGTCGAGATCGCCGACCCGGCCCGCCACCGCCAGCCGGATCGCGCGGTCGCCGAAGGAGAAACTCTCGTTGTCGTCCGAGGTGCGCAGGTTCACCCGCAGCGAGGAATCGCAATAGGGGTAAGTGGGCGAGCCGCCGGACGAGCACAGGAAGCCCGGCACGTTGTTGTAGTTTTGCCCGGTGAGCAACGTAGGCAGGCGGGGATTGGTGGAGTTGTTGCCCCCTTCCAGTCGCAGTTCGAGACCGAAGCTCTGGCCCGGCTGCAGGATATCGTCAGCATCGAGGGTGTTGATCACCACCGCGCCGCCGGTCGATCCATTCACGCCGCGGGCGGAAACGGGGCCCTTGAGCACCTGCACGCCGGAGATCAGGCTGGGGTCGATATAGCTGCGGTTGCTGGCGCCGTTGTAGCCGCGCCAGACGGTCAGCGCCTGTTCGGTGCCGTCGATCACGACGGGCACGCGGCCCGGCCCCTGAATGCCGCGAATGCTGGGATCGATGGCGCCGCCGTTGCGGGCGTCGCCGCTGTAGACATTGACCATGCCTTTGAGCACGTCGGCGGTGTTGACGCCCTTGTAGCGTTCCACTTCGTCCTTGCCGGCGTAGACCGAGGACATGTCCTGATCGTAGACGGCGTCCTTGCGGCGCGCATCGCGCTGCGCGCCGGTTTCGGAAGTGGCATCGATGCTCTGGCCCTCGACCCGCAATGTGCCGAGGTTCACGACACCTGTTTCGGGACCTGCCTGCGGGGGCGCATCGGCGGCAGTCTGCTGCGCGCGGGCCAGAGTGACGACATTACCTTCGATACGGAAGGTGAAACCGCTCGCCGCCAGTAGCCGGGCCAGCGCATCCTGCGTGGACATCCTGCCGCGAAGGCCCGCGCTGCGCTGGCCTTGCAGGGCGGAGGCGTTGATGCTGACCTGGAGGCCGGATTGGCTACCGAAGTCCATCAGCGCTTCGTCGAGCGCCTGCGCCGGGATATCGAAGCTGCGGATTGCCCGTGCTGCATCGGTCTGCGCTGCAGCAATGCTTGGCCATGCCAGCACCCCTGCCGAAGTTGTTGCCAGCAGAAGACCTGCAATCGTTCGGACGTGCCCTGACCGTCCGTACTTTCCCCCCGAGATCACACTGTCACTCCCTACGTCTGAATGTCGATGTGCTAAATGCTATTGATAAGCATTCGCATATGTCATTGACGGATGGGCGAGGGGCATTTCCGGAAGAAAATGCAGAAATTTATAAAAAGCGGATTTTAAACGATTATATCCGAGATCGGGTGGGCAGGTATCACTCCACAGTGACGATTTTCAGCCAAGGCGTGATGCGCCTGATGTGGATGGGATGGGCCTTGCCGAGAGCGGACAAGGCCGCGTCCGGATCGCGAAGGTCATAGATCCCGGTTACCCGACGCGAAGTTAGACCCGGCCCCCGGACGACCATATAGCCACCGTACCAGGGGCGAAGCGCATCGAGCACTTTGCCGACCGGCTGGTCTTTCACGAACATCCGGCCTTCGACCCAGTCGGCAACGCGCTCCGCGCGCATCGCGCCGCGCTCTGCCCGACCATCCGCCGCAAGCGAAACCGTCTCGCCCCGTTGCAGCACGGTGCGGGGGCCGTGCCCGGCGTAATCGACCGCGACGATGCCGCGGCGCACGGCGACGGAGGCATCGCCGGAAAGGCCATCCACTTCGAAGGCGGTGCCCAGCACGGTGACTACGGTGTCGTCGGCCGTGACCCGGAACGGCCTGGCTTCGTCATGCGCGACATCGAAGTAGGCGCGGCCGCGCAGCAGGTGTGCGGATCTCGCTTTGTCACCGATATCGAAGGAAAGGGCGCTGTCGGGCGCCAGCGTCACGCGGGTGCCGTCGTCGAGCGCGAGCGATCTGACTTCGCCGGCGCCGGTCATTTCCTGCGCGCGAAGGCGCAGTGCCATGTTCGGTGCAAGCGCAAGGCACAGGCAGGCTGCCAGGCCAAGGCCGCCGACCAATCCCCACCGACGGGCGCGCAAACGGCGTCGGTCCTTTCGGAGCGGCAGGAT
This sequence comes from Novosphingobium oxfordense, assembly GCF_044029435.1. Classification (NCBI taxonomy): domain Bacteria; kingdom Pseudomonadati; phylum Pseudomonadota; class Alphaproteobacteria; order Sphingomonadales; family Sphingomonadaceae; genus Novosphingobium; species Novosphingobium oxfordense. Next base: position 653,949 of record NZ_CP147008.1, on the reverse strand, counting down.
AACGACATCGCTCGATGCGAAGGCCTCGCCGGCAGGCGCATTGTCCTGAACCATGACCGAGGGGAATGCCGTCTCGACTGCACAGGCCAGATCGAGTGCCGCGTCCCAACTGCTCCGATGCGCGGGGCTACTGTCCAGCCATGCGTCGAACGCGGCGTGCACGGCCGCATCGCCCGGCTGATCGTCCAGGCGTATCAGCCAGTCCAGCGCCTCCCGGTCGAGAGCGCTCATGTTCCCGTCTTCGCTGATCATGGAACTTGCGTCTTTCCCGTCGAATGTCCGAAGTTTTTTCTCTCGTTATCTGGACGACGAATGATGCGGCAATTTTTCCGGAAAAATGTGATCACCGCCGTGGCCCCCCTTGCCGGCGGGCCTTGCGGCAGTGTTCCAGTGCGGAAACGACCAGTTCATGCACGAGGCTTTTCGACAGCCCGAGCCGCGTGCCGACTTCGACCAGCGTCAACCCTTCGACCCGATGCAGAAGAAAGGCCTGGCGCGTTCGTTCCGGCAAGCGGGAGACGGCGTCCATGATATGGTTCAGTTCGTCCGTTGCTTCCGCGCTGGCCTGCGCGGAAGGCATGTCGCTGGCGATCTGCTGTGCCGCGTCGGCCTCGTCGTGCGCGAACAGGCGGCTTTCGAAAGCGCGCCGCCGTCTGGCATCGAGGGCGAGATTACGTACGATCCGGAACAACAGGCGGTCGGGTTCGTGGATCGACTGGATCGCGGCGGCGGCGACGAAGCGCGCCCAGGCGTCCTGCACGACGTCTTCGGCCAATCCGATGTCGCCGGTGATGGTCGATGCGTAACGGATGAGAGCGGAACGGTTCTTCGTGAAAGCGCCAAGATGATCCGGCCTCTCCGATTCCGCGTTGCTCCCGAAGGGGTTATCCATATCGGGCGCACTAGCAGATCGGTTGTTGCGAACCAATCTCAAAAACGGGGACGGATTGCTGGCGATGCTATCTCAACCGGCCGCCCGCGATTGCATCGGACATGTGTAAGGAACTCTCTCGCTGGAGAGCGAACCAGATCGGCCTGCTTGAAACGCGTCAAAGGCTGCTGCACTTCACTACGCTGATAACGGCGGTTCTCCGCGTGCAGCGTTGGAGACAAGTTCCCGTAACCAGGTGATAGCCGAGTCCGAACGGTTTCGGCTGTGCCAAATCATTGCCAGGCTGATCGTTTCGGCGCGCGTTGCAGGCATAAGCACGATGATATCGTCCCGCTGCCTTTCGCCTTCCGCTATTCGCCGTGGGATACAGGCAACCATGTCTGTGCGGGCGACCACGGCGGCGGCGGTTTGCGAATCGTAAACGGTAGTCGGAGCATTTCCTGCCGGCTCAGGATCCCATCCTATCGACTGATGATCGGCGACCACGGCATCGTCGTCGAGCGTGCGAGGCGTTGAGAATGGGCGCCGTGTAACCATCCTTACTCTGGGATGGCGCATTATCCGGCCAAGATCGGGGACCTGGTCCGCCAGCGGGTTCGAACGCGCTGCGATCCAGACCATGTCGTCCTCAAATAGAGGTTCGACCACGAAGCGGGACGGCAAGTCCTGCATCGCACCGAGGGCGAGATCGATCAGGCCGCGATCGAGCATTGTCGTGCCGTCCTCTATGAGAGGTACGACCCGCAGGCTGACGTTCGGTGCATCGCTGCGAAGCCGTTCGAGCAGAGGCGGGATGATCAGCGTGCAGAAATAGGTGCCTGCCGCGATCGTGAAGTTTCGCGTGGCGGAGGCCGGAGTGAACTGCGCCGGAGCCAGGGCGTCGCGTAGCTGTTGCAAGCTCGCAGTGATGCCCGGCGCAATCTGTTCCGCGCGGGCGGATGGCTGAAGCCCCCGCGGGCTGCGGACGAACAGCGGATCGTCGAGCATTCGGCGCAGCCGACCAAGCGCGTGGCTCACCGCCGATTGGGTGAGGCCCAGCCGGTCGGCAACCCGGGTGACGGATCTGAGCTCCATCAACGCGTCGAACACGCGGAGCAAATTAAGGTCAATTTCAGCCATGAATTCTGTTCATGTGGTGCCTGACGAGTAATCATTCGATTTATGGCGCGGCGCTTCTAGAGGGAAGCGGAAATTCGAAAACGCGCGTGAAAATACGGAAAACCATGACAGTGAACCGCGGATTGGAAGAATTCGAGAATGCCGTGGTGGCTGACCCGGATCTCGTCACCGGCGCTGCTCTGCCGGACAGTGGCAGCACTCCGGCAGAGCAAGGCAAATCGCGCCGCCAGCGCTTGCGGATGCCGCTTCTGGTTGGCGGTGTCGTTTTGGCGGCTGCGGCGGCATTGCTGTTCTACCTGCACGGTGGTCGGTATGAGACCACGGACAACGCCTATTTCCAGAGCGGGATGGTCTCGGTTGCCGCCAACATCAGTGGGCCGGTTGTGGCGATCGAGGTCCACAACAACCAGCGCGTACGTGCCGGTCAGGTGCTGTTCCGGATCGATCCGGCGCCTTTCCAGACAGCGGTCGACGAAGCCGAGGCGGCACTGGCCGATGCGCGCACGCATGTTGAGGCCTTGCGCGCCAATTACGGTCAGGGCCAGGCCCAACTGAACGCCGCCCGGGCGCAACTCGATTACGCCACGCGCGAGGCGGCCCGGCAGAAGGAACTGCTGGCGGAAGGCATTTCGTCGCAGGCACAATATGACCAGGCCCGCCTTGCCGAGAATACCGCGCGCCAGGGCATCCAGACCGAGCAGCAGAAGAACGCCAGCATCGCCGCGACCCTGGCCGGCGCGGCATCGGTGCCCACCGACGAGCAGCCGGCGGTCAAGCGAGCCAAGGCGCAGCTCGATCGGGCGAGGCTCAATCTGGGCTACACCGTCGTGCGCGCTTCGCAGGACGGCATCGTCACCAAGGTCGATCAGCTGCAGCTCGGCGATTTCGTGAGCGCGGCGCGACCGGTCTTCTCATTGGCCGGGGCGCATATCTGGGTAGAGGCCAACTTCAAGGAGAACCAGCTCGATCACTTGCGCGTGGGTCAGCGGGCGACCTTTGCAATAGATGCTTTCCCCAGCCTGCACCTGACGGGACGGCTGCGCAGCTTCAGTCCGGGCACCGGAAACAGCTTTGCGCTGCTTCCGCCCGAAAATGCCACCGGCAACTGGGTGAAGGTGGTGCAGCGCCTGCCGGTGGAGTTCGAGATCGACAATCCGCCGGCCAACGTGCCGCTCCACGCCGGCCTCAGCGTCGACGTCACGGTGGACACGGGCTTCCGCCGGCACCTGCTTGGCGGAGGAGAGGCCGGGGCCGGGCGATGAGCGGCGATCCGGCCACCAGCTTGTATCCGGAGCCCGGCATCCGCCGCCTTGTCACCGTTTCGGTCATGGCGGCAACGGTGATGAACTCGCTCGACAGTACCATTGCCAATGTGGCCTTGCCGCATATCCAGGGAAGCGTGGCCGCCTCTGCGGACGAGATCAGCTGGGTGCTCACGTCCTATATCGTCGCGGCCGCGATCTGCACGCCGCTGACCGGATGGCTGGCGGGGCAGTTCGGCCGCCGGCGTTTGATGCTCTGTTCGATCGTCGGCTTCACTATCGCCTCCGGCCTTTGCGGGGTAGCAACCTCGCTTGGCGAGATTGTCGGGTTTCGGCTGCTTCAAGGGGTATTCGGGGCGGCGCTGGTGCCGATGAGCCAGGCGATTCTGCTCGATATCAATCCGCCCGAGCGGCATGGGCCTGCGATGTCCGTATGGGCAATGGGCGCGGTGCTGGGGCCGATCATCGGGCCGGCATTGGGAGGATGGCTGACCGACAATCTGACCTGGCGCTGGGTATTCTTCATCAACCTGCCGATCGGGGCGCTCGCTTTCGTCGGCCTGTCCCTGTTCCTGAGCGAATCGAAACAGGCCGCGCGCACGCGGCTCGATCTGTTCGGCTTTGCGATGCTGGCGCTGGCGATCGGTTCGCTTCAGTTGATGCTGGATCGCGGGCAGACCAAGGACTGGTTCAGTGCCGTGGAAATCTGTCTTGAGGGCGGGGCGACGCTGCTGTTCGGCTACCTGTTCGTCGCGCACACGCTCACCGCCAAGCGTCCGTTCATTGACCTCAGCCTGTTTGCCGACATCAATTTCACGCTGGGCTGCGTCTTCGGTTTCGTGCTGGGTGTGCTGATCTTTTCGGTGCTGGCGCTGTTGCCGCCGATGCTGGAAGGCCTGATGGGCTATCCGGTGGTCGTGACCGGCCTCGTCACCGCGCCGCGCGGCGTGGGATCCTTCGTGTCCATGATCCTGGCCGGCATGCTGATCAAGCGTATCGACGCACGGCTGCTGATCCTGCTCGGCTTCAGCCTGGCGGGGATCTCGATGTACTCCATGTCCGGCTTCTCGCTTGGCATGGATCAGCGCCTGATGATCATGTCCGGCTTCGTGCAGGGACTGGGGACGGGCATGATCTTCGTCCCGCTTTCCACGATCGCCTTTGCAACCCTGCCACCGGCCTATCGCAACGAAGGCGCGGCGATGTTTACGTTGATCCGCAATATCGGGTCGGCAATCGGGATTTCCGTGCTCCAGGCGATGACCATTCGCAATGCCGCGACCGTCCATTCCCGGCTGGTGGAGGCCGTGCGGCCCGACAATCCAGCGCTGGCGGCAGCATCGCCCAATTTCGATTTCAACGCCCCCGTGCTGGTTGCGCGGATGAATGCGGAGATCACGCGGCAGGCCTCGATGGTCGCCTATGTCGATGCCTTCTGGTTCCTCTTCCTCGTCACGCTCGCCGTGATTCCCCTGCTGGTGTTCCTGCGCAAACCGCAGGCGGCAGACGGCGGCGACGCGCCCATGCATCTGGATTGATTCACACGCTCATGCGCCTGCTTTCCATTCTCCTCCTCTCGGCAACACTGGCCGGCTGCACGGTCGGCCCGGATTTCGCGCGGCCGCAGGCACCGACCGCCAAGGCCTATCTTCCTTCGAATGAGGAGGAGGTGGCGATCACCGGCCAGCCGGTGCCGGTTCCCGGCGAAGGGCCTTCGATCGGCTGGTGGCGGGCTTTCGGATCGGCGGACCTCGATGCTCTGGTCGATCGCGCGCTGGCCCACAACCATACACTTGCCGCCAGCGACGCGACACTCGCAGCCTCGCGCGAGCAGGTCCGGGCAATCGCCGGAAAGCGCTTGCCGCAAATCGACGCGAATGCCCGGATCGACCAGCAGCAGGTCAATCTCGCCTCGTTCGGTTTCAGCGGAGGGGCGCTTGGCGCCTCGGGCAATCCCGAGTTCGGTCTCTATTCCGTCGGCGGCGGGATCAGCTACGATCTCGACCTGTTCGGCGGACTGCGCCGCCAGGTCGAACAGGCCGCCGCGCAGGCCGAGGCGCAACAACACCAGACCGAGGCGGCGCACCTCACGATTGCCGGGCAGGTGGTCAACCAGGTCCTGAGCATCGCAGCTATCCGTGCGCGCATTGCCGTCCAGCAGGCTATCCTGGAAGACGATGAGCGGAACCTGGACCTGACGCGCAAGCGGCAGAGGGCGGGAGAGGGCACGCAGGTCGAAGTGCTGAACGCCCAGAGCCAGTACACTGCCGATCGCGGTGCCGTGCCCGCGCTCGATCAGCAATTGGCCGAAGCGCGGCACCTCCTTGCCGTGCTCGTTGGCGTCAGTCCGGCCGAACTCGGTCCTACCGATTTCGATCTGGCCGCGCTGACCCTGCCTGCGTCATTGCCGGTGACGCTGCCTTCGGAACTGGTTCACAAACGGCCGGATATCCTCCAGTCGGAGGCCGATCTTCACGCCGCCACTGCCGCCGTCGGCGTCGCCACGGCCCGGCTCTATCCGGACATCACGCTGGGCGCGACGCTGACCCAGGGCGCGCCGTCGCTCGACGATGTCCTGAAGAATGCGTTTAGAGGCTACGACATCTTCGGCGGCCTGACCGCGCCGATCTTCCACGGCGGTACGCTGAAGGCCCAAAGAGCGGCGGCGATCCATCGCGCCCAAGCCGCCGACGCGACTTACCAGCAGACGGTTCTGGCAGCTTTCTCGCAAGTGGCGGACCTGTTGAGTGCGCTACAGACGGATGCACGCACTGTGGCGATGCAGGAAGAAGCGCAGGCCGTGGCCCGGCATTCGCTCGACCTGTCGCGCCGCAGCTTCGAGGTGGGCAACAGCGGCATTCTGCAAGTGCTGGATTCTCAACGGCTCTATCAGCGCGCAAGCGCGGATCTCGTATTGGCGAGCTCTGCCCAGTATCTCGATGTAGCGCGGCTCTATGTCGCCACCGCCGGGGGGTGGGTGTCGGATAGTGGGTCGGGCGATCCGGTGCAGGCGTTGCCTTGAGATAGAGTTGGGGATGAAGGCTCGGGCGTTACCCGAGCAATGGCAATGGCCGGCTTCGTATTCCCACGCGCCCGGATGCCATCACATATTCGGGTAGTTGGGCCCGCCGCCACCTTCGGGGGTGACCCATTCGATATTCTGCGTCGGATCCTTGATGTCGCAGGTCTTGCAGTGGACGCAGTTCTGCGCGTTGATCTGCAGGCGCATGCCCGCGCCATCCGGATCGACGAATTCGTAGACGCCCGCCGGGCAGTACCGCGCCTCGGGCCCGGCATAGACCGGCAGGTTGATCGCGGTGGGAACCGTGGGGTCCTTCAGCCGCAGATGGCACGGCTGGTCTTCCTCGTGGTTGGTGAACGAGTAGGACACGCTGGTCAGGCGGTCGAAGCTGATCACGCCGTCCGGCTTGGGATAGGCGATCGGCTGGTAGAGATCGGCGCGCTGGGTGCACGAGGCATCGGTGTGATGCTTCATCGGCTTGGCCAGGCCGAAGCCGAACAGGGTACGCAGCCACATGTCGGCGCCGGCCAGGATCGTGCCCAGCTCGCCGCCCCACTTCGCCACCATCGGCTCGGCATTCTGGACGAGCTTCAGTTCCTTGGCGATCCAGCTTTCGCGCACGGCCGTGTCGTATTCGGTCAGCGCATCCTGCTCGCGGCCGGCCTTGATCGCGGCGGCAATCGCCTCGGCCGCCAGCATACCGCTCTTCATCGCGGTATGCGTGCCCTTGATGCGCGGCACGTTGACGAAACCGGCCGAGCACCCCGCCAGCACGCCGCCAGGGAAGGCCAGCTGCGGCACCGATTGCCAGCCACCCTCGTTGATCGCGCGGGCACCGTAGGCGACGCGCTTGCCGCCTTCCAGGATCGCGCGGATTTCCGGGTGCTGCTTCCAGCGCTGGAATTCCTCAAACGGATAGACGTAGGGATTCTGGTAATCGAGCGCGGTCACGAAGCCGAGCGCGACCTGGTTGTTCGCCTGATGATACAGGAAGCCGCCACCCCAGGCGTTGTTCTCGCTGAGCGGCCAGCCCTGCGTGTGGATCACGCGGCCGGGAACGTGCTTGGCGGGATCGATGTCCCACAGTTCCTTGATGCCCAGGCCGTAGATCTGCGGCTGGCAATTCGCCTCAAGGTCGTACTTGGCCTTCAGGCGCTTGGTCAGATGACCGCGCGCGCCTTCGCAGAACACAGTGTACTTACCGAGCAGGTTCATGCCCGGCTGGAAATCGCCCTTGGGATTGCCTTCGCGGTCGACGCCCATGTCGCCGGTCTGCACGCCGATCACGGCACCGGTATCGTCGTAGAGGATCTCGGCCGCCGGAAAGCCAGGGAAGATCTCGATCTCCAGCGCCTCGGCCTGTTCGGCCAGCCAGCGGCAGAGGTTGCCGAGCGATCCGGTGTAGTTGCCGTCGTTCGACATGAAAGGCGGCTGGATGAAGTGCGGCAGCGCGAACTTCTTCTTCTTGGTCAGGTGCCAGTGCAGGTTGTCCGTCACCGGGGTTTCCGCCAGCGGGCAGCCGTCCTCGCGCCAGGTGGGCAGCAGTTCGTCGAGCGCCTTGGGATCGATCGTCGCGCCCGAAAGGATGTGCGCGCCCACTTCCGAGCCCTTCTCCAGCACGCAGACCGACAGTTCGGGATCGACCTGCTTGAGCCGGATCGCCGTGGACAGACCCGCAGGTCCACCGCCGACGATCACGACGTCGTAAGGCATCTCTTCACGTTCAATCATGGTCTTTGCGTCTCGAAGAAGGGTCGGAAAGGAAGGCTCAGAGCGTGCCGGTGAGTTCCGGCACGGCAGTGAACAGATCCGCCACGAGGCCAACATCGGCGACCTGGAAGATCGGGGCGTCCTCGTCCTTGTTGATGGCGATGATGGTCTTGGAGTCCTTCATGCCCGCAAGGTGCTGGATTGCGCCCGAGATGCCGACGGCGATGTAGACTTCGGGGGCCACGATCTTGCCGGTCTGGCCGACCTGGTAGTCGTTGGGCACATAGCCCGCGTCGACCGCAGCGCGCGATGCGCCAACGGCAGCGCCGAGCTTGTCGGCCAGCGGCATGATCACCTGCTCGAAGGTTTCCGAATCCTTCAGCGCGCGGCCGCCCGAGACGATCACCTTGGCGCTGGTCAGTTCCGGACGCTCGGACTTGGCGAGTTCGGCACCCACGAAGCTGGAGAGGCCTGCGTCACCGGCGCCGGCGACGTCTTCGATCGCAGCCGAACCGCCCTCGGCAGCGGCCTTCTCGAAGGCGGTGCCGCGCACGGTGATTACCAGCTTGGCATCGCTCGATTCCACGGTGGCGATGGCGTTGCCGGCGTAGATCGGACGCGTGAAGGTCTTCTCACCCTCGACCGAGAGGATGTCCGACAACTGCATCACGTCGAGCAGCGCGGCGACGCGCGGGGCGACGTTCTTGCCGGTGGTGGTGGCGGGCGCCAGGAACGCGTCATGGTGGCCCATCAGTTCCACGATCAGCGGGGCGACGTTCTCGGCCAGCGCGTGTTCGTAGGCGGCGTTGTCGGCCACGTGCACCTTGGCGACACCGGCGATCTTGGCGGCGGCTTCGGCGGCGGCACGGCAGCCCGAGCCGGCGACTAGCAGGTGAACTTCACCCAGCTTGGCAGCGGCAGTGACGGTGTGGAGCGTTGCGTCCTTGACCGACGCGTTGTCGTGTTCGACCCAAACGAGCGTCTTCATAGTCATAGTCCTTTCCGGGCTGTGCCCTCAGGCAACTCCCAGTTCCTTGAGCTTGGCGACAAGCGCATCGACGTCGGCAACCTTGACGCCTGCGACGCGAACGGGCGGCTCCGAGACCTTCAGGGTCTTGAGGCGCGGGGCGATGTCGACGCCGTAGTCGGCGGCGGTCTTCACATCGAGCTGCTTCTTCTTTGCCTTCATGATGTTGGGCAGCGAAGCGTAGCGCGGCTCGTTGAGGCGCAGGTCGGTGGTGACGATCGCGGGCAGCGACAGCTTCACGGTCTCCAGACCGCCATCGACTTCGCGGGTCACGGCAACGTGATCGCCGTCAATCTCGACCTTGCTGGCAAAGGTGCCCTGCGGGCGGCCGGTGAGGGCAGCGAGCATCTGGCCGGTCTGGTTCGAATCGTCGTCGATCGCCTGCTTGCCCAGGATCACGAGGCCCGGATTCTCTTCGGCGACGATCGCCTTGAGGATCTTGGCGACGGCCAGCGGCTCAACCTCGGCATCGGTTTCGATCAGGATCGCGCGGTCGGCGCCCATCGCGAGCGCGGTGCGCAGCGTATCCTGCGCCTTGGCCGGGCCGACCGAGACGGCGACGATCTCTTCCGCCTTGCCCGCTTCCTTGATGCGGATGGCTTCTTCCACCGCAATCTCGTCGAACGGGTTCATGCTCATCTTCACGTTGGCAAGGTCAACACCCGTGCCATCCGCCTTCACGCGCGGCTTTACGTTGTAGTCGATCACCCGCTTTACGGGCACGAGGATTTTCATCTCTCCACTCCTCTTTGAATGGTCCGACCATTATAGTTTTGTATCTGTCTGTCAACTCAGTGGTCTGGGCATTGCTCAATAGGCGGTGATCGGAGTACCCTTGGCCATCGTCGAAGAGAGAAGAGCAGTGGCCACAGCAAGTACCGAAAAGCCCGCGTTCGCGCCGATCAAGACGCAGCGTGCGTTCGAAGTCATCTGCGAGCAGATCCGTGCCCAGCTTGCCGCCGGGACGCTGAAGGCGGGCGACAAGCTTCCTGCCGAGCGCGAACTGGCGGCGCAGTTCCAGGTCAGCCGCAGCGCCTTGCGCGAGGCCCTGCGCAGCCTGGAAGTCGCCGGGATCATCCGCAACCTGAAGGGCGTGAAGGGCGGGGCGGTGATCCAGTCGGCCGAGCCGGACCGGATCGTCCAGGCCATGCAGGACTACGTGCATCTGGGGGACATCTCGCTCGATGAACTGACCGAAGCGCGCATCGCCATTCAGGACATAGTCGTGCGTCTCGCGTGCGAACGCGGAACCGAGGAGCATTTCGCCGAATTGGAAAAGATCGCGGAGCGCACGCGCGAGGAAACCTCGGTAGAGGCGCGCTACGAATGCGCGGCCGCCTATTACGACGTGCTTGCCCGCGCGACCGGCAATCGCATGTTCGGGATCTTCGTCGATTCCCTTTCCGGGATCCTTCACGAATTCGTGCGCGGGCCGGGTTACGAGACCTTGCAGGAAACCCTGATCGAATCCCGCTTCAAGCTGATCCGCTTCCTGCGTGCCCGCGATGCCGAAGCTGCGGCGGAGGAAATGCGCAAGCATCTGGAGCGCGTTTATCGCCACGTTCGCAAGAACATCAAGGCGCAGGGCGCTGCTCCACGAAAGCGGACGAAATCGGCGCCATCCAGCGAGTGATTGACCCTGCCCTCTCTCCGATGCAATAGGTAGGACCATTAAATACTTGATCCTATCGGAGAGGCGAGGATGGACGAGAACCCGAACCAGAGGGACGGCGATGCGCTTGCGGGCGTGCGGGTGCTGGATTTCACATCGGTGATGGCGGGGCCGTTCGCCACGCGGATGCTGGCCGATCTGGGGGCGGAGGTGCTCAAGATCGAGTCGCTGGAAGGGGATCAGGTCCGCGCCCGCCCACCGCTGCGCGACGGTCGCTCCGCCTATTTCGGGCACCTCAATGCCGGCAAGCGCAGTCTGGCGTGCAATCTGAAATCGCCGGAAATCCGCGATCTTATCCACCGATTGGCGGCAAGCTACGACGTGGTGGTCGAGAATTTTCGTCCCGGCGTGATGAAGCGGTTCGGGCTCGATTACGAGACGCTTGCGCAGATCAATCCGCGCCTGATCTATTGCTCGATCTCCGGGTATGGTCAGCAGGGCCCCAAGGCGCACTTTCCCGCCTATGCGCCGGTGATCCATGCCGCCAGCGGCTTCGACATGGTCAATCTGCACTATCAGGACGACGCCAACCGGCCCGCAACATCGGGCATTTTCGTGGCCGACGTCTTGGGGGGAACACATGCGTTCGGCGCGATCCAGACCGCGCTCTACCAGCGCGAACGGACGGGAGCGGGCCAGTACATCGACCTCTCCATGCTGGAGGCGATGGTGGGCATGCTCGTGTTCGAGACGCAGGAAGCGCAGTTTCCGGGTGGCCCCCGACGGCCGCTCTACACGCCGCTCAGAACGCAAGACGGCTTCGTCATGGTGGCGCCGACCAGCCCCAAGAACTTCGAGCAACTGACCGAGGCGGTGGGCCATCCGGAATGGCGCGACGATCCGCGCTTCCGGACCAATGCCGATCGCAATGCGAACTGGGCGACTATGCTTTCGCTCGTGGAAGAATGGACCATCGGGCGCTCGTCGGCAGAGGCGGAGGAAGTTCTTTCGCGCCACGGGGTGCCTTGCGGGCGATATCGCGAGATGGACGAAGTTCTTGCCGATCCTCAACTCGCTGCGCGCGGCGCCATGTCACGCGTTGAAGATGCGGCCGGAAGCTATCTCGTTCCCAATCCGCCCTTTACCATGAGCGCAAGCCGGGCGCAGGCGCGCTCGCTGGTATCCGAACTGGGGGAGCACGGCGAAGCGGTGCTGAGTGGGGAATTGGGGCTGGACGCGGATGCGATCGCGGCTCTGCGCGCCAAGGGCCAGATCATCTAGAGCGTTTTCTAATCAGGTGGGATCACCTGATGACTCGGAAAACGCGACAAACCAAAATCTTAGAGCAGTTGATCCGATGCAATCGGATCGGAAACTGCTCTAGAGCGAAATGGAGAAAAGGGCAGGGAGCGGTTCCCTGCCCTTTGACTTGTCAGCGAAGCAGTTCCTTCGCGATCGTGTTGCGCTGAATTTCCGAGGATCCTTCGTAGATCCGGGTGATGCGAATGTCGCGGTAGAGGCGCTCCACCGCGAAGCCGCGGCAGTAGCCGGTGCCGCCGAAGATCTGGACGGCCGTATCGACCGTGCGGCTGCCCGCCTCGGTCGCGAACAGCTTGGCCATCGAGGCGAGTTCACGGCGCTTGTCGCCCTGGTCGTAGCGCCACGCTGCATCGAGCAGGATCAGCCGCGCGGCGCGCATGTCGGTCGCCATGGTCGCGATGTAGTGGCGGATCGCCTGAAAGTCCGAGATCACGCCGCCGAAGGCAGGGCGCTGCTTCGATTCCTCGATGGCGAGTTGGAGCGCGAATTCGCCCATGCCCACCGCCGTCGCGCCGACGTTCATGCGGCCTTCGTTGAGACCTTCCAGCGCATAGCGGAAGCCCTGGCCTTCTTCGCCGAGCAAGGCATCGGCGGGGACCTGGCAATTGTCGAAGCTCAGTTCGAACACACCGGGCGTGGCCGTGCCCATCAGTTCGATCGTGCCGGTTACCGAGAAGCCCGGGGTATCGGCGGGCATGAGGAAGGCCGAGATACCGCCGCGCGATCCTGCCGACTTATCGGTATAGGCATAGACGATGACGTACTTGGCCTTCTTTCCGTTCGAGATGAAAGTCTTGCTGCCGTTGATCACCCAACCGTCGGCATTGCGGACGGCGGTCGTGCGCATGGAGCCCGGGTCGGAGCCGGAGTTCGGCTCGGTCAGCGCAAAGGCGATGCCGATTTCGCCGGTGGCCATGCCGGGCAGGAGGTGTTCGCGCTGGGCTTCACTGGCGTGATAGATGATGTTCTTGGCGCCCGGGCCCATCAGCGGGCGCAGTTCGGTCCAGAACTGGGGAGGCAGGTGCGCCAACTCGATCTGCACTGCCGCCTGCGCCAGAGCGCCAAGGCCGAGACCGCCGTATTCTTCCGGCAGGGCCATGCCGAAGTAGCCGTTATCGACCAGCGTCTGGCGCACGATCGGCGGAACTTCGCCGGTCTCCATGAACTGCTGTTCCAGCGGCAACAGGTCGCGAACGATGTCGCGGGTAACGTCACAGATGTTCCGGACGTCTTCGGGAAGTTCGAAATCCACGGAAAGCCTCTCCTCTTGGCATGAACGGGCAATACCCGTCACGAGTCATTGACCTAATGGTCGTACCATTCAATATATAGGCCGTCCATGCGATTTTTCCGGGCTTGGTGCGCAAGCCCCCATGGCGTAGAGCAAGGAAGTCCATGACGACCGATCCGTTCGACCTGAACCTGCGGCATCTGCGAGCCCTTCTCGCGATCCGCGAACACGGCAGCATCACCGCTGCGGCCGATGTCGTCAGCCTTTCGCAACCGGCGTTGACTCAGGGCCTTGCCAAGTTGGAGCAGCAGTTCGGGTACACGCTGTTCGAGCGCCGCTCGGGTGGCATGGTCGTCACGCCGATGGGCGAGATCGTTATCGAGCGTGCTACTTTGGCGCTCGATCACCTTTCTACGGCGGCCAAGGGGCTTTCTGCGGTTTTCGCGCATCCCGAACGGCTGATGACGATGACGCAGTTGCGCGCTTTCATGGCCCTTGCCGAAGCGGGGAGTTTTTCCGCGGCCGCACAGACCACCGGCCTGTCGCAGACGGCCGTGCATCGCGCGGTCGGCGATCTGGAACATATGATCGGCGGCAAGCTGCTTGAACGCAGGGGGCGGGTGGTCTGGCTCAATCCGGCGGGAAAGAAGCTGGCGCGGGGAGCCCGTCTTGCCAGTGCCGAAATCGCCGCCGCCATTGCCGACCTGGGGCTGGACAGCCGCAGTGGCAGCGAATTGATCGCATTCGGCGCGCTGCCGCTGGCGCGGCCTTATCTCGCCCCGGCCGCCATGGCCGGGCTCGCCCGCGAAGAGCCGCGTGCGGCGTTCAAGGTGCTGGAAGGCAGTTGGCGCGAACTGGTGGAGCCGCTGCGCGACGGTGTGATCGACATGGTCGTGGGGGCGCTGCGGCCTTACGAGATTGCTGACCTTTACCAGATGCCGCTGGTGGAAGATCGCCTGGTGATTGCGGCCGGAAGCCAACACCCGCTCGCGGGCGTGGAGCGACCGACGATGGAGCAGCTTTCGGCGTTTCCGTGGATCGTGGCACCGGCCAATTCTCCGCTGCGTGAGCAGTGGCAGGAACTGTTCGAGGGAAGGGCGCTGCCGCCCACTCCCATCGAATGCGGTTCGGTGATGATCATCGGCCGCCTGCTGACCGATGGCGATTTCCTGACGCTGCTCTCTCCGGATCAGGTTGCGCTGCAGATCCGTAGCGGGCTTCTGACGCAGATCGGCGCACCGCTCGAACACAGTCGCCGCGTTGTCGGCATTACCACCCGGCGCAGTTGGCGGCCCACCGCGATCCAGCGGCGTTTCCTGGAATTGCTCAAGGAAAGCGCCGCACAGATCCGATCCGACTTTACCCAGCCCGACTTGCGCGCATCGGGCTGGGTCTGACCGGGATCAGTCGAGGTTGATCCACACCGCCTTGGTTTCGAGATATTCCTCGATGTGATGCGGGCCGGACTCGCGGCCAAAGCCGCTGACGCCGAAGCCGCCGAAGGGCACGCCCGGATCGAGCATCTGATAACAGTTCACCCATACCGAACCGGCGCGGATGCCGCGAGCCATACGGTGCGCCGTCGAAAGATCACGCGTCCAGACGCCGCTGCCGAGGCCGAAGGGCGTGGCGTTGGCACGTTCCAGCACTTCGTCGACCGTGTCGAAGCTGAAGGCGGATAGCACCGGGCCAAAGATCTCCTCCTGCGCGATGGTCATGCTGTCCTGAACGTCGGTGAAGATGGTGGGCGCGATGAAGTAGCCATCGTCATATCCGGGGCCGGCGAGGCGCGCACCACCGACCAGCGCTTGCGCGCCCTCGCTGCGTGCTCCGTCGATGTAGCCGAGGATCTTGTCCATCTGCGGCGCCGAGACGACCGGGCCGATCTGCGTCTGCGGATCGAGGGGATCGCCGACCCGGATCGTGCGGGTGAAGGCGGCAAGGCGCTCCATGAATTCCTCGCGGATCGAGGACTGGACGAAAAGGCGCGTACCGGCGCTGCAGATCTGGCCGGAATTTGCAAAGACGGCCATGGCGGCGGCCGGTACCGCCTTGTCGAGATCGGCATCGGCGAAGACGATGTTGGGCGACTTGCCGCCGAGTTCGACCGTCACGCGCTTCATCGTTGGCGCGGCGGCCTTGATGATCTTCTCGCCCACGCCGGTCGATCCGGTGAAGGCGATCTTGTCGACGCCGGGATGGGCCGAGAGCGCCGCGCCTGTATCCCCGAGGCCGGTGACGACATTGATGACGCCTTCCGGTACGCCCGCTTCCAGGCAGAGTTCGGCAAAGCGCAGCGCCGAAAGCGGGGTCTGCTCGGCGGGCTTCATCACCAAGGTGCAGCCGCTCGCCAGCACCGGGCCGGTCTTCCACACGGCCATGCCGACCGGGCCGTTCCACGGATTGATCGCGGCGACAACGCCGACCGGCTCCTTCAGGGTGTGCGACAGCACGTCGCCGGGCGCGGAATTGTTCAGCGTGTCGCCTGCGATCAGCGTCGCCTGCCCGGCATAGTAGCGCAGCAGCGCGGCGGCTCGCGTCTTGCCGAGCACGGTACGGGACAGCGGCGCGCCGAGGTCGAGCGTGTCGAGCATCGCCAGTTCGTCGTAATGCGCCTCGACGAGATCGGCGAGGCGCAGCATGATCCGCTGGCGCTCGGCAGGCTTCATGCGGCGCCATGGCCCCTCCAGCGCCGCGCGCGCGGCTTTGACCGCGCGGTCGACATCCTCGGCATCGCCCTGCGCGACCATCGCGAGCAGTTTGCCGGTCGCCGGGTTGCGGGTCTCGAACCGCTTGCCCGAGGCGGCGGCCACGCGGCGGCCGCCGATCAGCATGTCCTGCTCCATCGTTTCGAGCAGGGCAGGGCGGGCGATAGAGGTCAGTTCCATGTCGGTTTCCTTGGAATGGAGCGCCGGTCAGGCGGCGATGTTGGAGCGGGCGGCGTCTTCGAGAATGAAGCGCGCGGCGCGTTCGGCGATCATCATGGTGGGCGCGCTGGTGTTGCCGCTGATGATCTCGGGCATGACCGAGGCATCGACCACACGCAGGCCCGAGACGCCGCGCACCCGCAGGCGGCCGTCGACTACGGCCATCGGATCGGAATCCGGTCCCATCTTGCAGGTGCCGGTGGGATGGTAGGCGGTGTTGACGATCCTGCGGAGCGCGGCATCGATCTCGGCGTCGCTCTGGAGATGCGCGCCGGGCTCTATCTCCGCGCCGGTGAGGGGCGCGAGTGCGGGTTGGGCAAAGATGCGCCGCGCTTCGCGGAAGCCGGCGATCAGCGTCTTCATGTCGTAGGGATCGGCGAAGAAGTTGGGATCGATCACCGGCTTGTCCTCGGGCCGGTTGCTGGCAAGGCGCACCGATCCCGCGCTGCGCGGGCGCAGCAACTGGACCAGCCCCATGTAGCCGTGACGGCGCGGAATGGCGCGCGCGTCCAGCTTCAGGCCGACGAGGAAGGTGATCTGGATATCCGGCCTTCCGCTGCCGTCGGTGCAGAGGAAGCCCCCGCATTCCGCGACGTTCGAGGCGAGCATGCCGGTGCGGTTCACAAGGTATTGCAGCGGGCTGGCGAGAATGCGCGGCAGCGACTTGGCCGAGACGGCGTAGGATTCCCCGCTCGGGTTTTCCATCGCGACATGGACGGTGGGGTGGTCCTGGAGATGCGCACCGACGCCGGGAAGATCATGGAGCGTCTCGATGCCCACGTCCCGAAGATGGTCTGCCGGGCCGATGCCGGAAAGCATCAGCAATTGCGGGGAGTTGGTTGCGCCCGCGCAAAGCACGATTTCACGCCGGGCTCCCACTATGCTGCGTGCGCCTTGACGCTCGATCTCGATCCCGATCGCGCGGCCACGATCGAACACGATCTTGCGCACCAGAGTCTCGTCGAGCACGGTCAGGTTGGGGCGCTTCAGCACAGGATGCAGGAACGCGCGGGCGCTCGACAGGCGGGTGCCCTTGCGCTGGTTGAGGTCGTAGCGGCCGAAGCCGTCCTTGCGCTCTCCGGCGAAATCGTCGTTGCGATAGTGCCCGGCCTGTTCGGCGGCATCGAGAATGGCGCCCGTCACCGGGTTGAAGGAGCGTGGCTTCTGCACATCGAGTTCACCGCCCTTGCCGTGCCACGGCTTGTCCGGGCCGGCATAGTTTTCGACCGCCTTGAATGCCGGAAGGACGTCATCGTAGGACCAGCCTGCGTTGCCGGCGGCTTCCCAGGCCTCGTAGTCCTCCTTCTGGCCACGAATGTAGACGCCGCCGTTGATCGCGCTGCATCCGCCCAGCAGCTTGCCACGCGGGAAGTTGATCGTACGGTTGCCGACCGCGGCGTTGCCTTTCAGCGCCTGCTTCCAGTTAGTTTGGTCGCTCGGGAGCAGGAAGATGTTGCCCACCGGCATGACGGTCTTGAGATTTACCGGCCACTTCCGGTCGGACGGTCCCGCTTCGATCAGCGCAACGCGGTTGGCGGGATCTGCGGAGAGGCGGTTGGCCATCAGGCTGCCCGCCGAACCGGAGCCGATCACGATATAGTCGAAGCTGTCGTTCACGCGGTCATTTCCTTGCGAGCGAATGAGGAGCGGCCGAGCGGCGGTACATGCCCGCGCACGGCGATGAAACCCAGGGCATTGACGAGCATGAGCACGGCCAGGACCCCGAAGAACAGGAAATTGCCGCCGCCGATAAGGCCTGCGCCCGCCACCGAGCTGACGATGGCCCCGGCGCGTCCGGCGGCACCCATCAGGCCCAGACCGCGTGCGCGCACCGCTGTCGGGAACGCATGGGCGCCCACGGCGAACATCGCCGACTGGGCGGCGCTGGCGAAGAGACCCAGCGCGCCCAGGCCTGCCAGCACGGCCATCTCGTTGCTGCCTCCGCCCGTCTTCAGGAAGGCGAGGAACAGGCATGCCGCAGCGCCGACCAGCGCCATCAGGATAAGCGTCGGGCGCGAGCCGAAGCGCATGATCGACAGCGAAGCGCCGATGGCGCCCAGCGTGCCGCCGATGTTGAAGCTGGTAAGCCCGAGGCTCGCCGAGGCGAGGCTGAAGCCGGAGGAGAACAGCAGCGTCGGCGACCAGTTGAACATGAGGTAGATCATGAACATGCCGGAGAACATCGCCAGCGAAAGCGCGAGGCTGTCCCGCAGCAGCTTTCCTTGCAGCAGCGCGCCGAACCCCGCGGCTTCGCCCGCTTCCGCGGTGCCGGGGCCGCTGCGCGGCGGTGCATGGCCGATCCGGCGCATCAGCCGTTCGTACTGCGCGCGGCGCTCGGGACGGCTTTCGAGGAAGCGCGGGGATTCCGGCAGTATGAAGTGGAGCAGCACGGTGAAGGCGATAGTCGCGGCGCCCGCCAGATAGAACAGCCAGCGCCAGCCGAGTACCGGCAGCACCGCCGCTGCCGCGATCCCGCCGAGTATGCCGCCGATCGAGACGCAGACGACCCCGAACGTCACCGCCACGCTGCGCCAGCGGGTCGGCGTGAATTCCGCGATCATGGCGCTGGCCGTTCCCGGCACGCCGCCGAGGCCGACCCCGGCCAGGGTCTTGAGCGCGGCAATGTGCCAGAGGCTGGTGCTCGCGCCGGTCAGCAGTGTCGCCAGCCCGAACAGGGCAACCCCTGCCAGCAGTGCGCCGCGCCGTCCGAAATGGTCGCCGATATAGCCCGCTGCCAGCGTTCCTATCGCCATGCCCACGAAGCCCAGCGCAAAGACGCCGCCGAGCGCCTCGCGCCCGATCGCCCACTCTTTCAGCAGCGACGGCGCGGCGAGGCCCAGCATCTGGTTGTCGAGACCGTCAAGGACGACGGTCGCCGCTATCATCAGAACCGTCCATACCTGGAAGGACGACATCGGTGCGTCGTCCAGCAAGCCCTTCGCGTCCCGGTCTGTCGCGATGATCGCCACAGCTTCTCCTCTTCATGGGGTCTCTGCCCCTTTTTGTTATCGCCGGGATGGCCAATCCCGCTGTTGGTGGCCGATCTATCAGATGTCGAGCATGTCAGATGTCGAGTACGAGGCTGGCTGTCTTCGCGCCCGAACAGCAGACCATGATGGAGCGATTGGCCGCCTTTTCGTCTTCGCTCAGAAAGTGGTCGCGGTGGTCGGGAATGCCGCCCAGAACCTTGACCTCGCAAGTGCCGCAGACGCCCTCGGAGCAGGCGAAGCCAACATCGACCCCGGCGCCGAGCAGGGCGTCCAGCATCGTCTCGCCCTCGCTGACCGTCAGCGTCTTGCCGCTGCGCGCGAGTTCGAGGGTATAGCCGCCCTCGGTCGCCAGTTCGGTCTCGGCCGAGAAGTATTCGATATGGGCATGGCCCTTGGGCCGCGCGGCATTGGTGGCGACAAAAGCGTCGAGCATGCCGTTCGGGCCGCAGCAGTAGAGATGCGCATCGGCGGGGGCAGCGGCACAGATCGCGGCAAGGTCGAGCCGCTTCGCGCCGGGCAGTCCGTCATAGACGACGTTGACGCGGTCATGGTCCTCGATCCGGTCGACATAGGCAGCGCGTTCGGGCGTGGCGGCGACGTAGTGCAGTTCCCAGGTCCGGCCCAGCTTTTCGAGGCGGGCGATCATCGGCAGCATCGGAGTGATGCCGATGCCTCCGGCGATCAGCACGGTATGCGATGCATCCTCGACCATCGGGAAATTGTTCTTTGGTTCCGAGATCTCCACGCGGTCGCCCACGCGCCATTCCTGGTGGATGTGCTTCGAGCCGCCGCGGCTGTCGATCGCGTGATGGACGGCGATCTCGTAATAGCCGCGGATGGCGGGATCGTTGACCAACGAGTAGCTGCGGGCAAGGCCCGGCTTCAGCTGAACGTCGATATGCGCGCCCGGCTCGAAAGCGGGCAGCAGGCCGCCGCCGACGGGTTCAAGCACGTAGGAATTGATGCCTTCCGCTTCCCAGCGAATGGTCCGAATGAATGCCTGCATCACACTCTCCTTGAGGCACGATGCGTCCGGTGGTCGCCCCGGTGCGCGATGGATCGGCGCCCGTGGGAGACCCTCATGCGTCTCGTCACCCTCTGTCCTTTTCTTTCTGGCGGGACGGTGCATGGATCGCACTATCCCGCCGGTTTCCATTACTCTGCCGCTTCAACGGTTTCGGGCCAGCGGACGGCCCTTGCAAGCGCGGACTCATACGCGTTCTGCAGGCTGTCCTGCGGATCGTGCAGGAACGATCCGGCGCGGGCGCGATAGAAGACCGAAGGATCTTCGACACCCGGCGGCACCACGCCCTTGTTGGCAAAGGCGCGCGCGGCGATCAGGGCGCGCCGGCGGACGCGGGCGATCATCTGGTCGGTCGGGGCCAGGTTCTCGAAGCTGTGATCGGTGATCGGGCCCATGCTCTCGGTCACGGCTTGGTCCTGCATCGTGATATTGGCGATGCCGGTGAACTGGGTGCCGTTGCGTTGGGATTCGCGGTCGATCGCCCAGTCGTTGGCCTCGCTGTCGGGCGAGCGCCAGCGGCCGAACCAGTCGGTGGTCTGGGGGGCATATTCCAGCGGGCCGAACAGCGGGGTGCCGTCCTTGAGCGTGGAGGTATAGGCTGGGTTGCCGGCGTCGACGCCGCAGGTGATGTCGAACAGCATCGAATGCTCATCGTCCATCGGCACCCAGGCGCGGGCGATGGCGCGCGTGGTGAAGCGGTTATTGGGCGTCTGCGTCCAGAACGGGAACATGTAGTGCGCCACGCGCCATGACATCTGGCCATCGTCGTTGGGGCGATAGCCGCCGTACATGACGCCCCAGTCCGACTGGAGCACTTCGTACTCCGGCGCACGGTTCAGCACGGTCGGGCGCATTGGGTGATCTTCGTCTAGGTCGTCCGCCTCGATCGAGCCGACGTGGAGGAATCCGACGTGGCTGGTGTCGATGTCGCCTTCCAGCGCCTGAAGCCAGTTGCAGTCGCGCTGGAGGCACCAGATTTCCGCATCGGGGTGCATGGTCGCCTCGATCTCGGGAAGCGGCGGCGGGCTGGCCTGGTTCTCACCCATGTAGACCCAGATCAGGCCATTGGCCTCGTGGGTCTTGTAGGCCTTGGCGTGGACCTTTTCCTTGAAGTCCATGCGGGCGGGCACCGAGGGCATGTCCACGCACTTGCCGTCCACGTCGAACTTCCAGCCATGATAGACGCAGCGGATGCCGTTCTGCTCGTTGCGGCCCACGAACAGCGAGGCGCAGCGGTGTGGGCAGCGGTGGTCCATGATGCCGACGCGGCCGGAGCTGTCGCGGAAGGCGATCAGCTTTTCGCACAGGATCATCAGGCGCACCGGATCGCCATCTGCCTTCACTTCGGAGGAGAGGCAGGCAGGCATCCAGTACTGGCGCATGAACGATCCCATGACCGTTCCGGGGCCAACGCGGGTGAGGTCGGTGCTGTCTTGTAGCTGCATGGTTCAGGCTCTTCCTTGGTCGTCTTCGATCGCCTCGACCCTCCTCTTGAAGCCTGTCCTTCAGCTGCGGGGGTGGCGGTTCTCGTTTGCCCATTCGAGCTACCCGCAGATTTCCGCCAACCCCAATCGGAATATGGTCTTACCATTCGAAAACCGGGATGAAACTATTGCCAGCGATATCGTTTGCGGCTTCTCCCTCGTCTCAAGGTGGCAGCTAAGCCGCGACAAAACCCTTGGGGAGAGCCTTCCATGACATTCAAGTATATGACTTCCGCTGCCGCCTGCGCGCTTTCCGTCGTGGCCTTTATGCCCGCGCATGCGCAGACTTCCGCGGCTGCGGCCCCCTCCGGAACGGCCGGGCAGGATGCCGCCGGGGTAGCCGAGGCTTCAGCGCCTACCGATTCTCCGTCGGAAGCGCGCTCGGGCGGCGCGAGCGGCGTGCAGGACATCATCGTTACCGCCCAGCGCCGCGCTTCCACCGTGCGCGAGGTGCCTTTCTCGATTGCGGCCTTCGGCGGCGAAGCACTGCGCACGGAGCAGGTCTTCAGCCCCACGGCCCTGACGCAGCAGATGCCGGGCATCACGATCAACACGGCGGACAAGTCCCTGTCGATCGTGGCGATTCGCGGCAACGTTTCCACGTTCCGCACGGCAACGCTGGATACGCCGGTCGCCTATTTCATGGATGACATCTACTACGTCTTCAACAACGACCTGAACGCGAACTTCTACGATATCGACCGTGTGGAAGTGCTGCGCGGCCCGCAGGGCACGCTGTTCGGCCGCAACGTGGTGGGCGGCGCCATCGCCGTCATCAGCAAGAACCCCGAATTCAAGGACGACTACTTCTTCCAGGCGACCGGCGGCAACGCCGGCTACTTCCGCAGCGAGGGCATGCTGAACACCTCGCTGGTGGAGGACAAGATTGCCGCGCGCTTCTCTTTCAGCACCGAAACGTCGGACGGCCAGATCGATACGCCCAACCAGTCGGGCAGCTACGGCAAGACCGATGGTTACGCCGCACGCGGCAAGCTGCTGTTCCAGCCTACCGACACGCTGAAGATCGTGCTTTCGGGCGACTACAGCTACACCAAGGGCAATGGCGGCGCGATCGGCCTTGGGATCGGCGGCAATCAGGTAGTGCCGGACACGTTCGGAGACTTCACCAACGGCAAATGGGTGAACAACGACTTTGCCGCATCGCCCTATCGTCAGCGTCTGCGTGGTGGCTATCTGCGCGGTGACCTGGATCTCCTTGGCGGCACGCTTACCGCGATCACCGGCTATCGCATGAACGACAGCCGCGCGACCAATGACGACGTGCCGGTGGGAACCGAGGTTCCTGTGTTCGACCGCCGCCAGGTGGTGCGCAATCGCAGCTTTACGCAGGAAGTGCGCTTCGCCTCGGCACCGGGCGTATTTTCCTACGTCGTCGGCGCCTATTACCTCTCGGCCGACGTTTCGACGGAGAACATCTTCAATTACAGCCCGCTGCCGGGCTCTGCCGTTCCCGCGAGCATCCGCCGCAACCCGGATATCACCAATATTACGCGCGTTCAGGACGGCAACGTTCGCAGCATCGCGGTATTCGGGGAAGCGACGTTGAAACTGACCGATCAGCTGTCGGTCGTGGCCGGTGGTCGCTATACCTCTGATCGCAAGACGATCGATTACCACGCCTATTCGACCACCGATGCCGGCGCGATCCCGGGCTTCGGGTTCCCCGGCGAAGTGATCGCGTCGGGCGGCAAGACCTGGGGCGCCTTCACGCCGCGTTTCACGCTGAAGTACCAGCCCACCGACAAGATCAACCTCTATGCGACATACGCCAAGGGCTTCAAATCGGGCGGCTTCGTAGACAACGCCTACCGCGATCCCACCATCCCGCTGGCGCCGGAACATGCCGAAAACTACGAAGTCGGCGCAAAGACGCGGTTGTTCGACAACATGCTCGATTTCAACGTCGCCCTGTTCCACCAGAAGACCAAGGATCTCCAGAACTTCTCGGGCGCGGGCGGCATTGCCCACACCTACAACGGCACGCTGAAGATGAAGGGCTGGGAAATCGAATCCGTCCTGCGTCCGATGGACGGCCTGCGCCTGACGGGCAACTATACGCACCTGATCGGCAAGTACACGTCGCTGGAAGATCCGCTGGTCGGCCTCGACTACTCGGGCAATCCCGCCAAGTTCGCGCCGCGCGATGCCTTTACCATTGGCGCCAGCTATGATGCGCAGTTGGGTAACGGTGCGACGCTGACGCCGCAGATGGACTTCAGCTATTCGTCCCGCATCTCGACCGACGACGCCAATACGCTGCGGCTTTACGAGAACCTCTACAACGACACGCGCGGCCGCACGCTGAACGCACGCCTGAACTACGAATCCTCGGACGGCCGCTGGACGGTCGGCATCTGGGGCAAGAACCTCACCAACAACTATCAGATCGTCAATGCCGACGACATCACCGCGTTCCTTGCGGTGCCCGGCAATGGCACCACCTATTGGAAGATCTTCACCAACACGCCGCGCACTTATGGCGTGACGATCTCCCTGCGCCGCTGACGGCCTGGCGGGGATCGGACGTGCCGTTCCCCGCCTTTTTGACGGAAATTCAGGAACCAAGGAACTCGCGATGACCACGCCTACCCAGCTTCCCCAGAACGGCAGCTTTTCCTTCGCGGGGCGCACGGCCCTCGTTACCGGCGGTGGACGCGGGGTGGGTGAGGCCGTCGCGCGGGAGATTCACGCGGGCGGGGGCAAAGTAGCCGTCAGCGATCTGGATCTCACCGCCGCCGAAGCGGTGGCGCGCTCGCTCGACCCGTCGGGCACGACTGCCATGGCCATCGCCCTCGACGTTCGCAGCAAGGACGATTTCCTTGCCGCGCGCGACCGGATCGCCGGCGAATGGGGGCGGGTGGATATCGTGGTCAACAACGCGGGCCTGGCGCGGCGGACGCCGACCCAGGATATCAGCCCCGATGAATTCGACGAGATCGTCGCCATCAACATGCGCAGCGTATTCCTGAGCTGCCAGATATTCTCCGAGCATATGAAGGCGCACGGTTATGGCCGCATCGTCAACGTCACCTCGCTGGCGGGTCAGAACGGCGGCACGGTCGCTTCGCCGCACTATGCGGCGTCGAAAGCGGGGGCGATCATGCTTTCCAAGTATTTCGCGCGCTATCTGGCTGGAACCGGTGTGACGGTGAATGCCATCGCACCCGGCCCGATCGACACCGCCAAGGGCCGCCTGTCGGAAGAGCAGATCGCGCGCGTGGAGGCGGAAGTGCCGGTCGGCCGGTTCATGGAAGTGGGTGAGATCGCCGCCGCCGTTGCGCTCGTCGCGTCGGATAGAGGCGGGTTCTTCGTGGGCGCCACGCTTGATATGAACGGCGGGCTCTACTTGCGCTGACACGCGCGGCTCGGCGGTCATCCCGCTTTTCCAATGGCTATATTCAAATGCGATTGGAGGCGGGATTTCCGCGCGGATAGCGTATTCCCACAAAGCATTCTGACCGGCGACAAGACCGGAATGGACAAGGAGAGTTGCATGTTCGTCCACAACACCTGGTATGTCGCGGCCTTCGCTGCCGAGGTCGAGTCCGGCAAGACGCTGGCCCGGCGGTTTCTGAATGAGGCGGTTGTGTTGTTCCGCACCGCAGACGGCCAGATCGCCGCGCTGGAGGATCGCTGCAGCCACCGCGCCATGCCGCTCAGCGCGGGCCATGTCGAAGGCGACATCATCCGCTGCTGCTATCACGGCGTGGAGTTCAACCGGCTGGGCGCCTGCACGCGCATTCCCAACCAGACCCGCATCCCACCGTCGGCAAATGTGCGCCACTACCCGGTGGTCGAGAAGGATCACCTGATCTGGATCTGGATGGGCGATGCGGCGCTGGCCGATCCGTCGACCGTGATCGACAGCCCCGAGCATAACGATCCTGCCTGGACCTGGCGCCCGTACAACTTCCATGTGAAGGCCGACTGGCAGCTGATCATCGACAACATCATGGACCTGACGCACGTACCGTACATCCATGCGCGCACGATCGGCGGCAATCCGGAACAGCACTATGGCGCCGACACCAAGGTGGAGTTCGACGGGAACAAGGTCACCCTGCTGCGCAAGATGCCCAACTCGGTTCCGCCGCGCTCCTACGTCGATGCAGGTGGCTTCAAGGGCCGGGTCGATCGCTGGCAGGAGGTGCGTTTCGAACCGCGCCTCGGCATGACCTGCCGCGTGAACGCCGGCGGCTGCGATGCCGGAACCGGCGCTTACGAAGGCAAGCGAGACAACGGTTTCATGCTGGCCAACAACCACTTCATCACGCCGGAAACCGACAAGACCAGCCACTACCTCTGGACGATCTGCACCACCGCTTCGAAGGAAAGCGGCGTGCCGGACGTGCTGTTCGACCAGTTCTTCGACACCATCACCGAGGACGAGGAAACGCTGCAAGCCCAGCAGCTTCGCATCGATGACAATCCCGGCCGTCCCTTCGTGGGCATTGCCAGCGATGGCGCGGTCAACCAGGCGCGGCGCGTCCTCAGCAATATGTTCGAGGCGGAGCAGGGCGAGCTCGTCGCCGCCGAGTAATGTCGGCCAGCGTTGGCGAGGCACGGATCGGCACCCGCGCAAGGGTGCCGGTCTGGCTTCTCGGATCGATGACGCTGAGCGGGACGCTCGGCATTCACATTTTCGCGCCCGCGCTGGTCGTTGCGGCGCACGCCTTCGGTGCCGGCACAGCCGAACTGCAAATCGGGATCAGCCTCTACATATGGGGTCTTGCCTTCGGGCAACTGGTGCATGGACCGTTGGCGGACCGCTTCGGGCGGCGTCCGGTCTTGATCGGCGGCAGTGCCGTCTTCACGCTGGCGAGTCTTGTCGCGGCGACGGCCTTTTCGGCGAGCTTCTTCAACGTGTGCCGTTTCGCCCAGGCACTGGGCGGCAGCGCGGGCATGGTGATCGCCCGGACCATCGTGCGCGACGTGACCACGGAGGAAGGATCGACCGGCAGCCTGGCCAGGCTCAACCTGATGATCCTGGTCGGGCCCGGACTGGGACCGATGATCGGCGGCTTCCTCGTGGCTCATGCCGGTTGGCAGGCTATCCTGATCCTGCTCGGGCTGATGGGGGCGCTCAACACTTTCGCGATTGTCTCGTACCTGCCGGAAACCGGCACCCCGCGCGCCTCCACGACGCGCGGGGTGCTGGGCAATTATGCACGGCTGGTCACATCAGGGCACTTCGCGGCCTATGCGATCGGCGGTGGCTGCGTTACCACGGGTTGGTATGCCTTTCTCAGCGCCGCTCCGCTCATCTATCAGCAGCGCTTCGGGCTGCCCCCTGACGCCAGCGGCGTGCATCTGGGCGTGGTGGTGGCAGGAGCGTGGGTCGGCAGCTTCACCGCCTCGCAGCGAAGCCACCGCTGGGCAGCGCCTCGGATGTTGGCGTTGGGATGCCGGTTGTCGCTGGGCGCGGCCTTCGGACTGCTGGCAGCATTCCTTTCGGGCCTCGCCAGTCCGGTTCTGGTGACGGGCCTGATGTTCCTTTTTACATGCGGCGTGGGCCTTGCGGGACCGGCAGCACTGGCGCTGGCGACTTCCGTCGATCCCGCAGCGTTCGGGTCGGCTTCGGGGCTCTATGGGGCGATCCAGATGGCCGTCGGCGCGCTGGCGGCGGCAGGCGCCAGCTTCGGACGCGACGGAGCGATGACGGCCATCGCGATCCTGATCGGCTGCCAGATCTCCGCGCTGTGCCTGTTCGGAAGCCGGGCGCGCCGGATTGCGAAGGGGCCCGTCTCATGCTCTAGACGTCTCGATGAAGATGCGTGAGCTTGAACAGCGCACCGGGGTGCACCGGGAGGTTATCCGCCTCTATCTGCGCAGCGGCGTCATTCCGGAGCCAGATCGGCCCAAGCGAACGGTTGCGATCTACCGTGAGGATCACGTTCAGGCGATCGCCACGGTTCGCAAGCTCCAGCACGAAAGCCGCCTGACCCTGCCGCAGATCAAGGCGTTGATGGAGGGCGGCGGGGCGCAGCCACGCGTCGATACCAGCGCCCTGGATCAGCTTGAGCAATTGGTGGCGCACCGGTCCGGACAGGATCAGGGGCCGGTCACGATCGCCTCGCTGCTCAAAACCTATCCCTCCGCCGCAGAGGACGCGCGGATCCTGGCCGGGATAGGCGTTCTCACGGTTATCGAGACGCCGGACGGCGATGCGCTGTCCATTTCGGACGCGCAGATGGTCCGCATCTGGGGGGATATGCGCAAGGCCGGTTTCGACGCGCATCTGGACTATACGCCCGAAGTGCTGGGCTTCTACGTCGAGGCGGCGGACTTCGTTGGCAAATGGGAAGCGACGACTTTCCTCGAACGCGTGACCGGGCGTGTGGAAGTGGGCGAGGCGGCCGATCTCGTCGAGCAAGCCTTGCCGCTTATGCTCGATTTCTTCGGCGTCCTGCGTCAGCGTGCATTCTTTCGCCACTTCGACGCGATCAGGGGCCGATCCGAGGGGTGAGGCCGGACAGTCGTTAGGCTGCCCGGCCAGAATTGTTACATCGTCAGCACGGCCTTGACGCAGCGGCCCGCGTGCTGGTCCGCGACCGCTGCGTTGATCTGGTCGAGCGGGTACGTGCGGATCATCCGGTCGAACGGGAAGCGCCCTGCGGCATGCAGTCCGATCAGCCTGGGCAGGAATTCCTGCGGGTCCGCATTGCCTTCGGTCACCCCGCAGACCTTCAGGCCGAGCGAGAGCATGTGCAGCAGGTTGAGCGAGATCGCCGCATCGGCGCTGCGCGGCACGCCGACCATGGCGAGGCGCCCGAGCACGGCCATGGCCCCCAATCCATCCTCGATCACCGCCGGTACGCCCGATGTATCGAGCATGGCATTGGCCCCGCCCGGAACGATCGCACGCACTTGTTCGGCCAGTGGGCCATGGGCGGGATCGAGAGCATGGGTCGCGCCGAGGTCGAGCGCCATGTCACGGCGGGAGGCGAGCGGGTCGGAGACGATGATCACGCGCGCCCCGGCAGAGGCGGCGGCCATCACTCCGCTGAGGCCCACCGGCCCCGCGCCCGTTACCAGCAGGCTTTCCCCGGCCTTGACCTCCAGCGCGTTGAGCACGGCACCGGCGCCGGTCATGATCCCGCAGCCAAGCGGGCCGAGTAGGGCGAGCGGCGCTTCCTTCGGCACCTTCACCAGATTGCGCGCGGCGGTAATCGCATGCGTTGCGAAGGACGATTGCCCGAAGAAGTGGCTGCTGACGTCGTGTTCGCCGTCATGCAGGCAAGTGCTGCCGTCCATCCGATGGCCGCCGAAGTTCAGCGCGGCGAAGTCACGGCAATAGGCGGGTTCGCCGGCGTGGCACTGCGGACATTCCCGGCAGGCCGCGAAGCCAAGGATGACGCTGTCTCCCACTTGCAGCGTCGTCACTTCCGGGCCGACAGCTTCCACGATACCCGCTCCCTCATGACCCAGAACGGCCGGCAGCGGCACGGGCAGGATCTGGTCGCGGACCACGAGATCGGTGTGGCAAAGTCCGGTGGCGACGATCTTAACCAGCACTTCGTCAGGCCGCAGGTCCGAAAGCGTCAGTGTCTCGACACTGAATTCCTCGCCCGGCTGGCGAACCACTGCTGCACGAATTTCCATGGCGCATCTCTCTCCTATTCGATCTTCGCCTCGCCATTCGAATTGCGGGACGGTGCGGTGGCCGATCAGGCTCTTTAGAGCCGGAAAACAGCCATTTCTTCAATCCATATACCCGAATGGTCAGACCTATATCTACGATTGACCTCACGGGCTGTCCATAGTTACGTGTTTGTAACACGCAATTTGCGGCGGAACCAACCGCCCGAGGGAGAGCCCATGACCGTTTCGCTCGATACCGAGAGCTGCCCCGTCATTCCGGATGACATCGCGCGCATCGTGATTTCGCCGAAATCCTATACCGACGATGAGCTGATCTACGGCACCTTCCGCTGGCTGCGCGAGAACATGCCGCTGGCCAAGGCCCACGTGCCGGGCTTCGATCCGATTTGGATCGTCACCAAGCATGCCGACATCCGCGAGGCGGAGCGCAATTCGAAGCTGTTCCGCAACGCCGATTTCAACCCGGTGCTGAACGACCAGGCTTCGGACGAGTTCACCCGCTCGATCAACGGCGGATCGACCAAGATCATCTCGTCGCTGACCTACATGGACGGGAAGGAGCACGCGTCCTACCGCAACCTCACCTCGAACTGGTTTCTCCCGGGCCGGGTCAGCGAGTTGGAAGAACAGGTGCGCCGCCTCGCGCGGCAGTCGGTCGAGAACCTGCTCAGTTTCGACGGCGAATGCGATTTCGTGCGCGACTTCGCGCTGCACTATCCGCTGCGGGTCATCATGACGCTGTTCGGCGTTCCGGCCGAGGACGAGCCGCGCATGCTCAAGCTGACGCAGGAGTTCTTCGGCGTCCATGATCCGGAGGAGCAGCGTCCGGAAATGGTCGCCGATCCCGTGGCGGGGGCGAAAATGTGGGCGGCCGCGCTGGAGGATTTCTACGAATACTTCGACGATCTCAGTGCCAAGCGCCGCGCCGAGCCGACCGACGATCTGCTCTCGCTGATCGCCAATTCCCGCATCAATGGTCTGCCGATCCCGCGAGCGGAGGCCAATGGATACTACGTCGCCATCGCGACCGCCGGTCATGACACCACCTCGTCCTCGACGGCGGGAGGGCTGCACGGCATGATCGTGAACCCGGAGAACTTCGCCAAGGTGAAGGAAGATCCCGGTCTGATCCCCGGACTGGTGGACGAGGCGATCCGCTGGACCAGCCCGGTCAAGCACTTCATGCGCAATGCGGCGGAAGATACCGTGCTGCGCGGGCAGTCGATCAAGGCGATGGATCGCCTGATGATGTGCTACCCCTCGGGCAATCGCGATACCGATGTCTTCGTCGATCCCGACCGGTTCGACATTACTCGCTCGCCGAACCAGCACGTCGCCTTTGGGTTCGGACCGCACATGTGCCTCGGCCAGCATCTCGCCAAGCTGGAGATGCGTGTGCTGTTCCAGGAGCTGCTGCCGCATCTGAAATCGATCGAACTCGCGGGCGAGCCGCGCATGGTCGAGACCAATTTCGTCGGCGGCTACAAGTCGCTGCCGATCCGCTTCACCAAGAATTGAGGAGTAGCGGCCCGGCATGGGACCGGGCCGAGCCAAGAACAGTCCGACGCAAAAGCGCGGGCGTTAAGGGAGAGGAAAATACCATGAATCGCAACGTCTTGCTGATGGCAGGCGCGTCTTCGCTCGCCATCTCGGCTCAAGCGCAAGCGCAGGAGTCGGCGCCCACCGGGGGCATTCAGGAGATCGTCGTCACCGCGCAGAAGCGTTCGGAGGCGATCAACGACGTGCCGCTGTCGATCACTGCCGCCTCCGGAGACAAGCTGCGCGATCAGGGGATTACCGATGTCGGCGATCTGGTGAAGATCGTGCCGGGCTTCAACTATACCGAAAGCGCTTACGCCACACCCGTCTATACGCTGCGTGGGGTAGGGTTCTACGACACCAGCCTTGCCGCGAAGCCGACGGTCAGCGTCTATCAGGACCAGGTGCCGCTGCCATTCTCGATCATGACGCGCGGCGCGACATTGGACCTCGAACGCGTGGAGGTGCTGAAAGGCCCGCAGGGCACGCTGTTCGGATCGAACGCGACGGGCGGCGCCATCAACTACATCGCCGCCAAGCCGACTTCCAGCTTTCAGGCGGGTCTTGACGCGGGGATCCAGAATTTCGGTGAAATCTCGGCCGGCGGATATGTCAGCGGCCCGATTACGGATACGCTGAAGGCGCGTGTTGCGGTGCGGACCGAGCAGGGCGGCGCATGGCAGCGCAGCTATACGCGCGACGACGAACTGGGCGATCGCAATTTCACGACGGGTCGCCTGCTGGTCGACTTTCGGCCTGCTGACACCATCCGTTTGGAGCTCAATCTCAATGGTTTCATCGATAAAAGCGATGGACAGGCCGCGCAGCTGATCGGCGTTGTGCCACTCGGCAATCCAGCGCGTTTGGGCGATCTGGCCAATTATCCGGTGGCGCCCGCCAACAATCGCGCTGCCGACTGGACACCGGAGCAGGCCCCCAAGCGCGACGACTGGTTCTATCAGGCTTCGCTGCGCGGCGATGTGGATCTTACCGACGATATCACGCTGACCTCGATCACGGCTTGGTCCAAGTACCACAATGATGCCGATATCGATCCGGATGGTGTCGCGCTGAGGGATTATTTCTATAACACCACGGGCAAGATCACGGCGCTGTCCGAGGAACTGCGCCTTCAGGGCAAGTCCGGCGGCCTGACCTGGATCGTCGGCGCCAATTATGCGCGGGAGAAGACCTACCAGCAGGATGATGCGGGACCCTACGACCAGTCGACTTCGGCCTACAACTTCGTTGATACCGGATTAGGTGTCCCATTTTACGTATATAGCCAATATGCCCGGCAGAAGTTCGTCAACAAGGCGGTGTTCGCCAATCTCGATTACGACATCGGCGATAAGATCACGCTGCACGGCGGCATTCGCTATACCGATACCAAGATCGACTTTGCCGGTTGCACAGCCGATCGCGGTTTTGCGCTGGGGCAGGGCATCCAGAACCTGCTCAACGTGATCCGCAGCGGCGCAGGGCTCGATCCGATTTCCATCGCGCCCGATGCTTGCGTGACGATCGACGCTTCGACCCTGACGGCGGTCGAAGTGCAGGATAATCTGGATGAGGACAACGTCTCCTGGCGTGCGGGCGTGGACTACAAGCCATCGAAGGACGCGCTGATCTATGCGTCGGTCAGCAAGGGCTACAAATCGGGCAGTTTTCCGCTGCTTTCGGCCAGCGACGCCAACCAGTTCGCCCCGGTCAAGCAGGAGTCCGTCACCGCTTACGAGATCGGCGCCAAGCTGACGCTGCTGGACAGAACCGCGCAGGTCAACGCTGCGGTGTTCTACTACGATTACAGCAACAAGCAGTTCAAGGGGCGGGTCGTCGCCGATCCCGATATCTTCGGGCCGCTGGAGGCTTTGGTGAACGTGCCCAAGTCCCGCGTACAGGGGGCGGAAATCCAGCTCGACCTCGCGCCCACCGATGGCCTGCGCATCTCGATCGGGGCGACTTACCTCGATACGAAGATCAAGGGCAGCTTCGTCAATTATGATTCCTACGGCAATCAGGTCGATTTCGGCGGATCGTCATTCCCCTATACTCCGAAGTATCAGATCGTGATGGACGGGCAGTATGACTGGTCGCTCAGTGAGGCGATCGGCGCCTTCGTCGGCGGCAATCTCAGCTTCCAGAGCGATACCAAGGCAGTGCTGGGCGATGCACGCGATACGCCTTCGGAAGAGCTGACCCGGATGGGAGGCCTGACGATCGCCGATTACACGCTGATCGATTTGCGCGCGGGACTCAGTTTTGACGACAAGCGCTACAAGTTGACGGCGTTCGTCCGTAACCTGACCAACAAGTATTACTGGTCAAATGCCACCCGCATTACCGACACGACCGTGCGGTTTGCCGGACGACCTCGCACCTACGGCCTGACTGTGTCTGCCAGTTTCTGAAGCTCCTCCCCATGGGCCGCACTGGGACATCGAACCCGGTGCGGCTCCTTTTTCCCGTTTTCACTGGAGAAATTGAGATGAATGCACCCTCGACCTTCGCTTCGACCCGCCATGGCGAGCCCGGTCATGAGGTTGACCTGCCGAATACGCGGATGCTTGTCGGTGGCGAGCGCTATGAAGCGGAAAGCGGCGCCCGGATCGATGTGGAAGACCCTGCCACCGGCAAAGTCTTCGCCAGCGTGCCTGCCGGCAGCGCGGCGGATATCGACCGCGCGGTCACGCGGGCGCGCAAGGCGTTCGAGAGTGCGGAATGGTCCCGCATGCGCCCACTCGACCGGGGCCGCATCATCGAGGCGATCGCGCGCAAGATCGAGGAAAACGCCCGCGAGCTGGCGCTTTTGGAGAGTTACGACAACGGCAAGACTTACCACCATGCGCTGGCGGTGGACGTGCCTTCGGCTGTTGACATCTTCCGGTACATGGCCGGCTGGGCCTCGAAGATTGGTGGCCAGGTCAATCCGTTCTCGGGCGACGGACGGCAGTACCATTCCTATACCGTGCGTGAGCCGATTGGCGTCGTCGGGCAGATCGTGCCGTGGAACTACCCGCTGGCGATGGCTGCCTGGAAGATCGCACCGGCCTTGGCGGCAGGCTGCACCATCGTCCTGAAGCCGTCCGAAGTGACGCCGCTCACTGCGCTGCGGCTTGCAGAACTGGCATTGGAAGCTGGCCTGCCGGAAGGCGTGCTCAATGTCGTCACCGGCTATGGTCACGAAGCGGGGCAGGCCTTGGTCGAGCATCCCGGTATCGACAAGATCGCCTTCACCGGATCGACGCGGGTTGGCAAGCAGATCGTCCAGACCGCCGCGCAGGACCTGAAGCGCGTCACCCTCGAACTGGGCGGGAAGTCACCGTCGCTGGTCTTTGCCGATGCAGACCTCGACGCGGCAGCAATGGGCGCTGCACTGGCGATCTTCTTCAATTCCGGGCAGGTCTGCCTTGCCGCCTCGCGTCTCTATGTCGAACGGTCGGTGTTTGACCGGGTGGTGGAAGGCGTGGCGAAGGCGGCTGCAGGCTTCAAGCTCGGCCACGGCCGTGATCCGGATGCCATGCTCGGGCCACTCGTGTCTCGCGCCCAGCAGGGCCGCGTGCTGGACTACATCGAGCAGGGCAAGCGGGCCGGCGCGGAATTGGTCTGTGGCGGCGGTACTGGCGATCGCGACGGCTACTTTGTCGAGCCGACGATCTTTGCCAACCCTGACCCGGACGCCAGCATCGTGCGCGAGGAAATCTTCGGACCTGTGCTTGTCGCAACCCCCTTCGACGATGTGGACGAGGTTGTGCGTGCCGCGAACGACACGCGCTACGGCCTTGCCGCCAATATCTGGACGCGGGATATCTCCCGGGCCCACCTGACGGCGCGCCGCCTTCAGGCAGGCGTCGTCTGGGTCAACACGCATGGCATGAACGATCCATCGGCGCCGTTCGGCGGTGTGAAGGAATCAGGGTGGGGCCGTGAGGTGGGCGAAGAGGGCGTGCTTCACTACACGGAGAGCAAGACGGTGACCGTCCTGCTGGAATCCTGACGGCTTCGTGCTGGAAATGCCGGTACGAAGTTGAGAGGAGGACGTAGGCGCGCTGCATCTGGCGATGCGGCGAGCGGTAAGGAGGCGGTGCCGGCGATTTGACGCCGGCACTCTTGGCATCAGCGGACCAGCGATGCAGCCTCCTCCAGAGTGAGCGATGCCGTTTCGGGCGCCAGCAGCAGCGAGACTACCAGTCCCAGGAAGGTAATCCCGGCGGCAACCAGCATCGTGTTGCCGATGCCGATCAGTTCCAGGGAAACCGGCACCAGCCACGTTCCGGCCGATGAACTGAGCGCTGCAAGCGACGCGCCTACGCCCACCGCAATTGAGCGGATTTCGGTTGGGAACAGTTCGTTGGGGTAGACGATTTCCAGCACCTGGGCGCCGCCGATGAATAGGGCGTAGATACCGAACAGCATCAGCACGATCCATCCCGGCGCATTCGGGAACAGGCCAAGACCCAGCAGTCCAAGACCGGCCCACAGGAAGCTGTTGATGATGAGTGTGCGGCGGCCGATGAAATTGATCAGCCAGGTCGCGATCAGGCAGCCCAGTGCGAGTAACAGGGTGATCGCCATGGAGCCGTAGGACGCCATCGCGCCTGTCAGGTGCAGCGCGGAAAACAGCCGGGGCACGAATGCGTATAGCGCGAACATCGGCACGACTGCGCAGGCCCAGAATACGATCACGAAGAAGATGCGTTTGCCGTATCCGGCGCGGATTGCGGCGCCAAAGGTCATCTTGGTTGTGGTTGGGACCTCTCCGATATTGCGCAACGAGAAGGACGGGCCATAGACTTTCTTGATGACACGCTCAGCTTCCGGGCGGCGGCCCTTGCTGAGCAGCCAACGCGGGGATTCAGGAGCACCGATACGCAGGAGCAGCAGGCTGGTCGCAATGATTGCGGGGCTCGCCATGATATGGCGCCATGCACCTGGTCCCCACAGTTCGAGCACGGTATTGCCGGCGATGTAGGCAAGCGCAGCGCCGGCGAACCACAGCACCGTCAGCAGCGACAGGCGGGAGCCGCGGCTCCTCTGGGGAAGGAATTCGGTGAGCAGCGAGCCGGCCGAGGTGTATTCGATGCCCACAGCCAGCCCGGACATCACGCGCAGGATCGCCATGGCGTGGCTGTTTTCGACCCAGTACATCGAGAGCGAGACCAGCAGGATGATCGCGGGGCCTATGAAGTAGGGCTTGCGGCGTCCGAAGCGGCCCGTCAGCCATCCGCCGACGAAGCCTCCGAAGAACACGCCCAGCAGTTCCATGGCCGCAATCATACCCTGCTGATTTCCGCTAAGGTTCAGTGCGTTGGCGATGGGGATCGTCGCGACGCCAATGACGCTGACGATGTAGCCAACCATGGTCCATCCGATGCACGCGCTGAGGGTGAGCTTCTGGTGGAAACCATTGATCGCAACATCGTCGATCAGGATCGGAGTTTGGGGGGCATGCATGGAAGCTCCTCGGCCAGGAGTGTCGCCAGGAACGGCATCGTTCGCGGATCGGATCGAGGCGCCGCTCATGGCAGGGCCGTGACTTTTGTCGGGATACCCTTCGCGCGAAGCCATGTTTCCAGAGCATCGAACGGCAGGGCAATCGTTGCGGTGTTGCGCAAAGGATGAACCGCAATTCGCTCCGCCTCGCGGAACGCCGCGTCGAGAACGACCGTGACCTCTCCCGCCGCGTTCGCCGCAGCCAGGGGCGTCACGGAACCGGGCGCGATTTGCAGCAGACGCTCCATGTCTTCGGGCTTGCCGAACGAGAATTTCCCCGCGCCAAGCAGCTGAGCAAAGGCCTTGAGATCCGCTCGCCGGTCGCTGGGCAGCGTAACCAGCCAGAATTTCCCCTGCTTGTCCTTGAGAAACAGGTTCTTGGTATGCGCCGCAGGCAGCGCGGCGTGAATGGCGGCGCTTTCCTCGACCGTGTGTACGGCCGGATGTTCCAGCCTTTCGAGCGGAACGTCCGCGCGTTCGAACTCTGCGTAGATTTCATCTTCGCTCATGGCGAATATCCTCATCCGTTAGAAATAATAGCCGAAGACGGCGAGAAACGAGACCTTGATGTGATCGTCGCCGCCTTGCGCCGCGCCGGTCGCGTATTGCCCTGCGCCAACGAAGGGATCGTTCCGGCCGACCAGCAATTCCGACCAGATGCGGATCCGGTTCGTCGCCTTGTCCGCCCAGTAAGCGCCCAGATTGAGGCGCTGGCTGTCCTTGAATTCGGAGCGCGCCTTGGCGAAGTAGGCATAGTTGGCGAAGAGTTGGAGGGAGAACGGGAACGATCCGGTCTCTACCTTTCGGCCCAGTTCGCCGAAGAGCAGGGTGCCGTCGGCCGCGATGTTGAACGGCGCATCGAAGTTGCCGACGGTGACGGTCTGCTCGCTTCCCGGATTGCGCAGCGACATGTCCTGCCGGGCGACGAGCAGCTTGGCATGCCATGAACCTTTGGTCCCTTTGAGGCTCAAGGCAAAGGCGCGGCGCCAACCGTTCCGATCGGTGTCGAAATTGTGGACGGTGGACAGCCATGCCGAGCCGGAAACCGAGAGTTCGCCGGAATCGAAGGAAGCCAGGCGATACTGGGCATGGCCGACCATCATGTTCCGCTCTGCATTACGGCTCGCGAGCGGGTTCGCCGGATCACCCTTTACGATGTTGACCGAATAGCGCGCGGCATCCTCGCTGATGCCGAAAGCGTTCGGGGCCGTTGTCGGGAAGAAGCCGGCCTCGATCTTGAAGGAGGATTCCTCGTGCGCGTAGGTGATGCCGGCGTTGTAGACTTCCTCAAGGCCGATCACGAAGCCCATCGAGTTGAGGAAGGCTGAGCCCCAGAACTGGTCGTCGAAAGGCACGGGCTGGATGCCGACTGCGACTTTGTCGTGTTTCGATAGCTTTACACCTGCATAGGCATAGACGGGAAAGCTGATCTCGCCGGGGTAGTTGTGATAGCCGGAAGCCTTCCCGTAGAGAAAGCTGCCGCCGTAGAAACGATATTGCGCAGCGCCGAAGAAGGTCGGGGAATCGTAGTCCGCCTTCAGAATCAATGTATCGAAAGAAAGATTGCTGGACGTGCGGCGCTGCCCGTCACTGCCTGCGGCATTGAAGCGCAAATCGTAGCGGCCGCGAATGGCGCCGCCGAGTTTCAGACCCGACGGCGGGGTTTGCGGCGAGGTTTCGAAAGGCGGCGGCGTAGGCTGTCCGACCCCGCCCGGATCGCCTGCTGCGGTATCGCCCACAGCGGTATCGGCCGCCGCCGGATCGGACAGGGCTGGATCGGGGGCCGTTTCCGCCGCCCGCGCGGGGGCCGCAAGCGTGAGAGCAACAGCCGCGCACGCACTCGTAGCGATCGGTGCGAGCCTAAATCGACGAGGATCGGTGGCGTTCGCCGGGCAATACTTTCCCGATCCCCGCTGCGCGGGGGCAACTGGGTTCATGACATCCTCCGGAGCCGCGCCCGTTCGATCGGGCTTTGGGCCGTTTTGCCGCTGTTGCGGTGGTTGATCCTCACCGCCCGCCACTCTGGCCGAAGAGTGGCTTTCAGGCGGGCGGTGAGGTGAGCGTCGTCAGTTCGACACGTCGATCCAGATGGTCTTGATCTCCGTGTACTGGTCGTGCGCCCATTGCGATTTGTCGCGTCCGCCGAAGCCGGATTGCTTGAAGCCGCCGAACGGCGTCGTGGCGTCGCCCTCTCCGAAGCAGTTCACCGTCACGACACCGGCGCGGATCTCACGAGCCAGGCGCACGGCGTTCTTCAGGCTGCCGGTGTAGGCGGAGGCGGCAAGCCCGTAGATCGAGTCGTTGGCAAGGGCGATAGCCTCATCGATCGACCTAAAGGTCGTGACCGCCAGAACCGGGCCGAAGATTTCCTCCCGGAACAGCAGGTTGTCTGGCGCCACATCGTCGACGATCGTGGCTTCGACGAAAATGTCATCCTTCGTGCCGCCGCCGACGATAACGTTCATCTGCTCCGATGCGGCATGCTCCAGATAGGAACGGACCTTGTCGAAATGCGCGCGGCTGACCATCGAGCCCAGACGATTTTCGGGGTCGAGCGGATCGCCCAGCTTCCAGTCGCGCAAGTGGTGTGCGATGCGCTCCAGCAGGGCGTACTTCACATCGGCATGCACGATCAGGCGCGAGGAGGCCGAACAGTTCTCGCCCATGTTCCAGAAGGCGCCGTTGAGCACATGCTGCGCCACCGCGTCGAGATCCTCGACATCCGGCATGACCACGGCGGGGTTCTTGCCGCCGCATTCCAGCACGATGCGCTTGAGATTGGACTCGCCCGCATAGGCCAGGAAGCGGCGACCGGTGGCGGTGGAGCCGGTGAAGCTAACCATATCGACGTCCATGTGGCGTCCGATCGGCTCGCCCACTTCGCGGCCACTGCCGGGAACGACGTTGAACACGCCCGCCGGAATGCCGGCTTCGTGGGCGAGTTCGGCCACGCGCAGCGCCGTCAGGGTGGTTTCCGCCGCAGGCTTGACCACGATCGAGCAGCCTGCCGCCAGCGAAGGCCCGATCTTCCACGCCAGCATCAGCAGCGGGAAATTCCACGGCAAGACCAGTCCGACGACGCCGATCGGCTCACGCACCACCAGGGTGAGTGCATCTGATCCGACCGGTGCAGTGCTGTCGTAGATCTTGTCGATCAGTTCGGCATGCCAGCGGATGGTGTGGATGCTTTCCGGCACGTCGACCGTTTCGCATTCGCGGATCGGCTTGCCGCTGTCGATGCTTTCCATCACCGCCAGTTCGCGGGTGTTCTGCTCAAGCAGGTCGGCAAAGCGCAGCAGCGTGTGCTTGCGCTCGGCGGGCGGGAGCTGGTGCCAGCGTCCGTCTTCGAAAGCGGTGCGGGCGGCGGCGACCGCCACGTCCACGTCGCTATCGTCGCACGCCGCGATATGCGTCAGGGAAGCGCCGGTAGCCGGGTTGGTCGTCTCGAACGTCCGTCCGGCCAGAGCCGGACGGAATTCGCCGTCGATGAAAGCCTGTGTCGGCAGGGTGATGCCTGCTGCCAGTGCGACATATTCGGCCTTGGAGAGAAGATCAGGCATCGACCGTGCTTCCGGCAACGGCGGCGACCTTGCTCTTCAGTTCGGCGATTACGGCCGTGAGCGCGTCCTTCTCATTCTCGTCAAGCGGCAGCAGCGGGGCGCGCACGCCGCCGGTCTTCAGGCCGATGATCTCGCTACCGGCCTTGATCGACTGGACGAACTTGCCGTTTTCAAGGAAGTCCATCAGCGGCAGCATGGCGGACATGATCGCGCGGCCCTTGGCAAAGTCCTTTTCCAGCACGCAGGCTTCGTAGAGAGCAACGTGTTCGCCGGGCACGAAGTTCGATCCCGCGCAGACCCAGCTGCGAGCGCCCCAGGCAAAGAATTCCAGCGCCTGATCGTCCCAGCCGCACGACAGCTGGATCTCGGGGTACTGCGAGGCGAGAGCGTGCAGGCGCAGCGTATCGCCCGAACTCTCCTTGATCGCGACGATGTTCTTCGTGCCCTTGATCGCCGCGAAGAATTCATCGCCCATGCTCACGCCCATGCGCGCCGGGTAGTTGTAAAGCATGATCGGCAGGTCGGCCGCCTTGTCGATCGTCATGACATGGTGCGCGATCTCCTGCTCGGTCGGCAGGGCGTAAGGCGGCGTGGTGACGAGGATGGCATCGGCGCCGATCGACTTGGCATGAACGGCATAGGCCACAGCATCCTCGGTGCGGGTGGCACCGGTGCCGATCACGAGCGGCAGCCGGCCGCCGATCACGGCGTGGGCGCGCTCGGCCAGGGCGCGGCGTTCCTCGGCGGTATGCGCGTAATATTCGCCGGTCGAGCCGCCGATGATGATGCCATGGACGCCGCTGGCGACCAGATGTTCAAGCACGGCGTCGAACGCGGCGAAGTCGATCGAGCCATCGGCGGCGAGCGGGGTGATGGCCGGGGTGAAGATACCGTCAAAGTTCATGGCGAAGTTCATGGCAAGGGTCCTTTCGTGATGGGGGAGTATCGAGGGATCAGGCGTATCGGGGGCGCAGCGCGGAGGCGTCTGCAAGGTTCAGCGACCGGGTTTCCGGCGCGAGCAACCATGAGACCGCAAGGCCGACGAAAGTGACGGCAGCGGCGATGTACATGGTGTCGGCAATGCCCAGACGGTCGAGCGAAACGGGCACGAGATAGGTGCCGATGGCCGCGCCGATTCGGGAGAACGAGGTGCCGAAGCCCACCGCCTTGGCGCGGATTTCGGTCGGGAACAGCTCATTGGGGTAGACCAGCTGCAGTACTTGCGCTCCGCCGATCAGCAGGGCGTAGCCGCCGAAGAGGATCAGGATCAGCGCTGGCGCGCCGTTGGCGAACACACCCAGGAGCAGGAGCGCGAGGCCAGACCACAGGAAGCTGTGGACCACCATCGGGCGTCGGCCGATCGCGTTGATGAGCATGGTGGCGCCGATGCAACCGACGACGAACAGCAGCGTGATCGCGATCGAGCCGAAGGCGGCCCACTTGTCATGGAGGTTGAGCGCCATCAGCACCTTGGGAGCAAAGGCGTAGACTGCGAAGACCGGGATGACCGAGCAGGTCCAGAAAAGGCTGACGAACGCCAGCCGCTTGCCATAGCCGGCCTTGAGCAGGCCCCAGAGCAAGACGTTCTCGCGTGCAGGATCCTCGGTCAGGTTGGCGGTGGAATAGCGGCTGCCATAGACTTGGCGGATAACCCGGTCAGCTTCCGCGCGGCGGTTCTTGCCCAGCAGCCAGCGCGGCGATTCCGGGGTACCCAGGCGCACGAGGAACAGCGCACCGCCAAACATCGCGGTGCTGGCGAACGCCAGGCGCCACCCTTCCGCACCGGCCAAAGTC
Organism: Novosphingobium oxfordense; assembly: GCF_044029435.1. NCBI lineage: Bacteria > Pseudomonadati > Pseudomonadota > Alphaproteobacteria > Sphingomonadales > Sphingomonadaceae > Novosphingobium > Novosphingobium oxfordense. The sequence goes on along the minus strand of NZ_CP147008.1, from coordinate 612,320 downwards.
AGGATCGCATTGCCAAGGATGTAGGCAACCGCCGCGCCGGCAAACCACATGATCGTGAGGGTCGCCAGCCGAGGACCACGATTGGCCTTGGGTAGAAATTCGACGAGGAGCGCCGTCGCCACGGGATATTCGATGCCGACGGCGACGCCGAGGAAGAAGCGACAGGCGAACAGGGCCAGTGGGCTGGCGACCCAGAGCTGGGCGAGCGAGAACAGCACGAACAGGCAGGGGCCAACGAAGAAGATACGCTTGCGGCCGAACAGGTCGGTCAGCCAACCGCCGATCATGCCGCCGGCGAAGATGCCGATCAGCGCCGATGCTGCGACCATTCCTTCCCAGAAGGTGGTCATGCCGAGCGCTGCCGAGGCCTGGACCATCGCGACGCCGACGATGCTGAGCACATAGCCGTCCACGAAGGAACCGCCGCTCGCGCGAACCGTCAGTATCTGATGGAACCTGTTCAGAGGGACATCCTCAAGTGTCTGCGTGATCTGTTTCATGCATCTTCTCCGGATCTTTCTTGTCTCCCCCACTTCGTTCGATGAGCGGGTGGATCGGTTTGAGCAGGTAGTTCAGCTTTCCATGCCGGCCTTGTGTTGGGCCCAGGCCAGGTTCGCGTTCACGCCGATGTCCAGGAAGGGATGCGGCGGATTGCGATTGGGGCCGGGCGAGGCCAGCAGAAAATCGATGATTTCGCCGCGCCGACCGGCCAGCCAATCGGCCAGCAGCACGCCGGTCGCAGTGCCGCGGGTTATGCCAAGGCCGTTGCAGCACAGCGCGCCGTAGACATTGGGGGCCAGTTCGCCGAACTGGGATTCATGATTGCGCGACATCACGATCGCGCCGCCCCAGGTATATTCGAAGGGTACGCCGGACAGCATCGGGAAGCGCCGCTCGAACGAAAGGCGATGGCGCTTGCCGGCAATGTTGCGTTCGCGCTGGTTGCTGACGCCGCCGGGATGATAGCTGAAGCTGTTGCGCACCAGAATGCGGTTGTCGTGCGTGCGGCGCAGCGTCGTTCCGGCCGGATCGGCGGGGATCAGGCCCCAGAAGTCCTGGCCACCAAGCCGTGCCTGTTCATCCGCGGTCAGCGGGCGGGTCAGGCTGCCGTAGGTGAACACTGGCAGCATGCGGTTCTTCAGGAACCCGAACGCCATGCCGAACCCGTTGTTCGCAAGGATCAGCTTGTCGGCCACGATCCGCCCGGTGGCATGGGTGAGTACGGTCTGCGGGCCGTAGCTGACGGCGGTGATCGGCGTATTCTCGTAGAGCGTTACGTTCTCAGGCAGCGTGTCGGCCAGCCCCTTCACCAGGGCCGAGGGCTGGACCAGCATCGTGCCGGGCGTGAACAGGGCTTTCTTGTAGAAGCTGGTGCCGATGTGGTCCGGCAGGTCCTTGCCCTCGATCACTTCATAGGGCTGGCCAAGGCGATCGAGGCCGCCGCGATAGGCGTCGAGCACAGCGATACCGCGATTTTCGACCGCCGCCTGATACTTGCCCGAAGCGCGCATCTGGCAGTCGATGCCGTAGAGGTCGACGATGTCCTTGAGATAGGTCTGACCCAGCTTGTTGAGCTTGAGCACCAGATTGGCCGTGCCGAGGTCGCCGATGTAGTCCGCCGCGCCGATGTCGTGCGGAAGATCGATGGCGAAACCTGCGTTGCGACCGGCAGTGCCGAAGCCCACTTCCTGCGCTTCGACGAGAACGATCTCGTCGCCCGGGAAGTTCATTGCCAGTTGCCGGGCGGCAGCGAGACCTACGTAGCCAGCGCCGACCACAACCCACGGTGCGCGCACTTCCCCGAAAGCGACGGGGCGCGGCGTGCGCCGACGGCTGAGATGATACCAGCCGCAGGTTTGGTCGTCGGCCGGTAGTGAGGTGACTTTGGTCGTCGGATTTCCGCCGTTCAGCAAGCGGGAATGCGGAACCTCCAGCGTTCTGACCTGGCGCTGGTCGAAAGGCGCGATGGGTGAAGGTGCCTGGGTGCGACCCGAAGGCTCGAACGGTTCCCCATCGAGTTCACCACAGTGGCCATCCGGCATGTGCGCCCGTTCGGCGGTGCCAGTTTCAGCGCCAGTATCAGCGAAGGCATCAAGAGCTTGAACGACCACGTGTCCTCTCCGACTCGGTCAATGTATATTCTCTGTCTACAAAACATAGGCTGATCATATTGCGATCGTCTACAGGAAAAGTGGGGCACGATGATTGCGTTCGCTTGTCATTGTTTTTTTGTGGTTTTGCTGGGAAAGTCCGCGGTTGGCCGCATGAATCACGTGCTGGCACGCACTCCATGCGGCCGTGTCCGACCGCCGGATATCACCGGTCGATTCGTCGAACCCGCCTTGAAAATTCGTCGCAGATAGCCCCTGTCAGGAGCGGTGCGGTCGCCCTGCGCAAATGGCGCTGCCGCAAGATGCGGAGACGATCGCAACGATCGCCAGCCATTGGATGGCGGTCAGGGTCTCTCCAAGGACGATAAAGCCCGCCAGCGCGGCAACCGCCGGTGCGGCGCTCAGCAGAATGCCGAAGACGTTCGAGGGCAGACGACGCATCGCTTCCATCTCCAGCATGCAGGGCATCACGCTGGTCAAAAGTGCTATGCCGAGACCCGACAGCAGGACCCAGGGATGCAGCAGCGCTCCGCCGGCGAACGTAATGCCAAGTGGCAGGTTGATGCATGCGGCGACCAGCATGCCCCATGCGACGGCGTCTGCGCCCAGCGTTGTGGCCACGCGCTTGCCGAAGACGATGTAAAGCGCCCAGCAGGTCGCCGCTCCGGCGGCGAATGCCAGCCCGACGGGATCGAGACCGTTGCCGACCCGGAGCGGCAGCAGGAGTAGCAACCCCGCTGCTGCTGCCGCAAACCATACGAGATCGAGCGCACGACGTGAGCCCGCAAGGACGATCGATAGCGGTCCCAATACCTCGATTCCGATGGCGATCCCGATCGGCAGGCGGGCGAAGGCTTGGTAGATCAGCAGGTTCATGAGGCCAAGCATGAAGCCGTACAGCAACACGTCCGGCAGGATTGTCCGCGAGAGGGACCTGCGCCATGGCATTCTCATGATCAGAAGGATCGTCGCCGCAAGGGAGACGCGCAGGCCTGTCACTCCGAAGGCTCCCACGGCTGCGAACATCTGCTTGGCTAGGGTCGCCCCAAGATTCTGCGCGACCATGGATGCCAAAACCATGCCCGGGCCGATCAGCGGCTCCCGCCAGGACTGGGAAGGGGAGTGGGCAGAAGACTGGGTCAACAGAGTCATTGCAGATATTCTCGCGAAGGCCGCGGTCATCAGTCGTGCGCGGCCGCAAGTGCGCGATCGGCTTGCCTTGGGCGATGCGCCGCAAGGCAGGTCAGCACCGAAGCGAGCACGAACAGGATCGCCGCGCCTTCAAGAACCGAGGGCAGGCGCCGATCCCAAAGAAAACCGTAGAGGAGCGCGAACAGCGTTTCGAAAAGGATCATCTGTCCAACCATTGTCAGTGGCAGAAGCCGCGACATCCGGTTCCACAATCCATTGCCGATGATGGAGGACAGCAGCGCCACGGCCGCCGAAACGCTGCCGAACAGCAGCCATTGCGACGTGCTCTGGGCGGTCGTCTCGAAAATGAGTGCAGGAGGGATCAGCACAAGCGCCTGAGCGCCTGTGACGATGCCGATGAGCAGGCTCCAGTCATGGGCGGAGACGTGTTCGAGACGCCCGAGCCAACGGCTGTTGGAGACGGCAAAGGTCGTCCATGACGCCAACGCACCGAAAGCGCATAGAAGGCCGAGGGCCTGCGATTCGAATGCGCCTTCGCTCGCCTTGCCGAGCGATTCCCAGCCGATGCACAGAATGCCGGCGGCGCTGAGGAGCAGGGAGGGGGTCAGCCACGCAAGCGGCACCGCATTCTTGTCGCGGCTGCCAATGATCGTCACCGCCACCGGAAGGAAGCCGATTACCAGCGAGGTCATCGCGACGCCGCCAAGCTGCACTGCGGCCGCCAACAGCACGTAATAGAGAATGTTGCCCAGCACGCTGAGGTAGCCCAGCGCGATCCACTCGCGCTTGCCCAATACCTGAAGATACCGCTTCCAGTGCGGCCAGACCATCGGGAGCGCGAACAGCCCGTAAGCCACGTAACGGCCGGCAGCGAGTTGCATCGGTCCGAAGGCGGAAGCGATCCTCGGGGTCACGAAGACCAGACCCCACAAGGCACCGGCAATCACGCCGCAAAGTACGCCCGTTGCTGTGTTCCTACCGGACATCTGCGAATCCCACGCTTTGACTGACGGCCGCCGCCTAGCTTCGAAACGCAGAAATGTCTATCATATGTCTACAAATAGAATTTAACAAATCTATGAATTGACGCAACCGCGTTGAACTGGGCGCGAAAACTCGGTAGGATTCAGTTGTGAGTGGAACTGTAGATCGCAAAGTCACCCTCGGCGAAACGCTGCGCCGCAGGATTGTGAGCATGGAACTGGCCCCCGGGGCCGTGGTCGACGAACAGCAGATCGCCGAGGAATTTGGCCTGTCGCGTCCTCCCGTGCGCGAATTGATGCGACAGCTGGCGGCCGAAGGCTATCTGGAGCTCGAGCCGAACCGGCCCGCGCGTGTAACCTCCATGGACCTCCAATCGCTGCGGACTTTTTTCCTCGCCGCGCCGCTGATCTACGTCGCGACGACGCAGCTTGCAGCGACGAACGCGACTCCGGCTGAAATCGCCAGGCTCAAGCAAGTCCAACTGGACTTTCGTGCGGCGATTGCGGCGAACGATGTGGCGGCACGCGTCTACCACAACGATCAGTTCCATCTCGAAATCGGCAGGATGGCGCACAACCCCTATCTCATGCCGAGCCTTCGCCGCCTGCTTATCGATCATGCCCGCCTGGGCATGACGTTCTATCACCCGACATCGGCGGAAGATCAGGAAAACCTCTCCGAAGCGGTGGAGCAGCACGACGAGATCATCGATGCCATCGAACGCCGCGATCCCACACGGGCGGGGGAACTCATTCGTGCGCATTGGGAGATATCGCGGCGGCGCATGGCGGATTTTGCGGCGCCTGAAGGGCTAGAGGTAACCGTCTAATCCGACGTTGCGGCTATCGACCGGCATTCTCTGAGCGAACGCAATTCCAATGTTGCCCTGACAAGGGTTGGGCATACTGGAAGAAGAAGGTTGCGCGCGCCGGCTCCACGTTTGCTCAGGCCGTCGCCCGCGGAAATACCGTACAGAGGTTGGCAACTGCGGCCTTGTCCATCAGCAAGGCATGCTGGTCGGGCGCTTCCAAACGGATCATCCGATACCTGCCGGAATGCAGGCAGGCCCAGAGATAGGCATCCAGATGATCGACCATTAATCCGCCCTTTCGGAGCAGCACTAGCGAGGCGACACCGCGCGTCTGGCGGATGAGATCGGCAGTTGCGGCAAGCTCAGGCATTCGAACAGAGGCCCTCAGGAGAGCGTCCATCGCTGCCATGCCTGACAAGCTGGCCCTGTCGTGAAACGCCAGAGATTCCTCGATTGGGCGGTCGTCGAGCAAGGCCTCGTCGGTCAAGGTTGCGCAATGCATCCGGCACAGTTCGGAAAAAGCGGCGCTTATGAGATCGGTTTTCGTGCGGAAGAAATAGGTGATCGAGGCGAGCGACACGCCTGCGCGTGAGGCAACCTCGCGCTGAACCAGTCGCTCGGGCCCTTTCTCCGCGATGACCTCCAGAGCGCAGCGCAGGATGTTCTCCGCCGTCTCGTTGGCCGGCGCTTCGGATGCAAGTCGCGCTGCGTCAGGCCCGCCAAGCCGCACAAGCGTAACCGGCTGGCCGGACAGGCGTTGGCGCAAGCGCGTTGCCGGCGCGGAAATCCAGGCCGATCGCACCGGCGCCTCGGGTTCCGACAGCAGCAGGCTGGTCAACCCGAGGGCGAGGCTGGCCCAGGCTTCCGACGCCTGTGAGGTCTCGCCGAAGCTTGTCGCCAGTTCGCGCCAGAATGCGGCTTCTGCAGCCGTCTCCGCCTTGAGCGTTGCAAGCACACCATCCTGATCGCAGCCGGCCGCTTCGTGTTCGAGTTCCTGCAGCAGTGCCAGCACGCCGGTGCCTTGGCTCAATCGATCCTGCAGCAGGCTCGTGAAGACGTCGTCGAGATCCGCCCACGCCGGAACCCGGTTTTCCTGCGCCGCGGCCCTGCCTTCGCGCCATGTTCGGGAGGTGGCGATGGCGCGATCGCAAATCTCCGAGATCAGCAGTTCGCGATTGCCGAAATAGTAATTGATCGCAGACGGGCTCATCCCGGTTTCCCGGGCCAGGCTGCGTGCGCTGAGGGCGGCGAGGCCGGCATCACGCGCCAGCGAATAAGCCGTTTCCTTGAGGCGAAGCGCCTGCGGCATATCGTTGCCGGCCTCGGGCGCATCGGATTCGCTCGTCGTCATCAAGGTCCTGTACAATTGTTCGACTTCGGAAAAGACCGCTTGGTCTAGGTGGTTGGGTCATTCTTAGGTGTGCGGCGTTAAGTGGGCAAGGGTAAATGGCTAAATGGTCAGAAATGTTCGGCCAAGTACGCCTCCTGACGGTTCCGTGCAGTGATGGGGTGGAGAAAATTTTCTAGGCTGTCACAGAACCGAAAGACACGAATCCTAACTGTACAACTGTTTCGATTCGTGAACGATTTGTGTCAATGACGCGTTGCTGAACGCCGGACGGTCTGCCGTCCGGAGGCGATGGACGGCGCCCGTTTCACAAGTTGCTTCAGGGAGGAACCGCTGCGCCGGCATCCCCGGCGAGCTGTAAACATGTTCAGGAGTTCACCATGACCACACCAACCGATCCGTTCACCGTGGCTGTCATCTGCGATACGCAGAACTACTCCAGCTACCGCAACCAGCGCGAGGCGGGCTTTCCCTTCAACGCCCGCGAAATGCTGTGGGACGTCATGCACTACATCTCGCGCAATGCGCGCAAGAATGGCGGCGACATTGCCTTCGTATCGGGCCTTGGCGACAGCTGGCAGCATCCCAGCGCCTGGGCACCCGATGCCCCCCACGTGGAGCGCGGCGTCGTCTCGATCGACAACCCGGCGATCGAAGCGTTGATCCCGGCATCGCCCAAGGAAGTTCTCGAAGTGGAAATCCCAGCCGTTCGCGCCGCCTGGGAGATCATCGCGGACGACCTGCCGTTCTTCCTCGTGCCCGGCAACCATGACCACGACAACATCTGGAGCGATCCTGCGAACCCGCCGGCGCCCGATGGCTGGATTCGCGACGGCATGTCGTTCGGGCTGGGATCTCTCCACGTAGGCTCGCTGGACAACTGGACCGCGCATTTCGGTAGCGAGTCCGATTTGTTCAAGGACAAGCCCTGGTACGTCGCCTCGCACAAAGACGGTTGCAACGCGGCGCAGATCTTCGAAGGTGGCGGCTATCGCTTCCTGCATATCGGCATCGAGATGTGCCCGCAGGACGACATCGTCGAATGGGCACAGTCGGTGATCGACGCCTATCCGGGGCTGCCCACGATCATCTCGATCCACGAATTCATCAACGAGAAGGGCGAACGTCAGTCGATCGACTGTTTCGACCTGACCCGCATCGATCCCGATCGCAACAGCCCGCAGATGCTGTGGGAAAAGCTGGTTGCCCCCAACGACCAGATCCTTTGCACGCTTAACGGCCACTTCCACGGCGTAATGAACCGCGTCGATGAAAATGCCTTCGGCCACAAGGTGTACCAGTTCCTGGTGAACTATCAGTGCCGCAAGCAAAGCTTCAAGGCGACGGGTTCGGATGCGCCGATCCTTGACGGTATCGGCGATGGCTGGTTGCGCCTGATGACCTTCGATCTCGCCGGCGAGCAGCCGCAGCTTCGCCTGCGGGCCTATTCGACCCACTACAAGGCTTTCGCCTCCGATCTGCCGCTCTACAAGGAATGGTATGGCAACGAGCACCCGGAAATGAGCGCGGAAGAACTGGTCGCTCTCGACGAATGCACCTTCGACCTTGACGATTTCCGGGCGCGCTTCGGCATGCCTTCCCAGCAGCAAACCGAAGCGCGCGAGCCCGCGCTGGCTGGCGAATAATCATGGCTTCGTTCGCCGACTCCCTGACAGACGGCGGTATCCCGGCATCGACAGTAACGTCGATGCCGGGAGTTACAGCCCGGCCGCGCGCGATGGCTTATTACGTCCTCGCGCTGCTGTGCCTCATCTCTCTGCTCGGCTACTATGATCGCTATCTTGTCGCGATCCTGGTTGAGAGCATCAAGCACGATCTGGGTGTAAGCGATGCCCAGATCGGCCTTTTGACCGGCTTTGCCTTCGCGCTCGTCTATTCGCTGATGGCGGTGCCGGTTGCGCGCTATTCCGATGGCGGACGCCGGGTAATGGTTCTCGGTTGCTCGCTTCTCGTCTGGTCCGCGATGACGGCCTTGTGCGGTCTGGCGCCCGGTTTTCTTGTCCTGCTTGTGGCGAGACTGGGCGTGGGCATGGGCGAGGCGGGCGGCATTCCCTCCACACACGCATTGGTCTCGGACACCTTCCCGGCGCGGTGGCGCGCAACTGCGCTGTCGGCGACGGTGGTGATCGGCGGCCTTGGCTTCATGATCGCCAATGCCGCCGGCGGCTGGGTGGCCGATCACTGTGGCTGGCGTGCAGCCTTCCTGGTCGGCGCGGTGCCGGCGCCTTTCCTCGCTTTCCTGCTTTTCACGACGGTTCGCGAACCTTCGAAAGCGCCAATATCTGAGACGTCGCACACCAATAGTTCGCCCGCTGATCAGCCGATGACCATCCGCGGAGCCGTTTCGCTTCTCCTCTCGCGGCGAAGCTATGCTTTGCTTTGTGCCGGAATGGCCCTTGCCACCGTGGGCTCGGCTGCGACGCTCAACTGGATCCCGGCATTCCTGATGCGTGAATACGGCCTCAAGGCTAGTGAGGTCGGCTCGAGCTATGGCCTGATCATGGGTCTTGCGACCATTGCAGCCCTGCTCGTTGGCGGCATGCTGGGCGACCTGCTTGCACGGATCGACCCGCGCTGGGCGATCCGGCTTCCAGCCGCATCGTTCGTGTTGGCGACGCCGCTCACCCTGATGTTCCTCTTCGCCCCCAATCTTCACGCCGCGCTCTGGCTGGCAGCGCCGATGACGCTGTTTGCCTCGCTTGCCACCACGCCTGCCTACGCTCTGGTGCAGCGCCTCGCCGGGAGCGGCAATCGCGCCATGGCAACGGCGCTCTATCTTCTCATCGTCAACCTGTTCGGCATGGGCTCAGGCCCCGCCATTGCAGGCTGGCTCAGTGATCGCCTCACCGCCGGCTTCGGCACGCAGGCGCTCCAATATGCGCTTGCCTGCGTCAGCTTTGCCTATCTGCTCGGTGGCCTTCTGATTGCGTGCGCTGCCGGCACCGTCGCGCGTGACGAGGTCGCCGCGAACCGGAACTGATTTCGCCTTGAACTTCATGCTCCAAGACGCCGATCGCAAGATCGGCGGCCGGGAGCGCATGTCCAAAACTCTCCCAGGATCTCCCCCCATGACATCGCCAAGAAACTTTCCGCTTTCGCGCCGCCTGACCGCCCTGATGGCCGGCTCAGCCGCCCTTGCATTGATCGCCCCTGCCGTTCGCGCCGAGGAAGCGCCCGCCAGCCTGCCCTCGGACGGCCAAGGCGACATCGTCGTCACTGCCCAGAAGCGCGAGCAGCGCTTGGTCGACGTGCCTTCCTCGGTAAGCGTCGTCAGCCCCAGAATGCTTGAGGAATCGGGCGCGAAGGACCTCGTCGATGTCTCGCGCCTGACGCCGGGCGTCGTCGTGTCGCCGCAGATTTCGGGCGGCAGGACCATCCAGACCTTCACCATCCGCGGCATCGGCTACGACGACTTCCGCCCCAACGGCAATCCTTCTGCCGCGGTCAGCATCGACGGCGTGTACCAAGGATCGGGCGCGCTGGTGGGCGGGCAGATGTTCGACGTTTCGCGGGTCGAGATTCTAAAGGGGCCGCAGGGCACCCTCTACGGCCAGAACACGACGGCCGGCGCGGTGAACATCATATCCAATCAGCCGGGCGACCAATGGTCCGGCAAGGCCAGAGCTGAATATGGCCGGTTCAATTCCTGGCGCGCGGAAGCCGCCGTTGGTGGACCGCTTGCCGAAGGCGTCAAGCTGCGGATTGCGGGCGTTTTCGACAGTACTGACGGCTTCATGACCAATCTGGGCACGCAAGGCGCCACGGGATCGACCAACCCCGCCGTTCCGGCCCTCTCCGATCCGGGCGTTGATCATAAGGCGAACCGCTCTCAATACTACGGCGGCAGGGCGATCCTGCTGCTCGAGCCTGCCGCTGGCACCTCAATCACGCTGAATGCGCACGGTTTCCATGAAAGCGGCGCGGTCCAGCTGTTCGAGCGGACGGCGACGATGAAGGGCTTTGCCCCGAACAAGCCGTACACCACCGATGCTGCCATTGCCCCGTCACTCGGCAAGACCAGCTACGGAGCATCGGGCACGCTGAACCAGAAGATCGGTGACGATATGCTGCTGGTCGCGATCCTTGGGTACGAGAAGCTGAAGCAGCACTATGCGGCCAACGGCGATGCGGTGCCGCTGCGGATCGGCGACAGCATTTATCGCGACAATGTGGAGCAGGGCACTGCCGAGGTCCGCCTGCAGAATGCAAATCCCGGTCAGGTCGACTGGGTCGTGGGCGCGACGGCCTATCGCGACAAGGTGCGCTTGCGCAGCAATCTCGATCTGACGGATGCGGTCCTGAGCGTGCTGCAGGCCGATTATACCCAGCGCCGCCGCAGCTATGGCACCTTTGCAGACGGCAGCGTCAAGCTCGGTGACCATTGGAAGATCGGTGCCGGTCTGCGCTACAGCCATGACCATAGCACTTACGACGGTTCGACAGTCGATCTCGATCCTTATGGCGTCAGCATTGCCCAGGCGGTGTTCGGTGCCATGCCCTTCACCTTCGATCGCACTTTTTCGGACAACAGCCTCTCCGGTCGACTGAATGTCAGCTACGAGTTCTCAAGCGCGGCAAGCGCCTATGTCTCGGTGAGCCGCGGCTTCAAGTCCGGCGGTTTCGACGGATCGACCTCGTTCACTTTGCCCGAGACCGATCCCTTCAAGTCGGAACGGGTGTGGACATATGAGGCTGGCATCAAGTTCCTTCCGCGCGGTGGTCCGGTGCAGATCGATGCTGCCATCTACTACAACGACTTCAACAACCTTCAGGCCAGCCTCAACAAGGTGATAAACGGCCTGAACAGCAATATCCGTACCAATGTGGGCAGCGCACGCACCTACGGTGCGGAGGCCAACGTGACGGTTCGGCCGATCTCCGGCCTCGACATCCAGGCCGGTGTCTCGCTGCTCGACAGCAAGATCCTCGAGATGTGGTCGGACAGCGAAGCTGAGCGCGAACGCCGGATCGGCAACGACCTGCCGTTCGCTCCCAAGATGACGCTGACCGGCTCGATCCGCTACGAAATCCCGTTGACCGAGAGCATGAAACTGGTGCCGTCGATCAACGGCCGCTTCATCGACGACTATTACACCGAACTGGACAACTATCAGGCGATCAAGGGCTACTTCCTAGGTAATGCCCAGCTTGAACTCGAAATGGCCAATGGCTTGAGCCTGGCCGGCTGGGTGCGCAATTTCACCGACAAGCGCTATGCCACCACGCTTTACGTCGCGCCCGGTACGTATTCGATGATGAGCGGGGCGCCCCGTACCTATGGTTTATCGATCGGCTTCAGCATTTAAAATTGCGTTCCAGGCCGGATAGCGTTTTTCGCCCGGCTCCCCTTGATCAAGCCCTATTTCCTGGATGGCTACGATAGAGTGGAGCCGGGCGTAATTCCAATCGGACAGGTTGCGGTTCAAATCTCTTCACCTCGAGCTTTCGTCGTACCCGTGATCCAAACATATGGTAACATGGGGAGAGACGATGGGGGGGCGCCCACCTGACGAGCGCATGCGCTGGATTGCCGCGCATGTGATACCGCACGAAGCTGGCCTGCGCAGATGGCTGGTGTCACGCCGCCTGCCCGGAATTGAGATCGACGACATCGTCCAGGAAACATACGTCCGCCTGATCCGTGTCGAAGACGTCGGCACAATTCGTGATCCGCGCTCCTATCTGCGTCGCGCCGCCTATTCCGTGATCGTCAGCCATATCCGCAGTGAACGGGTGGTTCCACTCCAGATGATGGCGGACCTGAACGATCTTGGACTGGCCGCAGACGAACCTGGGCCGGAGCAACAGGCAGTTGATCGGGAAGAACTCTTGCATTTGGGCGAGGCGATCGCGGCGCTGCCCGGCAAGATCGGGGATGTGTTCCGCCTACGCCGCGTGAGCGGCTTGCCCCAGCGTGAAGTGGCCAAAACACTGGGCCTTGCGGAAAGTACGGTCGAAAAGCATCTGAAGAAGGCACTGACTTTGTTGCTGGATCGCTTCGCACGTGGTGGAAACATGTCCTGCGATGCGTCTATGCAGTATGAAGGAAGGACGGAATCCCACGATGACGCGAATGAGCGCCGCTCAGGTCGATGATACTGCCATCGCTTGGGCGATCCGCGAAGACAGTGGACTGGATGCCCAGGAAGAGCTTGCCTTCGAAGCCTGGCTTGCCGAGGACGACCGGCACCTTGGCGCCTATGTCCGGGCCCGAGGCTTCTTTCTGCGCACGGAGCGCGCCGCCGCGCTGGGCGAAAGCTACCGCCCGGAAGACTTCCTGCCTTCCCAATCTTCCGCCCCGAAACAGACTGCCAAACAGATCGGTGAAGAGCTCGCAAATCCCTCCCGTCGTCGTTTCGTCGGCATGGCCATCGCCGCGTCGGCGGCGGGCGTGATCGGGGCGGGGACCCTGTTTTACCGCGGCGCGGGTGCCGAACGCTTCGTTACTCGCAGGGGGGAGGTGCGCGTAGTGGCGCTTGCCGATGGATCGACGATTACGCTGAACACCAACTCGTCGGTGCTCGTCGAGTATGGCGCACACAACCGGAGCATAAAGCTGGAAAGCGGAGAGGCCCTGTTCGACGTTGCCAAGGATGCGCTGCGCCCGTTCGTAGTGCGAACCGCGGCGATGGATGTGACTGCGGTCGGCACCAGCTTCACCGTCAGCCGTGTTGGAGAGGCCGCAGCCCGCGTGGTGGTTGCAGAAGGGATTGTCGAGGCCCGAAGCCTGCTTGTCAAAGAGCCTCAAGCCTTACGCCTTGAGGCCAACATGGCTGCCACTGCATCCAGACGCATGCAGATGATCGCGACGGAAGTTCCCAGTACCGAAATCGAGCGCGAACTGCTTTGGCGAGAAGGCCGAATTCAGTTCGAGAATGCCACCTTACAGGAAGCCGCGCTGCAATTTTCCCGGTATTCCGACATTGCGATCGAGATCGAGGATCCAGCGCTGCGTACCCAGCAAATCAGCGGTGCTTATCTGGCCAACGACCCGGTCGGTTTCTGCCGTGTGGTTGCCCAGATCTTCGACGCAAAAGTGCATGTGGAAGAAGGCGCGGTACACCTGTCCCGTTGATCCGCTCCCGCACCGCTTCTGCGTTCGGTACCATGCGGTAGTTTTCAAGAAAAATTTTCAGCAGCATAGCGGATCGATCAATCGGCCTGCGTCTCATCTTCGAACAGCGCGAAAGCGCGAAAGATTTCGGAGGGGACGGATGAAGAGCGGATCGATAGCAGCCCTGCTTGGCTGCACGGCACTTACAGTTGCGATGACGGCGATGCCCGCCGCCGCCCAGGCGCAGAAGGTCGTCAACTTCAACATTCCGGCAGAGACCGTCAGCAAGGCCATCATCGACTTTGCCAGTCAATCCGGCCTGCAAGTTGTAGCGCCTACCGGCAGCCTGCACCAGATCAAGACTCCACCGCTGATCGGCCGTTTCGAAGTCCGCACCGGCCTTGACCAACTCCTCGCGAAGACGCCGCTTCGGGTCGCATCCCATCAGGGTTCCGTCGTCATTCTTCGCATGGTTTCGGGACAGGCGAACGCGCCTGCCAGACTGTCACAGGCGTCCGCCTCGGCTTCGGTTGCGGCCCCCGTCGCGGCGCTGCAATCGGCTCCCGAACCAGCTCCGCCTCCGGCAGCGGAGGCGGCGGGGGAGCCGATCGTGGTCACCGGATCTCGCGTCATCTCCAACGGTAACAACAGCCCCACGCCTGTAACCGTCGTCACCGCCGACACCCTGTTGCAGGCTCAGCCAGGCACGATCGCGCAGGCTTTGCAGAACCTGCCGGTGTTCCAGGGCTCGCTGGGGCAGGGGACGGGCACGGGCGGCAGCGTCGGCGGTCCGAACGGTACGGCCAACGCGGTGAACCTGCGCAACCTTGGCCTCTATCGGACGCTGGTTCTGTTCGACGGGCAGCGTGTCCAGCCTACCTCCAACACAGGTCTCGTCACGATCGACATGCTTCCGCAGATGCTGCTGAAGCGGGTGGACGTGGTGACCGGCGGTGTTTCCGCAGTCTATGGTTCGGACGCGGTCAGCGGCGTCGTCAACTTCGTGACCGACCGCGATTTCAACGGCGTGTCGCTAAAGGCCCAAAACGGCATCTCGCAGCTTGGCGACGATCACATCGTCGATTTGGGCGCAGCATTCGGCACCAAGCTGTTCGGCGGCCGCGGCCACTTCGAAGCCAGCTTCGAATACTTCAAGGACCCCGGCATTTTCGATATGTCGAGCCGCCAGCTGGGCCAGAATTGGGCCCTGACGGGGGCGGGGACTGCCGCCAGCCCCTATCACCTCGCCTCGAACGTGCGCCTTGGCACTACCAGCTTCGGCGGCCTCATCCGCAGCGGTCCGCTTGCCGGCATGGATTTCGCTTCTAACGGTGTGCTCACGCCGTTCGATCAGGCATCGGATGGCGGCTATTACTTCAATTCCTCGCTCAAGGGCGCGCTGGAATCGAAGCGGGCATTCGGCCGGTTCGACTACGACCTGACCGATGACATCCACGCTTATGTGGAGGGCTTCGGCGCGTGGAACCGCAATACGTTCCAGAACCAAAGCCTCGGCTTCAATAATGTCACGGTACGCGCGCAGAACCCGTTCCTGCCCGAAGAGTACCGGTACGGCACCGATACCACGACCTTCACCATGAGCCAGATCCCGCTCAACATCGGTCCGCACCGCAGCTATTTCGATACCAGCAGCGCCTATGTGAATGGCGGTCTGGAAGGCAAGCTGCCGGGCGGCTTCAAGTGGAACGTCGGCGGGTCCTATGGCAGTTCTCGGCAGACCTGGACGGTCGTGAACAATATCAATTACCAGAAGCTGTCAGCCGCTCTGGACGCGGTGCAGGATCCAGCGACCGGCCAGATCGTGTGCAGTGTGACGCTGACCAATCCGGGCAGCTATCCTGGCTGCGCGCCGCTCAATCTCTTCGGGCCCACCGCAGCCTCGGCAGAGGCGCTGGATTATGTGACCGATCGCACGCAGTCGCGTGCCTACAATACGCTGACCGAGCTTCAGGCCGCGATTTCCGGCTCTCCCTTCTCAACCTGGGCGGGCCCCGTGAACGTGGCATTGTCGGGTGAATGGCGCCGGGCAACGGCCTACACTACGTCGGACGTGCCGCCAGGACCGGTTTCGGACTGCATCGGCCTGCGCTACAACTGCACCACCACAGGCAATTCGCCGACCGCGAACCATCAGGTGACTTTCGGCATCATGCCGCATGTACACCAGACCGTGGCCGAGGCGGCGCTGGAAGCGGACGTTCCGCTGCTGGAAGATGTGCCGCTGGTGCAGGAACTCAACCTGAACCTTGCAGGCCGCTATGCGCATTACAACCGCACCGGTAGCGCCTGAACGTGGAAGGTCGGGGTAGACTGGCACGTCTCCAGCGAACTGCGCATCCGCGCGACCCGCTCGCGAGACTTCCGTGCGCCGAACCTCTACGACCTTTACGCGCCGCAGACGATCGCCCGTCAGAACATTGTCGACGAGCTTACCGGCGCGACGCTGCTCAACCAACCGTTCTCGTCCAGCGGGAACCCGGATCTCAAGCCCGAAGTGGCCAACACACTGACGGCCGGCTTCGTCTACAAGCCGCATTGGCTGGGTGGGTTCAGCCTTTCCGTCGATGCCTACGACATCAAGATCACTGATGCGATCACGTCCATCAACGGCGTCACTTCGTCCGTGCAACGTGCCTGCAATGCAAGCGGTGGCACTTCCGCGCTGTGCAGCCTTATCGTTCGCCCGCTGCCCTACACCGATACCTCTACCGCGAACAATGCGACCTATTTCTATCAGTTGCCGATCAATGCGTCCTCCATCCATTCGTGGGGTGCGGATTTCGAGGCTAACTACAATACTGAACTGGCAAGCCGTCCGCTGTCGCTACGCGCCTTGGTGACATGGCAACCTGAGCTGAGCCAGGTCACGCCGGGCCTGACCGATATCGATGTATCGGGCGCAGCCTATTCACCGGTTTCGGGCGTCGGCACCACGCCGGAATGGCGCGTGACCGCGTTCCTGAACTATGCGCCCACCGACCGGTTCAGCTTCACGGTGATGGAGCGCTGGCGCAGTTCGCTGCGGTGGAATGCGGACCCCAGCATCATCTACGACATCCCGCGCATTCGTTCCTTCGCATGGACCAATCTGAATCTCAGCTTCAAGCCGGACACAGGATCGGTCGAGTCCGAATTCTACTTCAACGTCCAGAATCTGTTCAACGCCAAGCCGCCGATTGCCACCAATTCGACGGCCAATCCCGGTGTTTTCGGCGCTTACATTGCAACGGACGACTATGTCGGTCGCTACTTCACCGCCGGGATCAAGGTGAAGTTCTGATGGCGGCCGGCAAGTCCGTTTTGCTTGTCGCCGCACTGGCGCACGCCGTTGCCGCCAGCGCGGCAGGCGTCGCCGCGAAGCCAACTGCCGCCGCGCCTGGCCTCATGGCCGGCGCGGCACGAGTAGACATCACTCCAAGCAAGGCAGACCTGCCCAAGCCCTTCACCACGATCCACGATCACCTCTTCGTTCGGGCCGTGGTGCTGGATGACGGTGCCAGCCGGGCGGCGATCGTCGTAGCCGACCTCCCTACGATCGCACCGGATGTGTTCGAGGACCTGCGCCGCCGCATCGCGGCCGAGGCCCGCGTTCCCCTTTCCAACGTTCTGCTTGCCGTCACCCATACTCACAATGCGGTGCGTCTGGACCGCAATCCGATCGGGATCATCATTCCCGGTTCGGCGAAGATCACCGACGACACCTCCCGGATCATCATCGATGCAGTAAGGCAGGCTGCCGGACATCTGGAGCCCGCCCGCGCCGGCTATGCTGAAGGCACGACCAACATGATCGGGGGCGGCGATCGTGCCCCGGCGGGGCGTCCCAGTCCGGTGCCGATCGCATCCGTCACTCCGGACAAGACCCTTGGCGTGTTGCGCATCGAAACCACGGATGGCGAACCGATCGCGCTTCTGGTCAACAGTGCGCTAGAACCGATCATGCAAATGCCGGCCAAAACGGAGGTCAGCGCCGATCTCGCCGGAGCGACCCAGCGCTATGTCGAGCAGCGCTACGGCGACCGAGCAGTCGTGCTTTACACTGTGGGTTCCCAAAGTAGCGGCGCTTACAGCGCGCGCGCCCGCCAAGGGGTTCCGGCGGGCGATCCGGGCCCGCTGACGGAGGCGGTGGGCACCATTCTGGGCGAAGACGTGCTGGCGCTAGCAGCGAAAACCAGGACAAGCGCTGCCATCCGCGTGGCCGGGGCCATGCGCACGATCCGTTGTCCGGGCAAGGAAACCACGCCCTATAACCTGCCCGACCGATGTTCGGATGCCCCCGATGCTGCACTACCGCGCTGCGATTTCAGGGATCGGGACATCGATCCGGTGGCGCTCCAGGTGGGCGTTCTGCGGATTGGTGACACCACGCTGGTTCAGGCCGACGCCAACATTACCCAGCCGGTATGGCAGCGCGTCAAAGGCGGGACACCGCAGGGGACCATTCTGGTGAACTTGATGTTCGGTCCAATGCACTACGTGGTGCAGGATTCCGACTACCCCGCGAACACCTACCAGGTAACTGCCTCCACAGCCAAACAGGGCTGTGCGGCGCAAGGTTTCGCCGATGCGGTGACAGGGCTGTTTGCCGAACTGTCTTCCGGGCCTGGCTGATGCGCTTGGGGACAGCCGGCGGCCCACGACACCCATGCAAGGAAAGGATTCAATTATGAAACTATTGCGATTCCAGGCCGGCCTGGCCTTGGGCCGAAACTTTACGTTTGCACCTGTCCTTGCGCTTTGTCTGATGGCGCCAGCCGCCCTCCACGCTGGGCCAACCGCAGCCAGCGGGGAGCAAGCCTTGCTCGATCTGGAAACGAAGCGCTTTGATGCGCAAGTGAAGCAAGATGTCCCCGCGCTGGCGGCTGCCATTGCTGACGATGCCATTTACGTTCACGCCAACGGTGCCAAGCAGACCAAGGCCGAATACCTGAAGGATGTGCAAGCCGGAACCTCCCGCTATCGCAGCATCGAGGCTTCCGATCGCAGCGCGACCTTCTACGGCAATATCGCGGTCACGCGTGGCCAGATGGTGCTGAATGTTGGTGTCGATCGCCGCATCGAGGTGCGCTTCACGGGCATCTACGTGAAGCGGGCAGGCCGCTGGCTGGTGCTGTCCTGGCAGTCAACCCCGATCATGCCACGCCAATGACCGTTCGATCCGCCAACGGGAAACGAGAGATCACACGTATGAAACCGACCCGCATGGTGACCACGCTGCTGGTCATGCTCGGCCTGCTGGCGCCACCGGTGGAGGCGGCCCCTTCGGCTGCTGTCGCCGGGCTGCGCGTCGGCGCGGCAAAGATCGATATCACGCCGCCGGCCGAAGAACTGGTGGAACCGTTCAAGTCCGTTGCCGACCGGATTTTCGTCCGTGCCGTCGCCATAGAAAGCGGCGGCAAGACGGCCATAGTCATCATCGCCGACGTTCCGACCATTGGCGATCGAACCTTGACCGAGATGGTCGACAAAGTGGCTGCGCAATCGCATGTGCCGCGCGCGGCGATCCTGTTGGGCACCAGCCATACTCACAACGCAATCCGCGTCGATCCCGCGACCACCGGCATCATCCTTCCCGGCTCTCCCAAATTCGTGGAGCGCGTGACGGCCGCAACGCTGGAAGCGGTGCGGCAGGCGCAGGCCCGTTTACAACCAGCCCGCGCCGGCCTGGGGCGCGGAAAAGTCCATCTGGTCGGCAATCGCAATCAGTGGTCGGCCGCGCAGGGCCGCTATATCACCGGCGTCGATCGCACCGGCACCGAGCCTATCAACGAGGCGCTGGGTGTGATGAAGTTCGAAACGCTGGATGGCAAACCGATCGCCATGATGCTGAACTACGCCATCGAGCCCGTCATCGCCATGGCCATCCCGGCCGAGATCAGTGGCGACGTGCCCGGCATGGCCTCCCGCATGATCGAGGAAAGGCTGGGGACCGACGCAGTTGCGCTGTTCACCGTTGGCGCCGCGGGCACACCGCTCTATCGGGCTGAGGACGCCGGGGCGGACAAACGCACTCGGGCGCTGTCACTGATGACTGCCATGGGCACGATTCTTGCCGAAGAGGCGCTCGCGGTCGGCAACGATCTGTCGATGTCGGCAAACGCCATCCGCATCGCGGCCGCGGCAAAACAGCTCATCTGCCCAGGCAAGGCGACGACGCCTTACAACTTGCCCAACCGCTGCGCCTATACGCCCGGATCGACGTTACCGCCCTGTGAATTCAAGGATCGCGATGCGGATCCGGTAGCGCTGAACCTTGGTATGATCCGCATAGGCGACCTTGTGCTGACGCAAGCCGACGCCAATGTCACGCCCGCGCTTGGCCAAAAATTCGCGCGCCAGATGCCTCTCTCCAATAGCTGGATCGTTGCCCTGACATACGGCCCCATGCGCTATGTGATGGACGATGCCGCCTACGCGCAGAACACCTACGAAGCCACTGCGACAACGGCCAAAAAGGGCTGCGCCGAGCAAGGCTTCCTGCAGGCCAACGCATCGATGGCCGCTTCGATTCAATGATGGAAGGGCGAAAGGCTGGCTTTGGAGTGCGCGTGGAGGGCCGATAATGTCAGCCATGTCGGCGGCCTGCGTCGATCTGGGCGGACTAGCCGTGACGCTAGCGTTCAAACTTGCGAAGCTTGCTCTAAATTCATCCATTGCGATCAAGTATATAGAGCGGCTAACACCCCCCTTGACCGTCATCCGATGGTTTCTCGCATTGCATGATGTTCGTCGCGTGACTGGGGTCATGCAACGACAGAAGCGGGCTTTTTCCGCCAGGGGGGCGACTTGAAGGCAGGGTATGTTGCAGCCGCATTGATTGCCGCCATGGCATTGCCCTCCGGCGCGGCTTCGGCGCAGAAGGCGGAAGATGTATTGAAGCCGA
Organism: Novosphingobium oxfordense; assembly: GCF_044029435.1. NCBI lineage: Bacteria > Pseudomonadati > Pseudomonadota > Alphaproteobacteria > Sphingomonadales > Sphingomonadaceae > Novosphingobium > Novosphingobium oxfordense. The sequence goes on along the minus strand of NZ_CP147008.1, from coordinate 591,935 downwards.
TATCTCCTTGGGCCTTGTCCCCGGCACCGGACAGTTGCGTTCTCTCGCGGCAGTTCGGCGAGGGAAAGGAAAATCTGTTTCTGCGGATGCGTTCATTCGCACCAGGATATGATTTCGACTTCACCGTCGCCGGGCCACCGGTTTCGACAATCCGATCGGCGCGGGACATATACATTTCATATGGAGCAGGCGCTCCTTTGCCATTCGTGCCGCTGGCTTCTGGCTCGTTGGGGGAGCACGGCCCGGCCATCATTTTCAATAAGGATATCTCGGTAGATCAGCCTGCGCTTTTGACGACGGATCATGCCTATCCAGACGCAATGTTGGAAGCCAGCATCACCCAGTTCACGATCAGCGCTGCCAAGCGGCATCTGGTGCTGGCCACAGGGCCGATCGCTCCCGTCATGAATGCATTGCGTCATTGTACGGACGAATTGCTCGAAAGCTGGGGCCTGAACTCGACGGTGCAGGCCAAGTTATCCAATCCGGTAAAGCCGCTGAACGCCGAAGCGGTCAATGCGTTGATCATGGCCGGTGACCCGCCGGAGGCAGTTCGGCGCTTGGGCGGCATTGCCCGCTTACGGCTACGTATAATGGTTGACGCGACCGGGACGCCTACGGGATGCAAGATGTTACCGACTGATGGCGTTCCCGAGTTCGAAGTCAATTCATGTGACATCGTGATGAAGAACGCACGCTATTCCCCTGCTCTCGATGAGCATGTACAGCCCGTCGCATCGTATTTCATGACGTCTATCGTTTTTGCCACTCCTGAATTCTTTCGCTCGCGCTAGAGCGTTTTCTAATCAGGTGGAATCACCTGATGACTCGGAAAACGCGGCAAACCAAAAATTTAGAGCGGTTGATCCGATGCAATCGGATCAACCGCTCTAGGATGGCGGAGTGCCATCCCGCCCTCAGCGGTTCGGCCGGCGGGCTCACGCCAATAGGTTATAGCAAGCGGGCGAGAAGCTGCCGATGAGAGCGAATAAAGAGCCGGCTTCCGGCTAACGTCCATAGTGATCGAGTGGGGTGGCGCGCTGAACCGACGGAATTTGCCTTCGCCGAGTTTCCAAACGATCTCTCTGCGCTGTCAAAAGAACCTCGACGGAGAAATCTGCTACGAATTTTTGAATTTTGAGCGTGATAATTTTTTCTTTGCGCGGCAATATCTGCCTATCGCCTATCCGAGTCGGTAATTGATTTTACTGCGGAACGTTTCGAAAGATGGACCGCATGCGCGAAACGGATCCTCAATCCACTCCGGGACAGCCCCGGGAGCCCTCTTATGTGGACGCGCTGTTGCCGCTCGTGATTTTGGCGGTGCTTGTCAGCAGCGCGGTTGTGTTGTTCGGGGTGGACGCGATGGCGGGGCCATTGCAGGTCGCTATGATGCTGGCCGGCATGGTGGCATCCTTGATCATCCTGAAGAACGGGCACTCTTGGGAAAGCGTTGCCGAGGCAGGTCGCCGCGGTGTTTCTTCGGTGGTCAGCGCGATTTTCATCCTGCTTACAGTGGGGGCGCTGATCGGTACATGGAACATGTCCGGAACTATTCCGACGCTGGTATACTATGGGCTGGGGATAATAAATCCCAACTGGTTCTACGTTACGGCGCTGATAGTCTGTGCAGTCACGTCGATCTGTATCGGCAGTTCTTGGACGACGGCCGGAACGATCGGGGTCGGACTGATCGGCCTGGCCTCTCTGGCCGACCTTTCTCCCGCCATTACGGCGGGTGCCGTCGTCTCCGGGGCCTATACCGGAGACAAACTTTCTCCCTTGTCCGAAACGACGATCCTGGCCGCGCAATTGACCGGCAACGATATTTACGAACACCTTCGTCATCAGGCGTGGGTCAGCGGGCCTGCGTTCATTATCGCGGCCATCGGATTGATCTCTCTGGGGTTCATTGGGCATTCGGCCATGGCCGGTTCAGAAGTGATCTATTCCGAATTGATGGCGTTGGACCAGATTTTCAATATCTCGGTGATCAATCTGCTTCCGCTCCTGCTCCTTGTAGGCCTGTCGTTCCGTCGGACACCGGCATCGCTGGCGATCATGACTTCGGCGCTTTTTGCGGGGCTGCTAGGCTGTTTCACGCAGCCCAAGGCCGTCCTTGCAATGATGCCCGACGGCGGCGCGGGGCTGGAGGACTATATCAAGGCGGTCTGGCAGGTGATCGCCAGTGGCTATCATACCGATACCGGCATCGAAGCGGTGGACAGCCTGCTTTCGCGCGGCGGCATGGCGAGCATGCTGCTCACCGTCTGGCTCATCATCGTGGCGCTGGCCTTCGGTTCGCTGCTCGATGAGTTCGGCCTGTTGTCCAAGCTCGTGACGCCGCTGCTCACCCGCGCCAAGCATACCGGCAGCCTGATCGCGACATCGATCTTCACCGCGATCGGTCTGAACGTCATAACCGCAGACCAATACGTTGCAGTGGTCCTGCCGGTGCGCCTGTTCCGGGTAGAGTTCGAGAAGCGTAACCTGGCAAGCAAGAACCTTTCACGCGTGGTTTCGGATGGCGGGATTGTCACCGCGCCGCTGGTGCCGTGGAATTCCTGTGGCGCCTATATGGCGGCGGTGCTGGGTGTGCCCACCCTTGCCTATGCGCCCTTCGCGATCTTCAACTATGCCAGTCCGCTGCTCGACATTCTTTACGGCGGACTGGGCATCAAAATCGCCCGCATCCGGGAGAACTGAGCTTCCGTGCCTGCCTCACGATCTGAATTCGGCAAGGCCCGGTGTGGGCAGTCCGTTTTGTATCAGATCGCTGGATGCCCACGCGCCGATGATGAGTGTACCCACGAAGATCGCTTTTTCCCAAACGTTGAACAGGCGTTGGTGCTGCTCCTTGCGAGCGATGATATAGAGGCAGGATCCGATAGAATAGAAGATCGCGGTGTTTGCGATCGCGCGTGATCCACCTGCGAAAACCAGCAGTAACGTGTAGATCACGGCGCAGATCGCTATGATGAGATTTGCAGGACGTCTGGCCCGGCGAAGGCCCCGCATTCTTTCGCGGCACAGCACGCCGGTGCCGAACAGCGCGGTGAGCAGAAAGGGGATCAGCGACATCTCGCTCGTCAATTGCAGCATCATGTAATAGGGCGCTGATGACCAGTACGTCGCGATCATCATGACCTGAACCACCAGGTTGCTGGCAAAAAGAGCTGCGACGGGTGCGTGGTTGTCGTTGGCCTGCCCGAAGATTCTGGGCATGTCTCCGCGATGGGCGGCAACGAACAGCACTTCCGCGCAGATCATGGTCCAGGCGAAATAAGCGCCCGATACCGAAATGATCAATCCGGCACCGACCAGCACACCTCCGGCGGGTCCCATCACGGCGCTCAATATCCCTGCCATCGATGGTTGGCGGATACCCGCCAGTTCGGAGCGTGCGAGCACGCCGTAAGGCATCACGGTCACCAGGACGAGAATGATCGTAACCACCAGCAGGCCGAGCAACGTGGCGCGCCCAACATCGGCGCGGCGTCTGGCGAAGGCCGAATAGACGCTTGCCCCTTCCACGCCGAGCAAGGTGTAAAGGGTGACGAGCATCGTCGCCTTGATCTGCTGCCCAAGGCTGGTGCCGCCGACAGTGTCTTTCAGATTGGCCTGAAAGACCTGCAAGTTCCATGCAGCAGCCAGGACGAGCATGAAAACGATAAGCGGGACGAGCTTGGCGATTGTGGAAATCAGATTGACCATCGCGCTTTGCGGAGGCCCCCGCAACATGATGAAATGAGCCGTCCAGATGCCCGCTGAGGCAAGGGCAATGGAGGAGACGTTGTGGCCTCCGGCGAAAACCGGAAGATAGGCGCCAAGCGTCGCCTTTATCACAACCCAGTACGTGCAGTTTCCCATGCAACCGGCCAGCCAGTAGCCGAATACAGAGAGGAAGCCCACGTAGTTTCCGAAACCCTCTCTCGCATAGATGTAGATGCCGCCGTGAAGCTCCGGCAATCGCAATGCCAGCAATTGCAGGACGCGGGCGAATGCGAACATCCCGGCTCCGGCGATAACCCACGCCAGAATGGCGCCTTGCGGCCCGGCCACCCGCCCCAGCGATCCCGGCAGGGTGAATATGCCGCCGCCCACCATGGAGCCCACGACGATGGCGGTAAGGACGGGGAGCGCAAATTTGCCGCGCGACACCGGCAGCTGCGCGACCACGTCAGATGCTCCCGCCGCCTAGCGCTGCATAGAGCGCAACGTCGTTTTGCAGCGCCGCCGCGCGAAGCAGGATGAGCTGCTGCTCCGCCGTGAAGAGATTGCGCTCCGCATCGAGCACTTCGAGGTAGACCGAGACGCCGCTGCTGTAGCGAAGCTCGGCCGTTTCCGCCAAAACGCGCTGCTCCTGAACCGCGCGCTGCTGGGCGGCGATCTGTTCTTGCAGGCGCTGGCGCCCCACCAGTCCGTCGGCCACCTCGCGGAAGGCTTGCTGCACGGTGCGTTGATACGTCGCGACGAGTTCGTCCCGGCGCGCCTTGCTCTGCTCAAGCTGGGCGCGCCGGCGCCCGAAGTCGAACAGCGGAAGGGCCGCCCCGCCACCGAAGGCCCAGGTTCCGCTGTCGCCATTGAACAGGTTGCCTAGCTGCGGAGAGAAGAACCCCGCCATGCCGGTAAGCGATATGGTCGGGAAAAACGCCGCGCGGGCCGCGCCGATATTGGCATTGGCGCCGCGAAGCTGTTCTTCCGCTGCCAGGATATCCGGACGCAGCGTCAGCAGCGAAGAGGGCAATCCCGCGTCCAGCAATGTCAGCTGGTGAGCATCGTTTATGCCATATCCATCCGGAAGCGGTTGCGCCATGGGCCCGCCGACCAGCAGCAAGAGCAGGTTCCGCTGCTGATCCGTCGTGCGCTGCAAATCCGCCAGTTGCGTCTGCGCCTGCGTGATCAGGATCATCGCCTGCTGATAGTCGACCTTCGAGGTGACCCCTGCATCCAGACGAAGCTTGGCGATCTCCCCCGATTTCTGGCGGCTGGCCAGCGTGCGCTGGGCAACGTCGATACCCGCCTCGCCCGCGCGAATGGCGTAATATACCGTAGCCACATCGCGGATGAGCGTGAGGCGCAAGGCCCTCTGCACATCGACCGTCGCCAGATAGTTCCGCCGCGCCGCCTCCGTGAGATTGGCCACTCTTCCCCACAGGTCGAGTTCGAAGCTGGAGACGACGAACTGCACCTGGAAAGCGCTGATGGTCTGCGGGCCGAAGGCCGTCGGCGTTCGCGAGCGCCCGGCACTTGCACCGGCATCGACGTTGGGAAGCCGGGCCGATGCCTGAGCCCTATACTGCGCTTCTGCCTGCGCGATGCGCGCGGCGGCGGCCGCAAGGTCGCGGTTTCTTTCCAGCGCCGAACCGATATAGGCCTGAAGCTGCGGATCGCCGAAGAAGCTGTGCCATGAGATCGCGCTGGCCTGCTCGCCTGTGACAGGCGTGGTTTCCGGATAGGCGGCCGGAACCGGGGGCACCGGCTGCACATAGGCAGGCGCCATATTGCATCCCGCCAGCAGGGCAAGCAGGCAAAGTGGCCGCAGAGTAGGGGCGAGCAGGCGCACGTCTAGCTTTCCCCTGCCTGATCTGGCTTGATCCCGGGCCTGCCGTCCTCAGGTTTGCGGTCCTCAGGTCTGTGGTTCTCAGGGCGGGTACCGAGCCATCTGCGCGCCGATACGAAGAACAGCGGGGTGAAGAAGATGCCAAGCACGGTCGCCGTGAGCATGCTTCCCATGACGCCGGTCCCGACGGCACGGCGGCTGGCCGCGCCGGCACCCACGGCGATGGCCAGCGGCAGCATGCCGATCACGAAAGTCAGGCTGGTCATCAGGATTGGCCGTAAGCGCTGCCGCGCGGCAAGGCTCACCGCCTCGGTCGCCGTCTTCCCGCGTGCCTCTTCGTCGAGGGCGAACTGCACGATCAGGATCGCGTTCTTCGCCGCCAGCCCAATAATCGCGACAAGGCCGACGTTGAAATAGACATCCGCCATCATGCCGCGTGCCAGGGTGAAGAGGACTGCCCCCAGCACACCCAGCGGGACAATCATGAGCACGGCCAGCGGGATGGACCAGCTTTCGTACAGCGCCGAAAGCAGCAGGAACACGACGATCAGCGAGAGGCCAAGCAAGGCCCCGATCTGGCCGCTTGCCTGGCGTTCCTCGAAGGCGGTGCCGGTCCACTCGTAGCCATAACCGGGGGGCAAGACCTCTCGCGCTATCCGCTCCATTTCGTCCAGCGCGGCCCCACTCGATTTGCCGGGGGCGGGCTGGCCGGAAATGGCCACTGCGGGGAAACCGTTGTAGCGTTCAAGCTGGGCCGGGCCCGCGGTCCAATGCGTGGTGCTGAATGCGCTGAACGGCACCATCTCGCCCCGGTCGTTACGCACGCGGAGGGCGGAGATGTCACCCGGCTCCATCCGCTGCGAAGCCTCGCCCTGCACGATCACGCGCAGAACGGTACCGTCATGCATGAAGTCGTTCGCATATGCGGAGCCGAAGGTGACGCTCAGGGCCTGGTTGATCTGGCCGATTTGCAGGCCCAGCGCCCGCGCCTTGACCCGGTCCAGCTCCAGATAGAGCTGCGGGCGAGAAGGCTGGGTTTCGAACCTGACGCCTGCCAGTATCGGACTCTTGGCCGCTTCGGCAATGATCGCATGCGCACGTGCCGCAAGGTTATCGCCGGTGCCGGTGCGATCCTGAACCCGCATCGTAAAGCCGGTGGCATTGCCCAGCGCCTGGATGGGGGGCGGCTCGAAGGCGAACATCGTCGCCTCCGGAATGGTGAAGAATGCCCGGTTCGCCCGCGCCGCCAATGCGCCGGCGGAGTTGTCGGCCCCGGGCCGCTCTTCCCAAGGCTTCAGGTCCACGAAGGACATCGCCGCGCCCTCTCCCTGCCCGAACAGGCTGAAGCCATAGATCGAGACGACGTTGCGCACCTGCGGCTGCTTGAGCAGAAACGCTTCGGCCTGCGTCACCGCGCCCTCGGTGCGCGCCATGGTGGCGCCGGGGGCGGCGTTGTAGCCGATCAAGATCGAGCCCTGATCCTCGGTCGGCAGGAAGCCGCCCGGCAATCGTGCGAACAGCAGCCAGGTCGCAAGGCAGATCGCGAGGAACACGACGAACCAGCGGACCGGCGATCGGAGCATCGTCTCCACCGCGCCGACATAGCGCCGGGTGGTATTTTCCAGACCGCGGTTGAAGCGATCGAAGAACTTCGCCGGCAGGCTTCGCGGCCGATCGTCTGCCCCCTCCTTTGCGGCTGGCGGACGAAGAATGCTGCCGCATAGCGCGGGGGCGAGCGTAAGCGACAGCACTGTCGAAACGATCATCGAGATGGTCAGGGTGACGGAGAACTGGCGATAGACGCCGCCGCTCGCGCCCGGGAAAAACGCCATCGGAATGAACACGGCGACCAGCACCAGGGTCGTGGCGATGATGGCGCCGGTAATCTGCCCCATGGCCTTGGCCGTCGCCTCGCGCGGGTCCAGCCCCTCCTCGCCCATGATGCGCTCGACATTCTCGACGATGACGATGGCGTCGTCATTCAGGATGCCGATCGCCACCACCATCGCGAATAGCGAGAGCAAGTTGAGCGACATGCCGAACAGCAGCAGGCCGAGGCAGGTGCCGACCAGAGCGATCGGCACGATCAGTGTGGGAACCACGATCGCGCGCCAGCGCTGGAGAAACAAATAGACGAAGGCCGAGACCAGCAACAGCGTCTCGATCATCGTGCGCATCACGTTGTTCACGGAGCGAACGATGAACGGCGTGGAATCGAACGGCGTCTGCCATGCAATGTCCGGGGGGAAACTGCGTTCAAGCTCGTGCAGGCGCGCGCGTACGCCGGATGCCGTCGATAGCGCGCTGGCGCCGGAAGCGAGCTGCACGCCAATGCCGACCATTTCCTGCCCATTCAGCGTGGCATGCATGGCATAGCTGTCCTCGCCGAGTTCCACCCGGGCGACGTCGCCAAGTCGGACCGTTGAGCCGTCGGGATTGGAAGCGACGATGATTTCCCGGAACTGCTGCGGCGTGGAAAAGCGGCTCTGGGTGACGATCTGGACGTTGAGATCCGCCGCCGACGCCGTGGGCCGCGCGCCCAGCGTACCCGCCGCAGTCTGGCTGTTCTGTTCGCGCACGGCCTGCAGGACTTCGGCCGGTGTCAGGCCGTAACCGGCAAGCTTATCGCGGTCGAGCCAGATCCGCATGGCGTAGGCGGAGCCGAACAGCTGCACATCGCCCACGCCGGGCACGCGCCGCAGTTCCTCGACGATGTTGTTACTGGCATAGTTTCCCAATTGGGCCCTGGACATCGCCCCCGATTTCGATCGCAGTGCGATCATCATCAGAAATCCGGATGAGGATGAAGTGACTCGGACACCCGCGCGGCGGACGTCTTCGGGCAGGCGCGAGTCCACGCGTGCCAGGCGGTCCTGAACTTGCGAAACCGCCACGTCGAGCGAGGTGCCGGGCTGGAAAGTCACGGTGACCTGGGCGGTACCGTTGGAGCGGCTGGTGGAGGACATGTAGAGGAAATTGTCGACTGCGTTCATCTCCCGCTCGATAACCGATGTCACTGTCCGGTCGAGGGTGACCGCATCGGCGCCGGGCAGGGCGGTGGAGATACTGACGGAAGGGGGCGCGATATTCGGAAACATCTCGACCGGCAGGTTGGAAATGGCGATCCCACCGAACAGCAGCGCGAAAATGGCTATCACCCAGGCGAAGACCGGGTGATAGACGAAGAAGCGGTTCATCCCTCGCTGCTCGCCTGTTGCGCGGACTCTTGCGCGGACTCTTGCGGCGACTGGGGGGCCGGCTTGAATGGCTGAGGTGCAACCTTCTGCCCGGGGACAACGGTCTGCCAACCTTCCACCACGATCCGCTCGCCCGCCTTCAGTCCCGACCGGACGATCCACATTCCATCGTGCGCTTCGCCGAGCGTGACGAGCCTGCGTTCCGCCACATTGTCCGCGCCGACGACGATCACGCTGGTATCGCCGGCGCCGATCATGACCGCGCGTTCGGGCACCGAGAGCACATTGACGAATGTCCCGGCTTGCAAGACGCCGCGCACGAACTGACCGGGTAGAAGGTCACGTCGCGGATTGGGAAATACCGCGCGCAACGCCTGGCTTCCCGTGCCGGGTTGCACAACCAGACCTGCGTAATCGAGGTGACCGACCACGCCGTAATCCTGACCATTCTCGGTGGTCAGGCGGACTTCGATATTCCGCAAGTCCGGTAGGCGCACTTCTCCGGACCGCGTCATGCGTGCCAGATCGAGCAGGTCTGAGCTGGACTTGGTGAACACGACATAGACTTGGGACAGTTGATCGACCTGCGTCATCAGCGTGCCCGCTCCGGCACTCACGAGAGCGCCTTCGCTCACTTCCGCGCGCCCCACGCGGCCGGCAATGGGGGCACGCACCGTCGCATATCCCGCCGCGAGCTTCGAACGATCGAGAGCCGCGCGGGCGTCTTGCACACCCGCCTCGGCCTGACGCAAGTTGTTCCGCGCGCTTTCATATTCCAGTTCGCTGATCGCCTGGCGGCCGATCAAGGTGGAGAAGCGCTTCACGACCTGTGCCGCGTCCGATCGGGCGGCGAGCGCGCGGCTCAATCCCGCGTTGGCCTGTCTCAACTGCGCCTGCACATCGCCGGGATCGATCTGGAACAGGGGGGTGCCGGCAGCGACATCGGACCCTTCCTGATAGAGCCGCCGCAGGACGATGCCATCGACGCGGGCGCGCACCTGGGCGGAGCGGACGGCTTCCACCCGCCCCGGCAATTCGATGGCATTTGCCGCCGACGAACGGCCCACCGTCAAGACTTTTACCGGAGTCGGTGGCGGACTGGGAGCGGTGCTTTCCGAACAGGCCTGAAGCAAAAGGGCACAGGTCAAAGCCGCGCGGCGGCCGCGATAGATCAGTTCGTAAATCGCCTTCTTCTTTGGGATCATGAGGAAGTTCCTCTGCAAATCCTCAAAAATTCGCGGCCATGTTTCCTGCTAGTCTTCTCCTCGGCAGGTGTTGCTCTTGCCACTCTGCGCCTGCCGGGAGCTGTTCGAATTGGCCTAATCGGCGGCATCGCGAATGATCGGGCAGGTCATGCAGTGACCGCCCCCCCGACCCCTGCCGAGTTCGGCGCCGGAGATGGTGATGACCTCTATCCCGGCCTTGCGCAGCAGGGTGTTGGTATAGACGTTGCGGTCATAGGCGATCACCACGCCGGGTGAGATGCAGACGAGGTTCGCGCCGGAATCCCACTGTGTGCGCTCGCGCATGTAGTGGCTGCCGCCGGTTTCCACCACGCGCATGTTGTCTACCTTGAGCGCGCGGGCGACGGCCGCCACCCAGCCGCCTTCCTCCATCCGCACGTCGAAGCCGCCGTTCGCGCCGGGCCTGATCATGTAGGGCGTGATGGTGTTGACGATGTCGGGATAGATCAGCACGCAGTCCCGGTCCGCAAAGGTGAAGATCGTGTCGAGGTGCATCGCCGCGCGCAGCCGGGGCATGCCTGCCACCAGGATCTGGTCCACCACGCCCTGCTGGAACAGCGAGCGCGCCAGCAAGGCAATGCCCTGGCGCGAGGTGCGTTCGGACATGCCGATCAGCAACGTGCGATTGCCCGCCGGCATGACATCGCCGCCCTCGATGGTGGCAAGGCCGTGATCCTCTTCCGGGTTGCCGTGCCAGATCTTGGTCTTGCCCGCGAAGTCGGGATGGAACTTGTAGATCGCCGTCGTCAGCAGCGTCTCGTCCTTGCGCGCGGGCCAATAGAGCGGATTGACCGTGCAGCCGCCGTAAATCCAGCAGGTGGTGTCGCGCGTGTAGAGTGTGTTGGGAAGCGGGGTGATCAGGTATCGCCCGATCCCCGGCGTGCCGCGAATGAGCGACATCAGCGCACCGGAGTGGCTTTCGGGGAATTCGTCCACCGACAGGCCGCCGATCAGAATTTCAGCCAATTCCCGGTCTGGCAGGCCTTCCAGGTAGCTTCGCACGTCGGTCAGAAGGCCCAGGCCCACTTCGTTTTCGGTCACGCGGTGATCCAGTATCCACTTGCGCGCCTCGGGCATGCTGACGGTCGTGGTCAGCAGATCATGCATCTCGACGACGTCGACGCCGCGGTCCCGCATTTTCTGCTGGAAATCGAGATGGTCGCGTTTGGCGGCATCCACCCAGAGCACGTCATCGAACAACAAGTCGTCGCAGTTGGACGGTGTCAGCCGCTGGTGCGCTCGACCCGGCGCGCAGACCATGACCTTGTGCAGTTTGCCGACTTCAGAATGAACGCCATAAGGGATGTCTGAGGACATGAGGCACTCCTTCAAAAACAGATATTTCAGTTCACGGAACGATGCGGCCGGTCAGCAGCCCGGCCAGGCCGATCAGACCTGCGGCCAGGACGACCAGGAAAATCACCAGTTCGATCGGCTTGAACAATCGCACTCCCTGTTCGCGCCTGGCCCAGACGTAGAGGACCGCCGTGCCGGGGATCAGCAGGATGGCCACCAGCATGACGTGCTCCAGCCCTGCCGCCACGAACATCACGATCGAATAGAACACCGCCACCCAGGCGATGAACTGGTCGCGCGGGGCAGAGCCGACTTCTGCGCCGTAGCCCTCACGGCGGCGAGCGATCAGCACGCCGTACCCCGCGACCAGCAAATAGGGCAGCAGGGCACTGACACTGGTCAGGTCCAGCATGAGGTTGAAGGCGTCCTGCGACCAGTATGTCGAAACCACGAAGAGCGAGACGACGATGTTGGACAGCCATAGCGCGTTGGCCGGTACCCGATTGCGGTTCTCTTCCGAAAAGAGCCGAGGCATGTCGCGCGACTTGGCTGCCGCGAAAAGCACCTCGGCACAGATCAGCGACCATGCGAGATAGGCGCCGAGCACCGAAACCAGCACGCCCACTGAAATGAACACACTGCCCCATGGCCCGACGACCGCAGCCAGCGCGCTGGCGAGCGAAGGCTGGCGCAGTCCGGCGACCTCTGCCTGCGGCATTACCGCATAGGGTAGCAGCGTCACTGCGACCATCAGGCCCGTCACTCCGACGAACCCCAGGATCGTCGCGGTGCCGACATCGGCACGGGTTCGAGCGAAGCGTGAATAGACGCTGGCGCCCTCGATACCCAGGAAGACGAAGACGGTGATCAGCATGGTGTCGCGGACCTGGGCCACCAATGTCTTCTCCGGCATGCCTTCGCCGCCCCAGAAGTTGGCCGCGAAGGTGTCCCAGTGAAACGCCAGCAGCATCAGCAGCAGCGCCGCCAGAATGGGCACGATCTTGGCGATGGTGACGACGAAGTTGATGTAGGTTGCCTGCTCAATCCCCCTAAGGATCATGAAATGGAAGGCCCAGATGCCGACCAGCGAAACGCCAATTGCAACTGCGGAGCTGCCGTCCCCGAAGATCGGGAAAAATTTACCCAAGGTCGCGCCGATCAAGACCCAGTAGAACACGTTGCCCAGGATCGAGCCCAGCCAGTATCCAAAGGCGGAGAGGAATCCCATGTAGTCGCCGAAACCCGCCTTGGCGTAAGCGAAGACGCCGGCGTCGATATCGGGTTTGCGTTCCGCCAATGCCTGGAAGACCCGCGCCAACGCGTACATGCCGGTGCCGGCGATGAGCCATGCGATGATCGCCCCGAACGGCCCCGTGGCCGTTCCTAACCGCGCCGGCAGATTGAAGATGCCCGCACCGATCATCGATCCGACGACCATTGACGTCAGCGAAAACAGCGAGATCGTATTGTCTTTGCTCGTCATCTACGTCTCCCGGCGTGGAATTTCGATGGTCGGCGCAGTTTGTTCATTCAGCGCTCTGAATTCTTTCGGCCTTACCGTTACAAATTGGCCCGCAAGGTGATGGCAGGCAGGAATTTGAATGCGGAGCGGTCCGCACTGTCCAGGTTCGAGTCGACCTCCAGCCAAAGCACCCCGACGCCGAGTGCATGCAGCGGGTTCGGGCGGCCGGGCGGAGGAGCCAGCAAGTTCGCGATATCAATTCCCGCGAACCCCTCGAACCGCCAATCCCTTCGCTTCCCCGGCACGGCAAGGTCGTTATTCAGGTACCAACGACGATCGATCGAGACTTCGCCAATCAGCCCCACTCCATCGTCCAGCACCGGATAGTAAGCATCGATGAAAAGCTCTACGGCGAGGTAGTCGTCCGTGCTGTTGCTGGAATTCAGCCATCGCGGAGCGAGTTCCACGCCGATTGCCCCGGCGCCGACATCCGCGCCGTACCGCACGCCGGCCGTCAAGGTCTGGTCCGTGGCAAGGCCGCTGCTGAAGAAATCGTCCATGATGTGCGCCACTTCATAGCGTGCGAAACCAGCGAAGCCCGACGGGCTTTGATGCGTGCGCAGCTCAAGCGATGCGGCAACGGTCGATTCCGTGATGTCCCCATGTTCCAGCAGCATGGATGGGCCGGCGTCGAATTCGATTTCCAGCCGGTCCGACAAGGGCTGGGTCGTCATGAACGTAAGCGCGGTGGTTGTGGATGTGCTTGTCCGCGAATTCGACCCCAACGGATTGTGGGAGGCGATCTCAGGCGCAAATTCGAGTTCGATCGCCGTTTCGCCGACACGCGTTCCGTCATACCCGGGAATGTGGAGCCGATCGACTTCTTCGTGGGAACCGCTTGCGTCGGAGCTTGCAGCCTCTGCTTCGCTATCCGCTGTTTCCGGAGGTGCCGCGAGCGCCGGGAGAGGAGTACATGCCAAAAGCAGACCGAAAGTGCGCGCTGCGGCGCCTTTCATGTCGCGTTCCACGCAAAGCTTTGAAGCTCCATGCAATACTGTGGTAATGCAGCGTGAAGAATTTTTCTGCCCGTGAGAAGCTTCATATTTTGCAGCCCTCGGTGCTCCCGGGAAATGGTGCTTGAGATTTCTGAATTAGGCTATCGGGGAAAACCCCCATACCTGCGTCGCCCAGATCGCGTTCGTTCCGGCATTGAAGGAGAGACGAGATGACTGCTCCGCGTGAAAGCAAGACCAGCATCGGCAACCACAAGCTGCACCCCGATACGCTCATGCTCAATTACGGCTACGATCCGTTTCTTTCCGAAGGTGCCGTCAAGCCGCCGGTCTTCCTGACATCGACGTTCGTTTTCCCCACGGCGGAGGAGGGGCGCGACTTCTTCGACTATGTCGCGGGGCGCAAGGAGCCGCCCCCGGGGCAGGGGCGCGGGCTTGTCTATTCGCGGTTCAACCATCCGAACAGCGAGATCGTGGAGGATCGGCTTTCGGTATTCGAAGGTGCGGAGGCGGGCGTGGTCTTCTCGTCCGGCATGGCCGCGATCACGACGACGATCCTGGCCTTCGCGCGGCCGGGCGACGTGATCCTGCATTCGCAGCCGCTCTATGGCGGCACGGAAACGCTGCTGGCGCGCACTTTCGCCAACTTCGGCATCAAGGCGGTCGGTTTCGCGGACGGATTGGATGAGGCGGCGGTGACCGCCGCGGCCAAGCAGGCGAGCGCGGCCGGCCGCGTGTCTATCGTCCTGGTCGAGACGCCTGCCAATCCCACCAACAGCCTGGTCGATATCGCGCTGTTGAAGCGGGTGTGCGACGCGATTGGAGAAGAGCAGGGCCATCGCCCGCTGCTGGTTTGCGACAACACGCTGCTGGGCCCGGTTTTCCAGCACCCCTTGCAGCATGGCGCGGATATCTCGCTCTATTCGCTGACCAAGTATGTCGGCGGGCATTCGGACCTTGTCGCCGGGGCGGCGCTCGGCTCGGCCAAGCTGATGCGCGAGGTGCGCCTGCTGCGCAGCGCGATCGGCACGCAGCTCGATCCGCACAGTTGTTGGATGCTCAGCCGCTCGCTGGAAACGCTGGGCATGCGGATGGAGCGCGCCAACTCCAATGCGGCGGCGGCGGCAACGTTCCTGAAGGACCATGCCAAAGTGCAGAAGGTGGCCTATCCGGCGTTCTATCCCGCCGGATCGCGGGAGGCGAACATCTTTGCCGCGCAGAGCAGCGCGGCGGGATCGACCTTCGCCTTCGATATCGTCGGCGGTCAGCCGGCGGCGTTCCGTTTCCTGAACGCATTGCAGATCTTCAAGCTGGCCGTCAGCCTGGGCGGAACGGAATCGCTGGCCAGTCACCCGGCGACGACCACGCATTCCGGCGTCCCGATCGAAGTGCGGGACCGCATCGGCGTGCTGGAATCGACCATCCGCCTGTCGATCGGCGTGGAGCATCCCGACGATATCGTCGCCGATTTGACGCAGGCGCTGGACGCGGTCTGACGCGCTTCCGGGCGGTGATGGCGTGGTGAATCCGCGCCATCATCGCCTGCTCACGTCGATGCCTGTTAAGGCCGATGCCTGTTCAAGCCGATGCCCGTTCAAGCTGATGCCTGCGCGCGCGCCAGACCATCGTGCTCTGTAGGGATGGAGAAGCGGCCGGCGTAGTCGGCAAACCTTGCCCGCACCGTGTCGGCATCGAGGCCATATTGTTCCAGCGCGTAGTCGTTCCGGCCGCGCGCGTTTTTCGGGTTGGACGCATGCCAGTGCGCCACTGCATTGGCCACGGCATCTGGCGTGTCGATGCCAAGGCCGGCATGGATGCCGCGCATCTCCGCCACCGGATCGGCCGCCAGCGCATAGTAGTCGACATGGATGACGCGGCTGCCATGCGGGCCGGCATCGAAGGCCATGATCCGGTCCACATGCCGATCGATGAAGTGCAGCATGTCGCGGCCCACCTCATGCCGGTCCACCGGCGCGGCGGAGCATAGGCCGCGCAAGTTCCAGGTCATCTTCGCAATCGAGGCGACGACTTGCGCCGGATCGCGGTGAGTCATCACGAAGCGGGCGTCGGGGTAGACCTCCAGTATCTCGTTCATGGCCAGAACGTGGTTCGGATACTTCAGCGCCCATGGCTTGCGTGCGCCGCGCCATTGCAGGCACTGCAGCTGGCGCTTGTGGATGCGGTAGGTCTGCGTCAGGTCCAGCCCGTCCAGCAGCCAGTCGAAGTACCCCGGCACGCGGTAGAGGTTGTGCAATCCCGCCGCGCCCCAGCTCTGCTGGAGGAAGGCGTGGCATTCGTCCGATCCATCCTCGTCATAGAGATGTAGCGCCTCGAAACCGTCGAAATGCGGGCGGGCCTTCTGCATTGCGCGCCAGGCAGCGCGCCGGTTTTCGATCGAGGCGGGGGCGAAACCCGGCGGAGGGGAAGGCATGCTGGATTCCCAGGTGCGGACCAGGCGAAACCGGGGGTCGCGGTCGAACAGGTACTGGAAATAGGTCGTACCCGATCGCGGCAGGCCCATCAGGAAAACTGGCGCTTCGATCGGCTCCGCCGCGATCTCGGGATAGTCGCGCAGCCATTTCAGGCATTCCAGCCGGTTGGTCGCGTCCATCAGCAGAGTGGCGGCGATCCGTCGTTCCCCCGCCGCCGAGACCGGAAAGTTGGCGCCTATGTCCGCGATCAGCCGGACAAGATTGTCGGCGACGCCCGCATCGCCGTCGGCAATCCCCGCGCGCTCCTCTGCCTGCGCCATGATCGATGCGGCATCGAGCATCGCCTGTCTCCCCATCTTGATTCTTGTTGTCGGCAAGAATATTCGGTAAATTCCGAATATGTCAAACATGATGACCAGCGATCAGCGCCGCTTCGTCGACGATATGGCTGCATTGCTGCTGCCGTGGGGGATGCAGCCGGGTGCGGCCAATCTCTACGCCTATCTATTGCTCTGCGATGCACCGGTAACGCTGGACGAGATCGCCGGCGCGCTTGGCATGGCCAAGAGCAGCTCCAGTGTTGCCGCCCGCGCGCTGGAACAGTTCGGCCTTGCGCGCCGTCATGCCGAAGCGGGGACCAAGCGCGTGCGGTATAGCGCCTCGGAATCCTATTCGGGCTTCCTGGCCAACCAGGCGCGCCTGCTGGACGATCTGGGCCGTCTGGCCGAAACCCGCGCGCGCGGCGTGGCGGAGGGCGATACCTTGCGCCGCCTTCGCTATCTGGCGGCCTTCCATCGGAAAATGGCAGCGACGATCACGGGACGGATCGCCGAACTTGCGGACGAATTCCTGCGCGATGGCCCGGACGATGAATTGCGTTGAACCTCAAGGCGCGTCGGCTTCCGTGGGAAACCGCGCCTCCGCCACGAAGGCGGCAACGGTCGCGGCGCGCTCGTCCGCACGGGTGGCAAGCGCCAGCGAGACTTTTGGGGATACACCCGTAAGGTCGTGATAGGTCACGCCCTTGAATGAGGCGTCTCGCATCGATTCCGGCACCAGCGCCACGCCCAGCTCTGCCGCCACCAGCGCGAGAACCGAGGCGACCTGCGGGGCCGACTGACCCAGAATCGGTTCGAAACCAGCGCTGCGGCACCCGTCCAGCGTCGTATCGAACAGCGTCGGCCCGAGCGCGCGCGGGGTGAGGATGAACGGGTCGTTCGCCAGCTGCTCCAGCCGGATCGGTTCGCCATGCGGCATGCGGGCCGAAGCGAGCGCGGCGATCAGCGGTTCGTCGGCCAGATGGAACAGCCGCAGGTCCTGCTTGTCGATCGCGTCCGGGCGCAGGAAGGCCACGTCCAGACTGCCGTTGCGCAACCCCTCTACCAGCCCGTTGGAATTGTGTTCGGCCAGGCTCAGCTCGACATCGGGAAAGCGCCGGCGATAGATGCGAATGGCCTGCGGAACGCGGGGATTGAATGCGGCCGATCCGGTGAAGCCCACGCGGATCCGGCCGGTTTCTCCTGCCGCCGCGCGTTGCGCCGCGTCGACCGCGTCGGCCACGATCTGCGGTATCTGGCGGACGCGTTCCTCAAACGCACGGCCGGCCTCGGTCAGTTCGGCGCCTTGCGGAATGCGGTGGAACAGCGGTGTGCCCACTTCCGTCTCCAGGCTCTTGATCTGATGGCTCAGCGGCGGCTGGCCGATCCCCAGCCGATGCGCGGCGCGGGTGAAGTGGCGTTCTTCCGCAACGGCGAGAAAATAGCGGATGTGTCGCAGTTCCACTTCGAGCGTGCTCCCAGATGCCGTGCCGAACATCATACATAGAATATATCAAGATCGCCTTCATCATGAATTGGACAGATGGAGTGTGCAAGAGCATCTCGCCGGCAGGAGATTTGATATGGCGAGTCTGGCGATCGATACCGGTGCAACGCGGATGCGGGCCGGGTGGAATTGGGAAAGTCCGCAGCGCGCTGCCGCGCTTGAGCCGGTGGTGTTCCTGCCGGGGCTGCTGTGCGACCAGGCGCTGTGGCGCCGGCAGATCCACGCGCTGGCGGACGTGGCGGCGCCCATGGTGGCCGATCTCACGCTGGACGATACCATCGGCGCCATGGCGGAACGGACGCTGGCGGCGGCGCCTTCGCGCTTCTCGCTCGTGGGCTTGTCGATGGGCGGCTATGTCGCGCTGGAAATCATGCGCCGCGCGCCGGAGCGGATCACGCGGTTGGCGCTGATCAATTCCAGCGCCCGTGGCGATACGCCCGAACGCACCCAGCAGCGCATGGCCGGCATCGAATCGCTGCGCCGGGGCAAGTTCCTGGGCATCACGCACAAGCTGCTGGGCCAGTTGGTCCATCCCGATCACACCAGCGGCCCGGTGGCGGACGAGATGCGCGCCATGGCATCCCGCGTGGGTGGGGAGGCGTTCATTCGCCAGCAGCATGCGATCATGACGCGCCCGGACTCGCTCGATGGCCTCAGCGATATCGCGGTGCCGACGATGGTGGTGGTGGGTGATGGCGATCGCATCACCCCGCCGGATCACGCGCGCGAGATCCACGAGCGGGTGGCAGGCTCCAGCTTCTACGAGATCGGTTCGTGCGGGCACATGGCCGCGCTGGAGCATCCCGAACAGACCAATTTCCTGCTACGCAACTGGCTCGCCCGCGACTGAGCCGTGCGGCGGATTTCGGCGGCCGGCTGCAAAGGTTGACCCCGCTCCGAAAGCGCGTAGCTTCTGTTAAGTGCAAGCAACTCCAGAATGTCCTGCCGAATATCCTGGATGGCGTGAATATCGCCAGCTGCTGACGCAGCGCTTTGGCTTCGTGTCGCCCAACGAACCGCTGGAGCGCTGGTACGCATGGCGCGGCCATGCCTTGCACATCGACCTGCACGAACCGGAAGGCCCTGCGCGCGGCACGCTGGTG
Source organism: Novosphingobium oxfordense (assembly GCF_044029435.1). Classification (NCBI taxonomy): domain Bacteria; kingdom Pseudomonadati; phylum Pseudomonadota; class Alphaproteobacteria; order Sphingomonadales; family Sphingomonadaceae; genus Novosphingobium; species Novosphingobium oxfordense. The sequence goes on along the minus strand of NZ_CP147008.1, from coordinate 572,801 downwards.
CTGGTGCATGGCGCCGGCGGGCATGGCCGTCTGCTTGCGCCGCTGGGCATGCTGGCGACAAGCCTGGGCTGGCGCGCGATTGCGCCGGACTTGCCGGGCTACGGCGTCACCCGCTGCGCGCCGGGCGTTCAGGCGGACTATCGCGATTGGCCCGAATGCATTGCCGGGATCGTTCGCGAACAGGCCGGGCCAGTGGTGATCATGGGCCTTTCGGTCGGCGGAATGACGGCGCTGCGCGCCTCGCAACTGGCGGGAAATGCCGTGGGCGTGATCGCCACGACGCTGGTGGACTTGTGCAACGCCGGCCATTTCGTGGGGGCGGCGCGCCATCGCTGGCTGACGCGGTTTTCACTCACGCTGATGCGGCATATGCCCTGGGCGATCGACGGATTGCCGTTCCGGCTGGACTGGGTGACGCCGCTGGCGGCGATGTCGACCGACCCGGCCATGCGCGAATGGTTCCGGCATGACAGCCTGATCGGCCGCCGCACGGTGCGCGGCCGCTTTTTCCGCAGCCTGCACGAATACCGTCCCAATCAGGCGGACCTCGCCTTGCCCTGCCCGCTCCTGCTCGCGCATCCGGGCGCGGACGAGTGGACGCCGCTGGCGATGAGCGAACCGACTTTCGACGCCATTCCCGGGCCGAAGCGCCTGCGCGTGCTGAGCGGCGGATCGCACATGCCGTCCGAGCCGGAGGCCTGGGCTGAACTGAGCGAGGAGGTGGGCACGTTTCTGCGCCAGTCGGAAAGCCGGCTGAACTAGGCGCTGGCTTACACTCGATGTCTTCGGCCTTGAGTGCGATGGGCTGGCATCTTACTCGATGTGCATTGCCGCTCTGGATCGCCTAACCGCCCGCCATGTATCGCCCGCCTTCCCTCAATACCTTGCGCGCGCTGGAAGCGGCCGCGCGCCATCGCAGCTTCACCCGCGCGGCGGAGGAACTGGGCGTTACCCACGGCGCGATCAGCCACCGTGTGCGCGAAGTGGAGCAGCGCTTGGGCGCGGCGATGTTCGAGCGGCGCGGCAACCTGATGGAGCCCACGCAGGCCGCCCGGCAGATTCTGCCGACGGTGCGCCAGTCGCTGGAACTGATTGCCAGTGTCTTCCCCGCACCGCCGCAGGGCGAGCGGCAAGTGCTGAAGATCGCAGTGCTGCCTTCGTTTGCGGCACAATGGCTGGTGGCGCGGCTGGCGGATTTCCACGATGCGCACCCCGGCATTTCCATCGCGCTGGATGCGCGGATCGACGTCAGCCGGATCGGCGCGGACGGGCTGGACGCGGGGATCCGCTATGGCGGCGGCAATTGGCCGGGCCTCGCCAGCGAGCGGCTGATGACCGACATGCTGTTTCCCGCCTGCTCGCCCGAATACCGCGCGCGGATGGAGATAGCGGGGCTGGAGGACTTCGCGCGCTGCCGGTTCCTGCGCAACAGTTGGCAGACCTGGACGCCGTGGTTCCAGCGCGCCGGGATCAGTTTGCCGGAGCCTGCCGACAGCCTGCCTTACGACGATGCCGCGCTGATGTTGGAGGCCACGATCGCGGGGCACGGTATTGCGCTGGTGCGCCGGGTTATCGCGCAGGATGCGCTTCAGGCCGGGCGTCTGGTGCGGTTATCGGACGTGGAGATCCCGTTCGAGGGGGCTTATCACTTCGTCTGGGATGCCAACACGCCCAAGCCCCGGCTGGATGCCATCGCCGCGTTCGGAGCGTGGCTGGCGGCGCGGTTGCGGGCCGAGTTTTCGTGATGCCCAGAATCTTGCAGCCTTAAACCACGTCGCCCCCGCCTGCGCGGGGACGACGTGGTTTTTGTGGGATAGGTAGTTGCCGCCGATCAGCGCGGCGTCAGCGTTACCACCGTCGGATTGCCACCAAGCGGGATGGCGTAGCCGTCACGATCCGCCGTGCCGGTATCGGTCGCATAAGTGCGGCCGCCGGCAGTGGTGGTCTGGAACAGCAGGCGCGCGGCTGGATCGGTGGCGGTCGCCGGATCGAGCGTCAACGCGACCTTGCCGGTGGCAGCGTCATAGCTGGCGCTCTGGATGCGGCCCGCTTCCAGCGTGACCCACAGGCCGGCGGGCGCGATGAACAGGCGGCGGCGGGCGCCGTCCTTCGGCGTCAAATTGACTTGCTTGCCCTTAGTGGTCAGGTCGCCGCCGAAGCCCAGCCAGCCGAACTGCGGATCGTTGACCATGTAGCTCGCCGCCGTGATGGCATGGCCGTAGAAGCCCATGCCATAGTCGCCGGTGATCGCATCCCACTTCATCATGTCCGGCCAGGAATGGAACGCGGCCGAGCCGAAGCCCTTCTGGTCGATGTTGGTGATGCCGCCCATCATGCCGCCGTAAGCGACGCGCAGCAGGTGCAGGTCGGCGGGGTTCTGGCGATAGGCGTCGAACAGCGGAACCGCATTGAGCGCCGATCCATAGTGGTGGATCTGCCGCTCGATACGCGAAACCTTGCCGCCGTAGAGGAAGTCCCAATAACGGCGCGCATTGCCGTTATAACCCCAGCTGGGGATCGTGGGGTCGTAACCCAGGATCACTTCGCGCGTCTCGTCGGCCTGCGGCTGGAATCCGAAGTAGCGCATCCAGGCGTAGACTTCGGGCTGGCCGGTGGAATCCCACGCCATCTCGCTGCCGAACGGATACTTCATCGAACGCCAGTGATCGGCGCGCTGCTTCATCAGCCCTTCCATCTCGGTGGCCTCGGCCGTCATGCCCTCGCGCTTCAGGTCCTTCAGGATATCGACGAAGATATCGCCTTCCATCTGGCCGAATTCGGCATAGTACGGCGCATCGCGCATCATCGCGACGGTCGTGTGGTAGGCCCACTCAAGGTAGAATTTCCAGTCGTGCTGCTTGACCAGCCCGGCATTGTCGCGCGCCAGGCGGTAGAGCACCCAGTGCCCGATGGCGACGTGGGGATAGTTGTAGGACCGGCCGAGATCGTCCGAATCCTTTTTCGACCATGCGGTCCAGTTCTTCCAGTTGATCTTGGGATCGTAGTAGTTCGGGAACGCGACCGGGTCGTAGTAGAAGATGCTCTTCTTGACGGCACCGGCCTGCGGGCCGTCCTTGACCTGAAGCGTGCCGAGCACGGTCTCGTTGACGAGGCGCTCCAGCTTGGCGACTTCTTCCGGGTTAGGATTGTCGAGCTGCTTGATCGCGGCGGCGACCCACGAACCGGCGCCGCCTTCGTCGCTCATGCCCGAAACCCAGACGCGGCCATCCTGCGTGAGGATCTTGTTGTCCTCCCGGTCATAGGAGAGGATCGCGGGGCTGCGGTGGAAGGGGTCCCCCTTGCCTTCGAACCACTGGTCGGTGGTGGTGAAGTGGCCAAGGTCCGCCATCACCTGCTCAAGCGGCTTGGTGATGTAGTAACTGACGGTCTGCTTCTGCCCGTCCGCATAAGTAACCGTCAGGCGCGCCTGGCCCCAGCCGCTGGCCTTGATCTGGTAGCGGGCCCAGCCCCCCCCACTTTTATAGGCGCCGCTTTTCTCCGGCGTGGCGGTGAGCGAACCTTCGGGGAAGGATTCGATCTTGGCCACCTTGCTCGGCGTCTTCAGGAACAGGCTGGCGGTCTGGTCGGTGGGCACGACATAGCCGGGAATGCCGACGGCGACCGGGCGCTTTTGCGCGACGAGGGTATCCTCGATGGCGCGGATGTTGGGCGCGGTCACGAAGCGCAGGCCGATCGTGCGGCTCTCGCCCGGGGCAAGCGTGAAGCTGGTCGGCTCGTTCCACTGCTGGCCGGCCTTTGCCCATTCCTTTTCGGCAAAGCCCTTGCTGGCGACCGTCCAGTCGTAAAAGCCTTCGGAAACCTGGCTGCGCGGGCTCTTGTCGGTGAAGATGTCGCTCTTGGGCGCCCAACCTTGCTGAAGGATCGGGCGATAGGCTTCCAGCGGCGTGCCCTTCTCGGGCAGGACCAGCAGCGCCGGGCCTTCGCCGTTCAGGCGCGTGACCTGAAGGTAGCCGGCATCGCGGCCGATATAGGGATCGACGAAGCTAGCCTGCGCATGCGCGGAATCGAGATCGCGGTCGAGGATGATGTTGTCGAACACCATCGGCATGCCCAGGCCGCCGATCTCCACGGCGGCGTCGCCGGTGTTGACCAGCGTGAAGCGCAGGACCAGCACGCCGTCCTCGTTCACCCAGCGCCGCTCGACGCGCAGCGGGATGCCGGATCCCATCGATGCGGTGATGTCGGCCGCAGCGAGTACGCCCTTGCCACCCGTCAGCGCGGCAATCTGCTTGCGCGCGTGGGCGGAGGAGAAGTCCTGCCAGTCGGATTTCTCGCCATTTTGGCCTGCCGTCTTCAGGCGGATATGGATGTCGCCGATATGGACGTAGCCGTCGGCGGCGCGCTCCGCCTCGCGCCCCGCAGGCACGAAGTCGAACACGGCGTTGCCCTTGGGCGAAAGGTGGGCGAGCGTCTGGGTATCGGCCCGCAGCGCCAGATCGAAGGCCGGGGTCTGCATCTCGGTCTTCTGGATCGGCGGATAGACCGGCTTCGGTTTTTCCGCTTCCTCTGCCTGCGCCGCCGCCATCGGCAGCAGGGCCGGCACCGGCGCCAGCACCAGCGCGATCAGGGGGAGGGGCTTCAGAAGACGCTTCATGTCAAAACCTCGACAGGGGATTTCAGTGGGCCAGCGCGACTGCCGGAGCGGCAGGCTTCACGGGGCCGAGCGGCGGCGGTGTCTCGCCGAGCAGATAGAGGGTGAAATAGTCGCGCAGCTTCTTCCAGAAGAAGGGCTGGTAGACGTTGTGCGTGGCATTGGGCACCACCACCATGTCCACATCGCGGCCGGCATCGATCAGCGCCTTGGCCAGGCGGAAGCTTTCGGTGACCGGTACGTTGTCGTCGATGTCGCCGTGGACCAGCAGCAGGTGGCCCTTGAGCTGGTTCGCCACCGCCATGTTCGAATTGCGCTCCCAAGTCGCCGCGTCGGCCTCGCCCATGGAGACTTCGGGCCACCAGGTCTTGTCGAGCCTAAGGTCATGGTTGCCGGAAGCCGACACGCCCACCTTGAAGAAGTCCGGCCGGCGCAGCACGAAGCGGGCGGTGTCGTAGCCACCGGCAGAACCGCCGAACACGCCGACGCGGTTCACGTCCATGTAGGGATACTTGGCGGCCATTTGGCGGATCAGCGTGATGTGATCGTCCAGCCCCACTTCGCCCAGGTTCTGGAATGCCGGGAGGCGGAACTCCTGCCCACGGCGCGAGGTGCCGGTGCCGTCTATCATCACGACCACGGCGCCGATCTGCGCGACGCTGTTGCCGGGCACCCGCAGTGCCATGCCCCAGGTGGAGGGAACGTCGGTGGTGGTGGGGCCGGTGTAGACGTTGTCGATCACCGGATAGCTGCGCTTCGGGTCGAAGTGCGCGGGGCGGAAGATCATGCCGTAGATCGGCGTCTTGCCGTCCGCCGCCACGCCCTTGAACGGTTCGGGCGGGGTGTAGCCGGCGGCCAGAAGGCGGCTGTCGTCGGCCTTGGCCAGTTCCATCACGATCTTGCCGGTCGCGCCGTCGCGCAGCACGGCGCGGGTCGGCGTGGTCGGGCTCGACATCTGGTCGACGATCCACTTGCCGTCGGGCGAGACTTGCGCGTCATGGTCGAGCGGCTCGGGCGTCAGTTCGGTGAGGGCGCCTCCCTTGAGCGACACACGGTAGAGCGCGCGCCAGTAGGGATTGCGGACTTCCTCGCGCCCGACGCCGGTGACGATCAGTGAGGACTTGTCCTCCGCCACGTTGTCGACCGAGAGCACTTCCCAGTTTCCGGTGGTCAGCGCCTTGCCGCCGTCCGGATTGTCGGGAGTGACGAGGTAGAGTTGGGCCCAGCCGCTGCGCTCGGAGATCGAGAGTTCGCCGCCCAGTTCGGGAGACGGGAAGATCATCGAGGAGGTGACGGTGATGACCGGCTTCACCGCCTCGTGCGCCACGATCTTTGTCGCGCCGGTGGCCGGATCGGCCACGTAGACCGCCTGCTGGCGATAGCCGCGCTCGGTCCACTGCATGCGCGGCTTGCCGTTCACCCAGTTCATGTCCGGCGGGGAGGGATAGAGGATGGACTCGGCCGGCATCTGCACCGGCACGACCTTCGCCTTGCCCGTCTTCAGTGCGGACTGCACGTCGACGACGAAACGCGTCGCTTGCGGCAGCTTTTCGGCGCCGGCGAGCGGATAGACGTAATTGAAGCTGCGCGGATAGAAGCTGCCCGGCGGGTTCTGCTGGGTGATCGAAAGCTTCTTCACCTCACGCGTGTCGAGCCGCCAGCTCAACAGATAGCGGCCATCGGGCGACCAGGCGCCGGAAACGGGCATGGCCGGTTCCTCGGTCCCTTCGCGCAGGATCTGCGAGAGTTCGGGGATAGAGCGGCCATAGGGCTGCTCACGCGTGCCATCGGTGGTCAGCGCGACTTCGCGGCCCGATGCCACGTCGACGGCATAGAGGTTGTATCCGCGCGCGACGATCTTCGTCTTGCCGTCGGGCGAGGGCAGGTCGAGCTGCGGTGCCTCCGGCGCGACTTTCTCGGCCTTGCCATCGGCGCCGATCCGCCAGTGCGCGTCCAGCGCCGCGAAGCCCAGCGTGGCCTTGTCCGGATCGTAGTCGACATCGGCAAGATGCGCGTCATCCAGCGTCACTGCCTTGCCGCTCGCCTGCGACAACGCGGCGAGCAGGCTGGCGGTGGTCGCCACTTCGCGCAATTGCTGCGTGCCAAGGTCCAGGAACAGGAAGCGCTGACTGCTGCGATTGCCGGTGCGGTAGAACAGGCCCGCGTTCTTGTCGCTGCCCACGAAGCTGGGCGCGACATTGGCATTGTCGATCAGATCGGCGATACCGCTGCCCAGAAACGTGTCGGCGGCGGCATAGCGCTCCGCTATGCTCGGCGGCGGCGTATGGGCAGCTGCCGTCTGCATCGCTGGTGTTTGCGCAGGGCGCGCCAGCGCGAAGCCGGGCTGCATGGCCACGGCAAGCGCCAGCAGGCTGACTGCGGCAGGTTTTTTCAAGACACGAACGAAAGGAAGAGAAATCAAGGGGGTGCTCATGCCATGTACCCATCGCTTGGCTTCGGAAAGATGTATGGGTTCTTGACGCCCATCCCGGAAAGGGTCAAGAAAAATATACGATATATGATCTGAGCATTTCAAACGTGCTTCGATCTGATTGGTTGGGGATGACCAAGATGACCGCACCACTGCCGGCCGAAACCGCGCTTCCACTTGCCAGCGGCCGCCTTCATCACGCGGTTGCGCGCCAATTGGCGACAGCGATCGTCAGCGGAGAACTGCCGTCGGGGCATGTATTTCCGGCCGAAGTCGAACATGCGGAGCGGCTGGGCGTTTCCCGCTCGGTCCTGCGCGAGGCGTTCCGTATTCTGACCGCCAAGGGCATGGTCAGCAGCCGCCCCAAGGCCGGTACCCGCGTGAACGCGCGCAAGAACTGGAACCTGCTCGATCCCGATGTGCTGGCCTGGCAGATCCAGTGCGGCGCCAGCGACGAATTCCTGCGCGACTTGTTCGAATTGCGCATGGTGGTGGAGCCGCAGGCCGCCGAAATGGCCGCGCAGCGCCGGGACGAACGGCAGTTGACCGACATGGCCAATGCGCTGGAAACGATGGAGCGCTGCACGCTCACCACCGACAAGGGGCGCGCGGCGGATATCCGGTTCCACGAACTGGTGCTGGAAGCGACGCGCAACGAACTGATGCAGGCGCTTTCGACCTCGATCTCCACCGCGATCGCCTCCACCACCGCGATCAAACAGAAAGTGCAGGATTCGCCCCGCGACCCGATGCCGGAGCATCACGCGCTCTACCGCTGCATTGCCGAGGGCAATGCCAAGCAGGCGCGCAAGGCGATGATCGCGCTGATCGATCTGGCCCACGCGGATACGCGGGTGGCGCTGCGGCGCTGAATTGGTCGCTACCCATACACGGTTCAACGGGCCAATGCATGGGGTTGACTCGAAGCCCCTGAACCTTATCAATAACAGTATACGATATTCGATAGGAGTTTCTGGTGATGAAGGCCAATCGGCGCGAATGGATGGCAGGCGTGGCGGCGCTGGCCATCAGCTCTGTCCCTCTCAAGGGCTTCGCGGCCGTCATCGCACCCAAGCTGCCGATCAAGGCAAAGCCGCTGCCGCTGACCGACGTGCGCCTTGCGCCGTCTGATTATGCGACGGCGGTGGACGTCAATGTCGACTATCTGATGTCGCTCAGCCCCGATCGCTTCCTGCACAACTTCCGCAAGTATGCCGGGCTTGAGCCCAAGGCGCCGATCTACGGCGGCTGGGAATCGGACACCATCGCCGGCCACACGCTGGGCCACTACATGACCGCGCTGGTCCTGGCCTGGCAGCAGACCGGCAATCCCGAATGCCGCCGCCGCGCGGACTACATCGTCGATGAACTGGCGCTTTGCCAGGCGCAGCGCAGCGATGGCTACATCGGCGCGCTTGGCCGCAAGACCAAGGACGGCAAGGTCGTAGACGGTCAGGAAATCTTCCCCGAAGTGATGCGGGGCGAGATCAAGTCGGGCGGGTTCGACCTCAACGGCTCGTGGTCGCCGCTCTACACCGTGCACAAGTACTTCGCGGGCCTGCTCGATATCCATTCGGCCTGGGGCAATGCCAAGGCGCTGGAAGTCGTTACCGGACTGGGCGGCTACTTTGAGAAGGTCTTCGCCGCGCTCGACGACAAGCAGATGCAGGAACTTCTCGGCTGCGAATATGGCGGCCTGAACGAGAGCTATGCCGAACTCTACGCGCAGACCGGCGATCTGCGCTGGCTGAAGGTGGCGGAACGCATCTATGACAAGAAGGTGCTCGATCCGCTGGTGGCGCAGGAGGACAAGCTCTCCAACTTCCACGCCAATACGCAGGTGCCCAAGCTGATCGGCCTGGCGCGCATCCACGAGCTGACCGGCAAGGACGAGCCGGGCCGCGCCGCCCGCTTCTTCTGGGAACGCGTGACGCAGCACCACAGCTACGTGATCGGCGGCAATGCGGACCGCGAATACTTCTTCGAGCCCGACAATATCGCGCTGCACCTCACGGAATCGACCTGTGAGCACTGCAACACCTACAACATGCTGAAGCTGACGCGTCAGCTCTACTCGTGGCAGCCGGACGGCGCGCTGTTCGACTATTACGAGCGCGCGCACCTGAACCACGTGATGTCGGCGCACAACCCGCACACCGGCGGCTTCACCTACATGACGCCGATGATGAGCGGCGCCCCGCGCGGCTATTCGCAGCCGGGTGAGGAAGCGTTCTGGTGCTGCGTCGGTTCGGGCATGGAAAGCCATTCGAAGCACGGCGATTCCATCTATTGGCAGGGTGACGACACGCTGTTCGTCAACCTCTTCATCCCGTCGAAGGCGGAGTGGAAGGCCAAGGGCGTGGCGCTGACGCTGGCCACCGAATATCCGTTCAAGTCCGAAGTGGGCGTGACGCTGGACGCGGTGAAGAACGCCAAGTTCACCATCGCGCTGCGCATTCCGGCATGGGCCAATGGCCGTGCGCTGGTGGCCGTCAACGGCGCGCCGGTTCCGGCCAATGCGGTGAACGGCTATGCCGTCCTCGACCGCCGCTGGAAGAAGGGCGACACGATCACGCTCACCCTGCCGCTGGACCTGCGGTTCGAAGCGGCAGCCGGTTCGCAGGACGTGGTGGCCGTGCTGCGCGGCCCGTTGGTCATGGCGGCGGATCTTGGCCCGGCCGAGATGGAATTCACCGGCGTGGAACCGGCGATGGTGGGCGACAATCCGCTTTCCGCCTTCGCGCCGATCGTTTCCGATCGTCCGCGCTTCCAGACCACCGGCGTGATGCGCCCGGCGGATTTGACCTTCGTGCCGTTCTACAGCCAGTACGACCGCCGCAGCGCCGTCTACTTCAAGCGCTTCACCGAAGCCGGCTGGAAGACCGAGGAGGCCTCGTTCCTGGCCGAACAGGTGCGTCAGAAGGACATCGCCGCCCGCTCGATCGACGTCATGCACTTGGGCGAAATGCAGCCCGAGCGCGACCACAACCTGACCTCGGAAATTTCGTACCCGGTCTCCTATCGCGGCCGCAACGGACGCGATGCCCGCTCGGGCGGCTACTTCGAGTTCACGATGAAGGTGAAGCCCGGTCCATTGCTGCTTCAAGCCACGTACTGGGGCAGCGAGCGTTCGCGCGTGTTCGACATCTTCGTCGACGGTACGAAGGTCGTCACCCAGAAGCTGGACAACGATACGCCGGGCAAGTTCATGGACGTGGACTATCCGCTGCCCGAGGCGCTGACCAAGGGCAAGAGCCAGGTCAAGGTGCGCGTGGTGCCGCATGACCGCAGCTCCGCCGGCCCGATCTTCGGCATGCGCCTGTTCACGGCCAAGCCCGCCGGAGCGAAGTGAGTATAATCGGAATGACTGGTCTTAACGAAGTCGCGTTCACGCTCGACGAAGCCGATGCACTGGCGCGCAAGGTCCTGGTGGCCTGCGGCCTTGCGCCCGATCACGCCGCCGCGGTCGCCCAGACGATGGTCTCGGGCGAGCGGGACGGCTGCACGTCGCACGGGCTTTACCGCCTGCTGGTCGCCGCCAATTCGGTGGCGCGCGGCGTGGTGGTGCCGGATGCGGTGCCGGAAGTGAGCGAGCCCGCCAAGGCGCTGGTCAAGGTGGACGGCAAGGGCGGCTTTGCCCAGCTTCCGTTCGAGCTTGGCATGCCGCTGCTCGTTGAAAAGGCGAAGGCGTTCGGCATTGCCGCCATGGCGCTGAACAACGTGGTCCACTTCGCGGCGCTCTGGCCCGAAGTGGAAGCGCTGGCGGAGCAGGGCCTCGTCGCGCTGGCCTTCACGCCCAGCCATGCATGGGTCGCGCCGGAAGGCGGCACCAAGCCGGTCTTCGGCACCAACCCCATCGCCTTCGGCTGGCCGCGCCCAAACCGCGCGCCGTTCGTGTTCGACTTCGCGACCAGCGCGGTTGCGCGTGGCGAGATCGAACTGCACCGCCGCGCGGGCAAGGCGATCCCGCCCGATTGGGGCTATGATGCCGATGGCCGTCCCTCCACCGATGCCAAGGCGGTTCTCGACGGCGCCATGCGCACGTTCGGCGCGCACAAGGGATCGGCGCTCGCCGCCATGGTCGAGCTTCTGGCGGGCCCGCTGATCGGCGACATGACCAGCGCGGAATCGCTGGCGGCTGACGAAGGCCGCGGTGGCTCGCCGATCGGCGGCGAACTGATCGTCGTTATCGATCCGGTCGGCTTCCTGGGCGACAGCGTGGGCGAATATCTTCAGCGCGCCGAAACGATGTTCGAGACGATCGAAGGTCAGGGCGCCCGCCTGCCGGGTTCGCGCCGCCTGCTGGCCCGCGCCCGTTCGCAAGTCGAAGGCGTGCGGATCCCGGCGCAGCTGCATCAGGACATTCTCGAAATTCTCGAAAGGGGAAATTGACGTGAAGAATACGCTTGGCCGCGCGCTGCTACTGGCAGGCGCGGCGCTTGCCGTGGGCATCGCTCACGCTGCCGTCGCCGCTCCCGCTGCGCAGACTGCGTCAAAGACCTCTGGAGCCCAAACCCCCGACGAGGCTTTCGAAGCGATCTACACCGCCGAATACGCCTGGCGCCTTCAGCAGAGCGGCCCCAGCGAGGATGGCCCCAAGGCCCAGCGCCTCGCGCTCCCCGACGTGGGCGCCAAGGCGCAGGCCAATCGCCTCGCCGCTTGGGAGAAGGTTGAAAAGCAGCTTGCCGCGATCGACCCGGCCAAGCTTTCGCCGGCCAATCGTGTGAACTTCGCGGTCTACAAGGGCCAGATCGACGCCTTCGTCGCTGCCCAGCGCTATCGCGACTACGAAAAGCCCTTCAACGCCGATACCAGCTTCTGGGGCGAACTGGCGGACTGGGCCCGCACCCCGCTGCGCGACCAGCAGGGCGCCGAAGACTTTATCGAGATGCTGCGCGAAGTGCCGCGTTATTACGACCAGCAGATCGACAACATGCGCGCAGGCCTGAAGCGCGGTTTCTCCGCCCCGCAGGTCACGCTGACGGGCCGCGACAAGGGCATTGAACTGGTCGTCGATGCCAAGACGCCCGAAGATTCGCCGTTCTACGAGCCGTTCAAGAAGCTGCCCTCGACGATCCCGGCTGCCGAGCAGGAAAAGCTGCGCGCCGCCGCGCGTGAGGCGATCACCGGCAGCGTCGTGCCCGCGCACGCCAAGCTGCTGACGTTCATGCGCAGCGAGTACGAGAAGCAGGCGCGCAAGACGCTGGCAGCCTATGCGCTGCCGGACGGCAAGGCCTACTACCAGTCGAAGATTTCCGAATTCGTCACGCTCGACAAGTCGCCGGAGGAGATCCACCAGATCGGCCTCAGCGAAATGGCGCGCATCCGCTCGCAAATGAACGAGGTGATGCAGGAAGTTAAGTTCAAGGGCGACCTCAAGGCGTTCCTGCACTTCCTGCGCACCGATCCGCAGTTCTATCCCAAGACCCCGAACGAGCTGCTTTACCGCGCCGCGTGGATCGCCAAGACGTTCGACGGCAAGGCATCGCAATACTTCGGCCACCTGCCGCGCAGCCGCTTCGCGATCAAGCCGGTGCCGGACGACATCGCGCCGTTCTACACCGGTGGCCGTGGCGGCCCGGGCATCTACCTCGTCAACACGTACGACCTGCCGAGCCGCCCGTTCTACTCGCAGATCGCGCTGACCCTTCACGAGTCCGCGCCGGGCCATGCCATGCAGATGCCGCTGGCGATGGAGAACAAGGACCTGCCGGCGTTCCGCCGCGACACCTACCTTTCCGCCTATGGCGAAGGCTGGGCGCTTTATTGCGAGGCGCTGGGCGAGGACATGGGCATGTACGAAACGCCCTATGACCGCTTCGGCATGCTCAGCTATCAGGCCTGGCGCGCCTCGCGTCTCGTCGTAGATACCGGCATCCACGCCAAGGGTTGGACCCGCGAACAGGCGCAGCAATACTTGCGCGACAACACCGCGCTTTCCGATCACGAGATCGAGACCGAGGTGGATCGCTACATCTCCTGGCCGGGCCAGGCGCTGTCCTACTACATGGGCCAGCTGGCCTTCGTGGATGCGCGCAAGAAGGCGGAGGCCGCACTGGGGCCGAAGTTCAACATTCGCGCGTTCCACGATGCCGTGCTCGAACTGGGCGGCGTGCCGCTGCCGGTGATCGACCAGCGCGTCGACCAGCTGATCAAGGACGGCGGCAAGGGGCCTTACCCCGATGAGGAATAGTCTAGCAGTGGTTCTGGCGGCCGGGGCATTTGCCTCGGTCGCCGCCCACGTACCCGCCTCCGCGCAGCAGGCGCCTGTTGCGCGCGAGCTGACCATTCCCGGCAACCCGATCCTGGCGGACGGGGATTACTACTCCACCGACCCCGCGCCGTTCGTGGCGGACGGTCAGCTCTGGATCCTCACCGGACGTGATGAGGCGGCAAGCGACGTCAACGACTTCATCATGCCCGAATGGCAATTGCTGAAGACAGCCGATCCGGCGTCGCACAAGTGGACGCACTATCCGGCGATCATCAAGCCGGAGAACGTCTTCGCCTGGGCCGAGGAGGCCCGCGCCTATGCCGGCCAGATCATCCAAGGGCCCGATAAGCGCTACTACCTCTACGCCCCGGTGCTGGAGAAGAACAGCGACGCCAAGGACCGCTTCGCGATCGGCGTGGCGGTAGCGGACAGCCCGCTCGGCCCCTGGCGCGATGCGCATCCGTCCGGGCCGATCATCTCGCAGAAGGTGCCCGTCGCCAACGACATCCAGAACATCGATCCCACGGTGATGTTGGACGATGATGGCCGGGTCTACATCTACTGGGGCACGTTCGGCCAGCTTCGCGGTATGGAGCTGGAGCGCGACATGATCACCCCCAAGGGGCCGGAGCTGGCGATGAAGGGGCTGACCGGCTTCTTCGAAGCGCCGTGGATCATGAAGCGCAAGGGCAGCTACTACATGCTCTATGCCGGCAACAAGGCCGGCCCGACTTCGGATTGCACGCCCGCCGTCTACTACGCCTGCATCGCTTATGGCACTGCGCCTTCACCGATGGGCCCGTGGACCTATCGCGGCGTTGCGCTGAAGCCGGTGTCTTCCACCACTTCGCACCCCGGCGCGGTGGAGTTCGAGGGGCAGTGGTATCTCGCCTATCACACGGCGGACGCGAAGGGCGGCGGCCATTTCCGCCGCAGCGTCGCGCTGGACAAGATGGAGTGGGACGACAGCGTTTCACCCGCCCGCATCCTGCCGGTGGTGCCGACCCTGCGCCCGCGGCCACCGCTGGTTGCCACACGCAATATCGCGCGCTCGGCCTGGGCGACGGCCTCGAATGAGCCGGTGCCGGTGCAGTTCTGGATCAGGTCGCTGAACGACGGCGTGGTAAAGGAAGCGCCGTTGCCGCCCGACATGTGGGGCAGCTGGTCACCCAACAACCCGCCCAGCCAGTGGATCGAATACCGCTGGGATCAGCCTGTGACAGTAAACGGATCGCGCATCCGCTTCTGGAACGACCAGCCGGCCGGTTCGGGCGTGGGCGTCGCCCCGCCGGCGAAATGGCGCCTGGAATACTGGCAGAAGGGCTGGAAACCGGTCCCCGGCGCCAGCGCCTACGGGACTGCGACCGAGGCCTTCCAAAGTGTGTCCTTCCGCCCCATCACCACCCGCTGCCTCCGCGCGGTGATGGACGCCTCCACCGACGGTAAGACTTACGGCGCGCTGGCCGTGCAGGAATGGGAAGTGCTGGCGCCAAAGGCAGCCGTGCCAATGATCCGCGATTCGGGGAAGGGGCCGGCGGCGCCTTGCAGCTGATTACGACGTAGCTGTCCAATTATCCGACTAAATACCTAGGGGGTGCGGTCCATCCGCGCTCCCTTTTTCGTTTTATCGCGATGAATTGGTGCGGTTTTGGCACACAGCGCACGGTTTGTTGCCGCTTGGTGACAATCCTATTGACTCCGACAAATAAAGTAGGAGGTATACGATATATGTTCGGGTGCGATCCTGAATAAACAAGGGGAAGTCGCATGAGGTCACGTGGGGTTCTGAAGCTTTCGTCAGCCATGGCGGTCGTCACCGTCCTGGCATTCAACGCTCTGCCGGGCACAGCATTAGCGCAGGAAAGCGGCGGTGCCGACGACAAGTCCGGCAGTGCGATCGTCGTCACCGGCGTGCGCGGCTCGGTCGAGAAAGCGGCCGAGAAGAAGCGCAAGGCGAAGCAGATCGTCGACTCCATCGTGGCCGAGGACGTCGGCAAATTGCCGGACAATAACGTTCCCGAAGCGCTTGCCCGCGTCACCGGCGTCCAGATCGACCGCGTCCATGGCGAGGGCTCGTCGATCTCGATCCGCGGCATGACCGACATTTCGACCACCGTGAACGGCTTCGAAGCCACCAGCGGCGCAGACCGTTCGATGAACCTGGCCGATGTTCCGGCGGAACTGATCAAGGCGGTGGACGTCTACAAGACGCGCACCCCCGATCAGGTGGAAGGCGGCATTGCCGGCACCGTGAACGTCGAACTGCGCCGCCCGCTCGATCTCAACAAGGGGCTGACCGTCGCGGGCAGCTTCCGCGAGGTGTTTTCGAACATCGGCAATACCAAGAGCCCTTACGGCAGTGTTCTGGTGGGCGACCGTTTCGATACCGGCATCGGCGAGATGGGCTTCCTGATCAACGCCTCCTACACGCGGAACAACTACAACGAGACGTTCCTTGAGAGCGAGACGCCGGGCACGTTCTTCGGAACCGACCTCGATTCCCTCCCCGCCGATCAGGCGCTGACGACGATCACGCCCTACGCGGTGAACTATGGCACCGAAAACGGGCGGATCACGCGTCCCGCGATCAACGCAGTGTGGCAATGGCGCGCCAGCGACCAGCTCGATTTCGTGCTGGAGGGCAACTACTTCGGCAGCCGCGAACTGCGCTCGCGCGATCGCCTGCACCTTGTCCTGCGCAACGGCAACTACAACTTGTCGGGCATTTCCTATGCGGACAACGGCAATACCGATTACCAGACGATCGATGGCATGACCGTTACACCGGCCACGGGCGTTATTGCCGGCGGCCCGGAATCCTATTACGAGCGCGTGACGTCGAACAATTATGGCGGCAATTTCGAGACGCACTGGCATAACGATCACACAAAGATCAATTTTAGCACTCAGTACAACCAGTCGAAGCGTGTCTATTACGGCGTTTTGAGCACCTATCGTTTCTCGACGATCGACAGCGCCACCGTAAACTTCAACGAGGATGTCGGTGCGGGACAGGGCCCCTACATCGCGTTTAACGGCGTCGATTTGTCCAATCCCAGCGAATATTACCTCGAGAACCTTCATGACGAACGCGGCGTGTACCGCAGCCGCAGCTTTGCCTCGCAAGTGGACCTGACACAGGATCTTACGGATAACGGGCTGCTGCGCTCGTTCCAGATGGGCGCACGCTTCTCCGACCGGAAGATCAGCTACCGTTACGGCTATCGCGACAGCTTCCCGCGCGACAACGGGTCGACGATCGCGCTCGACGATGTCGGCTATCCCTACGAGACTTCGACCACCGACGTCTCCGGGTTCGACGCGCCGAGCTGGTATCACCTCGACGGCAAGTACCTCATGAACAACATGGACAGCGTCCGCGAGTGGCTGCAGAGCAGCGGCACGACCACCCAGGACTGGTCCACCAAGTACCCCAGCCTCAATCTCGGCGCCGGCTATGCATCGCGTGAGAAGACTTTCGCAGTGTACGGCCAGTTCAACTATGCCTTCGACATCGGGGTGCCGATCGATGGCGTGTTCGGCGCCCGCGTGATCAACACCTGGGGCACGTCGGACAGCGCTGCCTACAACTACGACAAGCAGGGCCACGAGGTCATCACCGACGCCACCGGCAAGGGCAATTTCATCGACGTCCTGCCCAGCTTCAACGCGATTGCCCACTTCACGTCGGACCTGCAACTGCGTCTGTCCTGGACGAAGAACGTCCAGCGCGTCGGTTTCGATGCGCTGACGCCGTATCGCAACGTCAATCTTGCGAGCAATACGGTTTACGCGGGCAATCCGGACCTGAAGGCCTATACCGAAAACAGCTTCGACGCATCGCTCGAATACAATTTCGGCCGCGCCGGATCTGTTTCCGTCGCCTCCTACCTCAAGAAGCCGAAGGGCTACATCTACTACTCGGTCGAGGCTGAATACGTTCCCGAATTCGGTGGGATCGGTCAGGTCTGGACGAACCGCAACGCGGGCGGCGGCACGTTCCAGGGCTTCGAGATCGCCGGCCAGACGTTCTTCGACTTCCTGCCGGGCTTCTGGCGCAATTTCGGCGTCCAGGGGAACGTGACCTGGCTGCGCAAGGGCAACATCAACTACCCCGATGGCTCGGACAACAATGCCATCGGCATGTCGAAGCTGACCTACAACGCGGCGCTCTACTACGACACGCCTGAGTTCAGCGCGCGCGTGGCGTGGAACTATCGTTCTCGCTACCGCACGGCAGTGATGTCGGACTTCCCCGACTACTCGCCGTACATGGACTCCACCTCGCGTCTGGACGCCGCGCTCAACTTCACGCCGTGGAAATTCGTGACGTTCAGTGTCGAGGCGACGAACCTGCTGAAGAACAATGCGCAGATGTGGTGGGGCAAGGATCGCCTGCTGCCTTACGGCGTGCGCCTTCAGGCGCGCACCATCCAGACGGGCGTTCGCTTCCGCTTCTGATCTCACACGTTTCGGCGTGACCGGAGAAGGGGGCGGCGGGCATCTGGCTCGGCGCCCCCTTTTCGTTTCGGGCGCTTTCGCTTCGGCAGTGCGGGTTTCCCCCGGCTAGTGCCAAGCTTCGAATTTCGTTTGACTCCGCACGCACCTGGTGGTGCGAAGAATGCAATTGCAGGTTAATTTGTAATATCGTATACGATATCTAGATTAACCAGAAACACGCAGGACGATTCTCATTATGGCTATTGGTTGGAAGGGTGTGTTCCCCGCGGTCACGACCCAGGTGCGCGAAGACCTCTCGCTTGATCTCGCCGACACGCAGCGCGTGGTCGACGATCTCATCAACGACGGTGTCACCGGCGTCATCGCGCTCGGCACCGTGGGCGAGAACAACTCGCTCGAATTCGACGAGAAGGTCCAGGTTCTCACCGCGATCGTCGAAGCCGTGAATGGCCGCGTTCCCGTCGTCACCGGCGTTTCGGAATTCGACACCCGCCGCGCCGTTCGTTACGCGCAGGCTGCTGAGAAGATCGGTGCCAATGGCCTGATGCTGCTGCCGCCGATGGTCTATGTGCCCAAGGCGCATGAGCTGGTCGCCCACTTCAAGGGCGTTGCCGACCAGACCGGTCTGCCGATCATGCTCTACAACAACCCGCCGGCCTACCGCACGGTGATCGACAAGGACGTGCTGACCGCCCTGATCGACGTGAAGAACATCGTCGCGGTCAAGGAATCGGCGCCGGACACCCGCCGCTTCACCGATTTCCGCAACACCTTCGGCGATCGCTACACGCTGTTCGCCGGCCTCGACGACGTGGCTCTCGAAGGTCTCTACCTTGGCGCGCAGGGCTGGGTTTCGGGCCTCACCAACGCTTTCCCGAAGGAATCGGTCGAGCTGGTCAAGGCGTTCGAGCGCGGCGACCATGCCAAGGCCATGGAAATCTATCGCTGGTTCATGCCGCTGCTTCACCTCGATGCCGAGCATGACCTGGTGCAGTCGATCAAGCTGGCCGAGCAGGTCATGGGTCGCGGTTCGGAGCGCGTTCTGCCTCCGCGCTACGTCCTCGAAGGCGAGCGCCGCGCGGAAGTGATCGCGATGGTCGAGCGCGCCGCCGCCACCCGTCCCGACCTGACGGTCGCGGCAGCAGCCTAAGGGAGCGTCGATGCGGCACACTTTCTTCTGCATCGACGGCCACACAGCCGGTAACCCCGTTCGCCTTGTGGCGGGCGGGGCTCCGCTGTTGAAGGGCGCCTCGATGTCCGAACGTCGGCAGGATTTCCTGTCGCGCTTCGACTGGATCCGCACGGGGCTCTGCTTCGAGCCGCGCGGGCATGACATGATGTCGGGCGGGTTCCTCTATCCGCCTTGCGATCCGGCCAACGACATCGGCATCCTGTTCATCGAGACTTCGGGCTGCCTGCCCATGTGCGGCCACGGCACCATCGGCATGGTGACCTTCGGGCTGGAGCACGGGCTGATCCAGCCGGCGACGCCGGGCAAGCTGCGCGTCGAGGTTCCGGCGGGCGTGATCGAGATCGCCTACGAGACGAATGGCCCCAAGGTCACTTCGGTTCGCATCACCAACGTCCCCGCCTATGTCGCCGCGCGCGGCATCGAGGTGGACGTGGAAGGCATCGGTCCGCTCTCGATCGACGTGTCCTACGGCGGCAACTACTACGCCATCGTCGAGCCGCAGGGGAACTACACCGGGCTCGACGATCTGGGCGCGTCGCGCATCATCGAGCTTTCGGGCAGGATCCGTGAGGCCGTGCGCGCGAAGTACGAGCCGGTCCACCCGGTCGATTCCACGATCCGCGGCGTCAGCCACATTCTTTGGGCCGACAAGCCCAAGCACGAGGGGGCCGATGGCCGCAACGCCGTGTTCTATGGCGACAAGGCGATCGACCGCAGCCCTTGCGGCACCGGCACTTCGGCCCGCCTGGCGCATCTGCACGCCACCGGCCGCTTGAAGGTGGGCGACCGCTTCGTGCACGAAAGCTACATCTGCAGCCGCTTCATCGGCCGCGTGGAGCAGGAAGTCATGCTGGGCGACCAGCCGGCGATCATCCCCTCGATCGAGGGTTCGGCGATTGCCACCGGCTTCAACACCATCTGGATCGACCGCGAAGACCCGTTCTGGGCCGGTTTCCAGGTAACCTGATGGTTTGTTTGAAAATTCGCTGAAGGCGAATTTTGCGGCACCGGCCCTCTCCCCCACCCGACCACCCATCAGGGTACACTCGTGGGTGGTCGGGTGGGGAAGAGGGCCGGTGCCGAACGAAAACGCCTCCTAAGGCGTTTTCCAACAAGTTCTGATTACGTACCCACCCGATCGGCGGGTCTGCATTCCCTCTCCGCCGATCCCTCTTTAGCCCCCGCCGCATCGTCGGCGGGGGCTTTTTTCGTGTCGAACTATTCGTGCGCCCTATCGCAACAGTCTTGCGCTTGCGGGCAATCGCCTCTATCGCTGTTTCCAGCATCAAGAGTCGGGCCGACGTCCGACGCCAACCTGCTCCCCGAGCAAGGTGGTGCCTCCGAAGGGAGGGATGTGGCCGGGCCGGCAACTAAACGGGACCTTTCGCCACTGTCATACGTCGATCCGGTGCTTGCATTCGAAGCATTGAGGAACCGAGCATGACACAGCACCCCCAGCAGTTCGCGAGCGACAACTACGCCGGCATCTGTCCCGAGGCGCTTGCCGCGATGATGGAAGCGAACGCAGGCTCGGCCGTGGCTTATGGCGACGATGAGTGGACCTTGCGCGCCGCCAACAGCTTCCGCCGCCTGTTCGATGCCGATGGAGAGGTGTTCTTCGTGTTCAACGGCACGGCGGCCAACTCGCTGGCGCTGGCCTCGCTCTGTCAGTCCTACCACAGCGTGATCTGCTCCTCCTCCGCCCACGTGGAGACCGACGAGTGCGGTGCGCCGGAGTTCTTCTCGAACGGCTCCAAGCTGCTGGTCGCCCAGTCGGAGGACGGGAAACTGACGCCGGAGGCGATCCGCGCGCTCGCCGCCAGCCGGTCCGACATTCACTTCCCCAAGCCGCGCGTGGTCACGATCACCCAGCCGACCGAGACGGGGCAGGTCTATTCGATCGATGAGGTCAAGGCGATCTCGGCCGTCTGCCGCGAACTGGGTCTGAAGCTGCACATGGATGGCGCACGTTTCGCCCATGCTTGCGCCACGCTGGGCTGCACACCGGCGGAAATCTCGTGGCAGGCGGGTGTGGACGTGCTCTGTTTTGGCGGCACTAAGAACGGCATGGCCGTGGGTGAGGCGATCATCTACTTCGACCGCGCACTGGCGGCGGACTTCGACTATCGCTGCAAGCAGGCGGGCCAGCTCGCCTCCAAGATGCGCTTCCTCTCAGCCCCGTGGATCGGCCTGATCGAGAGCGGCGCCTGGCTGCGCAATGCCGAGCACGGCAATGCCTGCGCCCGCCGCTTGGCGGACCTGGTTGGCGATCTGCCAGGGCTGTCGTTCAAGTTTCCGGTGCAGGCGAACTCGGTCTTTCTTGAGGCACCTGCCGAAGTGCTGGAGGCCCTGCGCGAGCGCGGCTGGCGCTTCTACACCTTCATCGGTGGCAGCGCCCGCTTCATGTTCGCGTGGGACTGTGACTTGGCGCGCGTGGAGGAACTGGCGCGCGACATTCGCGTGGCAGCCAGCGGGCAGGTGCTCGCCGCCTGATAGCGGTCGCCTGACATTGAATACCAAAAGGCCCGCCCGGTCTTGCGACCGGACGGGCCTTGGGATGAACGGCGGCTTTCAGGCTGGGACGAAAAGCCGCCGTGCGGGACAGGATCAGAAGTTGGCGGTGAAGCCGACGAAGATCGTGCGGCCGAGCGAGTCGTAGACGCCCGGATAGGTGTTGCCGTTGCCGAACGACTGCAACAGGCCCGAGTCGAGGATCGGCGGATCCTTGTCGAACATGTTGTTCACGCCTGCACGCAGGGTGAAGTTCTTGTCGATCGCCTGGGTCAGCGACAGGTCGAAGTAGTTGTAGGCGTTGATCTTGCGGTTGACCGTCGTCTGGTCAGCCGAGAGCAGCGGGTTGCTCGACAGGCTCGAAAGCTTCGTGCCGCCGATGTAGCGCCAGGAGAGCGAGACGGTGGTATCGCTGGGTGCCATCCAGGAGAGGCGCGCGACATGGCGCCAATCGGGGGTCGGCTGGCCGCAGGTGTAACCGAACAGGCCCTTGCAGTCGTACGAGCCGCCGCCGGGGACCGGCTGCGAAACCTGTTCGATCAGGTAGGTGCCGACCAGGCCCAGATTGACGCTGCCGTGGCTGCCGAGGTTGAACGTGTAATCGGCATTCACGTCGAGACCGGAGGTCTTGAGGTAGCCCGTGTTCATCGTGGTCGAGATGATGTAGCCCGAATTCTGGCCAAACACCTGGCCCGAACGCGGATCGCGAACGAACAGGCCACAGTAGTACGGATCACCGGTCGAAGCGCACTGGCCCATGATCAGCGAAGGCGCGATCGAACCGATGTAGTCCTTCACCTTGATGTTGTAGTAGTCGACCGAGACCGAGAGGCGACGAATGGCCTTCGGCGTGATCACGACGCCAAGGGTGTAGGTATCGGCGGTTTCGGGCTTCAGCGCGACGTTGCCGCCGCCAAGCGCGGAGCACTGATCGGACGGGCATCCGGGGATGCTGCCGTACATGGCCTGGGTCACGCCGGTGGCCTGGCAGACCTCGAACGAGGCGGTCGGGTTGGCGCCCGCGCACGGATCTGTGCCGTTCACGTTGCCGACCGACTGCGCGGCGAAGAGTTCGGCCACGTTAGGTGCGCGGATGGCGTGGTTGTAGCTGGCGCGGACGCGCAGGTCGTCGATCGGCGCCCACGACAGTTCGCCCTTGTAGGTCCACACGTTGTAGCCCGACTTCAGGCCGGTCGAGTTCTGCTTGTTGTCGTAGGACGAATAGCGCAGACCGCCGTTGATCGTCAGCGAGCGGAAGAACGGCTTGTTCTCGATCAGCGGAACTTCGATTTCGCCGAAGGCCTCGGTCACGGCGATGATACCGTCGGAGGGCAGGGTGCCGTTCTGCTGCGCGACTTCGTCAGCCGTGAAGTTCAGCGTTTCGCGGCGGCGTTCGACGCCGAGTGCGATGCCGACGCCCTTTTCGGCCCACGGCAGGATCACGCCCATCTGGCCCAGGTCGCCGCTGAGCGAGCCGGAGATCACGCCCAGCGAGTTGCGCGAAGCGGTGTTGCTCTCACCGAAGATGTAGGCGGCCTGGTCCGCCGTCACGCCGCCGGGCGTGAAGACGTTGATCGGAATGCAGTTCGGGTCGGTGCCGTCGATGACCGAGCGGCAGGTCGGCACGCCGTTGACGCTGACGGCATCGAGCGCGAGGCCGGCCTTCGCCTGGTTCACGTCGTTGAGGTACGTCTCCTTGTACTTCACGAGCGAGTACATGTAGTTGACGTCGTAGCTGAAGCCGCTGCCGATATCGCCGCGCACGCCTGCCGAGTAGCGGTAGTCGTTGAAGCGCAAGTTGTCGCGACGCGGCTGGCCGACCACGCGATAGCCGACGTTGGTGGGCGCCGTGGTATCGGTGCCCGCAGCCGAACCGCAGATCGCGGAAAGCTGTGCGGCGCTGGCGTAGGGGTTGTTGCAGGAAACGTCGAAGGCCGTGCCGAACCAGACCGCCGAAGGCGCGACCTGCGAGAACGTCTGGTCCTTCATGTACATGAAGCTGCCGTAGACTTCGGCCGCCTTGCTGAACTGGAAGTGCGCGAAGCCGCCGGCCGTGTAACGCTGGTCAGAGCGCTGCAGGTAGTTGTCCGGGGACGTGTTGTACGCGTACGACGAATCGTACGGCACGAGCGTGCCGCTGCCGTCGCGGTTGTTGATGAGGGTCTGGCCCTTGTAGGGGCTGAGGCTAGAGAGCGGAATGAACGAGCCGTAGGGCGTGTTGCTCGAACCGCCGCAGAACAGCTGGTCGAAGTTGCCCGAACCGGCAACGGATTCGCGATCCTGCAGGGCGCAGGCGGAAACGTCGCGGCTGGACTGGCGAACCGGGCTGATGTGGCGGTAGCCGCCATAAACGGTGATATTGCCGCGACCATCGGCGAAGTTCTTGCCCGCTGCGATGGTGATGTCCTGCTTGCCGCCGTCGGCGACCGACGATGGGGCGTTGTCGTAGCCAGAGGCGCTCTGAATCGCGCGGACCGAGCTGTTGTTGTTGCTGTGCTGCGAGAAGCCGGTCTGGGCATCGACGCGAATGCCGTCGAGGTCCTTCTTCAGCACGAAGTTGACGACGCCCGAAAGCGCGTCCGAACCGTAGACCGCCGAGGCGCCGCCCGACATGACGTCGACGCGCTCGATCAGGGCGCTGGGGATCAAGGCAAGGTTGACCGCCTGCGAAGGCATCATGCGCTGGCCGTCGATCAGCGTGAGCACGCGGTTCGAGCCGAGGTTGCGCAAGTTGATCTTCGAAGTGCCGTCCGAACCGTTCGAGACGTTCTCGTTGGCGTCGGCAGTGAACTGCGGCAGGCGATTGAGCACCTGCTCGACCGAGGTCGCGCCCTGGAACTTGAACTCGTCGGAACCGACGATCGTCTGCGGGCTGTTGCTGGAAAGGTCCGGGCGCTTGATGCGCGTGCCGGTGACGACGATGTCGGCCGCCGGTGCTTCCGCCCCGTCCTGCGCGAACGACGTGGTGCTGACAGTGCTGGCAATGATCGCCGATATTGCTGCAGCGCAATAAAGTGTCTGGTTACGACCCCTCATGGGCATGACTCCCTTGTTCAATGCGCCAAGGTTGCGACACATTTTGCCGCATGTCAAATATCGTATACGAAATATGTTATCTGTCGCAAAAATGCCGCAATAGCGCGGGAATGCGCGCTATCCTGCGGTTCGCGGCGTGGGTGGAGGTGTCCCCAAGGCGGGTAGGGTCTGCGTAATTCGGCCCGAATCATCGGACTAATACTTTCGGACTAGGCTGCTCAGATCAGGCTTCCGAGACGGGTGAAACGCGGATCGGGATGCCCGAGAAGCGGGGCATGAAGTTGATCGGCTCCAGCACTTCGGACAGAGAGGTCAGCTCGCCGGGATTGGATCCGCCGTCGGCAATGGGATCGCCGGAGCCCACCAGGGGGCCGAACATGTGCGACATCGATACGACCCCGCGCCGCAGCCGATCCTCGCCGCGCGCGACCGCGCGGATCGCGCCGTGGGGGGAGGCGATTTCCACCAGCACGCCTTCGCCGAGGCCCAGATCGGCCATGTCGAGCGGGTTCATCCAGGCCGGATTGACGGGATGGCGCTTTCGCGCCGCGCGGGAGTCGCGGAAGGCGCCGTTCAGCGCATGGAGCACGCGGCGGCAGGTGAGGCGCAGCGGATAGCCATCGTCCAGCGGCTCGGCGGCATAGCCGTGAAACTCGGCGGCGACATCGGCGGGCATCAATTGCAGTTTGCCGCTGGCGTCCGGGGCGGGCTGCACGAATGCCGGTTCGCTGTCGGGGCGCAGGCCTTCGGGATGGGCGACGAGGCTGTCGAACTCGACTTTGCCTTCGCCCGCCAGAAAGCGGCAGAGCGCTTCGGGATCGGGTCTGTCGGCCGGGCTGAGCGGCAGGCCGCGCGCAATATCCTCGAAACGCTGGCCGTAGCTCCAGGACTTGAAGATCAGCGGCAGGCCCATGCGGGCGGAGACTTCCCAGAAGAATTCCCAGTCGTGCAGGCAGCCCTGCGGCTTGGCGACGATCGGCGGCGCATATTGCGCGAAGGCTTCGGGATAGAGTGCGTCGGCGGCAAGCGTCAGGTCATGCCGCTCGAACGGCTGGCTGGCGGCGATCACGTAGTGGGCGCGCTTGCCGGTCTCGTTCATACGGGAATCGAGCGAGACCAGCAGGTCCAGCTTTGCAAAGGCCGCACTGGCGAGGGCGGGGTCGCCCATCGCCTTCAGCGGATCGCCGCCGAAGACGATCAGTGCGCGGATGCGGTCGGGCGAGTTCGCCGTGATCTCGCCGGGCAGCAGCGCAGAGGGAAACTCGCCTAGCAATTGCCCGGTATCCGCGCTCAGGCATTTGGGTTTGCGCTCGAAACCCCGGGAGGGCGAGACGGCCATTTCGGTGAAGCTGCGCGGGCGCAAGGTGCCGGGATTGCGCACGAGGTCGCCCGCGCGCCGATATCCGCCGCAGAGCACGTTCACCAGCTCGATCATATGGTCGGCAAGGTTGGAATGGGCGGAGAACGAGGGACCTGTGCCGCTGCCGACGCCGACCTTGCGCGCATCTCCCAGCCACTTGGCCGCCAGTTCGATCTCTGCGGCCGATACATCGGCGCGCCTGGCGGCCCATTCGGGCGTCGCTTCGGCTACCAGTGCACGCACGTCGTCCAGCCCGGCGCACCAACGCTCGACGAAGGCATGGTCATAGCTCCCGTCGCGCAGGAGGACGTGGGCGATGGCGGCGAAGATCGCGGCGTCGTGGCCGGGTAGGGGCTGGATCAGCAAGTCGGCATGGCGGGCAGTCTCAGTGCGGCGCGGGTCGATCAGGATCAGCTTCATCCCGCGCGCCCGGGCCGTCTCCAGCGCGCGGCTAGGTGCGCCGCTCTCCATCAGCGCGAAAGGCGCACCCTGATGGGTCACGACCGGATTGCCGCCAGCCAGCAGCGCCACGTCGAGATCGCGCATGGCATGGCGGCCGCTGGCGAAGGTGCCCATGCGCGCCATCGTCACCCACTTGGCCGACTGGTCGATGGTCATCGTCGAGAAGAAGTTGGGCGTGCCGAGCGCCGAGACCCAGGCCCGCTCCATCAGCCCGCCCAGAGTGCTGCGATAGGCGCCGGTGCCGTGATAGACCGCCACCGAACGCGGCCCGTGCTCCGCGACCAGCGCCGCCAGCTTCGCGCCGATGGCATCTAACGCGGCCTCGGGTTCGATCGGCGCAAACGCCCCGTCGGCACTGCGCGCAAGGCAGTTCAGCAGCCGGTCCTCGGCCCCGTTATGGAACTCCACGGAAGCAAGGCCCTTGGGGCAGAGATAGGCGCCGTAAGGAGATACCGCGCCATCGGGCCGCGCGCTGATCATGCGGCCCTGATCGACCTCGATCGCCATCGCGCAGGCGGCGCTGCAATTGCGGCAGAAGGTGCGGACGGTCTCCATCGCCCAGCGATGCGACCGCCCGGTCCCGGATAAAAGGGCGGACGGCGGCTCTTGCCGACAGGGGCAAGCAGACCCGCCGTCCGTGACTTACATTACTTGGCGCCGTGCACCGCGACCATCACCACGCCGCGCGCTGGCACCTGATAACCGGCGGGCAGGGCGCCAGCCTTCGCGCCGCTCCACAGGTCTTCAACACCATCCACCGAGGCGAGGCCGGCATCGGCGGGCGACAGCGCCAGCGGTGCCGCGCTGTCGCCGCGATTGAACAGCGCCAGCGCCACTCGGCCGTCGGACAGCGGCTTGGCCCATACTTCCAGCGAACCCGCCTTGCGCACCGGCTTGCCCTGCACGCCCAGCGCATCCTGATCGACCGCGATGACGCGGCGGTTGGTCAGCATCGCCAGCGTTTCCGGGCTCATTTCGCGGAGGTCATGCCCCATCATCAACGGCGCTGCGGACATCGCCCATAGCGACATGTGGGTGCGGTATTCGTCCGCGCTCATGCCGCCATTGCCGATTTCCAGCATGTCCGGATCGTTCCAGCCATGCGGGCCGGCCCAGGCGGGATTGCCGTTCTTGTCGAAGCCGATCTTGGCCATCGTCGGATAGTCGTCGGTAATGTCGCCGGTGGTGCGCCACAGCACGCCGCCCACGTCGCGGCCCCAGCTGCCGACGTCGAAGCGGCCATATTCGCAGAGCGAAAACACGATGTCGCGCCCGGTCCGCTTGCCGGCCTCCTGCAGGGCCTTGCCCATCTCGTAATAGCTGCGCTTCACGGTGTCCGCGTCGGCGTAGAACCACTCGCCCGAGCAGAGGTCGTACTTCAGATAGTCGAAGCCCCAGTCGGCATAGGTATCCGCATCCTGCTTCACATGGCCGTAGCTGCCGATGTAGCCCGCGCAGGTCTTGGGCCCCTGCGAGGAATAGATGCCGATCTTCAGCCCCTTCGAATGAACATAGGCGGTCAGCGCCTTCATGTCCGGGAACTTGGCGTTGGGCTGCAGCACGCCCTTGGCATCCCGCTCACCCTGCCAGCCATCGTCGATGTTGATGTAGATGTACCCGGCATCGCGCAGACCGGAGGAGACCAGGGCGTCCGCCATGGCGCGCACGGTCTTGTCGTCGATGTGATCGGCGAACTTGTTCCAGCTGCTCCAGCCCATCGGCGGCGTGGCGGCCAGCTTGCTGGGGATCGGCGCGCCGAGCGGCGGCAGCGCGGTGAACTTGAAGGCGCGCGCCTTGGCATCCGTCGCGGTGCCGGCGCGGCCGGTGCTGTCGACTTCGGACTCCCAGATCTGGCCCTTCAGGTGGGCGCGGCCGTCCTCGATGGCGACGCTCCACTGGCGGGTCAGGTGATCGCGGTCGTTGAGGTTGCGCGCCTCGAACTTCAGCACGCCGCCTTCGATATGCGGGTTCATCATCTCGACCGGGCCGTACCACTTGGTGGTGACCGAGCCGGCGATCTTGCCGCCCTTGGAGGTGACTTCCATCATCGTCACGCCGGGCGTCGGCGGGGTATCGTCGAACAGCCAGACGCCGTCATAGGCGGTCTTGGCAAGGACGGGGGAAGTGCTGGCAAGCAGGGCGCCTGCGATAGCGGCGGCTTTGATCAGGGCGTGTTTCATCGCGATCTCCTTGGACCGTGTCGCATTCGGGAAGGGTGAGCGGAAAAGGGGGGGCGGCTGGCGCCGTGGCTTACGCCACGACGCTCGCTTCGCGGGCGGCTTCGCTGCGCGTACGGCCGTAGAGGCTGTAGGCGACGAGGCCGATGACGTTCCAGATGCCGAAGCGCACCAGGGTCGTCGAAGGCAGGCTGAAGAGAAGGTAGGCGCAGCCCAGGATCGTCAGCGTGCCGACAATGTAGGGCTGCGGGCATTTGAACAGGCGCGGCAGTTCGGGGAAGCGGCGGCGCAGGATCATCAGGCAGGCGCCCACCGAGATGAAGGCGATCAGCGTGCCGGCATTGGCCAGTTCCGCAATCTCGTCCAGGCGGAACACGCCAGCGACCAGGGCGATCGAAATGCCGGTGATCAGCGTGATGCGGGTGGGCGCTCCGGTGCGCGGGCTGATCTTGGCCAGGCTGCGCGGCAGCAGGCCGTCACGCGCCATCACGAAGAACACCCGGCTCTGGCCGTACATCATGACGAGGATGACCGAGGGCAGCGCCAGCACGGCGGCCAGTGCGATCAGGTGTGCGGCGACCGGCTGACCCAGCTGGCGCAGCACGAGGGCGAGCGGTTCGGGCGAGTTGGCAAGCTGCTGGAACGGCAGTGCGCCGATCGCCGTGATGGCCACGGCCATGTAGATCACGGTGCAGACCACCATCGAACCGACGATGCCGATGGTCAGGTCACGGCCGGGGTTCTTGGCTTCTTCTGCCGAAGTGGCAACCGCGTCGAAGCCGTAGAAGGCGAAGAACACGATGGCCGCCGCCGCCATCACGCCGCGCTGCATGCCGCCCACTTCGGTGCTGGCAAAGCCATAGGGCATGAAGGGGTGCATGTTGTCGGCCGTGAAGGCGGGCGCGGCAAAGGCGACGAAGATCGACAGGGCGACCAGCTTGATGATGACCAGCACGATGTTCAGCGTGGCGCTTTCGCGGGTGCCGGCGATCAGCATGCCCATCACTGCCAGTGCGACGAGCACGGCGGGCAGGTTGATCACGCCGCCTCCATGCGGGCCGACCAGCAAGGCATGGGGCAAGTGGACACCGGCGGACTCGATCCAGCCGACCAGATAGCCCGACCAGCCGACCGCGACGGTCGAACAGGCCAGCGAATATTCGAGGATGAGGCTCCAACCCACCACCCAGGCGACGGTTTCGCCCATCGCGGCGTAGGAGAAGGTATAGGCGCTGCCGGCGGCCGGGATCAGCGTGGCCATTTCGGCATAGGCAAGCGCCGCACAGGCGCAGACCGCGCCGGCGACTGCGAAGGCCAGGATCACGGCCGGTCCGGCGCGCTCTGCGCCCACGCCGGTCAGCGTGTAGATGCCGGTGCCGACGATGGCGCCGACGCCCAGAGCGATCAGGTGCGGCCAGCTCAGCGTCTTGGCCAGGGAATGTCCGGAATCGCGTTGCGACAGTTTTTCTATGGATTTACGCGGTCCGAGCATTCGGTCCCCCAGGTTGTTTTGACCGGCTTGGTCAGCCGGTCTGATCGGCGTTGAAATGGGCACGCAAGTCGTCGAGCGTGCTGGCGATATGTTGGGTAAGCAGGCCCTTCACCTTGGTCGCATCTCCGGCGAGCCAGGCGTCGAGCAGGTCACGGTGTTCGGTATGCGCGCGGTCGCCGCGCCCGGCGGGCTCTAGGTGGGCGAGCACGTAGCGCTCTGCCAGCACTTCCAGGCGTTCGACCAGTTGCGTGGTCAGCAGGCGCTTGGCCGGGCGGACCAGCGCGACGTGGAATTCGCGGTTGCGCACGGCCACGTCGTTCAGATTGCTCGATGCCGCGGTGTCCAGCACTTCGAACGCCTTGATCGCGGCCTGCTTGTCATCCTCGTCCGCAAGGGTGGAGGCGTAGGCAGCGGCGGCCGGTTCGATCGAGAGGCGAAGCTGGTAGATTTCTTCGGCCTGATCGCTGGACATCGGGCGGACGAACCAGCCGCGATTGGCCTGGCTGGTCAGCAGCCCTTCATGCTCAAGCCGGGCAAGCGCCTCGCGAAGCGGGATCTTGCTGACGCCCAGTTCGGCGGCCAGCGCATCCTGCCGGACCGGCTCCATGACGGGCAGCTTCCCTTCGACGATCCTTTCGCGGATCACGTCGAAAATGCGTTCGGAAAGCGTGCGGACGACGATTGTCACCAGAGGGTCTCCATATAGTGCGCCATGTTGCGGCGCGATGCCGCTGTCTGGCTGCCGTATACGGTAGATGATGTGTCACAAGCCCGCAATCTCGCCGTCCACCGTGCAAAGCATTGCAGTGCAGCAAAGCGCTGCCGGGGTTGCTTGCTCGTGCCGGGGAAAACGGGAACCATTCGCGATGCGCCGCCTTGCGTGGAAATCATGATGTGTTTATATCGTATACGATCGTATTCAAGCTTTGCAATGGAGTTTTTGTGGTTCGCACAGCAGTCGTCGGCGGAGGGGTGGTCGGCCTGTCGGTAGGGATCGAATTGCTCGATGCCGGCCACGCGGTTGTGCTGGTCGATAATGACGAAGCGGGGCAGGCGGCAAGCTGGGGCAATGCCGGGCATGTCGCGGTGGAGCAGGTGGAGCCACTGGCTTCGCTGGCGGCAGTGCGATCGATGCCGCAGCGCCTGTTCCTGCGCGGCGGCGCGCTGGCTTTTCCGCTGGCGGCCGTGGGCGCTTGGTTGCCCTTCGGTCTCAAACTGCTGGCGGCATCGTCGCCTGCGCGCTTTCGCAAGGGCTGTGCGGCGCTGCGTCCGCTGATGGAGCAGGCGATGCCGGCCTGGACCTCGCTGATGGAACGGATTGGCGCGCCGGACCTGTTGAAGCAGGATGGGCACTTCGTGCTGTGGAACGAGCCGCGCAAGGCCATCGCCGGCAAGGCCGCGTGGTCATCGGCCGATACCGGGGTGGCGCAAGTCAAGCCCGCCACGCCCGGCGAGCTTGAGGCGCTGGGCAAGCTGGGCAAATTCACGGTGGCCGGGGCGATCCGCTTTGCCGGTAGCGGCCAGATCGCCGATCTCGCCGACTTGCGCGATGCGCTGCGCGTGGCCTTCGCGGCGCGTGGTGGCAGGTTGGTCTCCGGGACCGCGACTCTTCGCCGCGTCGGGAATGGCGTGGAAGTGGAAGGCGTCGAGGCCGACCAGGTGGTCGTCTGCGCAGGCGTGCGCTCGCGCGCGATCATGGAAGCGTTGGGCCACAAGGCGCCGATGATTGCCGAGCGCGGCTATCACATCCGCACCGATGCGGCCGCATGGCCCAAGGACATGCCGCCCGTGGTGTTCGAGGAACGCTCGATGATCGTCACCCGCTATCGCGACAGCCTGCAGGCGGCCAGCTTCGTGGAACTGGGCAAAGTCGATGCCCCGGCCGACCCGCGCAAGTGGGAGCGGCTGGAGCGTCACGTTGCCGAACTGGGCCTGCCGGTCAGCGGTCCGTTCCGCCGCTGGATGGGCTGCCGCCCGACTTTGCCGGATTACCTGCCGGCGATCGGGCGTTCTGTGAAGGCGGACAACGTCTACTATGCGTTCGGGCACCAGCATCTGGGGCTGACCCTGGCGCCGATCACCGGCAAGCTGATGGCTGCGATGATGGCGGGCGAGCAGCCGGCGGTGCCGTTGGAGCCGTTCGACCTTCGCCGGTTCGGCTGAAAGTCGAGAAGGGCTTAAAAAGGGGCGGCGGTGCGGAACCGCCGCCCCTTTCTCGTTCAAGGCGCGCCGATGGTGAACGAATAGGTCAGCGGTTTCAGCGCGATGCGATAGGGCATGTGCGCCCGGCCATCGAGATTCCATCCGGTATCGCCGCCCACGCCTGCCTGTGCGGCATCGATCAGCAGCGTGCCGTTGCCGTGCGGGCGAATGTCCGAACTGTGCGCTTGCGATGGCGGCTTCATCGCCAGATCGGCATAAGGGAAGGCCAGCGCGTTCACCGAAAGCGGCTGCGCGCCGGTGACGCGGAAGCCGGTCTTGGCCCCCGTCAATTCGATCCAGCGCACATCGGTCTTGTTGCCCGATTCCTGCGGCCTTGCGTAGTCGTGGAACTGGTCCGCCAGTGCGCCCTGCCACTGGGCGATCAGGCCGCCGGTCTTGCGATCGGCATAAGTCTCCTGCGGCCCGCGCCCGAACCAGCGAACCTGATCGAGCATCGCCGGCGTTTCGAAGGCCAGGCCCACGCGCAGCGGATCGGGCAGGGTGTCGCGCAGCGGCTCGAAATGGACGGTGACGCCCACGGAACCATCGGCGGCCATCGTCCAGCGCGTCTCGGTCTTCACCGAACCCACGCCCATGTCGTGATGAACGACGATGGCATTGCCGTCGCGTTCGATCGCCTCGACACGGCGGTGTCCGGAGAAATACTGCCACATCGCATGGCTCTTGGGCACGCCGGAGCCGACGTCGTTGTCGGTGGGCGAGCGCCAGAAGTTCGGCGCGCCGCCGGTCAGCAGCAGCTTGCCGCCACGCTCGTAGCGGGTGACGAGGCCACTTGCCTTGTCGATCTCCAGCACGGCATCGCCGGAGGCGAGGCGCAAGGTCGAAGCCGTCTCGCTGGGAGCAACGGCACCGGCCGCGACCGGCACCACCGCAGGGCCGGAAAGTTCGAACTGCTCCCAACCGACGACGTGTCCCGCTGGCTGAGTCGGCACCGCGCCGGCCTTGGCGCGGGCGCGCAAAACCAGGATGCGCTCGGCAGAGGCGTCCTTCGCGGCCGGAACCGGCACGATCAGCGGCACGGAGGCACCCGGTGTCACGCTAGGTGTCGCCAATGTACCGCTAGCGACATCCTTGCCGTTCTCCATGACCGTCCAGTCCAGCGTGAAGCGTGACAGGTCGATATG
This sequence comes from Novosphingobium oxfordense, assembly GCF_044029435.1. Taxonomy (NCBI): domain Bacteria; kingdom Pseudomonadati; phylum Pseudomonadota; class Alphaproteobacteria; order Sphingomonadales; family Sphingomonadaceae; genus Novosphingobium; species Novosphingobium oxfordense. The sequence continues at coordinate 539,506 of NZ_CP147008.1, read as the reverse complement.
GTCGTGGCGATTGACCACGCGGTAGCCGTTCGCGTCATGCGTGAAGGCGATCGGCGCCTGCACTTTGGCCAGTTCGTAGTATTCGGGATCGGGTGTGCGGTCGGACTGGATCACGCCGTCGCCCACCGGGCTGTCGTCGCCATGCACGCCGGGTGCCTTGGGGTCGGGATCGTAGTCCAGACCCTGGCCCCAGTAAGTGCGGCCGTCCTTGTCCTTCAGCTCCATGGTCTGGTCCACCCAGTCCCAGATGAAGCCGCCTTGCAGCTTGGGATAGGCGCGCATGGTGTCCCAATAGCCTTGCAGATCGCCCAGGCTGTTGCCCATCGAATGCGCGTATTCGCACAGGATCAGCGGCTGGGTGAAGGCTGGATCCTTGGCGTAGTCGATCAGCTTCGGCACATCGTCATACATCGGCGCGAAGATATCGACGTAGCTGTTGGTCGGATGGCGCCAGTTGCTCATGCTCCAGCCGAGGAAGTTGATAAGGCGCGTGGGATCGTTCGCCCGCACCCATTTGCCCGCCGCCTCGAAATTGGCGCCCACGCCGCTCTCATTGCCCAGCGACCAGAAGATGATCGACGGGTGGTTGCGGTCACGCTCCACCATGCGCTCCACGCGGTCGAGGTGCGCGGCCTGCCACTTGGGATCGTTGGCGAGCAGGTACTTCGGGTCGTTGTCGTGCTCTTGCGAGAGGCTGAGGTAACCATGGCTCTCGATATTGGCCTCGTCCATGACGTAGAGGCCATATTCGTCGGCAAGGTCGTACCAGCGCGGATCGTTGGGATAGTGCGACGTGCGCACGGCGTTGACGTTGGCCGCCTTCATCAGCTCGATATCGCGGCGCATCGTCGCTTCGGAAACGACGTGGAAGGTCTTGGGATCGTGCTCGTGCCGGTTGACGCCGCGGATCATGATCCGCTTGCCGTTCACGCGCACTTCGCCGCCGGCGATCTCCACGGTGCGGAAGCCGATGCGGCGGGTGGTCGCCTCCACCAGCTTGCCCTTGGCGTCGAGCAGTTCGACCAGCAGCGTGTAGAGCTGTGGGTCTTCGGCCGACCATGTGCGCACGGCGGGAACGCTGGCATTGAGCGAGACCGAGGAGCCGCTCGCAGTGCCTTCGCGCGTCAGCACCTCTCGCTTGCCGTCGAGCACGGTCGCGCGCACGCGCATGGAGGAAGGCTGGCCGGCAAGGTCGACCTTTAGCCCCAGCGTGCCGTCGCGATAGTCGTTCTCGAGCCCGGCATCGACCGTAAGGTTGCGGATATGCGTTGCCGGCGCGGCGTAGAGGGTGACGCTGCGCTCGATCCCGTTGACCCGCCAGAAGTCCTGGTCTTCCAGGTAGCTGCCATCGGCAAAGCGGTAGAGTTCGATGGCGACGGTGTTCTTGCCGGCATGGGCGAAGCGGGTCACGTCGAACTCGGCGGGAAGCTTGGAATCCTCCGAATAGCCGACCCGTTCGCCATTCACCCAGATGTAATAGGCCGCGCCCGCCGCGCCGACGGTCAGCAGCAGCTTGCGGCCGGACCAGTCGGCCGGAACCGTGAACTCGCGGCGGTAGGAGCCGACTTCGTTGAGGTCATGCTCGATCCACGGCTGGTTGCGCGGGAAGGGATAGCCGCTGCCGACGAAAACCGGGCGGCCGTGCCCTTCGGCCTGCAGGATGCCGGGGACTTTCATCGTCTGCCACCCGCTCACATCGAAGCCGGGCTTGAAGAAGTCTGCCGGGCGCGCCTCTGGATTGGGCGAGAGGTGGAACTTCCAATCGCCATCGAGCGAGAGGTGATAGCGCGACTTTGCGACGTCGCGCGAAAGCGCGCCGGCACGCGTTTCGAACCCCTCGAACGTCGTGTGCATGGGCTCCGCACCCAGGCGGATGACCTCGGGCTGTTCCCATTCGGGCGGCGTATTTTCGGCGTGAGCCGGTGCCAGCGAGAGGCCGAGCGCGAGGCTGCCGATCGCGCAGCCCTGAAGGAGATATCGCATGTTCACTGACCCTGAAGGCTGCGGACGAAGAACGTCGAAAGGCGGCGCGTCACATAGTCGATCGGGCCGGTGGAGCGGCCGACGGTATGTTCGCCGCCGGGCACGACGAGGAGGTCGAAATCCTTGTTCGCGTTCACCAGCGCGTTGACCACCTGCATGGTGGAGGCGGGATCGACATTGCTGTCCTGCTCACCCACGATCAGGAACAGCTTGCCCTGAAGCTTTGCGGCATTGTCTACGCCAGAGGCATCGGCATAGCTCTTGTCGACCGGCCAGCCGAGCCACTGTTCGTTCCAGCTGATCTTGTCCATGCGGTTGTCGTAGCAGCCCGCCATGGCGACGCCGGCCTTGTAGAAATCGGGATGGAACAGCAGGGCATTGAGCGTCGATTGCCCGCCCGCCGAAGCGCCGTAGATGCCGACACGGCTGATGTCGTAGGACGGGTCCTTTGCGGCCATCGCCTTGTGCCAGAGGATACGGTCCGGGAAGCCCGAATCCTGCAGGTTCTTCCAGGCGACGTCCTGAAAGGCCTTGGAACGATTGGCGGTGCCCATGCCGTCGATCTGCACGACGATGAAACCCAGATCGGCCAGCGCCTGCATGCCGATCACCTTGTCCCCGCCCGAATGGTAGCCAAAGGGCCAGAAGGTCTTGGGCACGAAGCTGTCGTGCGGGCCTGCGTAGATGTTCTCGATCACCGGGTACTTCTTGGCGGGATCATAGTCGTGCGGGCGCACGACAAGGCCCCAGATGTCGCTCTTGCCGTCGCGGCCCTTGGCGGTGAAGACTTCCGGCGCGTGGAAGCCGGCGGCGGTGAGGCGGCTGATGTCGCCCTTGGTGATCGTCGCCACCACGGCGCCGTCGCCAGCGCGGTGGAGTTCGCTGACGGTCGGCATGTCCACGCGCGAGTAAGTATCGACGTAGAACTGCATGTCGGGTGAGAAGCGGGCGGTGTGGTCGGCCCGTTCCGGCGTCAGCGGGGTGAGGTTCCGTCCGTCGAAATCGATGCGGTAATAGTGGCGGAAATAGGGGTCTTCGCCCGCGTTCATGCCGCTGGCGGCGAACCAGATCTGCCGCTTCTTGTCGTCCACCTTCACCACTTCGCGCACGACCCAGGCGCCGGTGGTGATGCGGTTCTTCACCTTCCCGGTCTTGCCGTCCATCAGGTAGAGGTGGTTCCAGCCGTCGCGCTCCGAAGCCCAGACGATTTCGCCACCAAGGCCGTTGACGTCATGCGCGAAGCGGCGGTCGGCATAGAAGAAGGTCTTGGCGTCCTCGGTCACGGCGGCGTGGGCGGCGCCCGTTTCGGCATCGACGGCGATCAGGCGCGCTTGTCCGAAGCCGCGCTTGTCGTAATCGAACTCCACGCTCTTGCTGTCGGCCCGCCAGCGCGCTTCGGAAAGCTGGTAAGGATTGGGGAACAGCGCGGGATCGACCACGGTTTGGCGCCGTGCAGCCACGTCGAACAGCACCGGCTGCTCCTGATCGACGGCATCGCCGGGCTTGGGATAGAGTTGGCTACGCAGCGCCGGCTGAAGCTGCCCGTCCGGCGCGGCCTCGACGCGCAGGACGTGACGGGCGAAGCCGGGGCGCACGCGGTAGATCATCACATGGCGGCTGTCCGGCGACCATTCGATCGTCTCTGGATCGTAGAAATTGCCCTCGGTGCCGTCGCTGCTGAGGCGGATGGCTTCCTTGGAACCAGCCCCCAATGAACCGGCAACGCGGACGACGAGGTTGTTGTCCTCCACCGTGGCCTCCCACTTGCCATCGGGCGATAGGCGCGGGTGGTTGTCGGCCGCAACGGAGAGATCGCGCACCACGCCGAAGCCGCGCGGGCGGCGCGGATCGCTCTGGGCCGCGCAGTGGTAGTCGGTGAGCGTGCAGGTCCAGCCGGCATAATCGATCTCGAACGCGATCGTCTGGCGATCACCGGCGTAAGAGAACTGCTCGAACGGCAGGCGCAGCGGATCGACCGACTTGCCCATGGCATCGCCCAGCGCCTTGGCCAGTCGCTGCTGGTCGAACGCGGCGGACTTGGCTTTGGTTTGCATGTCGTAGGTTTCGAACGCGAAGCCACCTTCCACGGTCTTGCGATAGGAGAAGGCGCCGCCATCGGGCGTCCACGTCGCCGGCCAGGCAATCTCGCGCGTCAGGTGTTGCCAGTCCGCCCGCAGCGAAACCGATCGCGCGATCTCCGCCTCGGTCGGCGCGGCCATGGCGGCCATCGGCGGAAGCATGGCGGCGCCGGCCAGCAACAGGGCCGCGAGACGGGAGCGATGGGCGGGGAAGTTCATCGAAGGCAATCCTTGGTTTCTTGGCCATGGTTTTCGTGGCCTTGCCTCGCGTCCGCACCATGCGAATTGCATCCCGCCCGGAAGGGCGAGCGCAATTCGCGTTCGAAGGTGATGGCAGGACCCGATAGCGTGCTGACTGGTATCGTATACGATATTTTCGTTGCGACAACCGGCTTTGTACCCGGCAGGGCCATAGCTTCAAGAAAGCGCAATGCCCTGTTGCGGCTCGCCGCTGCGGCCAGCGCCGATGCAGACAGGAGCAGCGCTGCTAGCGGCGTGCCTGAAAACGTATCTCTCCCCTGTGGGGGAGATGCCTGCCGTTCAGGCGACGGCGGCCAGCGGCATGCGGTCTAGCAGACCCGCTCGCCGGGCTACGATCGTGGCGGCGACGCTTGCGGGCGGGGTCCCTTCCAATCGGGGCGTGCCGTCCGCACCCCAGGCTATGCCCTCTATGGCATAAGCCATGCGCACCTTCTGGCGTGGCAGGTAGGTGGCGTGATCGGCCAAGGCCCGCTCGATGGCGGCGATCGGATCGCATTCCGGCTTTACGACCTCGCCAAGCCGCCACATTGCGTAGTCCTCGCTCTCCTGCCAGTCGGCATCGTGGGCGTCGACGAACAGGCAGGGACGCGGGCGGATCAGGAACTCGTAGACCTGGCTGCTGACGTCGCCGACGTAGAGATCCGCCCCCAGCGTGTAGGTCATGTCGCAACTGCGTTCCGACCCCAGATCGACGATCACGCGGCCCGGAACAGCAAGGCTTTCCCATTCGCTGCGCCGCGCCGGCTTCCACCCCTGCGCCAGCCGCATATGCGGGGCGATGACCAGGTTGTACCGACCGTCGCGGACGACCGCTTCCGCCAACTGGCGACCGAAGTGCTCCAGAGAGCCGTACTTCGGCGAGAAATGCGGATTGTAGAGGATCGTCGGCCGATCGTTGTCGAACAACGGAGCGGGCGATGCGCATCGTCCGATCACGGTAGACAGCTTGATCGGGCCGGTCACCGTGCAGTCCTCGTCGGCGACGACGCCGCTTTCCACCAGCCGGTCGCGATCCTTACGGCCCGCGACCAGAACGTGATCGAACAGGGCAAAACGCCGCTCGAACCCGACGGCGCGGTCGCCGGCGCCGTGCGGAATGTGCAGGACCGGCGGGCAATCGGGGAACAGGCGCGGCAGGATGGTCGAGGTCCGCTCTGCGCAGAGCAGGACTTGCGCGCGATTGATCACTTTGGCCCAGGCCAGCAGCCTTGCGATCTTGGACAGGCTGCCGGGAATGGCCTTTTCGCCGAATGCGGGCAGCGTCATCGCCACCACTGCCGGAAGCGGCTGGGCGATCGAGCGGGCAAAGGCGCGCAGTGCCTCGGCATCGCGGGGGGACGGCACGAACACGGTTGTCTCACCGGGAAACCGGCGCTCCAGCTCGCAAGCGACGGGAACGATGTGCGCGAACTGGTGGCTTCCGCCAATGGCCAGCACATGGATGCGCGACGCTGCCGAAACACCGCCCCGGATGGCCGGGGAGCGGGCGGGCAATATTCGCGTCAGGCTTGCGGAAGCGGCGACTCGCAGGGACATCCAATTGCCATGTCGCCCGCGCGTCTAGGTAGCGTGGCGCTTTCATGTATTTTTGCCCATGTTTCGAAACCGCGCTGCCGGCGCGCCTCGACGCGGCGACGGATAGAGGCTAGGCCTTGTCGATCATTTCCAGCGCGATGGCCACGAACGCCGCATGCACATCCTGCTCGTCGAAGACGATGAGAGCCTTGCAAGGCACGTCGCGAACGGTCTGCGTGCGGCCGGCCATATCGTCGAACATTGCGCGGACGGGCGCGAGGGGCTGGTGCGCGCGACGTGCGAGATGTTCGACGTCATCGTCCTTGACCGCATGCTCCCGTCGCTGGACGGACTGAAGCTGCTGGCCGCGCTGCGCGCCACGGAGGATACGACGCCGGTCCTGATCCTCAGCGCCCTGGGCGACGTCAGCGAGCGGGTGCGGGGCCTGCGGGCGGGCGGCGACGATTACATGGTGAAGCCGGTGGCGATGTCCGAACTGCTGGCGCGGGTGGAGAACCTCTGCCGGCGCGGCGCCAGCGTGGCGGTGCCGGCCAATCACATCCGGGTCGGCGATCTCGATATCGACCTTGCCTCGCACACGGTGGCGCGGGGCGGGCGCAAGATCGCGCTCACTCTGCGCGAATTCCGCATCGTCGCCTATCTGGCGCGCAGTGCGGGGCGGGTGGTGACGCGCTCCATGCTGCTGGAAAACGTGTGGGACTACAGCTTCGACCCGCAGACCAACATCATCGATCAGCACATCAGCAAGGTGCGCCAGAAGCTGTCGGAAGGCGATGAGCCGCAACTGATCCACACGATCCGCGGCGTCGGATACGTGATGCGGCCCGAATGACGCGGCTGCTGCGCAGCCTCTCGTTCCGGTTGGCGATTGCTTACGCGGGGCTGTTCTGCCTGTCGGTCGCGCTGCTGATGGGCGCGGTCTACTGGCTGCGTGTGGCGGTGCCGCTGGACAATGCGCGGATTGCGGTGGACGACGATGCCCGGCAGTACACGCAGCTGATCGAGACGCGCGGGCTCGCGGCGGCCGGCGCCGCGCTGGACCGGCGTGCGCATTCGGGGGCCACGCGCAAGCCCTTTCACACGCTGATCGCGCCGGACGGCGAAATCCTGACGAGCAATCTGCCCAGTTGGCCCCGCAAGGCCGCCGGCGGCCAGATCATGATCGAGGCGGACAGTTTCAACGACGGGTTCGAGATCGATCACAGCGCCCTCGTGCGCGACCATGTGTTTGCCGATGGCACACGCCTGCTGATCGGGCGCGATGTGGAGGACATCGTGCGCGAGAAGGAACTGCTGCAGATGGCGGCCTTCTGGCTGTTCGGCGGCACGGTCGTGCTGGGGCTGACCGGCGGCTGGCTGATGAGCCGTGCCATCGGCGCGCGGATCGAGATCGTCACTTCGGCGGCGCGGCAGGTGATGGAGGGGGACCTTTCGGGCCGCGTGCCGCTGCGCGGCACCAATGACGACTTCGATCGCCTGAATGAGACGCTGAACCTGATGCTCTCACGCAACCAGTCGCTGTTCGAGGCGGTACGCAGGGTGTCGGACAATGTCGCCCACGAACTGCGCACGCCTCTGGCGCGGCTGGTGGGCAAGCTGGAAGAGATCGAGGAACGGGCGGGCGAGGATGCGGAGATGCGCACCGCCATCGAGGAGGCGATTGCCGAGGCACACCGCCTGCGCCGGATCTTCGCGGCGCTCGTCCGCATTTCGCGGCTGGAGGGCGGCCGGCATGCACTGAGCCTGCAATATACCGACGTTGTGCAATTGCTTGAGGACGTGGTCGAATTCTACCAGCCCGAGGCGGAGCGTCGCGGCATCGAGCTGGTGTTGGAGGCGGAGCGCCCGATGGTCGCCGATCTCGACCTCGATCTGGTGTTCCAGGCTATGAGCAACCTGCTCGACAATGCGCTGAAATACGTGCCGCCGGGTTCCCGGATCGTGGTGAGCGCCGCCTTGGGCGAAGTCCTGGCATTGACCGTTTCCGACAACGGTCCCGGATTGGCCCCATCGGAGTTCGAACGCGTGAAAGAGCAGTTTTTCCGCGGCGAAGCCGCCACTGGCATGGCCGGCGAAGGGCTGGGCCTCAGCATGGTTTCCGCCATCGCGCATGTGCATGGCGGGGACCTGCTACTGGCGGATAATGCACCGGGCCTCATGGCGACTTTCGCGTTTCCGCCGGGCGCTGTCACGGGCATCCGGAAGCACGACGGCAACGGCGAGCCGCATTCCTGATTCGCTGCCGCAGAGGCGTTCCTGCACGCCCGCGGCGTGCCGTTCACCGACGGACAACGCGGATATCCCGCATGGCTGTCGCAAATTTCGCAGAGTCCGGCTCGTACGGCATGGCGGCGGCCCGCCAACTTCGTTTGCATTCTGTCTGCCGGATTTTCGGCCGATGCGGCTTGAAGGAGGGCGGAAACGATGCAGATCGAGGAATCCGGCCGCCCGATCGGCGAAGCGGTGGACGTCCATGCCCAGCGGCGGGCCGAGATGGTAGAGCGCCAGTTGCGCGCGCGCGGGATCGCTGACGAAGGGGTACTGGCGGCCATGGGCAGGGTGCCGCGAGAAACCTTCGTGCTGCAGGGGCTGGAACCCGCGGCTTATGACGATAGACCGCTGCCGATCGCTGCGGGGCAGACGATCTCGCAGCCTTATGTGGTCGCGCGAATGCTGGAGGCGGCCCGCATCCGCCCCGGGGATCGGGTGCTGGAAGTGGGGCTGGGCTCCGGATACGCGGCGGCGGTGATGAGCCGCATCGCCGAACGCGTCTATGCGATGGACCGGCATCCCGACCTTGTGGAACAGGCGGAGCGGACGCTTCGCTCTCTCGGCTGCCACAATGTGCAGGTCGGCATTGGCGACGGCTCCGTCGGCTGGGTGGAAATGGCGCCGTTCGACGTGATCGTGGTGTCGGCGGGCGCTCCGTCGGTGCCGGAGGGTTTGCGGTCGCAACTGGCCATCGGCGGCCGGCTGGTCATCCCGGTGGGCGGCACCGACATGCAGGACTTGCTGGTGATCGAACGGCGGGGCGACGGGGACTATTCCTGCACTGAACTTGGCGGCGTTCATTTCGTGCCACTGGTCGGCAGCCAGGGATGGCGGCCCGACGGGCTGGCGCCGGCTGATCCCGCGGCGCTCCTGGCCCGCGCGGCGCGGCCGCTGGCGCCGCCGTCAGCGCCGCGCTTTGCCGAGGCTTTCGACTTTCTGGGCGATGCGCGGATCGTCTGCATAGGCGAGGCGAGCCACGGCACGCATGAATTCTATGCGAGCCGCGCCGCCATAACGCGGCACCTGATCGAGCGGCATGGCGTCCGCTTCGTGGCGCTGGAGGCGGATTGGCCGGACGCCGCCGTGCTTGACCGGATCGTGCGCCAGCGGCCCGGTGGGGGCGATGAAGAGGATGCCTTCGCGCGTTTCCCGACGTGGATGTGGCGCAACCGCGAAGTCGCCGAATTCGTCGGCTGGCTGCGCGATCACAACGCGGCTCTGCCCCCCGACGAGCGCGTGGCCCTGCACGGGCTGGACCTCTACAGCCTCAATGCCTCGATCCGGGCGGTCGTTGCCTATCTGGAGGGCGTCGATCCCGCCGCCGCCGCGCTTGCGCGCGAGCGTTATGCCTGTTTTCAGCCCTGGCAGCACAACCCTGCGACTTATGGCCGCCAATCGGTCGGCGAAGGTCTGGCCCTTTGCGAAGAGGCAGTGCTGAGCCAACTGCGCGACCTTTTTGCGCGCAGTCGGGACTATGCCGCGCAGGACGGCGAGGACTATCTCGACGCCCGTCAGAACGCGCAGCTGATCGCCTCGGCCGAAACCTATTATCGCGCGCTTTACCGTGGTTCGGCCCAGAGCTGGAACTTGCGCGACGAACATATGTTCGACACCTTCCTCTCCCTGACCGAGCGTCATGGCCCTGATGCGCGGGCGATCGTCTGGGCGCATAACAGCCATATCGGCGATGCGCGCCATACCGACATGCGGCGGCGCGGAGAGCACAACCTGGGCCAGCTCCTGCGCGAGCGTTTCGGCGCGGAAGTCAGGCTCGTCGGGCAGGGCACGCACCGGGGCCGCGTGGCCGCCGCCAGCGACTGGGGCGGGCCGATGGAGATGAAGCCGGTCACCCCGTCGGCGGAAGGCAGCATCGAGCGGCTCTGTCACGATGCAGCCGTCCCGCGCTTCCTGATCGACCTGCGCCGTGCCGACGAAGCGGTGCGCGAACTGCTCTCCAAGCCGCTGCTCGAACGCTATATCGGCGTGATCTATCGGCCGGAGAGCGAGCGGCTCAGCCATTATGCGGTCGTGCAACTCGCGCAGGAATACGATGCGTGGATATGGTTCGATGAGACTGGCCCGGTCGATCCGCTACCGGTCGAGACGCGCGCGGCCGGCAGGGACACCTTCCCTTTCGGGCTGTAATCCGGCGGGCGCCGAAAACGACTATTCTATTTAGTTGAACGTTTCCCGCAATATTATAGCGGTTTTCCTGAAGTTCCGAAAAGCGCATTTGGCGGGTGCGCCGCAGGAAGCGGCAACCCATGCAGGAGCGGTGCGATGACCCGGATGATCGAAACCCTGAACCAGCGTGCACGGCCCTATGCGGACCTTGCGCAACCCGTCATCGTCGCGCTCGGCACGGCGGGGCTTACCGGCGGCACCATGGCGGCGATCGGCCTGCTGGCCGACCGCGCGTTGCGCCGGCGCCGGGCTGCGTGAACGGCTGCTCTCCTATTCCGGGATGGCCTCCGGCTTTGCGCGATGCCGCGCAAGCGGCACGATCAGCGGAGCGCCCTCGAATTCCCGGCTGAAGCCGGTAACGCCATAGACGTCGCGCAGGATCTCGTCGGTCAGGACCGTGGCCGGGGTTCCATCGGCGATCAGCCGGCCCTTGTCGATCACCAGCAGGCGATCGCAGTGCCGCGCGGCAAGATTGAGATCGTGCAGCACGGCCAGCACCAGTGCACCTTCGCGCGCCTCACGCGCCAGCATTTCCATCACGTCGATCTGGTGACCGGGGTCGAGCGCGGCCAGCGGCTCGTCCACCACCAGCGCCTCCGCCCCCACCGCAAGCGCGCGGGCAAGTAGCGCGCGGGCGCGTTCGCCGCCGGAAAGCTCGGTGGCGACGCGCGCGGCGAGATGGCTGACGTCGGCACGGGCCATGGCTTCGTGGATGGCGGCAAGGTCTTCCTCCGCGATCCGCGACATCGGGCCGAGATGGGGCAGGCGGCCAAGCGCAACCAGACGCTCCACGGTCAGCGGCCAGTGTAGCGTCTGCCCTTGCGGAAGGTAGGCGATGCGCCGGGCGCGTTCGCGCGGGGGCACGCTGGCAAGGTCCTGCCCGTCCAGCGTGACGGTCCCCTCCTGCGCGTCGATCAGGCCCACCAGAGCCCGTACGAGCGTGGACTTGCCCGCGCCGTTCGGGCCGATCACGCCCACCAGCGTGCCGGGTTCGAACCGGGCGGAAAGGCCGTGCAAGACGTCGCGGCGCCCCAGCCGGACCGAAAGGTTTTCGGTGGAGATCGTTACCACAGGCGGCGCTCCCGCAGGAGATGGAAGAGAAAGACCGGAACACCCAAGAACGCGGTCACCACGCCCAGTTTCAGTTCGGCATCGGTGGGGATAAGGCGCACGAGAATGTCGGCGGCGGTCAGTAGCACCGCGCCGCCCAAGAGCGAGGGCACGAGCAGGGCCGAAGGGCTGCGATCGGTCAGCGGACGGATCAGGTGCGGCACGATCAGGCCGACGAAGCCGATCGAGCCCGAGACCGCCACGGCGCCGCCCACGCCGATGGCAACGCCCAGCATCAGCCGGCGGCGCGTCCGGCGCAGATCGACGCCCAGCGATCGCGCCCCATCCTCCCCCAGCGACAGCGCGTCGAGCGCGCGGGGATTGACCAGCAGCAGCGCACCGCCGACCACAACGCAGGGCAGGGCGATCCATACGTGATCCATCGCTCGGTTCTCGATCGAGCCGAGCAGCCAGGACATGATCTCCATCGCCGCAAAAGGATTGGGCGCTAGGTTGAGCGCAAGGCTGATCCCGGCCCCCGCCAGGGTGGAGACGGCGATACCGGCCAGGATCAGGCTCAGCGGGCTCTCGGACCGTCCCGCCAGAGTGAAGAGCAGGGCAATGGACGCCAGCCCGGTGACGATCGCGAGCAGCGGCAGCATGACCGGGCTCCATTCGGAAATTCCGAAATAGAGCGCGATAACCGCGCCGAGCGCGGAAGCGTTCGAGGCGCCGAGCACAGAAGGTTCAGCCAGCGGATTGCGCAGATAGCCTTGCAGCACCGCCCCGGCGAGCCCGAGCATCGCGCCGACCATCAGCCCGATCAGCGTGCGCGGCAGGCGAAGTTCGAACAGGATCGCACGCGCCACATGGTCTCCGCCGCCCATGGCCGCGATCATCCGGCTCCACCCCAGCGATACCGGCCCTACTCCCAGCGATGCGAAGGCCACCAGCACCATGGCGATGGCCAGCAGCGAGATCAGCGCGCGATTGCGGGGCGGGAGAGAGGGAGAGGGGCGTGGCGGCGACAAACTTGGCACGATAACCTCGCATGCGATCGGCTACCCGTCACGCTTGTGTCCCGGGTCCGTGTTGGTAAGGAGCCCATGGCATGGGCATCGGAAAAATCCATCGCTATCTTCAGCTTGTCTTCGGCCTGCTGCTTGCCCCCGTTCTGGCTGGGGTGCCGGGTGCCGCAGTGGAAAGCGCCGTGCCGCATCCGCAGGCCGCAAAAGCGCGCCCGCACAAGATCGTCTCGCTCAATCTCTGCGCCGATCAATTGATCGTGGCGCTGGCGGATCGCAGCCAGATCGCGGGCCTGACGCGCTATGCAACCGACCCTGCGATGTCCGACGTGGCGCTGGCCGCGAAGGGCCTGCCGGTGTTTGGCGGTTCGGCGGAGGAAGTGCTGGCGGCTGCGCCGGACCTCGTGATCGGCATGCCGGCGCGGCGCAATTCCGCCATCGCGGTGCTGAAGAACCAGCACTATTCCTCGCTCGATCTCAAGTCCGCCAACGATTACGACGATATTGTCGCCTCGATCCGCGATGTCGCGCGCGCAGTGGGCCATCCCGAGCGCGGGGACGCGATGATTGCGCGGATGAACGGTGAACTGGCCGGTCTGCGCAAGTCCGGCCGTGGCAGGGTGGCTGCCTATTACCAGCGGCGGGGCTATCTGACCGGCACGGGGACGCTGGTGGACGATCTGATGACCCGCGTCGGCCTCGTGAACCTTGCCGGTAAACTGGGCAAGCCCATGCTTTCGCAGATGAGCCTTGAGGAAATGGCGGTGGCCCATCCCGACTTCATCGTGGTGGACAGCGCTACGCAGAAAATTGCCGATCAGGGCACCGAGATGATCCATCACCCAATCCTGGCGGACATCCCCCGGATCGCCATCCCGCAGGCCTGGACGGTCTGCGGCGGGCCGGCCTACGTCAAGGCGGCAAGGACGCTGGCTGAGCAGATCAGCGCTCGCTGACATTGGCGCGCCAGTCCAGCCGGGCCTGCCAGCCGCGTCGTTCCAGTTCGGGCACCACGTCCGGCTCCACGGGATGACCGAGGCAGAGCAGGGCGATGAGGCGCCAGTCCTGCGGTACGTCCAGCAGTCCGGCGATGTAGTCCGGCTTTACCACCGAGACCCAGCCTAGCCCCAGCCCCTTGGCGCGCGCGGCCAGCCAGAGGGTGTGGATCGCCAGCACCACCGAAAACCTCCGCGTTTCCGGCATTGTCGCGGCGCCCAGGCCGCCGCCGATCGGCGTGGCATCGTCGCAGAACACGGCGATCACTTCGGGCGCTTCGCGCATGCCGTGGAGCTTCAGCGACGAGTACGTCGCGCGCCGCTCGTCGGTCATCGCTTCGCCCGCACGGACGACTTCCGCATCGGCGTGCGCGGCCAAACTCTCGCGCAGTTCGGCCGAGCGCACGCGCACGAAGCGCCAGGGCTGCGAATTGCCCACCGATGGCGCCAGCTGAGCGGTGGCCATGAGTTCGGCCACCGTGTCCTCGTCCAGCGGATCGCGGCGGAAATGGCGCACGTCTCGCCGCCACGCCAGCAGCGCGGTGAGTTCGTCCTGAAATTCGGGGCCGAAACGGGGCGGCATTCTTAGAATTCGATGCCGGCCTGCGCCTTCACGCCAGAGCGGAACGGATGCTTCACCAGCGTCATCTCGGTCACGAGGTCGGCGGCTTCCATCAGCCCTTCGGGCGCGTTGCGGCCGGTGACGATCACATGTTTCATCTCATCGCGCCCGGTCAACACCTGGATCACTTCGTCGAGCGGCAGGTAATCGTAGCGCAGCACGATGTTAAGTTCGTCCGCCAGCACCATGTCATAGGCGGGATCGGCGACCATGCGCTTCACTTCCTCCCACGCCTCGCGCGAAAGTTCGATGTCGCGGGCGCGGTCTTGCGTGTTCCAGGTGAAGCCTTCGCCCATCGGCTTGAATTCCACCTGATCGGGGAAGGCGTCGAAGACGACCTTTTCGCCGGTGGTCATCGCGCCCTTCACGAACTGGACGACGCCCACTTTCTTGCCGTGGCCGATGGCGCGCACCACCATACCCAGCGCAGCAGTGGTCTTGCCCTTGCCCTTGCCGGTGTGGACGATCAACAGGCCCTTTTCGACCGTCTTGCCGGCCATGATCTTGTCATGCGCGGCCTGCTTCTTCTTCATCTTCTCGGCGTGCTGTTCATCGGTACGCTGCACCATGGTCATGCTCCAGAGAGTTCAGCGAGCATAAGGCCCGCACTATTCGATCGGGGTTTCCAGAGGCCGCGCTCCAGCGCTTCGGCCAGGCGCGCTGCTGTTTCGCGCAAGGCCGCCGGGTTCGCCTCGGCCATGAAGTCGCGCACGGCCTCGTCCTCTATGAAAGCGGCGTGGACGGCGTCGAAGTGGTGGTCCTTCACCGCGTGGGTCGTGGCGGCAAAGGCAAAGAGGTAGTCGACCGAGGCGGCGATCTCGAACGCGCCCTTGTAGCCGTGGCGCATCACGCCGGCGATCCACTTGGGATTGGTGACGCGCCCGCGCACGATGCGGCCGATCTCGTCCTCCAAGGTGCGGACGACCGGACGCTCCGGGCGGCTGTGGTCGTTGTGATAGCTGAGTGGCGCGCGGCCCTTCAGATGCTCGACGGCGGCGGCGATGCCGCCTTCGAACTGGTAGTAGTCGTCGCTGTCGAGCAGGTCGTGCTCGCGATTGTCCTGGTTCTGGACTACGGCATCGACGGAGGCGAGGCGGGCGGCGAACAGCCCGCGCTCGGCATCGCCTTCTACGCCGCCGCCATAGGCGTAGCTGCCCCAGTCGAGATAGACGTTCGCCAGATCGCCGCGCTCATGCCAGATCTTCTCATCGATCATGGCCTGAAGCCCGGCTCCGTAGGCGCCCGGCTTCGATCCGAAGACACGCGCGCCGGCGCGGCGGGTGGCCTGCGTTTCGGCCTCGCCACCATCAACGAGTGCGGCGGCTTCGGCGCGGTGGCGTTCTGCGGCGGGATTGTCGCCCAGCGGCTCGTCCAGTGCCATCACGGCGCGCGCGGCGCTGTCGATCAGGTCGATCTGTTCGGGGAAGGCATCGCGGAAGAATCCGGAGACGCGCAAGGTCACGTCCACGCGCGGACGGCCGAGTTCGGCCACGGTCATGATCTCGAAGCCGACCACGCGGCCCGAAGTCCAGTCCCAGCGCGGGCGTGCGCCCATCAGCGCGAGGGCCTGCGCGATGTCGTCGCCGCCGGTGCGCATGTTGGCGGTGCCCCAGGCGGAAAGCGCGATGGCCTTGGGGTATTCGCCCTCGCGCTGGAGGTAGTCCTCTACCAGCAGGTCGGCGGACTTGCGGCCCAGTTCCCATGCGACGGCAGTGGGGACGGCGCGGGTGTCGACCGAGTAGAAGTTGCGGCCGGTCGGCAGCACGTCGGGCCGTCCGCGCGTCGGCGCGCCAGAGGGGCCGGGCAGCACGAAGCGACCGTCGAGACCCGCCAGCAGCGCTTCGGCCTCACGCGGGCCGCAGAGGTCGATGCGGAGGGCGAGGTCGGTCTGGATGGCGTGGAGGACGGCGGCGGTTTCGCTGCCGAGGTTTCCGCTCGGCGTATCGACCAGTTCCGCCGCCAGGAGTTCCAGTCTCTCGACGGTATCGCCATGCGTGCGCCACGGCTCGTCCGAAACCGCTGCCAGCGCCTTCGGCCGCGCGCCGTCCCAGCGATCGCCCATGCGGCAGTCGAGCGGATCGAAGTCGAGCCCCAAGTCGATGGCCATGGCGCGCAGGAGCGAGGCCTGTTCCGCATGATCGTATCCGCGCGGCGTGCGGGCCAGAGCCACCAGCAGGTCGCGCCGCAGCCGGCCCTCGGGCGACCGGGTGAAGACATGCAGGCCGTCGCGGATCTGCAATTCCTTCAGTTCGCACAAGTAGTTGTCGATGGCCGAAAGAGCGTCGTCATCGTCGCCGCTGGCCCCGGCGTCGCGGTCGAGGCCGTGGCTGCGCGCAAGGTCTAGAATGTCGCGCCGCAGCCGATCGAGGCGGCGCGGGTCCATGCCGGCGGCGAGGTAGTACTCGTCCACCAGCGCTTCCAGCTGCTTGAGCGGGCCGTAGGTCTCCGCGCGGGTGAGAGGCGGGGTCAGGTGGTCGATCACCACGGCGCTGATGCGGCGCTTGGCCTGCGTACCTTCGCCGGGGTCGTTGACGATGAAGGGATAGAGTTGCGGCAGCGACCCGGCGCAGATCTCCGGAAAGCAATCGCGCGAAAGCGAGATCGCCTTGCCGGGCAGCCATTCGAGATTGCCGTGCTTGCCGACGTGTACAAGCGCCTGCGCCCTGAAATCCCGCGCCAGCCAGATGTGGAAGGCGAGGTAGGCGTGCGGCGGGGGTAGGGCCGGGTCGTGATAGCTGGCCTTGGGATCGATGTTGTAGCCGCGCGCGGGCTGAACGGCGATGGCGAGCTTGCCGAAGCGATGGACCGGCAGGCGGAACGCGCCGTCGCGGACGAAAGGATCGGCGGAAGGTTCCCCCCAGCGTTCCAGCATGGCCGTCCGCGCGCTTTTCGGTACTGCGGCGAAGGCGGCTTGGTAGGCCGAGAGCGGCAAGGAGACTTCGCCGGGGCGGTCCAGCGAGGTGAGGTCGTTGGTGACGCCGCCGGTCATGATCCGCATCAGCGCCGCGCCGTCGCGAGGGGCGTGTCCGATGTCGTAACCGGCCTCAGCCAGCGCGGCGATGATGGCGGCGGTGCTGGCCGGTGTGTCGAGGCCTACGCCGTTGCCGATGCGCCCATCGCGGTTGGGGTAGTTTGCCAGCACCAGCGCCACGCGGCGTTCGGCCGGGGCGCTGGTGCGCAGGCTTGCCCAGCCGGCGGCGAGGTCGGCGACGAAGGCTACGCGGTCCGGCGCGACGCGGGGGACGACGATGCCGCACTGCGTCACTTCGTCGAAGCGCTCGGCCGCCTTGAAGGCGACGGCGCGGGTAAAAATGCGGCCGTCCACTTCGGGCAGCGCCACGTTCATCGCCAGATCGCGCGGGCCCAGACCGCGCGCGGCGCCCTGCCAATCGGCTTCCTCCACGCCCGCGAAGGCGACTTGCAGGATCGGGCAGTTCGCCTTTTCCAGGATGCCGGGCTTGCGGTCGTCGCCTGCGGATGAGGAGGCGAAGCTGGTGGCGTTGACGATCACATCGGGCGCCACTTCGCCGAGCAGGCCGCCCAGCCAATCCACCGCGAAAGGCTCACGCAAGGCGCGGACGTGGACGGCGGCGACATTGAAGCCGCGTTCCCGCAGCGCCGCGATCATGGCGTCCACCGCGTCGAGCGTGCCTGCGATCATCAGCGCGCGGTAGAACACCAGCAGCGCCAGTGGCCGGCCTTCGACCCAATCGGCCTGCACGTCCGCAAGCCCGGCGCGCTCAGTGCCTGCAAGATAGAGCCCGGCGTCGGCCACCGGCACGGGATCGTCCGGCTCTCCCGCATCATGGCCGATGGCCCGTGTGGCGGTCCGCAGGAAGGAGAGGGCATTGGCGGTGCCGCCCTGCCGCAGATAGTCGCGCAATTTCTCACGCATTTCGGCAGGCAGGGTGGACGCGCGATCGAGCGCCGGATCGGCTTCTCGCCCATCGGCTATCGCGGCGAAGGCAATGCCGTTCTCGCGCGCGACGCGGGCGATCTCGTCGATGCCGTAGCCCCAGTAGCTCTTGCCGCCGAGCAGGATCACGCAGACGAATTTGGCGTGCGCGATCACTTTCTCGACATAGAGGTCGATCGAGTAGGGATGGCGCAATTGCAGCAGGTTGGCGAGCCGAACGCTCGGCGTAGAATTGGGGGGCGCGCCCTCCGGCAATCGCGCCGCCGCGCCGGCAAAGCAGGCAAGTTCGCTGTCCGCCACGGTGAGGATCACCATGTCGCCGGGAGACTGGTCGAGGTCGATCGCCTCCTCGCCGTTGGAGATCGTCCCCGGCGTGGCGGACAGAAGGTGCATCAGGCGTCCACAGTACCAAGAACGTCTGCCAGGCCCGCCTCGATGGCGGCGCGGTCCAGACCCTTCTGGCCGATGACGACAAGTTGGGTGCGGCGCGCTTCCTGCGGCAGCCAGGCGCGGTCATAGAAGTGCTGGATGCGTGGGCCGACGGCTTGCACGACAAGGCGGCTCGGCTTGCCGCCCACCGCGACCATGCCTTTCACGCGCAGCACGTCATGCTCCGCGATCAGGTCCTTCAGGCGCGCAAGCAGTGCATCGAGATCGGCAACATCGCCGCCGGATACGACGAAGCTGTCGAAATCGTCATGGTCGTGATCCTCGTCCAGCCCGTCGATGTGCGAGGGGCGGGAATCGAGGTCGTCCTCGGCCGCTGCGGTAATGCCCAGCAGCGCGGCGATATCGACTGCGCCGTGATTGGCACGCACGATCTTCACGCCGGCGCGCGTTTCGGCCAGCACCAGCGTTTCGACATGGGCGAGAGCTTCGGCATCGACGAGGTCGGTCTTGTTGAGCACGACCA
Organism: Novosphingobium oxfordense; assembly: GCF_044029435.1. Lineage (NCBI taxonomy): Bacteria > Pseudomonadati > Pseudomonadota > Alphaproteobacteria > Sphingomonadales > Sphingomonadaceae > Novosphingobium > Novosphingobium oxfordense. Next base: position 520,672 of record NZ_CP147008.1, on the reverse strand, counting down.
TATCCGCGCAGCCCAGCTGTTCCTCGAACAGTTCTTCCAGCGGGCTTTCGTGATCCAGCATCGGATCAGCGGCGCGCGCGGCAGCAAGGGCGGCTTCATCGGTGGCGAAGCGGCCGGCGGCCACGGCATCGGCGTCGATCAGGGCGACCACGCCGTCCACCGTGGCGCGGGTGCGGATGTCGGGCCACTGGAATGCCTTCACCAGCGGCTTGGGCAGGGCAAGGCCGCTGGTTTCGATGATGATGTGATCCGGCTTATTCTCGCGGTCGAGCAGCTTCTGCATGGTCGGCAGGAAATCGTCGGCGACGGTGCAGCAGATGCAGCCGTTGGCCAGTTCGACGATGTCGTCTTCCGGGCAGGCTTCGTCGTTGCAGCCCTTCACCAGGTCTCCGTCGACGCCGACGTCGCCGAACTCGTTGATGATCAGCGCCAGGCGGCGGCCCTTGGCGTTCTGCAGCAGGTGGCGGATCAGCGTGGTCTTGCCGGCGCCCAGGAAGCCGGTGATGACGGTGGTGGGAACTTTGCTCAACGGTCTTCTCCCGCGCGCCGGTAACTCGAAAGCGGGCGGAGCGTCTCGCCGCGTCCGGATGCCCGAAACGCGACGCCCGGCTGCGACGACGGACAGGCGCGCGGGCGCCCGACGTGGCATGCCGTTGCGGCCCCGGCCGCATGCATCACGTCGCTCAGACGGAAGAGTTACCGTGCCTTGGCCATTCCCTGGACCCGGGCAAGAGCGACATCGACGCCGGCAGGTCTCCTGGCTCACGGGTCAGGGCACGATGCACGGCCTTCCCAGGCCCCGCATGATTTAGCGTCCGGCCCAGTGGCTGCGGCGAACACCTTGTTCCGCCGCCGATGTGCATCGCGCTCGCCGCTTACAGTTGCAGGGACAGCCTCGGATTCGAGCGGCAACGCCGCTCCAACCGTGTTCCCGTATTAAGCCCCTTGCGGGGCACCGGCGCGATATTTGTTCGCCGCTGCCCCGTTTGCGGGCGGTGGCGGACGGCCATGCTCCTAGCCGTGGCGGGGAAGCGCCGCAAGTCTGGAAGCCGGACGGCGGCATCGTCCCGGCGCGTTGACGGCGCACGGCCGGTTGCGACTGGAAGCGGGCGGCGGAACGATCGAATGCAATTGACTCGCAAATCCGCCCGGCCTAGCACGCGATGTGAATGCGAATAGTTCGCAATAGCATGAATATGGGGTGTTTGAGCGGTGAAATCAATGGCTTCCGGCACGGCCCCACCCGCTGACCGCGAGTCTTGTACGTCGGGGCGCGTGGGCGGATTCGTCCGTCCTGCGCAGAGCCGGGCTTAGGCACGCGCGGCCATGGCATCGCAAGCGAACCGCATCGGCAAGGGTAATCTGGCAGCACGGCTGCTGGCCGCGATTCCCGCCAATTACGCCCTGACATCACTGGCTACGGCATGCATCGCCCGGTTGCTGGCGCACGGTCTTTCGGTGCAGCCGGCCGAAGCGAGCGTGGCGGGCACGTTGCTGTCGTTCGCCATTTTCGCAGTGCTGGCGCTCTTTGCGTTCGGTATGCGGTCGATCGCGCGGCTGTGGCTCTGGATGGCGGTTTCAGGCGCGGCGATGGCGGGCTGGCTCTGGTTTTCGTTGGAAACCGGAGGGCGGCTGTGAAGGATAGTCTGCGGCAATCGATGGCGTTGGTCCATACGTGGTCGGGTCTCGTGCTGGGCTGGCTGTTGTTCGCGATGTTCGCGACCGGCACTTCCGCCTATTTCCAGGACGAGATCACGCGCTGGATGCAGCCGGAAGTCACCGGCGATGCCGATCCGGTCAAATCCGCGCAAGGCGCCGTGGAGTTCCTGCAGCGCACCGCGCCGGATGCAACGCTCTGGTATCTCACCCTTCCCAATGGCCGCAGCGCGACCACGCAGCTTTTCTGGTCTCCTGCAGCCGAAGGCAGCAGCCGGACGCAGGCCGTGGTCGACGAAAGCGGCCGCGAGGTTACGGCGCGAGAGACCCGGGGCGGCTACTTCCTCTATCGCTTCCATTTCGACCTGCACTACCTGCCGGTGATCTGGGCGCGCTATCTGGTGGGCATCGCGGCGATGTTCATGCTGGTGGCGATCCTGTCCGGCGTGATCACGCACAAGAAGATCTTCGCCGATTTCTTCATGCTGCGCTTCGGCAAGGGGCAGCGGTCCTGGCTGGATGCGCACAACGTGACGGCCGTGCTTGCCCTGCCTTTCCACTTGATGATCACCTTCACCGGGCTGGTCACGCTGATGGCGATGTACATGCCCTGGGGCATCCTGGCGAACTACGCCGCGCCTGATACGTTCCAGGCGCAGGTCTTCGGGGACGCGCCGGTGGTGGAGCGCAGCGGGAAAAAAGCGCCGATGGTCGATCTCATCCCGCTGATGAAGACGGCTTCGGCCCGCTGGGGCGATCGCCAGGTCGGCTTCGTTCGGATCAACAATCCGGGTGACGCCACGGCCACGATCGAACTGACGCGTGCATCGGGCCAAGCGATGGGATCGCGCGGCGAAGTCCTGACGTTCGACGGCGCGACCGGCCGGGAAATCGGCGCCAGCGCATCCAAGGGGGCGGCGCTGGCCACCGAAAGCGTGATGATCGGCCTGCATACCGGCCGCTTTTCGGGAATCGCGCTGCGCTGGTTCTATTTCCTCAGCGGGCTTGCCGCGACGGCGATGGTGGGAACCGGGCTGGTGCTCTGGACCGTCAAGCGGCGCCAGCGCCTGCCGGATCCGAGCCGTCCGCACTTCGGTTTCCGACTGGTGGAGCGCCTGAACATCACCGCCATTGCCGGCCTTGGCGCGGGCATTCCGGCCTATTTCCTGGCCAATCGCCTGCTGCCCACCGGCATTCCGGACCGCCCGGAATGGGAAATCAACACCCTGTTCCTGGTCTGGCTGGGCGTGCTGCTCTGGGCGCTGGTGCGGCCGCCGCTGCGCGGCTGGATTGAATCGCTGTCGCTGGCGGGCCTGCTCTATGCAGCGGTGCCTTTCGTGAATGCCTTCACCACCAACCGGGGGATGCCGGTCAGCCTGATGCGGGGCGACTGGCTGTTCGTTTCCTTCGATCTGGTCATGCTGGCTTTCGCGGTGGCCTTTGCGACTGGGGCCGCGAAACTGTCCGCCCGATCGCGGCGGCAACCTTCCGATCGCCCGGTTCGCGGGGAAAGGGCGATGCAGGCATGAGCCATTTTCTTGCCATCCTGCTCTCGCTGGCGGGCTTCGTTGCGCTGGCCCTGTCGATGACCCGTCACCAGCGCGATCTGGCAGGGCGAACGCTGGCAAAGGAGCGGGCTCTGGCCGCCCGCTATATCGGCGGACTGCTTCTTACTGCTGCCTTCGTTCTCGATATCGGTGCTTTCGGTGGAGGATACGGCACGGTGGCATGGTGCGCGCACCTCTCGATCGGGGCCTGGCTCACCGTCGCCTTGCTGCAGTGGCGCAAGGCCTGAGTCGATCAGCGCCGGGGCGCATGCTCCAGTGCCGAGGCAATCGCATCGTACATCGGCTTGGCCCGAAGGTCCTCTCCGTACGGCGCCCCGCGAATCTGCAAACCGTCGGTGCGACGGCTTTCGGCAGGATAGGCAGCGCGGTTCATATCGCTGTGCCGGTCGGTCAGGGCCCGGGTCACCACCGTGCGGACATTGGTGAAGTCCAGCGTGAGATCCAGGTAGCCCTTTACGTGGGCGGCCACTTGCGCGTCGCGCGTTGCCGGATCGTCGCTTGCAATAAGGCGGTCCGAACAGTCTAGCTCGGTAATCAGGACCTCCAGGCCCATGCCCCGGATTTCCTGCAGGAAGGCGTGCCAGCCCGGCTCGTCATGCGGGCGGCCGAGGGTCTCGCCAAGGTGGCTCTGGATACCCAGCGCGTCGATCCGCACGCCCCGCGAAAGGGCGCCGTCCAGCAGGCGCAGCACGCCGGAGCGGTGGCGGGGATCCTTCTCCCAGCTCACGCCGGCGTTGTAGACCGACTTGGCCCAAGGCATGCATTCGTTCACCAGACCGAAGGCAATGTCTAAGAATGCTTCGCCCAGGATGCGCGTGAACACGGAATCGGCCAGCGTGCCGTCCTGCGGGCGCAATGCCTGGCTCACGCAGTCCCAGCTGTTTACATGCGGAAAGGCCTTGGCCAGGAAATGGGCATGGCGGCGCATCAGGCCCACCAGCTTGCGGCCGCCGGCCGGGCGCAGATCCTCCTCCATCGCGACGATCCATGCGGGCAGCCTTTCATCGTCGTTCCAGACGAAAGTGTTGCCGCGGATCGTCATGCCGTGGGTATCGGCAAAGGCATTGATCCGCCGCGCCTGCCGGTAATCGTAGATGCCCCGTTTCGATTCCAGCCACTTCCACTTGAAGTCGCTTTCCGGCGTGATGACCGAACAGTCGCGCATCAGCAGGTGCTGGTAATCGGGTTCTTCAAGATAGCCGGCCATCACTGCCGTGCCGAAGCGAAGGCATCGCTTTCGGGCGATCCCGTCGAGGCCGAGCGGGCGTTCGGCCTCGGCGGCAAGGGCGTGTGGGGGAAGGGCGCGTGAGGGAACGATCGGGAGTGCCATCGCGCCGCCGATGGCTGCGGCAGACAACATGGTGCGTCGATCGATCACGGGCTCTTGTCCTGAGCAACGGATGAGGGCGCGCGGCCAGCTACCTACCGTTTTTGCCTGACAATGCCGTGATGGTGCAAGGGCTTGCGGGTAATTACCGATATCGGCCGGTGCTACTACCGGACCGTACTAGGCCGGTAAATGGAGCCGGGCGAAGTCCCCCTCGGTCGATCGGCCGAGCATGGCGCGATATTCGGCGAAATGCGCCATGTCCGGCGTCGTCAGGCCCAGCGCGGCATCCTCTCCCTCCGCCAGCTTGCGCAGGGCAAGCGGGGCGGCGGCGGGAATGAGCTGCGATCCGTTGCCCACTTCCAGCGTGGTGAGAATGCCGAACAGGGCGCCGTCGATTGTGGGGCGGGAGAGGATGGCAAGGCGGTACTGCCCTTGCTCGTTGGTCACCAGGTAGATGTGCCCGGAAAGGTTGGGCATCGAGACATGGCCCGCCTGTTCGAACCGTGCGTCCGATCGGCCGGATTCGGCGAAGACCAGGCAGGCCTTGGCGGCATCCCAGCGGATCGTCGTCAGATAGGCGAACAGGCCGCCGGGTGTTCCAAAACTGGGGCGCAGGGTCAGGTAGCGGCCCTCAAGCCAGGTCACGGCCGAGCGGGCATAGGCGCCCAGCGTCTCCGATGCGATATCGCCGCCTGACGGTTGCGGGGCGATGCTTTCCGGCCGCAAGGTGACGCCCAGCGCCTCCTCGATCCGCAACAGCGTTGCCAAAGTGAAGGGGCGCTTGCCGGCCAGCGCCTTTTCCAGCGTGGATAGGCTGATCCGCGCCATGTCCGCCAGTGCCTGGCGCGAGATGCGGCGGCGCGCGATCTCCTCCCGCACGAGGCGGGCAGTCTCTGCATTCTCGGCGGAGAGGGGGGCGGAATCGGCGACATCGGGTTCGGGCGTAATCATGCCCGCCTATTTCCGCACAAATGCGCACATCCCGTCAATGGCTGTCAGTGATCGGTGCGCAATCCCGTACGTTCCGCACATGTGCGGCAGGAATTGGCCAAGACTGCTCGTGGCTGTGCGTGCCGGCCGGGGCATAGAGGGAGGGCTCCAGATTATCGAAGGAGCCTGACATGCCGCACTTCCTGTCTTTCCGCCGCGCCCTGATCCCCGCCGCCATGCTTGCTTTGGCGGCGCCGGTCGCGCTGGCCGTTCACACCACTGCCGCCGTTGCCGCGGACGATGCGGACGCCTCGGAGCCCAATGGCGACGATGGCCCGGCGGCCGGCACGCTGATGCTGACCGGGCAGGGCGTCGCCAAGAGCCTCCCCGCCGTGCGCCTGGGCACCGACATGGACGTGACCGTGACCGGGCAGATCGCCCGCGTGCGGGTGACGCAGGCCTTCCGCAACACTTCGGACAAGTGGATGGAGGCGCACTACCTCTATCCGCTGCCGCAGGATGGCGCGGTGGATTCGCTGAAGATGGTGGTGGGCCAGCGCGTGATCGTGGGTCATATCCAGCCGCGCGAAAAGGCGCGCGAGACCTATGAGGCCGCCAAGGCCAGCGGGCGCAAGGCCGGGCTGGTGGAACAGCAGCGCCCCAACATGTTCACGACGATGGTGGCCAATGTCGGCCCCGGCGAGACGGTGCTGATCTCGATCGAGTACCAGGCGCCGGTATCGCAGGCGAACGGTACATTCTCGCTGCGCCTGCCGCTGGTGGTCGGCCCGCGCTACACCCCGGCGCACACGCTGGATTCGAAGGCCGCTGTCGAAGACGCGAACGAAGTGACCGCCGCGCCGGTGCTCGATCCGAAGGCGGGGGCCGGGCTGAACCCCACGACGATCTCGGTCCACCTTGCTCCGGGCTTCGACGTCGCCAACCTGATCAGCCGCTACCACAAGGTCAACGTGACCGGCCCGCTCGACAACCGCACCATCAATCTGGCCGACGCCAGCGTTCCGGCGGACCGCGATTTCGTGCTCGACTGGCGCTCGGCCTCGGCCGATCCCACGCTGGGTCTCTTCGCCCAGCACACCGACAAGGGCGACTACGTCATGGCCTCGGTCACGCCGCCGGCCGATCTCTCCAACCTGCCCACGCCCCCGCGCGAGATGGTCTTCGTGATCGACAACAGCGGATCGATGGGCGGGGATTCGATGGACGAAGCCAAGGCCAGCCTGATCCACGCGCTGGGCACCTTGCGTCCGCAGGACCACTTCAACGTGATCCGCTTCGACGATACCATGACCCGCCTGTTCGAACACAGCGTTGCCGCCACGCCCGATCAGGTGGCGCTGGCCAAGCGCTTCGCCGGATCGCTGGAAGCGCAGGGCGGTACGGAGATGCTGCCAGCCCTCAAGGCCGCGCTGGAGGATGCAGGTAGCGGCGGCACACCGGATGCGCTCCGCCAGATCGTGTTCCTGACCGATGGCGAGATTTCCAACGAGCGCGAAATGATGGCCGCGATCGGCGCGGATGCCGGGCGCAGTCATGTCTTCATGGTCGGAATCGGATCGGCCCCGAACGACTACCTGATGGAGCGCATGTCCACCATCGGCGGCGGCGTCTACACCCATGTCGGCGCGCCGGGCGAAGTGGCGGCCAAGATGATGCCACTGCTGGACGTGCTGAGCCATCCGGCGGTGCGCGATCTTTCGGTCCGGGTGGAGGGCGGCTCGCTGGACCTCACGCCATCGCGCCTGCCGGATGTCTATGCCGGGCGGCCGCTGGTACTGGTGGGGCGGACCGAGCACCTCGCGGGCACGCTGACGGTCAGCGGCACGATCGGCGGCAAACACTGGGAACGGCGCGTGGACCTTGCCTCGGCCCTGCCGAGCCCGGCGATCGAGAAGCTCTGGGCACACCGGCGCATCACCGACGTCGAGGCGGACCGCGCACTGGGCAAGCTGGAGGACGATGCCGCCGACGCCGAAGTCGAGAAGATCGGCATGGAAAGCGGCATCGTCACCAGCCGCACCAGCCTTGTCGCCGTGGACGAGACGCCCTCGCGTCCCGCAGGCGCGCGGCTGACGCGGGAGGATCTGCCGATCAACCTGCCGGCCGGCTGGGACTTCGATACGCTGTTCGGGAAGGATGCCGTGCAGGCGCAGCCCGCTAGCGATCTGGCAGCGACGCAGGCCGATGCGCTTGAACTGCCGCAGACCGCCACGGGCTTTGTCGGGCTGGTCGGCAAGGGGCTGGCTATGCTGCTGGCGGGCCTTGCCGGTCTGGCCATCCTGCTGCGCCGGAGGGCGGCATGAACGCTCTGACCCGTATCCGGGAGGCCGCGCGCGGGCGCGGCCTCCTCATGCTGCTGCTCACGGCGCTGTGTCTTGCCGGAATGGCGGAGATCGGGCGCGGCCTCTATGTCCCGGCCAAGGCGATGGTGGCGCAAGTGCTGCTGGATCGGGCGTTCGAGCGCAGCCTCACCACCCGCATCCCGCAAAAGCCCTGGGCCTGGGCGGATATGACCCCGGTTGCCCGGATTTCCGCTCCCCGGCTGGGCGTGACGCGGGTCGTGCTGGACAGCGGATCGGGGCAGGCCATGGCCTTCGGCCCGACCCTGCTTCCGGGCGGCGCCGCGTTCGGAGAGCCTGGAACCGCCGTCGTCGCCGCCCACCGCGACACGCACTTCAGCTTCCTGCGCTATCTCCGCAAGGGCGACGTGATCACCGTCCAGACGCGCGATGGACTGGAACGCCGCTATCGCGTCATCGGATCGGATGTGGTCCGCTGGGACGGCTACGCCGTGCCTGAACTGGCCGCGGGCGAGCGGCTGGAGCTCGTCACCTGCTGGCCCTTTGACGCCGTCCGGCGCGGGCCCTGGCGCTATGTCCTCCATGCGGAGCGGATATAGGGACGCGCCTCCAGTGGGAGTCCCAATGCGCGCAAAGGGCTTTTCCGGAGAGTGCCATCGCGCGCAATTCCGCCTGATCGCCCACTCCGAGAGCGGTCTTGCCACTGCCGGTCATGGACGTTGCACGACTCGTCTTGCCACCGTAAATTAACCACATTGGTTTAAGCCTCATTCAGAATTGCCCTCGAATTTTTTGTCGAAATTTCAACAAAATCCGGGATGCCAATGCAGTTCTACCTCGCAACGTCATTCATCTTTCCGCGATCGTTACGGCTGAGGCTCTTTGCGCTCTGTTTCGTAGCCACGCACCTGCCGCTCATTGGCTATTGCGCCTGGGGCCTCGCCACTGGCCGGATAGCCCTCTACGAATTCGTCCTGCTGACCCTGGCGACGGTGATCGGCACCGCGCTCGCCCTGTTCGGCATCGGCGCCCTGCTCGATCCCATCCACGCCCTCGCCAAGGCGCTTCATAGCGGGGAGGAGGATGCCCCCGCGCTTCCGCAGGTCGGAGACGTGATCCAGACGCTGTATGCAGGCGTCTATCAGGCCGCCTCCGCAACCCGTGCGCAAATGCAAGACCTGAGCCTTGCCGCTCTGGAAGACCCGCTGACCGGGATCGCCAACCGGCGCGGCTTTCTGGAAAAGATCGATGGCCTATCCGCGCACGAACGTGACGGTTGCATCGCCATCGTCGATATCGACTTCTTCAAGCAAGTGAACGACAAGCTGGGGCACGATGAGGGCGACCGCGTGCTTTGCGCCTTCGCCGATCGGCTGTCTCTACAGGTCCGCCGTGCCGACATCGTTGCGCGCTGGGGCGGCGAGGAGTTCGCCGTACTTTTCCACGATTGCAACGAGGATGAGGCGGAATGGATCCTCTCCCGCATCGCCGCCCGATTCCGCGCGCAGCCGATCGGCATGGTTCAGGGGCGGCCCATCAGCTTTTCGGCGGGTCTGTGCCGTTGGGATGGCAAGGATATCGAAGAAGCTCTGCATCGCGCCGATGAAGCGCTCTACGATGCCAAGCGCACCGGCCGCGACCGCATCTGCCGGGCTTCATCGGTGAAGCCTGCAATATCCGAATAGCACTCCGCGGTGAAAGGGTGGCTCTAGGCGTTTTCGGCTTCCGCCTCTGCAGCCATCTGCCCCGGCTCCCGCCGCCGTCCCACCCAGATCGCGCAGCCCAGCAGTACGGCGGCGACCGGGATCGCGACCATCAGGCTCGGCCGTGCCAGCAGGCAGAACGAAGTGAAGCCGATGGTCATGCCGATCCAGGAAGCGATCTTGGCGTGGCGGGGGATCGCCCGCTCCGCCCGCCACGCACGCAGGCCGGGGCCAAAGCGCGGGTGGTTGAGCAGCCACGCTTCCAGCCTTGGCGATGACCGCGCAAAGCAGGGCAGCGCCAGAATCATGAAGTCGGTCGTGGGCAATAGCGGGACGAAGATCCCGATAATGCCCACGCCGACCAGCGCGAGGCCCAGCACCAGCCAGGCCATGCGCGCCGCTCGACCGCGTTTGAGCAGGTCGTCGGTAGTGTCGGTCCGCTCAGGCGAAGCGGGCATCGGCGAGCGCCCGGACGCGTTCGAAAGCGGCCTTGGCACCGGCCACGGCGCGTTCCTCTTCCTCGTCCGTCAGCTGCGCGGCATCCAGCCCGGCCACGAACGCCCGCCAGTGCGCCGCTGGGCCTTCCGGTGCCGGGGCGAGGTGGCGCGCGCCGTGGTGGTCGGAAAGGCCGATCTTGGCCGCTTCTTTGCGCAGGAGCGCCGCGCCCATGTTCGATCCTTCGGCCACATAGAGCCAGCCGAGCGCGGTCGGCACGTCGATCGGAGTGCCCGGCGCGAAAGCCGGCGCCCGGTCGGCCGCCGGCGGCTTGCCGCCCAGATCGGCAAGGTCTGCCGCGATCAGGTCCAGGCGCTGGCGTTTGGCCAGGCCCGGCAGGACATATTGCAGTGCCTCGCTATCGTAGAGTGCAGCGATGTCCCGGTGGAACAGGTACTGCATCTCCACGAAGCGCGTGTAGCCCGGCAGGCTGGAGAACGGATCTGCGGCCATGATCGCCTTGTCTAGGCGATCATGCATATCGTGCGTACCGGCGCGGAGCGATTGCACCAGCGTCGGTGCCAGCGCGTTGTCAGCAGATTGGGTCATGATCCTGGGCGGGCCTTTCAGTACGGAATTTAGAACGAGATCAGGGCGGTCGCCTTCACGGTGCGACCGGGTTGGGAATAGAACAGCTTACCGATGCTGCCGCTGTCCGGCAGGTCGAGCGCATTGTAATAGGTCTTGTCCAGCAGGTTGTAGACACCGACCTGAATGCGCAAGCCCTCCGCGAACGCAGGACGGATCCATGCGGTTGCATCGATGATGCCATAGCTGGGCGTCTTGTTGAGGTCCGACGCCGGATTTTCGACCTTGTTGCGTGCCGCAGCGACCGTGCCGGAGAGGTCCAGCCCGAAGTTCTCGTGGCTGTAGCCCACGCCCAGCACCGCGCGCAGCGGCGGGATGGAGTTCAGGTGATAGTCGTCCTCGGTATTCTTGCCGTTGGCATAGGCGACAGAGGCCCAGGTCCGCCAGTTCTTCGAGAATTCCCAGTTTCCGCTCGCCTCGATCCCGTAGATGCGCACGCGGTCGAGGTTCATGTACTTGAACACGCCCGCGGGATAGTTGTCCGGGAGGCCGGCCTCGGTGGCAGTGAAAGTCTGCGTGTCGATGAAGTTGTGGTAGTTGTTGTGGTAATAGGCCACGCGGAGCCCGCGCTTGTTGTCGCCGAAGCGGGCGCCGAATTCGTAGCCCTTGCTGGTTTCGGGCTTCAGGTCCGGATTGCCGATGCTGACATAGCTGCCGGTGCCGCCGTATGTCAGGTAAAGTTCGGTGGCGGAGGGCGCGCGGAAGGCCTGCGAATACTGGCCGTAGAGCGTGAGCTTTGTCAGCACTTGCGCCTCCACCAGCACCTTGGGAGACCAGTGGGTATCTGACGATTTTGCCGGCAGCCCGTCATAGGCGGCGTTGTCTGTATAGGTGGGCGTGTCCTGTGGAGACCGGCTGTAGTGGTCGTAGCGGATGCCCGGCGTCACGTGCAGCCACTCGGCCGCGCCGAAACCAATGCGGTCCTGGATGACAAGGCCGAGATCGGTGCTGTGGACAGTGGGCATGTCCGATTGATTCACATGATAGTAGCTGCAGGCGCGGATCGCAGCGGTGCAGTTGTCCTGCCCGGCGGCGTACTGGCTGGTGTTGGTGCGATAGGCTTCGCCCGCCACCGTCACCGCGTGCGAGATCGGGCCGGTCTGGAAGTCCGCCGTGATGTTGCCGTTCAGGCCATACATTTCCACCTGAAGGTCGCTGTCGCGAATGTACTGGCCGATCGGCGCGGTCTTGCGAGTGCCGTCGGTGTAGGTTTGCAGGTTGCTGCGCTGCCAATAGCCGACGAGATGCGCCTCGCGGATCGTGCCGCCCTCGCCCTGATAGTCGTAGCTGCCGGAGATGCGCTTGCGCTTGGTCTTCTCGTCAGTGAGGTAAGTCGAATAGGTCGAACCCACGCTGGTCAGCGTGTTCTCGTTGTAATCGCGCGAGAAAATCTCGCCGGTCAGGCCCAGCTTGTGGCCGCCGGGCAGGTACTGGTGCAGCTTTACCAGGAGATTGAGCTGGTCGTAGCTGGCCGGGTTCGGATCGGTGCGGGTGGAGCCGGTGCCGCCGGTATTGCCCTGGTTCTTGGTCTCGTTGCCGTTCTGGTAGCCGCCCTGGATCAGGAACAGCGTGTCCTTGCTGCGCACGGCCGCCGCCTGGTTGAGGAAGACGCTGTCGCTGGCGCTGTCATAGGTTACCTTGCCAAGCCCGGCCTGGGTCTTGCCGTCCACCAACAGGTCTTCCGGATCGAGCGTGCGCAACGCCAGCGTTCCGGCCAGCGCGCCCGTGCCGAAGAAGCTGGAGTCGGCGCTTCTCACCACGTCGATCGCGCTCAGCGAGTTGAAATCGAACGAGGCCACGCCGCCCTGAACGCCGCGCGCGCCATCCTCCAGCCACGGGGTGCGGATACCGTCGATCGTGGTCAGCACGCGGTTGGAATCGAGCCCGCGAATGTTGATCGAGTTGTTGTTCGGATTGAAGTTCACACCGGCATCGACACGGCGCGCATAGTCCGAAAGGCTGTCCACCATACGCTCGCGCAGGGTTTCCGCGGTGGTCGTGGTGGTCAGGACGCGCGGCTTGCCGGTGCTGCTGCGATCGGCATCGGCATCGTCGGCTTCTGCGTTCGCCTTGACCGGAAAGCTGCCCAGTCGGACGGCATCGCCCTTCGCGGCGTCGGCCGTCTGGGCCAAGGCCGGGGCGCAGGGAATCGCGAGCATCATGGCGGCAGCGGCCCAGCCGATGCTCGCCTTGCTCGTTCCTGTCAGCAGACCCTTATCCATCACATGATTCCTTTCCACGAATGCGAGGCAATAGCAATAAGAAGAGGCGGAGCGGCGCGATTGACCGTTCTCCGCCGAAAAGTGAGAGCCCCAGGCGCATCCCCGAGAGCGCCAATGCGGCCCATTTATCTTACTGCTATTGATTCGCAATAGAGTTTGTGAGACGAGCCGCGCATTCGCTTTTCAGGGGATGGATTTCATGACTCGTTTCAACCGATCCCGGCTTGCGTTGATGCTGGCCGGCTGCGCCTTTCCGATGCTTGCGGCGGCACCTGCGCTTGCGCATTCGCCTTATCTGCTGCCCAACGCCTTTACGCTGGGGCAGGCCGATCATGTGACGGTGGAGGCTGCCTTCAGCGAGCACGTATTCGTGCCCGCGATCGCCATGCCGTCGGACGCTTATCAGGTGGTCGGCCCCGATGGGCAGGCGACGGCGCTGAAGCCGGTGATGCTGCGCGATCTGGCGGTGTTGGAAGTGCCGACGCCGGCCGACGGCACGTATCGCATCAGCAGCGGCGAACGGCAGGGCCGCATCGCCAAAGCCGCGCTGATCGACGGCGAGTGGGAGTTCATCGATCCGCGCCGCCCGCTTCCCGCCGGGGTTACACCGGTCGATATGCAGAGCCTGACCAAGGCCGAGGCCTACGTCAGCCGCGGCACGCCGACGGCGGCCGCGCTGGCGCCCACCGGCAAGGGCATCGAATATCGCGCGATCACCCATCCGGCGCAGATCCGTGCCGGAAAGCCGGCCGAATTCCAGGTACTGTTCAACGGCAAGCCGCTCGCCAACGCCGATGTGGAAGTGGAGGAAGCCCGGCCGGGTGAGGTGGAGAACCGCCGCCTGCCGCTGATCACCAGCGATGCGCAGGGCCGCTTCAGCATCACCGCGCCGCAGCCGGGCCTCTATTTCGCGATGACGCGCCACCGCGTGAACGCCGCCGGCAGCGATCCGGCCCGCAGCTACACGTACGCCCTGACCTATTCCGTTAGCGAATGAGAAAACCCATGACCAAGAAGACGCTGAACAACACCGGCAAGTTTGCCCTTGCGCTTGCCGCATCGCTGGCCGTCGTCGGCACGGCCCACGCCGCTTCCCACGACCGTGCAACCTTCATCAAGGAGCAAGACCTCGACGGTGACGGCAAAGTGAGCAAGGACGAATACCAGCGCGGCCGCGACGCCGAATTCGCGCGGATGGATCGCAACCATGACGGCGTTCTCTCGCACGACGAATATGTCGGGGACTATCATGAGCGGCTGGAAAAGGAACTGGCCGCCAAGCCCGCCGCCGAACGCGAGGAAGAGCGTACGCGTCAGATGCGCCAGGCCGAAGTGCGCTTCGGCGTGCTCGACAGCGACAAGTCGGGCGGGATCACCCATGCGGAGTTCGACGCGTCGGGCTGGGCGATGTTCCTGCGCCACGACAGCAATCACGACGGCTTCGTCTCGGCCGACGATGTAGGGGAATAATTCCCCGAGGCCCGCTGCCGGCGGGACGGGGCCTTGGTCCCTGTCGGTAGCCGCCCGGGCGGCGGAATGGGGCGGAACTCTCCCCCGCCCCATTCCGCCTTGCCGGTCGCTTGCCTGGCGCTCGTCCGCGCGGCGGTTCGCGCGGGTTTTCCCCGATGTGCGGGCGCAAGTGCGATTGCTAGCCTCGGTTCCCGATCATGGAGAATCCGGCAGATGGTGCCCCTTGGCCGTTCGCATTGACAGATGACGTCCGGTGGGATCGAAATGGGCTTCGAGACGGAGGCCTGCCGGTGACGCAACGATCGGACCTTGACCTGACTTGCTACGTCTATCCCGGTTGGGAGCCGCGTCTGCGGCCGGGCGTGCCCAGGCGTACATGGATGGACGCCGCGCCGGAGCGTTTCCCGTATCGCTGCCTGCCGCTGGACATCGCCAATGCCCATGGCTGGGAAATATTGAGCCCCGTGGGTTTCGAGGCGGAATGGAATGGCGGATCGGCCGTCGATGACGTGACCGTTCGCCCGGATGCCGGCAGCCCCGTGGAGCGGGTGCCCGTGGCCCTGTTCGGGCAAGGCGTGTTGACTTTCCATGTCGAAGGTCTGTTCCGCACTCCTCCCGGCTACAATCTATGGGTCGGGGGCATTCCGAATGCCGCCAAGGACGGGATCGCCCCGCTGGGCGCCATCATCGAGACGGACTGGTCGCCCTACAGTTTCACCATGAACTGGCGGTTCACCCGTCCTCACCAGCCGATCCGGTTCGAGGAAAACGAGCCCTTTGCCTTCATCTTCCCGGTCGAGCGCGGCCTTATCGAGCGCATCCGTCCGGACGTACGGCCGATCGGGGACGATCCGGAACTTCAGGAGAGTTTCGAACACTGGAGCGCTTCGCGCGATGCCTTCCAGGCGCGCATTGCCGCCGATCCGCCCGCAAGCCCTTCGGGCAAATGGCAGAAATTCTATTACCGGGGTGTCGGCGCGCGCGGCGAGCCGGGCGTACCGGATCACCAGTCGAAACTGCGGTTGAGCGAGTTCGACGGTGCGATGCCGTACCCATCGGAGACGCGCA
The DNA here is from genome assembly GCF_044029435.1 of Novosphingobium oxfordense. Lineage (NCBI taxonomy): Bacteria > Pseudomonadati > Pseudomonadota > Alphaproteobacteria > Sphingomonadales > Sphingomonadaceae > Novosphingobium > Novosphingobium oxfordense. The sequence goes on along the minus strand of NZ_CP147008.1, from coordinate 505,321 downwards.
CGCCGCCCGCGACATGCCCCGTCGCCAAGCGGCCCGAGCCGGCATCCACGCCCGGGCCCGCTCCCGCCCCCGCCCTCGGGCAGGATACGCCGGCCGAAAAGCTGGCTTGGCTGATGAGTTCGCTGGAACAGCTGCGCGGCCTGTCCCAGACCAGGATCCCGCGCCGCGAAGGCATCGGCGGTGACGAGTTCCTGCACCAGCACTATGCGGCGAACTGGCCGGCGCTGCTGGTGGGCGAACTTGCGGGCTGGCCCGCGGTGGAGCGCTGGACGCCGGACTATCTGCGCGAAAAAGTCGGGCCGCGTCCGGTGCAGATACAGGTGGATCGTAACGCCGATGCCGATTTCGAGCGGAACATGGCGGCGCACAGCACATCGATGCCGTTCGACGCATTCATCGACAGCATCGCGCAGCCGGGAGCGGGGAACGACCGCTATCTCACCGCCTATAATTCGGCAGCCAATCAGGAAGCGCTGGCCCCGCTTCAGCCGGACCTTGGCTTCATCCCCAAATTGCTGAAGTACGAAGCAGGGCATCCGTCCGGGTTCATGTGGATCGGCCCTGCGGGCACGTTTACGCCGCTCCATCATGACCTGACGAACAACCTCCTGCTGCAGATTTCGGGCCGCAAGCGCGTTCTGATGGTGCCGCCCACCGAAACGCCGCGTCTGTACAACGACCACCACGTCTACAGCCGCGTTCGTGACTTACTGGAACCGGGCATCGTTGGGAAATTTCCCGGACTGGACGGGTTGCGGGTTCATGAAGTGATACTGCAGCCCGGCGAAGCTTTGTTCATCCCCCTGGGCTGGTGGCATCAAGTAACGTCGCTGGATTTCAGCGTGACGATCACCCACACGAACTTCGTATGGCCGAACGCCTTCTACTCGGCCTACCCCTCCCGATAATGCCGGCATGGTGAGACTGGATCGATGCCGTGGGGCAATAGCCGCTTGCGTCGAGCTATCACTAATATTGATATAAAACGATCATATCAATTCACTTCCGTCATGATCGCTCCTGTGCGACCTCAAGGCATCCGGCCGGACGATGACCGGGTTGCATAATCGAGAGAGGAGCGGGCGCGGGAGTTCCAACGCGCCGCACGGAAGACAATCGCGGCTTCGGCATCCGACCTGTCGGGCACGGCCCGGCGCATGGGTTTCCATCCTCTCTGGCAGTTGATCAGGGCTTCCGCCGGGGAGCTTGCACGCGCGGAGAGATGTCTAAAATGTCGCTGAATATTCTGGTCATCGGGGGCGGCATCGGGGGCCTCTCGGCGGCGATCGCATTGGGCCGGGCCGGGCATGCGGTGACGGTGATCGAGAAAGACCCTGCGTGGTCCGTCTACGGCGTGGGCATCATCCAGCAATCGAACGTGGTGCGGGCGATGGACCAGTTGGGCGTGCTGGACGCCTTTCTGGACGCGGCCTGCGGGTTCGACGCGGTGGAGATCTATATCCCCGATGGCACCCGTGTTGCGCGGATTCCGACGCCCGCACTGGTGGAGGGTAAGCCGTCCAATGTCGGCATCGGCCGCCGCGCCTTGCAGAAAGTGCTGGGCGATAGAGCGCGCGATCTGGGCGTGGAAATCCGGCTGGGGTTGACCGTGACGACGCTCGATCAGGAGCAGAGCGGCGTCCACGTGTGCTTTTCGGATGGCAGCGATGGCGCCTACGATATCGTCGTCGGCGCGGACGGGGTCTATTCGCAGACCCGCGCGATGATCCTGCCCGATGCGGAGCAGCCCGAATTCACTGGCCAGGCGGTGTGGCGCTACAACTTCGCGCGGCCGGACGATCTGGACGCACTGCACGTCTACAACGGCCCGATCGGCGCGGGTCTGGTGCCGATTTCGGCGGACACGATGTACATGTACGTGACCACGCCGGAGCCTGACAATCCGCGCTATCCCACCCAGGGTATCGCGGCGGCCATGCGCGGCAAGCTGGCTGCCACAGCCCCGCAGATCCGCGCTTTGGCGGAAGCGATCACCGATGACGAGGGCGTGGTCTATCGCCCGCTGGAAGGCATGATGGTGCATGGGCCGTGGCACAAGGGCCGCGTGGTGCTGCTGGGCGATGCTGTCCACGCCACCACGCCGCATCTGGGGCAGGGCGCGGGCATGGCTATCGAGGATGCGATCGTGCTGGCCGAGGAACTCTCCGCTCATGCTGATCCGGAGGAGGCCTTCGAGGCCTACCGCGCCCGCCGCTACGATCGGTGCCGCTACATCGTGGAGGCATCGCTGGCGATCTGCCACGGCCAGATCGGCAAGGGCCCGCCGGTCGACAATCACAAGGCCACTGCCGAGATGTTCGCCGTGGTCAGCCAGCCGATCTGAAGTTTCGTGAATTCAAGGACGTAATGCAATGAGCCGAGTAACCGAAATCCGCTACGTCGGATATGGTGTCGAGAACTTCGACGCCGAACGCAAGTTCTACACCGAGGACTGGGGGCTGGTGGAAGTCGACGCAAACGACGACTTCGCCTGGTTCAAGACCCACGGGCATGACGAGCACCACGTCGTGCGCCTCCACAAGTCGGACGCCAACCACGTCGAGGTAATCGCCTTCGCCGCCGATAGCCGCGCGGATGTGGACGCGCTGCATGACAAGGTGCTCGCGGCCGGCTGCAAGGTAATCTTCGCCCCGCGCGAACTCGATGCGCCGGGCGGCGGCTATGCCTTCCGCTTCTTCTCGCCCGACGGGCTGCCGTTCGAGATTTCGGCGGGGGTCGAGACGCTGGACAAGCGGGCGATGGAGCGCTGGGAAGGCGTGCCCGTAAAGATCAGCCACATTGTGATGCACTCGCCCGACCACCCGGCGCTGGTGGCCTTCTTCACCGATGTGCTGGGCTTCAAGATCAGCGACTGGCTGGGCGACTTCATGTGCTTCCTGCGCTGTAACGAGGCGCATCACCGCGTCGCCATCCTGCCCGGGCCGCCGTGCCTGAACCACGTCGCCTATGACATGCTCTCGGTGGACGACATGATGCGGGGTGTGCATCGCCTGAAGCAGCGCGGCACGGACTTGCGCTGGGGTCCGGGGCGCCACACGGCGGGCAACAACACTTTCAGCTACTTCACGACGCCGGCGGGCTTCGCGGTCGAGTACACCTCGGAGCTGGAAGAGGTCGATTTCGAGACGCACCAGCACAAGGTTCATATTCCCGGTCCGCAGGTCATGGACCAGTGGGGTATCGGCGTCGGCGGCCCGCAGACGATGCCGCATCCCGCACCCGATGCGCGCCTGTTCCAGCCGGCGGACGCCTGATGAAGCGGGGCCTGTCGGCCGCAGCGCTTGCCGCTTGCGCTCTCGCGCTGGTTTCGGCGCGCACGCCGGAAACGCTGACGGCGCGCAACCGCGCGGTCGTGACCGACTTCGCCCGGCTCTTCTATACCCAGCGCAAGGTGCGCGCGGCCTTCGAGCGCTACGTCGCGGCGGACTATATCCAGCATAATCCTGGCATTCTTGACGGGCGGGAGGCGGCGATCGCCATGCTGGAGCCGAAGTTCTCCGCGCCGGGCGCCTCGTTCGACGTGAAGCGCATCCTCGTCGATGGCGACATGGCGATGATCCACCTTCGCGGCCGTCCCTCTCCGGACAATCCGGGCGGGGCGGTGGCCGACATCTACCGCCTGAAGGACGGCAAGATCGTCGAGCACTGGGATGTGCTCCAGCCGATCCAGACGCAGACCGTCAATCCGCACCCCTATTTCTGATTACAGGAGCCCCCTTTGGCCCTCTTCGAATACTTTCCGAACTACATCTGGAACCTCTCGGTATCGATCGCGATGGAATCGGGCGCGCAGCTCGGTGAGATCATCGACATGTGCCAGCCGATCCGTGACGCGGCCGCGAACGGCGCCGATGCCGGCACGCCGCAGTTCATGAAGGCCTGGGCGGCGATGGGCGACAAGCTGCTGGAACTTGCCGCCGAGGATGAGGCGAAGGGCCGCAAGTTCTCGGCCTCGAACAAGCTGGAGCGCGCCTCGCTCTATCTTATCACTGCCGAGCGGATGCAGGGCCACGGCCATCCCGGACGCAAGGAAACCTATGCCCGGGCGCGTGATGCTTTCGACCGATCGACCGCGCTGGGCAAGCTGAACCGCGAACGCGTGGAAATCCCGCTGGAAAACGGCACGATGCCAGCGTTGTTCACCCGCGCGCCGGGAGAAGGGCGCAAGCCGGTGGTGGTGTTCTGCAACGGCCTCGATAGCTGCAAGGAGCTGCTCTACTGGACGCGCCTGCCCCATGAACTCGCGCGTCGGGGCATCTCCACGCTCTGCGTTGACCAGCCCGGATCGGGTGAGGCGCTGCGCCTGCAGGACCTGCCCGTCGATCCGCATTCGGAAAGCTGGGCAAGCAAGGCAGTGGATTGGCTGGAGCAGCAGGCGGACGTCGATCCGGCGCGCATCGGCATGACCGGCATCTCGCTTGGCGGCCATTTCGCGCCGCGCGCAGTGGCGTATGAGCCGCGCTTCGCCTCGGGCGCGGTCTGGGGCGCCAACCACAACTGGCGCGAAGTGCAGGACAAGCGCATGGCGCGCGAGGGCGAGAATCCGGTGCCGCACTACTGGGCGCACGTTCACTGGGCCTTTGGAGCCGAGGATCAGGAGGACTTCCTCGCGAAGTCCGAAGCGATGAACCTCAACGGCCACATGGATCGCGTCAAGGTGCCGTTCCTCGTCACCCACGGCGCCAAGGACCGCCAGATCAGCGTGGATTACGCCGACGATCTCTACGACCAGCTCGTCAACTCGCCCCGCCGCGAAAAGGTGATCTTCACGGACCGCGAAGGCGGCGTCGAGCACGTCGGCGCGGATAACATGGCCTATGGCCGCGATCTGATTTCAGACTGGTTCGCCGAGACGCTCGGAGGAGAAACCGCATGACACGCCGCTTTGTCGACCTCTCGATCTCGCTCTGCAACGACGTGGTCAGCGATCCGCCGTTCCTGAAGCCTGAGATCACGTACCAGACCCACATGGACACCGCGCCGGAGCTGGACATGTTCTTCCCCGGCGTCACCGCCGAGGACACGCCCGACGGTGCCGGTTTTGCCGCGTCCGAATGGGTGAAGCTGACCACCCACAGCGGCACGCACCTCGACGCGCCCTATCACTTCCACCCGACCATGAACGGCAAGGATGGAGAGCCCGAGCGTTCGATCACCATCGACGAAGTGCCGCTGGAATGGTGTTTCCAGTCCGGCGTGAAGCTGGACTTCCGCCACTTCCCCGATGGCTACGTCGTCACGGCGAAGGACGTTGAAGAGGAACTCGCCCGCATCGGCCATGACCTCAAGCCGCTCGACATCGTCCTCGTCAACACCGCTGCCGGCAAGGCGTTGGGGGAACCCAACTACGTCAATCGCGGCTGCGGCATGGGTTACGAGGCTACGATGTACCTAACCGAACGCGGCGTGCGCGTGACCGGCACCGACGCCTGGTCGTGGGACGCGCCGTTCAGCTATACGGCCGAAAAGGTGAAGGAAACCGGCGATACCTCGCTGATCTGGGAGGGCCACAAGGCGGGGCGCGACATCGGCTATTGCCACCTCGAAAAGCTGCACAACCTGGAAGTGCTGCCCGGTCACGGCTTCACCGTCTCGTGCTTTCCGCACAAGATCAAGGGCGCCTCGGCCGGTTGGACCCGCGCGGTCGCGATCTTCGAGGACTGAGCATGCGCCTTGCCACGTTGGAAAATGGCCGCCCGGACGGCGAGCTGGTCGTCGTCTCGCGCGACGGCGCGCGCTATCTCGCCGCGCCGGGCCTCAATCTGCTGGCGGCCATCGAGCGCTGGGATGTGGCGGAGCCGGACTTGCGCCGACTGACGGAAGTGCTGGAAGCGGGCGGCGGCGGCAATCTCGATCCCGCCCGGTTGCGCGCGCCTTTGCCGCGTTCGTGGCAGTGGCTGGATGGATCCGCCTTCGGCACCCATGGCGAACTGATGCAGATCGCCTTTAACCTGCCCCCGGTCGAAAGCGATCGCCCGCTGATGTACCAGGGCATGTCGGACCGTTTCTACGGCCCCAACGATCCGGTGCCTTTCGGCGATCCCGCGCATGGCATCGATTTTGAGGGCGAGTTCGGAGTGATCGTCGATCACGTACCGATGGGCACACGGGCGGAGGACGCGCTGCGGCACGTCAAGCTGATCGTCCAGATCAACGACTGGTCTCTGCGCGCCATCGCTCCTGTCGAGATGAAGACCGGGTTCGGCTGGGTGCAGGCCAAGCCGCCCTGTTCGATGGCGCCCTTCGCGGTCACGCCCGACGCGCTGGGGGACAATTGGCGCGACGGGCGGCTCCACATGGAGCTTGCCGTCGAATGGAACGGCGCGCGGTTCGGCGCGGCGAGTGCGGCCTCCATGGACTTCGGCTTTCACGAGTTGATCGCCCATGCCGCGCTGACCCGCGATCTGGTGGCCGGAACCGTGATCGGATCGGGCACGGTCTCCAACCCGAACTATACCGAAGTCGGCTCCAGCTGCATTTCGGAGGTCCGCGCGATCGAGATCATTCGCGACGGCAAACCCAGCACCCCATTCATGGCCTTCGGCGACAGCATCCGGATGGAAGGCCGCACGGCCGACGGCACTGCGCCGTTCGGTGCCATTGAACAGCAGGTCGTTTGCAAACAGCCGGAGCCCGCCTAACGTCGCCTATTCACGCGGACGGAAGGCTGACTGGTGCGTTACAAGGGTCTCGATCTCAACCTGCTGCATGCGCTGGACGTGCTGCTCGAACTGCGCAACGTCAGCCGCGCCGCAGATCGTCTGGGCCTGAGCCAGTCGGCGGTCAGTGCGGCGCTGGCCCGGCTGCGGCAGTATTTCGGGGACGAACTGCTGGTGCTGGACGGCCGGCGCATGCATGCGACGCCGTTTGCGGAGCAGATGACCGAACCGCTTCGCGTCTACCTGAGTGCGACGGATTCGCTCCTGGCCTCCACCCGGCCGTTCGATCCGGCCGCGACCCCGCGCACATTTCGCATCATCGCATCGGACTATGTGGTGGCCGCCGTACTGGTCCGCGTGGCGGAGCGGCTGGCGCACGAGGCGCCCTTGCTGCGGTTCGAGTTCATTTCGCCCGACGAAGGTTCGCTGGAACGGCTGAAGCACGGCACCGTCGATCTGATGATCAGCCCGCGCGACTACTTGTTGACCACGCACCCGACCGAGGAACTGTACGAGGAGCGCATCGTCGTTGCCGGTTGGGACCAGAACCCGATCTTCGCGCGCGGCATGACGGAGGAGGATTTCTTCGCCGCCGGCCATGTCGCGGTCGCCATCGGCACCCATCGCGAAACCACTTTCGCCGACAAGTACATGCGATCGCTGGAGCGGGAGCGGCGGATCGAGGCGGTGGTGTCCTCCTTCACCCTGGTGCCCTGGATGCTGCGCGGCACTATGCGGCTGGCCTTGATGCATGAGCGGCTGGCCGAAGTGCTCAGCCATGCATTGCCGATTGCCTATACGGCAGTGCCATTCGCGTTTCCGACGATGTGGGAAGTGGCCCAGTATCACCGCACCCGGTCTACCGACAGCGGCCTTCGCTACCTGATCGATCAAGTGCGGCGCACTGCGGCTGAGGCATGACCGGCGCCATTATGAAACACCGCATGCCTTATGGATGATGCGATGCATATGTGTTAGATCGCAGCCCGTTGTATCGTACAGGGAGGGCAGCGATGGCGGCACCGGCCAGTGAAGCGACGATGGACCGTCGGATGCGCAAGACGCGCCGTGCGATCCGTGAAGCCTTGCAGACATTGTTGCAGAACGGCGCGATCGAACAGATCACGATCAAGGACATCGCCGCCGAAGCCGACATCGGCTACACCACGTTTTTCCGCCATTTCCCCTCCAAGGAAGCGGCGTTGGCGGATCTTGCCGATACCGAGGCGGCGGAGCTTATCGACTTCAGCTTTCCGCTCCTGTCCTCGCAAGACAGTCGCGCGTCGTGCATCGCGCTGTGCCGCCATGTCGACGAAAAGCGCCGGGTCTGGTCCGCCTTGCTCACCAGCGGCGCCGCCGGGATCGTTCGCGATGCACTCGCTGCGCATACGCTGGAACGCGCGGGTGACTGGCCCGCCGCGCGCGCCTGGCTGCCCGAAGGGGCGGGCACGACGCTGGTGATCGGCCTGACGGTGGAAGTGCTCACCTGGTGGCTGTCCAGCGCGCGCCAGCTTTCGGCGGAACAAGTGGGAGAGATCATGGATCGCCTGTTCGTCGCCCAGCTTATCGCCCAGTCGGACTGATCCGCGTCAGATCAGATAGGCGGCGGCCATCATGGCCGCGAAGCTGATCAGCCATGAATCGGTGATCCAGCGCAGACGGGCGGAAGCGTGCCGAACGTCCATGAATTCGCGCAGGATCACGCGCACTTTGATCAGGGCGATCGCCATGACACCGAACGCAACCGCCGCGTCGGGTTTCAACGGTCCTTTCCCATGATGCGCGCCGATCCACCAGGCGAGCAGGGTGATCGCGGTCAGTACAAACCAGCAGAGGAGCAATCTGTTCGGCAGGGACAGTGGCATGCGATCACCTCATGACATAGATCAGCGCGAAGATGATGACCCACAGGAAGTCGACCATGTGCCAGAAGGTGGCACCGGTCTCGATGATCTCCTGCGATCGGCGGGCGGGGCTCCTGATCTGGTGGATCACCACGCCCAGCGCGATGAAGCCGACCAGGACGTGCAGCAAGTGCATCGCCGTCAGGAAATAGTAGAATGAGAAGAAGGCATCGGTGGTGAAGGTGAAGCCCTTGCCGATTTCGACGCTCCACTCATAGAGCTTGAGCATTGTGAACAGGAGGCCGCCGGCAACCGTCAACCAGGCGTTCCGCAGCGCGGCGGCATAGTCGCCATTGCGCGCCCTGTCCACGCAACGCGCGATCGCCCAGGAACTGGTCAGCAGAATGACTGTGTTCAACACGCCAAGCGCAAGATCGAGGTGGGCCTGCGATTGCAGGAACGCCTCCGGGCTGCGGCGATAGAAGAATGTGTAGACCACGAAATAGGCCGAGAATGTAAGCGCCTCGATCATCACGAGCACCCACATGTCCGGCTGCCCCGGTGTTCTTGTGGCCGATCCGGCGGAGATGGCTGGCTGCGTCATGGTGCGTCTCGCAAATGGGATCAGGGACGGTTCGGCAGGTAGTCGCGCGCGGGCTCTTCCTGCTCGATCAGCTTTTTCAGGTATGTGATGAACACACCGGTGTAGATGCCGAAGACCACCATGTTGATGTAGAAGGCGATGCTGCCGTCCCACGCGAAAGGGCCGCTCTTCACGATGCAGCAGGTGGCGACCACGAATTCGGTCAGCGCGTTGCAGATGTTGAAGTAGCCGAACCATTTGGGCAGCACGCCGTTCCGATCGAGCAGGATGGCCACGGCCCAGACGACTGAGCCGACCAGGAAGATCCCCATCGTTCCGCTGAATGACAGGAAACCCATATCGTAAAGCAGGCCCAGCAATCGCGGATCGCGATCGGGCCGCATGGCGCCGACGACAAGGGCGATGCACGTCAGCAGCATTCCGGGTACCGCCGCCAGCGAATAGAGCAGGAGGTAGGCATAGGCGAAAACCGGGCTCACCGACATGCGCCGGATCGAATAGGTGATCAGCGCGGTCGATGCGGTGGCGAAGGCGCCCATCATGAAGATCACGCAGAAGCCGGCGAGCAGGCCGTCATGCTTGTCCGCAAACCATTGGGCGATCTGGGGCAGGCTCCACCATGCCTTCGGCGGTGGCTGCGTGCGGGTCACCACGAAGAACACGATGCCGAAGATGTTGTAGAAAACGACGATCGTGTACCAGGCGAGCCAGAGTTCCAGCTTGGAGTTGTGTCGCCAATTCCAGGCGATCTTTCCGATGAGGGAAGGTGCAGGCTGCACGCCCGCTTCTGCGGCGAGGGTGCTCATGCGCACGCTTCCTGTCGTTGATCCCGGATCGCCTGGGCCACCACCACGCCCATGACTACGATCCAAAGAGCGATGGCGCCGTTCTTCACCCAGAACGAGAGCAGTCCATCCCATGCAAGCGGCCCGTGCGTGGCCAGGGGCGCGAAGGCCGCCGGTATCATCCCGGTGGCCACGATCAGGTTGAAGTGGGCAACCCAGCGCGGAAGGATCGGGCGGGGTTGACGGTCAAGATAGATGGCCAGCGCCAGGAACACGCTCTGCGCGATCAGGAAGCCGACCTGGCTGGTGAAGGTCACCCAGGCCATGTCGTTGAACAACTGGATCAGCGCGGGATCGCGTTCGGGACGGAAGGCGGCGATCAGCCAGAACAGGTCGGCAATGCAGAAC
>NZ_CP147008.1:0-490000 GCF_044029435.1 Novosphingobium oxfordense | reverse complement strand
AAGGTAGCGAAATTCCTTGTCGGGTAAGTTCCGACCTGCACGAATGGCGTAACGACTTCCCCACTGTCTCCAGGATATGCTCAGCGAAATTGAATTCTCCGTGAAGATGCGGAGTACCCGCGGTTAGACGGAAAGACCCCGTGCACCTTTACTGCAGCTTCAGAGTGGCATTAGGATAGAATTGTGTAGCATAGGTGGGAGGCTTTGAAGCACCGGCGCCAGCTGGTGTGGAGCCATAGGTGAAATACCACCCTGTTATGTTCTGATGTCTAACCTCGCACCGTTATCCGGTGCAGGGACCCTCTGTGGCGGGTAGTTTGACTGGGGCGGTCGCCTCCTAAAGAGTAACGGAGGCGCGCGATGGTAGGCTCAGGCCGGTTGGAAACCGGCTGCAAGAGTGCAATGGCATAAGCCTGCCTGACTGCGAGATTGACGAATTGAGCAGAGACGAAAGTCGGTCATAGTGATCCGGTGGTCCCTCGTGGAAGGGCCATCGCTCAACGGATAAAAGGTACGCCGGGGATAACAGGCTGATGATTCCCAAGAGCTCATATCGACGGAATCGTTTGGCACCTCGATGTCGGCTCATCACATCCTGGGGCTGGAGCAGGTCCCAAGGGTTTGGCTGTTCGCCAATTAAAGTGGTACGTGAGCTGGGTTCAGAACGTCGCGAGACAGTTTGGTCCCTATCTGCCGTGGGCGTCGATACTTGAGAGGAGTTGACCCTAGTACGAGAGGACCGGGTTGAACATGCCTCTGGTGTACCTGTCGTGGCGCCAGCCGCGCAGCAGGGTAGCTATGCATGGACGGGATAACCGCTGAAAGCATCTAAGCGGGAAGCCTCCCTCAAGATTAGGTATCTTCGAGTCGTGATAGACCATCACGTTGATAGGCCGGGTGTGGAAGTGCGGTAACGCATGGAGCTAACCGGTCCTAATAACTCTGTTCATGCTTGATGAATCCCACCATCAATGACAGCCCTGCCAACCCGTGAGACACAGTCTCACAAACCGGGAAAAGCAGCGCCAGTCTTGATGATCGGACGATCATCCAGCCAGATATTCAGCTCCGACAAGGAGCAGCACGGGAACCATCGATTAAAAAACAGCACGCCGTCTCCATTGCTTGGTGACCATAGCGTCAGTGACCCACCCGATCCCATCTCGAACTCGGCCGTGAAACCTGTCAGCGCCAATGGTACTGTGGCTCAAGCCCCGGAAGAGTAGGACGTCGCCAGGCATTGAAGCCGGCGTGCTTAAAAAAAACCCATCACAATGACAAAGGGCTAACGCCCTCAAGCAGGGCCCCAAAAGGGCCCTGTTCGCGTTCATCAAGAACGCAAACACAACGGTGACGCGGGGTGGAGCAGCCCGGTAGCTCGTCAGGCTCATAACCTGAAGGTCGTAGGTTCAAATCCTACCCCCGCAACCAGACACTCAAACATACAAGCACCCCCCTCGGTACCAGCCGCCGGGGGGTTTTCTTTGTCCGACGAAATCGAAGCTCAGAAAAATCGAGCATTTGCGTTGGCCCGATGCGACGCGCCGCAATCGTCATGCCGGCGTTCGCGAAATGCGCGGGGTCGTTGCGGTAGCGTCCGCGCAGGATATTCATAGAAATCGGCAACTGTATGCAGCCGGACGCCGTCACGCATTGGGATCTCGTAAGTCCGGCGCTGATAATCCCGCTCGACCACAGGCGGAATGAAGGTCGCGGGAATATCGGTGGCGGATGCTCGGCTCTGCGCGATTGACGGTAGGCCGGTCGCCACGACGATCGCCATGATCGAGAGGGTTGCGTTGAAGCCGAAAGCTCTACGGGTATTGGTTTGACAAGGCCTGCGCATGAATTGCCTTTGCTGCTGTGGCGGCCGGGGTCTTTTCGACTTGGCAAAGGATGGGCGAAAGCGCTCGTTATGATCTGTTAGATGCTGCGGCGGCTTCAGCGTCCGCCGCTCGGGTCGCGCTGCGGACCGCGTCGACCAAAGCCCGCAAGGCCGGGGAGGTGTTACGGTTATGGGCGTAGTAGAGCGAGAGAGGCGGTGTCTCCGGCATCCAGTCCTCCAGCACGCTGCGCAGACGGCCGGACCCAAGCGCCTCTAAACAGACCGATCGGGCGAGATAGGCTATGCCCAGCCCCCTGCGAGCAGCTTCGAGAAGCAGCAGTTGATCGTCCAGCACCAGTTTCCCGGGTACATCGAGAGCGAACGCTTCTCCTCCGCGCTCGAACTCCCAGCGATAGATTCCCCCGCCGGGCAGCATGGCTCGGAGACAATGATGGTGCATCAGGTCCGCCGGGCAAGTGATGGCGGGGTGGGTTGCGAGGTAATCTGGCGCCGCCACTACGCAGAAATCGAGGCCAAAGGGCAAGCGCACCGAAACCATGTCGGCAGGCACCGAATCCGCGATCCTTATCCCGGCATCGCACTGCCCGTTCACGATATCGATGAGACGCGTTTCCGTCGTCAGTTCGATGGCGATCTTCGGATATTGCTCCAGGAACGTTCCCAGGATTGATGAAAGTATCTGAAAGGCCCCGGTCACGGAGCTGTTGATCCGAAGCACGCCCGATGGTTCGGCAGCTTGATTGTTCGCTTCTTCGGCAGCGCGCTCAATCTCCGCTAAAGCCGGAGCAACCCGCGCCAGAAATGCTTTCCCCGCCGGCGTCAGTGCCACACTGCGCGTCGTGCGGTTGAACAGCCTGACACCAAGCCGATCCTCCAGTGATCGTATGGTGCTGCTCAGCGCCGTGGGCGAAGTTCCCAGCGCCTTTGCTGCTGCTCTGAAGCTGCTTCTTCCGGCGACCTCTAGCGCTGCATGAATCTCGCCCAGACTGTTCCGACCGATTATCCCATTATTGCGCATGATGGATCCCGATTAAGCAGACTAATCAAGACAGTCTTTTGCTTCCATTTCCTCGTCCTCAGCAAGAGGCAGGACACATTTCCATGAAGACGAATCTGAATTCCCGCCGTGCCCTCGTGACCGGCGCATCATCCGGCCTTGGCGAAGCGATTGCGCACATGCTCGCCGAGGAAGGGGCGGCCGTTGTCGTCCATGGGCGGGACGAGGCCCGAACACGCGCGGTTGCGGACGCGATTCGGGCGGCGGGCGGCCGCGCAGATGTGGCAATCGGCGACCTTGCCACCGATGACGGGGCCGACCGGGTTCTGGCCCAAACGCTTGCCGAGGGCGATGTAGACATTCTCGTCAACAATGCCGGCTCCTATCATCATCATGACTGGCACACAGCAACGCCCGACAAATGGAGCGAGGCATATGCAGTGAATGTCCTGTCCGGCGTCCGCATGATCCAGCGGATCGTGCCCGCCATGGTTTCGAGCGGGTGGGGACGGGTCATCCAGATCGGCGGCGGACTGGCCGAACAGCCCACAGCCATGCTCCCGCATTACCAGGCGTCGCTGGCCGCTCGCCACAATCTGGCGGTATCGCTGGCACGCAGGCTGAAAGGTACGGGGGTCACATCGAACGTGGTCGCGCCAGGGGCTATCCTTGTTCCGGCGGTAAAGACGTTTCTTGAAGGCATGGCACCCCAGCAAGGTTGGGGGCAGACCTGGGACGATATCGAACGCGGCTGCGTGGCCGACATTGTTCCAAACGACGTTGGCAGGCTTGGCCGACCTGAGGAAATTGCCGCCGCGGTGACCTATCTTTCGAGCGGGTTCGCCGACTACATCAATGGTGCAACAATCCGGGTTGATGGTGGGACTGTAAAGTCAGCTTTCTAGAACTCCCTGTAGAAACGTCCCAATCCCGTTCCTTTCAATCGCCGGCGCTTCGTTTTGGCGACCAGCAGCTTTCGAAAACGATACAGGGTGGCCGGAATGGCCGGCACGGGGTGCGTGGCGGGCCTTTCGAACGACGTCGCGGCTTGTCGGTCACCCAGCCGCAAATTCTCGATGGCCAAGTGAAGTGGGTACGCTAATCTGTTGTTGCCGCGGACCAAGCCGCAGTTCACGTCCGGCTCCGTACTTGATTGCGGACGAGATCGATGAAATGTCGCAGCTTGGCCGGAACGTGGCGGCGTCCGGGATAGTAGAGACAAAGAGGAGGTTCCTCCGGCATCCACTCCCTCAGTAGCGCCGTCAAACGGCCCGCCCGTACATGCGGTGCTATCGTTTCCTCCGCCAGATAGCCCAGTCCCATCCCCTCCAGCGCGGCATCGAGCATCAGCCCGCTGTCGTCGAGGATCAGGCGGCCGGGGACGTCCAGTTCCTGGCGCTCGCCGTCCCGCGCAAACTCCCAGTGATATATGCGCCCACTACCCATGCGGTAACGGATGCATTCATGGGCGAGGAGGTCGCGCGGAACGACGGGGGCCGGCCGATCCCTCAGATAGTCCGGCGAACCGACGACTGCGATGCGTACCTCCGGGATGATGGGCACGGCGATCATGTCGGGCGGAACGCTATCTCGCAATCTTACTCCCGCGTCGAAGCCCTTGCCGATCACGTCGACGAGTGCCGCTTCGCTAACGATTTCCACCTGCATTCGGGGATAGCGCGCCAGATAGTCGCGGATCAGCGGTGCCATGACGAACCGCGCCGCACCCGCCGCCATGTTGAGGCGCAGAAGTCCCGAAGGCTCTCCCACATGTTCTCCCGCATTCTCGATCGCCCCGTCGATCGCGGCGAGTGCGGGGAGAATTTCCTCAAGGAACTGTGCGCCTGCCGCCGTCAGTGCGACGCTGCGGGTGGTTCGGTTGAACAACCGCACGTTCATGCGCTCTTCCAATGCCGCGATGGCATGGCTCAGCCCTGAGGAAGACACCCCCAGTTCACGCGCGGCAGCGCGAAAGCCGCCGCGACGCGCGACCGTGGCAAATGCTTCCAGTTCGGCAAGGCTAGCCTTTGCCATTGCGCGATATTCCTCATCAGCGTGTCCTTAACTGTCCTTCTAATCGGAACAGTCAGCAGGTTCCATATCTTCGATGACGAATGGAGATGGACAATGCGGGATATCGACAAGATCTACATAGACGGCGCCTTTGTGACGCCGCACGGCGGTCAGCGCTTCGACCTTTACAACCCTGCGACCGAAGAAAGGATCGGCTCCGTCCGGTTGGGTGATGCCGAGGATGTACGTCTCGCCATTACGGCGGCCAAACGGGCGTTCCCGGCCATGGCCCGCACCTCGAAGGCAGAGCGGATCGCCATGCTCTACCGAATTCGGGACGCCGTAAAGGCTCGTGCCGACGATCTTATCGCCGCGATGACCGAGGAATACGGCGCGCCTACTTATTTCACTGGGTTTTCGGTGCAGAACACGGCCTCGATCTTTGAAGTCATGGCGGCATCAGTAGAGGACTATGCCTTCGAACGCATCGCCGGCTCCAGTACGGTGTCCATGCTGCCGCTCGGCGTGATCGGGGCAATCACCCCGTGGAATAGCAACTTCGGCTTCATCGCCACCAAACTGGCCCATGCCATCGGCTCTGGATCGACAATTGTCATCAAGCCCGCCGAACAAAGCGCAATCCAGACGCAGGTCCTGCTCGAATGCCTGCATGAGGCGGGGCTGCCGAAGGGCGTCTTCAACGTTGTGAACGGGACCGGGCCCGAAGTCGGCGCGGCGCTGACAGCCCATCCCGATGTGGCGCTGATCACGTTTACAGGCTCGACCCCGGCGGCGAAGATCATCCAGCGTTCGGCGCTGGAGACGATGAAGCGATTCGTGTTGGAACTGGGCGGCAAGAGCCCGACGATCATCCTCGACGATGCCGATCTCGATGCGGCGATTCCCGTGGCATTGATGAGCGGCTTTGCCAACAGCGGTCAGGCCTGCGTAGCAGGATCGCGCATTCTGGTGCCGCGCTCGCGCCGCGACGAGATCCTGGCGCGCCTGAAGCGCGACGCTGAAAGCTTCAAGGTCGGCATCCCCACCGATCCGGACGTGCGCATCGGACCGCTCGCCAATGCCGCGCACTGGGAGCGTGTGCAAAGCTGGATCCGGCTTGGTCAGGAAGAAGGCGCGAGCCTGATGACCGGCGGCGAAGGCCGGCCAGAGGGATTGGACCGGGGCTGGTTCGCAAGGCCTACGATCTTCACCGAAGTCACCAACTCGATGCGTATCGCCCGGGAGGAGATTTTCGGCCCGGTCCTGAGCGTCATCACGTATGAGGACGAGGCCGAAGCCATTGCGATCGCCAACGATTCCGACTTCGGGCTTCAGGCCTATGTCCTCTCCTCGGACGACGGCCGAGCCTTGCGCATGGCACAGCAACTGATTGCGGGGCGTGTCGTGATCAACGGCGCCCCGCACGATCCCCGCGCGCCGTTCGGGGGATTCCGCCAGTCCGGTCTCGGGCGCGAGATAGGGGCCTACGGTCTCGACGCCTTTCTCGAACCGCGCGCGATCCTCAAGCCTGCGGCCTGATCTTCTCCTCAATCGAAAGCAACAGACATGCAGAAGACCTGGATCATTACTGGAAGCGCGCGTGGACTTGGCCGCGCCATTCTTGCCGCCGTGCTCGAAAGCGGTGACAACGTGCTCGCCACCGCACGCAATCTTGCGCAGCTTGCCGACCTAAAGGCACTCTTTGGCGATCGCCTCGAACCTTTCGCGCTTGATGTGACCGATGAAGGACGAGCGGGCACCGCCGCCGCCGCCGCGATCGCGGCTTTCGGGCAGATCGACGTGTTGGTGAACAATGCCGGCTACGGCCATTTCGAGGCTTTCGAGCAGAAATCCTCAGCCGATTTCCGGGCCGAAGTGGAAACCAATCTGTTCGGCGTCGTTAATATGACGCGCGCGGTGCTGCCTTACATGCGCGAGCGCCGTGCGGGTCACATCCTCAATATCTCGTCCGTGGGAGGGCGGGTCGGTACACCGGGTCTTTCGGCCTATCAGGCTGCTAAATGGGCGGTTGGCGGGTTCACCGAAGTGCTGCGCGGCGAGGTTGCCCATCTGGGCATTCGCATTGTGTCGCTGGAGCCGGGCGGAATGCGCACGGACTGGGCCGATATCGCGGGTAACGCCGCCTCCAGCGCCGTGCTGCCGGACTATGCCGAAACGGTTGGTGCGACGCTGGAGCGGATCAGGGCCTATGCCGGCAACGAAGTGGGCGACCCGGCCCGCATCGCGCAGATCGTTCGCGACCTCGCTCGCCGCGATGACGTGCCCGCCCATCTGGTCCTGGGCACCGATGCGCTGGCATCATTCGACGCCGCTGAGACCGAACGCCGCGAAGCCCATGCCCGGTGGCTGAGCATCAGCCGTGCGTCCGTGTTCGACGGCCCCGATGGAGAGACGCTCGGAGCGCTTTTGCCCCCGGACTGACAAGATGCGCGGGCGGTGTCGTCTGGTCGGAAGCATCGCGTGCATTTCTCTGGCATGCGCGCGGTGCTTCCGGGTGCTTGGCCCGTTCCTGCGCTGGCGCGCTTTTTCACACTGAACCCAGTCCGCCCGCATCTCGGCCCCCCTGGTCGCGAGCGCGGCGCTTGTAGCGGCCATCAGTTCAGGGTTTGACCGGGAATGGATAAGGCCTCGTTTCGAGGGGGCGATGATTGCCCAGACTCCCGGAATTTCTTGGAGTAGGGGGGATAATCCTCGCCTTTTCAACTTAAATGCTCGTGGGCATACTCTGGATTATGGCACATCAATCACCCCCAGAATCGGCGCCTCCTCAGAATCTCTTCGTTGTAGAAGCCGAATCCGCGGAGAATGAACAGTTTGAGGATTTGCTGTGTCGACCGGGCATTCGCATCGAACGTATCGTATCGCACGGCCATGTGACGCCGCCAGATCAGCCTTATCTGCAGGATTGGGACGAGTGGGTACTGGTTCTTGAAGGCGCAGCGGAGCTTCTTCTCAATGGAACCGATAAATGGACACTGGCAGCCGGTGATCATTTGCTGATTCCGGCCGGCACTCCGCATTTGGTGACGTATACCGCAGAGCCGACAGTTTGGCTCGCCATCCACATGGGCGAGTCATGATACCGAAGATGACTGGAGTCACCCAACGAACGTTCGTCACAAAGACGTGCCGCTAATAGAACTCCTTGAAATAGCGGGGGCGACCCGTTCCGGCCATTCGACCTAGTAGGACCGAATAGCCGGAACCGACGCAAGCCGGCACTGCCCAATTTTCGAAGATGCCCAGACGTTGGAGCGCGATGGCGCCAAGCCTCAGCCCGGCAGCGAATTTTATGGATCTGTGGTGGTCAGAGGGTGAAACCGCCATCGATCGTGATGCTGGAACCGGTCATGTAGCCGGCCTCTTCGCTGGCGATATAGGCGATCAGCCCGGCAATTTCCGACGGTTTTGCGACGCGCTTCAGTGGGGTCTTGTCGGCCAGAAACTCGAGGGCGCCAGTGTTGATATCGGTATCGGTCGGGCCAGGCTGAACGTTGTTCACGGTGATCGAACGCGGGGCGAGGTCGAGCGCGATC
Organism: Novosphingobium oxfordense; assembly: GCF_044029435.1. NCBI lineage: Bacteria > Pseudomonadati > Pseudomonadota > Alphaproteobacteria > Sphingomonadales > Sphingomonadaceae > Novosphingobium > Novosphingobium oxfordense. The sequence goes on along the minus strand of NZ_CP147008.1, from coordinate 481,587 downwards.
CCCTTTACCATCGCTGCGACAGCGCCCTTGGTGAACTGGTACACGCTCGTGCCCGCGAAACCTGTCCGAATTGCGACGTTGCTGCCGACAGTGATTACCCGGCCTCCGTCGTTGATGTGGGGGGCGGTCGCCTGGATGGCGAGGAACACACCGCGCACATTGACGTCGATCATCTGGTCGAGTTGCTCGACAGGGACCGTATCGACAGTGCCCATCGAGAAAATACCCGCGTTAACGACGAGTGCGTCGATGCTGCCGAATTTGGCGACAGCCTGCTCAACCGCAACCTCGATTTGACCGGCGTTCGAGCTGTCAGCTTTGATGGCAATCACCTCACCGCCGGCGGCTTCGACGCTGGCTACCACCTCGTTCGCCTTGTCCTCGCGCGAGGCGTATGTGAAGGCCACCTTGTAACCGTCCTTCGCCAAGCGCACGACCGTTGCGGCGCCAATGCCGCGAGAGCCGCCGAACACCAGCGCAATCTTCTTCAGATCATTATCCATAACGTCTTCTCCTATTATTGACAAAACAGTCCATAATGCGCCGCAAAACGGCGCGCTTCGGCATACGAAGTCAGTTCACGCAAACGGACGGTGAAACACTATTTCGCTTTGAGCCTATCCACGCAAAAACGCGCCAGGCGGTGCAGGTCTTCAAGACTCCCGCCGGCCCGGGCCGCCGTCTGCAGGCCAGTCATCGTCATTTGGACGAAACTGGCGGCTTCATCCGCGTCGAGCGTGTCATCTATCTCACCGGCACGCTGGCCTTCCAGGATGCGTGCCCGCACCTTCTCCTGCAATATCGGCGCGACTACTTCACGAAGGGCGTTAAGCTCCGTGTCGGAGGCTCCGAATTCATTGACGGATCCAACGCCCATGCAGCCAAGTACCCTGCGGTCATCGTCCTCGGCAATGAGGCCGACTAGAAGATCCTCGATCCCGGCAACAGGTGACGCTGGTGTATCGAGCCGGCGTATATGTTCGCTCGTTGACCAGCGCTGATAGGTGCGCAGCGCTTCAACGTAGAGCTGACGTTTGTCGCCGAAGGCGTTGTAGAGGCTCTGGCGTCCAATACCCATCGCGTCTTTGAGATCGTCTGTTGAAGTCGCAGCAAACCCTTTTTGCCAGAAAACGCCGATTGCCTTCTGGAGTGCCGTATCCCGATCAAATTCGCGTGGTCTTGCCATAGCCATTGAGATGAGGATTATTGACAGACTTGTCAATAATGATTTTTCGCGCAAATTGGTCCGCCGAGCAAATATATGCGCCCGGTCGTTTCCGGCTCGGGGAGAGCGACGGGCTACGCTAAAATGCTGGTCATGGCGGCCTCGAAACGGCCTACTTATTGCCCATCGGCTCGCAATGGTGATGTTGAGAACGGACCGCGGTCTTCGGAGGGCCACGAAGGTCTATTGTTGGACGGCAGTGTACGGCGCCTAGGCGTTCGGCCTCGTTCATTGATCGATGAATGCACGGCAGCTGCTTTGCATAGCCCAAATTGGCCTTGGTATGGCTGGTTAGTCGGGGAAACTGGAGGGCGGCAGAGGGGGCATGTGTCACATACACCGTTCCATGGCAGCGGCGCGAACCTAGGCTTCTGACAAGACTCGCTTTCGGCTGACATGAACCTGCCTTAACGGCCCAGCCACTTGCAGCACTGGAGTGCCATTCCCTAACGTCGCCGGTGGTCCAAATGTGTGATTTACTTCGCTCAAGCGATGTTTTTCGGTTTTTGCTTCTGCAATCTCACAGCGAAACTGGCGGAAATCTTGGGTCGCTGGCCGCGATCAAGGCGATCGTCGTCTTGCCGTCGCAACAAAGCGTTGACCGCGTCTCTGCGGATCGGCTTAATCGAACTTGCTGGTTCGAATAAATTTCGAGCGAAGCGACGAGCGCCGCAAGAGCGCCGATGGGAGATGCCATGAGAAAGTCCGCAGCAGGCGAGACAGTCGTGTTTCGACGAAGGTCGTTAGACCATCTTCGAACGGCGCGGGGCTTTGGGGGCTGCCGCCATAGGCTTCGCGACGCCAGGAATGCCTGATCAGCTCGTAATCAAGGGAGCGGCATATGGCCCGCAAAATCCTACGCGGCATTCTCATCGTCGTTGGACTGCTCCTGGCGGTTCTTGCAATCCAGGCATTCCGCTACCGTGACACGATCCAGCGCGTGTTTCTGGGCGGTGTGAAGGTCTATGAAACGCAGCCGCCGCAACTGCCCGCCAATTTGCCAAGGCCAGCGATCCTGGTCTTTTCGAAGACGAATGCCTTCCGCCATGCAGATGCCATTGCGGCGGCCAATTCCTTGTTCCAGCAGATTGCGCACGACAAGGGGTGGGGCTATTTCCAGACCGAGAACGGCGCTGCGTTTCGGCCGGACATTCTCTCCCGCTTCGACGCCGTGGTGTTCAACAATGTAAGCGGCGATGTCTTTACCCCGGATCAGCGATTGGCGTTCGAGGCTTTCGTCAAAAACGGTGGCGGGTTCCTCGGGCTCCATGCCGCAGGGGACAATTCGCATGAGGCCTGGCCTTGGTACGCCGATAATCTGATCGGTGCGACGTTCACGATGCACACGATGTCTCCCCAGTTTCAGACCGCGACCGTCAATCTCGAAGATCGCGCCAGTCCGGTGCTGGCCGGCTTGCCGCCAAGTTGGAAGCATAACGAGGAGTGGTACTCCTTCGCCGCATCACCTCGCCTGAAAGGATATCATGTCCTGATGACGGTCGATGAGCGCACCTACAATCCCGAAGGCATGTTCGGGAAGGATCTGCGCATGGGCACGGATCATCCCGTTGTCTGGTGGCATTGCGTCGGGAAAGGCAGAGCGCTCTACTCGGCGCTGGGCCATCAGCCCGAGGCGTTCCGTCAAGCCGAATATGTCCGCCTGCTTACGAACGCGGTGTCCTGGACGGCGCGCCAAACCGGCAGCGAATGCGGGGATGCTAAGGCCCTGCCGTGAGACGACGTTGCAAAAGAAGCCGCCTGCCTGGGCAATAAGGGCCATTCCGCAGGCTTTGGGATCGTCCAGTTGAGTTGGGAGAACGCAGTTTGACTGATACATTTCCGATGGATCGTCGCCTCCTGCTCGGAAGGATAGCGCTGCTGGTCGGCGCCAGTATCGTTCCGGCCGAAGTGTTTGGCGCGGCTCTCAAGGGCGGGACGGCCTTGTCTGCGGCGAATTCCAGTGTGCTGGAGGCTGTCTGCGACACATTGGTGCCCGCGACCGACACGCCGGGTGCCGTCGGTGCGGGCGTCCCTGCACTTTTCCATGGCTTGCTTCAGAACTGGGCATCCGCAGAAAGCCGAGAGGCGCTGATCGGCGCGATAGAGGCCATCGATCGCGGCGCCAGACAGGCCGGGGGCAAAGGCTTTGCCGCGCTGTCCCCCGATGAACGGACGGCATTCCTGAAAACTTACGATATCGCCGCGCTCAAGCCGGTGCCGAGCAAGCAAAAGCTGACCGGTCTGGCTGCTCTCAAGGCGCTGCCCTCCGTCGTCGATCCCTCTTACGCCAGGCTGAAGGACTTGATCGTCTCGCTCTACTACGGGTCCGAAGTGGGGCTGACGCAAGAGCTTGTTTACGAGCATGTGCCGGGCCCGTGGGAACCATCGATCAAAATCACACCGGACACGCGCCCATACGGTAGTCCGGGCCTGCTCTAAACGGAGATCGATAGATGTTTGATGCGATCGTTATCGGTTCCGGCATGAGCGGTGGCATTGCCGCCAAGGAACTTTGCGAGCGTGGGCTCAAGGTCCTCATGCTCGAAAGAGGCAATAACGTGGATCCGGGCACGGACTATACCGACAGCCTGATGCCGTGGGAGTTTCCCAACAACAACATGGTGCCCGAGGACGAGGCCCTGAACGACTATTACGTCCAAAGCCAGTGCTATGCCTTCAGTGAGGCGACGAAGAAGTTCTGGGTCAAGGACAGCGATCACCCCTATTCGACCCCGGAAGGAAAGCCCTTCAGCTGGATCCGCGGCTACCATGTCGGCGGGCGATCCATCATGTGGGGGCGGCAGGCCTATCGCCTTTCGGACATCGACTTCGAGGCGAACGCGAAGGACGGGCACGGCTGCGACTGGCCCATCCGCTACGACGATCTCAAGCCCTGGTACGACCACGTCGAAAAGTTCATCGGCGTGGCGGGCACGAAGGAAGGGTTGCCCCAACTTCCCGATGGTGAATTCCTGCCCGGTTGGGAAATGAACGACGCCGAGAAGCAGTTCAAGGCGGCCGTCGAGGCGAAGTTCGAAGGGCGAAAGGTGATCATCGGGCGCAATGCCAACTTGTCGGTCGCGCAGCCCTGGCATGAAGAACTCGGCCGTAACTCCTGTCAAAATCGCTCGATCTGCGATCGCGGATGCAGCTTTGGGGCGATGCACTCAACGCTGACCTCATCGCTTCCTGCGGCACAGCGCACGGGCAACCTCACCCTCATCACCGATGCGATCGTCCATTCGATCGTGCAGGACCCCAAGACCGGCAAGGCCACCGGGGTCCGCGTGATCGACCAGAACACCAGGGTGGGCAAGACTTACGAGGCGAAGGTCATCTTCCTCAATGCCTCGACGATCGCATCGGCCGTCATTCTGCTCAATTCGGCAAACGATGCCAATCCACGCGGCCTTGCCAACGGTTCAGATCAGGTCGGCCGCAACCTGATGGACCATCTCTATTCGCTGTCGACAATCGGCCTCTTCCCGGGACCCAAGGACAGTTACTACAAGGGAAGACGGCCCACCGGCATCTACATCCCCCGCTACCGCAATTTCAGCGAACAGGGTGACGGCTACGTTCGGGGCTATGGTTTTCAGGGCGGGATATCGCGGCTGGGGGGACGGACCATCGGCATGCAGCCCGGCGTGATCGGCACCGAGCTGAAGGCTGCTGCCCGCAAGATCGGTCCCTGGCTTGCGTTCATTTCCGGCTTTGGCGAGATGCTGCCCAATCCCGACAACCGGGTGACGTTGAATACTACTCGCAAGGATAAGTGGGGCATGGCGATCCCGCATATCGAATGCGAGCAAGGTGCCAACGAGAGGGCCATGACCGCGCAAATCCTGGCGGATGGCAAGGCAATGATCGAGGCTGCCGGCGGCATGGTCGTCTCGCAGACCACCGATCCCGGCACTCCCGGCCTTGGCATCCACGAGATGGGAACGGCGCGAATGGGCAAGGATCCCAAGACCTCCGTGCTTAATCAGTACAACCAGGCGCATGAAGTGCCGAACCTGTTCTGTACGGACGGCGCCGCGATGTCGTCTTCGGGCTGCCAGAACCCATCGCTTACCTACATGGCACTTTCCGCCCGCGCCGCAGACCATGCAGTGCAGTTTCTCAAAGAGGGGGTAATCTGATGCGCAAGTCGCGTTGGCCGTTGATTGCGGTGCTTTCGCTGACGATCGGCGGGCTGGTGAGTATGCCGGCGGCTGCGAAGCCGGTAACGGATTGCCCGCTGCGAGACGCTCCATTCTCAGTAGATTCGCCGCTCATCGATATTCTCCTGAGCCCTTCGGCGAAAGCTATAGTCGAGACGGCGACTGGAAAGTCTTTCGACAAGGGGCCGCCCCGTTTCGTGGGCACAACGCCGCCGACTTTCGCAGCGATCCTCACTCTGCGTTCGGCATCGATGTTTACGGGGCTGAAAGCCGAAGCGCTGCCCGATATCGACGCCCGGTTGCGCAAGCTGCCCGTAACCGATGCAGATCGGCTGGCGCGCTGCGCAAGATACGACAACGACGTGCCGGCCCTCACGCTTCAGCCGGGGAAGCCGCACATCCTCCTGTTCGAGAAGATCAACGGCTTCAAGGATGAGCCGTCGGTCAATGCCGCCCATGTCGCATTTGTCGATATGGCGCGGCGCAAGGGCTGGGACCTCGTCACCACGGATAAGGCCGGCGCCATCAATCCCACGACCCTGAAGCAATTCGATGCGCTCGTCTGGAACAACGTGAGCGGGGATGTGCTTACGCTGTCGCAACGGGCGGCCTTTCGCCAGTTTCTGGAGAGCGGCGGCGGTTTTGTCGGCGTGCATGGAAGCGCGGGCGACCCATCCTATTTCTGGGACTGGTATGCCGACAAGCTGATCGGCGCGCGGTTTGAGGGACATCCGATGTCCCCCCAGTTCCAGGAGGCGCGCATTTCGGTCGACAAGGCCAATACGCTCGCGGTCGGACTTCCGGCGGAATGGCGGATGACCGATGAATGGTACTCGTTCAGTACGAACCCGCGCAAAGCCGGCGCTAAAGTCGTCCTGAGCCTGGATGAAAGCACCTACAATCCGGTCGGCCCGATGAACGTCGATCTGCGCATGGGGGATCATCCGCTGGCCTGGACGAACTGCATCGGGAAAGGGCGGATTTTCTATTCGGCGATCGGTCATCGGCCGGAAACCTATAGCCAGCCCGAATATGTCACTCTGCTGGAGACCGCGCTTGGCTGGGCTGTGGCAGATCGCAAGGCTTGCCCGGCCGGATGACAAGGGGCTTGGCATCGCATTGACCCATCGGACCGGGAATTCGCCTTCGGGCCGTGCGAAGGCGGCCGCAAAAGGACGCGCGGGCCGCCCAACTGCGGCCCGCGCCGCCGAAATCGATCAGGTTATCCTGAAGGCGGCACGGGACCTGTTTTTGGAAGCCGGGGCGGATGTCGCCAGCATGGATGTCGTTGCTGCTGCGGCTGGGGTTTCGAAAGGCACGCTCTATGCTCGCTTCATCAGCAAGGATGCTTTGATCGCGGCCGTCATAGACGATTTGCTGGAACAGATGGATAGGCGTGCCAGTGCCACGAACCATCTCCTGCCGAGCGAGCTTGAACCACGCCTCAAGGAATATGCGCGCAGGCTCGTCGAAGTCTTCGGCTGGACCGACTATCACCATCTCGATCGGTTGATGGCAACGGCATCACGGATCGACCCGGACCTGAAGAACCGGTGCGATCGGGTGGCCCTTGCCGGCTACGTAAAAACGCTTGCTGACGAGATGGAGCGTGCGGCCGGCATGCAGGGGCAGTCTGGCGTGGACTGGCATTCGCTGGCCCAGCTCTTTGTCTATGGCATCTCAGGGCGATACCTGGATGCTGTGGGGAAGGGGGACTTCATCCAGGCTGAGTTCGACGTCTATTGTGCAACCGTCGTCGACGCGATCGTTGCCTACGTGGATTGGCGAGGTAATCATCCCTCATGATTTCGTGCGAAACTGCAAACCCGTGACAAAAAACCTATTAAGTTTTGATCACTGATTTGTTGCCACAGCATCTTTCGTTGGTCCGCTGTACGGAATAATCGCGCTATTTAACATTGGATTGGCAGCTCTTATCCTGCCATTGGAAAGCCGGAACTTCCTCGCCGCGCGGTAGATAGGTCAGGGCAATCTGCTGACCACTCCTTTCAATCTCAAGCGTGAGAGTGGCCGATTGGTTGCCCTGCAAGGCGTCTTGAGGGAACCTGTTGAGGATGCGGTCGCCGTTTTGCAGGCCTGCCGCAGCGGCCGTGGATCCGGGCTTGAGGCCCGCCACTCTGCGATCCGCAGAAACCAGAACCAGTGGATCGAAGCCAAGATCGAAGCGCCTCAGCTGCTTCGTGACTCGTTCGAAACATGGGCCGAATGCGTTCGATGGCACCGACACGGTCTTGCCTGCGAGCATGCCGTCGAACTCGGTCAGCCCCTTCTCGCCGAGTTCGGAGCGTAGCAGGTCTCTCCACAGGGCGAGGTTCATGGGATGGCCGGCTCGCCGTTCCGCCAGCATCCGGCGCACGAGATCGTCGAGCGAGCGCTGGCCGCCCGACGCTCGGCGGATTTCACTATCGACAGTGGCGAAATAGAGCGATCCGCGATCGTAGGGCAGCACGCGAACGCGCGTATCTTTCCAGAATCCTTCGGCAATGCGGTCGTTCGGAGTGCCGATTAGAGCGTTGGTGTAGTATCGGGCGGCGGTCTCGTTGAGGTCGTCCAGGAAGGCTTGCCGGGATATGAGGCCCGCACGGTAGGGAAGGGTGCGCTGGTAGTACACCGCAAGCCCTTCACCGAACCACGACATGGAAAGGCCGCCCGCGGCATCCATCGAATTGTCGAGAGAATTGATGAAGGCGTGGACCATTTCATGCGCCAATAGGCTTTCCAGGTCGCCGATCGGGGTTTTGTCACCGAATGTGAAGGCGAAGCTATCGGTCAGGCCGATGCCGCTGCCGGGGTTGAGCCGGTTGGTTCTTGCAAAGACGCCGAAGCTGGCGGGCCGCTGGTCAAAGAAATCGCCATAGAACGACTGGAGGCGAGAGGCCCAATCCATCAATTCCGTGCCGTCGAACGCAAAGTGTCCCTGCCAGGCTCCGAAAAAGTTGTCCTTGGCATAGGCGCCGATGGTTCCCGCCATGAAGTAGCTGCTTGCGACCTCGGCCGGGACAAGCGGATGGGAGGACAAAACCGCCCGTCCGCTGGCTGCTGGCCCGAGACTGGATGCAGCCTTGGCTCCAGCACCGGCCTGGCCTAGGTTCCAATTGACGGACACGTTTCGCGCAACCTCATCGGCGGGAAGGACGAGGAACGAATTGCCGGCGCCAGAGAGGGCCCCGTCCGCCGCGCGCAGTTCATACTGGGGCTTGGCGAGTTCGCTTTGGCCCGGATCGATCCGGACGCGATAGGCCACCGTGACCTGGCCGACGACCGGACGCAGTGGTTGCCAGCGGCGTTCGAGGTTGTCTCCGTCACGCGCGTCGTCATGCGCCTTGACCGCAAGCGGGCCAGATGTGTCGCTGAACGTCAATCCATCGATCGCATTTGCGGACGTCTCGACGGTGTTGGCGGAAACGGCCATCGCTGCAAGATCGCCGGTGCTAGGGGGCGTATCGAAGCGCAGTTTGACATCGAGCTTCGAGATCGCGCCTGTGGCATCGGCGATGGGGGCAAGTTCGATATCGAGCTTGGGGGAAGGCGTTTGCGGAGCGGCCAGCGCTTGGCCGGGGATGCAAGCCGCAAGCAGCAGCGAGCCGAGATATCGCATTCCATCGCGGCTCGTTTCGCAGTCCAACATCATTCGCGCGGCCCCTGGCTGTCCGGGCCGATTGGCAGATTTGCCTCGATCATGCGGCCCGCATGCATGATCCGCCGCATGATTGTCCGATAACCGTGCGAATTGCTTTTCCAATTTCATCGGGTTCTCGCAAAATCAATGCCCTCAAGGTTGCAAAACGGCCCGTTGCGGACATGGAATATCCTGAGGCTTCCGCGCGCCACTGGACGACCGGCCTACGCGGTAAGGGCCCGTTTATGGTCATGTCGGCTGTCTTGAGCCTGTGACTTCGATGCGCTTTATCGGAGTGTCCGGGCGCCTGATCATGTGCTGCCCTGATCCGTAGAAGCGGAAGGGCAGCGTCGATCAGACGCCCGGCTCCGGTGCGACCCGAATGCGTCGGGCTGCTTTCTTGAGTGAAGCGCCCGATCGCATGGGGATACCGTGAGTGGCACGTTATACCGTGATTTCTGGACCGGAATAGAAACACGGCAGATCGGGAATTACATTCCTAATGGACGGCGTGCGGAGCCCATTTGCGCATAAATTTTGCGCGAGCCGATGTCCGACGCGAGTCCGTCGGTCGCATCGGCGAGGACAGTCTCGTCGATATCGATATCGTCGCGCTTCACGGGATGGCCGGGGCAGACAGAATGCGGGCGCTGCATTCACCAAAGCCGATTGGGACATATCCGGGAGCATATGCCGTTCCGCGCAGTTCCAGTTCGTCCCCATCTTCCAGGAAGCAGCGCTTCTCGCCAGTCGGCAAGGTGATCGGCTCCTTGCCGCCGACGGTGAGTTCCAGAAGGCTGCCGAACCCGTCGCGGGTCGGCGCGGAGATCGTGCCTGTACCAAGAAGGTCACCCGATTGGAGGGCGCAACCGTTCGAGGCATGGTGGGCAACGATCTGCTGGACAGTCCAGTACATGTTGCTGGCTGGGCCCGAACTCAGCTTGTGGGCCGGCATACCCATTTCCCGCATCCGTCTGCTGGAGATCAGCACTTCCAGGCGGATCGACAGCGCGCCATGGGTCTGGTCCTGCTCGTCCGCCAGGTAGTCGAGCGGCGCTGGGTCTCCGTCCGGCCGCGCAGGCTGGGGAATCCGAAACGGCGCGAGCGCTTCGCTGGTCACGATCCAGGGAGACACTGTCGTGTGAAAGTTCTTGGCCAGGAACGGGCCGAGCGGCTGATACTCCCAAGCCTGCAAATCGCGCGCGGACCAGTCGTTGAGCAGGCTGAAACCAGCAATATGCTCATGCGCGGTGCCGATGGCGATGGGCTCTCCCAGCCGATTTCCGGAGCCGATCCAGACGCCAAGCTCAAGCTCGTAGTCGAGGCGCTTGCTGGGTGCGAATACGGGCGCGGTGGCGTCGGGGGCTTTCTGTTGGCCGCAGGGGCGCCGCACGGGGATGCCGGTCGGCCTGATCGTCGAGGCCCTGCCGTGATATCCGATCGGCACGTACTTGTAATTCGGGAGCAGCGGATTGTCCGGGCGGAACTGGCGACCGACGTTGTTGGCATGATGGATGCCGACATAGAAGTCCGTGTAGTCGCCGATCGTCATCGGAAGCTGGACCATGCCCTCGGCAGCCGGCCGAAGATGAGCCTCGACTTCCGGACGATGGCGAGGGTCGGACAGAAGTTCACTCAATCGCGAACGCAAAATACGGCGATCGGCGGCGGGAAGGCCGAGCAGGCGGTTGAGCGTCGTATCCTGACAGGCTGGGACGCATCGATCGGGAAGCAGGCCGCTGCGCGCGCATCCCGCAAGGTCGAGCACCATGTCGCCGATCGCAACACCGATCCGCGCGGTGCCATCGATTGAAACGACGCCGTAAGGCAGGTTCTGGATCGGAAAGTCCGTGTGTCCGTTCGCGGTTTCGACCCAGCTTTCAAGATCCGGTGCATGGGTTTCGTCGACGGTCCAGAATGGCATTGAAAATCTCCCAACAAATTGTCCCGATGCGGGCGATGTGCGGCCGGAGATCGTCTCTTTTCGGGCCAGCCCGGCTGTCATTTGAGGTAAGGGGCGATACCTGCGACAAAGCCCGGAATGGTTTCCCGGTTGAGGCCGGCGATATTGATGCGGCCGTTGCCCGCCATGTAGATCCCGTGCTTTTCGCGCAGCAGCGCCGGCACACCTGCGGCGACCGGCAAGAGGGCGAACATACCACGCTGCTGGCCGATCGAAGCGAGGCCCGGATGTGCGCTGGCAAGGGCCGTCCGCAGCTCATTGATGCGCCCGCGCATCTCGCTCAGTTCGGACTGCCATGCGGAGCGAAGAGCATCGGAGGCCAGGATGATCCGAACGATTGCCGCGCCGTGATCGGGCGGCATCGACCAGATCTCGCGCGCGATGGCGAGAACGTTGGCGCGGGCGAGGGCCGCATCCTCCGCCGAGGCGCCTTTGATCCAGAATGCGCCGACACGCTCCCGATAGAGGCCGAAATTCTTGTCGCAACTGTAGGCGATCATGGCTTCGGGAAATTGCGCGACGATCTGGCGCGTCGCGGCTGCATCTTCTTCCAGCCCATCGCCCAATCCTTGATAGGCCAGGTCGATGAAAGGTAGCAGGCCGCGCTCGGCGCAGAAATCCCGAATGCGGTGCCAATCGTTCGCGTCGGGCGCCGCGCCGGTGGGATTGTGGCAGCAACCGTGGAGCAGGATCACGTCGCCCGGTTGCGCGGTGCCGAGGTCCTCAAGCATGCCGTCAATGTCGGGGGTAGACCGCTCCTGGTCGTAGAAACGGGTAAGGCGCGTCCTGAGTCTCGCCCGCTGGAAGATCGGAAGATGGTTTGGCCAGGTCGGCGCGCCGACCCAGACCGTGGCTCCGGGACGCGCCCTGGCGATCAGCTCGGCGCCCAGGCACAGTGCGCCCGTGCCCCCCGGTGTCTGCACGCCCGTCAACGCGGACGAGAGCGCGAGCTGCGGGCCGAAGACCAGATGGGCGAGAAGATCGACGTAGCCTTGGTCGCCCTCGGGGCCGAGGTAGCTCTTCGTCGCCTGATCGCGCAGCAATTGCTGTTCTGCCAACTTCACCGACGCCATTACCGGGGTATTGCCGACCCCGTCGCGGAACACTCCGACCCCGAGGTCGATCTTGCCGGCTCGCGGATCGTCGCGAAACGCTTTGATGAGGCCAAGCAGCGCATCGGCCGGTTGCGGTTCGAGCGCGGAAAAAACGGGGGGCCGAGTGGCTTCGAGTATGGCGGTCAACGCATTTCCTTCCCGGTGAGTGCGCATCGAGGCTTTCTTGGAGCGATTGCCCGGCCTTCGACATGGCGGAGAGCGAATTCGGCACTGGCAGGTTGCCGCGCTGTGAAAGCGCGACTTGCCATCGGTGCATTGTCTCAGATAACCGACGCGAATGTTGTTCAAATGGCCCGTGTTTGATGCTTATTCTGTAATGAGCGTTTCACTCAAAGGCAGTTTTCGAGAGGTTTATTCGCGATGGATGCGCTTGATCGGAGAATCGTCGCGGAGCTTCAGAAAGACGGATCGCTCAGCAATTCGCAATTGGCCGAGCGTGTTGGGAGCACTGCGCCGTCATGCTGGCGGCGGGTGAGACAGCTTGAGGATCAGGGCGTCCTGCGGGAGACGGTGCGGCTTGCCCAGCCATTAAGCCTTGGCCAGACCGTCCAGGTGATGTGTCACGCACGCCTCAAGAGCCACACCACCGAAAGCGTCGAGGCTTTCGAGTCCATGGTGCGGGCCGAGCCACGCGTCATGGAATGCCACTCCATGTCGGGCGACTGGGACTATCTGATGCAGATCGTCACCGAAGACGTGGCAGCCTACGAATCCTTCCTCATGAACAGCTTGCTCAAGCATCCCTCGGTGGCGGGCGCCTCTTCCAACTTCGCGCTGCGGACGGTCAAATATACAACGGCTTTGCCGATCAAGGTCTGATCCGGTCCCCGGTTTCCATTTCTGCCGTTGCTGCTCAGCGCATAACCTATGCACAATCGCATGCCGGATCGCTGAAATTAGGAAGATGTTGGTCGCTCGATTGTGACTAGGTTCCATTCTGTCACAGGGGATCCGCGATCCGAACAGCGATGTGGGGGCCAAATTGAAGAGCAAGCAGATACTCGGGTCGGCGCTGGCCGGGTGCGTCGCGCTGCTGGTGCCGCTGGCGACAGCTGCTGCCGAGGACAACGGAAAGCAGGACGAGGGCAAACAAGACAGCCCGGTCCAGACCATTCCGCCACTGCCCCCCAGCACGGCCCAATGGCATGCCGCGCCCGAGGCGCGCCGCCCGGCAATGCCCTTGCGGCGGTTTGTGGCCAAGCGATCGGGTAATTTCGCCGGTCAGTCGATGAAATATACCGTCGTGGCCGAGGACACGGCGATCCCAGACGCGCTCGGCACGCCCAAAGGTTCGATCTTCTCGTTCAGCTACATGAAGGACATGCCTGCCGGAAGCCAGCGCCCGGTCATGTTCATCTTCAACGGCGGCCCGGGTTCGGCTTCGATCTGGCTTCATATGGGCGTCCTCGGGCCGAGGAAGGCCGCGTTCAACGACGTCAATCCCGCGCAGGTGCCGCCTTTCAGAACGGTCGAGAATCCGGACAGCGTGCTGGCCGAGGCCGACCTTGTTTTCATCGATCCCATCGGCACCGGTTTTAGTCGTTATTGGGGAGAGGGTGGTCCGGCCGATTTCTACGGCACCGAGCAGGATGCGGCTTCTGTCGTGCGGTTCATCGAGATATGGCTGCGCAAGCACCATCGCTGGAACAGCCCGCGCTTCGTGCTTGGCGAAAGCTACGGCACGACCCGTGCGGCGCTGCTCTCGCGCCGGTTGATGGGCGGTGTGCTCGACGGTTCGCTCAAGGGCATTTCGCTCAACGGCGTCATTCTCGTGGGCGGCGACGGTGGGCTGTCGCGGCCCGAGGGCAATGCCAAGTTCCTGACCACTTTCACCACGATGGCGGCAACCGCCTGGTATCACGGACTGGTCGACAAGACGGGGCGGGACTTCGACAGCTTCATCGGCGAGGCCGATGCTTTCGCGCAGAACGACCTCGTTCCTGCGCTCGACCGCTGGGATCATCTGGACGCGGCGGAGAGGGCCCGGCTTGCCAAGGCGGACGCAAGCTTCACCGGTCTCAAGACCGACTACCTGCTCGCCAAGGGCTTGCGGGTGATGCCCAGCGATTACGCGACCGAAGTGCTCAAGGACAAGGGTGAGAACGTCGGCTTCTACGATTCACGCTATGTGCTGCCCGCGCAGAACTCGCTTGGCGATCCGGTCGCAGACGATGGGGCCATGGGCCAGTATACCGCCGCGTTCGTCGGCGCATTCAACTCCTATGTTCGCGACGATCTCGGTATCGATATCGACGACGACTACGTGAATATTGATTTCGTCAACGTGAACTTCCCGTTCCAGCGTCCGGGGACGACCCCGAAGGGCGATCCGCTGCCAGGCGAGGATTCCGGTGCCGATCTAGCAGCGGCGATGCGGCGCAATCCCGACCTGCGCCTGATGTCGATCCAGGGCTGGTTCGACATGTTCGGCGCCGTCGGCAACGCCAAGTACGGCATCGCCCAGCGCCACCTGCCGACCGATCGCGTAGTCCAGAAAAGCTACTGGTCCGGCCACATGGCCTATGTGGGTGATGCGGGGATCCAGATGGCCAGCGATCTCAAGGAATTCATTCGAACCGCTTCGAAGGGTAGACAGCCATGAAGAAACTCGCCGCCGTTCTCTTGATGGCTTCTGCCCTGCCGCTTGTGGGCCCGGTGTGCGCTGCGGAAAGCGCTGCGCTGCCCGTTCCGGCTCAGGTTGACCTGTCCGCTCCGATCGTCACCGCGCATACGGGCGTCTTCAATGGTCGCAAGATCGCCTATTCGGCTGTCGTCGAACGTTTCGACACTTCGGCTGCGGACGGTACGCCGGCGGCCCGCCTTGTGGCGATCTCCTACATTGCGAAGAAGGCCGACAAGCAGCGTCCGGTCCTGTTCGTGTTCAACGGCGGTCCAATCGTTTCCTCCTCGACCCTGCACATGGGGGCATTCGGGCCGAAGCGCGTCTCTATCCCGGAGGATATCCATGCGCCGGCCACGAGCTTCAAGCTGGTGGACAATCCCAATACCCTGTTGGACGAGGCGGACCTTGTGTTCTTCGATCCAGCAGGCACGGGCTTCAGCCGTTTTGCTCCAGGCACGTCTCCCGCGACCCAAGCGTCCAATGTCGCGGATTCGCGCCAGCTGGCGCAGATGGTCCTGCAATGGTGCAAGACGCATGATCGACTGGGAGCGCCGATCTATCTCGTCGGCGAGAGCTATGGCACGATGCGCGCGCCCGAGGCGGCCGGGCAGCTCCTTCAGGCGGGTGTCGCAGTCGATGGCATCGTCCTGCTTGGGCAAGCGGTCAACATCATCGAATATGCGCAGCGCCCCGCCAACCTCACGAGCTATGCGGTTTCATTGCAAACTCTTGCCGCGATCGCCTGGGAACAAGGCAAGGCGGATGCAAAGGGCCGCGATTTCGCACGCTTCATGGCCGATGCGAAGGCGTTCGCGATGGAAGAATACCTGCCGGCGCTTTATCTTGGCGGATCGGCTCCCGAAGCACGCCAGCGCGAAGTCGCGGCCAAGCTTGCGGAATTCACGGGGCTCGGAGCCGACTGGTATCTTGCGCATAAGCTGCGCATCACCAAGGCGGAATACCTCAAGACGCTGCTGCCCGGCTACACGCTCAACGCTTACGATGCGCGCTACCGCAAGCCTGCCGGCGGTGAGGATCCGTTCGACCTTGTGACGAAGGCTTACGAGGCCAACTTCGCGCAATATCTCGCCGCCGATCTGAAGGCCGGTAGCGTCGGTAGCTATCTTCCCGGCTACATGTTCCCAGGCGGCCTCAATGGCTGGGACTGGGGCGTGAACAAGTCGCCGTTTGGGGACTGGCCTTACAAGCGACCGATCTCGGATCTGATGGACAAGAACCCGAGGTTCCGCCTGATGGTCGCCAATGGCTGGACGGACACCGAAACGACGGTCGGTGCGATGGAACTGCTCGTCAACGAGGCCCAGTGGCCCAAGGATCGCGTCAAGACCTTTGCCTATCGGGGCGGACACATGGCTTACACCGTGCCAGCGAGCCTTGAAGCTTTTACCCGCGATGTGCGCGCAATGATCGAACGGCGCTGGTGAAATGTCGCGTGTGCGGGGCGTCGGGAGCCCCGCACGCGGGCGGCCAAGTATTTCAAACAGCGCCGAAATTGCGCACCGGTATCGCGGTATCTTCCTTGAGGGTGGTGATCGTGACGATTGACTGCACGTCCTCGACGCCGGGCATCTTGAGAATGACCCGGAAGATGAACTGCTGATACCATTCTAGGGATTCGGCGATCACCTTGAGCATGACGTCGCGCTCTCCGAAGATCGTATGGCATTCCATGATTTCTGGCGTGACCTCCACCTTCCTCAGGAATTCCGCACGTTTCTCGTCGGACAGGGCCTTCATCTTCAAGGTCGAGTAGATCAGCAGCGAGCCCTCGAACTTCTTGCGATTGAGGATTGCGACTTCGCGGGTGATGTAGCCTTCGTCGCGCAGGCGCTGGAGCCGCCGCCAGCAGGGCGATTGCGAAATTCCGACCTTTTCCGCTAGTTCGCTTGTCGAGAGGCTTGAATCCTTCTGAATCTGTTCAAGGATGCGCACGTCCAATGCGGAGAGTTGTTCGGGCAAGGTAGCGCTCCTCAGGTCGGTTTTTGCTAACAATGTCAAAACTCTGCATAAAAATCCCGCGTTTTCCAGAAAATTCGTGGCTCCGTCGGTTTCGACTTGCGGTGGAAAATTTATGCACGGGGCCCGGCGTGGGCCGCCAATTGGAATAATCTTTTCCTTGCCGCAGCCTTAGCGTCCTCCTGACTGCCGCGATGGTCGCCAGCAAAGCTGCCGGCTTTCGCGAAGGGTGAGCGGCCGCCGGCCCAGAAGGAAAGCGATCGATGGATATCCCCTATTACAACGAGGCACGGGTCGAGGAACTTCTCGACCTTGAAGGCTGCATCGTTGCGATGCACGAGGCGATGAAGACGCTGTCGTCGCGCGGCGTGGCACAGCCGCTTCGTCAGATCGTCAGGCTAGAGGGCGACGGTCTGTTCGGTGTGATGCCGGGTGAACTTGGCGCGGAAGGGGGCTTCGGGGCCAAGCTCGTGAGCGTCTTTGGCGATCCGGCGCGTCCCGGCCGCACGCGGCACCGCGGTGTGGTCGCACTCTACGACGGCGAAACGGGCGAGATTGCCTGCCTTGCCGACGCCGAGGCCGTGACCACCATCCGCACCGCCTGTGCCACCGCCATGGCGACCGATTTGCTGGCGCGTTCCGATGCCCGCGTTCTTACCATCATGGGCACCGGCACTCAGGCCCGATCCCATCTCCGAGCTGTCGGCCGTGTCCGCCCCTTCTCCGAGATCCGCGTTTGGGGGCGTTCGGCGGCAAGTGCCGGTGCGCTGGCGGAAGAACTGGCAAGCGAACTCGCAGCGCCGATCTCCGCCATGGATGATCCGCGCGAAGCGGTTGCGGGCGCTGACGTGATCTGCACGGTCACCGGATCGGCCACGCCCGTTCTGTTCGACGATTGGCTGGGCGAGGGCGCGCATGTGAATCTGGTCGGATCCAGCTTCCTGGGCCCGGTCGAGGTTAATTCCGGGCTCGTTGCTGCCGGGCGCTACATCGCCGATTATCGGCCATCGGCGCTTGCCCAGGCGTCGGAACTGGCAATCGCGCGTGAGGCCGGACTCGTGACGGACAAGCACGTCGTCGGCGAGATCGGAGAGGTGATCCTCGGGAGGGTACCGGGCCGCCAGCACGACGCGCAGCTGACCATCTACAAGTCGCTTGGCCACGTGGTCCAGGACCTAGCGGCCACGGCCTATGTGCATCGCCGCGCACGCGCAGCAGGAGAGCAGATGTGAAGTTTCGTATTGTCGCTCTTGCCGCGCTGTTCGCGAGTTCGGCTCTGGTGCCTTCCGCTTACGCCGCCACAACCGAGAAGTTTTCGATCGTGGCGGGCGGCGAGAGCATCGGCGATGTCGTTGCGGTGACCGACGGCAGCCGCGTCACCGTCGACTATCGTGTCGATAACAACGGGCGAGGGCCCAAGCACCGTGAAGAGATCACGATGGGGGCGGGCAAGATCCCCACGTTTTGGACGGTCGCGGGAACCTCGCTGATGGGCGGTCCCGTAGACGAGCGCTTCGCGTGGTCGGCAGGCAGAGCCGAATGGAAAAGCCAGGCCGACGCGGGCAGCCATGCTGCGGCGCATACGCCGCTCTATGTGCTCAACGATGACAGCCCTTATGCCAAGGCGCTCTACGCGCGTGCGACGATGGTGGCGCCGGGCGGCACGCTCGATGTTTTGCCCGGCGGCACGCTCAAGGTTACCAAAGTGCGCGATGCCTCGATCGGCGATGGCGCCAAGGCCGTGGCGGTTTCGATCTACCGGCTTACCGGCATCCAGTTGACGCCGACCTACATCGCTTTCGATCGATCCGGCGGGCTGTTCGCGGTGCTGGACAACAGCGAGACCGGCTCGGGTGGCGTCACCGTGCGCGCTGGCTATGAGGCCGAAGCGCCGAAGCTTGCCGAGCTTTCGAAAGAACTCGACCTGCAGCGGGTAGAGGATCTTCAGAAGAAGCTCGCCCACAATTTCGCGGGGCCTCTGCGGATCGACAACGTTCGCGTTTTCGATCCGCGCGCTGGCACACTTTCCGATCTTTCCTCGGTTGTCGTGATGCGCGACACGATCGTCCAGGTCCGCAAGCAAGCCGATGTGCACGCCGTTCCCGAGGATGAGGCGCGGATCGATGGCGGCGGCGGCACCATCTACCCCGGCCTGCACGACATGCATTCGCATGCGACGCTGGAATCCGGGCTCTACTATCTCGCTGCCGGCGTGACCTCGACGCGCGACATGGGCAACGTCAATTCGTTCATGACCGATCTTCTCGGCCGCATTGCGTCGGGCGAGGTGGCTTGGCCGCGCATTACGCCGTCGGGTTTTCTGGAAGGCCGAAGCCCCTATTCGGCGCGGATGGGTTTCATTCCCGAAACGCTCGACGCGGCGATTTCCGACGTCGGCTGGTATGCCGACCATGGCTATCCCGAGATCAAGATCTACAACTCGTTCAATCCGGACTGGGTGAAGCCGGTCGCCGCCGAAGCGCACCGGCTGGGCCTCAGGGTTTCCGGCCACGTTCCGGCTTTCTCCAGCCCGGACCGCGTGATCGGCGACGGCTACGATGCGATTGCCCATGTCAACCAGCTGATGCTCGGCTGGATTCTCGATCCGAGCGAGGATACCCGCACCCCGCTGCGCCTGACCGCCATGTCGCGGGGTGGCCAACTCGATCTTACGTCGCCGCGCGTGCGCCAGACCATCGATCTCATGAAAAGCCACGGAACCGCGCTCGATTCCACCACCGTGATCCTGGAAATGCTGATGGAGAGCAACGCCGGCGAAACGCCGAGCTTTGCCGAGCACTACTTCGATCACATGCCGATCGGCTGGCAGCGTTATCGCAAGCGCAGCTATGTCGACAAGAGCAACCCGGCCACCAAGAAGGCTTATGATGACGGCTTTGCAAAAATCCTCGAAGTCCTGAAAACGGTGCATGCCGAAGGCATCCGCCTTCTGCCCGGCACCGACGAGACGACCGGCCTGACGCTCCTTCGCGAGATCGAACTCTATGTGAAAGCCGGGCTGACGCCTGCCGAAGCGCTGCGCACGGCGACGCTGGGGGCGGAGGAGTACTTCGGCCGCAGCGATCATCTGGGAACCATCGAGCAGGGCAAGCTGGCCGATTTCGTGCTGGTTGCGGGTGATCCTACGAAGGATATTACCGAGATCTATCGCCCGCGTATGGTCGTACGCGGCGGCACGGTCTACTTCCCGTCGGAGATCGACGCGGAGATCGGCATCAAGCCCTTCGCATCCGCGCCGACCATTGCCGCGCCGCTCAAAATGCCGAAGGCAGGAGGGGCTGCCGATGCTTCGATCTTCGATGAATTTTGATAGACTTACCTGGCCCGCAGGCAAAGATTCCCGGAGGAATGCGTGAAATCCAAGACCGGTCAATTGCAGCGGGACGTAGGGCTGTGGGGCGTGATCACGCTCGGCGCGGGCACGGCGATCGGGGTTTCCATCTTCTCGATTCTTCAGCCGACGGCCGAAGTCGCCGGCTCGGGCCTTCTTGCCGCGATCGTTATCGCGGTCGTGCCGATGATCCTCTTTGCGATCTCCTATGCCTATCTGGCGTCGGTCGATCCCGTGTCGGGCGCATCCTACGAGTGGCCTAGCCGATACATTCACCCGTCCGTCGGGTTCCTGATCGCGTGGATGCGGATCATTTCCAATGTCGGGGCCATCACAATCCTGGCGCAAGTTATGGTGAGCTATCTCGGGATGATCGTGCCCATCCCGCTCAAACCGGCGATGGCGGTGGCGATCACGCTTGTCTTCGGGCTCAATTTCTTCGGCGTCTCCGTCGCCGCGCGCGCGCAGTCGATCCTGATGCTGGTGCTGCTGGCGGTGCTGGCGATCTTCGTGGTGTCGGGCATCGGTTCGGTAAATCTGGCCCGCGTCGGAAATCCTCTGGCCGGCGGCGTCCTGCCGGTGCTTGCCGTGGTCCCACTGCTTATAAGCCTGTTCCTCGGTATCGAATCCGCAGTCGAAATCGGTGAGGAAGTTCGCAATCCAGGCCGCAATATTCCACTCGGCATCGCGCTGGCCTGCTTGCTGGCTGCGGTGGTCTACGGGTTGGTCGCCTTTACCGCGCTCGGCCTTCTCGGCGCGCCGGCGCTGGGGGCCAGCAAGGCACCGCTGCTCGATGCGGCGCGCGTGACGCTCGGGTCCTTCGCAGTGCCGTTGATCGTCGGCGCGGCAACCGTTTCCATCCTCAAGTCGATGAATGCCGCCGCCATGGTCTTCTCGCGCAGCCTTTTCGCGATGGGCCGCGACGGTGCGCTGCCGACCGTATTTTCCGCCGTCCACCCGCGCTTCGCAACGCCCCACATGGCGATCCTTCTGGGCTACATCTGTGCGATGAGCGGCCTGCTGCTGCCGGAAAGCCTGATCTTCCTGCTGCTTGCCGTGAACGTTCCGACCATGATCAAGTACATGGCCTGTTCGCTGTGCGCGGCGCGGGTCGCGCGGGAGCGTCCCGACCTTCATGCCCGCTCGTCCCTGCGCTTCAGTCCGGCGCTGGTGCAGGCAATCTCGCTTGCGGGCGCGCTTGCGGCGCTGTCGATTGCGACATTCGGGATCGAGGCCGATGCCCGTCCTTATCTTCTTGTCGGGGGATGGTTCCTGATCGGCCTTGCCTACTGGTTCGTGCGCGGCCGTCGCCATGTGAACGTGGTGCCGGCCGCCTAATTCGCGGCGGCATTGGACGCGATCGCGCGAGTTCTATGCCCGATCCGCATCCGATGGCCGTATAAAAGCATAAACCGTTCGCCAGGCCCGCCTTACAATGCGCAGGTCTTGAGTTTGGGGAAATATTTTGTCCGATAAGCCGTGGTTGAGCCCCAGCAGTTATTCGAAATGGGTGAGCGACGCACTGAAGTTGGGTGCCGCGCACGGAGGCAAGATCGTCAGCCTTTTCGACAGTTCGGTTCCCGAACCGCGCGCTTTGCTGCGCGAAACGATGGTGCGCGCGATCGCGCCGGAACTGGGCGACAAAGTCGTCACAGCCTTTGGCGGCGGAAACCGGTTCGTGCTCGACGCTCTTTCGGCAAAGTACACGGTGCCGCGTGAGCAGGTGCTCTGCACTTCCGGCGCGACCGCGTCGCTGGCGCTGATCTATCACACCTTTGCCGCGCCCGGCGATCACGTGTTGATCGAGCGGCCCGGCTTCGACCTCTTTGCCGACCTTGCGGTCGATCTGGGTATCGAGTGGGAAGGGTTGGAGCGCCAGGCGCCGGACTTCTCGATCGATGTCGACGCAATCGAAGCGATGATCCGCCCGAATACGCGGCTGATCGTGCTTTCCAACCTGCATAACCCTTCCGGCATGGCTATCGAGCACGAAAAGCTCGATCGCCTTGCGCAGATCGCCCATCGGCGCGGCGTGGTGCTGGTCGTCGATGAGGTCTATGCCGATTATGCAAGCGAGGCACAGCGCCCGGTTCCGGCCTTTCGCCTCTCACCGGCCGTGGTCTCGATCTCCAGCCTCACCAAGATTTTCGGGCTTGGCAACTTGCGCTGCGGATGGCTGATCGCCGACCGCGCGATCGTGGATGCGGTGCGTGAGGTTTCGATGCGCATCGACTTCGGCGTGTCGTCGCTCTCCCATGCGATGGCGGCCTATGTCTTTGAAGAATATGATCGTTACGAGGAGTATTCGCACGCGATCGTAGGCGAGGCGCGACCGATCTTCGAGGAGTGGTTCGAACGTCTGATGGATGAGGGGCTGATCGAAGGTCACCTTCCGGATGCCGGATGCATTGCATTCCCGCGGATCCCGGCGATTGTCGATACCGAAGTGTTCTCCCGCTGGCTGCTCGAACGCAGCGGGGTGCTGGTGGCACCGGGCGGCCATTTCGGGGCCCCGCAGAACATCCGCATCGGCTTTGCCCACAAGCCCGGCGTGCTGCGCCAGGGCCTTGCCGCGCTTGAAGAGGGTATCAGAATCTTTGCAAGCCAGGCTTCGGAGGGAAAAATCATTCCTGCTCCCGCTCTCTCGCGGGAATGATTATGTCGCGCGGCGTACGGGCTGGCGAAGTCCGCATAAATTTGTCCAGCGCCAAGGTTTAGTCTCCAAAATGTAATCTAAGAGGCCGCGGAGGCCCAGTTTCGTTCAGGGAAGAACCGGGAAGTCGGCCGTTCGCGATGAGCGCCGTTTCCCGCGGGTAGCGATTGCGCGCGCAAGCTTGTGGGGGCGTGCGCATTCGCTTGTTCAGCAAAGGAGGGATTCAGAATGAAGAGATTCGGGCGCTCGGTATCGATTTCCATTGCCGCACTCGCGATGGGCCTCAGCCAGCAGGCCTTCGCCGATGAAGCTGCTGCCCCGGGCGGTGACAGTTCCGCGAGTTCGGGCGGCGAGGACATCGTCGTTACGGCGCAGAAGCGTCAGGAGCGCCTGCTCGATGTGCCAGTGGCGATCACCGCCATCAGTTCGGAAGCGCTCACCAGCCAGAATCTCAACCGTCTGTCGGACTACTTCGACAGGGTGCCCGGCCTGCAATTCTCCGGCCAACGCATTTCCGCTCTCTCTCTGCGCGGCATCACCACGGGCGGCGCCACGGGGCCGACGCTGGCCATGCTGGTCGACGATGTCCAGTTCGGTTCCTCCACCGGCGGCGGCGCGACGCCGATCCCCGATTTCGATGCCAGCCAGATCTCGCGGATCGAAGTCCTGCGCGGTCCGCAGGGCACGCTCTACGGCGCCTCCAGCCTTGGCGGCCTGATCAAGTATGTGCTGAAGGAACCGAGCACCCAGGAATTCTCCGGCCATCTTGAGGTTGGCGGAACGCATCTTACCAAGGGTGATGAAGGCTGGGTGACGCGCGGTTCGGTCAACGTGCCGATTTCCAATTTCCTGGCAGTCAGCGCCAGCGGCTTCTACCGCGATGACGCGGCCTGGCTCGATAACGTCAACCCGGCAGCGCTGAAGGCCAAGGACACGAACAGCCGCAAGGTCTGGGGCGTGCGCGGCGCCGCGCTTGTGCAGCCGACGGACAATCTGAAGTTCGTGTTCTCCGGACTTTATCAGAAGCAGAAGGCGATCAACAGCGACCTGGCCGTGACATCGGGCGGCGTACAGATCTGCGCGGCGTGCTATGCGGACTCTTCGGCTCCGGTAACCTTCGACCAGCGTAATCCGGACTTGTCGATCAACGCGCTGGATTCGTTCAACAACGCCAAGTTCCAGCTCTATTCGGCGCGCGGCGAACTCGATCTTGGCGGCGCGACGCTGACCTCGATCACGGCCTGGAGCCGCGCCGACAATATCCTGACGAACGACGTTTCGAGCGTCTTTCTTCGCCTCTTCAAGCTGCCGTTTTCCTACGGCACCGCGGCAGATGGTGGCTCGGTCACGATCGGCAATGCCGACTACACGCACAAGTTCTCGCAGGAACTGCGCCTCTCCGGTGAAAACAAGCTGTTCGACTGGATCGTCGGCGGGTTCTACACGATCGAGCATGCAGGGGTCGATCAGAGCCTTTACCTCTACGATTCCACAGGCGCTTATTACGACACGCCCTACGTTGCGGCAGGCCCTTCGTCCTACCGCGAATACGCTGCGTTCGGAGACCTGACTTTCCACGTCACCGACAAGTTCGATGTTCAGGTTGGCGGTCGTTACGCCAAGAACAAGCAGCAATCGGCGATCGACCTGACGACGACCGACCAGGCATCACCGCTGTTCGGCGAGAGCGCCATACAAGTCGTCAATTCCAAGGACGACGTGTTCACCTGGCTGGTTTCGCCCAGCTACCACATCTCTCCGAACATGATGGTATATGCCCGCGCGGCATCGGGCTATCGGCCCGGCGGCCCCAACCTCGAAAGCTCGGTGGTCGCCAGCTACGGGCCGGACCGCGTGATCAACTACGAAGTGGGCTTCAAGGGCAATATCGTACCCGGTCTGCTCTCTATCGACACCGCGCTGTTCCAGATCGACTGGAAGGACATCCAGCTTCAGGGCACGGCCGCTTCGCAGCAGACCTTCATCGCCAATGGCGGCAAGGCGCGCAGCCGTGGCTGGGAATTCGCGGCCACGCTCACGCCGTGGAAGGGGATGACCGTCACTGGCAATTTCGCGCTGACCGATGCCGAACTACGTGAAGCTCTGCCCGATCTGGGTGACGGCAGCCTGACCGGGGCGAAGGGGGATAACCTGCCCTTCACGGCAAAGTTCACCACCAGCATTTCCGCCGATCAGCGGCTTGTCGTGAACGACCATCTGGATGCTACCTTTGGCGCGACGCTGACCCACGTCGGTGATCGTCCCAGCGCGTTCTCCAGCAATCTGGCCAACCGCGGACGCTTCGACATTCCCGCCTATACCACGTTCGATCTGCGGGCCGGCGTCGAGTACGACAAGACCTGGAACGTCTCGCTCTACATCCGCAACTTCTTCGACACGCGGGCCATCACCGTTGCGGACGATCGCAACGGAACCAGCGTGCCGACCGCGCTCTACCTGATGCCGCGCAGCTTCGGCATCACGCTCGGCCGGGATTTCTGATCTGGCAGGCGGACCTGCATTCCGGCATCGGAGTGCAGGTCCGCCTAGATTTTCGTCGGTTCGCGCTGCTTCGCCTTGGGGAGTCGTATCGCGAACCTGCAGGAACGGAAGCACCACCGGGCCTGCTGCCGCAAGGGGACGGTATTTCGGCCGCTGAAGGACACTCATGTCCCTTGTGCCCTTCGGCGGCCGAGATGCAAGACGCGAGCATTGATGCATGGAAGCAAAGGTTGCCGCGCCGGTTGCGGCATCGGAAGAACCCGATTGCGGCGCACGGTGCAGTCTGTCAGCGCCGCTTCCAGCAGTAGAAAACTGCCCAACTGCGCAGTACTCGTGCGACGGTTTTGAATGAGGTGCAAAAATCCAGCGTTCATGCAAATCGCTGGAAACCAACAGAGTGCTCCCTTACATCGATCAAGGTTGGACCGAAAAAGGTAGGAAAGTCAGCCATGATCAAATTCAGGAGGTCGTTGGCGTCTCTGCTGTCGGCCTGTCTTGCGATCGGCGTACTACCCGCAGCTTTGCATGGAGAAGACAGGGCGGCGGTAGATTCAGCGGCTGTGCCCGCTACGCGCATTCTCGATGAAAGCGCGGCAAATCGCCTTTTGTCGAACAAGGGATTGACGCTCCAGTGGATCGACTGGGATCATCGCGGTACAGCGACTATTTCCCGGCAGTCCGGCGTGTGGAAGCTGCATGGCCGCCAGGCGGAGGCTAATGGTCCGGGACTGCTGGCGCTTGACGGCAACATCACGGAAATCGGCGCCGACTACTTCACCTTCCAGGGGCGCATAAGCATCACCGATACGCCAGACACTGCCCGCATCTGTTCGGCGGAAAAGACCTGGCATTTCGCCATCACTCAGAACAGGCGCTACTATCGTTTGCGGGAATTCGAGTGGTGTGACGAGTTGACCGACTACGTCGATATTTACTTTTGAGGCGTACTGGGAGGGAGGTCGCGCTTATTGCGGTGGGGCCGGCGCCGGCCCAACTTGTCGCCGGTCGCACCAGTCGCCTGTATGATGGTTTCCGCCGGTATCGGCCGTTTCCCTTAATGAGGGTTCCGCAAATCTCGGCTTTGTCAGTCGCCGTCAGGTCACCGGACAGACAACCGGTGCTCCCCCATGGCGGGCGTTCCGCCATGAGGGAGCCGATTTCACGGGCGGTCTGGTTCCATCAAAAATCCATCCAGTCGTCGTCCTGCCCAGTCGCGACGGCTACGAGGGTAGGCTTGCGAACCGGTGCAGGCTGACTGTTGGCGATGGTGCCAGTCATCTTGCGCAGTGACGGGGTTGCGAGCGCACGCGTGGAGTAGGGACGCGCCTCGTCACTCACGCGGAACTTCGCTGCGCGGTCCGACAGGACGGTCACTTCGCTGTTGAGGTTGCGCGCGGCGGCCGAGGTCTCTTCCACCATCGCCGCGTTCTGCTGCGTGGCCTGGTCCATCGTGCCGATCGCCGCGCTGATCTGCGTGATCGTGGAGGACTGTGCCTGGTTGTCGGTGGCGATGTCGCTCAGCAGCGTGTGTACTTCGGTCACGTCGCCCGAGATGTTCTGCAGGGCGCCGTCGACGCGCTGCACGGCCTGCACGGCGGTGCCGATGTCGGTCTGCGTTGCGGTCAGCTGCTCACGGGCGCGCTTGGCTTCTTCTTCCGAGCGCATGGCGAGCGCGGAGACAAGGTCGGCGACGACCGCGAAACCGCGACCGGCATCGCCCGCACGGCCTGCCTCGACGGCGGCGTTCATGGCGAGAACGCGGGTCTGGAAGGCGATCTTGTCGAGCCCTTCGATCACCGAGTCGATGCCCTTGGCGCTTTCGCTGACGCGGCCCATCGCCTGGACGGCCTCGTCGGCGACCGAGCGGCCGGATTCGACCACGCCCATCGCGCCGTCCGCGCGTTCGACAGTGCGCCCGGCGGCTGAGGCGGTGGCGCGCAGGCGTGCTTCCATCTGGGTGATGGCGGCCGAGGTTTCCTCAAGGCTGGCCGCATTGCTTTCGGTGCGGCGGGCCAGGTCTTCCGAAGCCTGGGCGATTTCGCCCGACCCGGTGCGGATGGCATGGGCGCTTTCGGTGACCGCGCCGATCAGATCGCGCAGCGCGCCGACGGCCAGGTTGAAGTTGTTCTTCAGTTCGGCATAGGCGGGCGGGAAATCGGCGGTGATCGACTGGGTCAGATCGCCTTCGCTGATCGCCTGGAGGCTGGAGCGCAGCGTGGAGGTGACCACTTCCTGCTCCTTCGCCTGCTGCGCGTCGATCTGGGCGCGGGCTTCGGCGGCGACGCGGAACTGTTCGACGGCTTCGGCGATCTCACCGATTTCATCGCCGCGTTCGCGGTAGGGGACATCCTCGTGCCGCCCTTCGGCCAGCGAAGTAGTGATGTGGGCGATGCGCGACATCGGGGCGGCGACGGACCGATTGATCAGCAGCCAGATCAGCACGATCAAGCCCATCGTTACGACCGCGAGCGTGATGGTGAGGTAGAGAGCAGCATCGCTGGTTGCCTGCCCGGCCTTGGCGGATGCATCCGAACGCTCGCGGGCTTTGTCCATCAGGGCGTCGGTTTGATCGGTCACGGCGACGGACGCGTCCTTTGCCTCGCCTTTCACCGCTGCCATCATCGCGTCGAAGTTGCCGGCATCACGCAGTTGCATGGTACGGTCGTTGACGGCCTTCAACGTTTCATAGTTCTTGCGAAGCAGGGCGAGGTCGGAAGCGAAATCATCGTCCGCCACTTGCGAATAGGCGGTGAGGGCGGCGTCCATCCGTTGCTGGCTTGCCTTGTAGCGCTCACGGAAGCCCGCCAGTTCCTGTGTATTGGCTGCGGCATAATAGTTGAAAATCAGGAGGCGCTGTTCTTTCGCCTCGCTGATGATGTCGGATAGCGCGTTGGCGCCGGCAATTCCGCGATCAACGTGCTCTTTGGAAATCGCGGTTAGCGAGGTGGTCGTAAGGTAGCCGTTAATGCCTAACGCGGCGATCATCAGGTTGATGAGCGAGAATGCTGCCCAAAGCTTCTTTGGCAGGCTCCAGTTGTTCAGGAAATCGAGCAAGATAAATTCCTCAGGCCGGGGGGCGGTGCTGGGTCGACGAACGGTATCTTATGGAATTATAGACACTTGCCCTGCCTTCCGGGCAATCTCATGCTGCACTGCAATATTGCCCCTGTGTCGGCGGCCATTCGCAACGTTCCCGGACCTTGGAATCGTCATCAGCCCGTAGCCGGTCCGTGAAACCGATCAGGCAGGAAGGCGCAGCCCCGGTTGTCGGCTAGTCAGCGCGCTTCCAGCGGGTGCCGCGGTGCATGATCGACCGCTTCCATGGAGGCCCCTTACCAGCGGCTCATCTCTTGAAAAGCAGCAGTTGTTCAAGGGAATGACGTGCGGGCAGTGTTAGCCGATCCGCAAGCAGCATCAGCAGTGCAAGCACTTCCAGATGCAGCGTATGCTGGACGGAGGCTTCCATTTCGATCAGCATCTCGACGAGCGTTGCCGTGTTCGGCGGGTCGTCCGCAAGGATCAAGGCCTCGCTGAGGTTCTTGGCATCCAGGGCATCGTGGATCTGCCTTCGCAGTAGCTTTGCGAGGATGGAATCCTCGAAGCCTTCGGGCCTCGGTCCGAATAATCTGCTCAGAACGCTATCGATGACGCGTATTCGCATATCGAACGCGTTTTCAACTTCTTGGGCGATTTCGGCTCTGTCAGTCGCGGAAAGGTTCGCGCGGTGAGCGGAGGCATCGAGCATGGCGCAAATGCGATGTATCCGGGTGTGATCGGCGACCAGCTCCGTTATTTCCCATACTTCTATCAGAACGGACTTTGCAGGGCGTGGCGAGGACCGACGGGCGATTGCGAAATGCTCCATGGCGGGCGGGTTTATAGTCGGATGCGGCCCCCGCATTGACCCCGATCAAACCATGCATTCACCCAACTAAATGATCGAAACCACCCTGTAATATTGATCGATATCAAACTCTTCGTGCCGAAACGGGCGTACCGCCTCGCGCATGCAACCGCCAAAATCGAGACACCCTCGCCGGGCCCTGTGCCTTCCGGTCACGATGCTGCCCATGCTGTTGGGTGGCTGCGACATGGTCGTCATGAACCCGACCGGCGATATCGCCATGCAGCAGCGCAACCTCATCCTGCTGTCACTGGGATTGATGCTACTGATCATCGTGCCGGTAATCGCACTCACCGTCGCTTTCGCTTGGAAATACCGTCGCGGCAATCCGAACAAGGACTACGATCCCGAATTCCACCATTCGACCACGCTGGAACTGGTTATCTGGGCCTGCCCGCTTGCCATCATCACCGTGCTGGGGGCCGTTACCTGGACCAGCACGCACCAGCTGGATCCTTTTCGCCCGCTCGAACGCATCGCCCCGGGCAAGCCAATCCCCGCGGGCACCAAGCCGCTCAACGTTCAGGTCGTCGCGCTCGATTGGAAGTGGCTGTTCATCTACCCCGACCTTGGCATCGCCACCGTCAACGAACTGGCGCTGCCGGTGGACGTGCCGGTGCGCTTCTCGATCACCTCTACAGATCAGTTCAACACCTTCTCCGCGCCGACGCTGGCCGGCATGATCTACGCGATGCCGACGATGCGCTCGGAACTGAACGCCGTGCTCAACAAGACCGGCGACAGCTGGGGCTATTCGGGCAACTACACCGGCGCCGGCTATTCGGACATGCGTTTCAAGCTGCGCGGCGTCACCAAGGCCGGGTTCGAGAATTGGGTTGCGGAGGCGAAGGCCAAGGGCACGCCGCTTTCGACGCAGACCTACCTCGCGCTTGCCAAGCCCAGCCAGAAGGCGCCGGTGGTGCGCTATTCCTCGGTTCAGGCCGGCCTGTTCGACCGCATCGTCAATGCCTGCGCCGAACCCGGCAAGCCCTGCATGATCGACGTCATGCGGCGCGATATGCTGGCTGGCAAGATGCACATGGGCGAACGCGCCGCGACTTGTGACGACAAGGACGGCAAGCTGGTCCCCAAGGCCGCTGATGCCCAACCTGAAAAGCAGGCCGAACCGGCCGGATCACGCGATCCCAAGATCTCAACCAACGATACTCCAGTGCTCCCTGGCGCCTTGCGCACAGAGCGGGCCTGACCTCGCCCTATCGGAACCATCATGACAGACACGCTAGCAAAAACCGTGTTCGGACGCCTGAGTTGGGAGTCCTTACCCTTTCACGAGCCGATATTGCTCGGCACTTTCATCGTCGTCGTGTTGCTCGGGCTCGGCGTGGTCGGGGCGGTGACGCGCTTCGGGCTGTGGGGCTATCTCTGGAAGGAGTGGTTCACCAGCGTCGATCACAAGAAGATCGGCATCATGTACATCATCCTGGGCATCATCATGCTGCTGCGGGGCTTTGCCGACGCCTTGATGATGCGCCTGCAACAGGCGATCGCCTTCGGATCCAACCCCGGCTACCTGCCGCCATCGCACTACGACCAGATCTTCACCGCGCACGGCACGATCATGATCTTCTTCGTGGCGATCCCGCTGGTGGTGGGCCTGATCAACTTCGTCATGCCGCTCCAGATCGGTGCGCGCGACGTGGCCTTTCCGTTCCTGAACAACCTCAGCTTCTGG
Organism: Novosphingobium oxfordense; assembly: GCF_044029435.1. NCBI lineage: Bacteria > Pseudomonadati > Pseudomonadota > Alphaproteobacteria > Sphingomonadales > Sphingomonadaceae > Novosphingobium > Novosphingobium oxfordense. The sequence goes on along the minus strand of NZ_CP147008.1, from coordinate 450,777 downwards.
CTGACGGTTTCGGGCGCGGTGCTGACGATGATCTCGCTGTTCGTCGGCGAATTCGCGCGCACCGGCTGGCTGTCCTACGCCCCCTTGGCGGAACTGGCCTATAGTCCCGACACCGGGGTCGACTATTACCTGTGGTCGCTCCAGATCGCAGGCGTCGGCACCACGCTTTCGGCGATCAACATGGTTGCCACCATCGTCAAGATGCGCGCGCCGGGCATGACCATGATGAAGATGCCCGTCTTCACCTGGACTGCGCTCTGTTCCAACGTCCTGGCCATCGCCATCTTCCCGGCCCTGACTGCCGCCTTCTTCCTGCTCATGCTGGACCGTTATGCCGGCACGCACTTCTTCACCAACGAACTCGGCGGCGCGCCGATGATGTACTGGAACATGGTATGGATCTGGGGGCACCCGGAAGTCTACGTCCTGGTCCTGCCCGCTTTCGGCATCTATTCTGAGATCACTTCCACCTTCACCGGCAAGCGCCTGTTCGGCTACACCTCGATGGTCTACGCCACCGTCGTTATCACCATCCTCTCCTACCTCGTCTGGCTGCACCACTTCTTCACGATGGGTGCCGGTCCTTCGGTCAACAGCTTCTTCGGCATCGCGACGATGGTGATCGCCATCCCCACCGGCGCCAAGGTCTTCAACTGGCTGTTCACCATGTACAAGGGCGACATCCGCTACGACGTGCCGATGATGTGGGTGGTCGCCTTCATGATCACCTTCGTGGTCGGTGGCATGACCGGCGTTCTACTGGCCATTCCGCCGGCGGACTTCGTGCTCCACAACTCGCTGTTCCTCGTCGCCCACTTCCACAACACGATCATCGGCGGCGTCGTCTTCGGCCTCTTTGCCGGCATGGTCTACTGGTTCCCCAAGGCCTTCGGCTTTAAGCTTGACCCGTGGTGGGGCAAGGTTGGCTTCTGGGGCTGGGTGATCGGCTACTGGCTGGCCTGGACGCCGATCTACATCGTCGGCCTGATGGGCAACACGCGCCGCGTGAGCCACTTCGACGATCCCAGCATCCAGCCCTACTTCGTGGTGGCGCTGATCGGTGCCGTGGTCATCCTGATCGGCGTGCTCGGCTTCGTGATGAGCATTGTCATGGGCTTCGTGAAGCGCAAGGAATTGGCCGACACCACCGGCGATCCCTGGGGTGGCCGTACGCTCGAATGGTCGACCAGTTCGCCGCCGCCGGCCTACAACTTCGCGATGACGCCGGTGGTCCACGACCTTGACGCCTGGCACGATATGAAGACGCGCGGCTACCGCCGTCCGGCTTCGGGCTTCCAGCCGATCCACATGCCGAAGAACACTGGGGCCGGCGTGATCCTGGCAGGCCTTGCCACCGTGCTTGGCTTTGCGATGATCTGGTACATCTGGTGGCTCGCCGCGATTGCCTTCGCGGGCCTGCTTGCCACCGCCATTGGCCACACCTTCAACTTCAAGCGCGACTATACCGTCCCTAGGGACGAAGTCGCCCAAACCGAAGCCAAGCGGCGCCTGTCGCTCGGCGCGGGAGCCTGACCATGACCGAACATGTGATGATCGCCCGCGAGGAGCCGGTAATCTGGCACCTCGCGGAGGAGGAACACCCCGCCAGCCCCACCGGGCTTGGTTTCTGGATCTACCTGATGAGCGATGCGCTCATTTTCGCCTCGCTCTTCGCCATGTTCGGCGTGGTGAGCACCGCCTTCGCAGGCGGACCGGGGCCACGGCAGATTTTCGATCTGCCTCTGGTTGCGCTCAACACCGCGTTCCTGCTGGCGTCGTCGATTACCTTCGGTCAGGCGATCCCGCATATGGAAGCGGGCCGGGTGGGGCCGACGCGTTTCTGGCTGGCGATTACCGGCCTGCTGGGCGCGGCTTTCGTGGGCGTGGAACTCTATGAGTTCTCGCACTTGATCGCCGAAGGCGCCGGGCCGGACCGCAGCGCGTTCCTTTCTGCCTTCTTCGCACTGGTGGGCACGCACGGGGCGCACGTCACCGTCGGCCTGATCTGGATCTGCACGCTGCTGATCCAGCTTGGCTCACAGGGCCTGGGCGAGGCGATGAAGCGCCGCGTGATGTGCCTTTCGATGTTCTGGCACTTCCTCGACATCATCTGGATCGGGGTCTTCACCTTCGTCTATCTGTATGGAGTGATCCGTTGAGCACCTCCTCGCACCCCGTAACCCATAGCCACTCCGGTGGTCATGGCGGCTCTCATGGCAGCCGGGCCGCCTATCGCGCCGGCTCCATCCTCTCCATCGTGCTGACGGCGATCCCGTTCCTGCTGGTGATGACCAACGTGCTGCCCGACCGGGGCATCATCGCGCCGATCATCTTCGCGCTCGGGTTCATTCAGATCGTCGTCCACGTGCTGTGTTTCCTCCACCTCGATACACGGTCGGAGGGTGGCTGGACGCTGCTGGCGTTCCTGTTCACGACGATCATCGTCGTGCTGACGATCGCCGGATCGATCTGGGTCATGTACCACCTCAACGCGAACATGATGCCGATGCCGGGCGGTCCGATGGACGGCTCGGTTCACTGAGCCAAGTGGATTGCACCGTGCAGCGAACTTCGAACCGCAAGCGAATCATGATGCTTGCCATTTCCCTGTTCGCTGCCGCTGCCTTCGCGGTGCTCGGGGTCTGGCAGCTTGAGCGCCGCGTCTGGAAGCTGGCATTGATCGAGGCGGTGGAAAGCCGCGTTCATGCCGTGCCGGCTTCCCCACCAGGGCTTCCCGAGTGGGGTGGCGTTTCCGCGGCCAAGGACCAGTACCGCCATGTCGTCGTAACCGGCCGCTTCCTCCATGACCGCGAAACGCTGGTGCAGACCGCGACGGAAATGGGCACAGGCTATTGGGTGATGACGCCGCTGGAGATAGCGGACGGCACCGTCATCCTCGTCAACCGGGGCTTCGTGCCCGACCGCTTCGTCGCGCAGCGATCGCGTCTGGCAGCGCCCGCTTCAGGCCCTGTTCGCATCACCGGGCTGCTGCGCATGTCGGAGCCGAAGGGCCGCCTTTTGCGCGCGAACCAGCCGAGTGAAAACCGATGGTATTCGCGCGATATCGCCGCCATCGCCAGCGCCCGGCGGCTGCCTCCTACCGCCCCTTACTTTATCGATGCCGATGCCTCGCCCATCGCCGAAAGCTGGCCCCGTGGCGGTTTGACAGTTGTGGCATTTCCCAACAATCACCTGAGCTATGCCGCGACGTGGTTCAGTCTTGCCATGCTGAGCATGTTTGGCTTCGTGATGTTCTGGCGACCGGGCGCCGACAAGCCACACGCCCGCCATTGAATGAGACCTGTTCCGAAAACGGGGAGCGAACTTTGCATAACCGGCTGCGAGAACTTCGCAATGAACGCGGGCTCACGCAGGCAGGTCTTGCGATGCTGGTTGGCACTTCGCGCCAGACCATCAACCTGATCGAAAACGCAAGGAATGACCCCTCACTGTCGCTCGCCTTCGCCATCGGAAGAGTGTTCGGTCTGCCTCTGGAGTCGATTTTCGATGACGGTCACTGCACGGACATTCCGTAAGGGCCCGATTGCCAAACGGTCGTTCGGATATCGGGATTTTTGCCGCTGAATCAGAACGCTAAGCTCCGGCCCTGTTCGGCGATGATGTAGCGAACCGGCGGGCCGTCTCCTTCGCTAAGTTGACGTTTGATCGCTTCGACGTTCTGCGGTCCGCCATCGACCGATGGCTTGATGTGCCCGATTACGACTGGAAGGCCTGCCATCTTGGCTGGCTCACCGACCAGATCGCCGAGCCGCGCGAGTTCCCGTTTGAGCCAGCTCGGCGTCAAGTGCCCGAACAATTCCGCGTCCTTGCGGGGATCCGGGTAAGAGGTTTCGATGATGATGGCCCGCAAGTGCCCGGCGCGAACAAGCGGGGCGACGGCTTGCCAAAGCGAGGTCAGTCGCGCCGAGTGTTCAACGGCATCCGGCCCCGTGTCGCCCATGCACAACAGGGCCTCTTCCCCGGCACGGATGAGGAAAGCAGTCGACAGCGCTCCACTGTGCGAGAGCGGAAAGGCAGTGACGGTCAGGCCCGATTGTTCGACGGGAACGGGGGGCGCACCCGGCGTCAGATCCTGGTAGTGATAGCGTCCCAGCAGAGGGGGGCGTCCGCGATCGCCCATGTTGGGCCATGCACTCCAGTTGAAATAGTCCGCTGCGAGCGCTGCGTTGACGTCCGGCAGGGCGAAGATCGGCTTCGGGCTGTCATCGGGCGAGACCATCACCAGCCCGGCCACATGGTCGAGGTGGGGGTGCGTGATCAGGTAGGCGCCGATCCGACGATGCAGCACATCGCTCGGCCGCGTTCCGGTTGGAAAGCCGCCCTTTGCAATCGCCGCGCGAATTCCGGGCACGAGAGTGCCGGCGTCGCAGGCAAGTCCCTGCTCCTGACCGCGGCGTGCGATGAACCAGGCCGAGGTAGAGCCTTCGACAACGCCTCCCTCAACCCCGAGCGGGACGACGTCGAACGCCCTTGATGCGGCATCGGCCGAGAGGGGGGCGGCACAGGCGAGGGCGGCGACGGCGGAATGTCGCAAAAATGTCATAGTTTTCGTAAACACGTGCCCCGGTTACGATTTCTTGTGGAATGACGGAAGAAATTTATCGGAAATGTCACAATCGAGCCTTAAGGGCCGCCGCTTCAGAAGGAAGCCGGTGCGAGGTTGATCCTGCTGACCTTGCCCGGCACGTGGGCGGGGCGCCACGTCATGCACCGGTCGCATGCGAGGGTTGCAATGATGAAGATGAAGACATGTCTGCTGGCCGGTGTGCCCGCGCTTCTGGTCGGCGCGACGCCGGCCCTGGCCCAGAATGCCACGCCGGAAGCTGGCGAGGTTGCCGCCGACATCGTCGTCACCGCCCAGCGTCGTCCGGAAAACATTCGCGACGTGCCGATCGCCGTCTCGGTGCTCAGCGGCGACAAGATCAGCGCCGTCTCCGAAGGCGGCGCCGACATTCTCTCGCTGGCGGGCCGCACGCCCAGCCTTTACGTCGAAAGCTCGAACGGTCGCTACGCGCCGCGCCTTTACATCCGCGGCCTTGGCAACGTGGACTTCGACTTCAACGCTTCGCAGCCGGTGTCCGTCGTGCTGGACGACGTGGTGCTCGAAAACGTCTACCTGAAGGGCTTCCCGCTGTTCGACCTCGACAGCGTGGAAGTGCTCAAGGGGCCGCAGGGCACGCTGTTCGGCCGCAACACTACCGCCGGTGTCGTCAAGATGGATACCCGCCGCCCGGGTGACCACCAGGAAGGCCAGGCGCAGTTCACCGTGGGTGAACTCGGCACGATCCGCGCCGAAGTGGGCGCAACCATCCCGGTTTCCAGCACGCTGTCGCTTCGCGTGGCGGGCCTTGCCAACCACCGTGAGGACTGGGTGAACAACGCCTATGACGCCTCCTTCACCAAGCAGGGCAAGGACCTTGGCGGGTTCGACGACGTGGCCGGCCGTATCCATGCGCTTTGGAAGCCGGATGACCGCCTTTCGGTCCTGTTGACCCTTCAGGCCCGTTCCTATCGCGGCACCGGCACGCTTAACCGCGCCAACGTGCTGACGACCGGCTCGAACAAGCTCAACGACCGCTATGACCGCGATACCGTCTATTACGACGGCGGCCGCAACAACCCGCAGGCGCAGGACACCACTTCCGAAGCGCTCCATGTCGATTACGACTTCGGCGGCGCAACGCTGACCGCGATCGTCTCTGCCTATCAGGGCAGCAGTTCGGGCCGTGGCGACATCGACGGCGGCGTGCTCGGCACCACCGCAGGCAGCGGCACCATCCCCTTCAATTCGGAAACCGGCACGCTTTCCAGCGACCTCGACCAGCAGACTTACGAAGTCCGCCTTGCCAGCAACGGCGAAACCCGTTTCGGCTGGCAGGTCGGCGCGTTCTACTGGCACGAGAATTTCGAGCTGATCTCGGCGTCGTGGAACGGCACCGGCGGTTTGGATCCGACGGTGATCTCCCAGCTCAACCAGAAGAGCGACAGTTGGTCGGTCTTCGGTCAGGTCCATTATGACGTCACGGACCGTCTCCGTCTGACCGGCGGCGCCCGCTGGACCCGCGACCAGCGCGACCTGGAGGCCGCCCGCACGCTGGGCGCGCCTTTCGCGGATTCGCGCCATGTCGGTGACAAGCAGCCGAGCTGGGACGTCAGCGCGCTCTATCGCTTCAGCCCGCAGGTCAGCCTGTTCGGCCGTATCGCCCATGGCTATCGCGGTCCCTCGATTCAGGGCCGTATTGCGACCTCCAACATCCTGACGACGGCGGATTCCGAAACGATCACATCCTATGAAGCGGGCATCAAGGCCGCGACACCGGACAACCGCTTTCGCGTCGATCTCACCGGCTACATCTACGATCTCAAGGATCCCCAGTTCACCGCGATCGGCGGCCAGGGCAACTTCAACCAGCTGATCAACGCAAAGCGTGGCAAGGGACGCGGCGTTGAGTTCGAAGCCACTGCCATCCCGGTGCGCGGCCTCCAGTTCAACGGCGGCATTTCCTACAACTTCACCAAGATCGATGATCCAGATCTTCTGGTCGCCTTCTGCGGTGCGGCCTGCACGGTGCGTGATCCGATCGTGAACGTCGGCACCACGCGCCGCGCCTCGATTGACGGCAATCCGTTCCCGCAGGCGCCGCGCTGGCTGTTCAACTTCAACGCATCGTACACGTATGAACTGGCGAGCGGCAGCAAGCTCTATGCCCAGACCGACTGGGTCGCGCAGAAGGACTTCAACCTGTTCCTCTACGACGCGACCGAATTCCACGTCGGCACCAACTTCGAAGGGGGCGCGCGCATCGGCTGGCGTTCGCCCTCCGACGCGGTGGACGTCTTCGTGTTCGGCCGCAACATCACCAACGAGTCGAACGTCATCGGCGCGATTGACTTCAACAACCTGACTGCTTTCGTGAACGATCCGCGCGTGCTCGGCGCAGGCGTCAGCTTCCGCTTTTGAGTGACCGGGCGGCTCTCTTGGAGAGAGCCGCCCGGCCCCAATCGGCGCTTGATCCGGAAAACTCTTTTTATTGTATGGTTTAAGGCATGTGCGGGCCCGGCGGGGCTTGGATGCCAAGGCTTTAACGCAGTTTGGCTCGAACAACTGCGCGGAAAGCGTCCCCATGAGCGGCCCTGCTTCCACGCCTGAATCTTGAAGCCGTAAAATGTTTCACGACATATTTTTCCGGCGATCGAGCGGCTGAACGTATGGCAGCGTCCGGGTAACGACTTCGGATTGGCGAAAGTCGGTTACGTCGGCGGAAGCCCTTGGCGGGGCAGGGCGGCATCGTCAGGCCGCGGCCCAAGTCGGTCGTTTGCGACGCCGTGACCAGACCTCCGCTATGGGGCGGAACCGACGTTCCAACATAGGCAGGCCAACATAGGCAGGCATGTCGCGTCTATGAGCGAGTGGGCCCCATTCGAGCTGGGCGGAGTTGGGCTGAATTTTCGGCGTCGCAAATGCCGGCATGCGATGACGACCTATTGGACGGCGCCATATCGTCGGGTAGAGAGCAAGTATGCGGGGACTGGACATCGCGATCGCCGGCTGCGGGCCATGCGGATTGGCAGCAGCTTTATTGCTTCACCGCGGCGGGCATCAAGTTAGCTTGTTCGAACGGTTTAAGGCACCACAACCCATCGGTTCCGGATTGATGCTGCAGCCAACGGGAATGGCGGTTCTCGCCAAACTCGGCTTGCTTGATGCGGCTTTGGCACGGGGCTCGCGCGTCGATCGGCTGTTCGGGATGGCGGGCAAGCGGGTCGTACTTGACGTGCATTATGCGGCCATGCGCGGTGCGGCCACCTTTGGCATCGGCATTCATCGCGCCAGCCTGTTCGCGATCCTTCATGAAGCCGTCCTGCGAGCCGGTATACCCGTTCATTCCGGGCGGACCCTGGCTGGGAGCGCGCTCCTTGGAAAGAAACGCGCGCTGCACTTTTCCGATGGCCAAACAAGCGCGCCCTATGACCTCGTTATCGACGCGCTGGGCACGTGGACGCCGCTCGCCCCGCCTACCGGGCGGGAACTGACCTATGGAGCGCTATGGGCCAGCCTCGACTGGCCTTCGGACGCGACCTTCGATCCCCACACCCTGGCGCAGCGCTATGCTTGGGCTAGCAAAATGGCGGGTGTCCTGCCTATCGGCATACCGCCTGGAGCTACGACGCCGAAGGCGGCCTTCTTCTGGTCGCTCCGGGCGGATCGATTGGACGCGTGGCGCGAGGCTGGACTGGCGCCGTGGAAGGCCGAAGTGGCGGCGCTCTGGCCAGATTGCGAGACACTGCTCGACCAGATCCATGACCCGAACCAATTGACCTTCGCGCGCTATGCGCATCGGACCTTGGCCGCGCCGGCGGAGCCGGCGCTGGCGCATATCGGTGATGCTTGGCATTCCGCCAGTCCTCAGCTTGGGCAAGGGGCCAACATGGCATTGCTCGACGCCTGGGCCCTCGCCCAAGGCCTGGGCCAGGAGGACAGCGTCGATGCGGGCGTTCGGCAGGGCATCCGGCTACGCCGCCGGCATGTTCTGACTTATCAATGGCTCACTGCGCTATTCACTCCGGTCTATCAATCCGACAGCCGCTTCGTGCCGTTGATCCGCGACCGTTTGGTCGGTCCCCTGTCGAAGCTTTGGCCGGCCACCGCGATACAGGCATCAATGGTGAGCGGGCTGGTTGGAAACCCGCTACTGCCACTAGGGCTGGATAAAGCCTTTCATGTTGCAGCGCCTTTGGTGGAAGCGGCGTGACCGCCATTGCGAGCAGCAGTGACTGTCCGATCATCGTTTTCGACGCGATGTGCGTGCTCTGTTCTGCGAATGCCGCTTTCGTGATGGGGCACGACCGGGCCGGACGCTTTCGGCTCGCGTCCATGCAGGGTGACGTCGGGGCCGCACTCTACCGTCGGTTCGGAATCGACCCTGCCAATCCGGAAACATTGATCGTAGTAGAGGGCGACAGAGCCTTGCGGAACAGCGACGCCGTTCTAGCCATATGGGCGGGACTGGATCGCCCCTGGAACGCGATGGCGCTATTGCGGTTCATTCCGCGCTGGGTACGTGATCCTGTCTATCGTTGGGTTGCGCGGCATCGGTACAGGCTGTTTGGACGGAGATCTGCTTGCTGGATACCGACCCCGGAACAGGCTCGCCGCATCCTGTGACGCGCATCCTGCTTCTTGGCGGCTTTGGCAGTCGAATTGCGCGAAGACTCGCAGGCGAAAGGCATGAGGTGCTGGTAGCAGGGAATAATTGGGAATGATTACGAAAATACGAGAATTAGGTCCGCCCGATCTATGTGCGACATTTCTCCTGATGGCATTGGTGCTTTTTCAAGCCGGATGTACTCAAATATCTTGCGATGGATTTCCAACTGCTTTGGAAGCTCGACAGTTTAACGTTGCAGATTTTTCTCCGACGAAAATTTCGAGATCCGATAGCGCGCTATTCGACCCGCAAATCCAAAAGTGCGCCGCATTGACTGACCAGCGTTTTTATCCCGGCAATCTTTCTCTTGTGGGAGTGGATCGTCGCCACGGCAATCAATTTGCATTATATAGGTTGAATTCTACCACGGATTTATATTTCGCGTTCCTTTTGGTTCGTGCTGACAACCAAGTTAAGGTTAAATCGGCATATCCGGTTTACGCGGGCATGTTCTGATTTGGCCCTCGGATGTTTCTCCTAAGCCTTCCGCTGACGGCTGCATTGTTGGCGTTTCCGAAACGGCAGATAATCACCGGAGATTTTACGAATCTGCCCTTCAGCTAACCCTTTGAACTCGCAAATGTCGGGGGACTTGTGGAACGATAACCTTCGCTGTGCGCGCTGCGCAGTGCAGCACAATTTGCGCAGCAACCAATGGAGCAAGGGTCTGCTTTCCAACGTGATGGTTTGATATGACCGTTGCTAACGTTTTAACCTCCCGCCCCGGCAAAATGAAGCAATTACCCGATTGGGTATCAAGCACGGCCCAGACGGGGCGCGCGCCGCGGCATTCATCGCGCTAAAACCGGGTATCGGCCGTCACCCACGCTTGCACTGCGCGGAGGCGGGCGCGGGATGGATGCCTCGCGAGGCACAGCAGGAAGGTCAATCGATGTCGATCGCCGCTGTCCGGATTTCGGCCACGCTCATGGGCGAGGGCGACCTTTCCACCTCCCGCTCCTTCGCTTTCGGGCACTTCGTCTTAGAGCCGGAGCGGCAATTGCTGCTCAGCCATGGGAAGCCCGTGCGGATCGGCGGTCGGGCGCTCGACCTTCTCACGGCGTTGGTGGAACGAGCCGGCGAGCTGGTCGACAAGGATGCACTCGTTTCCTGCGTCTGGCCAACGACCTTCGTCGATGCCGCCAACCTCAAAGTCACTATGGCGAGCCTGCGCCGCGCGCTTGGGGAAAGTCATGCTACGCCGCGATACATCGCAACAGTTGTGGGCCGGGGCTACCGCTTCATCGCGCCGGTACGGCCCTCGACTTGCCTGGCCGAAGGCGGCGACGGTGCCACGGTCATGGCAGAACGAATAGCGGGTTTGATTGATACCGTCGAAGCCATCCGGCTGGAGTTGCAGCATATCAGGGCCGGATCGCGGCTTGCATCACCAGAGGAGTGGGCGGGTAGCTTGAGAATGCCTCTCCCCGAGGAGCTAGCGCTCGATGAAACCACGCCGTGCCGCTACCGTGACGGCATGCGTGCGATCGTCTACCCCTAGCTTGGCGAAGAGTTGCTTCAGGTTGGCTTTGATCGTGTCCGTCGAGACGCCAAGGTGCCAGGCGATCTGTTTGTTGGATTGGCCTTCGGCCAACCGCCGCAGGATCGCCAGCTCACGCTCGCTCAGTTGTTCATCCAGTGCATGGACGGCAAGGGCATGAGCGATGTCCGGGCTAATCGTCCGGCGGCCCGCATGCACAGAGCGGATCGCGTCCAGCAATTCCTTTCGGATACTGTTCTTCAGCAGATAGCCCGCCGCTCCGGCCCGTATCGCGCGGACGGCTTGCGCGTCGCCGGGGTAGGTGGTGAGCATCAGGATTGCCGCCCCCGCCGATACACGTCGAATGGCCTCCACGGCGGCGATGCCGTCCATGCCAGGCATCTGGACGTCCATCAGGACTACATTGGGCAGCAGCGCGGTAAAGCGCTCGACTGCCTCCTCGCCATTCGCTGCCTCGCCCACGGCGATCATATCGGGTTGGCGCTCGATCAGCGCCGTAATGCCCTCCCGGACGATCGGATGGTCATCGACGATCAGCACTTGGATCATGTCGCCAGGTCCCCGGACGGCCGCGTCAATGACTTCCACCAGCGCGAAAACCAGTTGGGCCCCTGAGTTTTATACGCGATCCTGCCGGGTATGGCGAGCAGCACCTGGGTGCCGCCCTCGGCGATGCGGCGAATGACAAGATCGCCGTCCAGCTTCCGCGCGCGTTCACGCATGCCGGGCAGGCCGAAATGGCCGTCTCTAGCGCCTGCTTCGATGACGTCTGGGTCGATCCCCACGCCGTTGTCGGCAAACGAGATGGCGAAGTTGAATTGATGGCGGACTTCTATGGCGATACGCGTAGCCTGGGCATGGCGCCGGATGTTGAATATTGCCTCCCCGGCGATGCGCGCGATTTCGTCAAGCGCCAACGGATCCAGGGCGCGCGGTGTTCCTACCGTCTCGATCGACGGGGCGGTCTGTGGATCGAAGCCCTGCTGCAGGACCAGATCGGTCATAATTTCCTCGATATCGTTACCGTCCCTGGCTAGCCGCAGTTCCTTGACCCTATCGCGACCCTCGGCAATGACCTGATCCGCGCGATCGATCGCTGCTTCCAGTGCGGGGCGAGCGCGTTCCTCGATCGGAAGTTCGTCGACCACCAGTTGAAACCGTAGCGTCAACGCCTGCACCGATTGAAGCAGCGTATCGTGAAGATCGCGGGCAATCCTCTCGCGCTCCTCGACCCGCTCGGCCATGCGCATGCGGATGCGCCTGGCGACAGCGCGCAACCGCAGCGCATAAGCCAGCCAGAGGAAGCCAAGTACGATCAGCCCGCAGATGACTTTGAAAGGCCAGCTTTGCACAAAAGTTGGCGGAATTTCTATGTCGAGCGTCGCCCCATGGGCATTCCACAGGCCGTCGCTGCCCGCCGCGCTCACGATGAAGCGATACACGCCGGGACCAAGATTGGCATAGGAAGCCAGTCTTCGCGTGCCAGGCAGAACCCAGTCGTCGTCAACGCCTTCGAGGCGGTAGCGGAACTGGATGCGATGTGGCGCCGCCAGGCTCAGGCCCGCATAACCGATGTCCAGGGAGTGGGTGCCGGCGGGCAGGGTCAGCCTTGCGGGATCGCGGTAGACCTTCCCCCCGCTTGAGAGCGAACGGATCACGACTGGCGGGGGCGATACGTCATTCCCGAGCTTGGAAGCATCGATGTAAGACACGCCGGGACGCTCTAGCAGCACGAGCCTTCCATCGCTGCCAACGCCGAGTTGCGGGCCGGGGTACGCCGCGTTCTGGGAAGGGCTGAGCCCATCGCGCAAATCATAGTATCTGCGGGGAAGTGGCGCGCGCGGATCCTCGAATGCGCGATCCAGGGCGGCAGTGGCAACCTGGGAAATGGAATGATTGCTCCGCATCCAGGTTTCGCCGCGCGATGTCTGGACAAGTCCCCTCAGCCGGGCGACCCAGGGAAAACGCCGTGCATCGATGCGCGTGATGCGGTTCCCCCGAATTCGCAAAAGGCCGTTGTTACCGCTGATAAAGATGTCGCTACGGCCGACGGCAATCTTGCTTATGGTTCCAAGGTCGTAGCGGGTCAGGTCGGTCGTCGTCGCACCGTCGCTGTTCAGCCGGACAAGGGCTTTGGACGCCACATAAGCGACGTCGCCGGCCGGGGTGACGACGAGATCCGGCTCCTGCATTACCGGTCCGGACTTGCTGAGGCGGTGCCACCCGCTGGCATCATGCCACATCGCGTCGCCGGGCATGATCCCGACCCAGAGGCGGCCGGAACGGTCCTGAGCACAGGTTCCGATCAGCGCTTCCCCTGGCGGCGAAGTCAAGACCGACCGCACGCCGCTGCGCCAATGGGTGATCCTGGAATCCAGCACGCCCCAGAACCCGCCGCCATTCGCCGGGCATATGCCCAGGAGCCCGCCATCAAGGACTTTTCGAGGACCTGCGGGCGTGATCTGGTAGACCGCGTGATCGGTCGACACGAAGATCTCATCTTCCGAGGCGCTCATGGCGAAACCCAAGCCAGGGTCGCCTTTCATGCGCGATTCCCGCACAGCGCTCGCCACACGAAACCGGTCGAGGCCCAGCTCGCTCCCGAACCAGATATTGCCTTCCCGATCGACGAACGGTTTGCGGACCACGTCCGACGTAAGGCCGTCGGCAGCCATAAATCGCTCAAGCGGCGAAGCGGCCGTGCGATGCACTGTGCCCGCATCTGCAACGTAGAAGATCCCGACCGAATTGGTGCTTCCCCATAGCCCGCCGACAGGGTCGAATGCCAAGGCGGTGCGTTCGGAGTTGGGAACTGCGGGGTAGGCGATGGGCCGGGCGATGGGTTGGGCGATGCTCTGGCCGTCGGAACCGACCGCCATTCTCGTGCCGCCCTTATCGGAAATCCACAGCCGGCCCGCCCGATCGACCGAGCAGGCGGCAGTCATCTCTGCACGGACGGGGCTGATCCGAAAGCGCGCCGCGTCTGGAGGCAAGGAAACCAGTAGGTTCTTGTGCTCCGCCTCCAGGCTGATCCACAAGGTTCCGTCGGCGGTTACGCACGGCGGGCCCGGAAAACCCGCCGGCAGACCAAGACGCTCATCCACCGGTTCCAACCGGTCGTGGGCCAAACGATACAGGCGATTGTCACGATAGGACACGCCCGCCACAGCCCAAATCGCCTTGTCGGATGTCTGGGAGAAGCCCAGTATTCGGGAAGGCGGCTCACCCATCGATACCGCATGCAGCATGCCTCTGCGGTAGACCGCAACACCGCCGTTCTGCGCGAAGCCTACCCACAATTCGCCGGCCCGCGAAACCAGGAGCGCGGACGGGGAGGAGCGCTCCATCCGTGACCCGGCGGGCAGCGGCACACGCTCGAACGTGACGCCGTCGAAGCGGAACAAACCCTCCGACGCGGCGAGCCAAAGCCAACCGTCCGGGGTTTGTGCAATCGCGGTGACGCCGGTCGGGGCGCCGTCATCGACTGTCCAGCGCGTATGTTTGAACTGGGCCAGTCCGAACTGCCCATCGCGCGCCAGACATGCCGTGCCGGCGAGCAGCATGGCCACGGGCAGTAGCAAGGCGCAGAGCCACTGCCGCAGGATCGCGATAGATGTGCGGACACGGTCAAACTCCGCTTGCATGCTTACCCCCTAATCGACCGTACTTGGACCAGGCGCGGGGGCGCTGCACCCGTCGTCCTGCACATTGCGCCCCCTACGCCCATCCAGAACTTTGCCCGCGCCTGCGCGCACTAGCAACCCTTCCCCCGTGCGCGAAGCGCGAACGACTACAACATCTTACCGCGCTTTACTCCATCGGCTGGCGGCGCGGTGATACTCCGGCGCCACAATGTCATGGCGAGGCGGTGACACTGTCCCGGCAAATCTGCCCCGACGGAGGAACGACGCATGAAACGACTGATCCCCATAGTACTGGCCGGCGCGATGCTGGCCGTACCGGCTGCCGCGCAAACGGGCTGCCCGGCGGCCGCGCAGCAATCCGCCGCGCGCCCCGTCCCGGTCATCCACTACAAGTCCAAGCAGATCGACGGGGTGAAAGTCTTCTATCGCGAAGCGGGGCCGGTCGGGGCGCCGGTGCTGCTGTTGCTGCACGGTTTTCCGACTTCGTCTCACATGTACCGCAACCTCATTCCGCTTTTGGCCGATCGCTACCACGTCATAGCGCCGGACTATCCGGGATACGGGCAGAGCGACGCGCCAGACCACACGCAGTTCGCCTATACTTTCGCGCATCAGGCAGACATCGTCGACAAGCTGGTGACCCAGATCGGCGCCAGCCGTTACGCGATGTACGTCATGGATTACGGAGCCCCGATCGGCTATCGTCTGGCGCTGAAGCATCCCGAACGCGTCAGCGGTCTGATCGTCCAGAACGGCAATGCCTATGTGGAGGGCCTTCAGTCTCCTTTCTGGGATCCGATCAAAGTCTATTGGCGTGACCGCTCGCAGAAAAATCGCGATGCGCTGAATGGCCTGGTCACGCTGGACATCACCAAGTTTCAATATACCGATGGCATGGGCGACGTAGAGCGCATCAGCCCGGATAACTGGGTCCACGATCAGGCGCTTCTCGACCGGCCGGGCAACCGCGACGTCCAGCTCGATATGCTGGGAGACTATGGCGCCAACGTGCCGCTCTATCCGCAATTCCAGGCGTTCTTCCGCGAGCGCAAGCCGCCGACGCTGATCGTTTGGGGCAAGAACGACAAGATCTTCCCCGAAGCTGGCGCGCACCCATATCTGCGCGATCTTCCCGATGCCGAAATCCATATCCTCGATTCCGGCCATTTCGCGCTTGAGGATCGGCTGGACGTCATGGCGCCGCTGATCCGGAACTTCCTCGATCGCAAGATCTGCAAATAGCAACCGGAGCGCGCGCGGCGCTACCGCGCGCGTTCTCCCGAAAGGACCAGATATGTCCAAGAACCTATCGGTCGTGCTCGTGCACGGCGCGTTCGTCGATGGCTCCGGCTGGCAGGCGGTGTACACGCTGCTGTCGGCGGAAGGGTATGAAGTGCTGGTCGTGCAGAACCCCGCCATCACACTGGAGGGCGACGTGGCCGCGACGGAGCGGGCGATTGCCGAGGCGCGCCACCCGGTGGTCCTTGTCGGCCACAGCTATGGCGGCGCCGTCGTCACCGAGGCGGGTGACAACCCCAAGGTCAAAGCCATCGCCTACATCGCGGCTTTCGTACCCGATGCCGGGGAATCGGTTGCGGCGTTGAACGAAGCTCCAGCAGAGGCAGGCGAGGCAAAAGCGCCGGTTCTGCCGCCCGAGAATGGCTACCTCGTCGTCGATCCCGCGCACTTTGCCGAAGCGTTCGCCGCCGACGTCGATCCCGACATCACCCGTTTCCTGGCGGCGGCGCAGGTGCCCTGGTGGCTCGGCGCTGCCACCGCACCCGTCACTCGGGTGGGGTGGAAGGTTCGCCCGACTTTCTATCTCCTTGCCAGCGCAGACCGCATGGTCCCCCCCAGCGCCCAGCGCCACATGGCGGAGAGAGCCGGCGCCCGATTGTCCGAAATCGACAGCAGCCATGCCGCGATGCTCTCCCACCCGGATGAGGTCGCCGCCTTCATTTCCGCAGCCGCGCAGACAGTTGCCTGACATGGTATCCGCATCGGCGCCTCGCCCTGGGACCCATCACCGCACAGCCACGATCGGCGGCCTTGAAATCTTCTACCGCGAGGCCGGGCCAGCCGACGCGCCGGTTCTGGTCCTGCTGCACGGCTTTCCCAGCTCTTCGCACATGTACCGCAACCTCATTCCGGCGCTCGCGGACACCTACCGCGTCATCGCGCCGGACCTTCCCGGCTTCGGACTGTCGGCCGCACCGCCCCCCGGCAGCTATGAATACAGCTTTGCTGCATTTGCCGAGGTGGTGGACGGCCTGCTCGCGGCGTTGGGCGTCGACCGATATGCCCTCTATGTGATGGACTATGGCGCGCCGACGGGCTTTCGACTGGCGCTCAAGCACCCCGATCGGGTCACCGCTCTGATCGTCCAGAACGGCAACGCCTACGAAGAAGGCATGCAGGATTTCTGGGCGCCGACACGCGCGCTTTGGGCCGATAACAGCGAAGCCAACCGGGCCGCCATGCTCCCCTTTTTCACGCAAGAGAGCACGCGGTTTCAGTACGTGGCCGGGGTAAGGGATGAAACCCGGATCGACCCGGCAGCATGGTTGCACGATCAGCTCTTTCTCGATCGCCCGGGAAACCATGCGATCCAATTTGCAATCATCTACGACTATCGCACCAATGTTGCGCTCTATCCGGCGATCCATGCCTACTTTCGCGCTTCCCAGCCTCCTACCCTGATTTTGTGGGGACGGAACGATCCGATCTTTTCCGTTGAAGGCTCGGAGGCATTCCTACGGGACCTGCCGCAAGCCGAAGTTCATCTGCTCGACACCGGGCACTTCGCACTTGAAGACAAGGCGGACGAAATGGTGCCGCTGATCCGCGATTTTCTGGGCCGCCAGCTTGTCGCCAGCGCGCCAACATCTGCCGATGCCAAAGAAGGAGCATGACCATGGAGACCCCAATGCGTGCCAAGTCGAGCATTCTTCCCTCCGGCGGCGGCGCCGCGCTCATGGATCCGTCCGATACGCTGATCCTGCTGCTCGATCATCAGTCCGGGCTGTTCCAGACCGTCAAAGACATTCCGGTTGCCGACCTGCGGCGCAACGTGGAGATGATCGCCAGGCTGGCAACACTGCTGCATATCCCGGTGATCACCACGGCGTCCGAACCTGCGGGTAGCAACGGGCCGCTCATGCCGGAGATCCACCACCACGCGCCGCACGCGGTCTATGTGCCCCGCAAGGGCGAGGTCAACGCCTGGGATAACGACGATTTCGTGGCAGAGGTGAAGTCCACTGGCCGCAAAACTCTCGTCATGGCCGGGGTCTGGACCAGCGTCTGCGTGATGTTCCCGGCGCTGGACGCCGTCGCCGCCGGCTACGACGTTTATGCTGTTCTGGACGCTTCGGGCGATCCCAGTGAAATGGCATCGCGAACATCGCTCGCCCGGTTCGTCCAGGGCGGCGTCAAGCCGACATCGACAAACGCGCTGCTTTCGGAGCTTCACCGCACCTGGGCACGTCCGGAGGCGGCGGACTTGGTACATCTCTATGGCCTCGTCGCACCGAACTATGCCGCGGTGGTGGAAAGCTATGTGCGGGCGCAGCAAGCCGCCAAGACAACCGGTTAAGCACTGGGCGCCAAAGCCAAAGCCGTGGTCTTTGGCGCTCTATTGCGCTGCTGCGGACACGCTGGCTCGCTTCCAATCAGATGACCGCCCACCCCGAAGTCATCGTCGATGTCGCGCCCGGTCCGATTGGCCCGGGGTTGCCGACACGTCACTCCCTCATATTCATTCCCGGTGGCGTCCGCCTGGAATTGGCCACACCCTTTGCGTGAAGCCGAAAGGACAAGCCCGATGTCTCGACCGCAGCTGCCGCCCTTCACCCGCGAAACCGCCCTCCAGAAAGTCCGCGCCGCCGAAGACGGCTGGAATTCCCGCGACCCGGCGCGGGTGGCGCTAGCCTACACGCCGGACAGTCTATGGCGAAACCGCTCGGAATTCCTGCAAGGGCGCGACGCGATCGTCGCTTTCCTCACCGCCAAATGGCTGCGTGAGCACGAGTATCGCCTCGTAAAAGGCCTCTGGGTGCATGACGGCAACCGGATCGCGGTGCGCTTTGCTTACGAATGGCATGATGATGGCGGGAACTGGTTCCGCTCCTACGGAAACGAGAATTGGGAGTTCGCCGCCGATGGCCTGATGGCGCGCCGGATCGCGAGCATCAACGATGTGGCGATTGCGGAAGACGAGCGGCTATTCCACTGGCCGCTGGGTCCGCGACCGCAGGGGCATCCAGAGATGGAAGATTTGGGACTTTGACAACGGCCCTCCCGCTGCGGGTGAAGAACTCAGCTGGTGCCCGAGATCCGCTCTGACCGTCACGCCGGGAGGTCTTCGAATCCTCTACGTTCTCGGGCGATAATCCTTGTCGTGACAGGCGGAAATCCCGTGCGTCGGAACACTTGTCCCTGATTCACCAGACGGACTCTCAGAGCGCCTTTGCCAGCGTCAGCGTTGCGGTTGCGCCTTGCCGGCGCCGTCTTTCCTCGCTGCCGGTGAATTGGGCGGCGCGGCTCGGCGAATAGAAGCGACGCATCCGATAGAAATCCTGCCCGCCGAGTGCCGAGACGGCCAGTGTAGTCTTGAAACCGGGAAGGGCAGTCGTCTCCACATAGCCGCCCCAGCTCTGGCCATCGCGCCAGTGCAGCTTTTCCGCGGTGTAGAACACGTCGGCATATTCGGCGGCCGTGTAAGTCACGCCCCAGGAGGATTTGAGTGCGGGAAGATCGTGGCGGAACTCGGCCGTCAGGCTGCGGGGCAGCACATCGTCCATGCGGCGATCCTGGCCCGTCACCTGATCGCGCATGCGGGAGCCGCGCAGGCTGGCGTCCACGGTCAGCCGCGCGCCGCGCAGCACGGCTTCCAGCGGCAGCGTGCCTTGCGCCGTCACGCCCCATTGGCGGGCATTGCCGATGGTGCCCAGCGCCTCGTCGCCGCTGGGCAGCAGGACATAGCCGAGCAGGCCGGTGTGCCATTGGTGCCAGGCTTCCAGGGCCAGCGCACCGCCCTTGCCCCAGCGATGATCCAGCCGAGCGAGCGCGCGGGTGATGCGGGCCGGACGCAGCCCGGAATTGCCGCCGAGGGGCCGCCCATCGGTCTGGTTGACCGAAGCGGCGAAGTCGCTGAAGTCCAGCTGATCGACCGTTCGCCGCATGGCGAGGCGCACTTGCGTTTCGGCCGAAGGGGACCAGACGAGGGCGGCCGACGGTTTGAGATAGGACAGGCTCTGCTCGCTGTCGGCTTCGCCGCGGACGGTGATCTTCGACAGTTCGATTGCCATGCCCGCTTCCAGCGAGAAACGCCGGGCCAGCCGCACGGTGGCGTTCGCGAAAGCCTCTGCGCGCTGTTCGGATACGCGTGTGTCTGCGTTGCTGAGCGGGATGGGAACAAGGCCTGCGCCGGTATCTTCGGCATAGTAAAGCGTGCTGGTGAGGCGATTGTAGGCCACTTCCGCGCCGAATTCGGCGCGGATCCGATGCTCGCCCTCGCGCGTGACGGTGACGCGGCCGACCAGTTCGGTCGGTTTCTCGCGCTGTTCGGAGACGCTGCGATAGCCCGGTTCGACAAGATCGTCCGACGTGACGTAGTGTTCGATGGTGCCCAGCGCGACCAGTTTGGTGCTCCAGTCGTTGCCGAGGCGGCGGGTCCAGTCCGCGCCCAGTTCGCCGTTGCGGCCGTTCTCTCGGTAGGCGATGGTGCGGTTGGAATCGGGCTGGCCATCATCCGCGCCTTGGAAGATGTCGTAGCCGGTGCGCGAGGAATAGCCGTCCTTGCCGAGCCGCAGGTTCACCGTCAGCGTGCCGCCTGCCACGCCGCCCGACGTGGAAAGGGCAACGCCATATTGCGGTGCGTTCGCCGATATCCGCTCGTTGCGCGTGCGGGTGAGGGTGCCGCCGGCGTCGCGCTCCAGATAGACGGCGTGGGTAGGGTAACGGACGGTCTGGGCGGAAAGCTCGACATTCGTCTGCCAGCCCGCGATCCGCCGCGCGTAGCTGACGCGCGCGTCGGGCGAGATATGGCCGTCGGAAGTATGCGCCAACGCCAGCGAGGCATTGCCGGAGCCACCGGCATCGGCGCGCAGGATCAGGTTGGCGACAAGCGTCTGGCCTTGCGCCTCGGCCGCGTCGCTGCCGCGCAGCAGGACCACGCGCTCCACGCGGGAGGCGCCGATCCGGCGCAGCACTTCGGTGATGCCGCCGCCTTTCACGGTGGGCCGCTGTCCGTCGATCAGGACATTGCCCGCCGCGCCGCCGAAACCGCGTACCGATGAGCCTTCGCTGAGGATGAAGCCCGGGGTGCGTTCCAGCATGTCCAGCGCGGTCTGCGGCTGGAAGGGCTTGTAGAACTCGGCAGGATAGACCGGATCAGGGCCGCTGGGGGTGGCTGCATGCGCGGTGCTGGTCGGCGCGGGATCGCCGGCCTGCGGCTCTTCGCCGGGGGCGCCGGAGGCCATGGCTGCAGCGCCGGCAACGAGCAGGGAAAACGGGTTCATCGCGTTGCCGTCAGCAGCCAGGTCAGCAGGGCAAGCGGCACGGCCGCCCCGATCAGCCAGGCCCAGGCCCGGGCGGGACTGGCGGCATGGAACACAGCCATCGCCACCAGGGCGAACACGGCATAACTGGCCAGAGTCGCGGCGGTAACGGCTTCGGCGCGGGCCATGCCGAGCGCGGCGAGGACGAGCGACAGCGCCACGGTGCCAAGCGCAGTCACCCCATAAGCGCCAAGCGTGCCGGCCAATGTCCGCGAGGCGACCGACCAGCGGTGGCGGGCGGCGAAAAGGGCAGTGAGGGGCTTGATCATGCGCGGATTTCCGGGAGCTTTCATCGGCGGAGACGGGCGAGAATACGCTCGCGATTGGTCTGGGCGGTGAGTGTGAGGGCGGCGCCGAACGACAGCCAGCCGAACCAGGCGACCGTGCCGTAGGCCCAGCCTAAACCGGTGCCTGCGGCTATGAACGCGGCGCCGAGCAGGCCGAAGCCGCCGATGCGCAGCAGGCGGCTGGTGCGAGGGGCCAGCTTGCGGCGCAGCCAGTCCTGCTGGTGGCGCGCCATCGCCATGAGCAGCAGCGCAAAGCCGGCAAGCGTCAGGAGAGCGACGGGAGTATGGATCATGCAGTCGCCTCCTCGCCCTTGCGCTGTTTGCGCGCGGGCATCTGGCGGGGTTTGTGCCGGGCAAGGGTCCAGCCTGTAAAGGCAAAACCGGCAGCCAGCGCCATCATCACCAGGTCGAACCCAACGAATGTCCAGTCGCCCGCCATCACGCTGGGGGCAAGGCCGCGTCCGGTGGTCAGGGCGTTGACCAGTGGGATCGCGGTGAAGAGTGCCGTCGCCACTGCCAGCGTTTCAAGCCATGCGCGCCGGGCCGGGCGCAGGAACGCCCAGACCAGCGTGCCGCCCCAGGCGATGAACAGCGCGTTGATCTCCCAGTCCGCATGGTCTGCCATGGCAACGGGCAGCAGGCGGTTGGCTAGGAAATACGTCGCGATCCCGATCGGCGCGCCGCTGATGAAGCCGATATTGAGCCGCTCGACCAGACGGAAGCCGAAATGCGGGCGACTGGGATCGGGCAGCTTGAGGCGCCGTTTCACGCACCAGAGGCAAAGTCCGGTTGCCGCCATGGCTACGCCGCCAAGGCCGGAAAGGAAGTAGAGCCAGCGCAGTCCGTAGCCTGCGAACCATGCCGTGTGCAGGTCCACCATCACCCGGTGCGTCGCGGTGGCGCCGCCGGGATTTGCGGGTGTGGAAGGCAGGACCTTTCCGGTCGCCGCGTCGAGGTAGACGGTATCGGGGCGGCCGTTCCCCCATTCGGACTTGGCGGTATAGAGCGTGGCCACGGCGGCCTTGTCGCCGGGGTTCTCGACCGAAAGGTAGGTCGGTATCGCGCCGCCCCATTGGCCTTGCGCGGTGGCGATCATCTGGCCAATCCGGGCGACCGGGGCAGGCTCTCCGCTGGCCTCGCGCTCGGGTCCTTGCGGGTACGTGGTGGCGTAGAAGGCCTGCCGGTCCGGGAAGTTCGCGGAGATCGCCCAGGGCATCAGCGTGAACAGTAGCGTCGCAAGGCCGGTGTAGGTGATCATCAGGTGGAACGGCAGCGCGAGCACGGCGGTGGCGTTGTGCGCATCCAGCCAGCTGCGCTGGCCCTTGCGAAAGCGCATCATGAAGAAGTCGGTGAAGATCTTCTTGTGCGTCACCACGCCCGACAGGATCGCGACGAGCATCGCCAGCGCCGCCACGCAGACCAGATAGCGCGCCCACATGACCGAGATGAAATGCAGGTCGAAGTGGAAGCGGTAGAGGAAGAAGCCGCCCTTCGTTGCCCGCACCGGGATTTCGGCGCCGGTCGCGGGATCGAGGGTGATCCGCGTCCCCTCGCGCCGGCCCTGGCCGGGCATCTGCCACGATACGTCCAGCCCGCTGCCGCCGCGCGCGGCGGGCAGCGAGACGGACCAGCTCTCCGCCCCCGCCGCGCGGGTACGCAGCAGCGCGTCGGCAGAGGCGAAGGCGCGTGGGGACACGCGCGTTTCGGAAGGCAGCTCGGGCCGCATCCAGGCATCGATCTCGTGCTGGAAGAACGCCGCCGTTCCGAACACGAAGATGACGTAGAGCACCCAGCCCGGTACCAGTCCGGCCCAGGTGTGGAGCCATGCCATCGACTGGCGCAGGCTTTGTTTCATGATGCGGTCCTCACGCGCCGCTCCCGGTCCGTCATCGCTCAGAACCCGTACTTGACCGCGAAGGCCACGTTGCGGGGGCTGCCGAGCTGAGACGAGGTCGCCCAGTAATCGAGCCCGCCCAGGTTCGCGACATTAAGGTCGAAGCGGATCGGATGGCCGTCGATCTCGGTCTTGTAGTGCATGCCGAGGTCGACGATCGTGTAGCCGTCGATCTTCTGAAGATTGGCGCTCTCCTTGAACATCTTGCCGGCGTGATAGACGCCGCCGCTGATGGAGAAGCCGTCCAGCCCCGGAATCTCGTAATCGGCGAAGATCTTCGCCAGCATGTCGCTGACGCCGGTCGGCTTCTTGCCCAGGAGCGAGGCCGTGCTGGTCTTGGTGACTTTCAGGTCCATTACGGTGCCGCCCAGCATCACGTTGAGCCGGGGGGTGACATGCCCGGTGACCGTCAGTTCCACGCCCTGATGGACTTCCACACCGTCCTGCGTGCGAGTGATCTTGCCGTTCACCGTCTCGTCGAAGGAATTGGCCTTTTCGATCCGGTAGAGCGCGCCGGTGATCAGCAGTGCATCGATCGGGGCGTACTTGGCGCCGACTTCATACTGCTTGGAGACGTAGGGCTTCATGATTTCGCCCGGATTGTTGTAGAGCGTGGCATCGTCCGGAACTGTCGAGCCCTGTTCCAGACCTTCCATGTAGGTCGCGTAAGTCGTCACGCGCGCCGCCGGCTTGAACACCAGCGAGATCGTGGGCGTATAGGCGCTTTCGTTGTAGCTGGACGTGCGCGTGCCGGTCGCCCCGAAGTTGCGGGCCTGCACGGTGCTGCGGTTCACGCCCACCATGGCGCTGAGCTGTTCGGTGAACTGGATATCGTCGCCCAGGATCACGTTTGTATTCTGCGACTGGCTGGACTTGTAGAGGGCGCCCCAGGAATAGGTGTTCAGCGTATCGGGCATGGCCCAGGTGTTCATGTCGTTCGGGTCGGTAAAGGCCGGAGAGAAACCGGCGCTGACCGAGTTGGTGACGTGCCGCTTCACACGCAGGATGTCGCCCGAAGCGCCCAACGTCAGGCGGTGCTTGATGCCCAGTGTCTCGAACTCGCTGTCGAGATAGGCATAGGCGCCTTGTGCAATGTTGTAGGACGGCGCGCTGCGCGAGGCCCAGCCGACTTTCCAGCCTACATCCTCGAAATAGGCGGGATAGACGTTGATCGATTCCTGCGCATCGCGCTTGTAGAGATAGGCGGCGCGAAGGCTGAAAGTATCGTTCAGTTTCCACTTGGCATTGGTGCCGATGCGGTCCGTCTTGATCTGGAGATAGGTCCAGTCCGGCGTCCAGGTCTTGCTGGCGTCAAGCGGTTCGATCCAGTGGTCGATCGCCGCATAACTGGTATCGGCATAGGCGTAGAAGCGGGAATCGATGCCGTCGATACGGTAATAGGTATGCGCCGCTTCCACTTGCAGCAGCAGGTCCGGCGTCACGTTCCAGTCCACCGCGCCGCTGAACAGGCTGCGCGCGATGTTCTGGTTCTTCTTCGCGGTTTCGCCGTCCTGATAGGACACATTCAGCCGGTAGGCGAACATTCCGTCCCGGTCGATCTTGCCGCCAAGATCTGCATGGACGAAGAACTGCTTGTTGCCATAGTCACCCACGGTGATGTCGCGCGTGGGCGTGTAGGTCGGCCGCTTGAGCACGTAATTGGTCACGCCGCCCGGATTGCCCACGCCGTACAGGAAGCCCGACAGGCCGTTCATGATCTCGACATTGGCAAGTTCCTCCATGGAAATGCCGGTCAAAGTCGAGGACAGCCGGACGCCGTCGACGACACCCTTCTGGGAATCGAAGCCGCGAATGGTGACGTAGGGCGTGCCGTAGACGGTCGAGGGCGCGGAGTTCTGGACGACCGGGTTCATCTTGAACATCTGGTCCATGTCACCGGCGACGACGCTTTCGATCAGATCCTGCGAGAGCACGCTGATCGCATAGGGCGTATCGATGACGAGCTTATCGCCCCAGGGGCCGGACGCGGATCGGGTATCGATCTTGTCATCATGGCCAAGCACCACGATGGCGTCGCCCCGGCGTGCTTCGTCCGCTGCGTCGAAGGTGTCTTCCTCGCTGGGCATGGCGGCCACAGGGGCCTCTGCACTGGCCGAGACGAGCAGAGTATCGAGCGTCATTGCCCCGGTGGTGGCGCGGGCGATGGTCACGGCCGCCGGGCCGTTGGCTCGGGCAACAAGGCCGGTACCGGACAGCAGCCGCACCAGCGCGTCGCGCCATGGCAGCTTCGCGTTAAGGCCCTGGGAATGGCGTCCCAGCGTCAGCGATGCGTCGTAGTTCAGCTGCAATCCGCTCTGCTGCGCAAAGCTGTTCAGCGCGTCGCTCAGCGATCCGGCGGGAATGGCATAGGCGTTCACGCCGCCGTTCTCCTGCGCCATCGCGCTGGAAGCGAACCCGGTCATGCCCCCGGTCAGGGTGGTGCCGGCCAGCAGGGCGGCTACCAACAGGCGCGCGCTGCCATGACCCATTTTCTCGTACATCGAATTGACCCCCACATGGTTGCGAGACGGCGCAATCACGATGTTGCGACGCATTCTCAATAATGGAGACGGGGTGGGGCGGGAAAAGACGACTAAGGGCTGCAAAGTTTTTTCGCGGCTTAGCGATGGAGCACGATCAGGCGATCCGAAAGCCGGAAGGACCTGAGCTTCAGACTGCGCTCGATGCTGTCCACGGCGGCGAGCGGGTAGTCGAGATCGTAGACGCCGCTGACTTTCATCTCCGCCGCTGTTCCCGCGACGGAAAGGTAGCCATGCCGATAGCGTGCGATTTCGGCGACTACCTCCCGCAGGGGGCGGTTCACCACGACGAGTTGGCCCTGGGTCCAGGCGGTGGCGCCATTGCCGGCCGCTTCGACAGCGCCCAGCGTCTGCGCATCGAAATCGACGCGCTGGCCTTCATCGACGACTTTGGAGCGGCCGCCTCCGACAACCCGCACCCGATGCTCGGTCACCACGAGTTCGGCGATCCCGTCCCGTTCGCGCACGGTGAACGCCGTGCCCAGAGCGGTGGCACTTCCGCCTGCTGCTTCGACGGTGAAGGGACGGCTGCGGTCCGGCGCCACTTCGAACAATGCGCGGCCTTCAAGCAGGCGGACCTTGCGGCGGGCACCGGAAAAGTCGTGAACGATGGCCGAACTGCTGCCCAGCGTCACGCGTGATCCATCTTCCAGCGTCAGCACACGGCGTTCGCCCACTCCGGTGGCGTAGTCTGCCTGCAACCGGATCGACCAGTCGCCGAACGAGGCGAATGCCACGAGCGCCATCGATGCGGCGACAGCACCACCGGTCCAGCGTTGCCGCTGGCGCGCGGGAGCGGTTGCGGAACTGCGTTTGCGGCGAGACAAGATCCGGCGTTTGGCCGGGATTGGCGGCAAAGATATGGGCGGTGCCGTTACGGGCATCGGATCGTTATCGATCAGCCCCCAAAGGTCTTCCAGTCGTTCGAAGGCGCGGCGATGGGCCGGCTCGGACAGCCAGTCCTCGAAGGATCGCTGATTTTCGGCCGATAATTCTCCCCCGTCCCGGCGGACGATCCAGTCGGCGGCGGTTTCGGCAATGGCGGCCGGAATTGGCGCGCGCGGTGCGTTTTCGGTCACGGTTCCGTCCCTTCGGTCGGTTTCGTCATCAACCATGACGGAATTGTGCCGCCAAACACGACGCGGCCGGACGAGAAAGGGCAATTGTTTCGGAGCGCGCTGGACATCACGTCTCCCCCTCTATTTCGCCGAGGCGGCTGGCCAGCGTCAGCAGGGCGATCCGCAACTGCTTCTCTACCGCGCCCCGCGTGATGCCGAGACGGTCGGCAATATCGGCCTGATCGAAACCGTCGAACTTGCGCATGGTGAAGATTTCCCGGCATCGCGGGGGCAGGTCTTCCACCAGTTCGCGCACCATGCGCAGGCGGTCCGCCGCAAGGACGTGACGCTCGGCGTCCGGGCTGTCGTCGGCGACGGCTATGCCCGCCTCTTCGTCCGCCAGCCAGGGACGCCACTTGCCGCTGTCCCGCGCCCGGTCGTTCACCAGATTGCGGGCCACGCGGTAGAGAAAGGCGCGGGGGTTCTCCACCCGGCCCGAGCGGAGCGACGGAATGGCCCGCACCCAGGTTTCCTGCACGATATCGGCGGCAACCGGCGGCGAATCCACGAGTGAGCGAACATAGGCGGACAGCGCGGCCTGATGGCAGCCGACGATGGCCGCATCGCCCCCGGTCACGGCAGGACCGGCGAGGCTGGCGTATCATCGATGAGGAACGCGATCGGCAGGGTTATGGCCAATTCGTCCGGAAGCCCGGTCGGGATCGGCGGGAACGGCGCCGCGCGCGAGACGATGGCCAGCGCGGCTTGGTCAAGGGCGGCGTGCCCTGTGCCGGACACGATCTCGGCATCGATCAAATGCCCTTCGCGGTCGATGCGGAAAAGTAGGGAGCCTGTCCCTTGCGCGTGCTGTCGAAGCGATCCAGCGGGATAGCGGCGCTGGCTTTCCAGCCGCGCGATCAGTGCACGGCGATAGGGCAGGGCGATGTCGGGCAGATTGTCCGACAGGCCGCCGGTGGCCGCAGCGGCGGGCTCTTCGAAGGCGTTGGTCTGAAGCACCGCCACGGTGCGGACGGGAAGGGGCAAGGCGATATTGGTCCGGGCCGCTGCCGGGACAGGCCGGGGGCGGACTGCATTCGCACTCGGCTTTGCGCGAGCCGGGGCGGGCGAATGCACGTCGAACGTCACGAGAGTGGGAGGCGCCGCGTGATCCGGGGGACCCGCTTGCAGCCAGCCGAAGGTGATGGCGGCAACGGCGGCCGCCGCCACGTGAACCCCGGCCGTAATGGCAAGGGCGGCCACGCGTACCGATGCGCCGTTTCCACCCGTTGGGTTGGAACGGCGCAAGCGGCATAGGAAGGGCGGCGGGATCACGCGCGGTGGAGGGAGAGGGGTGTTACCGCCCGGTTCTCACAGAGTGCCGCGAAGCGTCAGCGTAAAGGCGCGGGGCGTCGCGTAGCGCGCGCTGCCGATATAGAGGCCCGAATAGTACTTCTTGTCGAACACGTTATCGAGATGCGCGGTAAGCGAGAAGTGGTCCGAGACGCGGTAGTTCGCCAGCAGGTCCAGCGTTGCAAGGCTGCCCTGCGTGTAGATCTCGCCATTGGGGCCGGTGCCGTCGGCGGTTGTCTTGCTCTGCCACTTGAGGTTCCCGCCCACCATCAGCGCCTCCAGCATGCCGGGCAGCCTGTAGGCGGTGAACATCTTGAAGGTGTTCTTGGGGATCTGCGGAAGCTGGCGAACCCCGTCGCGGTCCTCGGCACGGGCATTGGCGAAGCCGCCGGCCACGCGCCAGCCGGGCAGGATCTCACCATTGACTTCGAGTTCGAAGCCCGACGACTTCATGCCCGACACCGCGTGATAGGCCGAACTGCCGTCCGGCGCGAAGATGCCGGGGCCGTCTGCCAGCGCGTAGTTGTCCTGTTGCATGCGGAAGACGGCGGCGCTGGCGCTCAGCTTGCCGTCGAGGAAGTCGGCCTTCAGGCCCGCCTCGTAAGTATTGCCTTCGAGCGGTGCGATCATGTCGCCATCGATGGTCCGCTGCGTCTGCGGTTCGAAGACGCTTGCATAGCTGACGTAGGCCGAGACGGTCTTGGTGAGATCCAGCACGAGGCCGCCGTAGGGCGTCAGCACTGCCTTTTCGTTGGATCCCGGCGTCCAGGTGCGCGGGCCGGATACGTCCTGGGAGTAGCTGTCCTGCTTCCACCAGGTAAGCCGTCCGCCGATGATCACCGATAATGGCGAGATCGGCTTGAGCCGCGCCACGCCGGATGCGGCCGTGGTGCGGACGCGGTTGCCGGCATAGCCTCCGCTTGGCGAAAGGTCGGGCTTGGTAGTCTCGCCGGTCGCGAAGAATTCGAAGGCATTGACCGACTTCATGTAGTCGCCGCCCGACCACCAGCCCGGATAAGGCGTCTGGTCGTCATCGAACTGGGCATGGCTCAGCGAGAGTGCGATGTGCTGTTCCTGACCCAGCGCTTCGAAGCTGCCGCGCAAGTTGGCGTAGACGGCGTTGAGTGTGAGGTCGGACGCCCAGCGGGTGGAATAGAGCGTGCCGCCAAGGCCGGTGTCCTTGTCGATGGCAGTGCCGAAGAAGTAGCCGATCGTCTCGTCGTAAGAGCCGGACTTGTGCTCGGCGTCGACCTGCAGATGCCAGTTCTTGTCGAAATCGTGCGCGATCGAGGCGAAGATGTTCACGCTCTTGCGGTTGAAGTCCGACCACTCGGCACCGCCGTTGGTCGAGCGGGCAAAGTCGGTCTTGGTGCCGTCTGTGTAGAAGAGCGGTACGCCGCCGCGCGAGGCGCCGGTGTTGGTGAAATTCTGGTACTCGACACCGACGGTGAGCAGCGTGGTGGGCGTGAGGTCTGCCTCGATGACGCCGTAAAGCGCCTGGCGCTTGGCATGCTCGCGATCGATGAAGGTGTCATTGTCCTGCCAGGCCCCGGCAACGCGTGCACGAAGGCGGCCGTCCGAGGTCACCTTCCCGCCCACGTCGCCTTCGATGCGGTACATGTCCCACGAACCGACGGTTGCGGCTGCGGTGGCCGTGAAGTCCGTGCCGGGGCGCTTGCGGATCATGTTGATCGCGGCCGAAGGTTGGCCGGTGCCCGTCATCAGGCCGGCCGAGCCACGGATCACCTCGATCCGGTCATAGGCGATCATGTCGGCGGTATCTTCGGTGAAACCGTAGAGATTGGTCGGACGGGCCACCCCGTCGACGAGGTAGTTCTGCACGGCGAAACCGCGCGCGGTATAGTTGGTGCCGTCAGTGCCGAGCGCGCTGGAGCGGTTCGATTGAATGCCGACGATCTGTTCCATCACCGACGAGATATCGTAGAGGCCCTGTTCCTGCATGCGGACGCTGTCGACCACGGTGACCGACTGCGGAGTTTCGCGCGAGGAGAGGCTGAGGCCGGTGGTCTCGGCCGCGCCTGTCACCACGATCGAGTCGTCATCCGGATCCACAGGCGCAGTTTCGGCGTGGGCGCTGCCGACGCTCAGCAGGCCGATAGCCAGTGCAGATGAGACGCAATAGCGACTGCGGTTTCTGGTTGTGAAGTTCATTTGGAGCCCCTGATTCGCCGCACCGGGCGAACCGGCGCTGTTATGTGGGGAGCCCCTTAATGCGAATGATTTGCATATGCAACATTAAGCAACTCGTTAAATTGACTGACTGATGTGCTTGTGGCGACATCCTATTATGCGCGAGTTTCTTGTGATGAACGATCCTTTCGACCCGCGCTGGCAGTCGTGTTCCGCCTAGTCGATCCCCTCCCATGTGCTGGCGTCGCTGCCCGGAAATACGAGAAGCGCCGTTGTAGAGGTGGCCGGGGCTGGAGAGGCGCGCGCGGCCATCGAAAACGCGTTTCACGATGCGAACCGGCGGCCTGGCAGCGAGTGCCAGATCCGTGTTTTAACATGCAGGAATTGGCCACAAGCAACCGGATGAAAGATCGACGGTTTGCGAGACGACTTTCAGAGGCCTCCGCTTCAAGGCGAGGAGCCAATTGGGGCCCGACTGTCGCTAAAATCAGCCGCCCAAAGGGCGGCGCGCAACGCCTGCCCCTGGGAAGGTACTGTATT
This sequence comes from Novosphingobium oxfordense, assembly GCF_044029435.1. NCBI lineage: Bacteria > Pseudomonadati > Pseudomonadota > Alphaproteobacteria > Sphingomonadales > Sphingomonadaceae > Novosphingobium > Novosphingobium oxfordense. The sequence continues at coordinate 420,022 of NZ_CP147008.1, read as the reverse complement.
CTGAGCCTCTTATTCTGCGACGTTCGGCCCAGAGTTCAATGCCGCTGCGATCTCCTTTTCGGCTGCGGTCGCTTCAACCACGAGCTGACGCAATGCTTTCGCGGTGTCGCCCAGAAGACCGGCGCTAAGCGGCCGCTCCCCATTGATAAACCGCCGGATAGCCCGCTCGTCTATGTTGAGGCGCCGCGAGAATGCGGTGGTCCCGCCGAAAAGTTGAACGCAATAAGCGAAGTGCTCACGTTGCTCGTCGATTGAAGATGCTGCCATTTTACCCGCCTTTGTGATTTGCTGGGGTGGCCATACGCCATCTTGCGCATGAGGCAACACGCGGTGGGCCAAGAGCAAAGTCAATGCGCCAGTTGCGGTCAGGCGATCTCGGTCGCAAGAGCCTCGGCCTGGCGCAAGCGTACCGCGTCGCGGGCCGGTGGCGCACCGAACATGCGTGTGTACTCCCGGCTGAATTGCGAAGCGCTTTCGTAGCCGACGGCATAGCCGGCGCGGGCCGCGTCGCTCTCCGCGATCATCAGGCGGCGCGCCTCCTGAAGCCGCAGAGCCTTCTGATACTGGAGCGGGCTCATGGCCGTCGCCTTGCGGAAATGGCGATGCAGCGATGCAACGCTCATGCCCGCCACTTCCGCCAGGGCCTCGGTGCGTAGCGTCCGATCGAAGTTCTTCCTGATCCACTCGATCGCCTGGCGGACTTGCGCCAGGCGACCCTCCACGCGCGCGGCCTGGCGTATGAGATCGCCCTGCGGCCCTTGCAGTACGCGGTAGAGAATTTCGCGCTCGGCGAGCGGGGCCAGTACCGGGATGTCGCCCGGCGTATCGAGCAATCCGATCAGCCGCGACCACGCGTCGAGCAGCTGCGGCGTTACCGCGCTGACGGCAAAGCCCACCGTTTCACCCGCGACGGGCCCGGGGTTGCCGGTCATCAGATCGGCAAGGCACTGCTGGTCCAGGGCCAGGCTGACCGCGACATAGGGCTTTCCGGGCGATGCTTCGATGATGCAACTCGACGCCGGCAGGTCGACTGAGCCGACGAAGTAGCTGGCCGTGTCGTAGCAAAGCTCGCGCTCTCCGATCAGGACGCGCTTCGCACCCTGGAGCACCATGACGATCATGGGGCGGTAGAGCACCGGGCTTGCTGTGGCCGCGGCCTCCTTGGCGATATGGAATCCGATCCGGGGAATGGAGGCCGCACCGGGAGTATCCGCGTGGCGGGTGGCGAGGGCGCACAGCGTTGTAAGTCGGTCCTGCATGAGCCCGATCTTGTTGTTGCCGGGGTCGGTTGCAAGACCGGGGCAGGGCGATTTGATCGGATCAGGCAAGAAACAGCGCGGAATGGGCGCGGCTCCCCATGTGATCGTCGCCAGATGGCGCTCACCGCTTCCGGTTCATTGGGAGAGGCAGATGAGTTCCAGGAGATGAGCATGCCCAATACATTCGGTGCGCAAACTACCACGGACGAGGTGCTGGACGGCATCGATCTGACTGGCCGCCGCATTCTGGTGACCGGCGTTTCGGCCGGGCTCGGCGTTGAGACCGCCCGCGCGTTGGCCGAACATGGCGCTTCCGTGGTCGGCGCGGCGCGCGATCTTGGCAAGGCCAGGGCCGCGACGCAGGCCATCGCCGGCGATCTTGAACTGGTCGAGCTGGACCTCGCTTCGCTGGAGAGCGTGCGCGCCTGCGCCGATCGGCTGCTGGCGGATGGTAGGCCCTTCGATGTCATCATCGCCAATGCCGGCGTGATGGCGCCGCCTTTCGGCCATACCGCCGATGGCTTCGAAACGCAGTTCGGCGTCAATCACCTCGGCCACTTCGTGTTGATCAATCGTCTGGCGCCGCTGATCGCCGATGGCGGGCGCGTGGTGAACCTTTCTTCGTCAGGCCACCGGCTGGCGGATGTAGACCTCGACGATCCGAATTTCGAGCAGACACCGTATGATCCCTGGGTGGGCTATGGCCGATCGAAGACGGTGAACATCCTTTTCGCGGTCGAGTTCGACCGTCGTCATCGGGCGCGCGGCATTCGTGCGACGGCGGTTCATCCCGGCGGCATCGAGGAAACCGAACTGGGCCGCCACATGACGCAGGAGGAAATGGACGCGCTGGTCGCATCGATCAAGGATGCGCAGGAAGAGGGTGTTCCGGAATTCGCCTGGAAAACGATCCCGCAAGGGGCGGCTACTTCCGTCTGGGCGGCGATCGTGGCCGACGCCGACGCGATCGGCGGGCGCTACGGCGAGGATTGTGCCGTGGCCGAGATCGTCGAAGGCGAGGGCGTGCGCCCGGGCGTACGGCCCTACGCGCTCGATCCCGAGCGTGCCAAGGCGCTTTGGACGAAGAGTGAGGAACTGGTCGGAGAGCGATTCTGAGCGCCGCCTTCGGATAGGCGCCGCTGGCGGCCATCCCACCACCTTTTGAACCGCCTTCCACGTGACACCCGCAAAGGCATACACACTTGGGGGACGGCCGAATGCAACGAACCAAAGGGAATTCGAAAATGGAAATGCGCAAGCTTGGCTCGCAAGGCCTCGAAGTCTCCGCTCTCGGCCTCGGCTGCATGGGCATGTCGGAATTCTACGCCGGGCGCGACGAGGCTGAATCGATCGCCACGATCAACCGCGCGCTCGATCTGGGCGTCACCTTTCTCGACACCGCGGACATGTACGGTGTCGGCGCGAACGAGGAACTGGTCGGCCGGGTCGTGCGCGAACGGCGCGAATGGATCGTGGTCGCCACCAAGTTCGGCAATGTGCGGGGCCAGGATGGCAGCTTCCAGGGCGTGAGCGGCCGGCCCGAATACGTCCGCCAATGCTGCGACGATAGCCTGAAGCGGCTTGGGATCGATGTGATAGATCTCTACTATCAGCACCGGGTCGACCCCAACGTTCCGATCGAGGAAACGGTGGGCGCGATGGCGGAACTCGTCGCGGCGGGCAAGGTCCGGTATCTCGGCCTGTCCGAAGCGGCACCGGCGACGATCCGCCGCGCGCACGCGGTCCATCCGATTTCGGCGTTGCAGACCGAATACTCGCTGTTCAGCCGCGAGCCGGAAGAGGAAATTCTGCCGACGCTGCGCGAACTCGGGATCGGCTTCGTGCCTTACAGCCCGCTTGGCCGAGGGTTCTTGACCGGCCAGTTCAAAAGTCCGGCGGACCTTCCCGAGGACGACTATCGCCGCAATGCCCCGCGCTTTCAGGGTGATGCCTTCGGCAAGAACCTAGAACTCGTTGCCGAGATTGAGCGGATGGCTAAGGCCAAGGGGTGCACGCCGGCGCAACTCGCGCTGGCGTGGGTTCTGGCGCAGGGCGAGGACATCGTGCCGATCCCCGGCACGAAGCGCCGGACCTATCTGGAGGACAACCTTGGAGCGCTGGCGGTATCGTTGAGCGAGGCGGACCTCGCGCGCATCGACGAGGTACTGCCTCCGGGCGCGGCGGCTGGCCTGCGCTATGCGGCGCCGCAGATGACGGCGGTAAACCTCTAGGACTTCTCGCCAATGCCGCTCCTGCTTCGCCCCTTCGGGGTGAGGCGACTGTGCAAGTTGTTGTGAGTTTAAGGTTTTTGTAGAGCGGGGGCAGCGCACCCCGCTCTACAACCCGTCATTCGGAGCGACGGGCGGACAATGGACGGTTGCGGCCCAAATGTACGTCCTACCGCGGCTTCCAGCAGGCGATCCAAATGGGCTTGGAAGAAGACTTGGGATGGGGTTGTCGATCTTACCGCCGCGATTGGCCAACGCGGATGGTGCTCATCGGATTGATGAACGGATTTCAAGACGGCATACCATTTCAAGCGATGCCGAAATTCAGCGCGATGCGTTATCGTGATGATGGACGGGCTTTGGCATCCCGGTGCGACACTTCCTGGTGGGATAAGGACGGGCAATGAACGAAACTTCGGGTGAAGCTGCGCTTTTCGAGGTATCAAGGCGCGCGGTTCTGGCGGGCGGCGCGGCAAGCGTCGGGATTTCCGCCATCCCATCCGTCGCGGAAGGAGCGACACCCATGGCACAGCAACCACCGACGATGGCGGTTTCCTTCAAGGTCAACGGTCAGTCACAGGCGCTCAAGGTGGATACGCGCACCACGCTGCTGGACGCGCTGCGCGACCATATCGGCCTGATGGGAACCAAAAAGGGGTGCGACCATGGGCAGTGCGGCGCCTGCACGGTGCTGGTGAACGGCACGCGGATAAATTCCTGCCTCAGCCTTGCGGTCATGCACGAAGGCGATGCCGTGACGACGATCGAGGGGCTGGGCACGCCGGAGGAACTGCATCCGATGCAAGCGGCTTTCATCAAGCATGACGGATTCCAGTGCGGCTATTGCACGCCGGGGCAGATCTGCTCCGCCGTGGCGGTGCTGGAAGAGATCCGGGCGGGTATTCCCAGCCACGTTCAGGGCGATGTCGGCAGTGCACCCGAAATGACCGTGCTCGAAATGCGCGAGCGGATGAGCGGCAATATCTGCCGCTGCGGGGCCTATTCGAACATTGCGGAGGCCATGGCGGAAGTCGCCGGCGTCCGGATTGCGGAAACCCATGGTGCGGAGGCCGAAGCATGAAGGCCTTCACATACGAGCGCGCGAAGACGCCGGCGGCGGCCGCCGCTGCCGTAGCCGCGCACAAGGGTGCCAAGTTCATCGCTGGCGGTACCAACCTGCTGGACCTGATGAAGCTGGAGATCGAGACGCCGACGCACCTTGTCGACGTGCAGGACCTCGGCCTCGATCGGATCGAGGAGACGAAGGATGGCGGCCTGCGGATCGGCACGTTGGTCAGCAACACTACGTTGGCGGCCGACCGGCGGGTGCGCAAGGACTATGGCGTGCTTACCCGCGCCATCGTCGCCGGCGCATCCGGCCAGTTGCGCAACAAGGCGACGACCGGTGGCAATCTGCTCCAGCGCACCCGCTGCCCCTATTTCTATGACACCAACCAGGCCTGCAACAAGCGCAAGCCGGGTTCGGGCTGCGCGGCGATCGGCGGTTTCAGCCGCCAGTTGGGCGTGATCGGCACCAGCGACGCCTGCATCGCCACCCACCCCAGCGACATGGCGATCGCGCTGCGTGTGTTGGATGCCCAGGTCGAGACGGTCGACGCGGCCGGCAAAGCCCGCAGCGTGCCGATCGGCGAATTCCACCGCCTGCCTGGTGATACCCCGCATGTCGAAAATGGGCTCCAGCCCGGCGAACTGATCACCGCGGTCACGCTGCCCAAGCCGCTGGGCGGGCGGCACTTCTACCACAAGGTGCGGGACCGGGCTTCCTATGCCTTCGCGCTCGTTTCGGTGGCGGCGGTGCTGAACGAGGACGGCAGCGGCCGGGTCGCTTTCGGTGGCGTGGCCCCGAAGCCATGGCGGGTGGAGGCGGCCGACGGGCAACTCGGAAACGGTGCCGGGGCGGTGGTGAAAACGGCCTTTGCCGAAGCGCGGCCCACGCATGAAAACGCCTTCAAGGTCACGCTGGCCGAACGCACGCTGGCGGCCCTTATCGCGGAGAACCGGGCATGAAGTTCGACACGCCTGCGGGCACCAATCCGATCGACGCCATGAAGGTCATCGGCCAGGCGGTCGACCGCGTGGACGGCAAGCTCAAGACCACCGGGAAAGCGCCCTACGCCTACGAGCACGGAGACGTTCCGGCCAGGCCCGCCTATGGCTACGTAATCGGTGCCGGGATCGCCAAGGGGCGGATCGCCTCGTTCAATGCCGAAGAGGCGCGGCGGATGCCGGGCGTGCTGGCGATCGTCTCGGCCGAGAATGCGCAGCCGCTTGGCAAGGGCAACATGAACACTGCCAAGTTGCTCGGTGGCCCGGATGTCGATCACTATCATCAGGCCTTGGCCGTGGTGGTTGCAGAGAGCTTCGAACAGGCGCGCAGCGCCGCGAATGCCGTGCGGATCACTTACGACCGTGGACAGGGACGCTTTGACCTCGTCAAGGAGAAGCCGGGCGCGCAGCCGTTGACCGGTAACGATGCCGATACCCATGTCGGCGACTTTGCCGGGGCCTTCGCCGCGGCGCCGGTGCAACTGGACCAGACATATACGACGCCCGACCAGAACCACGCGATGATGGAGCCTTTCGCCACTATCGCCTGGTGGGAGGGGGATGCGCTGTCGCTATGGACATCGAACCAGATGATCGCATGGAACAAGCGCGAACTGGCCGCGACCTTCCAGATGCCGCCGGAGAAAATCCATGTCCGTTCCCCCTTCATCGGCGGCGGTTTCGGGGGCAAGCTGTTCCTGCGCGCCGATGCGGTGATGGCCGCTTTGGGGGCCAAGGCCTGCGGCAGGCCGGTCAAGATCGCGATGCCGCGCCCTCTCATGCTCAATAATGCGACGCACCGCCCGGCGACGATCCAGCGCATTCGCCTGGGCGCAACGAAGGACGGCAAGCTTACGGCCATCGGTCACGAAAGCTGGTCGGGCGACTTGCCCGGCGGCGGCCCGGAATCGGCGACCCAGCAGACCAGGTTGCTCTATGCCGGTGCCAATCGCCTGACCGCCCTGCGGCTGGCCGAACTCGACTTGCCCGAAGCCAATGCCATGCGCGCGCCGGGCGAGGCGCCGGGGTTGATGGCGCTGGAGATCGCCATCGACGAGATGGCCGAGAAACTGGCCATGGACCCGGTGAAATTTCGCGTACTCAACGACACCCAGGTCGATCCCGAGCATCCGCAGCGTCCCTTCTCCCAGCGCAATCTGGTGCGCTGCCTGGAAGATGGCGCCGCGCGTTTCGGCTGGAACCGGCGCAATGCCAGGCCCGCGCAAGTGCGCGAGGGGCGGTGGCTGATCGGCATGGGGGTCGCGGCGGCATTCCGCAACAACATCAACATGACCTCGGCCGCGCGGGTGCGGTTGGCGAGCGACGGCATGGTCACTGTCGAGACCGACATGACCGATATCGGCACCGGCTCCTACACGATCATCGCCCAGACCGCGGCGGAAATGATGGGCCTGCCGGTGGAGAGGGTGCGCGTGAAGTTGGGGGACTCCTCGTTCCCGGCTTCGGCAGGTTCCGGCGGCCAGTGGGGCGCGAACAGTTCGACCTCGGGCGTCTATGCGGCCTGTGCGAAGCTGCGTGAAATGGCGGCGCAGCGGCTGGGCATGGACCCGCAGAGTGCGCAGTTCGCCGATGGCGAGGTTCGCGCGGGCAATCGCTCGGCGGCGCTGGCTGAAGCGGTCACGGACGGCGAACTCGTGGCCGAAGAGACGATGCAGTGGGGCGATCTTGGCAAGAGGTTTCAGCAATCGACCTTCGGTGCGCATTTTGCCGAAGTGGCGGTGGATTCCTATACCGGCGAGGCACGGGTGCGGCGCATGCTGGCGGTCTGCGCAGCCGGGCGCATTCTCAATCCCAAGACCGCGCGCAGCCAGGTGATCGGCGCGATGACCATGGGCGTCGGCGGCGCGCTGATGGAGGAACTGGCCGTCGACAAGCGCTTCGGCTTCTTCGTCAATCATGACCTTGCCGGATACGAAGTGCCGGTCCACGCCGACATTCCGCATCAGGAAGTCGTGTTCATCGATGAGGCGGACGACAAGGTTTCACCGATGAAGGCGAAGGGCGTGGGCGAACTCGGCCTCTGCGGTGTGGGCGCGGCCGTGGCCAATGCGGTCTACAATGCCACCGGCGTGCGGGTGCGGGACTATCCGATTACGCTCGACAAGTACCTCCACGCGTTGCCGGAGATCGCCTGACGGAAGGGAAGCATCGGGCATCGGCATCATCGCCGCAGGCTCAGTGCTCTCCGACCGTCAGTGCATCGTCGTAATCGACTTTGCCGGCCAGCCCGGGCACTTCCTCAAGCTGTCGCAGTTCGGTGAAGCGGCCGCGCTCCTCGCGATAGCGCACGATTTCGAAGCCATGCCCCTTGAGGCAGGCGACCGTGTCCAGTTCCTCCGCAGTCGCACCGTTCACGTCGATCAAGTCGTTTCTCTCCATCGTGGGGACCTTTCATCGGCGGCTTTCGCCGCGCCCGGTGGATCAGCCGGCACCGCCGGTGGTCTGCGTGTTCTGACCCGGATTGAGCCGCTCATCCTCCTTGTCCGGATGGAGTTCGGCTTCCCGGGCGCGATCGGAATTGTGATTGGGCACGCCCTTGGGTGGCTTGCCGTCGCGGTTGGTCCACCGACCGTCCGGGGTGGAAGCGGTGCCGGTGATATCGCGCGCGTCTTCGGGTTCGTATTCGGGCATGGGACCTCTCCTTTGCCGATATAAGCCCGGACCGGGCGAACGCGTTCCATGAAGGGCGCCGGAGAGGGCGGAGCCTTCGGTGAGCGGATAATGTCCGGATGCTCAAACCCGTCTCCGCGACGCTTTTGCGGCGAACGCGGCCCTGGATGAAATCCGGCCGGGGCTTCCTATCTCCTGTATCGAGGAGCAAGCCCATGGCGAATGGTTGGGCGCCCGATGGCGCCGTTCAGGATCAGATCGAAGACAGTCTCAACGATGCGGTCGCGGCGGCGAGGGCGTCCATGCCCAAGGGCGAGGGGCTGGACGAATGCGAGGTTTGCGGAGAGCCTATCCCTGAAGGGCGGCGCAAGGCCGTGCCAGGTGTGCGCACTTGCGTGGCCTGCCAGTCCAGGCGCGAGCAACGGCCTGTCTATTCGGCGATAAACCGCCGGGGCAGCAAGGACAGCCAGCTACGGTGAGCCGTTCGAACGCGGGCGTGGACATGGTGCAAGGCCAATCGCCAAGGCAACTCGATCTGTTTGGGGCGCCTCCGGCCACGTCTGAAGGGAAACCCACCGGCCTCGAAAGCTGGGAGGAGGTCGTTTCCCCGGCAGAGGAACGCGAACTGATCGCGCGGATCGATGCCAGTGCCCTGAAGCCATTCCGCTTCCAGGGCTGGTTGGGCAAACGCCTGACGTGCTCATTCGGGTGGACGTACGACTTTGATTCAGGACGGGCCGAGCGAGGGGAGCCCATTCCCGATTGGCTGGTTCCGGCACGGAACCTGGTGGCTGGCCGTTTGGGCCTTGTGCCTGAGGTTCTGGAGCAGGCCTTGCTGATCCGCTACGATCCCGGAGCCACGATCGGCTGGCACAAGGACCGGCCGATGTTCGGGGATGTGGCGGGCCTTTCGCTCGGCAGATCGGCACCGCTGCGTTTCCGACGCCGAACGGAGCATGGGTTTTCGCGCTTCACCCACGAAGCCTTGCCGCGCAGCCTCTACCTCCTCTCCGGCGAAGTTCGCCATTGTTGGGAACATAGCATCGCCGAACTCGATGGCCCCAGATGGTCGATCACATTCCGCAGCCTTGCGTCCGGCTCCCGGAGTGCTGAACGCACCTAATTGCCGGCTTCGGCCGCCATTTTTGTGGCCATTGCCTTTACGTCCAGCCAGCGCCGCCATTCCGCCTGGGCATCGGGCAAGGCGCGGTGCGCACGAGGCATGCCGGCCGGAACTTCGGTACGGGCAAGGATATCGGCGACCAATGCGGAGAGTTCCGCGCCGGTGACGACATCCTGCAGGATTGCCTCTGCCGCTTCGCGAAAGGCATCGTCACTGTCGCGCAGCCTCAGCGCGTGGCGAGGCTGCCCGGCAGCGCGCAGCAGTGTGCTGAGCCATTTGCCGTCCCAGCTAGGCGCGCTGGCAAGCAGGTCATGGCCTGCCAGGCGTGCCATCATGCGGGCGGCGACCTCTTCCAGCGCCGTGCCGTCGCTGATCAGGGTTTCGTGGGGAATGCCATGGATCGCTTCCGCCTCGGCAGCCCAATCCGTCCAGTTCGGGGCGGGGCGGATGAGAAACGTTTCAAAGCTGCCGTCCTCGAACACCCAGGCGACCTCGATCGGATGGCTTCGCTGGGCCAGCGACGATGCTTCGAAATCGAGGAACGCTTTCGGACGGATTTCTGGCACGATTCTGCTTTCGCGGGGGGAAGGACTATCTTTCCTTCGACATCGCCGAGAATGAAGGGAAACGCCATAGCTGGATAGCCCACGCCGCGTTCAATCGTGAGCCGGATTAGATTGCCGGCTTGAGCGGAATTCGGCGAGTGCCGTGGGATCGCCCCGTCAAGCTGCGCCCAGCCTGACTTCGCCGCGTGCAATGTGGCGAAAGTTTTGCGCGGAATAGAACTCCTGATTATCGCCCCAGAACCGCTCGCCCGCGACATCCCATTCGAGGAGTGACCAGATGACGGTGTGATCGGTGTAGCCTGTAAAGATCAGGCCGGGATCGATCCGCCCCGTTGCCGCGATCGAGCGGCCAGCCCTGTCTGTCGCCTCGAACGATACCAGTGAAGGACCATGCTCGCCGTATTCGAGCACGGTGCGTTTTCCCGAAGCTATCGAACTCGGAATGTCGTCGAACATAAGGAAGCCGCCGACCGTAGCCGTTTCGCGGGCATCGCCCATGCAAAGCGCCAGAAAGCTCGCTCCCTTGCCAATTCCCCAGAAATACCCGCCCGTAGGCCAGATTTCCGTATCGTAGGGGCCGGATGAACCGTCACGCATCGACCAGCAATCGACGTTGAACGTCTCATCATTGCAGCGAATGGTTCCTGTCATGCGTCCGGGCTGCTCAAAGTGAAATGCAGCAGCGGCTTGCTGGGTAGGGTCGTCGCTTTCCATCAGGTGAGCGGGGGAGACGGCTTGCCACAGCAAATCCATTTCCGTCCCATCCTTGTCGTATCTGATCCGATAGCTCTGCATCGGCACCAGCACCTTCACGGACAGGGAATTGCGCAGGGTTACGTCGTATTTGCTTGCGTCCGCGGGTATCGCCTGGAGGTGGCTCCAGCCGTAATGGAGGCAATTCCATTGATAGCGCCCGGAAGGGTCCCAGAGGATCGGGCCACCGATCTGCAGGCCCATGTTGTGGCGGAAGCAATATTGAATGATCCCGTGCAACCGCTTCTCCGGAATCGATAGCGAAAACCAGACGTTTTCGTTCCAATAAGGATTGTCGGTGCGGTCGGCGGCGAAACGATCTGCCCGGTGCAGCTCAGTCATGGGCATCTCCGGTCAGCGGATCGTCGATCGGCCACTCGATATCCATGCTGAGGCGGGTCAGCGTAAGCGTATCGATGCGCCAGAAACCGCCTTCGCGCCGATATGTCTCATGGTAGTGCCCGCGGCCGAGAATGCTCTTCCATCCCTGCTTGGGGTGCCGATCCTGCCACGTGATCACGTCCTGCATGGCCCAGATGGCCGAGGCGGTGTTCTCGTCGATGATCTCGATCTCGCTGGTCAGGCCTTGTTGGCACGAGATTGACGTTTCCAGGCTATGCCTCAGGCTTGCTGCATAATGGGCGCCGCCTTCGGAATAGATTGCCCCGTCGGGTGTCATGACCCGCATCCCTTCGGTGAATACCGAGGGAAGCTCATCCCAGAGCTTGCAGTCCATGCACCGGAAATACTTCGCTTTGAGATTGCGGATTTCCGCGATTGCCTCAAGCCGCGCGATCCTGTCCAATCTTACCCTCCGAAGCTGGAATTCCGCAGAAATCCTTTTTGTGGGCAGATCGATCGTCGAAGGCGAGGCAGGACCGCAAGGAGGAATGCCGTTAAAGCACCATCAGACCAGACAACGATGCCGGGTATTCCGCCAAGGTCAAAACCGGAAAGTCGACATGTTCGGCATCGATCACGCATCATCGCTGCGGGTGGGGGGCAGGTCCTTCAGTTCCCCCTATGCGGCACATCGCAAAGGTTTAGCGCCATCGCCATCAAGGTCGCGCATCCAGCTGCCAATCTGATCGGTGATCGCGCCGTGCAAGGCTTCCAGTCGCTGGATTTCAGCCGGCGAGGCCGCGCCGCCGGCTTCCAGTTCCGCAATCACTCGTTTCAGGCGTTCCTGCTCGGCGCGAAGGAGGCTGAACAATTTTTCGGCCATGGTCAGCCCTCACGATGATCAAGTGTGCGCATTACAGGGATAATGTCGTCAAGGCGGATTGGTTCCGACAGGTCTTGCAGTCTTTTCCAGCCGGGCGGGAGCGGCCGCATCGTTCGGCCTTGTGCGGCGTGCTTTATTGCTGGGTCTTGCGCACAAGCGACCAGTCGTAACCCAGCGCCTTGGCCCGCGCTTCCAGTTCGGAAAGCAGTTGGACGCCGGGTCGCGCTTCCCGCGTGAGCACCCAGAGATAACGGCCGGAGGGTTCGCCCACGATCGACCATTCGTAATCGTCGCCGTGGTCGAGCACCCAGTAGTTGCCGTAGAACGGGCCGAAGAACGAAACCTTGAGCTTTGCGTTCGTGGCCGTGTCAACGGTTTTGGCTTTCCCGTTCGACTGCTTCCAATTGCTGCCTCTTCGGCCGCGGTTGACGACCTGCACGGTGCCGTCGTTATTGAGCGAATAGTCCGCCGTGACGCCGTCCATGTCCTTCTGGAAGGAGGCTTCGTATCGGTATTGCTCATACCAGCGTCCCATATACCGCGCGATGTCGACTGACTTATCCGGCTGTGGAACCGATTTGTTGCTGACGGGACCCAGTCTCGGGGTCGCGATCCAGGCGCAGACTATCAGTGTTGCACCGAGTAGGGCGAAGGCGATTCTGGTTTTTCGCATGATGGCTTCCGTTATAAGCGGCGTGGGCAACCGGGTTCCACCGGCGCCCACACCGCTTGCCCAACTCTGCTGCTATTCGGCAAAATCAGGGGTGCAGATCGCGCAGGCGCCCGCCTATTGCGCCGGCCGCGCTTGCAATGAACGCGCCGACCAGCAGCGAGAGCGCGGTAAACCCGGCGAAGGCGGCGCCCGCCTTGCGCGCGGCGTCTGCTGCTTCCCGCGTAACGACGACGGTGGTGTCAGGAGCGGCGGCGGTGCTCATCAAGGCCCCGGCCATCACTGCCACAAGCGCCAGGATGACGGTTGCGGTTGCCCAGGCAAGAAAGCCGTGCGCCGTATCCCGAAAGAAGACTTCGTCGGTGTGGAGCCCGGTCCAGCGCGTGCGCAACCGGCCCGAGAGATAGCCACCCGTCAGGGCCGAAAGCCATTGGGTTACGATCAGCCATATTCCCGTCCCGATCGCGAAGGTGGACGCTTTTGCTCCGAGCCCGGGCCATGGCGAGATTGTCGCCAGCCCAAGGGCGGAACCTAGCGCGAGCAAGCTCAGGGTGATGGCGATGGCGCCCACGGTCCCTCCGAAAATCGCGGACCAGGACATGGCGGAGCCATCCGAACCTGCTGGTGCGCCGTTGGGATAGAGCGCCGGATCGACGTTGCTGTATGGGGTCATCGCCATTCTCAGTGCCACAGGAGCAAAAGGATAAGGATGATCGGAAGTGGAATGCCGAGCAGCCAAAGCAAGATGCCTTTTCCCATGATTCCTCTCCATCTGTTCGATAACGTATGACTGCAAAACGGACCGTGCGATCAGTGGTTCCCGCGCCTTTGCGATGGTGATGATGCGATGGGGCTCAGACGCCCGGGTGTTTGCCTGGCTCGACAACCGGGTTACTATCGGTTGAGGCCGAGGTCTGATTTTGGAACCCGGCAATTGAGGGGCCACTAGCGGCGCCTCTTTCCATGGCGTAAGCCAACAGGCGTTGTCACAGAATCGAGGGAAACAATGGCGCTGGTAAAGAAATCGACCCTCGGATCCCGCGCCAAATCTCCGGAGACGCCTTCGGCCGCGTCAACCGCGCATGCTTCTGCCAAGGCGCCGGTGCAGTCGCGCCGTCGCAGCCGGGCCAAGGCGCCGATCTCGGCGGTCGACCGGGTCAATGAGACCACGCAGGATCTGGCGAGCAGCCTGGGCGAAGCATCGGCGGCAGCAGCGCAGCTGCAAAGAGCGATGGACCAGATTTCCAGCGGAGCGGAGGAAGCCGCCGGTGCCGTGCAGGAATCGCTGGGCCTTATCGCCGCGCTGGGTACCAGTTTCCGCGAGGCCCGGGTCCGTGCAGAAAGCTCCAAGCGTCAGGCGGAAGCGGTGCAGGGCAGTTTCACCGACATCAGTGCGGAGATCGTCGCCTCCGTTTCCGCCATAGAGCTGAGCGCACAGCGCCAGTTGGCAGCGGCCGGGCTGATGATGACGTTGGAGGAGGCTGCTACCCGGATCGTCGGAATTGGCGCGAACGTGGTTGACGTTTCCGATCAGACCAGCCTGCTGGCGCTCAACGCTGCGATCGAGGCCGCCCGCGCGGGAGATAGCGGCGCGGGCTTCTCGGTCGTGGCTGACGAAGTTCGCCTGCTGGCGGAAAACTCCGAAGCGCGGGCAAACGAGGTGCGGGAACTGGCGGCCGGGATCGGCGAGGAAGTCGTGCGGATTGCGGAGCGGGTGCGGGCGGCCTCCAACGCGGCGACCAGTGAAACCCAGTCCGGGCACCAGGTCGTCATTCGCCTGCGATCGGCGTCGGAGGATCTGCAGTCGCTTGCACGCGGGGCGCAGGAGATTCTGGAGAACGCCATCGAGGCGGAACGCGCGATGCGGGAAGCCGAGCGGGGCGCAGAACAGATCGCCCGCACGGCGGAGGAACAGTCTGCAGCCGCCGCCGAAGCGCAGCAGGCCGTGGAGCAACAGACCATTTCGCTGGATGAGAGCCAGCAGACGGCGGAGGCGCTGGGCGAACTTGCCGAGCGGCTGCAGGACGGCGATGTCGAGAGGGCTGCGGTCGGAGTGGCGGCCGCGGCCGAGCAGCTTTCCGCGACCATCCAGGAACTGTCTGGCGCCTCGGGGCAGATTCTGGTCGCGCTGGAACAGGTCAGCCGCGGCACGCATATCCAGGCTTCGGCGACGATTCAGGCCAATGCGGCAATGTCCCAGATCGAGCGGGCTGCGGAAATCGCGCAATCGCGCGCGCAATTGGCGGACGGCGCCATCGACGGCATCGTCGGCTCGGTGCAGGAAAGCCGGCAACTGGTTCAGCGGTTGGCAGAGGGCGTGGGCACCGCGCTTGGCGAAGTGAACGGCGTGCTGGGCCTCTATGCCGTGCTGGGCGAGACAAGTCGCCGGATCGAGCGGATGGCGGACAATCTGGCACTGATCGCCGTTCAGACGAGCATGCTGGCCGTCAGCGGCGCGGTCGAAGCGACGCGGGCCGGCGAAGCGGGGCGGGGGTTCGCCACCGTGGCGGCCGATATCCGCAAGCTTTCGCGAGAGGCTGCAGAGAGTGCGGAACGCACCAAGGATTCCGCGCGGGAGATCCAGGATCAGATTGCATCCGTTCGCCGCGATCTCGAACAAGTGGTGGGTGCGGCCGAAACGGAAGTGCGGCGCAACCGGGCGATGATCGATCGCTTCGGGTTGGTGATTCAGGATCTGGACGCGGTTCGGGCCGTGAATGGCGCCATCCTGACCGGGACCGAAGACATGTTGCGATCCGTGCGCGAGGTCAAGGGCGGCACGGACCAGATCGCGCAGGCTGCGGATCTGGCTGCGACTGCGGCGCGGGAAGCCAGCTCTGCCGCGCGCCAGCAGGCGCAAAGCGCGGAGTCGCTGGCAGCCTCCATCGAAGACATTGCCTCTATCGCCGGCGCACTGGCCGCCGGGGCAGCCTGAGCGCGGTGGCGAAGGCCTCTGCCTTGGCAGAACGGATGCTGGCGTTCAGCGTTGGCGAACGGCAACTGGGCTTGCCGGCCACTCTGGTGCGGGAAATCGCGCCGCCGGCCCGCCTCTCGCGGGTCCCGCACGGGCCTGACGCGCTGCTGGGGCTCGCCAATTTGCGCGGCATCGTGGTTCCGGTTCTTTCGGTAGCGCGCCTGCTGGGCGAGCCGGATGTGGAGACCGGCCGCATCATCGTGGCAGATCTGGACGGGCCGATCGGGCTTGCCGTCAGCGCGGTTGCGCGGCTGACGGGGGATGAAGCTGTGCAGGACCTGTCCAGATTGGATATCGCCGCGTTGTTGAAACGCGCCGTTCCCGAACGCCGCGCGCCTGCGGCCGCGCACGGTCTTGCCCGGATGGGGGAGGATAAGGTTGCGGATCGGGCGGTGGAGGGGGGCACGCACGCGCTTGTCGCGTTCCTGGCGGGGGGACAGGACTTCGCTCTTCCTCTCGACTCGGTGGAGGAAGTGGTCCGCGTGCCGGTCGACATTACCGTCATGCCGCACGCGGACGCTGCCGTAGTGGGAACGATGGCTCTGCGACGCGAAGTGCTGCCCTTGCTGTCGCTCACCGCACTGCTGGGCCTTCGCGAAGGAGAGAGGACCTCGGCAGCACGGGTCGTCGTGGTGCATGTGGGCACTCACCGCGTCGGCCTTGTGGTCGAAGGCATGAAGGCCATCGAGCGGGTGTCGGAATCGCGGATCGATCTTGTTCCCCAAGCCCTAAAGCGCGGCGGTGAAGCGCAGATCCAGGCGATTTGCCGAATGGACGATGGAACCCGGTTGCTCTCCGTGCTTTCCTGCGATCAGCTGCTGCGCGAGGATGTGACCGCGCGGCTGCTGCAAACCGCTTGCGAGGACGATGAAGACATGGAGAGCGGCTCGACCGTGCAGCAAGGGGAGCGTTTCGTGCTTTTCCGCATCGGTCAGGACCGTTTCGCCTTGCCAGTCGGTGAAGTGCAGGAAATCGCCGGCTTGCCCGAACGCCTCGCACCGCTACCCAAGGCGCCCGCCTTCGTGAAAGGGCTGATGAGCGTGCGGGGCGAGGTCATTCCCGTTATCGATCAGGTGCAGCGTTTCGCCGGCTCGGCTGCCGCCCCAAGTGGCAAGCCGCGTGTCATTGTGGTTCGCATCGGGTCGCTCACGGCGGGTTTCATCGTCGATGCCGTGTCGGAACTGGTCGAAATTCCCGAAGCGAACCTTCGGGAAGCGCCGGACCTTGGCAGCGAGGAGGCGCGCGTTTTCGATAGGGTCGCGCAATTGGCGGGAAGCGACGATCTGGTGCTGGTGGTCGATCCGCAAGCGCTGCTCGATCGTGCCGAGCGCGATCTTTTGACGAGCCTCAGCGCGAAGGTTTCGAAGGCCTGACCGTGACGAAATTGCTGGTCGTCGACGATTCCGCGCTCATGCGGCGCCTTTTAAGCGATATCTTCGGTGCGACCGGCGAGTTCGATGTCGCGACCGCGCGGGGCGGGGCGGAAGCCTTGCAGTTGCTCACCGAATTCGAGCCGGACGTCATCACGCTGGACATCCATATGCACGATATGGATGGGCTGACCTGCCTCGACCGGATCATGGTGCTGCGTCCTTGCCCCGTCGTCATGGTCTCATCGCTGACTAGCGAGGGGGCGGAAGAAACGCTGGAGGCGATGAGCCTGGGCGCCGTCGATTTCGTGGAGAAGCCACGGGGGGCGCTCTCGCTGGAGATCGACGCCATTGCGGACGATCTGGTCGATAGAGTGCGCGCAGCTGCGAAAGCGCATGTCTCGCGCGCTTCGCGCCTGCGTGAGCGGGTTCGCGCTCTTCAGACCGGCAGGCGGGCAAATGCGCCCCGTGAAGACGCTGGAACGTCGGTTTCGTCGGGCTTCCGGCCGTCTGCCACCATCATGGCGGATCCGATGCAGGAAACCGGTGTGGTGCTGGTGGGATGCTCGACCGGAGGGCCGCCGGCGCTGGACGCGCTCCTTGCCGACTTGCCCGGGGATTTTCCGTGGCCGGTGGTGATCGCCCAGCACATGCCGGGCAGCTTTACCGGGCCTCTTGCCCGCAGGCTGGACCGTATCGGGCCCCTGGCTGTCCAGGAAGTGACCCGGACCACGCGGCTGGTTCCCGGCAACGCCTATATCGGCAAGGGCGATGCGGACCTGATCGTGTCGCGCCGGACCGGGAACCTCGTCGCTTTGCCTGCACCTTCCAGCGCCGCGCATTTCTGGCATCCGAGCGTCGACCGCCTGGTCGAAAGCGCCATCCGGGTCGTTGCACCCGAAAGGCTGATTGGCGTGTTGATGACCGGTATGGGGACGGATGGAGCCTCGGCCATGGCCAGATTGCACAAGTTGGGTGGCCAGACCATTGCCGAGGCGGAAAGCACGGCGGTGATCTGGGGCATGCCCGGCGCGCTGGTGGCCAGGAACGGTGCGTCTTGTGTGTGCCCGCTCGACGCGATTGCCGAAGAACTTGCGAAACGTGTCTCCGGTGACTGACGGGCGAGGCGCCTCGCGCGCGGACGTGCCGCTCACAAGCGTGGAAATCGCCCGCGTCGGGGATTTGCTGTACCGCTGGACGGGCATGATTTTCGGTGAGAACAAGCGCTATTACATCGAGCGACGGATCGCCGACCGGATGGGCCGGACCGGGCTTTCCAGCGCCGCCGAATACATTGCCCTGCTGGGCAGCCATCTCGAAGAGCGTGAGGCGCTGATCAATGCCTTCACGATCAACGAGACCTATTTCTACCGCGAAGAGCATCAGCTGGCGGCCCTATCGAACGATATCCTGCCCGAACTCGTGCGCGTGCGCCGGCCAGGCGACCTCGTCCGCATATGGTCGCTGCCCTGCTCAACCGGGGAAGAGCCTTATTCGATCGCCCTGTGGCTGCTTGAAAACTGGGGGCTGGTGGATGCCTACAATATCGAGATCGTCGGATCGGATATCGACACGCAGGCTTTGGCCAAGGCGCGGGAAGGGTACTTTGCGGAACGATCGCTGGCGCGCCTGCCAACGACGGTGAAGCAGGCCTATTTCGAGGCAGAGCACCGGCACCGGCGCCGCATCATCCAGGACATTCGCGAGTCCGTGCGGTTTTCACCGGCCAATATCGTCGATTCCGCCGACATGGCCCGGCAGGGCAAGTTCGACGTCATTCTCTGCCGCAACCTGCTTATCTATTTCGACGATGCGGCGCGCCTGATGGCGGCGAACAATATCCATGACTGCCTCAACCCCGGCGGCTTCGTTTGCCTGGGGCACAGTGAATCGATGGGGCGGATTTCCAACCGGTTCACGCTCACTCGCCTTCCCGACGCAATCGTCTATCGTCGCGACTGATGGACGACATGCTCGAACAATTCCTGATCGAGGGCCGCGATCTCGTCGCTCAGGCGGGACGGGACCTTGCCGCGCTGGCGGCGGATCCGGCCGACCATGCGCATATCGACAGCGCCTTTCGCACCGTCCATACCCTGAAGGGTTCGGTCTCCATCTTCGCGATGACGCCGGCCGAACGAATGCTCCATGCCGCGGAAGACCTTCTCGATCGGGCGCGCAGGGGGACTGGCGTGCTGGACGCGGATGCTATCGCCGGACTCTTGGGCTGTATCGATCAGACCGACCGATGGATCGACGACATGGAGGCCACGGGCAGCCTGCCGGCCGATGCCGAGGAGGTCGGCCTGGCTGCGATGGCGCGATTGCCATCGGCAGGTGGCGGGCCGTCGGTGCCCTCTCAGAACAGCCTTGCGTCCGACGCGCCGGAGAAGGCCGGGGCGGAGTGGCTTCGCGCGCTGCAATCGCGTGAAAGCGCGGCCATTGCCGATGCCGCCCATGCACTGACCGCCTTTCGCTACGTTCCCGATGCGGATTGCTTCTTTCGTGGCGAGGACCCGCTTGCGATCGTTGAGGGTGTGCCGGAACTCGTCTCGCTGGCGGTGTCGCCGGCCGCGCCGGAATGGCCGGGCATAACCGCGCTCGAACCGTTTACCTGTTTCAGCGTGCTGGAAGGATTGAGCACGGCATCTGACGAGGCGCTTCGCAGCGCTTTTCGCCTCGTGCCCGGTCAGGTCGAATTCGCCCGGATTCCCGTTGCCCCGGCGGAGGCTGGCACAGGCCGTTCCGCGCTGGAACCGCAATCGCCCTCCGGTACTTATTTGCGCGTGGAGGGCCGCCGTCTGGACGCGCTGGCCGACGATCTGGGGGATTTGATCGTGGCGATCAACGCGCTGGGGCCTATTGCCGAAGAAGCGCAGCGGCTGAACCCGGCGCTGGCTGCGCGCCTGCGCGGCGCTCACCTTGCGATCGAGCGGGCCAACGGCAAGCTGCGCCGCGATCTCGGCGCTGTCCGTCTGGTCCCCCTGGCGCCGGCCCTGCGGCGCCTACCGCGCCTGGCGCGCGAAATCGCAGAGAGCCTAGGCAAGAGCATCGACCTCGTGATCACGGGGGATAAGCTGGAGGTGGACAAGCAGATCGCGGACGGTCTGTTCGAACCGCTGCTCCACCTCGTGCGCAATGCCGTCGATCACGGGATCGAGGCGCCCGATGCCAGACGAGAGGCGGGCAAGGACGAGCGCGGCCGGATCGCGCTGGGTTTTCGGCGCGAGGGAGACCGGATCGCCGTCACGCTCAGTGACGATGGTGCCGGCATGGACCCGGACAGGATCCGCCGCACCGCGGTGGAGCGCGGACTTCTCACGCCCGAAGCTGCGGACGCTTTCGACGACGGCCATGCGCTAAGGCTGATATTTCGGCCGGGCTTTTCTACCACGGTTGCGGTTTCGCAAGTCTCCGGGCGCGGCGTGGGAATGGACATCGTGCAAAACGCGGCCGAGGCGATGCGGGGTACGATCGCGGTCGAGAGCTGGCACGGGCGCGGTACGAACTTCCATATCAACTTGCCGGTCAGCGCGCTCACCACGCCCTTGCTGGTCGTCGAAGTGGCGCAGGAGCGGTATGGGCTGGCGCTGGAACAGGTGGTGGAGACCGTGCGGATCGATCGGTCCGCTTTGCTACCCGTCGGTGGCGGCGTGGCCTGCGTCTTGCGCGACAGGACCATTCCCGTGCTTCATCTGGGCAGTCTGCTGGAAACCGAGCCGTGCGACGGCTTGCACGCGCGCCTGGTCATTACCCGCATTCGCGATGAAGCGGTGGCGTTGCAGGTCGATGGGTTTGGGGAGCGGATCGATGCCGTCCTCCGCCCGCCCGGCCGCATGCTGGCGGCGATGCGAGGAATAATGGGATCGGCGTTGACGCCGGAGGGCGATGTCCTCGTCGTGCTGGACATTCCGGAGCTGGTGGCATGACGGTGAGGCTGGATAGCGGTCGCATCGTGCTGGAAGGACGATGCGGCGCCGAAGATGCGGAGGATCTGCTGGGTGCGCTGGAAACGCAGCCAGACGGGCCGGTCGACCTGGCAGGGGTGACGCGCGTGCACTTTGCCGTCGTGCAGATTCTGTTTGCGCTGAGTCCTGCAATCCTCAATCTCCCCGAAGAGTGCCCGCTCGCTGCCGATCTGCTTGCCCCCCTGGCCGTTGCCGACCACGGTGAAACCACGTTCCCATGACAAGCCGGACCGCCGCAGGCGGCCGCTTTCGGAGTTGCATATGTCCGTTACCGTTCTGATCGTAGATGACAGCAAGCTGGCGCGGATTGTCGCCGGCAAGGCACTGGCCGAACTTCAGCCCGAATGGACCAAGGTTGAGGCGGGAAGCGCCGCTCAGGCCCTCGAAATCATTGAGGAAACGGTGCCGGATCTGGCGCTGATAGATTTTAACATGACAGAGAAGGACGGCCTAGAACTAGCAAGCGAGTTGCGCGTTCTCCTTCCCGACATGCCTATCGCCATCATCACCGCGAATATCCAGGACGAGATCGTCGCACGTGCGCGTGAGATCGGCGCCGGCTTCGTATCGAAGCCTGTCACGGCAGACGCGCTCGAACCGTTTCTCTCCGGCGCGGCCCTGCGCTTCCGGTCCAAGCGGGCATGATCCCCGACACCCTCGTCCTTGCGGAGCTTGAGCGCGACGCGCTGACGGAGATCGTCAACATCGGCGTCAGCCGCGCGGCATCCAGTCTGCGCAAGATGATTGGTGAGCAGGTTCTGCTCTCCGTCCCCTCGATCGAGGTTGTGAGCCAAACGCGCGCCGCGCGCCTCATCAGCGAGCGGGAAGTCAGCGATCTGGTGGCGGTGCGGCAGGACTTTACAGGCCCGTTTTCAGGGCGGGCGCTGCTGATCTTTCCCGAGACGAACAGCCTCGAACTCGTCCGCGCGGTGACCGGGGACGAGCTTTCGCCGGAGGACATCCTGGAAATGGAACTGGAGGCGCTTGCCGAAACGGGCAACGTGATCCTCAATTCCTGCCTGGCGACGATGGCGAACATGCTAAAGCGATCGCTGACGATGACGATACCCGAAGTGCTGCGCGGCACCGGCGCCAGCCTCTTCGAAGCGAACGATCATGGCGAGGGCGACGGGCTGGTACTGTTCCTCTACATCGATTTCGCCGTCCGGCGCCGCGACATCCGCGGATATATCGCCATGATCATGGACCTTCCGTCGCTCGCGACGCTGAAGGACTTGCTTGGCGAATTCATCGAGCGCGTGGTGGGTGAGGATAGCGCCGGGGTATGAGCGATTCGAGCATCAGCTTGCTGCCGGTCGCGCCTGGTGCCAGCGGAACGTGGGACTGGGATATTGCAGCCGATCGCTTGACCGTCGATGCGTGCTTCGCCGAACTCTATGACATCGACTCGGAGGAAGCCGCCGCCGGCCTGCCGACCGGCGCGTTCTTCAAGGCGATCCATCCGGACGACCGGCCAAGGATGCGCATTGCCGTGGCGGGCATTCTGGCTGGGGCGGAGTTCTTCTCGAAGGAATTCCGGGTCATCGCCCCCGATCGGGCGATATTGTGGATGCATGCGCGCGGGCACGCCCACTTCGATGAAAACGACGCGCCCGTCCGGTTCACGGGACTGCTTGTAGACGTTACGGAGCGCAAACGGACCGAAGAGCGACTGCGCGTGGCGCAATCGGCCGGCGGGATCGGCACATTCGAATATATCGATGGATTTGCGACGGCTGCCGTGTCGGACGAGTTTTGCTGGCTTCTGGGCCTGCATCCCGCGCCGATACTGCCGGTTCAGACGATCAACAGCGTTCGACTTGGCGATGGCGACCGCATCATTCCCGACCCGGGTGACGCCATGACGGGCGACAGCATTGATGCGGAATTCCAGATTGCGCGCCGCGACGATGGCAGACACCGTTGGATAGCGCGGCGCGGGGAAATAGCGCGAGAAGGTACGGGATATCGCCTGATCGGGGTGATTTACGACATCACCGCCGCCAAGGAACAGGAGGCGGCGCTACGCGAGCTTAACGATAATCTGGAATCGCGTGTCGAACAGGAAGTGGCCATTCGCCGCCAAGCCGAAGAGGCGCTGAGGCAGGCCCAGAAGATGGAGGCGATCGGCCAGCTGACCGGCGGCATCGCGCATGATTTCAACAATCTGCTGATGGCGATAACGAGCAGCCTCGAACTTCTGCGCAAACGCGCCTCTCTCGATGAGAATGCGCTTCGTCTCATCGACAATGCTAAGCAGGGCGCCGATCGGGGTGCTGCGCTCACACAGCGTATGCTGGCCTTTGCCCGCCGGCAGGACCTCTCCACCGAACATGTCGACGTGCAAACTCTTGTGACGGGTTTCCGCGAACTGATCGAAAGGACGCTGGGGCCGCCGTGGCGACTGGAGCTGGCGATCCCGGCGGGATTGCCGCAGGTTCTGGTGGATACGAACCAGCTGGAAATGGCGCTGCTGAATCTGGTGGTGAACGCGCGAGATGCGATGCCTGCGGGGGGATCGGTTTGCATCGAGGCCTGCCTGAAGCAGGTTGCCCATGGCGAGATGACCGACCTTCCGGCGGGATCGTTCGTCAAGTTGGCCGTCGTTGATACGGGGCACGGCATGGACCGCGAAACGCTTGCCCGCGCGACCGAGCCGTTTTTCACGACCAAGGGCGTTGGCAAGGGAACCGGCCTTGGCCTCTCGATGATCCACGGCTTTGCCAAGCAGCTTGGCGGAGGCTTCATGATCGAGAGCATTCCGCAAGAGGGAACGACGGCGACGCTCTGGATTCCCGTTGCCCAATCGGCCGCGACGGCACCCGCCCCGTCGACCGCAAATATCCCCGCTCCGATTGCAGAGCGAAAGCTGAAAATCGTGGCGGTGGATGATGATGGCCTGATCTTGATGAATACTTCCGCGATGCTGGAGGATTTGGGCCACCAAGTGTTCGAAGCCCATTCGGGGCAGCTGGCGCTCGACCTGTTGCGAAAAATTCCGGATGTCGATTTGCTGATTACCGATCAGGCGATGCCCAACATGACTGGAACCCAATTGGCCGATCTGGCCACCGAATTGCAGTCGGGCTTGCCGATCATCCTGGCCAGCGGCTACGGCGAATTGCCCGAGGGGGCCCAGCAGCGCATGGTCAAGCTGGGCAAACCGTTCAGCCAGCGCGATCTGGAACTGGCCATCGAACAGGCGATCGGTTCGAGTGCGCGGTCATCCTGAACGGGGGCGATAGTCCGGCACGAGCATGGAAACGGCGCAGTCGGAAGCAAATACGGGAACTGTGGAACACCTCCGGCCTTTAACGGATTAAAACGGCCTGCCTTGTTAACCGCTGAGACGGCTTTCAGGCGCATCATGCCGCTATAATGCGTAGATGGACCGAGGATGTGGTGTGCTACCTACCGGGCTAGGCCAGGAGGCG
Source organism: Novosphingobium oxfordense (assembly GCF_044029435.1). Taxonomy (NCBI): domain Bacteria; kingdom Pseudomonadati; phylum Pseudomonadota; class Alphaproteobacteria; order Sphingomonadales; family Sphingomonadaceae; genus Novosphingobium; species Novosphingobium oxfordense. Next base: position 395,754 of record NZ_CP147008.1, on the reverse strand, counting down.
ATGCTCAAGGCGAGATATGGCGATCTGCGTGCGCAGATACCGCTTATGTACGGGTTGATCTTTGTCGACGCGTGTTTTCTTGCTTTGGCAACATACGGAAAAGTATCGAATACTTTGACGATGGCGGTGCCGGCGCTGCTTTCTGCGCTGATCGGGTGCCGTGCGCTGATCTGGCTGGCGCGCCGCCGCAAGGAGGTTGGCGCGGCCCAGATCCGGCGGTATCTGGCCGGTGTCGTCGTCGCTTCGGTCCTCATCAGCTCGGCTTTTGGAAGCTGGGGGCTGATCTTGATGGAACTGGTGGAGCCGAGCCGCACGACCGCGATCGCCTTGTATGTGTTTCTGGGCGCGATCAGTTGCTGCTATTGCCTTCAAGCCCATCCTGTCGCCGGGCGACTGGTGCTGCTTTGCGGGGCGCTTCCCGTCACCGCGCGCCTGATTTTCTCCCAGGACATCTATCTCACCGGCATAGGACTGACGTTTCTTGCGGCGGCGTGCGTGATCCTTCGCATGCTGGCCAATTCTCATGCCACGTTCCAGGCAGCGATCCTCGCTCGGGCGGAGATGACGCTGTTGATCGAGCAACTGCAGTCGACGCAGGAGCACTATCGTCATTCGGTCGAGCTGAATCCGCAGATACCCTGGATCGCGGATGCGCAGGGCGCCATTATCGAGGTCAGTCCGCGCTGGTCGCGGTCGACCGGGCTCAGCTCTGCCGAGGCACTGGGATGGGGCTGGACCGAAACGGTTCACCCCGACGATCTGCCGCTGGTGCGAGAGCGGTGGAATGCGGCGCTGCTTCTGCCGGACGGCACCGATGTCGATTTGCGCTATCGTCTGCGGCAGGGCGATGGCGGCTTTCGGTGGTTTCGCGCCCGGGCGCTGCCGCGCCGCGACGCGCAGGGGAACGTCCAATGCTGGTACGGGACCCTGGAGGATATTCACGACCAAGTGCGGGGCGAAGAAGCCCTTCGGCTGAGCGAGGAGCGCTATCGCCTTGCCTCGCTAGCCACCAACGACATCATCTGGGACGTCTCCCTGACAAGCGACCGCATCGAATGGAGCGGTGCCGCCGCGACTGTCCTGGGATATCCGGAGGCGCTTGCGGGAACCTGCCGTAATTGGTGGGTCGAACGCATTCACCCGGATGACCGGGATTGTGTGCTTGCGCGGTTTTCGCAGTTGGATGACCCCGATGTCGTGCAGTGGGTCCAGGAATTCAGGTTCCTGGCGGGCGATGGCACTTATCTGGATCTCGCCGGCAGAGGGCACGTGGTGCGCGGCGGCGACGGGCGCCCCGTACGGCTGATCGGTTCGCTTCAGGACGTGACCAGTCAGAAGCGCTACGAAGACAAGCTACGGTGGGCGGCCAACCATGATTCACTGACCGGTCTGCCAAATCGCCGCCTGTTCGCCGATCGGCTGGAAGCAGCGCTTTGCAATGCCGCGGCGGCGGGAACGCAAGTGCGGCTGCTCGTTCTCGATGTCGATCGCTTCAAGGCCACCAACGACAATCTGGGCCACGACGCAGGCGATGCCTTGCTGCGGGAAATCGCCGCACGGCTGATCCGGTGCGCGCCCGTATCGGCGACGGTGGCGCGCTTGGGAGGAGACGAATTCGCGATCATCCTGCCCGAGCAGAATCTCGACGATACGGGCGCTAGACTGGCCAACGAATTGCTCACCGAAGCGGGGCGGGCGGTGTTCTTCCGGGGACGGCGGCTCGACATCAGTTTGAGCGCCGGCTCGGCCGTGGCGTTTCGCGACGGCCAGGATTCCGAGGAACTGCACAAGAGCGCCGACCTTGCCCTTTACGCGGCAAAGAACGACGGGCCGGGGCGCTTCTATGCCTTCCGAAACGATCTGCGCGAGGCGGCGGAGCGTGAGACGCAGATGCTGTACGATGCGCGGGAGGCCTTGCTGGAAGATCGCGTTGTGGCCTTCTACCAGCCCAAGGTTTGCCTGCGGACGGGCCGATGCGTGGGGTTCGAGGCGCTGCTTCGCTGGCATCATGGTTCCGGCTTGCGCACCCCCGATGCGATTGGCGCGGCGCTTAACGACCCGGACCTGTCCACCAGCCTGACCGATCGCATGCTGGAACAGGTCATCACGGACCTGCGGGCGTGGCGCGATGCCGGCATCGATGCGGGCCGCATCGCCATAAACGGGGCGGAGGGCGATTTCCGCCGGGGCGACTTCGCCGAAAGGATATTGGAGCGCCTCGCCCGCGCGGGCCTTCCACCGCATGTGCTCGAACTGGAAGTGACGGAAAGCGTCTTCGTGGGGCAGCTCGCCCAGAACGTGAGTTCGGCGCTGGACGTGCTGTCGCGGGAGGGCGTGAAGATCGCGCTGGATGACTTCGGCACCGGCTATGCCTCGCTCACGCACCTCAAGCAGTTTCCCGTCGATACGCTGAAGATCGACCGCTCCTTCATTTCGCGACTGGACGATTTCGAGCGGGAGGACGCCGCGATTGTGGGCGCGGTGATCGACCTTGCGCGCAATCTGGGCATCAGCACCGTTGCGGAAGGCATCGAGACGGTCGTCCAGGCGGCGCATCTGGTGCGCAACCATTGCGATTACGGGCAGGGGTTCCTGTTTGGACGGCCCACAGGATCGGCCCATGTCGCCGCACTGCTCGGAAGCTGGAGCCCGACCGCGATCCTGGCCACTATCGACGGGAATGGCGCCGGCGCGCGACGTCGCGGTTGAAGAGGACGCGCGTAATTTTCGATCAGCCGTTCGGCAGCGTCGGTATGCCGGGAACAAAGAGGCTCGCTTGGATGCTTTCTGGGCATCATGGACGCGAAAACCGGCATCTTCAGCGCGCACAGCGAAATGCGGACGAGCCCTGCCTCACCGGCGGCATCTCCTGCCCGCCCCGCTCTGCGGTGGGCGGCCCGTATTCTGCTGGCCGTCATTGGCGTGGTTTTTGCGATCTGGCTGGTCCTTTTCATAACCAAGGGCCGGTTTCTCAAGCATCCGTTCGAGCGCGTCGCCAGTTCGCTGGCCGACCGCAAGATCAGCGTAGCCGGCGATTTCCAACTCTACTTCGCGCCCTTGCGGATCAAGTTTCTGGCCGAAGGACTTCGCGTGGCCAATCCGGGCTGGGCTGGCCGGCCGGACCTGTTCGCGGCCCGGCGAATAGACGCGCGAATAGCGCCGCTGTCGCTGATCTTCGGGCGGCGTCACATCTATACACTCGATCTGGATGGCGGCTCTGCGGATCTGGAGTGGGATGCGCCCCATCGCAGCAATACCTGGACTTTCGGGAAGCCCGGCAGCGGTAAGCCGCTGGAATTGCCCCGCGTCGATCGGGCGACCATAACCGGCACCCGGATCCGCTATGTCGATCCCCGCATGCCGCTGACGGCGGATCTGGAGGTCGACCCCATCGTCTCCAAGGATGCCCGGATCGGCAAGGCCGTTGCCCTGCATGGTGACGGCACGCTGAGGGACACGCCCTTCCGCGTGACCGCGCGGCTGCTTTCTCCCGATGCGACGATCGGTCGCGGTGAGAATGCCCTGGAATTGAGGGCCTGGGCGGCGAACAACGTGATCGACGTATCCGGCAAGCTTCCTTCGATTTCCGATATCGAAGGCGTGCCCTTGCACGTTCGCGCGCAAGGGCGGGATCTTTCGGAACTGCTGGGCATCATCGATGTCGTGATCCCGCAGACGCGCCGTTACACGCTGACGTCGCAGCTTGTGAAGGATGGGACGGACTATCGCTTTACCGGTCTTGCCGGACGGTTCGGCAATTCGGATCTGTCGGGCCGGCTCAATATAGCCAACGGGGATCGGTTGCACATGGATGCGGCGCTGAACACCCGGCAGCTTGATATCATCGATGCGGCGCCCTTCATCGGCTACAATCCCGATATCGTCGCCGCCAAGGGCGCGGTTGCAGCGGCGGCCGCGACCGGCGCTGGTCCGCGCCGCGTGCTGCCCGACGCGCGCTTGCCGGTGGCCGCCATGCAACGCTTCGATGCGACGCTGGACTGGAAGATCGGCGTGATACGGTCCCGCAACGTGCCGGTGCAGAACATCGCCCTCAAGCTTGTTCTGGATCACGGCCGGCTGGCGCTGTCTCCGCTCACCTTCTCCATGGCGCGCGGCAATGTCGCATCCGATTTGATCTTCGATACGCGTCAGCGGCCGTCGGCAGTAAGCTACGACATACGGCTGGCCCGCACGCCGATGGGGCAATTGCTGGCCGGATATGGCGTTGCACAGTCGGGGACCACCGGGACCATCCAGGGCCGTCTGAAGCTGGAGGGCCGGGGCGATACGATCCACGATTCGCTTGCCAGTGCATCGGGCCGTATCGCCGTCGTCATGCCGCGCGGCACCTTGTGGACGCAGAACGCGCAGCTGGCCGAACTGGACATCGGTACTTTCGTGACCAAGATGTTCCAGGGTAAGCTGAAGAAGCCGATCGAGATCAACTGCGGGCTTGTCGGCTTCACCGTTCGCAACGGCACGGCGGCGGCAGATCCGATCCTGATCGACACCAGCAAGAACGTCGTCACCGGACGGGGCGCTTTCAGCTTCGACAGCGAGGCGATCGACATCGCCTTCCGCGCCGATGGGAAGAAGTTCAGCCTGTTTTCAGGCCAATCGCCCGTCAGCGTGCGCGGGAATTTCGCCCACCCCACGCTCGACGTCATCAGCCCCCAGTTGATCGGTCGTGCCGGCGTGGGGCTGGGGCTTGCGGTTGTGGCCACGCCTGCCGCCGGATTGCTGGCCTTCGTCGATATCGGCGATGCCAAGTCCGCCGCCTGCGGCCCGGTTCTTGCCGGTGCGAGTGCCGCCGCGCAGCGCACATCCAAGGGCAAGCCCCGTGACGATGTGGGCATTGGCAAGGCTCACTAGGTCCTGACCCTAAGGTCTGTTTCGATGCGAAGCCGCATGTTCGCGGCTGATTTGCCGTAATCGTGATGTTAAACGAAGCGAGGGATCGGGCCGATCTGTGGGGTCTGGTCCGGCAATTCGACCTCGATCTCGTCGATATAGCACCACCCCCAGCCTTCCGGCGGATCGTATCCTTCCATGATCGCGTGTCCTGTCGCATGGAAATGGGCGGTGGCATGGCGATTGGGCGATTGATCGCAGCAACCGACGTGGCCGCAGATGCGGCACAGGCGAAGATGTACCCACGGGCTTCCCGTCTTCAGACACTCCTCACACCCGCGCGCGCTGGGCGTGACGCTCTCGATAGTGCCGGTATGGGGGCAGTCGCTCATGAATGTTCCTTTGCGGCCTGCCTTGCCGCGGTTTGCTTGGCCAGCATCGCGTGGATCTGCGCGACGACTGCGGCGCCTTCGCCCACTGCCGCCGCTACCCGCTTCGTCGATCCCGCTCGCACGTCGCCGATGGCGAACACGCCTGGGACAGTCGTTTCGAGCGGAAATGCGCCAGCCCCCGTGATGACAAATCCGTTGTCATCACGATCGACGCGCTCGTCCAGCCAACCCGCATTGGGGGTGGCACCGATGAACAGGAAAAGATGCCGGACGGGGATCGCCGCCACCGAACCGTCGCTCATATTGCGGAAGCTGGCAGAGGAAATTCCGGTCCGAGCGCAACCGTCCAGGGCCACGACCTCGCTTCCGGCATAGATCTCGACATTGGGAAGTGCGGCGATCCGATCGATCAGGTAGCGCGACATGGTTTCGGCCAGCGGGCGCCGTACCACCAGATGGAGCCGCTCCACCTGCGGCGCCAGAAAGGCGATTGCCTGGCCGGCCGAATTGCCTCCCCCGACCAGCGCGATTTCCTCGCCCGCGCAAAGGCGCGCCTCGATGGGGGACGCCCAATAGGAGACGCCATTGCCTTCGAATTCGGCAAGGTTGGGAATATTGGGGCGACGGTAGCTGGCACCCGAGGCGACGACGATCGATCTGGCCTGAAGCCTTTGCCCGCCGGCCAATTCCAGCCGCAGTTGACCGTTGGCGCAATCGAGCCGCTCGACCCTCAGCGGCACACCGACTTCGGCGCCGAATTTGAGCGCCTGGCTGAACGCGCGCCCCGCCAGCGCCCGACCGGATATTCCGGTGGGGAAACCGAGGTAGTTCTCGATCCGTGCGGACGCTCCTGCCTGACCGCCCGTGCTCCGCTCGTCCAGGACGATCACGGAAAGACCTTCGGAAGCGGCATAGACCGCGGCGGCAAGGCCGGCAGGCCCGGCCCCGACGATGGCGACATCGAAAATCGCATCGTCCTCCAACTTGGGCATCATCCCCAGGCAGCAGGCCAGTTCAAGGTCCGACGGATTTCGCAGCAAGGTTCCATTCGGGCAGACGACGAGCGGCAGCTCCTGCGGTGTTACGCCGACCCGTTCCACCAGGGCCTTGCCGTCCCGGTCGGTCGTCAGGTCAAGGACGAGGTTGGGAAAGCCGCTGCGGGCCAGAAAGCCTTGCAGACGCAGAAGGTCCGGGCTGGTGGGAATGCCGATCAGGATCGTCCCCGAGGATGCATCCTCCAGCAGTTCGACGCGGCGCAGGATCAGCGCCCGCATGAACAGTTCGCCCAATTCGGCCGAACCGATCATCAGTGCGCGCAGATGCGGTGCGTCGAACGGCAGCGCAACGCATCCGCCCGAACCGGCGCGGCCACCCGCAATCGATGGCCGCCCCGCCAGCGCGTTGACATCGCCGCTGAACTGGCCGGTTTCGTAAGTGGTGACCGCGATCTCTTCGTTCAGGCCATGGCGCCGGATCACATCGATCGATCCGCTCACCACCATCCACGAAGGGGCGTTCACTTCGCCGATGCCATAGACGGCCTCGCCCGGCTCGAAACGGCGTTCGGGGCCGCTTGCGAACCGCCGGGCGCTCTCCACCTGCAAAGGTGTGAGCACAGGGAACATCTGGTGCTTGCGTGTCTCGAATGTCGTCATGCGCAAGTCGGCGCTTTCGCGCCACGCCCTCCGAATATCGCGTCAATGCCGCATAGTGGACTAAGGCGGCGCGGGTTGCACGGACTTAAATGGATTTCCCTGTACTTTGATGCACTACGAGATTTTCGCAACGGTCGAAGACTTCGAAGCGTGCAATGCCATGCCTTACGTGAGGGACTGGTTCGCGAAACTTCCCGAGCTGGTAGAGGGCGGTGTGAAGGTGACGCGGATGGCCGTGGCCGCCAAGCCCGCGCCGAAAGATCGGGCCGAGCTGGGCGGAACTGGGCAATCTGCGCTATGATCTCTGGACGGACCAGGGCGATCCGAACCGTTTCGTCCTGGACGAACTCTACATCGCCGGAAATGCCTACACCTTGCACCGCGACGCCGCATTTTCGGAATTATCATTCGCGGGTCGGCGACCTCGCAGACCGGACGACGCTTGTGCTCACGCCGGTGGTGATGGCGGGGGTGTGAACAGGTCGATACGCTATTCCAGACTGCCGGCGATCGTGGGGATCAGTTCCGACACCGTGGGATGAATGTGGACGGTCCGGCGGAGTCTATCGGCGGTCGCTCCGTTCGCCATCATGTCCAGGATGCTGTGGATCGCCTCGTCGCCCGAGGTACCCAGAATGGTGCCGCCAAGGATCTCGTCCGTTGCGGCATCTACTACGATTTCCATGAACCCAAGGCTCTCGTCCTTCTCTACCGCTCTGCCGACCCGCGACATGGGGCGGCGGCCGATCCTGACCGCCCGCCCCGCCGCGGCGGCCTGGCCGGCGCTCAAGCCCACCCTGCCAAGCGGCGGATCGGTATAGAGCGCGTAGCAGGCGATACGGTCGCTGACCTTGCGATCGGCACCGTCCAGCAGATTTTCGGCCACGATCTCGAAATCGTTGTAGCTGGTGTGCGTGAAGGCGCCTTTGCCGTTGCAATCACCCAGCGCCCAGACGCCCGGTGCGGAAGTTTCCAGCCGGTCGTTGACGACGATATAGCCACGCGCGTCGGTTTCGATGCCGGCTTTGTCCAGCCCAAGGTCGTCGGTATTGGGTATCCGACCCACCGCCATGAGCACGTGACTGGCTAGGAGATCGGGTTCGCCATCGGTGCAGGACAGGCCAACCCGGATCGATTGATCTGCGGGCGCGAAGCGTATGCATTCGGCCTGGGTCCGGACGGCGATGCCTTCCGCTTCGAGGATCGAGCGGACGGCCTGGGATACCTGCTCGTCTTCGCGGGATATGAGGCGGGGCCCCTTTTCGACCACGGTGACCTTCGCGCCGAAGCGCCGGAAAGCCTGCGCGAATTCCAGGCCCACATAGCTGCCGCCGATGACCACCAGATGATCGGGGACGGTGGTCAGCGCCAACAGCGAGCTGTTGGTAAGCAATCCGACATCGCCCACGCCGGGCATGTCGGGAATGAACGCCCGGCCGCCGACATTGATGAAAATCCTGTCGGCAGTGAATTCCTCCGTGCCGACTGCGATTGTTCCGGGCGCGGTAAAGCGCGCATGGCCGAACACCAATGTACAGCCAGGCAGGCCTTCCAGCCATGCCCGGTCTCTGTCCCGCGCGTTGCCTGCCACCCGGCTGGTGCGTTCATGGACCCGGGCCATGTCGATCGAGATCGGGCCCGTAAGCACGCCGAAGTCGCTCCCGCGCCGGGCGATATGCGCGGCATAGGCGGAGGCGACCATCGTCTTCGTGGGCATGCAGCCGGTGTTGACGCACGTCCCGCCCACCAGATGGCGCTCAAAGATCGCAACGGTTTTCCCGGCAGCCGCAAGCCGGGCGGCCAAGGCGGGCCCGGCCTGGCCCGTGCCAATGACGATCGCGTCAAAATGCCTTGTCATGCCTGGGTGATCACCAGGGCGGCGAGCGCGATGCCGACGACATCTTCGCAAAGCGCCGCGGGCAGGTCACGGCCGAATGTCCGCGCGAGCGCGCCCCGCACCGCAGCGCCGCCGGTAGTGCCGACGAAGGCGCCCAGGACGCCGGCGACGGCGCCAATCGCCGAACCGGGGTCCGAGACCGCAATCGCGCTGCCGCAGAGCGCGCCGGAGATGAGGCGCGTGATGAACTGGGGCGGAACTTTCCGGCTCGGCGTGAAGGACAGCTTGTCGGTCACCAGTTCGCCAGCTGCGGCGAATGTGAAGAGCCAGGGCGTAAGCCAGTATCCCAGCCAGGCCAGCCACGTGCCCTCGACGGAGATAAGTCCCAGATAGGCTGCCCAACTGATCGCTGCTGGCGCAAGCATCGCGCGCAGGCCGGCGACCAGGCCGATCAGAAACGATAAGGCGATGACCACGGCACGCATCTCCTCAATGAAATCGGCATTTGCCGGATCGGCTGGCGGCAACCTTACGGAAGCCGTCCCCGGTTGTCGCCGATAGTCGCCTCTGCGCCAAGGGGGCATTTCGGATGGTTCGATAATCTTCGTTTCATGGCGCCTGCGGCCGCATCCGGCCGGACCGGCAGCGAGCGACCAGCCCGGAAAGGTGGCCGCTCGCGGAACCGGGCACGGATCGGACAACGGGCGAGCCGCAGTCAGACCCCGATCGGCGCCTTCTGGAGCACTTCGACAAGCTTCGCGCCGATTATCGCTTCGTTGCACGCGTCGAGGCGACAAGACGTCCAAGCCATGCCATTCCGGGACGACATGGGAACCGTGTTTCTGATCCGATATGCGTTTTGGCGATCCCGCAATCCATTCTCGCCCGAGCGAAACTCTTGATGTGGGGTTCGGCTCCGCTTCGTCGATCTTCTGCCCGAACAGGTCGGCGACGCCAACCGATGGGGGAGTGGCGCGATCAATTGCGGGATCGTGATCGTAAGACCTCGTGCCCGTGCGCCCATCACGTTGGTGACATTGACGGAAGCCGGGGCCATCGCCCTATCGGCGAAGGTGCGCTGTGGCCACGAGGAGAGGGCTACCGATCGCGCCTCCATCTCTGTGCGCCGGAAATCATGCTGCCTTGGCCGTCAGATGGGAAATTGGCTATGCGAAGGTTTGAATTCGGATTGACTGTTTCGCTGTGTGCTTCGCCTTGAATAACAACCGGATCGGCGATTTCGCGGTTCTCCCTCTTCCGTTAGCGAGCAGAGATGCTAGCTTGGTGAGCCCCCACCCCAGAGAAGGTAATAAGTGTCTAGGGAGGTAGTCGATGCCGATCGAACGTGCAGCTCGCGCATTGATAAAATCCGAAAGCGGATACGACGATTGGGATGCTCTTGGCTTTGAACTTCAGGAAGAAGTTCGGGCAAATATTTGCGCTGTGCTTGAGGCACTTCGAGACCCTTCGCCAGCGATGCTTGCCGCTGGCGAGAAGTTTCTTCGCCAGCAAGTCGGCTTAGGGTTTGAGGGCGGGGCCCTGGAACATGCCTGGCATCTGATGCTGGACGCCTTGCTTGCGTCGAGAACGAACCCAACCCGTCATTAAATGGCTGAAATGGGTAGCCGTGGGCCGGGGCCATCGTAACATTGCACGGCGATTACATCGGGAGGCCGGCGAACCCCGGGATATCAACCATTCGATCGTCCCAGGTTGCTCGACTGGAGACGTAGATGTGCGCATCGGGAGAGACGGCGATCTCATCGTCAAGGCATCCCGCAGGCACTACAAGCAAAGCCCCGTCCATCTGGACGCTGGGCAAGGCAGATCCGCAGACCGAGCAGAAACTCCTGGCATGCCGCGTTGCGGGAACCTGGTACTGCGTGATTTTCTCGTTTCCAGAGTGCCAGACCACGGTAGCGGTTGACGAAAACAGGTTCGATGCGTGCGCCGACCCTGTATCTTTCCGGCAGCGGCTGCAGTGGCAAAGATAAAAGCTCTCGAACTGTCCCCGGATGTCGAACCGGACTGCACCACATTGACAGGAACCGGATGTCACTACCGTCATAACTGTCTCCCCATTCGGTTTTGCACCCGGCAGATGCTCCAGAGGCGCGCCGAACCACACGTCGCAAATGGGGATTGGACTTAGACGATACAGAGGTGGCGTGGAAGCAGACATGCCAGTCACGCATGACGGCGGCAGACCGGCTCTCCCGAGCGGCCCAATCAGCGCTGTTGGCGCAAACGAAGCATAAATTTGCTTGAAATGCAAATTCTGTCTCCATATTGCTTGAATTGCAAATTGTGGAGCAGGGCGGTTATGAAGATTTCGGTCCGCAAGAGGTTCATCGCACTCGATCAGCCGTTCCGGGTCGCGTTCGGCACGATTTCTGGCCTCGACGTGGTCGAGGTCGAAGCTTCCGACGGCGGAGCGGTCGGGCGCGGCGAATGCTGCCCGATGGGCATTTATGGCCAGGATGCGGACGCGACATTGGCTGAGATCGAAGCGATCGCTCCTTTGCTGAGAAGCGGGGAATTGGATCGGCTGACCCTGCAGAGCGCCATGCCGGCGCGGTCGGCACGAAATGCGCTGGACTGCGCCCTGTGGGATCTGGAGGCGAAGCGATCGGGGCGCTCTGTGTGGGAAATCGCCGGATTGCCTGCCCCGGGCAAGATAACTTCCGACGTCACCATCGGCATCATGGCGCCTGAGGCGACCGCCAAAATCGCGGCGACGCTTCGCGGCGCGTCGATGATCAAGCTGAAACTGGGCGGCGAAGCCGATCTGGAATGCGTGGCGGCAGTCCGTTCGGTGTTGCCTGATATCCCGCTCTTCGTCGACGTCAACGCCGGATGGACGCTGGAGCGCCTGAACGCAATGGCTCCGCGCCTTGCCGATGCGGGGGTGTTCATGATCGAGCAGCCGTTGCCACCGCAGGACGACCATCTGCTCGACGAATACAATCATGCCGTCAGGCTTTGCGCGGACGAATCCTGTCACGATCGCACCGACCTGGATCGGTTGGTTGACCGGTACGACTACGTCAACATCAAGCTGGACAAGACTGGCGGCCTTACCGAAGGCTTGGCGTTGGCCGAAGCGGCACGGGCCATGGGATTCCGCCTGATGGTGGGATGCATGCTGGGTTCCGGGCTGGCGATGGCGCCGGCCTATATGGTCGCCTCGCTCTGCGAGGTCGTCGATCTCGACGTGCCGCTCATCGTCAAGGACCGCGCCGATGCGGGCGTGCATCACGATGGTCGGCGCCTGCATCGCTTCCCCCGCGAACTGTGGGGCTGATCGCCGCTGCTGCGATCTAGCCAAGCCCTGAGGCAGGGATTAACAGGCATACATGGACATCGTCAAAGACGGGCACACGCAGGCGGGCGACATGCCGGACTCGATCGGCGCATTGCTGCGTACCCTTCGAAAACGCCGGAAAATGACGCTTGAGCGTCTGTCCGAACTGACCGGAATATCGGTGTCTTCGCTTTCGCGGATCGAGAATACGCAGCTTGGATTGACGATCGAGAAGGTGGAGCTGCTTGCCAAGGCGCTTGAAATCGCGCCCGAGGATCTGGTCGCCCGCAAGGCCGCCCCGGATCACGATGGCCTTGATGGAGGCAATGGTAAGAGCCCGCGCAGGGTGAACTATCGGCGCCTTGCCGTCGATCGCGAGAGGACGCGTGGCAGCAAGGCAAGCAGCTATCGCGAGCTGAATCTCAAGCATCTTTTCGAGCCCGACAGCAGCCGCGCGCTGGATTGCATGCAGGTCGCGATAGAATCGATCAGCATCTGGGAATCCGAGTTCGTGCGCCATCCCGGCGAAAAGATCATCTACGTGTTGCGCGGCGACGTTCTGATATATTGCGAGGGGCACGCGCCGCTCGTTCTGGAAACCGGTGATGCGCTCTTCATGGATGGGTCCATGTGGCACAGCACCGTCGCCGCACATGGTCCTCCGGCGGAGCTTCTGGTGACCTATTATCACGGCCCCGATGCGGACCAGGGCCTTTTCGAAACGCAGGTTTTCACGCCCGAAAGCTGGGCTGCGCTTCAAACCGGCTGATCCTTTCCGGCTACAAACCAATGAAATGGCGCAGTGCGTCGACGGTGGGCGCTTGCCTACAAAATTTGCTTGAACTGCAATTTTGAAACATATATTGCATTTAATGCAAAATATGTGGACAGGGCAGGCGCATGATGGCGCAATGGGGCTTAACGGTCAGCACGGCAGAAACGCGGGCAGCCGAATGGTGCGACCGCCTGGAACTGCCGTGTCGCGCTTCTCCCGATTTTACGGTGCTGCGGGCGGGGCGTGACAACCGCATTCGCGAACGCTCCCGTGCCGACGCTGTCCACGCCGATCGAAATGCGGCGCAATCCGCCGTGCCTGCCACCGCGCTCGCCAAACAAGGGGTATTCGCATGAGGACATTTCCGAGAGGCAAACTGCGACTTCTGCTCGCCGCCGGTACGGCGCTTTCCTATATCCCGTCCGCATCGGCGCAGGAGGCCGATCCTGCTGCATCCAGCGGCGCTTATCCGGGCGAGATCGTGGTTACCGCGCAAAAGCGCGCCGAACGCCTGATCGATACGCCCCAGTCGATCACCGCACTTTCGTCTGATGACATGTCGCGGATCGCCGCGCGGCAGTTTGTCGACTTCGCCAATACGGTTCCCGGCCTTCAATATACTTCGCAGGGCGCAGGTACATCGCAGATCAGCATGCGCGGCGTCACCAGCGGTGCGGACGTGTCATCGACGGTCGGCATCTATGTCGACGAAGTACCCTATGGCTCAAGTTCGGCATTCGCCAACGGGCCGCGCCGCGCGCTCGATGTCGGGCTTTTCGATATCGACCGTGTCGAAGTGCTGCGCGGACCGCAGGGCACGCTTTATGGCGCTAGTTCGATGGGCGGCGTCCTCAAGTATGTGATGGCCAAGCCGTCGCTGACCGAATTCGAGGCCAAGGTGCAGGCGGGCATCTCGACGACGGCGCATGGCGGAACCAGCTACGACGCATCGGCGGTGGTCAATGCTCCGCTCGCAACCGATAAAGCGGCAGTACGGGCCAGCGGCTACTATTCGCGCGACGGTGGCTACTTCGACAATGTCATGACCGGCGAGAAGAATGTCGATCGCGGCAATGTCTATGGCGGACGGCTCGATGCGCTGTTCACGCCGGTGGAGGATCTGTCGATCCGGCTCACCGGCTTTGCGCAGAATATCCGGCGCGAGGGCGGAAGCTATGCCAATATCGGCCTGGATGGCGTGCCGGTTGCCGGATATCTCGATCAGGCGCATCCGCTGGACGAGCCTTTCCGGTCGAACTTCCGCCTTGGCAGCGCGACCATCGACTACGATTTTGGCGGCGCATCGCTGACGTCGGTCACCAGTTATCAGGAGAACAAGACGTACGCGTCGACCGACGGATCGGCGGTCTATGCGCCTTATCTCCAGATACTGGCCAATATCCCCGCCGAAGCGGTGGCGATCAACGAACTGGCAAGGACCCGCAAGTTCGCCCAGGAAATCCGCCTGGCTTCGCCGACGGGCCGAACCTTTGAATGGCTGATCGGCGGGTTTTACACGCATGAAAAGAGCCTCTTGCAACAGGTTGCCGATACTTACGGCGCAGGCCTTGTCCCGATGCCGGAGGTGAACGCGGTAACCGCTGAGATCGACAGCACTTACGAGGAATATGCCGCCTTCGGAAACCTCACCTGGCATCTGACCGATGCTTTCGATGTCAGCGGCGGCATTCGCTATGCGCACAATCGGCAGAAATTCACGCAGAACGCCTCGGGCATCTTCGTCGTATCGGCGCCGGGGTCGAGTTCCAGCGAAAGCGTCGTCACTTATCTGGCCAACGCCCGCTATCGCTTCAGCCGCAACGTAACGGCCTATGCCCGTTTCGCCACGGGCTATCGACCCGGCGGCCCGAACTTCCGCGTGATCGACCCGGCCACTGGGGAGCCGTCCCCCGCCACTTTCGATTCGGATTCGCTGGATAGCTACGAACTGGGAATAAAGGCAGAGACTGCCGATCACAGCTTCGGCCTGGATTTGTCAGCTTATTACATCGACTGGAAGGATATCCAGCTTCTCAGCCCGGTTGCCGGTGTCAGCAATTTCACCAATGGGCCGGGCGCGCATATCAAGGGGGCCGAGCTGGCCCTGACCGCGCGACCGGGTCCGGGCTTCGTCGCAACGGCCAATTTCGCCTACAACGATGGCTATCTGACGCAGGACGTGCCGCTGCTCGGCGCTCTTAAGGGAGAGCGTTTGCCGAACACGCCGCATTTCACGGCCGCGCTCAACGCCGACTATGTCCTGCCCACCAGCGATCTGAAGCCTGGGCTGGGGGCGACACTGCGCTTTGCCTCCGATAGCACGGCAAGCTTCGACGCCAGCCCGGCGTTGCGGCAGTACAACGTGCCAGATTATGTGACCGTCGATCTGCGCGCGAGCATGTCATTCGGGCCCGTCGATGCGCAGATCTATGTCCGCAACCTGTTCGATACGCGGGGCCAACTGGCCGCGCAGACGGTCCTTTCGCAACTGGGAGGTCCCGCGCAGGTGCTGATCCTGCGGCCGCGTACGGTCGGACTGCAACTTAGCTCGCACTTCTAGGGTGCCTCCGTCCGCAACCTCTTTTCAGGGACAGGACAGATGACTCAAGCAACCGTTACAACGAATTTCGACGAAGCCCGGATCGATGCGATCTTCGCCGCGATCGACCAATGCAGTCAGCCCGGGGCGGCGGTTGGCATCGCGATTGACGGCACGCCCGTCTATCGCCGTGGCTTCGGGCTTGCCCATATGGAATTGCCGGTCGCTCTGGGCCCGGGCATGCGCATGCGGATCGGATCGACGACCAAGCATTTCACGGCGCTGGCCTATCTTCTTCTGTGCGAGGAGGGGCGCGGGTCGCTCGACGATCCGATCGGTAGGCACCTCGATGAAATCGGCGAGGCCACCGGGCGTGTCACGATGCGCCAGCTGATGGGGCATACCTCGGGCATTCGCGATGCCATGACGGTGTCGATGCTGACCAATGGCGCGCCCACGAAAGTGAGCGACGCCGATCTCCTGGCCAATTACCGGGCTATCGAGGACGTCGATTTCGCGCCGGGCACCAGTTGGAGCTACAACAACGGCGCCTATGTCCTGCTGACGGCCGCGATAGAGCGGATTACCGGCGAAACGCTCGATGCCGTGCTGCGAAAGCGCATATTCGAACCCGTCGGGATGCATGACACGATGCTGCGGCGGTGGGACGACGGCTTCGTCCCCAACAGCGCCGCGCTGCACTTCCGCGCGGCGGACGGCCGCTTCACGCGCGACTACATGGGATCGGAAGTGAGCGGGGCCGGCGGCGTGGTTTCGACGATGGACGACATGTTGCGGTGGCTGAGGCATATGGATGCGCCCCATGTCGGATCCGTCGAAAGCTGGCAGCTCCTGAAAGAGCCTCACCGACTGGCGAACAGCACGTCCACGGGTTACGGGCTGGGGCTGGTCATCGGAAACTATCGCGGTGTCGAGACGATCTGCCACGCAGGCGGTGTGATCGCCGGCAACTCGCAGATGATCAAGGTGCCGGCCGCCGGGCTCGATATCTCGATCGCTGTAAACCGCGCCGACCTAAACGCCGCCGACCTTGCCAACCGCATCATCGATGCCTGCGTCGAAGGCCTGGATGCGGTGATCGACGTGCTTTTCGAAAAGGTGGACGGTGTATTCGTGTCCCCCGCCGATGCCCGCGTAATCGAGCTGCAGGCCCATGGCGAGATGCAGCTGATGGGTATAGATGGCGCGCCCGGCTTGCCGGTGACAGCGGAGGAGGACGGCAACCTGCGGCTTCCGGAGATCATGTCCTTCATCCGCCAGTCGGCGAGGCGTGATGGAACATCGCTGGTCTTTGCCGATTTCGGCAACGAGGACCGGCTCTTGCCGGTTGTGCCAGAGCCCGACGCGCGGCTTGGAGACCGGGCGGGACACTTTGAGGCACCATCGGTAGCGGCAACCGCGTGGATCGTCGAAGCGGGCGACGACTACCGCCTGCGCATCGAGGGGCGCCTCGGCCGGGCGGAGTACCGGCTATCGCCGCTTACCGAAACGATATGGAAAGCGGCCTCTCTGGGGCCGTTCGGAATGCTGGGCGGCATCGTTACCTTCGCCCACGATCGCCACGGTTTCGAGTTCGCGGCCGGGCGGATGAAGGGGATGCGCTTTACCCGCCTGCAATGAGCAGGGAGCGGGAAGGAGGAGCGTGGTGTCCCGCACTCCTCCTTCCAATCGCGCGGCCCTGTCCTGACGCAGTGGCTATTCGCGAGATCTGAGCGATCTCCCGCTTCAGCGCTTTTCCAGCGGCATGACGTAGACATCCAGATGGCGAATGCGGTCGGTCTGGTCGAATTCGTAGATCGTCACGGTGTTCGAAACGTCCATCACGCCGCCGCGCGAATTGCGTTCTTCCAGTTCCAGGATCACGCGGCCGGGCTGTTCAGTGACATGCCGCAAGGTGCCTTCCCACGAGCTTCCCGCCGCATATTGCGAGATATAGAACTTGTACTTGGTCCAATCGATCACTTCGGCCTGCGGCCCCAGAAACACGCCCATGCGCACGTAATTACCGACGTCGACAAGCTGTTCGATAGGGCCCCAGTCGGCATCCCCCAACGGTTCCAGCTTGGCTTTCTCGACCAGTCGCGAGAACGCCTCGCTATATTCGATCACCTTACGGGTCAGGCCGGTGAATTCACTCGACCTCGGC
This sequence comes from Novosphingobium oxfordense, assembly GCF_044029435.1. Lineage (NCBI taxonomy): Bacteria > Pseudomonadati > Pseudomonadota > Alphaproteobacteria > Sphingomonadales > Sphingomonadaceae > Novosphingobium > Novosphingobium oxfordense. The sequence continues at coordinate 378,234 of NZ_CP147008.1, read as the reverse complement.
ATTTCGTTCGCCATGATCTTCTCCCTGTTTTCGCGTGTCCTTCGCGTTCATGACATGACCAGGCCGCCATCGACATTGATCGATTGCCCCGTCACCGTCCGCGCCTCGTCAGAAGCAAGGAACAGCGCCATCCGCGCGACATCCTCCGGGCTGGAGAATGTCTTCAGCGGTAGCCCGGCGACCAGGCCCCCCTCGATCTCCTCGTACGTCTTTCCCTGCTCGCCCGCGATGCGTTTCATGTAGTTGACCATGAGGTCGGTGCCGATTGCGCCGGGCACCACGCAATTGCAGCGGATGCCGAACTCCCCCACTTCGCGCGCGATCGTCTTGGTGAGGATGCGCAGGGCGCCTTTGGCGGTGGAATAGTGGCTTTTCCTCACCATCCCGTCCCATCCGGCGCTGGACGAGAAGTTGACGATTGCCCCCGTTCGCCGCTCCAGCATCGAACGGTTGAGCACTTCGCGCGTGCAGAGCATCGCGGCCATGCAATCGGTGCGATAGGTATCGAGGAAGTTGTCGACCGTCTGTTCCCATATCCACTTGTCGGTGCCCGGGACGGCAGCGTTGTTCATCATCACGTCCACCTGGCCCCAGCAACTCATCGCCGCTTCGACCATGGCGGCAACCTCCGCCTCGTCCGTGACATCGGCGCGTACGGCGACGGCAGCCGGCCCTATCGATGCCGCGACGTCCTCGACCAGTTCCAGCCGCCTTGCCGCGAGCACAAGCCGGGCGCCTTCCCTGGCCATCATCGCGGCCATGACCGGGCCCAGCCCGGTGCTCGCGCCGGTGATGATCGCCACCTTTCCTTCGAAACGGCTCATATCCGCGCCACCTTGCGCATGATCTCATGGCTGTCTGCCGACCCGTCGAGCGCGCGGTTGAAGCGCTCGACAATGCGCCAGCCGTTTGCAGTGCGGGCCAGCGTCCAGTGGTTCACGGCCGCGCGCCAGAGGAACCAGCGGTCGTCCTCCTTCAGCACGACCACCGAGTAGCCCACTGCCTGCGCCTCGTCGCCGGCGACGGTGATCTTGGGCGTGGCGGTAAGGTGCGCGCAGCCGGTGTTCACCAGATCGAGATGCCCGGGCCAGCCGTACATGTCCGCGATCTCGTCAGGGGCCGAAAGCCGCTTGGTGCCGCCGCCCGGCAGGGTGAAGTTGTAGCCGCCGCCTTCCACCCACAGTTCGGCCGCGGGCGTGGCGGTGGCGCTATCCACCAGTGGGCCGTAGGTGTTCAGCAGATTGAGGATTTCCAAATGATCCTCAGCCTTGCGGCATCGCGCTTCCAGCGCGGCCAGACGGGCTTCGACATCCATCCCAATCCCTCCCTGTCTTGGTGCCGGTTGACCGGTCTTGCCCGTTCGCACGCGGGCTGGGCAGGAGGGTATTTTGCTATCGGGGCATGGTCCAGCACTGCTCTGTGGTGGCCGCAAATTTCACCGGGGCGGTTACAGGGAAGGCTGAAGCATCGTCGCTTGATTTCTGCGAAGATTTCCATGCGCGATTTCGTGGCCCGCCGGAAGCGGGATGCCTCGGGAAAATCCGAGGGAGCAAACAGTCAGGACAGGCGTACTTGAAGTATATCGCAATGCGATATAGATTGTTCCGGTAGGCATCCGTGATGGGGTGCGGATCGCCGTTGGAACAAGGAGAGAGCGTAATGGCGTTGCTCCAAGTCTTGCTCGAAGCGATCTGGGTGGTCGGAGGAAGCCTCCTGGCCGCGGCGCTGTTCAGCTGGTTGGCGTGGACCATTTTCAAGACGGTTCATCATCCCGAGTGGGGCGTGCCGATCTTGTTGATGCTTTTCACGCTGCTGTTCCGCGATCTGTTCACGCACAACAGCTTTTTCCAAATGATGGCGTTCTATGCCCTGATCGGCGCCATCGGATTATGGCCGGCAGGGCGTGCCTGGCATAACGACCACTATCCATCCTGAGATATCGAATGGGAGAAGAGCGATGCCGCGCCGGGATGCGGAAAATGGAGAGTCCAGCGTTCGTTACCCGGTCATCGTCGCCTGTATCGGCGAAGATCGGCCGCCGACGCTGACCGAACTGGCGCATATCGCCAAGCGCATTCGGCGCGAGTTGTATCCCGAAGCCAGCACCGATCGCGCCCAGAAGCGCAGGATTGTCCTCAGTGCATTGGCTGCATTGGGGCAATGCAACTGAACCATCCTTACCGTGCGACGGCAGGTCTTGAACCTAGCAGCGCATCGGCAAGAAGGATGTTGGTGCGATGGCATTCGAGCATCTCGCGCAGATCGGCGTGAAGCGCATCGTCGCGTACCCGTGGAAGCAAGGCTTCAAGCTTGCGAACCACCCAACCTTGTCCTCGATTGAGGAAGCTGAGCCGCTCCATGGCAAGTGAAATGGCCAGCGCCTTGTCGCGGAAAGCGCCGGTCTTGCGCGAAGGATTGCCACCTAGCCGGGTGATCTGGCGCGAAAGCATTGCGCACCAGCGCGCCTCGTCACTACGAACCGTGCGCATTAGCGCTACATAGTCTGGAGCCGCTTCCATCTTCGCACTCGCAAGGGCAACCTTGGCTCCCGCTCGCTCAGCTTCCAGCAGTTCATTCAGGGACGCGAGCAGTTCATCCCGACCCGCAAAGCCCATGTAGACGTCATCGGCCTCGGCCGCCGAGCAGACAGGTGACGATCGCTTTTCGCTCATCCCTACGTCCTTGCTGTGGCACGCCCGATTTCCGCATCTCGCCACTCGCAAAAAGTGGGTGGCGGACTTCTGAAATGAGCTTGCCTGTCGTCATCGACGTATGGGCGATTGTAACCGATCGGATCGCAGAATGCAGGTCATTCCCGCGATCATGGCCGGCGGCAATCTTCCGATCACCGGCCGGCCAGTTACCTTCCTGTTCAGCGCACTCCGGTCAGGTTGCGGATGACTTTCGTGTGGAGATCCAGTCGTCCACGACCCGCTCAAGCACCGTCAACGGCATGCCGCCGCCGGCAAGCGCCGTGTCGTGGAACCCTCGGATATCGAAGCGGTCGCCGAGTGCGGTTCGGGCCTTTTCGCGCAGGCGTATCCATTCGTTGTGCCCGACCTTGTAGGCGCAGGCCTGGCCCGGCCAGCTGCAGTAGCGATCGACCTCGGACGTCGCTCCGCCTTCGGCCCGGCCGGTGTTGGCGATGAAATAGCGGATCGCCTGTTCACGGCTCCAGCCCTTCGAGTGGATGCCGGTGTCGACCACCAGGCGCACCGCGCGGAAGAGCAGGCTCTGGTAGAAGCCCACGCGACCCAGCGGGTCGTTCTCATAAGCGCCCAGCTCGTCGGCCAGTTGTTCGGCATAGAGGCCCCAGCCTTCGGAATAGCTGGAGAAGAACAGCAGGTTCATAAGCTTGGGCGCGGCCGGGCTTTCCTGCTGAAGTGCGATCTGCAGGTGATGCCCCGGGATCGCCTCATGATAAGTCAGCGTGGGCAGGCCGAACTTGGGCCAATTGGCGGTGTCGGTCAGGTTGATCCAGTAGATGCCCGGGCGCGTGCCATCGAGGCTGGGCGGGTTGTAGTAGCCTTGCGATGCGCCTTCCTGGATCTCTGGCGGGACGCGCTTGATCTGGACGCCGGACTTGGGCAGGCGGCCGAAAGCCTTGGGCAGCAGGGCCTGCATGGCGGCCATCTGCTCGTTCAGATGCGCGACCAGTTCCACTTTGGCGGCATCCGTGTTGGGATAGACATTGGCCGGGTTGGCGATCAGCGCGGCCATGCGCTCGCCAACGGTCCCCTGGGTGAAGCCTTGGGACTTCAGCAATGCGTCCGAATGGGCCGTGAGGTCGGCAACCTGCTCCAGCCCGATGCGGTGGATCTCGTCGGCGGAGAGGTGGGTGGTGGTGATGTAGTTCAGGCTGTTGGCGTAGTATTGCGCACCCTGCGGCAGTCGCGACACCGATGCGTCATGGCCGGCCTTGGGCTGGATCGCCTTCAGGGCATCGTTCTGGCGCTGCAGAGCCGGATAAACTCGCTCGGCCACCAGCTTCTGGGCCCGCGCGCCCCAGTCGCCGGGAATCGCCTGCTCGTGCGTGCGGCGAACGATCGACTGCACCAGCGTGGATTCGCCGGCAGCCGTGCCCAGCATTCCCGACTGGAGGCCGATCGTCTTCTGCAGGATGAAGTCGGGCGGGATGACGCCAAGGCCGAAATCCTCACGCATCCGGTCGGTCTCGGCGTCCAGCACATCGGCGAACTCGTTCAGGCGCGAGACGTAGGCCTCGGCATCGGCTGCCGTCTTGATGGTATGCTGGTTGTCGAGGAAATCCCCCGTATTCAGATAGGCGCCGCCCCCCTGGCTGACGCGATAGACCTGCGGCCATCCGCCTTGTCCGTAGGGGATGGCGTAAGTCCGGATGACGGCATCGAGGTTCGCCGCGATCGTGTCGTAATAGATCGCGTCCTGCGCCCCCAGCGAGGCGCGGTTGACCGTACCAAGCTGCGCCCGCGCCGTGCGGACGAGGTTGCGTTTCTTTTCCTCTTGCTCGCGCGTGGCGATGGTCAGGTGGGACTTCAGGCCGGCGCGTGCGCCGGTATCCAGGCCCAGCTGCGTTGCCGTTTCGGGCGAGGCATCGACCTGGGCGTTGAAATACTTGTCCATGAAGGCGGCAAGGGCGGGATTGGAACCGGCCGGCGACGCGGATGCGCGTGCAAGTACAGGGCCGGCGGCAACGGCGGCAGCGCCTGCCGATGCAGAGGAAAGAAAATGGCGACGGTCGATCATGGAAGCTCCGACGATGATTTTTATGGCCGGAACCTACGCCATGGCCGCAAGTAAATGCAATTGGCGCGAAATGTGCCCTTTGCCCTGGCGATCTGGGGAGGGGAGCGGCAGCGAAGTGCACGCCGCCGTTCCCGCTCCACACATCAAGGATCAGCCCGGCTGCGTCTCGGACTATCGCAGCTTTTTTTCACCAGCCGGGGCACGCCTTTCGGAGAACATCGGCCGAAAGAACAGGAACAGGCCGCTCAGCAGCAGTAGCGTCAGCGGGGGTAGCGGAGCATATACGATCAGGGCCGGGGGCGTCCCCAGCGCCATGGCCGCAAAATTGGCCAGAATGGTGAGGGTCAGAACTATTCCCAACCAGCGGTGGGCTTGTCGGATCAGGCCCTGGGCAATCATGGTAACCTCCTTCGAACAGCAGCCAGGATGGAATGCGGCACATCGCCGGTCAGCGCGCCTGCACCAGTTTCCAGCCATTGCCCGAAGGGTCTCGAAAGCTCGCGTCGACCGAACCGTAGCGCGCGATCGGCTCTTGCGTGAATTCGACGCCGCGGCCGTGCATGGTTTCGTACGTGGCCTGGCAATCGTCGACCATCAGGACAAGCGGCGGCATCGCACCCTTGGCGACCGCTTCCAGCAGGCCTTTCGCGGTAGCGGCATCGACTGTCGGCGCTTCGGGCCGGAAAAGGCCCAGCTGGAATTCGGGCTGGTCCGGATGCTGGACCGTCAGCCACCGATAATCGCCGTTTCGCGCATCGGTGTGGACACGAAATCCAAGCCTTTCGACATAGAACTGAAGCGCCTCATCCTGGTCATGGACGTATAGGCCGACGATTTGAACACCTTGCATCATGGATCCTCCTTATGGGCGGTCCGGTCCTTATCCCGTCTGTCGAAGCGTCGCTTCTCCGAAACTGCCATTCTGAGGTCGGGGCGCTGCGATGCGCGCACGAAGCAGTGCGGCACTTGATCCAGATCGCCGGGCGTGAGTTGCAGCCGCTTTCTCAGCTCGCTCGGGCTCTCCCCGGTAACGTCGCGAAACGTCCGGCCGAAGGTGCCAAGGCTGTTCCACCCGACCTGCAAGGCGATTTCGGTGACCGGAAGGTTCGTGTCCCGCAGCAGCGCCGCCGCGCGTTCGACGCGGCGCGTCAGCAGATAGCGGTGCGGAGGAATGCCGAAAGCGTCCCGAAAGGTCCGCGCGAAGTAAGCCTCCGAAGTGCCACTGATCCGGGCCAGTTGCGATACCGACCATTCTTTTTGAGGCGCGCCGTCCATCCGATCCTTCGCACGCAGCAGGCGGCGAAGCAGCTTCAGGTCTCGATCCGATGCGGGCGTGGCCTGCATGGCCATCGCATACTCTCCCACTATTTCCGGAGAAGCTGATGCCGAAGCGGCTTGAGGTTCGCAAGCGGGAGAGGCGGGATCCAAGGCGGCTGGCGGCGGCACCTGCATCGCGCCATGCCTGCCGCGCGCAATGCTGATCTTATTCACCGCCGCCCAAAACTGATATGCGGATATTCCCGGAGCCATGCGATTAGGCTCACGAACGATCGGGTAATGACGTGCGGCAAGCACGGACCGCGAACGATATCTTGGGAAGGATCGCAATGAAGACCGGAATTTTGGCGTGCAACCTGCTGCTCGGCGCAAGCGTCTTCGGGCTGGCGGTTCCTGCCTGCGCGCAATCCACCGATGCGCCTGCGGCCGATACCGCCGCCGTTGCACCCGCTGAAGCCGCTCCTTCCGCGCCGGACATCATCGTCACCGGTTCGCGCGTTATCCGCAATGGGTCGGCAAGCCCGACGCCGCTGACCACGATCTCCACCGACGCGCTGATGGCCGCCGCGCCTTCCGGCTCGATCTCGGATGCGCTGAACCAGCTTCCGGTGTTCTCCGGATCGCGCAACTCGTTCAGCAATCCCGGTTCCAACGCCACCGGCGTGCAGGGCGGCAATGGCGCCGCCAACGTGCTGAACTTGCGCAATCTTGGCGCCACGCGCACGCTGGTGCTGTTCGACGGGCACCGCATTCCGCCCACGCTCTACAACTCCTCCGTCGACGTTGACCTGATCCCGCAGGAGCTGATCCGCAGTGTGGACGTGGTGACCGGCGGTGTTTCGGCGGTCTATGGTTCGGACGCCGTATCGGGCGTGGTGAACTACGTCCTCAACCGCAATTTCAATGGCTTTCAGGCCCATGCCGAAGCCGGCATCTCGCAGCATGGCGATGCCGCCAACCGCGATATCGGCGGCGCTTTCGGCTTCAATGTCGGATCGCGCGGGCATTTCGAGGCGAGCGTCCAGCACCGCGAGAACGAGGGTATCCTGAACCGCGCCTATGACCGCAGCTGGGATGACCTTGCCGCAGTTCAGGGCGGTGGCACGGCGGCCAATCCCTACTATCTCGCGACCAATGTTCATCTGAGCAACTATGCGTTCGGCGGCTATGTCACACCGCTCAGCGCTTCGAACCCGGGGCTTTTCGCCGGGCAGTTCTTCGGTGCCAACGGCGTGTTGAGCAAATTCAACACCGGCACCGCCTCCGGATCCTCCTGCTGCCAGATCGGCGGTGACGGTGCCTATCAGAACAGCTCGATGATCTCGCCCTTCCGGGGCACGCAGTTGTTCGGCCGCTTCGATTACGATCTGACCGACGACATCCACGTCTATGTCCAGGGCGCGGCGAACCTGAAGAAGAACACGTCCTACACCGGTTGGAACCAGCTTGCCGGCCTAACCTTCAGCACGTCCAACGCATTCCTCTCGCAAGACTATCAGGACGCCTTCGCCGCCGCCGGCCAGTCGACCTTCAAGATGAACGAGATCTGGTCCGGAGCACCGCGGATCGAGGCGCTTTCGAAGACGCGCCAGATCTACGTGAACGCCGGGATCGAGGGCAAGCTGGGCGGGTTCGACTGGAACGCCACTTATACCCACGGCAATTCGCGTCTGAAGACCACGATCAGCAACCTGCCCAACGCCCAGCGCCTTGCCGCCGCGCTGGATGCGGTGGTGGATCCTTCGACCGGCAACGTGGTCTGCCAGGCCAGCCTGACGAACTCCGCCTATTCGAACTGCGTCCCGCTCAACCTGTTCGGCCCCACGGCGAGCAATCAGGCTGCGCAGGACTATGTGCTGGGCAGCGTGGACTTCCTGACGCACACCAAGATGGACGCAGCGGACGCATCGATCAGCGGCTCGGCTTTCGACACCTGGGCCGGCCCGGTCAACGTCGCCCTCTCGGCCGAATGGCGCAAGCTGTCGTTCGATGCGTCGAGCACCACCACGGCAACCGACTTCGCGGACTGCACCGGCCTGCGCTACAACTGCACGTCCACGACCACGCTTTACCCGACCACCTTCCCGAACAGCGACACCGTTTCGCAGAGCGTGAAGGAAGCCGCGATCGAAGTGGAAGTGCCGCTGGTGAAGGACGTGTCCTTCGTCAAGTCGCTCGCCCTCAATGGCGCCGCACGCTACACCGATTACAGCACCAGCGGCAGCTACGTGACCTGGAAGGTCGGCGGCGTCTGGGAAGTGAACGACGATCTGAAGTTCCGCGGCACCGTATCGCGCGATATCCGCGCACCTACGCTCTATGACCTGTTCCAGCCGGAAACCGTGGTGACCGGGTCCTTCGTGGACACACTGACCGGGGCGACCGTCTATGTGCCGTCGATCAACAACGGCAATCCGGACCTGAAGGCGGAAGTGGGCCACACCTACACTTTCGGTACCGTCTACAAGCCGCATTTCGTGCCGGGTCTGACGCTGACCGTCGATTACTACCACACGGTGGTGGATGACGCGATCACCACCGTTCAGGGCTTCAACGCGGCAATCCAGAATGCCTGCTACACCAGCAACGGCACTTCGCCCTATTGCGATCTGATCGCGCGCGATGCCTCCGGCAATGTCACCGCGTTCTACATCAAGCCGCAGAACATTTCGAAAGTCCGCACCTGGGGCATCGACGGCGAACTGGACTACAACACCGCGCTGGCCGGCCGCCCGCTGGGCCTGCGCCTGCTGGTGAACTATCAGCCGCACATCTATTACGAGCAGCCCGGCATCGCCACCATCGATCAGGGCGGCGCCGGTTGGGGCCTCAACGGCCTGATGCCCAGCCCCAGCGTCCAGATCGCCGGTTTCCTGAGCTACAAGGTGACCGACAAGGTCAAGGTCGACCTGTTCGAACACTATCGCAACCGGTTCCGCCGCAGCGGCGTGGCCAGCCAGGTCTGGCTCGATCCCTACGTGAAGAGCTATGCGACCACCAACCTGACGGTGACGTTCGACACGGGATCGGCGCTGAAGATTTCCAACAGCTCGTTCTACGTCAGCGTTTCGAACCTGTTCAACGCCAAGCCGCCGCTTAGCGGTTACTACAGCGGCACGACGTCTGCCGGGCAGTCCTACGAATTCTCGGACGATCCGACCGGCCGCGCCTTCCTTGTCGGCTTCCGCATCAAGGGCTGAGGCATACGATGACGAGCCGCAAGGCCGCGCTCGCCGCCGCGCTGGTGCTGCTGGGTTTCCAGCAGTCACCGGCGCGGGCTGAAACGCCTCGGTCGCCCTCGGCCGAAAGTGCCGCGATCCGCACGACATTCGTGCAACTCGCGCGCGGCGTGCCCGGTGTGCTTTACGAACCGACCACGCCCGGCCCCAAGGCCGAAACGGCCGTGTTCGTGATGCATTCCTCGGCCGATTACCTGAGCTTTTCGGCCTGTAGCGAGCTGTCTCGGCGCGGATATCGCGTGCTCTGCGCCAACAACAGCACCAGCAAGTCCGGCGCGTCGAACGATGGCATGCTCGATCAGGTGCTCCTGGAAGCCAAGGCGGGCATCGCTTGGTTGCGCGGCCGGCCGGACATCAAGCATGTCGTACTGCTGGGCCACAGCGGCGGCGGCACGGTGATGAGCGCCTACCAGTATATCGCCGAAAGCGGCGTGAAGGCCTGCCAGTCGAGCGAAAAGATCTGGAAATGCCCCGATAGCCTGGCGGCCTTGCCGCTAGCCGATGGCCTGATGCTGATCGATTCCAACTGGGGGTTGGGCGCAATGACGCTGTTCAGCATCGACCCCGCCGTCAGGGACGAGGCAAGCGGCACAGCGCTCGATGCCAAGCTGGACATGTACAATCCGGCCAATGGCTTCCGGCCCACCGGATCCACTTACCCCGCGGTTTTCACCAAGGCCTTCCTTGCGGCGGAGGGTGCGCGCGGCAATGCCCTGATCGCCCGCGCCGAGAGTGAACTTGGCGGGATCGAGGCCGGCAAAGGTCCTTACGCGGACGATGCCCCTTTCGTGGTGCCCGGCGCGATCCTGCTGGGCAGCAACAACAAGCTGTTCTCGCAGGACGTGGCGCTGATGGCGCATACGCGCAAGGCATGGCCGCTGCTCCATTCGGGCGGCCGGATGACCAACGAAGTGGTCCACACCGTGCGCGTCCCGCAGAACACGCGCAGCCAGACGCCGTCGCTGATGCAGGGCGCACTGAAGACGACGGTGCGCAACTACCTCAATTCCTACGCCATCCGCACCGCACCCGACTTCGGCTATGACGAGACTTCGGTGCACGGCGTCGATTGGACGTCCACCTACGCCAGCCCTCCCGGCAATGTTCAGGGCGTCTCCGCGCCGCTGCTGGTGATGGGCATGACCGGCCACTGGGAATACCTTGCCAGCGAAACGATCTACGAACTGGCGCATAGCCGTGACAAGTCGATCGCCTTCGTCGAAGGGGCGACGCACATGTACGACACCTGCAAGGAATGCGAACGCCAGCCCGGCGAATTCGGCGATACCCAGAAAACGACCTACGACTACATCGACACCTGGCTGAGCAAGCCGGGCCGGTTCGCGCAATAAGAATGACGAGAGGGAAGTGAAGATGCCTGCGAAGTTCGGCCGCCGCGCCATTCTTGCCACTGGAATGGCGGCCTTGGCCTACGCGGGCGCGGCTTCGTCGCAGACGATGCCGGTGAGCATCGGCCATGACCTGCAATTGCTGGTCTCAGCCGTGCCCGCCAAGGGCGGCCGCACGCTGGAGGTGAGCAGCCCGAGTTTCGCCAAGGGCGGCGACATTCCGCTGGCCAGCACGCAATATGGCGAGAACCGCTTCCCGGGGCTGGCGTGGACGGCCGGGCCGAAGGGCACGCGCAGCTACGTCGTCGTCGTGCAGGGGATGCTGGGGCAAGACGGCGCCGCCGAAGCAGGCACGAGCATCCACCTCGTTCTCTATAACCTCCCGGCCGGCATCACCTCGCTGCCTGCCGGCATGACCCAGTTACCACAAGGCGCGGCTTATGGGCCCAACGTCCACGGCCCCGCCGCCGCTTATGCCGGGCCGCATACGCATGACGCCAGCCGCCATGCCTATCACGCGCAAGTCTTCGCGCTCGACACCACCTTGGGCAATGCCGCATCGACGAACTTCGACGCGCTGAAAAAGGCGATGGCGGGTCATGTGCTGGCATCGGGCGATCTTGTCGGTTTCGCCTCCAAGCCCGCCTCCACGGCAGCCAGCACGCCGATCAAGATCGAAACCGGTCTGCTGACCGGCGCAGCGGGGCGCGATCCGGGCGTGGCGGTCTACAAGGGCATCCCCTATGCCGCGCCGCCGGTCGGCCCGTTGCGCTGGAAAGCGCCTGCTGCGCCGCTGGCATGGGACGGCGTGCGCAAGGCCGACGCTTTCGGTGCCGCCTGCCCGCAACCGGGTGGAGAAATGGCACGCGGCATGACGCAGAGCGAGGATTGCCTGACGCTCAACGTCTGGACCGGCGCAGCGCCCGCCAGCGGAGAGAAGCGCCCGGTCTACGTCTGGATCTATGGCGGCGGCTTCATTGGCGGCACCGGCGCGAGCCCCGAATTCGATGGCGAGGGGCTGGCGAAGAAGGGCGTCGTCGTCGTCACCTTCAATTACCGCGTCGGCGTTCTGGGCTTTCTCGCCACGCCCGAACTGAGCAGGGAATCCGGCCATGCCGCCTCCGGCAACTACGGGTTGATGGACGATATCGCCGCGCTGCAATGGGTTCAGCGCAATATCGCGGCGTTCGGCGGCGATCCCAGCAAGGTGACCATCGGCGGACAATCCGCGGGCGCGGGTTCCGTCGGCTTCCTGTCGATGTCGCCGCTCGCCAAGGGCCTGTTCCGCGCGGGTATCGCCGAGAGCCATGCCCGCTATCCACGCGATACGGAGCTGCGCTATCTCTCGGTATCGTGGCGGCCGCTCGCCACGGCGGAGCAGGCGGGTGAGAAATACGCCGCTGAGCATGGCGCCAAGTCGCTGGCCGACCTGCGCGCGATGCCCTGGCAGAAGCTGATCGAGGGCAGCGCCACGATCGACAGCGGCGTCGAGACCGGCAGCGACGGCAAGCCGCCGCTGTTCCGCCCGGTGGTGGACGGTTGGGTGATCCCGCAGTCCTACTGGGATACCTACCAGTCCGGAACGCAGAACCAGGTCGCTTACGTTGCAGGCAACAACAAGGACGAAACCGGCGCGGTGCCGGAAACCGCCTTCGCCGGCCTGCGCGCCAGCAAGGTGCCGCCGCGCGCCGGCATGCCGCAGACCAGCGTGACGGTCGCGCAGTTCCAGGCCTCCGCCCGGCGCAAGTTCGGCCCGCTGGCGGACGAGTTCCTGAAGCTCTACCCCGCTGCCAGCGACGAGGAAGCGGCGCTTCAGAACAATGCCTCTGCGCGCGACAACTCGCGGATTTCGACCTGGCTGTGGGGTACGCTGTGGCGCAAGGGCAATGGCTTGCCGCTGCACACCTACTTCTGGACCCATGCCCAGCCGGGCCCATCGCACGACACGCGCGGCGCTTTCCACGGCTCCGAAATCCCCTACGCCTTCAACAGCCTGGACGCGGTGAACCTGCCGTGGACGGCGGAGGACCGCCGGATTGCCGAGACGATGTCGTCCTACTGGGCGAACATCATCAAGACCGGCGATCCCAACGGCGCGGGCCCGAACGGCACCGACCTGCCCGAATGGCCCGCCTACAGCACTCAGATTCCGCAAGTGATGGAACTGGGCGACCGGTTCGCGCCGATCCCGGTCGCCTCGCCCGAGAAGATCGATTTCTGGAAGCGGTTCTACGCCACCCAGAAGGCCTGGTAATCGAAGCCCCTGACACTTGCCGTGCGGCCATCAACCGATGAGCGCACGCCCGGCATAGAGCAGGACCGTAACCGCAAGCACAGCCAGCAGCGCCAGCCGGCCCATGCGTCCCAGACGCGCGCCGGTAACCCTGCCGGCCAGTGCCGCGCTTGCGATCGAAACTACGGTCAGCGTCAACCAGGCGGCAACGAGCGGTGCGTTCGGCATGAAGAAGGCAAGGATCGAGGTAAGCGCCAGAACCAGTGGTTGACCCCAGCAGACGGCCGCCCAGATCCGTTCCCACTGCGGCGCCGGCCTGCCACGGTCGCGGCGGCGGGCGAGCCAGATCGTCACCCCGCTCGACGTGACGACGCATAGCGCCAGGCCAAGCAGGCCGTAGGCGATCCGCACCGGCAGGCCGCCGAACCAGCCGAAGTGAATCTGGCCGATACCGCCCAGCACGCGGGTTCCCACCACCATGTCCTGCGGATGCTCTTCGCGGATCGTCTTGCCCTGTGCATCGAACTGCACTTCGTCCTGCGGGACCAGCAGTCGCGCCTGACGGCCGTGGACGGTAATGCGCATATCCGCGCGGCCCGGTCGTTCGACCATGATGCTGTCCAGCGACGTGCCCGGCATGCGGGCACTTGCCTGCCCGATCAGCGCCGCAAGGTCCGGCATCGGCACCGCCCGCGCATCGACCGGCGGCGGCGGATCGAGGAACAGCGCGTAGACCTTGTCCATCTCCCCCCGATAGAGAAGCAGGGCCAGCACCGCGACGATCAGCGTGCTGAGGCCCAGCAAGGCACCGGTAAGCGCCAGCGTGAAGTGGAAGGGCAGCGCCCAGACGCCCAGCCGGTTGTGCAGGTCTGCTTCTTGCAACCGGCGCGATCCGCCAAGGCGCAAGTGGAAGGCATCGCGCACCACACGCGGATGGGCAAGAATGCCCGAAACCAGCGAAGACAGCAGCGCCACGCCGGTCAGCCCGACGATGAAGCCGCCCCAGCTGCGCGGCAGATGCAGGCAGATGTGCAGGTAGATCAGGAACTCGGTCCAGACCGCATCCATGGGCGAAAGCGCGCCGTCTTCCGCGACGGCCCAGTTCCGTTCGAAATCCGGTTTGTAGGCGACCAACGTGGCGCCTTCCTTGGCGGGGCTGGGCATCGTCAGGTAGAGCGAGGCGTCGGCCGGAACCTGCCTTGCGGCCGCATTCAGGGCGCGGGCGGCGGCTTCGTTCGACACTTGCCGCGCCACCGGCGTGCCGGGAACTTCCAGCCGCTGAAGATCGGGCGCAAAGACGGCGATCGTGCCGGTCAGGCAGACGAGGTAGATCACGGCCGCAAAGGCCAGCCCCAACACCGAATGGCTGCTGAGCACGGAGCGGACCGTCTCGGGCGAGATCGGCCAGCGCCACTGCTTCTTGCGGGTATTGCTCATGCCGTGCCTCCCAGAACGATGCCGCCCAGCACGGCAAGGCCGAAGCCGACAAGGCTGGTGCCCACCAGCACGGCAGTCGCGCGCAGCAGGCGGCGGTCGGCCAGCGTCCATGTCATGGCAAGTCCCCACAGCACCGGCATCAGTAAACCGCCGGTCACGATCCGCGTGCGCGGGTCACCCGGCATATAGACGGTCACGCAGAAGGCGACCGCCATCGCCGCCGTCATGCCCAGCGGCCCCGCCAACAGCGTACGCAGCACCCCGCGCCAGAGGCGGCCGGGTTCCTCAAGCGGCTCCGGCGCGGTCTCGGCTTCGCGGGCGCGGGCGGCCTTGCGGCGGATGCGGCCCTGCCAGACCACGCAAAGCGCGCCGATGCCTTGCGCAACCAGCGCGATCGCAAGGCCTTTCACCGGCCCGATCAGCCAGGCGGCGGCGGCCGTCAGGCCAATCAACACGGCCCATCCGCCCGCCAACAGGCCCGGCGCGGCCTTGTCGCGCCGCAGCCAGGATGCGCGGAGGAGGGCCGCCCCCAGCGCGCCCCCCGCCAGCAGCACCAGGATGGGCAGCCAGATCACCAGTGCACCCCGGCACCGATGCCGAAGGTCTGCGGCTCACCCAGGATCGCCTGATGGATCGCGGCGTATTCGTACTGCTTGTACTTCTCGTTGAAGAGGTTGCGCACGAACAGGAACACCTGCCAGTTCTCGGTCTCGTAACCCAGCTTCCCGTTGACCACGGTGCGGGCGGAGACCTTGTACTGGTTCTGATCCTGCCCAACGCCGGTGAACACCGAAGTGCGGTAGTTGGCGTTGAGGTTGGCCGTGAAGCCGCCGGCGAAGTTGGCGTTCACGCCGCCGGCCAGCGTCCATCGCGGGGCATAGGGGAACTGGGTGCCCTGAAGGTCCACCGTGCTGGTGGCGCCGGTGGGCAGGTCGAAATCGTCGAACTTCGTGCGGACGTGGCCGACCGAGGCATAGAGGTCGATCCCGTGCGCGACATTCGCATTGGCTTCCAGCTCGAACCCGTAAAGGTGCGAACCGGCGGCATTGACGGTGTTGTAGTCATAGGCGTTCAGCCCGAAGTAGGCGGTGACCTGCTGGTCCTTCCACTTCATGTAGAAGACGTTGGCGTTGATCACCAGCTTGCCGTCCAGCCACTTGGACCGCAGCGAGCCTTCGTAGTTCCAGCTGTATTCGGGATCGTAGGCCACCAGTTCGGCGCGCGCCGGATTCTGGCTGGACCCGCCCGAGCGGTAGGCGCGCTGCACGGTGAAGGCGGTGGTGATGTCCGGCGTCCAGTCCATGCTCACGCCCAGCTTGGGCAGGAAGGCATTGAACGTGCGGCTGTTGGACGCCAGCGGAGAAGACGCATCGTCCACCAGGCCGAGCACACCCTGGTTGATCAGGCCGATGATCGGCGCATAGGCGGTGCCCAGGAAGTTCACGTTAGGCAATGTGCCGTTGAAGGCCGCCACGGTCTCTGCCGCGTAGCGGTTGCGCTCATGATCGAAGCGGAAGCCGCCGATCAGCGTCAGGCGGTCGGTCACCTTCAGGCGGCCATCGCCGAACAGCGCCATCGTCTCCACCTTTTCGGGCTGATTGGCGTTGTAGAGCACAGGAATGACCGGCAGCTGCGCGGCATAGGCATTGGAAATGAACTGCGCCTGCGCGGTGGTGGCGCCATTGGCTTGCAGCAGCGCGGCGATCGTCGAGGTGGGCGTTGCGATGTTGACGCGGCTGTTCTGCTCGATCTGGCCGGTACGGCGATAGTACCAGGCGCCCAGCAACCCGCTCAGCTTTTCGCTATCGAAATTGAGGCGCAGTTCCTGCGTCAGCGTCTTGTAGAGGTAGCGGTTGTCGATCGCCTGGATATCTTCCGCCGTGCCGTCTGTATCGACCTGCGAATGGACCTTGGAGCTGTTCCACGAGGTCACGCTGGACAGCTTGAGCTGGTCGGACAGCGGATAGCTCAGCTTGAAGACGGCAATGTCGCTGTCGATCTTGCCGCTGCTGGGCTGGTCGCCGGTGGAGATCCGGTGATCGTAGTAATCCGGCACGTCGGTGCGCGAATATTCGTAGAGATAGCCGCCGTCGCGGCGGACGCGGTTGTAGCTGGCGATCGCTTCCAGGCCGGGCAGGGCGCTGGGCGTCCACAGGACCTTGCCACGCAGGTTGAGCGACTTCAGCGCATCGTCATAGCCGCCGCGCGTGACGTTGCGGATCAGGCCGCGATCGTTGCGACGTTCGGCGGAAAGGCGGATGCCCAGTTCGTCGGCAATGATCGGCCCGCCGATGGCGGCCGAGAACGTGCGGTCGTCATGTTCGCTCCAGAGCACGCGGGCATCGCCGGTCCAGCGGTCCAGCGTGGGATCCTTGGTGGTGATCACCACGCCGCCGGCCAGCGCGTTCAGCCCCTGGATGGTCGACTGCGGGCCGCGCAGCACTTCCACCTGCTGAACGTCCCACATGTCGGTCGGGCCGCCATAGAGCGCCCATTTGGGGATCGGCGCGCCATCGACATAGACGCTGGCCGCGTCCGCCTGCCCACCCGCGCCGACGCCGGTATTGGCAACGCCGCGAATGGTGAAGCCTGAGGATCCGTACATCTCGGAAAGGTTCGCGGTACGGTTGTACACGTCCTGGATGGAGATCAGCGTTTCCCGCTGGATCTTTTCGGAGGTGGTGACCGCGATGCTGGTGGGCGTTTGCTGCAGTGTGCGCGTGGACTTTTCACCGGTGACGATGATGTCGCCGGGTGCAGAGGTCTCACCGCCGACGGGCGCGGTCTGCTGGGCATGGGCGGGAACGGCGAGCGCGACAACGGCCGCGCTCGACAGCAGAACGGAAAAACGGATCAATGGAGCCCCCTTGAAATGTCCGCAGGCTCCTAAGATGCTGGCTAATGCGAGTCAATCGCATCATTGCATCAACTCCTTTACATGTCGGGAATTTGTGATGCCGCAGGCTGCCGGATTACCCAGCCTCCGAGTTCGTCGGTAGCCTGCGCAAATGCGCCCGTGATGCATGAAGTTTCGGCGCCGTCCTTTTCGAAGACCACGTCTGACGCGCCATCGCGATGCGGAAGCGTGAGCACCGGTCGGCGAGGAGGCGTCAACGTCGCGAAATTGACTTCAAGGCGCTCTAGTGGGCCTCGATCCACCCTTTGGATCGACATCATGAAATCCTGGATTCTCTACAAGGACTCGGCTGCGGCACTGAAGCCGGAAGCCTATGAAATCAAACGCCTGATCGAAGCCGGCGCCCAGAAGGGCCACGAAATCGGGGTGTTCAAGCCTGAGCAGTTCGAACTGCTGGTCACGGCGCAGAACGAACGCAGCCTGCTGGTCGATGGCAGCGTGGTTCCTTTGCCCGATGTGCTGCTGCCGCGGATGGGGGCGGGCACCACCTACTTCGCGCTTTCCGTCATCCGCCAGTTCGAACGGCTGCGGGTGCCGACTTTCAACACCTCGCTCTCGACCGAGACGGTGCGCGACAAGCTCTTCACACACCAGTTGCTTTCGCGGGCCAAGCTGCCGATTCCCAAGACCATGCTGGCCAAGTTCCCGATCGACGTCGGGCTGGTGGAAAGGGCGCTGGGATTTCCCATCGTGGTCAAGACCCTGAGCGGCACCCAGGGCAGCGGAGTGTTCCTGTGCGAGACGCGCCTGCACTTCGAAGACCTGATGGAACTGATCCGCGCCACCCAGTCGAACGCGAACCTGATCTTCCAGGAGTTCATTTCGGACAGCCGCGGGCGCGACGTACGCATCCTGGTGATCGGTGGGCGCGTGGTGGCGGCCATGGAGCGCACCTCGGTCAACGACAACTTCAAGGCCAATTTCTCGCTGGGCGGAGAGGTGAAGCCCTTCAAGCCCAATCGCGATGCCGAATGGCTGGCGCTTGAAAGCGCGCGCCTGCTGGGCCTAGACATCGCCGGCATCGACCTTCTGTTCGATGGCGAGGGCTTCAAGATCTGCGAGGCCAACAGCTCGCCCGGTTTCGAGGGCATCGAGAAGTGCTGCGAAACCGACATTGCCGCCGAGATTCTGGACTTCATCTCGTTTCGGCTCTGATAGCCATCCGTTTGCGCCGCCTTGATGCGGGTCTACATCGATTTTCGAAGCGGAAAGGCGGGGCAACGGTGTCTGAATTCGACTGGCACGGCGGTGAGATCACGCCGACCACGGCCGTGGATCGGAACTATCGAAACACCCAGAATGTGCGGCGGTTTTTCCTGCGCGAATGCGGCCCGGCCTTCAAATTCGACCGGACCTTCATGGCTTACCTGAAGGACGGGAAGGACAAGACGATGGGCGATGCGGCGAAAGAATGGATCAGCCGCAACGAAGGCGCCTAAGGCCGGGGCTCCGGCCCGGGCCACTTCGCCGATGTAAGGTAGACGGATGGGAGGGCAGGCCGCCGCCTATCCGTCTCATTTTCAGTGCAGCAGCATGGTTTGCAGGCCCCGCGCCACGCATTCGCGCGTATCGGTTGCAGTGCGCACCGAAAGGCCGGTTTCCTTCGCCATGAGCGAGCCCAGCAAGGGCGAAAGCGCGCCGCCGCCAGTCAGGACGATACCGTCCACCAGAATATCGTGGCTGAGTTCCGGCGGCGTTTCGCTGAGCTGTTGGCGCACCGCCTCGATAATCACGCGGAAGTGCTTTTCGGCGACGAGATCCAGTTCCTCGCGCGAAAGCGAAAGGGTGGCCGGCATCTGGGTGCGCAGGCTGCGCCCTCTGACTTCGATCGGCACGGCGCAGTCCCCGCTCTGCGCACGGTCGCTATACTCTTCCATGACGCGTTCGGCGGTCAGGTCGCCGATGAGCAATTTGTGCCGCAGGTGCAGATCGTCGGCGATGGCGCGCGCCAGCGACGCGCCGCCGACACGGACCGAGCGCGTGCCGCAAATGCCGCCAAGGGATATTACCGCCACTTCGCTGGTGCCGGCGCCGCATTCGACGATCATTGTGCCGGCAGGCCGTTCGATGGGAAGCTCTGCGCCGATCGCGGCGGCCAGCGGTTCCGGAACAAGCCGGACGGAGGCCAGCCCGGCGTCGCCCGCCGCCGTAAGCAGTGCGGCCCGTTCGGCCTGCGTGGCATCCGAAGGCACCCCGATCAGGACGCGCGTGCGGCCCAGCCGCGTGCGTCCCACCGCACTGCGCAGCGCATAGCGCAGCATGTGCGTGGCCGCATCGATATCCTGAAGCACGCCGCGGCGCAGCGGGCGCTTGATCCGCATGTGGCTGGGCGTACGATCCACCATCGCCTGCGCATCCTTGCCAGCTGCAAGAAGCTGTTCGGCGCCCCACGGGCCGGTGAAGCAGCACAGCGAAGGCTCATCGAACAAGATGCCCTCTGAGCGGTGGACCACGCGAACATTCGCGGTGCCGAAATCGATCGCGATTTCCGGCTTTCTCAAGGAAAAAATGGGCGACATGGCTGACCCCGTAGCAGTCCGCCCGATGGTTGTCTTCACCTACTCGCCGAAAGGTCCGCGCGCGCCCGGTTTGACGGGCCGGCTTCTTGCGGGCATGCTGGCCGGATGTACGGACGTCTTCGTCTCATCCGGTTTGCCCGTCACGGAGGGCAGCTTCTCGCAGGCATTTAGCCCCGGGTTCGGCGCGCTTGCGCCAGGCCCGGGGGTGTACAGGAAACGTCCGCTGCCGCGTGCAGCGGCCACTCTCTTGCGGGACAGCCAGCATCATGAATACCAGGAAAGCGGCCAAGCGGCCGCCGATCCACCTCATCGACCATGAGGCGGAAACGCTTACCGATCTTGCACTTGCGGCAGAGCATCGCATGCCCGCCGTTGCCGAGCTTCTCCTCCAGGAATTGGGCCGTGCGACGCTGCACGGCGCGGATGCGCTGCCGGCGCGCGTCGTATCGATGAATTGCCTTGTCGAGTTTCTGGACGCGGCGAGCGGGGCCTGCCGGACCGTGCAACTGGTCTACCCGGGCGAGGCGGATATCGCCGCCAATCGGATATCGATCCTCACCCCCGTCGGCGCCGGATTGATCGGTCTGCGGGAGGGGCAATCCATCTCCTGGCCGGACCGCGGCGGTCACGATCGCACGCTTACGATCGTCAAGGTCATGTCGTCCGATGCGCGGCGCGTGGCGGCCACCGAACCCATCGTGGGCGCCGGAACATGACGGGGCCCGACGGCACGATCGACGCAATCGTGGAGGTTTCGCTGCACCCACAGCCCTTCGGTGGTCGCGCCCGTTTCGAACGGGCCGTGCGACGGTGCCCCGAAGTACGCGAATGCCTGCTCATGACCCATGACATGTCCTATCGCCTGCGGGTGCGGACGCGTGGCCCCGAAAGCTTCGAGGTTCTGCGGCGCGATCTGGCGGAAAGGTTGCCCGGCGTGCGGCGCATGCAGGCGAGCTTCGTCCTGCGCGACGTCTGCGACGGTATCGACAGGGCAGAGCAAAGGAAAATCCAGACAGCTTTTGGAAAGGTGTGACGGCCTATATAATCCCGCCATGCCTGTTGACGATCCCAGCGCCGTCGCCATCGCGCTCAACCGTTTCGGTCTTGGGGCGCGGCCTGACGACACGCTTTCGGGCGATCCCCGGCATTTCCTGAAGCGACAGTTCGACCGGTACGATCCTGTCCCGGCGGGCTTTGCACAGTTGGCGGACGCCGGGGCCTTGCTCAAGGCCTATGAAGCAGAGCAGCGTGCCATGCGGCAAGCGAGCGGGATGCAGGCGCCGGTCGCTCCATCGCCGGCTTCTCCATCACCGGCCGGAATGCCGGGCCCGGCATTTGTCGCCGCGGTCGGCCGCACGCCCGATCAGCAGGCGGCGCGCAAGGATTTCGCGCAGGACGTGCGCGCCCTCTATCGGCAGGCCGCGCAGGCGCGGATGGTCAGCGCGCTGACCACCGAGGCGCCCTTTGTCGAGCGGCTCGTGCATTTCTGGTCCAATCATTTCTGCGTTTCGGCGGACGATCTCAAGGTTACCGCTCTCACCGGCGCATTCGAGCGCAATGCCATTCGCCCGCATGTGCTCGGCCGGTTCGAGGATATGCTGTTCGCGGTGGAGCAGCATCCGGCGATGCTGCTCTATCTCAGCCAGTCGCAATCGATCGGCCCCGACAGCCCGGCGGCGCAACGCGCCGCGCAGGGCGGCGGCAAAAAGCGTGGCCTGAACGAAAACCTGGCGCGTGAGATCATGGAGTTGCACACCTTGGGCGTCCGTTCCGGCTACAGCCAGACGGACGTGACCGAGTTCGCGCGGGCGCTTACCGGCTGGACAGTGGACGGGCCGGACCAGCAGGGCGCGCAGGCCCCTGGGAACAGCATCGGCTTCCTGTTCCGGCGGCAGACGCATGAACCGGGCGTGCGGACCATTCTGGGCAAGACTTATGCCCAGCTCGGCGTCGATCAGGCCCGCGCCGCCCTGTCGGACTTCGCCCGCGCGCCGCAGACGGCACGGCACATCGCGACCAAGCTGGCCCGGCACTTCGCCGGAGACACGCCGCCGCCGGCCTTGGTCGATCGGCTGGCAGCGGCTTTCACGCAGTCTGACGGGGACCTCAAGGCGCTCTACATCACCCTGATCGACAGTCAGGAGGCCTGGGCGCCGCAGCCCCTGAAGTTCAAGACGCCGTGGGAATGGACGGTTTCCGCCTTGCGCGGGCTGGGACGGACCGATGTGGACCGGATCAAGGTCGAGGATGTCCAGCAGAAGCTGGGGCAGCCGGTCTGGAAGCCGGGCTCGCCGGCCGGGTGGGACGATGTCGCGGCTAGCTGGGCCGCATCGGACGCGCTGATGCGCCGTGTCGAGATCGCCCAGCGCTTCGCGGGGCAGGCGGGGACGATCGATGCCCGCGCGCTGGCTCCCCGGCTGCTGCCCGCCGCCCTGTCCAGCGAAACGGCGGAGCAGATCGGTCGTGCCGAAAGCCCGCAAGTGGCGCTGGCGCTGCTGCTTGTCTCGCCCGATTTCCTGAGGAGATAGCGATGCACCTGCCTCACCTCGCGCGCCGCCGTTTTCTGGCGCTTTCCGCCGGGGCAGGGGCCTTGATGGTCGCGCCGCAGATGGTACTTGCCACCGTCCCGGGCGAGCGACGGTTTGTCTTCATCATCCAGCGCGGCGCGGCGGACGGGCTGAACATCGTGGTGCCCTATGCCGATCCCGCCTATGCGACGCTGCGCCGGGAACTGGCGATAGACCCGGCCGGCGCGACGAAGCTGGACGGGCACTTCGCGCTTCATCCCGCGCTGGCGCAGATGGGGCAGATGTACGGGCAGGGGCAGGCGCTTTTCATCCATGCGGTGGCCTCCCCCTATCGCGACCGGTCGCATTTCGATGGTCAGAACGTGCTCGAAACCGGTGGCATGCACCCCTATGCCGTGCGCGACGGGTGGCTCAACCGATTGGTGGGCCTGATGCCGCGCGTGAGCGAGCGTGCCATCGCGATCGCCGCCACCGTTCCGCCCGCGCTGCGTGGGCGGGTGCCGGTGGAATCCTACGCACCCTCGTCGCTCTCCCAGCCCTCGGACGATCTGATGCGCCGGGTGGGGCAGCTCTACGCATCCGATGCGGAGCTTCATCCGCTGTGGTCCGCCGCGCTGGATGCCAATGCGGCGGCCGATGCGCTGGCGGTCAGGCAGGATGCGGCGGGGCTGGGGCGGCTTGCCGCGAAATTCCTGACCAAGCCGAACGGTCCGCGCATCGCCATGCTGGAAACCGGCGGCTGGGATACCCACACCGGGCAGCAAGGGCGGCTTGCGACGCAGTTGCGCGCGCTGGATACCCTGATCGCGACCCTGCGGGACGGGTTGGGGGCCGACTGGGCGAACACCACCGTGCTCATCGCCACCGAGTTCGGCCGTACGGCGGCGGCCAACGGCACCGGCGGCACCGATCATGGCACGGGATCCGTCGCGATGCTGCTGGGCGGGGGCGTAAAAGGCGGACGCGTGCTGGCCGACTGGCCCGGCTTGGGCCCATCGCAGCTCTATGAAGGGCGCGATCTCAGGCCGACTATCGGCCTGGACGGCGTCATCGCCGGCGCGGCGGCAGAAGCGCTGGGCCTTGCACCCGATCTAACCGCGCGCACCCTGTTTTCCGGCATACCGGGCAAGCCGCAGACGGGGCTGATCGTCTGATCGTCGGGTAACCTGAGCGGGTAAAACTTAGCCATTGCGATAACTATTCTTCGTCGATAAACTTAGCTTGATGGCTAAGCAAGCGTTCGAGCTGGATTCGGTGTTCCACGCCCTTGCGGATCCCACCCGCAGGGCCGTTGTCAGCCGGCTTGCGTCCGGCCCGGCAACGATCAGCGAACTGGCCGAACCGTTCGCGATGGCGTTGCCATCGTTCATGAAGCACATCGGCGTGCTGGAACGATCGCAGCTGGTCACTTCGAAGAAAGTAGGCCGCGTGCGGACATGCGCGCTGGACCGGGAGAGCCTGATCGCGGCCGAAATCTGGTTCGGTGAGCAGCATCAGCTTTGGCAGAACCGCTACGCCAATCTCGACGATCTTTTAACGACGATGGAGGGAAGAGACGATGAAGCCTGACCTGAAGTTCGAATTCGTCGCCGACCGGGCGAACCACACGCTGACGATATCGCGGGAGTTCGCCGCCGGCCGCCAGCTCGTGTGGGATTGCCATACCAGAAGCGAATTGCTGGACCGTTGGTTCGCGCCCAAGCCGCTGACGACCAGGACCCGGCACATGGATTTTCGCGACGGCGGCTATTGGCACTATGCGATGGTCATGCCCGATGGCGAGGCTTTCTGGAGCCGGCTGGACTACCTGAAGATCGATCCGATCGACGGCTACACCGCGCTGGACGGATTCTGCGATGAGACGGGCACGGTAAATCCCGAAATGCCAAGATCGAACTGGAAGGTGACCTTCACGGACGCATCGGACCGGACACTGGTAACGACCGTGGTGCTCTTCTCCTCGGCCGAGGACCTTCAGAAGACCATCGACATGGGCATGGAAGCCGGCATGGCATCGACGCTGGAGCGGCTGGACGAACTGCTTCCGTTGCTGTCCACCAGTTCCGAGTAATTCGCGGCCTGCGTCGCCGGGCTGCCGGTGGGCAGTCCGTCGACGCAGGTGCCTTTCCGTTCGCGCGATCAGTCCAGCGCGCGGAACCGGATCGCCGCGCCGCCGCCCGGTGCAAGGTCCAGATCCAGCGAGTCCTTCGCCGTTACCACTTTGCGGGTAATGGTCAGCGCGTCGGGCTTCGTGCGGTAGTCGGCGCCCGGGCCGTCCGCGTAAATCTGTGCCTCGTAACGGTGGCCGGGGGCGAGGAAGTCCAGCTTTTGCGGCAGCTTGCGCGCGTTCTCGTCGGTGATCGCGCCCAGATACCAGTCCTTGCCGCCGCGCTGCTGGCGGGCGACCACCACATAGTCGCCGATCTTGCCCTGCAAGGTGCGCGTCACTTCCCAGTCGGTGGGCACATCGCGGATGAACTGGAAGGCGGCGGGGTTCTTCTCATAGTTTTCGGGCAAGTCGGCGGCCATCTGCACGGGGCTGTAGACCACGACATATTCCGCCAACTGCACCGCCAGCGTGGACTGCACGCGGCGCGTCAGTTCGATTCCGCCGCGCGTGATGTCGAAGATGCCCGGGGTGAAATCCATCGGGCCGCCTAGTAGGCGGGTGAAGGGCAGGATGGTCATGTGCTCGGGCGGGTTGGTGGGATCGCCCCAGGCGTTGTATTCCTGCCCGCGCGCGCCTTCGCGGCTGATCCAGTTGGGATAAGTGCGGCGCAGGCCGGTGTCCTTCACCGGTTCGTGCGTGTCGATGGCGATGTGACGCTTGGCGGCCGCTTCCACCACGGCAAGGTCGTGGCGGACCATGTACTGGCCGGCGAACCACTGCAGCCCGCCATCGGCATCGACGATATTGCCGCTGTGGCGGACATAGCCCGTCTTCACCACGCCCACGTCATGCGCCTTGTAGAGGTCGAAGGCGGCATCCATCTGGCGCGCGTAGTTCTCCACCGCGCCGCCGGTTTCGTGGTGGCCGATCAGCCGCACGCCGCGCTTGCGGCCATAGGCGGCGATCGCGTCCATGTCGAAATCGGGATAGGCCTGGGTGAAGCTGAACTTGTCGCCCTCCACCGTCCAGTCGCCGTCCCAGCCCTTGTTCCAGCCTTCGACCAGCACGCCGTCGAACCCGTACTTCGCGGCGAAATCCATGTAGCGTTCGACATTGGCGGTGGTGGCGCCGTGCTGGGCCCCGCTGGCCCAGGTCGTGCGCTTCAGGTGCATTTCCCACCAGACGCCGATGTACTTGCCGGGCTTGAACCAGGACACGTCACCCAGCGTGTTGGGCTCATTCAGATTGAGTTCGATGCGGCTGTCGGCCAGCGTGCCGATCGAATCCGTGATCAGCACCGTGCGCCAGGGGGTCGAGAACGGCCCCGTCTTCCACGCCAGCGTGCCGTCCGGCCAGGGCATCAGCCGGGCGGAAAGCGTTCCCGCGCCGTCGCCCGCCAGCAGCATGCTGGGCCAGTCGACCAGAGCCGCCTCATGGAAAGAGACGTAGAGCCCGTCATCCCGCTCCAGCGTCAGCGGGGTTTCGGCGGTGGTGATGCGGCGGGCGTCGCTGGAGGTGTAGAGGTACTCGTCCCGCTCTTGCCCCAGCGCCGGATACCACCAGGCGGTATATTGGCCGAGCGGACGGAACTGCGTGCCGTCGCTGACCACCGCGACCTTCTGGCCGGCGGGAATGTCCTTGTAATCGTACCGCAGGCCGATGCCTTCGTCGAAAATCCGGAATGTCACGCCCACGCGCCGGTTGAGCGCGGTGTCGCCGTTGAGCGTAAGGCCGAGTTCGGCGTGGTTGTCGCGGATCTGGCGCTGCTCGCCCCAGGGCTGTTCCCAAGTGGCGTCGGTGGTGCCGGTGCGGACATCGGAAAGGCCGGTATAGCGTACCGGTGCCTCGCCCGCGAAGCCGAGGCCGAGCGTGGCAGGCGCCAGCACCTGCCGGCCCCGGCGAGAGACTTCGTAGGTGGCGCGGCCATCGCGCACTTCCACGCAGACTTCCAGAACCTTGCCCGGCGACTGCGCGCAGGCGCGCTGCTGTGCTTCCGCGGCGAGAGCGGGGGAGAGGGGCACGGCGAGCGCGCTGAGGAGTAACGCGGTGCGCAGGATCATCGGGGTTCCATTTTCCATTGTTGAAAGGGGATCAGGTGCCGGGGATGAGGGCCGGCAGGCAGCGGGCATGGTCGGGTTGCGCCAGAACGGCGTCGCGGATGAACTGGAGCATGGTGCGCAGGCCGTCGCGCAGCTGCGCGGGATCGAGCCGGTCGGCGGCGGGCGGCCAGGTTTCCGGCATGATGCCAAGTCCGGTGAGCATCACGCGCCAGCTGTCTTCCGAAAAGCTTTCGTCTTCGTGCGGAGGCACTTCGCCGCGCGCGCGGAACAGGGCGATGCGGTGGGCGAGTTCGTCGGATATGGGCGCCACGCGGGCCTTGTCCCAGAATGCGCCCGGCCATGGCGCCAGCGCGCGGAACGCGTGCTGGAAATCGCGGATCCTTGCGAAGGAGGAGGCGAGCACGCGGTTGTACTCTTCGCGTGCGGCGGTGCGGTCCGGCCCCGTCGGCAGCAGCGCGAGGAAGTGGACGAGGCCGAGTTGCACGGCATGGAGTTCGACATCGTGAAAGCAGTCGAACTGCTCGGCTGCGCCGCCCATGGCGATGCAGTTAGAGACCCAGGGCCGGTCGAAACGGCCCATCTCCCGCGTCTGGAACGAGACGCCGTCCAGCCGGGCGCAACCGGCAAGGCGACCGGCCGCTTCCAGCGCGGCACTGTCATCTTCGGCTGCGTCGAAGTGATATTCGACGCCCGTGGCGGATCGGGTCGGCTTCAAACGAAGCCAGCCGCCGGGGCCGGCGCGCAGTTCGGCGAAGGCCGGGATGCGCGTGAAGGGCGGGGCCAGTGCGGTGAGGCTGCGGGTTGCGGAGCCGTCCTCCGCCGCGATCCGCCGCGCACCGGGAAGATCGTGCAGCAGCCGCGCATCTTGCGTAAGGTCGATGAACAGATCGCCTTCGATGATCCCCCCGTCGTCGAGCCGGATCGCGGCGATGGCCTCGCCATCGGTGGTCAGAACAGGGTGGGCCTGCTCGACCGAATGGACGGCGCATCCGGAGCGCTCGACGTGGCCGCGCAGCAGGTCGGCATAAGCGTTCGCCTGCACGTGATAGCCATAGTCGCAGCGGCCGAACCGGGCGCTCTCGGCGCCGGGCAGCATCATGCGCCCGTTGATCGCGGCGATCGCGCCGGGGCAGAATTGCTGGAGATCGGCGCTCATCCCGTCCGCCCGCGCGCGCAACCATTGCGGGAAGAAGGTCTGCCCCTCGATCGGCGCGCCATAGGCCGCCCAGGCGTGGAAGAACGGGCGTGATCCCGGCCCGGTCACATTCTGTCCGGCCGAGAACGTCCCTCCGGTCGCGGCGAGCAGAGCGCCTTCGTCCAGCCCGATCCGGGTGTGAAGAGATTCCAGAGGTGGCTGCGTGGCGTACACTTTCGCCGGGCCGTCCTCTTCGGGAAGGGCGATGACGGTGAGGCCCATCGATCCCGGCGGCAACGCGCGGTGGAGCACGGCGGCGGCCAGCCACAGGGGGGCATCGTGACCCACGAGAACCAGCCGCGTCATGCCGGCAGCCCTTCGCGCTGCGGTTCGGCGCAGCAATAGTCGCGGACGAAACGGGCGTGGTCGGGCATTGCGGCGACGCCGGCAGCGATCCGTTCGCGCAAGTCGTCGAGCCGGGCCACGAGCGCATCGAGCGGAACCGTTTCAGCCAAGGGATCGAAGCCGTTCGGCTCGATACCCTGGCCAACCAGCACCGAAAGCCAGCTTTCGCGGGAGAACAGGCCGTGGCGATAATCGGGCAGAGTGGCTCGCTTCCGGAACAGCGCCAGCTTGTGCACCAGCGTTTCGGGCAGTTCCATCGTCCGCGCGTGATCCCACAGCGGCTCCCCGAAGCGGCGGTTCGCGGCGTAGTGCAGGATCAGGAAGTCGCGGATCCGGGCGTATTGAAGGTCCGAAAAGCGGTTGAATTCGTCGACGAGCGCCGGATCGGCGCGGCCGGGAGCCCGGGGCATCAGCCGCGCAAGGTCGGTGACGGCGGTCTGGATCAGGAAGATGCTGGTCAATTCCAGCGGCTCCAGAAACCCGCCGGCCAGTCCGATCGCCACGCAGTTGCCGGTCCATGCCTGGCGCCGCCGGCCGGGGGCGAAGCGCAGCAGCCGGGGTTCGGCCAGCGGCTTTGCTTCCAGCGAAGCGAGCAGGGCCGCGCGGGCCGCGTCCTCTTCGATATGGCGACTGGAGAAGACATAGCCGTTGCCGACGCGGTGCTGCAGCGGAATGCGCCATGTCCAGCCCGCCAGCCGCGCGGTGGCGCGGGTATAGGGCAAGAACGCCTCGCCATGCGCGCTGGGCACGGCGAAGGCGCGGTCGCAAGGCAGCCAGTGCGACCAGTCCTCCCACTCCCCGCCGAACTCGCCCGCCAGCAGCAGCGATCGGAAGCCGGAGCAATCGAGGAAGAAATCGCCCGTAATGCGCTGGCCGGAGGCGAGCGTGAGGGCGGTGAGGTGTCCGCTCTCGCCATCGCGTTCGGCGGCGCACATGCGGCCTTCGATGCGGGTCACGCCTTGTCCGATCGCCCGGTCGCGCAAGTATCCGGCATAGAGCGCCGCGTCGAAATGATAGGCGTAGCTGAAAGTCGATCCGATCGCGCGCGGGTCGGCATCGGGCATCGCGCAGCGGTTCGCGCGCGCCGCCATGACTGCGAAGGAGTAAGCGTCCAGCGGCCCCGGATCGCGGCCCAGCGCTTTCGCCCTCAGCCAATGATGCTGGAAGCCGATCCCGCCCCACGGCTCCCCGAACGTGCCGAAGGGGTGGATGTAGCTGGAGCCGGGCAGGTCCCAGTCGCGGAACTCGATGCCCAGCTTGAAGGTCGCCTGCGTGGCGCGCAGCACTTCGGCTTCGTTCAGGCCGAGCATATCGTTGAATTGCTTGATCTGCGGCAGCGTCGCCTCGCCCACGCCGACCGTGCCGATCTCATCCAATTCAATCAGCGTGATCGCATAGTCGCGTGGGGGAAGCTGGCTGGCGAGGCCCGCCGCCGCCATCCATCCGGCCGTGCCGCCGCCGAGGATGACGACCCGAAGAGGCCCCGCCGACTGCCGATCCTGTGTTTTCGTGTTCACGCCGTCTCGTCCCGCCGTCTCATCCCGCTGCAAGGGGGGAGCCGCGCCGCCGGGGGACCGACGGCGCGGCAGGAGGAGCCTCAATATTTCAGGCGGAGACCCAGCTGGAAGCGGCGGTCCACGCGGCTCCAGTTGGCATCGCGGTAGACCGGCTTGGCACCCGGCGTCTGCGGCAAGTCACCGAAGATCTGCTGCTGGTAGATGGACTTGGTGCCCAGCAGATTGGACCCTTCCAGCGAGATTTCGGCAAAGTCCGTGACCGACCAGCGGATCGAACCGTCCAGGAAGCCAGAGGCCTTCTGAAACACCGGCAGGCCGATGCAGCAGTTCAGGTTCTGCGTCAGGTAACGCGAGCGCCAGTTGTAGGCGAGGCGGAAGCCGAACGGACCGTATTCGTAGAGCCCGACAATGTTGAACGTGCTCTTCGAAATGCCCGCCAGACGGTGCAAGTCGATCACCGATCCGGTGCCGCCCAGCGCCTGCTGTCCCGCGCCGAAGGCACCGACATCGCCGCTGGACGAAGCGGTGATCAGGTTGGAATTGCTGATCCCCGACTGGTCCACGTAGGTATAGTTGATCTGCGTGCCCAGTCCCTTCAGCGCGCCCGGCAGGAAGGTGAAGAAGGTCTGGAACGCAGCCTCGAACCCCTTCAGCTTGCCGCCGCCCTTCGAATTCTGCGGGCCGATGATCTGCACTTGCTGCGTGGAACTGCCATTGGTGATCTCACGATCGAACTGGCCGTAAGTGATGTAGTTGTTCAGCTTCTTGTAGAACGCCGTGAACGTGAACGAAGTGGTCGATCCGGCATAGTGCTCGAACGAGATGTCGAACTGGTCGGCCGAGACCGGCTTCAGCGCGGCATTGCCCGAATTGGCGCGGAACACGAAGTTGTAGCCCACGACATTGGAGGCGATCGGCGCCGCGTTGGGCGCATTGAGCACCACGTAGGGCGAATCCGGCCCGGTGTTCAGGATCGGCGCGTTGATCGCCACGGTATCGCGCAGCAGTCCGAAGTCCGGGCGCGAGATTGCCTTGGAATAGGCGAAGCGCACGAAGTTGCGGGTATCCAGCCCCAGGCGCACGTTGAAGCTGGGCAGCCAGTCGGTGTGCGAACCGGTGTAGGTATCGGGCTGAACCGCGCCGTTCGCGAAGTTGCGAACATCGTCGGTCAGATAGCAGCTGGGATTGACGATGTCGGTGCCCGAAAGCGGCGTGCCGCAGGGTTGCAGGTTGTCGAAGATGTTGGACTGCGGGAAGGCGACGCTGCCTTCGCTGCGGGTCTTGGTGTTGACCACGCGCAGGCCGACGTTGCCGGTCACGTTGATGCCGCCGATGTACTTGTCGTCCCCGCCGAAGCGCAGCATGGCATAGCCGGCCCAGGTCTTTTCGCGCACCTTCATCACTTCACCCGGGGTGAAGCATTCGTCCACGGTCGCCTCCGGACGGTCGCAGATGCCGGTGTAGCCGGTACCCAGTGGCGAATGCGTCTGCGCGCCGCCCAGCGAATCGATCAGGCGGTCGTAATCGTCGAGCGTGCTGCGGTTCAGGTAGACCAGCTGGCCGTTGGGGTAGGTTCCACCGGAGTAGAACTTGCCCATGTTGTACGCTTCCCAGATCCCGCTGCCATAGCCGGTGAAGTCGGCATGGCCGGCATTGCCCGCGCAGTTGCCGGTGTTGGTGGGATAGGCGCCGCCGGTGGTGTTGTCGGCATTGAAGCCGGGGCCGTTGCAGTTCCACGGGGCCGCGATCGCGGTCCAGTTGAAGGTCGAATAGCGCACCGTCTGGTTGCGGTTCGAATAGCGCACGCCGACCGAGAGCGAGTCCAGCCAGCTGCCGTCGGCGAACTTGAATTCGGCGTCGCCACGCGTGGAGAACTCCTTGGCGTCGTTATCCTCGACATGGCCCTGGATGAACGGGATCCAGTAGTTGTGCGGGTTGGCGAGCCCGCCCGCCGCGTAGTTGACGTTGTCGCCCGGCAGCAGGGTGACCTGCGGGGTGCCGTCCTTGTTCACGCTGTAATCGAAGTTGGCCATCGATCCGGTCGCGACGAGGATGTCGTTGTTGTAGGTGGAGGCATCGATGTACTGGGCATCGGCGCTGAAGCGCAGGCGATCGTTGGCCTGCCAGTCGATGTGCGCGGAAAGGTCCTTGGTGCCTTCCGAGTGGTTGAACTTGCGCGCCTCGTTCTGGAAATACATGCCGTCGCGCAGCGTGGAGCAATTGGCCCCGGCGCCGCAGTAGTTGACGAAGGGAACGCCCGGGATCGCGGAGCCCGCGTTGAGCGCGGCGTCCAGGCTCTCATACGTGCCTGAGAAGCTGCCGTGCGGCTGCGTCAGAATGCCCGATTGCAGCATCCCGTTCGATCCGAACACCAACGGCGAAGTGCCGTCGGCCGGGCCGAGGATGGAACCGGTGCGCGGGTTGAAGGCGGCCGTGCCGAAGTAGTTGCCATCGAGAATGACGTGGCTGGCGCGTTCGTACCAGGCGTTCTTGTACTTGGAATCGAGGTACTGGACGGTGGCATGCACGTCGCCGCCCGGGCTCTCGTACTGCGCGGCGAGCGCCAGGCCGTGGCGCTTGCGGTCATAGTCCACCTGCGAATAGCGCACGCCGTCCGGTGCAAAGGCCCAGCCAGTGCCGCCGAACGGGTTGCCGGCGCAGGCTACGCTACCGTCCGAATTGACGATGCCCGCTTCCTTGGTGCCGAAGCCGGAGGTGCAATAGGTATCGATCTTGTCCATGATCACGCTTTCGGTGCGCGTGATCACGTGGCTCCAGGCATAGTCCGCCAGCAGGCCGAAGCGGCCCATGTCGGTGTCCCAGGTGTTGCTGATCAGGCCGGAGAATTCCGGCGTCACCTTGTCGGACAGGGTGCCGTAGTTCAGCTTGGCGACGCCGGTGACGAGCAGGCCCTTCTGGTCGAACGGCAGGCGCGTGCGCAAGTTGACGGTGCCGGCGATGCCGCCCTCGATCATGTCCGCCGTCTGGTTCTTGTAGGCGTCGATGCCGGCGAGCAGTTCGGGCGAAACGTCGTTGAACTGAAGCCCGCGCGCGGAGTCTGCAGAGAAGCTGTCGCGGCCGTTGAATTCGGTGCGCACCATCGGCAACCCGCGGATCAGCACGCTGGTCGGCTCGCCCGAGGGGTGGGTGCTGTCGTCCGCCGATTGCAGGCGGTTCACGGTGATGCCGGGGATGCGCTGCAGCGCTTCGGCGGCGGACTTGTCCGGAAAGGCGCCGATGTCGGTGGCGGTGATCGAATCGACGAAGGTGTCGGCGTTTTTCTTGATCGACTGCGAGGTTTCCAGCGCGCTGCGCACACCGGTGACGATGATGGCGTTGCCATCGTTGCCGTCACTGTCGTTAGGCGATGCGACCTGCGCGCTGCCCTGATCCTGGGCCTGTGCGATGGTTGCGCTGAAAAGCAGTGCCGTGGCCGATGCGCCGCACGCGAGTGCACGCTTCGTCTGCTGCAGACTGAGCATATTTCCTCCCCGTTGTATTGCCGGGCTTGGCCCGATCTGTGCGCAACATTTGCGCAAATTTGCGCAACGTGCAAGAGGAAAAATAGCCTAATAATTTGAGATATTTGCAGGATGTGGAGAAAATTTCCGGATATTTATGCAAAAATTTGCGTAAATCTCAGTGCAAATTTTTGCATAGTTGCGGAAAGTCATGCGGTAACCGGCGCCTCCTCCGTTTCGGTTCGCGGCATCAGCAGGCTGCTGGCCGCGGCAAGGGCCATGGCGACCGTCGCCACCACCAGCATCAGGTCCGCCCGGCCGCCCAGCAAGCGATCCACCACCAGCCCCAGGCAGGCCGCGCCAACCAGTTGCGGCAGCACCAGGAAGACGTTGTGGATGCCCATGTAGACGCCGACCTTTGCGGCGGGGGCGGATTCGGCGACGATCACGTAAGGCGCCGCCAGAATGGAGGCCCAGGCGATGCCGATGGCGAAGGCCGGCATCCACAACATGGCCGGGCCATCCACCAGCAGCAGCCCGGCAATGCCAAGCGCGCCGATGGCCAGGCAGAGCGCGTGGACCATCCGCAGCCCCAGCGCGCGCGCCAGGATCGGGAACCCCAGCGCGACCAGCGCCGCGGTTCCGTCGTACAGCGCCGCCAGCACCCCCACCCAGTCGGCGCTGTCCGCATAGGCGGCGGAGCGCGGGTCACTCGTGCCGAAGTGGCGAAGGGCTATCGCGGGAACCGAATAGACCCAGACGATGAACAGCGCGAACCACGTGAGAAATTGCGTCACCGCCAGCCGCCGCATCGCCAGCGGCATGGCGGCGATATCGTCCAGGATGGCCAGTACGCCCCGGTCCGCCGTTCCGCGCGCGGCGAAACGCGCGCGGAGGAACCGCAGGATCCCGAATGCGCCAAGCACTGCGGCCAGCAGATAGGCCTCCCGCCGCAGCGGCGCGACGGCTGCCGTAACCGCGATGGCCAGTGCGATCCCCATCGCGGCCAATCCGGCGCTTCTTTCCCCGGCCGGGCGCGCGTCCCTCGGCAATGGCGCGGATAGCGGCGCCGGTGTTTCGCGCGTGCGCAGCAGGGCCCAGCCCACGGTCAGGACCACCGCCATTGCGCTGATCTCGAAGGCGAGTTCCACGGAACGGGGCAATCCGCCATGCTCCACGGTGCCGGAAACCCCGAACAGGTTCACCAGCACCCACGGCAACGTGCTGGCGAAGACCGCGCCCGCGCCGATGAACAGCACTTGCATGGAAAAGCCCAGCGCGCGCTCGTCCGCCGTCAACTGGTCTGCCGCCAGCGCGCGCAGCGGGTGCATCAGCAGGTTGACGGAAGCGGTCAGCATCCAGAGACCGGCAATGGCCATGGCAAGGCTGGCGGCATGGCCCATCACCATCAGGGAGATCACGGTAAGCAGGCAGCCCGCCACCATGAACGGCTTGCGCCGCCCCCAGCGGTTTGCCCATGGCCCCCCGGCCATCCGATCACTGAAATGGCCGACCAGCGGCTGCACTAGCAATCCGGTGATCGGCGCAGCGATCCACAGCAGCGGCAGGTCGGACAGGTCCGCGCCCAGACTTTGGAAAATGCGGCTGGTGTTAACGTTCTGCAGGCCCCAGACCACCTGCACGCCGAAAAGGCCCACGCTCAAGTCGCGGATCCGGGCCCAATCCGGGCTGCCGGCGGCCTTTTCCCCAGCCCTGTTCCTTCTTTCGGCGACGTCCGGCTTTGCCGGTCCGCGCGCACAATCAGGATCGGTCATCTTGCAATCCTCCCCGTCTCGTGCGCTACAGGAAGCCGACGCGATTTGGTATGGGCGAGGCTGAATGACACTTGGGAATGCCCGGAAAACGACATTGGAGGATCTGGCACGGCTGGCCGGCGTGTCGGTGTCCACCGTGTCGCGCGCGCTCAACGACCAGCCGCTGATCAGTTCGCGCACCAAGCAGCGCATCTGGGCGCTGGCGCATGAGCACGATTATCCGTTCCGCATGTCGATGCCCGCCGCGCCGATCGGGTCGGAGGGCAGCATCGTCGTGGTGACGCCGCATGCCCATGGCCGGCCGCTGCCGCTTTCGCACCCGTTCTTCCTGGAACTGCTGGCCAGTATCGGGGAGGCGGCGCGCGCGCGCGGATGCGATTTCACCGTCAGCCACGTTTCGCCGGGCAGTTACGAGGATCTGGTGGTCGCCAGCACCACCAGCCGGGCGACCGGGGCGATCTTTCTGGGGCAAGGCGAACTGCATGAGGCGTTCAACCGCCTGGCGGACAGCAACCACCCTTTCGTGGTCTGGGGCGCGGAACTACCCGGGCAGCGCTATCGCTCGATCGGGTCGGACAATCTGTTTGGCGGACGCCGGGCGACCAGCCATCTGCTGCGGCTGGGCCGCCGCCGCATCGCCTTCGTGGGCGGCACCGATCCCGAAGCGCAGCAGCGCCGGCGCGGCTATGTTCAGGCCCTGGAGGAAGCGGATGCGGCGATCGATCCGCGCCTGATGACGACGGTGGAGTTCGAACTCGATCACGCGGACGCCGCCGTCAGCCACATGATCGAGGATGGCGTGGCTTTCGACGGCATCGTCGCGTCGAGCGACCTGCTGGCGCTCGGCGCGATTCAGGCGCTGAAGCGTGCGGGGCTGGAAACGCCGCGCGACGTGGCCGTGGTCGGCTATGACGACATGCTGCTCAGCCGCCTGAGCACGCCCAAGCTGACCACCATCCGGCAGGATACCCAGTTGGCCGGCCGGCGGCTGGTTTCCAGCGTGTTCGATTCACGCCCGCGTGTGGCGGTGGACCGGCTGCCGACCGAACTCGTCATTCGCGAATCCTGCGGCGGGTGAGCCTTCCACCCGCCGATCGGATCATGCCCTCACGCTGCCGAACTGCGCGGCGATCTCCCTGACGGCAGCGGCGATGTCGTTTCGGCGATAGCCGAGCAGGGCGGTTTCGCCTGCATCCGGCTCGTATCGGATCCAGTTGCCGCGTCCCTGCGGAATCGCGACATCGGGCAGCAGCGGCAATTCCGCATCGCGCTCCTCCACCCGCACGGCTTTGCCTGCCGCGTCGAAGAAGAGCTGGAAATAGTCCCGGAAAGACAGGTTTTCGTCCCCCACCAGATAGGCTTTGCCCGGTTCGCCACGCAGCAGCGCCCCCTCCAGCGCTTCGGACAGCGATCGGTAGGACATGAAATTGGTGCCGCCGGGCGGGGCACAGGCCTCGATGGGGATCAGCCCTTCGGCCCACTGCATGTAGGGTTCGAAAATGGCGCTGGGCAGGCCGGGCACGGTGCCCACCATGAACGGGGCGTTGATGCTGATAACATCGAAACCGGGCCGGCCTTGCGCGCGGGCGCCTTCGCAGGCGGCAAGGCGGGAGCGGATGTAGCCATTGCCGGCCAGCAGGTGCGGCGCCGCCTGCGGATAGAAGCTGCCCAGTTGTACCGCGCGCGAAACCCCGGCCTTGCCGCAGGCGGCGAAGAGCGCGGGAACCGCTTCGTGATTGGCCCTGATCAGAAAGCTCTCGAAATCCTGCCCCTGCGGAACGTGGCGCGGATCGTTGCCGGCGGCGAACACCACCCAGTCGAAACCCGCCAGCCGGTCCGGCGTGAAATCGCCGGCGACATAGTCACCTTGCAGGAAGGGCATCGCCGCTATCGGCGTGTCCGGATGCGGGGCGTTTCGGCCCGCAACGGTCACCTCATGCCCCTTCGCGGCCATGTGGATCGCGGCATGGCCGCCCAGCGCGCCCGTGCCGCCAATTACCAGAAGCTTCATTGTCGCATGTCCTCCGTCTGGCCCAAGGGGGTTACGGGCCGCGTTTCGGTCCAGTCGAGGACCAGTGTTCGCCAGGTGAACCGCCACCCGCCTACTTCCCTTCGCCATTCGTCCCGATAGCGAAGCGCCCAGACCAGAACGGCGTCCCGGTCGCGCAGCAGGTGTTCGGCGGTGCAGTACGTCTCGCCAAAGGCGCGATCGTCCTCGACCGCGGCGAGTTGCTGGTGCACGCGATGCTGCGTTGCGCGGAACATCGCACCTAGCGCGTCGATCGAGGACAGACATGCCTCCTGCCCGGTGCTGGTGAAGCCGGGCCCTTCGATCACGCAGTCTTCGGCCAACACCTGCCGCCACAAGTCCTTGTCGCGCCGGTCCGCGCCGATGGCGTAGATCTCCGCCGTCTGCCGCAACAAGTGCCGGTCCATCGTCTGACGAAAGAGGGCGTCCATGGCCTGCTCGTCAGGACGCGATGGCAACGCCGTTGCCACTGATCATCGGCGTCACCGTCCACTGTCCATCGGGCGTCCGCATCCAGCCGGCGGCCGCCAGCGCCCCGCCATCGACATGCACGGTGGTTCCGGTGACCCATGCGGCCAGCGGGCTGGCCAGATAGAGCGCCGCACCGGCGCTGTCCCGCGCCTGGCCGAAGCGACCCAGCGGTATCCATTTGTCCATATGGGCGCGGTTTTCGGGCGGGATCATGTAGTCCAGCGGGACTTGCGCCGTGTCGGTCGTTTCCGGGGCGACTGCGTTAATGCGGATGCCGGCGGGCGCCAGTTCCAGCGCCAGGCTCTGCGTCAGCCCCGTCACGGCCGCCTTGGCCGCGCCATAGACGGCGCAGTTGGGAATGCCGCGAAATGCCTCGATCGAAGTGATGTTGACGATGCTGGAACCCGGCGCGGCCTTCCGCAGCAACGGCAACACCGCGCGCGTGACGCGCATGACCTGACCGAAATTGATCTCGACGATCGCGTCGATCTCATCGTCGTCCAGTGCCTCGAACGGCTTGGCGTGCAGGAAATGGCCGACATTGTTGACGAGCACGTCCAGATTTTCCGTCCACGCGCCGGTCCGTTCGGCCAGCGCGCGAACATCGGCGCGGCGGGCGACATCGCAATGGACCACAAGCGCTTCGGGAAATCGGGCGGAAAGGGCCGAACATCGCTCCGCGTCCACCTCGGCAATGGCGATCCGCGCGCCGACGGCTGCGAAGCCTTCCGCACAGGCGAGCCCGATGCCTGAGCCTCCGCCAGTGATCAGCACAGTCCTGCCGGCAAAATCGATTGCCATCATGATCTCCCCTCCATGCCGGCATTTTTGCCGGGCATTGTATTCCGCCTGCCGAGCGTTGTCCGTGAAATCTGCTTATCAATCGAATTTTGTCAACGCAAAATAACGATAAAAATAAATCATACATCAAATATGCGTAAAATGTTCCCGAAAATGTTCAGGGTCACACTCCCGTCGGCGGGGTGAAGGCGAACATGTTGCGTTTCCTGCGACGTGCCGTTTTCGGCCATCGCAGGCTGGATGCTTCAACCGGTCGAGCAGCGGGGGCGAAACTCGCTTGAGGGAAATTGCCCTGCGCGGGAACGCACGATTTGCCAAGCGCTCCGCTGTCCCTATCATGCGGCCCATGTCGTTCAACGATCGTAAGGGCCCAGGCAGCCGATGAAAGCCGACGCGGTTTCCGGTCCGGTCGGGAAGGCGTTCGAGCATAAGCCGCTGTCGCGGCGATCCATGGCGATCGCGGCGTTCTCGACGATCGTCGAATGGTACGATTTCACGCTCTATCTCTATCTCGCCACCGTCCTTTCGCGGGTGTTCTTCGGCGGGGGCGAGCATTCGCTTTCGGTCACTCTGGGCGGCTTTGCCGTGGCCTACCTGATGCGGCCGCTGGGGGCGACGGTGTTCGGGCACATCGGAGACCGGCATGGCCGCCGCCGCATGATGCTGCTGTCGATGGCGATGATGACGGCGGCGATGCTCGCAACCGCCTGCCTGCCCACGTATGCGGCGATCGGTGCCGGTTCGGGCTGGATGCTGCTGGCGCTGCGCTGCGTCATGGCCTTCTCCGTGGGGGGC
The DNA here is from genome assembly GCF_044029435.1 of Novosphingobium oxfordense. Taxonomy (NCBI): domain Bacteria; kingdom Pseudomonadati; phylum Pseudomonadota; class Alphaproteobacteria; order Sphingomonadales; family Sphingomonadaceae; genus Novosphingobium; species Novosphingobium oxfordense. Next base: position 339,450 of record NZ_CP147008.1, on the reverse strand, counting down.
GAATATACCGGTGTCGTTGCCTATCTGATGGAGGGCGCGGATCGGAAGCGGCGCGGCCTCGTCACCTCATGCGCGGCGGCGGCCAGCGAACTGGGCGGGCTGCTGGCGGCGGGTATTTCGGCGCTGGTGGTCAGCGCGCTGGCGCCGGCCGTGCTGAACGAGTGGGGCTGGCGCATTCCGTTCCTGTTCGGTGCCGTGCTGGCCGGTGCGGTGCTTCTGGCGCGGGCGACGCTGGAGGAATCGCCCGAATTCGAACGACAGGTGCTTCATCTCAGCGTTCCGGAGCGCCCGCTGCGGCAGGTGCTTTCGCACCAGCGGCCTGCCATCGCGCGCGGCTTCGCGATTTCGGCACTGGGCTCCATCACCTACTACGTGGGCATCACTTACGTTCCCGCTTTCGTCACCGATACGGGCGTCATGGCGGAGAGCGCGGCGCTGTGGCTTTCCACGGCGGCGGCATTCATGGTCATTTTCGTCACGCCCTTCGTCGGCATCCTGTCCGATCGCATGGGGCGGCGGCCGGTGCTGCTCTGCGTGGGGGTCCTGTCGATCCTGGTGCCCGCCGTCTCCTTCGCGGCGATGGGGGAGGGAGGTTACGGCGCGGCCCTGATCGGTGCGCTCCTGCTCGCCTCGCTGGGCGGCGCGGTCAGCGCGGTGGGTGCGGTGGCAACGGCGGAGCAGTTTCCGGGCGAAGGCCGCCTGACCGGGCTGGCACTCGGCGCGACGGCGGCCACGGCAGTGTTCGGCGGGCTTGCGCCCTACGTCGCCCAGGTCATGGTGGAAGCCACCGGATGGCCGGCCGTGCCGGGCGTGATGATCGCCCTTGTGGCACTTTGCGTATTGCCGGTTTTCGTGAAAATGCCGGAAACCCGGCCTTTCCGCTGAGGGCGGTGAACCGGTTCCTCGATCCGGCTTTGCCACCCCGGCCCAGACTTTGGCCTCGTGCCGGGGTGGCGAATGGCGGGATTTAGTATGAGATGGATAGTGTCACGCCATAAGTGCGGGGATCGGCGTAGTAGCCGCCGGCAAAGCCCAACTGGCCATAGTCGATGCCGCGCACGAAGTCCTTGGCGTTGGTCAGGTTCTTCGCCCAGAGGCGCACGCTGGCCTCGCCATTGCCAAGCGGCATGTCCTCCACGCCGATCTGGGCATCGACGATGTCGCGGTCGTCACCCTTGATCTGCTCGTTGAACGGGGTCGAGGTCACGGCGCTGAAGCTGTACTTGCCGTCCTCGTGCGTATAGCCGATCCGCGCCTTGATCGCGGCATTGCCCCAGTTCAGCGGGAACTGCGCATTGAACGCAGCATTGGCGGTCAACGGCGAAGTATAGCCCGGCGTCACGATAGAGGCGATGTTGACCGGCGGCGCGCCGGGCGTGGTCGATTGCCCGGCCAGGAACTCCTTGTACTGGATGTCGACATAGCCAAGGTTGCCGTCGATCGAGAAGTTGTCCGTCAGGATCGCCTGCGTTTCGATTTCGAACCCGTTGTAGATCACCTTGCCGGCATTGCCGATGCGCGTGGCGAACGTGCCGACCGGGGCGTCGGTGCGCGGAATGTTCACCGCCAGGTTCTTGTAGATGTTGTGATAGGCGGCAAGGTTCAGGCGCAAGTGGCGATTGAACAGTTCGCTTTTCACGCCCACTTCGTAGGACGTCACCGTTTCCGGTTCGAAATGAGGCAGGGTAGAGGTGCCAGTGATCGCCGGGTCCTGCGAATTGAACCCGCCCGAACGATAGCCGGTGGCTGCGCGGGCATAGAGATTGATGCCCTGCGCGACGTCGTAGCCGGCCATCAGGTTCCAGGTGAACTTGCTGAACGATGCATCGCCCGTTTCCGCGACGGCAAGCGGCGCCGCGCCGTTCTGCAGGCGGATCATCTTCTTGTCGTCCCAGGTATAGCGCCCGCCCGCCGTCAGCCGGATGCCGCTGCCGCGACCGCCGGGATAGAAGGTGACCTGTCCGTAAAGCGCCTTGCTTTCGCTCTGCGCGGTATAGGCAAGGCGGGCGTTGGTCACCACCAACCGGTATTGCGCCGGATTGGCGGCGGCGAATGCCGGACCAAGTGCACCGAAGTTGGAAAGGAAAACTGAATTGGTGTCGAGGACATAGCCACTGTTCTGGTAACCGTCTTCCGATCCCTTCTCCCAGAAGTAGAAGCCGCCGACCACCCAGTCCAGCGTGCTGGTGTCGCCGGAAATCTCGACTTCCTCGCTCAACTGCTTGTGCTTGCGATGGTTTTCGATGTCGAACAGGTTCTGCGACGTGGTCGGGACGCTGGCGGCGGCGATGAAGGGGCGGGCGGCCGCCGGGATCGAAGGGATGTATTGCAGCAGCGATGCCGGCATGCCGTTGAACAGCGTGGCCGCGGAATAAGCAGGGCCGGTGAACCCGCCGATGCCGTCCAGGTCCGCCAGCGAATAGCTGCGCCAGAAGCGGTAGCCGGTGGTGGACTTCACCTTGAAGCCGCCGAAATCGTTCTGGACCTGCAGGTTGTGGCCCCAGCTCTTGTCTACCGCCTTGCCGAAGATGTCGTTGCAGACCTTGCTGCGGTATTGGCGCCGGGGCTCGGCCAGCGCGGCGCATTCGGGATCGGCGAACGTGACGCCGGCCAGATATTGCGCGACCGGCGCCTGCTGCGTGACTGCCACCGGCTGCCCGTCGACGACGATGGGATCGCGATAGGTGCCGTCCGCCACATTGGTCAGCTGGAATGCCGGCGGGCTACCGTTGATGCGGTTCCAGTCGAAGATGTACTGGATGCTGCCGGAGCCGCCCAGTTCGACGCGGGCTGCCGCGCGCACCGCGTCCGACTTGCGCGCGCCGGGGTCCTTCGAATCCTTGGGCTGCAGGATATTGTCGACAGTGCCGTCGCGCTGCGAATGGCCGTAGGAGAAGCTGGTGGCGATGCCGGCGATCTCACCGGGATCGAGGATCACCTTGCCGTTCCATGCATCGAAATTGCCATAGCCGGCTTCGGCCTTCAGCCGGAAGGTCTTCGACGGCTCGCGGGAGATGAAGTGGATCGCGCCGCCGGTGGTGTTGCGGCCGAACAGCGTGCCCTGCGGGCCGCGCAGCACTTCGACGCGCTGGATGTCCATCACGTCCAGGCCCATTGCGCCGGAGCGGGCGATGTAGACGCCATCGACATAGAGCCCGTTGGCCGCATCGACGCCGAAGCTCTCGCTGCCGCCGTTGGATATGCCGCGCATGGAGAATACGGCGGCGCTGTTGCTGACGGTGCCGGGCACGATGGTGACGTTCGGCGCCAGGCCTGAGATATCGCGCGAATCCTGCACGCCCAACTGCTCGATCTTGTCCGCGCCGATCGCGCTGATCGCGATAGGCACGTCCTGCAGATTTTCGGAGCGCTTCTGCGCGGTCACGACGATTTCGTTGAGGCCGGTGCTGGGCGTTTGCGGGCCCTGCGCCTGATCGGCCTCTTGCGCCATGGCCTGACCGGCGAAGGCGAGGGTGCTTGCGCCGACCAGCAATCGGAAAGCGGTTCTTGCGTAGCGTTTCGGCATGTTTCTCTCTCCCATGATTGTCGTTTTTTGTGTTGGATCGTGGGTGGTGGCGGGCGTTCCAGGTTCGCCGGTCACGTTCGTTCTGCTGCGGGCGCCTCCGAGCGGGCGCGCGGTCAGGCGGGCATGTAGAGTTGCGCTGCCTTGCCGCCGTCTACCGGCAGGGCCACGCCGGTGACGTAGCTGGCATCGTCCGACAGCAGGAACACGATCGCGCTGGCCAGTTCGCCGGGCCGGCCGCCGCGTCCCATCGGGATCGCTTCGGCCGTGCGCGCGGCGATCTGCGGGGCGCGGGCGGCGAATTCCTCGGTCCCGGCAGTCTGGACCTGGCCGGGCACCACGGCATTGACGCGGATGCCCAGCGGGGCGCCTTCCATCGCCGCGACCGCGCTGAAATGGACGAGCGCGGCTTTGGAGGCCGAATAGCTGGACATGTTGGCGGCCGCGCGAATGCCGCAGGTCGAGGCGACATTGACGATGGAGCCGCCGCCATTGCGCGCCATCGCCCGCATCGCGGCCTTGGTGGCGACGAAGGTGGCATCGGCATTGACCGTGAAGTCCTTACGCCACTGCTCGACGGTCAGTCGGTCGATCGGTGCGTAATGCGTGGACATCGCGTTGTTCACCAGCATGTCCAACCGGCCGTGGCGCTGCGCGACATCATCGACCATCGCCGTGAGGGCATCGAAGTCCGCCACATCGAGCTGCACGGCTTCCGCCAGGCCGCCTGCGGCTTCGATGGTTGCCACGGCATGGTCCAGTCGTTCCTGTCGGCGGCCGCAGATCGTCACCTTCGCGCCGCGCCGGGCAAGCAATGTCGCCGTGGCAAGGCCGATGCCATCGCTGCCACCGGTGACGATGGCCACCCGTCCTTCGAGATCCCGCTGCATGTGCCTTCCTGTCCTTCCCAGGGCCGTCGCTCGGTTCCGCATTCGCTTCCGCCTGTTTGGCGGTCTCGCAAGGTCCTGTCGGCTCGTTGCGTCAATGGATTCGTCAAAACGCGTAAAATGTAAACACTAAAAATACGAACTGATTGGTTCTGAGAACGCGGAGAGGGATCGGTGGCTTTGTCGGAATCGTTCATTCCGTCGCGTGGGATTATCATTGGGTTATCCGAAAAATATCCCGGAAAGCGGGAAATATCGGTGGGCGTTGGCCAAACGATCGCGACGGGCGGTGGGGCAATTTCCCGCGTAAAAAGGTGCGTAAAAATATTTGCCTTGAAATGCGCGATTACGACAATATCCTCATGCCATAACGAAAACGATGCGAATCGAGAGGATGGCAATGTCAGGCACGAGGTCGGCTCAGGCCGTCGACGGATTCAGGCGATCCGGTCCGGCACGGAGGGATCCGCGGGCGAATGCCGTGCAGTCTGCCGTTGCGCCCTGCCTTTGCGCATTCGCAAGGATCGCCAAGTGCGGGATCGCCAAGCGGGGGATCGCCAAGTGAGCGCGGGTGTTGATACCGAGGTCGCCGCCGGTCGGGCTGGCGATCAGGCCGCAGGCTCGGGCCGCGTCGATCCGGTTTTCGCACAAGTGACCGCCGCCGGTTCGCCGTTCGAGATCGGCGAGCGCGACGGCGTGCGGACGTTCGTGCGCGCCCCTGCCGATCTTGCTCAATTGCTGGAAAGTGCGCGTCAGTTTGGCGATGCGACGATGATCGTCGATTTCGATGGCCCTCACGGCGAGCGGCGGCTGACGTACGACGATGTCTTCGCATGGCGCGACCGGCTGATCGGTCATCTCGGCATCGCGCGTGGTGACCGCGTGGCGATCTGCATGCGCAACCGTGCCGAATGGATGGTGGCGTTCCTTGCGATCGTACGGGCCGGCGGCGTGGCGGTCGTACTGAACAGTCGCGGTTCCCCGGCCGAACTGGCGGCGATGATCGGCGATGTGTCCCCCGTGCTGGTGCTTGCCGATACGGAGCGTGCCGTCGCCGTCCGCGATGGCGGCTTTGCCGGGGGAGTGATCGACCTGACGCAGCCGCTTGAGGACAACGGCCGAAGCGTCGACGCCATTGCGCCGGCAAAGCCCGGCGATGCCTGTGCCATTCTTTTCACATCGGGCACGACCGGGCGCGCGAAAGGCGCGGTCCTCTCGCACCGGAGCCTGATTACGGGCCTGCTGGGCACGCAGCTGACCGGGGCCATGGTGCTTCAGGGCATGGCGTTGCAATACGGCGTTCCGGTCGAGACGATCATGGCGCAAGTGCCGCCGCAGGCGATCCTGCAAGTCTATCCCCTGTTCCACATCTCGGGCCTGGGATCGGCGTTCCTTGCGCCGATGCTGTCGGGCGGCAAGATCGTGACGATGCGGCGCTGGGACGCGGCAGAGGCGGTGCGGCTGATCGAGCGGGAGAAGGTGACGCAGCTCTCCACCGTGCCGACGATGCTGTGGGACATGGTGCACAAGGCGCATCTGGCGGAGGCCGATCTTTCTTCGTTGCGCAATATCGGTTCGGGCGGCCAGGCCCTGCCGCTTAACTTGCTGGAGGAAGTGCGCCGGCTATGCCCGCATTCGCTGCTGGGCACGGGCTACGGCATGACCGAGACCTCGGGCGCGATCGCGCAGGCCGTGGGCGAGGATTTCCTGCAGGCGCGCGCCTCGGCAGGGCGTGTGCTGCCGCTGGTGGACATGCGGATCCTTCGCCCGGATGGCAGCCTGTGCGAAACGGGTGAAAGCGGTGAGATCACCGTGCGCAGCGCCATGGTCATGTCCGGCTACTGGAACCGCCCGGAAGAGACTGCCGCCGCGCTGACGCCGGACGGCTGGCTGCGCACCGGCGACATCGGCTTTCAGGACGAGGGCGGCTACATCACCATCGTCGACCGGTCCAAGGACATGGTGATCTCCGGCGGGGAGAACATTTACTGCGCCGAAGTCGAACGCGTGCTGAGCGAACTGCCCGAAGTGCGCGAATGTGCGACATTCGGCATCGCCGACGAGCGCATGGGAGAGCTTCTGGTGGCTGTCCTGCATGCCGATGGGCTTGAGGAACATGCCGTGCGCGAATGGGTGGCGGAGCGGCTGGCCCGCTACAAGGCGCCGGCGAAAGTCGCTTTCTCTCCCGGGCCGCTGCCGCGCAACCATTCCCAGAAAATCGACAAGATCGCGCTGCGGGCGCTGTGGCCGCAACTGGTCGCCCATAACTGACAGTCGGCAATTGGCAACGACGCCCGACAACGCGACAACCGACAGGAGAACAGACGCATGGGCATGCCCCGTGACATCGGCATTATCGACTGCATGCTCGGCATTCCGGAAGCGGAGGACCGCTCCGAATGGTTCGCGCCGTTCCGTCCGCTGATCAAGGACCGGCAGACGCTCCAGCAGTTCGCCATGCCTGCGCAATACATGTTCAAGGACATTCCGCAGACCGGCGACGCCGATGATTTCGTGGCCTGGACGGTCGATCAGATGGACCGCCACAACGTGGACAAGGCGCTGGTCGGCTGGAACGACAACGACACGTCCTATCGCGCGAAGGAGAAGTTCGGAGACCGCTTCTTCTTCGATCTGCCGGTCGATCCCAATCGCGGCATGGAAGAAGTGCGGCGCATTCGCCGGCTCCATGCCGAGGTCGGCCTCTCGGCTATCAGCTGCTTTCCGGCGGGGACGCTGCCGCAGGTTGCGATCAACCACAAGTACATGTTCCCGATCTACGCCTGTGCGGAGGAACTGGGCCTGCCGGTGCTGCTGAACGTCGGCATTCCCGGCCCGCGCATCCCGATGGAAACGCAGAAGGTCGAGCATCTGGACGAGGTCTGCTGGTTCTTCCCGGACCTGAAGATCGTCATGCGCCACGGGGCCGAGCCGTGGGAGGCGCTGGCCGTGAAGCTGATGCTGAAATGGCCGAACCTCTATTATTCGACCAGCGCTTTTGCGCCCAAGCATTACCCCAAGGCGATCATCGATTACGCCAATACGCGCGGCGCGGACAAGGTGCTCTACGCCGGCTACTTCCCGATGGGCCTCAGCCTCGACCGCATCTTTTCCGACATGGAGAACGTGCCGTTCAAGGACCACGTCTGGCCCAAGTTCCTGCGCGAAAACGCGATCAGGGTTTTCGATCTCACATAATGACCCGGGAGAATCCCATGTCCGATGCCGATCCGCGCGCCGCCACCGATGCGCGCACCCCGCCCGTTGCCGTGTGGCAGATCCTTGAAAAGCTGCGCGGGCAGGACCTGATCGACTGGCGCCTTGCCGAAGTGAAGGACCGCGCCTCGGTCGAGACGCGCAACCTCGACAACGGCATCCCGTTCGGCTGGTATCCGATCGACCTTTCCGCCGATCTGGCAGTGGACGAAGTGAAGGCACTTCACTATTTCGCCAAGGATCTGGCGATGTGGCGCGGGGAGGACGGGCAGGTGCGCGTCGTCGATGCCTATTGTCGCCACCTTGGCGCGCACATGGGCCATGGCGGCAAGGTCAACGGCAACCTGCTGGAATGCCCGTTCCACGCCTGGCGCTATGACGGGAACGAGGGCGTGGTGAAGGAGATTCCCTATGCCCGCGTGATCCCGCCGCAGGTAAAGCGCAAGTGCGTGCGGACCTGGCACGTGGTGGAAGTGAACCGCTGGATCTGGGTCTGGTATCACCCACAGGACGTCGCCCCGCTGTGGGAAGTGGCCGCGCTGCCAGAGGCGACCGATCCCGACTGGACCGACTACGAAGTCCATGAATGGAACGTCTGGGGCTCGCTTCAGAACATGGCCGAGAACGGCGTGGACTTCGCCCACTTCAAGTACATCCACGGCACCGCCGACGTACCGCAGGGCGACTTGCGCTGGGGCGAATGGGGCCGCGGCGCCGATGTGAAGGCGAAGATGGGCACGCCGATGGGCGAAGTGGACGGCCTGATCAGCTATGACACGATGGGCCCGGGCCAGAGCTGGACGCGCTTTACCGGCATTTCCGAAACGCTGATGATCGCCTGCCTTACGCCGGTGAGCGAAGACCACGTCCACGCGCGCTTCTGCTTCACCCAGCCCAAGGCGCAGGCCGAAGGGCCGATGGGGCGGCTGGCCAAGGGGCTGATCCGCGACATCTGCAAGCAATTCGATCAGGACAAGGTGGTCTGGGATCGCCAGAAGTTCGAACCCTCTCCGATCATCTGCGACGGCGATGGCCCGATCCCGCAGTTCCGCAAGTTCTACTCGCGCTTCTACGCGCAGGATTGAAGGTGGGGAACATGTCGGAAGAAGGCACATCGATGACCCGCCGTTCGATGATCGCAGGTGCGGCGGCGGCCGGGGGGCTTGCCGCCGCACCTGCCCTTGCTGCCACGGCTGCAGCAGGGGGGAAAGCAAGCAGTCCGCTGGACACGCATGACGCGCTGGGGCTGGCGGAACTGGTGCGCAAGCGGCAGGTCTCGCCCGCCGAACTGCTCGATGCGGCGATCGGCCGGGCAGAGGCGCTGGACCCGCGCCTGCACTTCATGGCGCAGCGGCATTACGACTATGGCCGCGCCGCCATCGCCAATGGCCTGCCGGAAGGGCCGTTTCGCGGTGTGCCGTGGCTGCTCAAGGACCTGAACACCTATATCGCCGGGCTGCCGACCGGCAACGGCAGCCGGTTCTACAAGGACTATCGGCCCGAGGCGACCTCCGAACTGGTCCGCCGGATCGAGAAGGCGGGCTTCGTAGTCTTCGGCAAGACCGCCGTGCCCGAACTGGGCCTGACCGGCACGACCGAGAACCAGGTCACCGGTGCCACCCGCAATCCATGGAACCCGGCGCATATCGCCGGCGGCTCCTCCGGCGGGGCGGCAGTGGCCGTGGCATCGGGCGTGCTCCCGGCCGCGCACGCCACCGATGGCGGCGGCTCGATCCGCATTCCGGCTTCCTGCTGCGGGTTGTTCGGCCTGAAGCCCAGTCGCGGGCGCGTGCCGATGGGCCCGCCGCGCACGGAGGGCTGGGGCGGGCTCTCGGTCCACCACGCCGTCACGCGCAGCGTGCGCGATTCCGCCGCGATCCTGGACGTTACGCATGGGGTGGAGCCCGGCAGCCGCTATTCCGCTCCGACGCCGTATGAGACCTTTCTGGCGCAAGTCACCAAGGCGCCCGGCAAGCTGCGCATCGCGCTGATGCTCGATGCGCCGTCCGGCGTGCCGATCGATCCCGAATGCCGGGAGGCGGCGCTGGCCGCCGCGCGCCTGTGCGAAAGCCTGGGCCACGTGGTGGAACCAGCCGCGCCCAAGCTGGACGTCGCCGCCATCGGCACGGCCGGTTTCGCGTTGATCGCCTCCTCGGTCGCGGCCGATATGCTGGACCGGGCCAAGGCGACCGGCGTTCCCGTGGGCCCCGATGTGCTGGAACCGATCACGCTCGCATTCGTGGAAATGGGCCAGCATGTCACCGGCATGGACTATGTGCGCGCCAATAACACCCTGCAGGCGGCGGCGCTGACGATGGCGCAGTTCATGGCCCGCTACGACGTGATCCTCTCGCCCACTCTGGCCGCGCCGCCGCTGGAACTGGGCAAGATCAACCTGACGCCGGGCATCGACTTCGCAGCATGGGGCGCGCGGACCGCCGCCTTCTCCCCCTTCACGCAAGTGGAGAACATGACCGGCCAGCCCGCCATGTCGGTGCCGCTGGGCATGTCGAAGGCGGGGCTGCCGATCGGGGTCATGTTCGTCGGCCGCTATGGAGACGAGGCGGGCCTGCTGCGCCTGGCCGGCCAGCTGGAACAGGCCGCGCCGTGGAAGGACCGGCGCCCCTCACTCTGATCACACTCTGATCGGGCGCCGGATTGCGACAATGAAGATACCGGAGATGATCGAATGCGCGGATTGAACGGCAAGGTCGGCATTGTTGCCGGCGGTGGGCGCGGCATTGGCGCCGCGACCGCGCGGCGGCTTTCGGCCGAAGGCGCGGCCGTGGTGATCGGCGATATCGTGGAGGAATGGGCGATCGATACCGCGCGCGCCATCCGCGAAGGCGGCGGCAAGGCGATCGGCATGCGGCTGGACGGCACCAGCGCCGCTTCCCAGGCGGAGATCGTGGCAGCGGCACAGGCCGAATTCGGCGCGCTGGATTTCTACCACTCCAACCTTGCGGGCGGCACCGAAGGCGATATCGACGTGCTCAACTGCACGGAAGACGTGCTGGACCGGTCCTTCGCGATCAATGCCAAGAGCCATTTCCTTGCCACGCAGGCCGCGCTGCCAGTGCTGATCGAGCGGGGCGGCGGGGCGATGATCTACACCTCTTCCGGCGCGGCGATCTCGGGCAATCCGTTGCAGGTTGCCTATCCCATGACCAAGAACGCGCTTCACGCGCTGGTGCGCCACGTCGCGCGCAAGTTTGGCAAGCAGGGCATTCGCGCCAACGGCATCTGCCCCGGCGTGGTCCTGACCGAAGCGGTCGCCCAGCACCTGACCGACGACTATGTGGCCGGCATGCTGGAGACGATCCCGCACCGCCGCCTTGGCCAGCCGGACGACATTGCCGGTGCGGTGGCCTTCCTCGCCTCCGACGATGGCGAATGGGTCAACGGGCAGCTCTGGCACGTCAACGGCGGCTCGCTGCTACGCGATTGAGCAGCGATCAAGCCCGGGGATTTCCCAATGCGGAGAAGCGCTTTCGATTCGACCTGTCCTTTCGATGCTGGCAAGACCGTCGATCGATTGGCGATCCTGGGATAGAAACGGGCGAAGGCATGGACGATCTGGCGGATTTCGACGAAACGGACCTGAAGATCGTGGAGCAGTTGCGGCGCAACGGTCGCGCCACGCACCAGCAGATCGCCAAGGCAATCGACATCGCGCCGACCACCGTTTCCGCCCGCCTGCGGCGCATGGAGGAATCCGGCACGCTGCGGGTGGTCGCGGTTTCGGACTTCGCGGTCCACGGCTATCACGTGCTGATCTATATCGGGATCGAGGTTACCGGCCGCGCCCCGGGGGATGTGGCGGAGGAACTGGCCCAGTTCGAGGAAGTCTTCGCCGCCTATCTGGTGACCGGGCGCTACGAAGTGAGCGTACTGCTGGCGCTGCCCAATATCGAGGACCTTTCCCAGTTCGTGGCGAAGAAGTTCTCCAGGGTGGCGGGCATCCGGTCGATCACGCAGTCGATCGGTCTCGACATCATCAAGTTCGGTCTCGATTCAGTGGAAGACGCGCAATGAGCTGGCCCGATCTCGACGATCTCGATCACCGTATCATCGCGATCCTTTCGAAGGATGCGCGTGTTTCCAACCGCAGCATCGCCGCCGATCTTGGCGTCAACGAAGGCACGATCCGCCTGCGGCTGAAGCGGTTGCAGCAGGATGGGCTGATCGCCTTTACCGCGCTGATCAGCCCCCGGCTGGACCGCAGCACCAAGACCGCCTTCGTCTCGATCCAGGCGGACATGACACGGTTCCATCAGGTTGCCCGCGAACTACGGCAGATCCCGACGATCCATTCGATCATGACGATGTTGGGCCCGTTCAACATCATGACGACCTGCTTCTATCGCGATATCGAGGAACTGCACGAGGTGACCGTCAGCAGCATCCTGGCGGTGGAGGGTGTGCAGCATGTCGAAACCTCGATCGCGGTGAAGACGGTGAAGTTCACCAATGGCGTGGTCGGCGTCAGCGCGGTGACCAACGGCTGATTGTGAGTGCGGATAAAATCTATTCCATAAATACGCATTTTGCAGCTTGAAAAGGTAATATGCGTAATATAGCGTGATTCTTGTCACGCAATTCGCCGCATAAGCGATTGCGTTTGGAGAGGATGCAGGTGCCGCGTCGCTGGCGGCTGCGCAATGGCTTGGCCGATGGCCGCAGCCGGCGCCTGGCCACACGCGCGCTCCGATCGTGAAAGCGGGCTGGAATGGAATTCGCGTTTACCGACGAGCAGCAGATGATTGCGGAGACGGCGCGCGCCTTCTTCGCGGAAAACGCCACCAGCGCGCGCACCCGCGCGGCGATGGAGGGAGAGGGGATCGACCGCGCGCTGTGGCGGGACTTTTGTGAGGAGCTGGGCTTTTCCGGCATCTCGCTTCCCGAAGCGGCGGGCGGCGCGGGGCTCGGGCTGGTCGAACTGGCGATCATTGCGGAGGCGGCCGGTGCGCAAGTGGCGGCGCTGCCGATGCTGGGCAGCCTGATGCTCTCGGCACCGGCGATTGCGGCGGGTGGTAGTGAGGGACAGCGCGAGGCATGGTTGCCGGGTCTGTTGTCCGGCGCAACGATTGCCGCTTTCGTTGAGGATTCCGCGCTGGAACTGCGTGACGGCAAGCTGATCGGCGGATCGCGCTTCGTTGCCCATGGCGCGCTGGCGGACCTTTTCGTCGTCACCGACGGCAGCGGCGCATGGCTGGTGCGGCGCGATGCAGCAGGCGTTTCGGTCACCGCGCAGACCACGATGGACCAGACGCGGCCGCTGGCCGAAGTGCGCTTCGATGGCGTCGTGGTGGAGGCTTTGGCCAACCCGGTCGAGGGGCTTGCCGCGGCCAATCGGACCGCGCTTGTCGGCCTTGCCGCGGAAGCGCTTGGCGGGGCGCAGGCCAGCCTCGATCGCACGGTGGAATATTCGAAGGAGCGTGTGCAGTTCGGTCGTCCGATCGGCTCTTTCCAGGCTTACAAGCACCGTCTGGCCGACATGATGGTGGAGATCGAGCAGGCCCGATCGGCCGTCTACTGGGCGGCTTGCGCGGTGGACGAGGGCAGCGATGAGGCGCCGCTGGCGCTGCACGCCGCCAAGTCCTTCGCGGCGGACACCGGCTTTCGCTGCGCGGCGGACATGATCCAGCTGCACGGCGGCATCGGCTTCACCTGGGAGCATGACGCGCACTTGTTCTTCAAGCGCGCGCGTTCGATCCAGACGCTGCTGGGCAAGGGCGATTGGCACCGCGAACGGGTTGCCGCGATCATTTTGGGAGAAGCGGCATGAAGCTGGGATTTTCGCAGGCGGACGAGCATTTTCGCCAGGAATGCGCCGATTGGCTCAACGGCCAGATGGCGGGCGAATTCCGCGACATCAAGGGCATCACCAAGCTGACCGGCAGCCCCGAACGTCGCAAGGAATGGGAAAGGCAGCTGGCCGCGCACAAGTGGTCGTGCATCGGCTGGCCGGAGGAGTGGGGCGGTCGCAACGCCACCTTGGCACAGCAGGTGATCTTTGCCGAGGAATATGCCCGCGCCGGCGTGCCGGGCCGCGTCAACCACATCGGCATCGAACTGGCCGGGCCGACGATCCTGACCTTCGGCACCGAGGAGCAGAAGCAGCGCTTCCTGCCCGGCATCGCGGCGGGCGAGACGATCTTCTGTCAGGGCTTTTCGGAGCCCAACGCCGGGTCGGACCTTGCCGGCGTGCGCACCAAGGGGCGGCTTGATGGCGACGAATGGGTGGTGAACGGCCAGAAGATCTGGACCAGCCTTGCCCATATCTCCGACTGGATTTTCGTGGTGACGCGCACGGAGGAAGGCACACAGGGCCCGCGCGGCCTGACCTTCCTGATGATGCCGATCGACCAGCCCGGCATCGACATTCGCGGCATTCGCCAGATCAACGGCGATGCCGAATTCAACGAGACGTTCTTCACCGATGCCCGCTGCCCGGCGGACAGCTACATCGGTGCCGTGGGGGAGGGATGGAAGATCGCCATGGGCCTGCTCGCCTTCGAGCGCGGCGTATCCACGCTGGGCCAGCAGATGGGCTTCCGCAACGAACTGGACGAGATCATCGCCGCGGCCAAGGCCAATGGCGCCGCGCGCGATCCGCTGATCCGCCAGCGGATCGCGAAAGCGGAAATCGGGTTGCGCCTGATGCGTTATGGCGCGCTGCGGATGCTTTCCAACACCGATCATTCGCGCATGGACGGGGCCGCGCTGACCTATAAGATCCAGTGGGCGACATGGCGCCGTAGTCTGGGCGAACTGGCGATGGACGTGTTGGGGCAGGAGGGCGAAGTGACGCCGCATCAGGATTACGAGTGGGATACGCTGCCCAACCTGTTCCTGTTCAGCCGGGCGGACACGATCTATGGCGGCACCAATCAGATTCAGCGCAACCTGATCGCGGAGCGCGGCCTGGGCCTGCCCCGCGAACCGCGCTGGACGGCCTAGCCTGAATGACGCAGGAGCAGGATCCTTTCGAGCGGCTGAAATCCATGCCCCCGCGCGGGCATCACGCGCTGCTGGGCATCTTCCATGTCGATAACGGGCCGGATTGGGCGGAACTGGCCTGCCCGTTCTCGGCAGGGTTCCTGATGGATGCAGGGTCCGGTCTCGTCTCGTCCGGCCCGGTGATCTCGCTGATCGACGCGGCGGCCGGCGCCGCGATCATCGCGCGCACGCGGCGGTGGGAGCCGATGGCGACGCTGGACCTTCGCGTCGACTATCTGCGCGCAGCGCGGCCCGAATGCACACTCCATGCCCGGGCGACCTGCCACCGGGTGACGCGCCGCGTGGCCTTCACCCGGTGCGAGGTGCACGATGGCGATCCCGCCAACCCGGTCGCCTTCGCCGCCGCCAGCTTCTTCTTCACGAGCGAACCATGATCGAACGGGCCCCTTATGCGCAGATGCTGGGCGTGCGTGAATGGACCGATGCGGAGGGCAATCCGGGCCTGTTCATGCCCGCCGCACCGGCGCTGGAGGGGCGGCAGGGCTTCCTTTACGGCGGAGTGATCGGCAGCCTGTTGGAACTCGCCTGCCTGGCCGCGCTTTCTGGTGCGCAGGACGTTCCCGACGGGCGCCCGCGCCCGATCAACATCACTATCGATTTCCTGCGCGGCGGGCTGATGATCGACACTTACGCCCAGGCGCGCATCGTGCGCCTGGGCAAGCGGGTGGTGAACGTGGATGCCGCGTGCTGGCAGAGCGACCGCGACAGCCCCATCGCCACCGGGCGGATGCATCTGCTGCGGTCTGTTTGAAAATCCGCCGCGGGCAGATTTTAGCGGCACCGGCCCACTCCCCCACCCGACCACCCACTAGTGTACCCTTGATGGGTGGTCGGGTGGGGGAGTGGGCCGGTGCCGCCTCGAAAATGCCCTTTCGGGCATTCTCTAAGCAGTCTCCTCAAAGCTTCACGGAAAGATCGATGCCGTAAGTCACCGGATCATCGTACAGGGCCGTCGCTGTGATGCCGGTGCTGGAGATGATGTTGATCTGCTGCCGGTTGGTAAGGTTGCGCCCCCAGAGCGAGACGGTCGCCGTGGTCGGGCCCACCGGCACGTCCATCAGCGAAAGCCGCGCATTCAGCGTCAGCAGCGCCTTCTGGGTGCTCGCCTTATTCATGTAGTCGTTGTCGTAAGGCAGACCCGCCGCCGCGAAGCCGGCACTGCTGAAGACGGTGGTGCCGACCACGATCTTCGAGCGCAATGCTCCGTCCACGCGTGCCGAAAGGCGCATGCCGTTATCCAGCGGCTGCACGTATTCGGCCGAAAAGTTCGACATGAACGTGGGCCGCATCGTTTCAGGATAATCGGAAACCCGGGTGACGCCGGCGTTGGTCAGCACTTCGGGCGAAATATCCAGATACTTGAAGTCGGTGACGCTGCCGCCGGCGTTCAGCGTCAGGTTTTCGATGGGAACCGCAGTCACCTCGAATTCCAGGCCATAGGCGCGGGCCTTGCCGAAGTTGGCTGTGTATTGCGATGAGACGATCGGCTCGCAGATGCCGCTGGGCGATGTGACGCAGCCGGTCGATGCGAAGATCGGCGTCTGCAGATTGGAATAGCGCACATGGAACAGCGCCAGATTGGTGCGCAGCCGGTGCCCCAACCAGTCCGCCTTCAGCCCGCCTTCCCAGGAATAGGCGCGCTCCTCCTTGTAGGGGATCGCCGGGCCCTGGAACACCTTGCCGGTCACGCTGTCGACAGCTAGCGGCCCCGCCGCCGTGCCGCCGGCGATGAAGCTGGTGACGTACTTGGCATAGAGCAGAATCTGGCTGGATGGTTTGTAGGTCAGGTTGGCCAGATAGCTGAAATTGCCTTTCGAGTAGGTATAGGTCGTGCCTGGTTCTCCGGCGGAAGTGTCGAAGAACGTCTTGTCATCCTGCGTGTAGCGCAGGCCGCCGGTCACATCGATCTGGTCGGTCGCGTGCCATGTCGCCTGCCCATAGCCGGCGACCTGCCGCACCTTGTAGTAGAAGCTGCGGTCGAAATCGGTGATCGGCGTGCCGGGATGAGCATTGCCGGGGAAGACCTGGAAGGTATCGACCACCGGCAGGCCGAACGGGTTCTCTCCCGGCGGCGTGCGCCGGTTATAGTAGAACAGGCCTGCCGTCGCGGTGACGGGCTTGGTATCGACGTTGAACTGCAATTCGTTGCTGAACTGCCGCAACTGGTTGCAGCACCGCACCGAGAGGGGTGACAGCGGTGCGAAGGCGGCGGGCGTGCCGTCTGGCCCATAAGCGATCGGCACGGTCAGCGTGCCGGTGCCGTCGAGGTTGGAGGTGAAGGCGTTGCGGTCCAGCGATCGCCAGCTGGTGGTGTTCTTGATCGTCAGGTGATCGTTCGCGCGGTAGGTGCCGACGATCAGGTGGGAGGTCGTCTTGGTCACGCTTTTCGTCGTCGTGTCGTTATAGGCCACGCGCCCGCGTTCTGTCTGGATATAGTCGTCCAGCGTCGGCCCGCCGAAATAGACTTGCGATGCGACCAGCTGGTAGGCCGCGATCCCGCCCGGCGTATCGGGAAAGCCCAGCAGATAGACGGGCGGGGGCGCGAATTCCTGGCGGGACCAGTCGAACTTGTAGTCCAGCGTCAGGTCGTCCAGCGGTTTCCAGCGCACCGTGGCGTGCACGGCATCGGTCGTGCTTTCCCCCAACCGCTTGACCGAAGTAAGCGCGCCGACTTTGCCGGAGGTTTCATTGGTGTAGTCCAGCGTGATCTGGTCGTAATTGCGGACGTTGTTGCGCTTTTCATTGTGCAGGTAGCTGACCGCCGCGCTGATGCCGTGCCATTCGGGCAGGTCGATCCGCGTCTTGCTGCGAAACGATCCGAAGCGGGCGTAGCTGAAATCCTGCTTTGCCGCGAAGACGCCGCGCGGGCCGGATGTGATGTAGTTGATCGCGCCGCCGGTGGAATTGGTGCCGAACAGAGTGCCGGCCGGGCCGCGAATGACCTCGATCCGCTCGATATCGGCAACGTCGAAGATGATGCCGCTGAGCGAGCCCAGATAGACCCCGTCGATGTAGTAGGAGATGCCGTTGTCCACCGTGGGGTTGGACGCCGCGCCGGAAACCTGCCCGCGCATCATGGTGGAAGGGATGTTGTTGCCGCCCGGCTGGGTGACGACGTAGAGGTTCGGCGCGACCGAGCGCAGATCGGCGATGTTCTCGATCCGCGCATTGGCGATCTGGTCGGACGTGATCGCGGTGACCGCGACCGGCACGCTTTGCAGGTTTTCCGATCGCTTCTGCGCGGTGACGATGATCTCCTGAATGGTGGTTACCGCTTGCGGGCCGGAAGGATCGGGGGAGGCCGGCGCGGTCTGGGCGGTTGCGGGCGCGGCGATCGTCAGCGCTGCAATCGTCAGCGTCGTGGCAAGGGCCAAAGTCGAACAGCCCGTCGAACCGCCCGCGAAACGGGCGAAGTTCAGGTTCTTCATGCAAGTGCCTCCCCTAGTTTGTTTTGATGTTTTTGTTCTGGCGCCTTGGTCTTGCCGGGTCGCGGCCCGACGATCGTTCCGATCGCTGCCTGGTGGGATACCATTTTGGAAAATCGTGCTGCGTTCAGCTCCGCTCTGCGCGCCGCGCCTGCCACCAGGGCGCGCGCGATCAGGGAACAGGAGGCAGCCGAAGGTCCGCAAAGATGGCCGGCCCCGCAGGACGCGGGACCGGCCTGGGAGGAGGCCGCCTTACTCGGCGGCCTGGAGAGCCGGTCTGTAGTCCGGGTCGTCCTCGTTGCAGAGACGATTGGTATCGAGCCAGAGGCCTTCCTCGGCAGGCGTGACGCCCAGTTCTCGGCGGATGTCGACGATCTGCTGGTCCACCCGCGCCCGCCAGTTCACCAGCATCAGCGGCATTTTCCAGTTCCGCCCCTGCTCGGCGCCGCGATATTCGGCCTCCAGATTGACCACCATCGCTTCGGGATAGTGCAGCCCGTCCTTCAGGATCGTCTTGGCCTTCAGGTAGTAGGCGATGCGCGAGAAGAAGGCGGACAGTTCCGGATGGAAGTAGCGCGCCTTGGCATGCATGTTCGCGGTCAGCAGCGCGATCTCGCCGCCATGGTTGGGGCCGAAGCCAGTCACCATGTGTTCGATGTCGTGCGTCAGCGCGGTTTGCCGAAGGTAGTAGGTGAAGTCGTTCACCACCTGCACTTCTTGGAAGAACAGGTCCAACTGGTAGCCGGAGTTCACCATGAATTCGCGGATCGCCGCGCCCAGTGTGCCGGGCGCGCAGTGTTCCAGTTCGGCGATGGTGAAGTCGGCCAGCCGCTTCTCTTCCAGCCAGCGGCGGAATTCGGGCAGGCGCGCCTTCTCCATCTCGAACAGCTGGATAATGCGCGGCATGTCCTCCAGATCGTGGAAGATCTGCGCGACTTCGGGGATATAGGCGGTGTTGGGAAGGTCCGGGCCGTTCCGGCGCAGCATTTCCTGCGCGATCAGCGCCCGCAGCGGCGCGTGGTTGAGATAGCGGGAGGAGCTGACCAGCACCGAACTTTGCGTGGCGATCGCCTTGATCGCGCCGTTGAAATAGGCGCGGTCGGCATCGCCGATCGTGGCTTCGTTCATCGGGACATCCTTTCCTGTGTGGGGCGCGCCTTTCTCTTTCGAAGGCGCTGCCCCGGTTCGTTTCAGCAGGTCATTCGGCGGCTTCCGCGTAATTGCCCACGGGCTGGATAGCGGGGGAGAGGAAGTGCCCCGGCTTTGCGCCGGTATAGGCGCCGTTCTCGAACGTCGGCACGCCGTTCACCAGCGTCAGGCGCGTGGGCATCGGCTTGCGGGTGAAGCGCCAGGAATGGCCGCCGCGCCCGTCCGGCACGTCATTCGCCTTTTCCATTTCGCGCCGCTGCACTTCGGCCAGATCGAACACCGCGATGTCCGCGCGCTTGCCTTCGGCGATTACGCCCCGGTCGCTCAGGTTGAAGTGGCCGGCCAGCTTGCCGGTCATCACATGCACCGCCTCCTCGATGGAGAGCGTGCCTTCCTCGCGCACGTACTGGGTCAGCAGCAGCGCATTCTCGCCCCCGCCGCACAGCATCTGCAAGTGCGCGCCCGCGTCCGAGATATTGCCCACGGTATTGGGATCGCGCATCAGCTCGATGGTCAGCGCCTCGTCCTTGGGGAAGGGGGACATGTGGACGGTGGAGCGGGTGCCGTTCAGCAGGATCCATTCCGCCATCGCATCGGATCGGTGCAGTCCGCGCGCTTCGGCATAGGCTTTCAGCGTCAGGTTGAGCGGGCCGATACCGTTCTCGCTGTCGATCAGGTGCAGTTCCTGCGGGTTCTTCAACGGCGAATGGTCCCAGGCGTTCTCGTCCCAGCTCTTGCGCGCCCGCGCCCGCCAGTCCGGATCGGCCAGCAGCCGCGCCTTTTCGCCATGGTCTTCGGCAGAGACCACCTCATGCCAGACATAGTCGTTGGACTGGGCGAAGATCAGCGACTTGACGATGGAGAGCACATTGGTGGGCGAAACGTGCGCGAAGCCCGGCCATACGTCCACATCGGCCTCGCGCATCTTGCGCAGGCTGTCCTGCATGGCGGGAAGGATGCCCTTCTGGAACTCCAGCGTGGGCACTGCACCCGCGATCTGGACGCGGATCTTGCGGCCGCCCAGCAGCTTCGCCAGCCGTTCGAGGTCCGACGGGCCGGTCATCCGCATGAAGGTATCGACGATCACTTGGTAACAGCAGTTGGGATAGCGCTCCATCACCTCGAACAGCGCGGCGAACTCCGCATCGTTGGCCTTCAGGGTGGGCACCGGGCGGTCCTGCCCGTCATGGTCGTGCAGGTTGTCCGACATGCCCAGCGCGCCTGCCGCCAGCGCATCGTCCAGCAATTCGCACATGCGCGCGATTTCTTCGGGTGTCGCCTCACGGTCCCACGCCTCCACGCCCATCGCGGCAAGGCGGATGGCTATATGGCCTACATAGGCGGCATAATTCAGCGGCACGCGCACGTTGCGCTCCACCGACGCGCGGTATTCGGACCATGTGTTCCAGTCCCACGGCAAGTGCTGCAGGAACGGGCCCTCGGGAATATCCTCGAAGAACGAGAAGATGCCGATCATCTCCTTCTGCGCCGGCATGTAGCGATGGAGCGGCGCGGTGGAGAAACCGCAATTGCCCAGGATCATCGTTGTCGCGCCATAGCCGGGCAGGGGATCGAGATCGGGCTGCCACCACATGGTGCCGTCGTAATGCGTGTGGCTTTCGATGAAGCCGGGGGTGACGTAGCAGCCGGCGGCATCGACCACGCGCTCTCCGCGCGGTTCAAGGCCGGGGCCGACTTCGGCAATCGTGCCGCCGGTCACGCGCACGTCGGCCGCGAAGGCGGGGGCGCCGGTGCCGTCCACGACGGTGCCGTTCCGGATCAGGATGTCTTCCATTTTTCGGGCATCTCCCACGATGTTTTTTGTCCCGGCCCTGAAGGCCGCCGGGCGATCGTTGTCGCGAGAGAGATGATAGAATGAGGTGCCTTTTGGCCGAAGAAACGGCTTGAAAATCGTATCATGATCTGCGCTCATCCGTATCGAAATGCGATACGATTCCACAAGCGACGCCATGCTGGGCGTGCTGCGCCGCCACTTGCGGCAGGAGGGGTGGACGGCGCCCCGTCTGGCCGAAACGCTGGGCGTTTCCGAAGCCACCGCGAAGCGCTGGATCGTCGGCAAAGGGCTGACGCTGGACCGGCTGGAACGCATGGCCGAACTGTGCGGAACCAGCATCGCCGAACTCGCGCGCGAGGCGGAGCAGGCGCGCAGCGGCCTCGCCCGCGAACTGACGCTGGCGCAGGAGCGGGCGCTGTCTGCCGACGTGTTCCTCTCCACCCTGTTCATGGCGATCCTGGCCGGCGCCAGCCCGCATGAGATCGGGGAGGATTTCGGCCTCCCCCGCGCCACGCTGGACGCAGCCCTGCTGAAGCTGGAGCGATTGGCCCTGATCGACCGGCTGCGCGGCGACAAAGTGCGCCCGCGCGTCGACCGGGCGTTGATCTTCCGCAAGCTGCCGCTGCGCAAGCTGTTCGAAACGCACCTGAAACAGCAGTTCATGGCAATGGATTTCGGCGCGCCCGATGCGGTCTACACGTCCGAACTGCTCAAGCTGTCCGAAGCCGGGGCCGGGCAACTGGCCGAACTGATCGAGCGGCTACGCCGCGACGTTCAGGCGTTGGGCGACCGCGACCGGGAAACCAGCCTGCGGCCGGGCCGCTGGATCACGCTGCTCTGCGCGCTCCGCCCCTTCGATACCAGCGGCATTGCCGACGCGGCGGCGGGATTAAGTTGAAAGCAAATGGGGGCGGGGGCATTCTCCCGCCATTCCCGTCAGGCCTGCTTCTTGGCTTCAATCCGGGCAAGGCTGACCGTGAAGCCGCAGCGCTCGGCGGTATCGAGGTTGAACTCCTGATATCGCTCGAACAGGCCGCCCAGATGCTGGTCGATTTCGGCCTGGGTATAATCAAGGGAATGCAGGCTGTTGTAGCCGTGACGGATGGCACGATCCCGCGCGCGTTCCCCGTCGGGCACGTTGAAAAATACACTCATGACGCCTTCGCCGTGGGCGGCGAGGAAGCCCGTTACCGCGCTGCTATCCTCTCTGCCGGGCAGCGGTGCGCACAACTCGATTCCCGCATCCCATGCGATGGACACGCTGATGCCGAACGGCTCTCCGGTCCAATGCGCATCCACGAAAGTCGCGCCGAGAAGATCGTGGTATTTCCTCTTGGCACTTTCCAGATCGTGGACGGCGATCATGATGCGATTTACGCCGTTGACGGCCATTAATCCCTCCTATGTCGCACTTCGAACGGATATCGGTCGACGCCCCAGCCAGCGCGCCGCGAACCAGATCGCCAGCACGCCGCCCGCTGCGGAAAGGATCGCCAACGCCGCCGATGCGCCGGCGGACAGGCGGATGGGATCGAGCGCGAACTGCACCAGAAACGGCCCGCCGAAAATCGCGCCCTTCATCAGGCCGATCATTCGCCCGCGATTGCTCTCGTCCGACAGGCCGATGGCGTAGACCATCAGGCTTGGCATCAGCACGCCGATGCCTACCCCCTCGATCGCCATCCCGAACGAGACGATTGCCGCGCTCGGCCCGTAGGCCATGATCAGCAGGCCCAGCCCGCTGCATGCCGCGCCCAGCACGAAGGCGAGATCGAGCGATACCCTGCGCCGGATCCGGCCATAGGCGAAGCCGGTGATCACCACCGTCGCCGCCCCGGATAGCGCGGCAATCGCGCGGCCCGAACTGCTGACGATTCCCACTTCCACCAGCCGATGCGGCAGATAGGCGGACGTGCCGGTGGCAATGCTGCCCACGATAAGGCCGAAGCCCAGAATGGCCGGCAGAACGTGCAGCGGAATGCCCGTTGCCGGGGCAGAATGTCCGCGCGGCGCGGCCACTTTCCCGGGTATCCCGGCCAGTGCCAGCACCGCCGCGATGAAGCCCACCGCATAGATCAGGAAGGAGGAGCGCCACGCCGAATCCGCCATCTCACCGGCGACGACCGAGAGCGCCATTCCCGCTAGCGCGCCGATCGAGGGGATCATGCCGGACCAGAAGTTGCGCCCCGCCTCGTCCCAATAATCGCCGATTACGGAGAATGCCGCCGCGCCCATCGATCCCAGCGCGATGCCCACGATCAGGCGGCCCAGCACGGCGTGCTCCAGTGTTCCCGCGAACATCACGCCGCATCCGGCAAGGCCATAGATCAACGCGGAAGCGACCATGACCCGGCGATGGCCCAGCCGGTCCGCGAGCCAGCCACCCAGCGGCGACCCGATCAGCACGCCAAGGCCCAGCACCGTCAGCACCATGGTCACGCTTACATGGCCATGCGCTGCACCGAATTCCCGCTCGATCTGCGGCAAGATGGGGGAAAGCGTGCTGTTGGCGACGCCGCTCATCGTGGCAAAGGCGATCAATGCGGCCCGACCCATCACGCCGATGGAGGGAGCGGTGGGCGTCTTCATGCTTTGGCCTCCAGCGGCGCTCATGGCGCAATCACCGCAGGATCGCCGGCGTGCAGGAACCAGAGGGCATCGCGTCGCACGATCCGCCAGCCCTGATCGCCTTTCTGCCAGCGGTCGATATATTCGCCGGTGGTGTCGAAGATGGGGCCCAGCGGATCATCGCGGCGCTGGTGCCGTGCCTGAACATAGGCGCGGCTGGTGGCTTCGTTCCCGCCCTCGCTTCCCTCCATATCGACGATTACGCTGCCGATCAGATGTTGGGTGGGGCCGCACTGGTCCAGATAGCGGCGCATGTTCCGCTCCAGCGCGTCGATACCGACTTCCTCGCCCAATCCGTAGTTGAACGTCAGGTCGGTCGCGAAAACATCCTGAAGATCGTTCCACCTCTTCTGGTCGAGAATGCGCGCGAACAGACCGAGTCCCCGGACGATCTGCCGCTCATCGAGCAGAAGTTGAATGTCGCTCATCGCTGGGTCAGCCCATCATTGACGGATAATCAGTATAGCCGCGTCGGTCGTCACCCATGCCGGTGTAGAAAGTCGTGCGGTCGGCCTTGGCCAGCGGCGCGCCGGTGCGCAGGCGTTCGGCAAGGTCCGGATTGGCGATGAAGGCGAAGCCGAAGGACACGGCGTCTGCCTTGCCCTCCGCCAGCACGGCGCGGGCCTTTTCAGGCGTGAGCGCGCAGTTCTCGATCACCGGGCCGGACCAATGCGTGCGCACAAGGTCCAGCGCGTCGAACCCGGTGTTGGGAATATGGATCAGGTGGCAATAGGCTAGGCCGAGCGGGTCGATCGCGTCCAGCAGCGCGGCGTAAGTCTCGGCCGGATCGGCATCGGCCATGCCGTTGAAAGTGACGCCGGGGCAGATGCGCAGACCCACGCGGTCCGCGCCGATTGCCTTGGCTAGCGATTCCAGCGTTTCCGCCACGAAGCGCACGCGGTTCTGCGCCGAACCGCCGTAGCGGTCCGTCCGCTGGTTGCTGTTGGAGGAGAGGAACTGCATCGGCAGGTAGCCGCTGGCGCAGTGGAGTTCCACCCCGTCGATCCCCGCCGCACGGGCATTGCGCGCGGCGGCCACATATTCGGCGACGACGCCCGCGATCTCGCCCGTTTCCAGCGCGCGTGGCATTTCGGTCGGCACCGGAACGCCGTCAGGGCCGGGGATCGGATCAGGACAGGCCAGCGCGGAAGGCGCGACGGTTTCGGCATCGGCGGCCTTGTTGGCGCGCACGGAAGCGCGGCCGACGTGCATCAATTGCATGACGATGCGCCCGCCGTCGGCATGGACGGCATCCGCCACCTTGCGCCAGCCCGCGACTTGAGCGGGGGAATGGATGCCCGGCGTGCGCCAATATCCCTTGCCGGCGGGCGAGGGCTGGGTGCCTTCGGTGACGATCAGCCCGGCCGATGCGCGCTGGCGATAGTATTCCACCATAAGCTCGGTCGGTTCGTCATCGGGGCCGGCGCGGTCGCGCGTCATCGGCGCCATGACCACGCGGTTGCGCAACTCGATCGCGCCAAGGCGGGCGGGCGTGAAAAGCGGATCCATCGGCGCGCTCAGCTACGCACACGCGGACGCGGAAGCGGTGCGCCGCGCCGCATCGTCTCGATGAACTTTTCCAGTGGCGCGGGCGGCTCCACCGGGCCATCGTGCGCCATGCCATGTCGATCCCAGTAGGTTTTCCAGCTGGGGAACAAGTCGTGGAAGCTGCCTTCGTAGGGCGGTTCGCCGGGCCAACGCATCTTGCGCTCACCGATGGGCGGGCGGTTGAGGTCGCTGGCGTACCAGTAGAGCGGCAGGCGGCGGCGGAAAAACCAGCGCCCGTCGATCCGCTCATACCGGTCGAAATACATCATCTGCATGACCACCCAGTCACCGCCGGCCTCATGCTCGTTCTTGGAATAGACGACGCCTTGCGCATTATCGGCATCGTCGAAGTCGATCACATGGCCGCCGATATGGTGCGATGTGCCGGTGAACTGGCGCGAATGCGTCTCGTCGAACCAGTCGCGCAGCGCCTTGCGGCCGGATTGGCCGCCGCCGACTTTCACGTCCGCCGGGAACAGGTTCACCCAGGCGTCGCTGTCGCGCATGTCCAGGGCAAGGGCGTACTTGGCGGGAAGCTGGCGGATGGCGTCCAGCGATTCAAGGCGGTCGATCCGCGCCAGCAGAGCGTCGTTTTCAGGCATCGGGTTCTCGTGCAGGTAAGTTGGTGGATCAGGCGGCGAGCGGGGCCAGGCGGCCCAGGCAGCCATTGGCCCAGCCCAGGATATCCTCGCCCCCGGTGGAGACGAGTTCGTCGACATCGCCGATCAGAAGGTCATGCGTGCCGTAGGCCACCTGCTCGCGGATGCGGCAGAAGATATTGGCGGGCGCCCCCTCGATGAACCACACGCGGCCCCGGCGCTGCCATTCGGGCTGGGTGAAGCGCAACGCGCGCGCCTCCGGCCGGGCGAAGGGCTCCATGTGGCCGTGGCGCTCAGTGTCCAGCAGGTTGATGCAGAACTCGCCGCTGCGCACCAGCGCGTCATGGCTGGACCCCGAACGGTTGACCGCGATGGCCATCGAACAGGGTTCCAGAGAGACGGGCATGATCGCCGACATGGCAAGGCCGACCGGCTCTCCCGTCGCCGGATCGAAGCTGGTGACCACGCCGACCGGCGCCGGAAGGTGGCGCAGCACCCGCTTCAGCCGCGCATCCAGCGCAAGTGCCTCCAAGGTACGGTCAGGTGCCGCCTGGGTATCGCTCATGTGCCTGCTCCCGTCGGTCATCGGGAGTTGCGCATGCAAAGGCGACTCAACGACGACGCTTTAGATTTGCGTCATCGTATATCCACTGAATTACGCAAATGCAAACCGGATCGGCTTAGTTTGCGTAAATTCGCGAAATGGTCGGTCAGTCCTCGTCGGCAACGTGCTCCGGCGGGGTGATCTTGGCCATGCGCGCCTCGTACTTCACGGTGCTGACCGCGATCGAGGTTTCGACATGGTGAACACCATCGATCATCAGTACCAGCTCGGACGCGATGTGCTGGAGCATCTCCAGCTCATCGAACAGGCACAGCGCGGCAATGTTGAACTGGCCCATCGTCACCAGCACGGCGTTGACTTCGGGCAGTGCGCCGATCGCCTCTGCCACCTCGCGCACGCGGTGGACATCGGCCTGCACGTTGATGAAGGCAAGGCGCGATTTCTTGCCCATTTCAAAGCCGGTGATCGCGGTGAAAGCAATCAGGCCATCCTGCTGCAGCCGCTTGATGCGGCCGCGCACGGTGCCTTCGGTAACGCCCAGTTCCGCGGCGATCTTGCGGTTGGAAACGCGCGCATCGCGGGCGAGCAGGTCGATCAGCTGGTGGTCCAGCGCGTCGAGCACGGGAGAGGACATTGTTCAGCGATCCCTTGCTTCGATCGGCGCGACGTCGAACTGATACTTGATGATGTCGACGACCACGGCGGGCGTCAGCGAACGAATACCGCGAACGGTCGAAAGGTCGTTGAGCAGGAAACCGGAAAGGTCCTCGAAACCCTGGAGCGCCACCAGCATGTCGATGTCGTAGCGTCCGGTAACGAGGTGCACGGCGAAGACTTCGGGCAGGGCGGCAAGGTCGTGCGCCACGTCGTTCACCGGGCGGCCGTCCACTTCCACCGCGATCTTCAGCAGGACATTGTAGCCATGCGCGGAAAAGTCCGAAACGGCGACGACGCGCAACTGATTGGCATCTTCCAGCCGCTTGATGCGGGTGGAGACGGTGGTGGCGGTCAGCCCCAGCGTCTCGGCAATCTGCTGGTTGTTGGCGCGGCCATTGAGGCGCAGCAACTCGACGATCTTTGCATCGGTCGCATCGAATTGGAACGTCTGCGTCATGTCTTCCGGCAACCTGCTTCCTGAACGGAGCGTGGAACGAACGGCCGGTTTGCGCATGGAGCGCTTGCTCGTCAACCTCATAGTGACCGCTGGAAATGCGCGACGGTGCGGAAATATGAAGCGCCAAAGTCGCCTGGTTGTGACGGCGGAGACGTGTATGCGTAGAATTTTTGTCGCACATCTACGCGGCGATAATCTGCCGTTTTCATGGCCTGCCCCCTTTTCCGTAGTCGCGTCGGTCGGCCCTCAGGCCGGTTGCGGATGACGGGCCAATGCGATTTCCCGCACCGCTTCGGCCGCCTCACGCATCGCCCCCTCGATGTAGCCGACGCCGTTGGCATCGCCGACGACGTGAACGGTGAAGCCCGCCGCCTCGATCGCGCGCGCCAAGGAAAGGTCGCCCTCCGCCCCGCGCGCGACGATCACGTTGTCTGCAGCAAGGTTCTGCACCTGCCCCTCGCGGTCGGTGAAGGTCACTGTGTCCTTGCCGATCGCGATGTTCGTGGCGCCGCCGTGAAGGCCGACGCAGTGCTCGGCCAGTTCGGCCAGGATGCGCATCCGCCGCACCAGCATCAGCCCCCGGCCGAGCCTTGGACCTTCCTCGACCACATGGACCGTTCGGCCGCGTTCGCTGAGGAATTCCGCCAATTCCAGCCCGACGAGTTCGCCGCCGACGATCACCACGCGGTCCCCCAGCGGCATCCAGGTATGTGTGGCCTTGCGCACCAGCGCGAGGTTGGCCGTGGCACCCGTCGCCGCGCCGACCTTCGTGGCAAGGCGGGTGAACAGGCCGGTCTTGCGCTTCAGCTCGTCCGAACTTTCGCCTAGCATCATGCGGCGCATGTCGTCGCCGGAGAACACATGCGGCAGGTCGCCACCGGGGATCGGTGGCATCCCGCGCACCGCGCCGGTGGCGACGATCACGTCCTCCACGCCTAGTTCGCGCAGCAGCGCGGGGCTGGCCACCGTCGAGAGGCGCACATCTACGCCGGCCTCTCGCACTTCGCGGCGCAGCCAGTCCAGAATGCGTTCGTTGGGTTCGTAGGCAAGGCTGGCGAAACGCAGTGTGCCGCCCAGCCGGTCCGACTTTTCGATCAGCGTCACCTTGTGGCCCAGCGCAGCAAGACGTCGTGCGGATTCCATCCCGCCGGGGCCGCCGCCGACGACTGCGATGTGACGCGCCGACGACGCTGCCGGCTCGTCCTCATACTCGCGGCCGAGCGCGGGATTGACCGCGCAGCGCACGGCATCGCCCATGTAGATCGCGCTGATGCAGGTGTAGCAATAGATGCAGGGCCGTACTGTATCGGGCGCGCCTTCGGCCAGTTTGCGCGGCAGATGCGGGTCGGCCAGCAGCTTGCGGCCCATGGCGACCACGTCCAGTTCGCCGCGCCCGATTGCCTTGTCCGCCACTTCGGGTTCGACCCGGCCTGAGCCGATCACTGGAATGCCCACCACTTCGCGGATCGCGGCGGCCGATTCCAGGTTCCAGCCCGGGATCTGCGGGGTGTGCGATTCCGAATGGAGTTTGCCGTGGTCGGTATCGTGATAAGTGGTGACGGTGATCGCATCGGCGCCGGCAGCCTCCACCAGCTTCGCCATCTCGCGCGCAAGGTCGATGGTGATGCCGCCCGTCTTGCCCACTTCGCGCGAATCGATCTTCATCCAGACGGGGAAGTCCGGCCCCACTTCGGCGCGGATTGCTTTCAGCACGTCCAGCGCGAGGCGGGCGCGGTTTTCCAGCGGGCCGCCGTATGCATCCGCGCGGTTGTTGATGTACGGCGATATGAAGGAGGAGAGCAGGTAGCCATGGCCCGCGTGGATCTCCACGCCGTCGAACCCGGCCTCCTTCGCGCGGCGCGCGGCGGCCGCGAACTGGGAGACGGCAAGGTCCAGGTCTTCCTGTTCCAGCAGCTTGATCTCGGGCATCTTCATCCCCGCCAGCGGGGCCAGTTCCTCCATCAGGAAGTAGTCGGTGAAGTTGGCCTTGGGCGGCTTCGGATAGGCCGGCGCCCAGAGCGGATGGCCCCAGCGCGCGTGGCTGTAATTGGCGACCAGCCCGCCATGATGAAGCTGCGCGGCGATCTTTGCGCCCTGCGCGTGGATGCGATCGGTCAGCTTGCGCAAGCCGGGGATGAAGCGATCGTCGGAAATCGCGGTCTGCCCCATCGACACCGCGCCAACCGGCCAGGCCACACCCGTGACGCCGGAGATGATGAGGCCGGCACCGCCACGTGCCTGTTCCTCGTGATAGGCGATCAACCGCTCGCCCACGGTGCCGTCATCCTCGGACAGGCTGACGCCCATTGCGGTGACGGCGATGCGGTTGCGAATCTCCATCGTGCCGATCCGGAGCGGCGAAAGCAGGTGCGGATAGGATGTCATGCGGCTGGCTCTTTCATTCCCCGGGGACGCCGTTGGACGGTGGGAAAGCGGTTGATCGGCGATTGGCAGGGCCGCAAGCCCGTGCAATATCGCATTTTACCTCTCCCGTCGCCTTTTGACTTGTCATTGCGCAAATTATTGGCGATGATTTTACGATAATCAAGGTAAACTTGGTTCGCTGCCAACGAAACGCGTTGCAAAGCGGTGAACCGGATGGAGGGATGATGTCGGATCGGCTCGCCGGCAAGAGGCTTGTGGTGATCGGAGCAGGCACCGGGATCGGTGCCGCGACCGCGGAACGCTTGTGCGCGGAAGGCGCGCGCGTGGCCGTGCTCGATATCAACATGCCTGCTGCCGAAGCCGTGGCATCGCGCCTTGCCGATGAAGGGCACGATGCGTTCGCCGTTGCGGTGGACATTGCCGATGAGGCTTCGGTCGATGCGGCGATTTCTCAGGCGGCCGCGCGGCTTGGCGGGCTGGACGGGGCGCATGTCAATGCCGCCGATCTGCGCACGATTTTCGCAGACAGCGATGCTCTGGCGCTGGACCTTGCCGTGTTCGACCGTACGCTGGCGGTGAACTTGCGCGGCCACCTGCTTTGCACGCGTGCCGTGCTGCCGCATCTGCTGGCGGCGGGGGGCGGGGCGATCGTTTACACCAGTTCGGATGCCGGCGACATCGGCGAGCCGGAGCGGCCAAGCTATGCGGCTTCGAAAAGCGGGCTCAATGCCCTGATGCGCCACGTGGCATCGCGCTGGGGCAAGCAGGGCGTCACGGCCAATTGCGTGGCGCCCGGTTTCGTGATGACGCCGGAGATGACGGCAGGCGGGCAAGTACCGTCGGACTGGATCGCGCTGTGCCTGGAGCAGACGCGCTCGACCCGGCTTGGCAAGGCAGAAGACATTGCCGGGGTGGCCGCGATGCTGCTGTCCGAAGACGGGCGCTGGATCAACGGGCAGGTCGTCCACGTCAACGGCGGCGCATTGCTGAATTGAATAGAAAATGACCGGCACGGCCGGAAAACGGAGAGAGAAGAACATGGCAGAGAACAAGGCGGCGGTGCGCCAGCTGCGGTACGCGATCGTCGGCGCGGGCATGGCGGGGCTGCTTGCCGGCGTGAAGCTGCGGCAGAATGGCGAGGAATTCACGATCTTCGAAAAGGCCGACCGGCTGGGCGGCACCTGGCGCGAGAACCGCTATCCGGGGCTGACCTGCGACGTGCCCGCGCATGCCTACACCTACTCGTTCGAACCCTATCCCGAATGGAAGGCCTATTACGCCGCCGGTCCCGATATCCAGGTCTATTTCGAAATGGTGGCGGACAAGTACGACGTGCGCCGCTCGATCCGCTTCAATTGCGAAGTGGCGGGCATGGTCTGGGACGAGGCTGCGCACGAGTGGGCCGTCACGCTCGGCAATGGGGAGACGCAGCGGTTCGACGTGGTGATTGCCGCATCGGGCGTGCTCCATCATCCCAAGATGCCGGTGATCGAGGGGCTGGAAAGCTTCGCCGGCCGCGCCTTTCACAGCGCGCAGTGGGAAGACGATGCCCCGATCGACGGCGTTCGTGTCGGCCTGATCGGCAATGGCTCGACGGGTGTGCAGATCTTGACCGCGATCAACAAGCGGGTGGAGAAGCTGGTGCATTTCCAGCGCTCCCCACAGTGGATCATGCCGGTACCGCAGTTCCCCTATAGCGACGAGGATCGCGCCGCTTTCCGCGCCGATCCGGCGCTGATGGATGCGATCCGCTATCACGACGAATATCTGGGCGCGATCCGGCGCTTCACCGATGGCATTACCGATATCAACGGCCCCGAAATTGCCCAGATCGAGGAGATCTGCCGGCTCAACCTCGAAAACTCGGTCCGCAATCCGGAACTGCGTGAGAAGCTGCGCCCCGATTACCGTGCGGCCTGCAAGCGGCTGATCTATTCCTGGTGCTACTACGAGGAAGTGCAGAACCCCTCCGTCTACGTCGATACGGGCCGGATCGCTCGTATCGAACCCGAAGGGGTGCGGATGACGGACGGCACGTTCCATCCGCTGGACACGCTGATCCTGGCCACCGGCTTCCATGCCGACCGCTTCATCCGCCCGGCGACAGTGACGGGCGAGGGCGGCCGTTCGCTGGATGACGCTTGGGCACGCCGCCCCACGGCCTACTTCGCGCTTAGCGTGCCGGACTTCCCGAACCTGTTCCTGCTCAACGGCCCCACCGGCCCGGTCGGCAACTTCTCGCTGATCGACATTGCCGAGCGGCAGTGGGATTACGTCGACCAGTTGCTGGACCGTCTGCGCTCGGGCGCGGAACGCCGGATCGCGCCGACGCGGGCCGCGCACGAAGACTATGAAGAGCGCCGGATTGCGGCGGCGAAGACGACGATCTTCGGTTCGGGCTGCACCAGCTGGTATCTCGATGCGGAAGGCGTGCCGGCCAGCTGGCCGTGGAGCTACGACGCCTTTGCCGATGCCATGAAGGCGCCGGTCTTCGCGGATTTCGGCCTGCCGGACGAAGGTAGTGCGGCAGGGCGACTGGAAGAAGAAGCCTCCGCCTGATCCGAACGGCTGACAGATCCAAGGGAGAAAAAGGATGGCGCGCGACGCCGAAGTCTTTGCGGGCGGCGTCGCCGTCATAACCGGAGCGGGCTCGGGCATCGGCGCGGGCCTTGCCCGGCGCGCGGGTGCGCTGGGCATGACCGTGGTGGCGGCCGACATCAACGAAACGGCGGCCGTCACAACTGTTGACGCCATTGCGGCGGCCGGCGGCAAGGGAGAGGCCGTCCGCGTGGACGTCTCCAGGCCGGAGGAATTGGACCGGCTGGCCGATCACGTATTCGAACGGCATGGCGCTGTGCGGCTGCTGGTCAACAATGCGGGAATCGAGACGGTCGGCTTCACCTGGGAGATCCCGGTCTCGCGCTGGGAGGCTACGCTGGACATCAATATCCACGGCGTGATCCACGGCGTCCGCGCCTTCGTGCCGCGCATGCTGGAAAGCGGGCAGGAGGCGTGGATCGCCAACTTGTCCTCGATCGGCGGTTTCTCGGTCATGCCGGCGCAGACGGCCTATATCGTCACCAAGCATGCCGTGCAGGCCTTCAGCGAATGCCTCTATCTGGAGATGCAGCTGAAGGGCGCGCCGATCCACGTCTCCTCGATCATTCCGGGCATGCTGAAGACCAACATTTTCCAGGCCGAGGCGGGGGCGGGTGAGCCCGAGGATTCCGCCAGCCATCGCCGCAAAATGGCCGAGATGATGGATGCCCACGGCATGGACTTGGACGAAGGCTGCCGCCTGTTCCTGGAGCAGATCGCGGAAAACAAGTTCTGGGTCCACAGCCAGCCGGAAATGAGCCGGCAGGTGCTGGAGGGGCGCATGGCCTTCTTCCAGTACGAAACGCCGCCGCACATGCCCGATATCGCGCACGAACTGGCGGCGGGCTGATCCGAAATATCGAAGCGCCGTGAACGGCGGCGCTCAACCATGCTCTGCGGAGCGGATGACGGGAGATTTACGATGTCGATCAGCATGGCCGAATTGGCCGAGCGGCTTTCCGCGCTGGAGGACAAGGAAGCGATCCGCAGCCTGAAGGCACGCTATCTGCGCGCCTGCGATCTGAAGCAGCCGGACGTGATCCGCGACTGCTTCCTGCCGACCGGCGTGCGCATCGCCTACGAAGGGTTTCCGGAGTTCGACGACCGCGATGCCTTCGTCGACGTCTATCGCCAGATGGCCTGCCAGGATGGCGTGCATGATATTCACCACGCCACCAACTGGGAAATCGACCTGGTCTCGGCGGACGAGGCGCGCGGCGTATGGTCGCTCAATTTCCGCACGATCCTGATGGGCGCGCGCCGCGTCACGCGCCTCGCGGTCGAGTATGAGGATGTCTATCGCCGCCATGACGGCCGCTGGTGGATCGCGGAAACGGTCAGCCGGATCTCCTCGATGATCGTCGAGGAAATGGCCGAGGACGGCGCGCTGCGCGTGCTGGCCTGCGGCGAGGCGCAGGCCGTCTGAATTACGGTATCGGGAAGGAATAGCGGAAATGATCAATTACGGATTGGGCGGCAAGGTCGCGCTCGTCACTGGCGCGAGCGGCGGGATCGGCCGCGCCGCCGCGCTGGCCTTTGCACGCTCCGGCGCCAGCGTGCTGGTAAGCGACGTGAACGAGGATGGCGGCCGTGAGACCGTCTCGCTGATCGAAGCCGCAGGCGGCAAGGCCGCGTGGCAGCGCTGCGATGTCAGCAAGGGGGATGAGGTGAAGGCGATGGTCGCCGCCGCCGTGGATGCCTTCGGCCGGCTCGACTGCGCATTCAACAATGCCGGCATCAACTCGCTGGGCGCCAATGAGTATGAGGATGAGGTTTGGGCGCGCAGCGTGGGCATCAACCTGACCGGGGTGATGCTCTGCATGCGCGAAGAGGCGGAAGTCATGCTGAAGCAGGGCGGCGGTGCGATCGTCAACACCGCCTCAATCAACGGTCTGATCGGCAATCCCAGCCAGCCCGGCTATGTCGCCACCAAGCACGGCGTCGTCGGCCTCACCCGCCATGGCGCGCTGCGCTGGGCGAAGTCCGGCATTCGCGTCAACGCGGTGTGCCCTGGCGTGATCGAAACGCCGATGACGGCGCCGCTCGTGGCCGATCCGCAGATGAAGCAAGTGATCGAGGGGATGACCCCGATGGGCCGCATGGGCCGGGCCGAGGAAATTGCCGAAGCGGTGGTCTGGCTCTGTTCGGATGCGGCCGGTTTCGTGACCGGCCACCCCATGGTGATCGACGGCGGCGCGACCGCCATCTGACGGCCGCGCCGAAAGTTTAGGCGAGACTTTCGCGCAATCCCCGCCCGGCGCGCTCCATCCATTGCAGCGCGCCGGGCACCGCCTGGAACATCGACAGGAAGCCGTGGATCATGCCGGGCGCAGCCACGGCATCGACGGTAACGCCTGCATCGGCAAGGCGCGTGGCATAAGCCATGCCTTCATCGCGCAGCGGATCGTACTCGGCCGTGATAACCGTCGCCGGCGGCAGGCCGGAAAGGTCCGGCGTGCCCAGCACGCTGGCCAGTGGTACGTGCCCGCTGCCCGCGTGGCCGAGATACTGCTGCCAGAACCAGCGCATCGCGGCGGTCGAGAGGAAGTAGCGACCGTCGCCGTTCTGCGCATAGGACGAGTTCGCGAAGTCGTTCGCGGTCACCGGATAGGCCAGGAACTGGTGCCGCAGCATCGGACCGCCTTCGTCGCGGGCGCGGATCGCCACGGCGGCGGCAAGATTGCCACCGGCACTGTCTCCCGCGACGGCAAGGCGCGATGCGTCCACGCCCAACGCCTCCCCATTCGCTGCCGCCCACAGCAGAGCGTCGTAGCAATCGTCCATCGGAGTGGGGAACGCATGTTCGGGCGCGAGGCGGTAGGCGACCGAGAGCACTGCCGCACCGCTTTCGCGGGCGAGCAGGCGGCAGGTTGCGTCGTGGGTGTCCAGCGTGCCCATCACCCAGCCGCCGCCGTGGTAGTAGACCACCAAGGGCGGCGTTTCGCCCGCGCCTTCGGGCACATAGAGCCGGGCCGCGATCGAGCGGCCGGGCAGCGGCAACGTCACGTCCTCCACCCGTGCCACTTCGGGCGGCGCGCCGAAGGCCATCGGCAGATCGTTCATCGCGCGCAGCGCCTGCGGCGTTACGCTGGCGTAGTCGACCGCCGGCGCGGCGGAGAACATGGCGAGCAGGGCCTGTACCTGGGGATCGAGCATCGGCTGGATTTTCCTCTCCTTGGCGCGGTGGGCGCATTCGCCTCACCGCGTGCACTTACATGGACGGTTTCAGTAGACCGCCGCAGGATTCTTCGGGCGCGGATCGCCCAGCATTTCTCGGTGAGAGGGGCGGTCGCTGCCCCGGTCGGTCACGCCCAGTTCCTTCGCGATTTCCGCCACGATCAGCGTCTGGCCCGAAAGATCATTACGGTTCGATGCACGGTCAATGGCGTCGAGCGTATGCGCGGAAAACTCCGGATTCTCGGCCATGGCGATGAAGGCGTCATACTGCTCAGGATTGGTGCGGCGCGCGATTTCCGAGCGTTCGGTTACTTGCGGGCCAAGCCAGAGCGAGACGGCGATCACGCCGGTGCCGCGCAGGTCGTGCTCCATGTCGTGCGCCAGCTTGTCCAGCCCGGCTTTCTGTGCGCCATAGGCGGGACCGTGCATGTAGCAGGACGCGCCGAAAGAGGATGTCATGGCAATGCACCCCGATCCCTGCGGCACCATCATCTGCGCCGCATGCCAGCTGGCAACATAAGCGGAGCGCAGCCCGACATCGAGGATCTTCTGCGCGTCCAGTTCCTTCTCCCAGAACGGCAGCTTCTCGATCAACTGGCGGTGCATATAGGCGGCGTTGTTGACCAGCACATCCAACCGGCCCGATTCCTCGCGAATGCGGTCAAACAGCGCGGCAACGCTGGCATCGTCGGCATGGTCGCAGACCACTGGAATGCCCTTGCCGCCCAGTTCGGTTACGCGCGCGGCGGTTTCGGCGACGGTACCGGGCAGGACTGAACCGTCCCAACCCTTGGCGTCGCCCGGCGCGGTGGTACGCCCGGTGACGTAAACGGTGTAACCCATCTCTCCGAAGCCGCGCGCGATGCCTGCTCCTGCCCCGCGACTGGCGCCGGTAACCAGCGCGACCTTTCCGTTCCTCTCCACGTCATTCTCTCCTTGTTCGTATCGGTTGTGGCGCTTCCGGAACTTAGTCCGCGAAACGGTATTGGCTGGTCGGGATCACGTCGATCCGCGAAAAGTCGATGAAGCGGGTGCAGCTGTCCATCATGGTTCGGGCATTGGCCTCGAACTTCACCGGATCGCCCAGTGCATCGAAGAACACTTCGGGCGCGGTCATCGCCTCGGGCGGGAAGCATTCCTCCACGAAGGCGTCATAGGCCGGCGCGTCTTCGGTCAGCGGGCGTACGACGATGTTTTGGACATATTCGAAGTTGGACTGCGTCTCGATCGCGACGCGTGTGTGCTCGCCCACCCAGTGTGCGAGCGCTGCCTCCCGTGGCAGATCGGTACGGAAAGCCAGAAAGGTGGACTGGCTGAAGCCCCAGGTCCGCGCCTCTGGCTGAGGCGGATGATCGGCATTGGCGATGATCGTGGATTCGCAAACGAGCCACGCCGCGAAGCGCGCGCTATGCGCGGCCAGCACGGCATCGACGGCACCGCGAAAGCGGCCATTGGCGGAATCCACCCAGAACTGCACCACCGCGTCCTGCTGCGGCGCCTGCCAGCGCTGCACCATCATGTCCGCGGGCGCGACATCGGCATCGCGCAGATTCAGGCGGATGCGCTGCGCACCTGCGGCGCCGAGCGCGGCGGGCAAGCTTTCCAGCAGGCGTGCGGCATAGTCCGCGCGAGTTTCGCCCTCGGGTGCCCAGAGGGCGGCGACAACCTTTTCCACTTGCGTAAATCCTTCAGTCGAAATTGGCCTGCCCGCCGTCGAGCGGGATCGTTGCGCCAGTCAGATAGCCAAGGTCGGCACCGCACAGCGCCACCAGAGCCTGTCCGATGTCTTCTTCAAGACGGCCGATGCGGCCGAGCGGGATGGTGCGGAAGAACGCCTCCGCCTCTTTGGGATTATTCTCGATCCAGCCTTTCAGGCCGGGAGATTCGCCGTGCGGCGCAATGGTCAGCACGCGGATGCCTTCGCGGCCCCATTCGGCGGCTGCCGCGCGGGTGAGCGAGCGGGTGGCCTGCTTGACGGCGGCATAGGCGCCGTAGCCGGTCATGTCCCAGCGGATGCCGGTGGAGGAGGCGAGGTTGAAGATCGTGCCGCCGCCCCGCGCCGCCATGATCGGGCGCACGCGCTTCATCAGGCGGAAACTGGCGAGCGGGCCGGATTCGAACCCGGCGGTGAAGGCCTCGTCCGTCACCTGGTCCAGCGTGCCCAGCGGTACTTGCTGGGCATTGTTGACCAGAATGTCGATACCGCCGAACGCGGCGCATGTGCGTTCGACCAGCGCGTCGATGTCACTGACCGAACAGACATCGCAGGCCGCGGCCAGCGCTTCGCCGCCATGGGCTGCGATTTGCTCGGCGGCCTCGGCCACTTTGGCATGGGTGCGCCCGGCCAGCATCACTTTCGCGCCGGCTTTGGCCATGGCCGTGGCAGTGCCCAGGCCAATTCCCTGTCCCGCGCCGGTAACCAGCGCAACCTTTCCCGTGATTTGCGTCATTTTATCCAAAAACCCGAATGACTCGTAAAAATCGTCGTCTCAATTTACGCATGGAGTTGACATCAGTGCAATATCAATCGCAACATGCGTTGAATATCGAGATAAAGGTCCGGCGAACGCGGACGGGTGAGAGGCATGACGCAGGAACAGGCTGGAAACTGGGACAAGATTTTCGACGTCGTGGTCGTGGGATCGGGCGCTGGCGGCATGCTGGCGGCACTGGTTGCCGCGAAAAACCGGGCGGACGTGCTGATCGTGGAGAAGGACAAGCTCTGGGGCGGTACTTCGGCGACTTCGGGTGGCGGCATCTGGATCCCCGGCAGCGATCAGGCGCGCGAGGCCGGGTTCGAGGACGATCTTGACGACGCCTTTCGCTATGTGCGCGGCCTTTCCGCCGACAACGTGCCGGATGAAAACATCCGCGCCTTTGTCGACAATGCGGCGGGCATGTTGCGCTGGGTAAGCGCGAACACGCTCGTGCGCTATCAGGCGCAGCCTTATCCGGACTACCACGCCGAGAATCCAGGCGGATCGCCCACGGGTTTCCGCACGCACCTGCCGCTGGAATTCGATGGCCGCCTGCTGGGCGATACCGTTCGCACGCAGCGCTTTCCTTCCCCCGCGGCCAGTCTCTTCGGATACCTTCAGTGGACCTTCGCAGAGACTTATGAGCTGCTGTATCGGACCAAGGGGTGGTTCAGCCATCTTGTGGCCAATATGGCCAAGTATTGGTTCGATCTTCCATTCCGCTTCACCTCGCGCAAGGACCGGCGCTTGACGCTGGGCGGCGCGCTGACCGGGGCGCTGCGCCATGCACTGAACGATGCGGACGTACCGCTCTGGCTGTCCTCTCCGATGCGCGAACTGGTGCGGGAGAATGGCCGTGTGACGGGGATCGTCGTCGAACATGGCAGGCGGACGCTGCGGATCGGCGCGCGCAAGGGCGTGGTGCTGGCGGCCGGCGGGTTCGACAAGAACCAGGCGATGCGGGACGAGCACGTGCCGCTCTATCCCGAGGCGCGTCTGTCCGGCGGCGTCACCAGCAACACCGGCGATTCCATCCGCGCCGGCGCTGCGGTGGGGGCGGGGACGATGAACCTGCAGTCCACCTGGGCCGCGCCGGTCTTCTACGTGCCGGGGGAAGATCGCGGACGGCTTTGCACGATCGAGCGTGCCTTGCCCGGCTGCATCATGGTGAACCAGAAGGGCGAGCGCTATCTGAACGAAGCGGCGTCCTATCACATCACCGGCCAGCTCATGGCCCGGCGCCAGCGCGAGCATGGCGACGCCAGCCCCAGCTGGATGATCTTCGACCATCGCTTTCGGCACCAGTTCCCGATGGGGCCCTTGCTTCCGCTGGTTCCGGACTGGCTGCAATCGAGCGGGGTCCGCAAGATCCTGCAAAAGGGCGCCACGGTGGAGGAACTGGCCAAGCGTATCGGTGCCGATCCCGCCGTTCTGGGCAGGACGCTGGCCGATTTCAATCACCATGCCGCAGAAGGGCAGGACCCGGCGTTCCATCGCGGCGAGGCCGCTTATGATCGCATGTATGGCGATTATCGTCACGGCCCCAACCCATGCCTGCGCCCGCTGACCGATGGGCCGTTCTATGCCATGCCGATCTACCCCGGCGACATCGGCACTAATGGCGGCCTGAGGACCAATGCCCGTGCGCAAGTGGTCGACGATCAAGGCGCGGCGATCGCGGGCCTCTATGCAGTCGGCAACAATGCCGCCTCGGCCATGGGGGAGAGCTATCCGGGGGCCGGTGTCACCATCGGCCCGGCCATGACTTTCGGCTACATCGCCGCGCGCGACATGACCGGCGCCAACGCCTGAACGCCCGCGCCTGAACGCCCATCAGGAGCGTTCAGGCGCGAGCCTGTCCCTCAGGCGAGGTAGCGTGCACGATAGCCAGCGAAGGCATCGCGCACGGCGGCCATGTCCAGCCCGAACCGCTCCGGAGCGTAGTCGTGCATGGGCCGCTGTTCACGCTTGTTGCCGGCCATGAATTCGGCCAGCGCTGCCTGGTCCAGCGGCACACCCATCCGTTCGAGCACCCGCTCCGCCTGCGCCACCGGATCGCGACCCACCGAGCGATAATCGATGTCCATGAAACGGTCTTCGCCGATCCGGGCGCGGGCTTGCTCGAACATGGTCATCCATTCCGCCAGACGCGCGGCCCAGAACGTGCCGACGTCGCGATCGTCCAGCGTGGCGGTGAGCTTGTAGAGCGCGGCTTCCATGCTGACGTAGGACGGCACCACCTCCGCCGGATCGCGATGCGTCATGATCAGCAGCGCTTCCGGGAAGGCCCGCGCGGCCAGTTCGGCATAGGGCAGGTTCGACGGGCTCTTCAGGATCCATTTCGAACCACGCCGCGTCGGATCCTGCCACTGCAGGTATCGGAGGATCGTCTTCAAATCCTCATGCCCGCGCGACTGGTCGTAGGTGTCCAGCCAGCGCGCGAAGGATGGCACGAAACTCATGCCCTCTATCATGGTCGAGACGAACATCTGGCCGAGCACCAGGATCTCCTCGTCCGGCGCCTCGGGATCGAGGGGGTGGATCGAGACGAGTTCGGGCGAAAGCTGCAACCAGCCATCGATCATCGCCTGCGCATAGGCGCGGCGCGCTTCGGGATTGCCGGGTTCCTCACCGGGAAACGGGGCGAAGTTCTGCGCTTCGAACCAGCGGATCGCGGTCATGCCGGGCGTGGCGGCAAGCAGGCGGTGGAAGATCGTGCTGCCGGTGCGGGGCAGGCCCAGGATGATGCCGGCCACCTCGATCCGCTCGTCCAGAATCTCAGGATGGCGGCGGATGTCCTCGATCATGCGCAAGCGGCTGGTCAGGCCCTTTACCACGACCTCATGCTGGGCGGCATATCCGGCGGGCGTCAGGCAGGCCTCGCGATGAACCGCTTCGATGTAGCGGTCCATCGGTTCCAGGAACCACAGGTCGCCAAAATCGTCGAGCCCGGCACGTTCGCGTGCCGCGTCCAGCAGAGCGTCGCGCGTGAAGGCGCGTGCCTCCGCCGGTGGTGCGGTGGTTGCCATCATCATCTTCCTCTCGTTTTTCATTCGTCGCTCTTTTGGCGATCGATTCGCACATTGATTGATTGTTTGCGTAAAATATGGACAATATTGATACGTAAAAATCGATTCCGATCCAGAGGGAAAAGCGGCGTGATGGAAAAAGGATTGCGTGAACAGGCGGACCGGATGCAGATCCTCGATCTCGTCGCGCGCTATTGCCGGGGCTGCGACAGACGCGATTTTGCGCTCGTACGCGCGCTCTATCATGACGATGCGATCGACGATCATGGCGCCATGTTCTCCGGCGGGCCAGACGCCTTCGTGGCGTGGCTACCAAAGGCGATGGAGCCCTGGGAACTGACCATCCACGCCATCTCGAACAGCGTCATCGTGCTTGCCGGCGATCGGGCCGAGGGCGAGCATCTGGTCCGCGCCTGGCACCGCACGCATCCGCCCGAGCGGCAGGAATTTATCGTCCACGGCCGCTATCTCGATCGCTACGAACGGCGCGGGGGCGTGTGGAAATTCCTCCACCGCCAGCTCGTCTTCGATCACGGAGAGGTCCGCAAGGTGGACGAAGAGGCGATGGCGCGCCTTGGCGCAGAGGCCCGGCATGGCCGCGCGGACAGGGACGATCCCTCGTGGGGCCTTACCCTGTTGGCGGGGTTGTCAGGCGCGACCTGAGCGCGTCGGTCAGGAACGTGATAAGGTTGGTGAGGCCCGGCCCCGGCGGTGCCTTGCTACGGTGGAGCAGCCAGAGCGGACAATCGTGACGCGAATCGGGCGGGGCCAGTCTTTCAAGCGCGGGTTCGCCGTCCGCCGCGAAACACCAGAGCGTGGCGCGGCCGAGGCCGGCCAGAACCGCCTGCTTCATTTGCGGAAAGGCGTTGAAGGTCATCAGACCCTCGCGCTCGGCGACTTCTCCCGACGGATTGCTCGCGGTCCACTGGCTGCCGGGAAGCGCGGCGTCCACTTCGTAGCCCCAGCCCAGTTGCGCGCCTTCTTCGGGCGATCCCTTGCGCGCATAGGGCGCTTGCGAAAGCGTGGCGACTTCGACGCCGGCAAGCCTCAGCGGCACCTTGCGAACGAGGGCCAGCGCCAGTTCGGCGCGGCGGTGCGTGACCGCGTCGAGGGGGTCCAGTTCTCCCAATAATTCGATGGCGATTTCGGGGTGGAGGCGGCGAAACGCGGCGAATTCCGGCAGGAATTCGGCCACGATGCCGGCACTGCCGGCGATGCGGATCGGCCCCTGAACGTGTTCGGCAAGTTCGAGGTCGCTGCGCATGTGCGCGATTTCGCGTTCGATCGCCTCCGCTGCCGCCAGCAGCCGGCGGCCGGCACGCGAAGGAGCGGGGCCAAGCGGCCCCTCCT
This sequence comes from Novosphingobium oxfordense, assembly GCF_044029435.1. NCBI lineage: Bacteria > Pseudomonadati > Pseudomonadota > Alphaproteobacteria > Sphingomonadales > Sphingomonadaceae > Novosphingobium > Novosphingobium oxfordense. The sequence goes on along the minus strand of NZ_CP147008.1, from coordinate 296,962 downwards.
CGAACAGGGCAATGCCCAGCGCGGCTTCCAGCGCATCGACGCGGCGGCCCACGGTCGTGCGGTTGATATCCAGCTGGCGTCCGGCGGCGGTGTAGGACCCGGCGCGGACCGCAGCGAGAAAGACTTGAAGATCGCTCCATTCCATATGCGGTGCAATTTTGCACAATGTGTGTGCAGGTCAAGAATCTTCGCAAATCGGCAATCGATCCGTTAGATAGGCAAGGAATGCGCCGCTCAGAACCGGCGCGGATTGAGGAGTTGATGCAAATGGCCACCACCAGCGACTATGGGCTTGGGCCCCACGCGTTTCCGCGCGGCTGGTTCATGATCGGAACCTCTGAGGAGGCGACGCGCACCCCCGCGCCGATCCGCTATTTCGGCAAGGATCTCGTGATTTATCGCGGCGAATCGGGCACGCCTTACGTGGTCGATGCCTATTGCCCGCACATGGGCGCGCACCTTGCGAAGAACACCACGTCCTACATCGTGCGCGATGGCGAGCATGTGGAAGGCGAATCGATCCGCTGCCCGTTCCACGGCTGGCGCTTCGGCCCGGACGGTGCCTGCAACCACATCCCCTATTCGGACTTCGTGCCCAAGGCCGCGAAGCTGGCAACTTATCCGGTGGTGGAGAAGGCCGGCATCCTGTGGATGTGGCACGATGAGGAAGGCCTGGCGCCCGACTACGAGTTGCCCGATTTCGGCGGCCACTATGGCGAGCCGGGCTGGGTGGAATGGGAGATCGACTACATGGGCGATCTGAACGTCCACGGGGTGGAAATCGTCGACAACATGGCCGATTTCGGCCACTTCGTGCCGATCCACGGCGCCAAGGACTGGCAGTATTTCGCCAACGAGTTCCAGGACCACGTCGTCCACCAGTACTATAGCGCCGGCCATCGCACATTGACCGCGTCGGACGAGGATCAGCTGGTGCTTGATACCTGGTACGAAGGGCCGGGCTTCCTCCAGTCGGAAATGGCCGGCACGTTCGACAGCTTCATCATGATCGCCAATACGCCTATCGAGGATGGCCGGTCGCGCGCGTGGCATGGGCTGATGGTGAAAGTGCACGACGGGTCCCGTGAGACGACGGATGCGGATCGCGCCAATGCGGCGATGTATCAGGAAGGCAGCCGCCTTGCCTTCGCGCAGGACGTGGAGATCTGGGCGAACAAGCGCGCCTGCCTGAACCCGCTCGCAGTGCCGGCGGACGGCCCCTACGGCAAGGTGCGCAGCTGGTATCGCCAGTTCTTCAACCCGCGCGACAAGGCGCCGCAGATCCAGGGCCGCGTCAACGGTCTCGTGGTCACGCTCGACAAACGACCCGGCAGCGTGGCTGCCTGACCCGGACGGCCCGCGTATCCCGCAAGGGGCGCGGGCCGTCGCTTCATCACAAGAATATCGAAGGGAGAGAACCCGTGGCATCGTTTCCAGCGGGATGTACGCTGCTGTTCGGCGGCAGCGGAGGAATTGGGCAGGGCGTCGCTCGCTGTTTTGCGGATGCGGGCAGCGACTTGGCTGTGGTCTATCGCAGCAAGTCAGAAGTGGCCGAGAGCGTTGCAGCCTATGCGGCCGGGCAGGGCCGCAAGGCCAGCACGCACAAGACGGACGTCACCGATCCGCAGCAAGTGCGTGACGCCGTGGATGCTGCGATTGCGGCACATGGCCGCATCCATACGGTGATCTGGGGCGCCGGGCCGCTGGTGAACCAGCGATATCTGGCCGAGACTCCGATCGGCGAATGGCGCCATGCCTTCGAAGTGGAAGTCCACGGCTTCTTTGCCGCTGCGCAGGCGGTTATCCCGCATATGCGCGAACAGGGCGGCGGCAGCTTCGTCACGCTCGGTTCGGCCGGGCACGACTGGTGGCCGGCGCGTGACGGAATGTCGGTGGCGGTCAAGGGCGCCAACGAACAACTGGTTAAGGGCATCGCCAAGGAAGAAGGGCGCTTCGGTATCCGCGCCAATTCGGTGCTGGTGGGCGTGATCGACGCCGGCCAGCTTCACGAACTTACGCAACAAGGCCAGTTCGACCAGGAATGGGTGGAGGAAACGCACAAGCTGCTCTGCCTGAAGCGCTGGGGCACGGCGGCGGAAATCGGCCATGCCTGCGTCTACTTCGCGAGCGACGAGGGCGGCTACACCACCGGGCAGTCGATCTCCGTCTCGGGTGGGTTCGGGGTGTAAGACGGCGGAATTGCGCGCTTTGATATGCGTATTCAATCGAAAAACTAATCCGCAAATATCAAATTAAATATCATCTTGATGGCGTTTTGCGTAAGTGGTAGCCTGATCCCGAAGCAAAGATAAGAAGTTTCGGGAAAGGGTGCCGTCCGTGCCTTCCGCCATGATCGTGCGCGGGAGACCACCGGCAATCACGCAGGCTACGCGCCATCGGACCGCAGCACCCCCGGCCTGCGGACGAAGGCGTTTGCGTACCTCTCCCGGCTCGACGCCACAACGGCGCGGGCAGCGATTTACGATGTCGATTGGAGAGGGAGACGATCGTGAAGCAGGAGAAGAACTATTCTATCGGCCGGCCTTGGCATCATGGCGGAGGCTGGCTTGCCAGTGCCGCCGTGGTGGCATTGGCGGTGCCGCTGGCGGCCCATGCGGAAGAGGCCGCACCGGCTGCGGCGGAGGCGGCGCCCGCAACTCAGGGAATTGCCGAAATCATCGTCACCGCCAATCGCCGTGCGGAGCGCGGTCAGGACGTGCCCATCGCGATCACCGCAATCTCGCCCGATCGCATGGAGCAGCAGGGTATCGCCAAGGAGCAGGACCTTCAAGCCAGCGTGCCTTCGCTGGTGGTGGGACCCAATGGGCAGGGTTCGCGCGATTCCATGTCCTTCACCTTGCGCGGGCAGGGCGCGACTTTTCAGGCGTCCCCCGGCGTCGTGGTCTACATGAACGAAGTGCCGCTGCCTGGTGCACTGACGCTCAGCCAGCAGGGTGGTCCGGGCAATTTCCTGGATCTTGAGAGCATGCAGGTGCTGGCCGGGCCGCAGGGTACGTTGTTCGGCCGCAACACCACCGGCGGCGCCGTGCTGCTGGTGCCCAAGAAGCCGGGCGAACTGCTGGGCGGCTGGATCAAGGGCGAGTTCGGCAATTACGATCGCAAGTATCTGGAAGGCGCGGTGAATCTGCCGATCGTCGACGAGAAGGTGCTGTTGCGCGTGGCCGGCGCCTATCATGATCGCGACGGCTTTACCCGCGACGTGACCTTCAACAAGGATCGCGATGACGAGCACTGGTACACCGGCCGTGTAGGACTGACCTTGCGCCCGGTGGACAGCATCGAGAACTACACGATGGCGTACTATTCGAAGTCGGACAACAACGGCGCCGGGCTGGTCAATCGTGGATTCAATATCGATGCCTTGAAGAGCCGCGGCTTCTGCGCCGATCCGCCGGATGTGCCGGGCGCCATCGGCGTGCCTTGCGACGTCTACCGCGCGGTCACTGCCAATGCAGAGGCGCTGGGCCCGCGCAAGACGGCGTTCTCTACCGACGTGTTCCAGCGCACCGTGACCTGGGGCGTGACGAACACCACCGCGATCGATCTTTCGGATACGATCACGCTGCGGAACATCTTCAGCTACCAAAAGCTGAAGCTGGGCTACCGTTACGATGGCGATGCCTCGATCCTGCAGCAGCATGATGCCGATCCGGGCGTAGTACCCGCGCCCGGTGTGGTGACGATGCCGGTGCTGGGCTATCCGGTGACCTATACCAACGCCACGCTGGACAGCGAACTGCCGCGCGACAACATGCGCCAGATCACCGAGGAACTGCAGTTCCAGGGCAAGACGCTGGGCGGCAAGCTGGATTGGACCGTGGGCGGCTTCTACTACGACCAGAAGCCGGACGGCCCGCAGGGATCGCGCGCCATCGTCTATTGCCCGGCGCTCTACACCGGCTTCTGCGAGGCGGGCTACAACACTTATGGCACCAGCACGAAGTCCAAGGCGCTCTACGCGCAGGCGACGCTGGATCTGGGCGCGCTGACGCCCACGCTGGACAACCTCCGGTTGACCGGCGGATTCCGCTATACCTGGGATCATATCGACGGTTTCGCGTCCCAGTACCAGCGCTCCACCCTCGATCCGACCAAGGCGGTCTGCGGATCGGACAGCTCGCTGGTGGACTTCGCGACCGCGGCGGATACTTGCCGGCTGGAAGCATCGCTGCGCACCAAGGCGCCTTCGTGGACGGTGGGGCTGGACTACAAGGTGACGCCCAGCGTGCTGGTTTTCGCCAAGGTAAGCCACAGCTACAAGGCGGGCGGCTTCAACCAGTATGCAGTCTTCGAGAACACGCGCACGTTTAAGCCGGAGAAGGTCACCAGCTATGAAGCCGGCGTGAAGTCGGACTTCTTCCTGGGCGAAGTGCCGTTCCGTCTGAACACGTCGATCTATCATGTCGATTACAAGGACATCCAGCGCGCCACGGGCGACTACAACCCTGCGACCAATGCGGGCGGCGCGCGGACCAACAATGCCGATGCGCGGATCAACGGCGTGGAAGTGGAAGCATCCATGCGGCCGTTCCCCGGTTTGGAGATCGGCGGTAATTTCAGCTATACCGATGCGAAGTATACCAAGTATCAGTTCGAGACGAACACGCCGATCATGGCGTGCAACGGCTACGTTCTGCCAAAGGCCTATGGCGGAACCGGTATTGCCGACAGTTCGTGCCTCGATTTCCAGTATACCGCACCGTATATCTGGAGCATTCACGCCTCTGCAGATCATGACCTTGGCGGCGATCTGGGCACGCTGACGCTTTTCGTGAACTTCTCGCACACATCGCGCCAATATACCGAGGCGGTGCAGTTGCCGGAGAACCAGCCGGGCGCCTATCTTGAGGCTTTCGGACTGCTCAGCGCCTCGCTCGACTGGAAAAGCGTGGCGGGCACCAATTTCGACCTTGGCCTGTTCGGCACCAATCTGACGAACAATCTGTACCGGATCAGCAATTCCGACGTCTATCAGGACACCGGGCTGCTCTATCGCGCCACGCTCTATGGCGAACCGCGCATGTACGGCGTGCGGCTGAAGTACCATTTCGGCGGCGAGTGATGCTGGTGAAATAGGCAAGGTCGCACGCTGGCCGGCACGGTAAGCCCCCTTCCGTGCCGGCTTTAACCTGCGGAGAATGCAATGATCAGAACGCTGTGCCTGTTGGCGCACCGGCCAGACCGGGACCGCGCTTTCTTCCAGCGCTATTACGAGGAACGCCATGCACCGCTGGCTGCGCGGCTGTTCCCCTTCGTCGGCTATGCGCGCAACCATGTGGAGCAGGGGGAGGCGTTCGACTGGGATACGATTTCCGAATTCATGGTCGACGATCCCCTCGGCCCGGTGCGGGTGATGGAGGGGCCGCACGCGGCGATCGTGCGCGCGGATGAGGAGAATTTCCTCGATCACGCGCGCCTCGTGCCGGCGCGGGTGGAGGCGCATCTCTTCTCGGCCGGGCCCGTGACGGATGGGGAAGAGCGGCGTCTTGCCGTGCTGATCGAGGGTGAGCGAGACCGCGCCATGACTTGGGCGGAGGCGCTTGCGCGGGATCGGGCAGGCGTCTCGCTGGATGTTATCGTCGGCCGGGACGCGGCGTTTCCCGCCGACGCGGTGTTCTGGCTTTCCGGGCATGACGATCCGGGGCCGGTTCCGCCGGGATTGGTCGCAAAAGCGCTGCGGATGCGCCGTTACGAGACGGACATGGTGGCGGTAAAACACGATTTGGAAAATGAAGGATTGCAATGATGGGAAGGCTTGAAGGCAAAGTTGCGATCGTCACCGGCGGCGCGCGCGGCATGGGGGCGGCGACTTGCCGCCGCTTTGTCGCGGAAGGCGCGAAAGTGGCGATTGCCGATGTGCTGGACGATGCGGGCAAGGCGCTTGCGGAGGAACTGGGCGAGGCAGCGATGTTCTGCCACCTCGACGTGACGAGCGAAGACAACTGGGCAGAAGTGGTGCGCGGTGTGGAGGCACGCTTCGATCCGGTCGACGTGCTGGTCAACAACGCCGGAATTCTCCACTTCGCGACGCTCCTGGATACTTCGCTGGCCGACTATCGCCGCGTGCTGGACGTCAATCTGGTGGGCGAATTCCTGGGCATCAAGGCTGTCGCCCCGGGCATGGTGGCGCGCGGCAAGGGGGCCATCGTCAATGTGTCCTCGGTGGACGGGATGAAGGGCGCGAACGGCCTGTCTGCCTATGCCTCCAGCAAGTGGGGTGTGCGCGGGCTGACGCGCGTGGCGGCCATGGAACTGGGCCACAAGGGCGTGCGCGTGAACTCGGTCCATCCGGGCGGCGTCGATACGGTGATGACCAACCACGAAGGCGCCGCGCGCGACAAGGTGAACGAGCGTTTCGGCAATATCCCGCTGCAACGCGTCGGCGCGCCGGAAGAAGTGGCTGCCGCAACGGTGTTCCTGGCGAGTGACGAGGCATCCTATCTGGCCGGCGCGGAGATCGTGGTGGATGGCGGCATGATCGTCGGCGCCTATTACGAAGGCGTGCCCGGCGCGCCCGGAATGGGCTGAAAAGATCGAAAGGGAGAGACATGAATAGACAGGATTTCGAACCGAAGCTGGGCGCGCCGTCCAGCCCGGTGGTCGTGACCGGCGGCGCTTCCGGCATCGGCCTTGCCAGTGCGCGGGCGTTGGCGGCAGTCGGTCGCCCGGTTGCGCTGTGGGACATCAATGAGGCCGGCGCTACCGCTGCCGCCCAGGAGATTGCGGAGGCGTTCGGCGTCAAGGCGATCGGGCAGGCGGTGGATTTGCGCGATCCCGAAGCGATCCTGGCCGCCGCTGCAACCACCCGCGGCGCGCTCGGCCCGGTAGGCGGCGTGGTCCACTCGGCCGGGACCGCCGAAGTGACCGGGATCGACGGGGTGACGCCCGCGTTGTGGGATGCCGGGATCGCGCTGCACGTGCGGGCGATCGTCAGTTTGGTGCAGGCTTTTCGCGCGGATATGCGCAGCTTGCCGGGCAGCAGCGTGGTTGCGCTCTCTTCGATCAATGCCACGCTGGGTAGCGGGCTGATCCCGATCTACAGCGCCGCAAAGGGCGCGGTGATCTCTCTGGTGCGTTCGATGGCGGATGAACTGTCCGCCGATGGCATCCGCATCAACACGGTCAGCCCCGGCCAGATCGATACGCCGATCATCGCCGCCGCCAAGGCCGCGCTACCGGGCGTGTTCGAGCGGCGCATCTTTCTGGGCCGCTTCGGCGAGCCGGAAGAAGTGGGCCGCGTGATCCGTTTCCTGCTTTCCGACGAAGCCAGCTACGTCACTTCGGCAGAGATCGTGGTGGATGGCGGGAACATCAATTCTCCCCGCCAGTAGCGCGTAGCCTCATCCCATGCCTCCGGAGGAGACTCCGGGGGCATGTCATTCCCGGTCGCGGAAGCTGACGACGACGCGCAGCGCCTCTCCCGATTGCATCAGCGCAAACCCCTCGTTCACGCGGTCCATCGGCAGGCGATGGGTCACCAGATCGTCGAGGTTCAGCCGCCCGCCTGCATAGTGATCCAGCAGGCTGGGCAACTGGCTGCGGCCCTTGACGTTGCCCATGAAGGATCCCTTCACCGAACGGCCGAGTTGCAGGTCGAACGGAACGAGTTCCAGTCGCTCGCCATCGGGCGGAACCCCCAGCACCACGCAGCAGCCCCAACCGATCCGCGTGCAATCGAACGCCTGCCGCATCAGCTGGGCTTTGCCGACGCATTCGAAGGCATAGTCTGCCCCGCCGCCGGTGATGGCCCGGATCGTCTGGACCGGATCGGCCGATGTGGGATCGATGAAATGGGTAAGCCCGAAGCGCTGTCCCTGTGCTTCGCGTGTGGGATTGACGTCGATGCCGATGATGGTCGTAGCCCCGGCGAGCCGCGCCCCCTGCACGACGTTGAGGCCGATTCCGCCCAGCCCGAAGACCGCGACGCTGGCCCCGGCATGGACATGCGCGGTGTGGAGCGCGGCGCCCACGCCCGTCGCCACGCAGCAGCCCGCCGTGCAGGCAAGGTCCAGCGGCACGTCGGGCCGGATGGGGGCGACGTTGCGCTCATGCATGACCACGAACTGCGCCAGCGAACCCACGCCCGAATAGGCGGAGACCGGCTTGCCGTTCAGCGAGAAGCGCGTGGGCTGCGTGGCGATCTCCGCCAGGAACATCTCGCAAAGGTTGGTCTTGCCGGAAAGGCAATTGGCGCAGGCGCCGCATTCGCCGATGGCAAGCGCGATGGCATGATCGCCCACGGCGACTGACGTGACCTTTGCGCCCACTGCGCGCACGATGCCCGCGCCTTCGTGCCCGACCACGATGGGAAACGGATAGGGCGCCGCCTTGCCCTGCAACTGGCTGAGGTCGGTATGGCACAGGCCGCTGGCGATGATTTCGATCAGCACTTCCTCCTCGCCCGGCGGCGCGAGATCCAGCTCTTCGCGGACGAGCGGCGCGCCGGGCGCGTGGCAGACCATGGCCTGAACTTTCATGCGTGTTCTCCGATAAGCTTGGCTGCGGGAAGGGGGGCATTGCCCAGGATCATGTCGGCCGCCTTCTCCGCGATCATCGCCACGGGAATGGCCGTGTTGCCGCCGACAAGGTGCGGCATGATCGAGGCATCGACCACGCGCAGCGCATCGAACCCGCGAACGCGCAAGTCTGGATCGACTACGCTGCGCTCATCGCGGCCCATGCGCGCCGTGCCGACCGAATGGTAATCCGCTTCGGCATGGGCGCGGACATGCGCGTCGAGATCGGCGTCGTTTTCCACGGCAACGCCCGGTGCGATCTCCTCCCCCCGGCAGATGTCGAAAGCAGGCTGGGCGAACACGCGGCGGGCGATGCGGATGCCTTCGCGCATGACGCGGCGGTCGCTTTCGGTGCCATTGTAGTTCTGGTCGATCACCGGCGGCATGCCCGGATCGGCGCTGGCGAGGGAGACGCTGCCGCGCGCTTCCGGTCGGGCGACATTGATATGGGCGTAGAAGCCATGGCTCGGCTCCAACTTGCGCCCATTGTCCGCGAACAGCGCCATCACCAACAGCATCTTGATGTCCGGTTCCGCCAGCGACGGGTCGGAACGGACGAACGCGGCCACCGACATGCCGGGATCGGCCAGCGGGCCGCGCCGCAGCGCAAGGTACTGCGCCATGGCCGCTGCTCCGTAGACGGGGTTGAGATAGCGCAGCATCGACCAGGGCTTGGTCGATCGCACCTTCACATGCGCGGCCAGGTGGTCCTGAAGATCGCGGCCGACGGCGGGCAAGTCCGCCTGCACGGCGATTCCGTGGCTGCGCAAGTGTTCGGCCGGGCCGATGCCGGAGAGCATCAGCAGTTGCGGCGTATTGATGGCGCCTGCGCATAAGATCACTTCGCGCCGCGCGACGGCGCGTTGCTGGGTGCCATCCCGGCGATAGGTCACGCCGGCGGCTCGCTTCCCCTCGATGTCCAGGCGCAGGCTCGTGGCATTGGTAAGCACCGTCAGGTTCGGGCGATGGCGGACCGGCCGCAGATAGGCCGAAGCGGCGCTAGAGCGACGCCCGCGTCCGACCGTGAGGTCCACGGGGCCGAAGCCATCGCGGGCGGCACCGTTGAGATCGGCGCAGAAGGGATAGCCTGCCTGTTGTCCCGCCTCGACGAAGGCACGCGCGAATGGATGGTCCTGCTCGGCGCGGGTCACGTCTATCGGGCCATCGGCGCCATGCCAGCGATCGCGGGCCGGGGCATAGCTTTCGAGTCGCCGGAAATAGGGCAGCACCTCGGCAAACGACCAGCCGTCGCAACCTTCCGCTGCCCAGCGATCGTAGTCCGAATGGAACCCCCGATCATAGGTCATGCCGTTGATCGAGGAGCCGCCGCCCAGCACTTTCCCGCGCGGCAGGTAGAGCGAGCGATCGTTAAGATGGCGCTGCGGCGCGGACATGTAGCGCCAGGCATGGCTGCCGCGCATCATGATCGGCAGCAGTCCGCCGGGCGCGGAAATCAGCGGGCTGGCGTCACTGCCGCCCGCTTCCAGTAGCAAGACGCGGCAGCCGGGATCGGCGGACAGGCGATTGGCAAGAATGCAGCCTGCGACTCCGGCGCCCACGATCACATAATCGAACGGCGGCGCCTCGGCAGCGCCGGCTTTCCTGTCTCCCATGACCTCTCCCGTGCTTCTCCCGTCACTTCCGGCACCGCTGCCCGGTTTTTCGAGGAATCACAGCGATGCCGCTGCCATTTTCCGGATCGTGACGGCGTTAGAATCTATGTTTGCGTAGAAAATACATCAAATATCGTCGCGAACAAGAAATGGATTGCCAGATGATGCGATGGATCATATGCATATGTAGCTAATCAGATACGCGAAAGCGTGCAGGGAGAGAATGATCGTGAGAAGGTTTCTGGCCGCCTCGGCCCTTGCCACCAGCATGTCCATCGTCGCCGTCCCGGCCTTCGCCCAGGATGCGGCGGATGCGGCTGCCGCGCCGCAGTCGGCCAAGCAGGATATGGAAATCGGCATCGGCGACATCGTCGTCACCGCCCAGAAGCGTTCGGAGAACGTGCAGAACGTTCCCATCGCCATCTCGGCGGTGAGCAGCGCCTATCTGGAAAGCCGCGGCGTCGATTCGATCGACAAGCTGGGCACCATCGCCCCGAACATGAAGATCGAGCGCGCGCCGGGTTCGAAAACGGTTTCGCAGATCTCGATCCGTGGCTCGGTCACGATCAATCCGGCAATCACCTGGGAACCGGCGGTCGGCCTCTATCTGGACGGCGTCTACATCGCCAAGGCGCAAGGCTCGATCTTCGACATTGCCGATCTGGAACGCGTGGAAGTGTTGCGCGGGCCGCAGGGCACGCTCTATGGCCGCAATGCGCTGGCCGGTGCCGTCAACCTGGTGACCAGCAAGCCCAGCGGCGAACTGGGCGGCACCATCGAAATGACGTATGCCAGCTATGACGAGATGAAGTATCGCGGCGTGCTGGACCTGCCGAAGATGGGTATCTTCTCGGTCAAGCTCTCCGGCCAGTATCGCAGCCGTGGCGGTCTGATCGACATCGTTCCCAACCCGATCCCGAACGTGCCGGCGGCGCGCTCGCCCCGGGTGAACGAGACCGACACGATCAACAGCGGCAGCTTCATGGTGCAAGTGCGCGCAGAACTAGCCGACAATATCACGGCGGATTACACTTACGACTACAGCCGCAACAAGCAGAAGCCGCAGTATTCGCAGCTGCTGCAAGTGAACGAGAACGGCGATCCGCGCGACATCTTCGATCCGAACTCGCCCAGCTATCCATTCGTGGGCGCGAACTTCCCGCTGAACCTCTACACCAACCCCGATCGCGTCAAGACCGCGTCGATCGATGCCGATGTCTATGAAAAGACACGCGCTTACGGCCATGCGCTGACGCTGACCGGCGATTTCGGCAACGCCACGGTCAAGTCGATCACCGCCTATCGCAACCTCAAGTATTCGGACGGGCTGGACCTTGACGGTTCGCCGCTGCCGGTCGCCTATACCCAGCGCATCACCGACTATCACGCGTTCAGCCAGGAACTGCAGGTGACGGGCAAGGCGCTTTCGGATCGCCTGTCCTACACCGCCGGTGCCTTCTTCTTCCGCGAGAAGGCGGAGACGGCCAATCCGCAGAGCTACTTCGGCGGCGGTACCGATCTTGAATCGGATTACGGATCGCACACTCGCGCCTTCGCGCTCTACACTCAGCTCGATTACGAGATGCTGCAGGGCCTGAAGCTGACGCTGGGCGCGCGTTACACGCATGAAGAAAAGGACATTCGCCGCTATTTCCGCGTCAACTACGATGCGGCGAACGGCATCACCTCTCCGGTGGTGGTGGCGGACATTCCCTACGGCGGCGTGCCCGATGCGAAGTACAACAGCTTCACGCCCGCCGTCACGCTGGGTTACGAAGTGTCCAATCAGGTCAATGTCTATGCCCGTTATGCGCGCGGCTTCAAGTCGGGCGGCTTCAACGGCGAAACCAACGTCTTCGTGGCGCCGACGCCGGATTGCCCTTCGGGCGCACTGGAACTGTGCAATCCCTACAAGCCGGAGACGGTGGACAGCTATGAGCTGGGCATCAAGACCAAGACGTTGGGCAACCGCCTGATCTTCAACGTTTCCGCTTTCCGGGACGAGCACAAGAACATGCAGCTGGCGGTGTTCACCGCAGGCCTTGGCGCATCGTCCATCGTGCGCAATGCCGGTGCGGCGCGCATCCAGGGCCTGGAATTCGAAACCGTGTTCCATCCCTTCGACGCGCTGACCTTCAACGGTTCGCTGGCGCTGCTCGATCCCAAGTACAAGACGTTCATGGATCTGGTGGACGGCGTGGAAACCAACGTGGCCAAGAACCGCGCCTTCCCGCATGCACCGAAGGTCACGGCGTCGGCCGGCGTCGATCTGCGGGTGGCCCGGGGTGACTGGGGTAAGCTGAATCTCTACGGCGATCTCAGCTACGTGGCGAAGTACTACACCTTCCCCTATGCCCTGGAGACGACCAACCCGTCCGACCAGAACGCGCACACCACGCAGTCCAAGGGACGCACGATCGTCAACTTGCGCGCCAGCCTTTCGGAAATGCCGCTGCTGGGCACCAAGGCGGAGATTTCGGTCTTCGTGCGTAACCTGACCAAGGAAGCCAACCCGGCGAACTTCATCGACTTCGGCCCCAGCTTCGGCGGCATGGTCGTGGGCTATTTCCCCGAACCGCGCACTTTCGGGGTGACGGCCGGCGTGAAGTTCTGACAAGGCGCCAAAGACCAGAACAAGAACGGGAGACGGCCATGCTCTTTGCAGGCAAGAAGGTACTGATTACCGGCGCGGCATCGGGCATCGGCCGCGCCACCGCGATCCGTTTCGCGGCGGAAGGCGCGCACGTCACCATCGGCGATCGCAATGCGGCAGGCCTCGAAGAGACCGCCGCGATGATGGCGATCAAACCGGTGATCCAGACTTACGACGCGACCGATCTCCAATCCTGCCGCGTACTGGTGGAAGTGGCCGCGCGCGATGGGTTGGACGTGCTGTGCAACATCGCCGGAATGCTCAAGTGGGGATCGTCCGAGACGTTCTCGCTTGAGGATTTCGAGCTGCTGTTGAAGATCAACACCACCAGCGTCTTCGCGCTGTGCCAGGCGGCGCTGCCGCATCTGGTGAAAAGCGGCGGTAACATCGTCAACACCGCCTCGACCGCCGCGCTTCAGGGCATTGCCTACACGATCGCCTATTCCGCCTCCAAGCACGGCGTGGCGGCGATCACCAAGGGGCTGGCCATCGAATACGGCGCCAAGGGCGTGCGTGTGAATGCGATCTGCCCCGGCCATGTCGAAACGCCGATGACCCGCGACACGCCGCCGCCCGAAGGCGACATCGACTGGTCGCTGGTCATGCGTAATGCGCCCAAGCTGCGCGATGGATCCTGCACGCCGGATGACGTGGCGAACATGTTCGCCTTCCTCGCCAGCGATCAGGCCAGCAAGGTTACGGGCGCGCTATTCACCGTGGACGGTGGTCAGCTCGCAGGCTGACCGGGGGCCAACAGCATGCGCGCCGCCGCATTGCCGTCCAGCAGGGCATTGCGGCGGTGAACCACCCGCCAGCCTTCGGCGCGGCGCGCAAGCGTCCAGCGGTTGGCGGAGACGCGATAGGGCGCGAACCCTTCGGGGGCATGGCGAAACACCACGCTGTGGCCCCGCGCGGTGGCGGTGTCGCCATCGATTACCACCGCAACCGGGCCCAGCAGGTGCGCACAGCCATCGGCCATCAGCGCGCGATGCGTTTCGCCCTCTATCAGCGCGGCAATCGCGGCATGACCTTGGGCCTGCGCGAAGCCGACCACTTCGTAGATGCCATCCGCGGCCCAGAGCGCGGCCAATGCCTGCGCCTCGCCCGCATCGGCCAGCGGGCCATAGCGCGCGATCAACTCGCGGATCGCCTCGCGGTCTTCCAGCACAAGCAGGCGCGCGCTGAGCGCTTCAAGCAATTCGGACATCGTTTCTCCTATTGGAAAGGGGTTTGCAGCCATGGCTGATCAGGTTCATTTGGATAGCGTCTGGCGCCAGTTCTGCGCGGCGCTGGCGGAGGCGGGCGAAGTGCTGGCACGACCCGCCACGCCCACTGCGCCGATCGATCAAGCGGAAGGGCTGCGCTATCTCAGCCGCCTGACGCGCACCGCGCTCAACATGCTCGTCGATTCCGCCGATCCCGATTTTCCGCGCCTGTTCATGCTCTGTGACGACAGGATCAAGATCGGCGCGGACAATCCGGACAACATCTACCAGCAATGCGTCGTCAGCCCGGACCGGACCTATCGCATCACCGGCAAGCGCAACACCGTCCCCTACTTCTCGATCGGCAGCAAGGCGAACCGCTACGCGACCGATGGCACCATGGTCTCCACCGGCGAACTCGAATTCGCGGACATGGAATTCGGCGCGGACGGCAGCTTTGAGGTGATCGTCAGCCGCGAAAGGCATCCGGGCAACTGGCTGCCGATGGCGGAAGATACCTCGCTGCTGATCGTGCGGCAGACGTTCGACGACAAGCGCACGCAGATCGCGGCGGACGTACAGGTAGAACGGATCGGCTCGGGTCCGGCTACGCCTGCCGTGCTCACGCCCGCCGCAATCGAGGGGCAATTGACGGGCGCGGCGCAATCGGTGCGCGGTACAGCAAATACTTTCGCCAACTGGTCTGAGTGGTTCAAGGGCCAGTCCAACGCGATCTACAACGGCGACCAGCAAGTATTCTGGAAGGCTGGCGGCGATCCGAACATCTGGTACGGTCATCTCCATTTCGATCTTGCGCCGGGCGAGGCACTGGTGATTGAGGCGCAGCCGCCCGAATGCCGCATGTGGAATTTCCAGATCGACAACTGGTGGATGGAATCGCTCGATCACGTGCATCAGAAGGTCTGGGTCAACGGTTCGCAGGCGCGTTACGAAGCGGACGGCAGCGTGGTGGTGGTCTGCGCCGATGCCGATCCCGGCTTCGGCAACTGGATCGACCTTGCCGGGCATCGATCGGGCACCGGACTCTGGCGCTGGATCGGCGCCAGCGAATATCCGGTGCCGCGCTGCCGCGTGATCTCGCTGGATTGATCGGACGGAGCGCCGGTCACAGTTCGACCACGGAGAGAATGTGGCTTGCCCGATCCGGAAACACATAGTCGAATTCGAAATGCATGGCTTCGCCAAGTTGGCCGGCGCGGATCAGGTCGGTTTCCACGAAGACTTGCACGCCGCCCTGGCCATAAGCGAAGCGCGAGCAATCGCCGAAGACGGGCGAGGCATCCAGCCGGGCATCCGCTTCGGCATCACCCGGGCGTGCGCGGTTCATGCTGATCCGGATGCGGTCGCGATAGTCGGGATCGCCGGCCGCCAGATCGCGCAGGGCGATCACGAGTGCTTCCAGTTCCTCAAGCGTGGAAACCAAGAAGCCGAAGTGGAAGCTGGCTTCGGGATCGGAAGCCAGCATGGCGCGATAGGCCGCGACAGCTTCGTGCTCATGCCCAGTGCCGATGCTGAGAGCGGTGTGGATCGCCTCGATCAGGCGGACCTGCGGAGCGGGCAGGGCGGAGAGGTAGACGATGCCGTCACCGCGCGCGAAATGGTCGGGATTGACCACGAAGCGATAGAAATTGCCGTCGGGCAGGGGCAGTGCCTGCGTTTCGATCAGCCCGAACAGCGAGAGCAATCGCGCGGCGAGCGGGCCATCTTCCGGTCCGGCATAGTGCAGGGCCAGATGTCCCATGCTCTGCCCCTTAGGATGGGACGCGTGCGTGATATCGCCGGATGCGGATTGGGTTGCCATGGCAGTTCCTCTCGACGGCTTCTCGCGAGCCATTTCCGCGCGGTCAGGAGGATTGTTCCGGTTGGCGCGGATACGCTTCCTTCATGAAGGAAAGTGGTTTGGCGATCAACATTTGCGTATATATAATGGAAAATTATCATGCAAAATGTCGTATTTAACGGTTTTTGATGGCGTGATGCGTCTTAAGGGCTGGTAGGGGGCGATCATGAACATTCCTCCCTCCCGCTTGTCTCTGGACCATATCACCGCCGTCGATGCGACGCCGCGCCAGTTGGCGGAGGCGGCTGCTCAAGCGGGCTGCGCAGGGATCTGCCTGTTCATGGAACCCATGGCCGTGCTGCCCGCGATGCCGCCGTTCGACCTTTACGGGGACCAGCAAGCCCGGCGCGAGCTGGCCGGTTGTCTCGCCGATCTCGGGCTTTCGCTCGATCTCGCCTATCCGTTCACGTTGACTGGACGAAGCGATCCGGCGTCGTTCGACGCGGCCCTCGAAACCGCCGCCGAGTTGGGCGCGGATTTGGTGAACGTGCTGGCTTACGATCGCGATCCGCTGCGCCGCCTCGATATCTTCGGCCGGTTCTGCGATCGTGCAGCCCGGTTCGATCTGGGCGTGGTGATCGAGTTCTATCCGCCCTCGCAGATCGGTTCGCTGGCGGCAGCGCTTGCGCTGGTGGGCGCGATCGACAGGCCGGGGCGGGTGGGCGTCAATGTCGATATCCTGCACCTCATGCGCGCGGGCGGAACGCTGGCCGAGCTGAAGGCCGCGCCGGCCGGGTACATCCTCTACGGACAGCTCTGCGATGGCATGCTGGCTGCGGGCGAGGACATAGAGCACGAAGCCTCCCGCGCGCGCTTGCTGGCCGGTGAGGGGCAATTCGACCTGGCGGGTTTCGTGGCCGCGCTTCCGCCGCAAACGCCGATCAGCGTGGAAATCCCGCGCGATCACGCACTGGGCCAGCCGTGCGACCGGCGCGTGACAGATGCGGTGGACGGCGTACGCGCCGCGCTTGGGTGGAGCTGAAAGTAAAACGGCGGGGAGCCTCCCCGCTCCCCGCCGTACCTGACCCTTGTCTGACTTGGGGGCCGGATGGGTCAGGCCACGCGAAGCTGGGCTAGCTCCGCTGCGGATAGAGTGAGGGTGGCCGCCTTGACGCTTTCGCGCACCTGTTCGGGGCTGGAGCCGCCGAAGATCGGCACCGTCTGGTCGGGCTGGTTGGTGAGATAGGCCAACACCACTTCGTTCACCGATACGCCGCGCCGTTCGGCCAGCTCGACTGCGGCGGCAAGGCGCGCGTCGTTGGCGGGGTTGGCGGGGTTGGCGGGGTTGGCGTAGCGTGCCGTTAGTTGCTCGCCTAGGTCCGCCCCCTTGGCACGCTTGGTGAAATAGCCGCCGCTCTGCGCGCCGTAAGCCATGATGGGTAAGCCTGCGGCATGGACGCCCTCGTACTCGCCTTCGTAGTAGTGGACGTAGCCCTGCTGCGCGGCGGCGCCGCGTCGGGCACGGCAAGGCCCCAGAACGTTTCGGACGCGGCGAAGCCCGGCTTGCCGATCGAGGCGGCGTATGTGTTCGCCGCCTTGATGCGTTCCGCCGACCAGTTGGAGGCGGCGAAATGGCGGATGCGCCCGGCTTCCTGATGGCCGATGAGGGCATCGACGATCACATCGACCGGTGCTTCCTCATTGTCCATGTGCAGGAAATAGAGGTCGATGGTCTCGATGCCGAGGTGGTCGAGGCTCTGTTCCAGGTCCTGCGCCACATCCTCAGGCGTGCAGCGGTTACGATAGTCGCCCTTACGAAGATCGAAGAAGCCGCCCTTGGTGGCGATCACGAAGTCGCCGCGCTCGCGCGTCTTCAACCAGGCGCCGACCGCGCGCTCGCTGGCTCCCGCCGGAGCGTCGGGCATCCAGTCGCCATAGGATCGGGCGGTGTCGATGAAGTTCCCGCAAAGGTCGGCGAAAGTGTCCAGGATAGCGTTCGAACGCGGCTGGTCGATCATCCAGCCGAGCATGTTGGTGCCGTAGCACAGCGGGCTAACCGAAAGATCGGTGCCGCCAAGGGTTACGCGTGAAAGCATCTGGCAATCTCCCGCGAAAGTCAGGCAACCTCGTCCCATTGGATGAGGTGGGTGATGTCGGTGCGTTCCGCCGGCTTCAGGCCGGTCTTCGCCAGCATATGCTCGGTGATGCGCGTATCGGGTAGGATCGGTTGGACCACCTCGATAACGCGGTCGTACTCGGTGCGGGCGACCTTCCATTGCCCGCCCTCGCGCCGATAACGGTCGCGGTAGATGGCGCTGCCGAAGGTGTGGTCGCCGCGTTCCAGATCGATGAAGATGTCTTCCAGATACCACACGCCCTCGGCCGAATTGTCGCCGGTCAGGGTGATTTCGGGGCTGTGCCCGTGGTGCATGGCCAAAGCGCCCGAGTGGAACGAGTTGGCTAGGAAGGTCATCATCTCCGCCTTGCCCGAAAACGTCACGCGATAGGCGCCGCCTCGATAGTCCACGGCGATATCGTCGGTGAACAGGCCTTCCAGCAGCGCCATGTCGGCCGTGTCGATGCCGCGGAAATAGCGGTGCTTGAGCATGCGGATCTCCTCGAGATCGGTCAGTTGCTGAAGTGTCATGGCCATGATGTCAGTTTCCTTTGGAGGTGGCCCAGAGCGTTTCCGCGCGCAGCTTGAGGGCGCGGGCGCTGTCATCGAACGCGCGCTTGACCCAGGGGCCGGCGAAGCGGTGGACATGGATGCCGTTCATGCCGAGAAAGGCGTCGGTGGAGGCATAGCGGCAAGTCTCCGCTCCGGTTTCCGCGATCACCTGATCGCGGCGGGCGGGGTATGGCCATTCGCGCGACCACGGCAGCGACCACGAGAGCAGCCGCTCCGGCTCGAAACCGCAGACGAATTCGCAATTGGGCAGCAACGTGCCCGGCACGGCGTAGTTCACCAGCGCCATCTCCACCGGTGCGCCCATTTCCAGTGTGGAGCGGGCGCGCACGCAGAACGGGTTCCAGTCGGCATAAGCGTCGAGATCGGTCAGCACTTGCCACACGACGCGGGTAGGGGCGGCGATCTCCACGGTCTCGCTGATAGTCACTGCTTCAGGATCCAGCCCCTCCAGCGGGTCTTCGGCCAGCGAGCGGGCAGTCTTCATCCAATCGAGATCGATCCAGTCAGGCAACATATCCGCCTCCTTAAGGTGCGACCCAGTCGCCGCCGTTCACGTCCAGCGCGGCACCGGTGATCTCGCTTGCATAGTCGGACAGCAGGAACAGCACGGCCTTGGCGCAGTCGGCATCCGGTGGAATGCGGCCGAGCGGGATCTGCGCGGTGCGTTCCTTGCGGAAGGCCTCGGCACCGTCGCCCAGCGTTTCCAGCCAGGCCTCCAAGGGGGCGCCCATCATCCAGCCCATCAGCGCGGTGTTGACGCGAATGCCCGTTCCCGAAAGTTCGACGGCAAGCTGGCGAGTCATCTGACCCAGCGCCGCTTTGCCCATTGCATAGCCGCCTTCGCCGGGCATGGGCCTCCGTGTCGCCAGCGTGGAGACATTGACGATCGAGCCCGATCCTTGCGCCTTCATCGTCGGGATCACCGCTTGTGCCATGCGCAGGCCGCCCAGTGCGATCACGTCCAGCGCGGTGCGGAGCTGGTCGATGTCGTGGGTTTCCAGCGGCTGCCAGTCCGGATGGTAATAGGCCGAGTTGGCAAGGCCATCGATGCGGCCCCATTTCGCCAGCGCGGCATCCGCCAGCGCCCGGCATTGCGCCGTGTCGGCAACGTCGCAAGGTACGGCGATGGCCTCGCCTCCCTCGCCGCAGATATCGGCGGCCAGTGCTTCGATGGCATCGCGCGAGCGGGCCGAGACGACCACCCGTGCCCCATCGCGCGCGGCGGCGCGGCACAACGCCTGCCCCATGCCGGGGCCTGCGCCGGTGACGATCACGACTTTGTCCTTCAGGATCATGCCAGTTCTCCCGCTGCCACTGCTGATGTCGCATCCGCCGCCGCTGCGCGGCCGGCCTGCCGCCCGAAGAAGGTGCAGTCCGCCAGACTGAGGCCGGAGCTATAGCCATGGCCCCAGGCCGGCAGGCCCGAAGTGCAACGTCCAGCGGCGTAGAGCCCCGGAACCGGCTGCTCATCGCGGCCGATCACGCGGCCATCGGTATCGGTGCGCAACCCGCCCAGCGTGAAGAACGAGAAGTAGGTGCTGTCGAAATTCAGCTCCAGCGCCACGAAGGGCGCTTCGTCCAGCGGCGACAGGATCGGCGCCTGCTTGTCGAACAGCGGATCGCAGCCCTCGTGCGCATGGCGGTTGTAGAAGGCCATGGTCGCCGCCAGTGTGCCCTGCGGCATCTCCAGCTCGGTTTCGACCTCTTCCCAGGTCTCGCCGGTGGCGGCGATGGTGATGCGGGCGATGTCCAGCGGCTGCACGAAGTGCGCCATGTCGAGCAGGAGGTAGACCTTGCTGCCCGGCTGGTCGAGCATCGTCCGGCTGACCCGACCGTGGTAGCAATCCTCGTTGATGAAACGCTGGCCTTGTTCGTTGACGAACACGCCGTAGGCATGGCTTTCCGGCATCGTCCAGGGGCAGGTGGTGAAGAACTGGTCCATGTGGATCGCATCGCCGCCCGCGCCCATGCCGAGCAGGATGCCGGTGCCATCGTCCTTCTCGCCGATCGGATCGTGGATCCTGCTGGTGAGCGGGGCGTAGCGACGCAGCATTTCCGGGTTCATCGCAAAGCCGCCGGTCGCCAGCACCACGCCATGGATTGCGCGCACGAAGCGGTTGGCATTGTCGATCCGGGCGACGAGGCCGACGATGCGCCCGTCCTCCTCCACCAGCGCGATTACGCGGGAATCGGCCATGACTTCGACCCCGGCATCGCGCGCGCGGGCCTCCAGAATGTCGACCAGCGGCCGTCCGCCGCCCCAGCCCATGTGCTGGATGACGTGGCCGCGCGGGGCGGGTTTGGCGTGATCGCGGAACGGCGCGGCGGCTTCGCTGCCGGACCAGATCAGCGTGGAATCGTCGGTCGGTTCGATGTGCTTGCCGGGCAGAAAATTGCCGCGATAGGGCACGCCCTGCGCTTTCAGCCATTCGTAATGGGCCAGTGCCTGATCGGCGTAGAGGTCGCATTTCGCCTCATCCGCGCAGGGGCCGCCGGCCATCTTCAGGTAGCGGGCGAAATCCTCGGTACTGTCCTCGAAGCCGGCGCTGCGCTGCGCGTCAGTGCCGCCGCTGCCGCCGATATAGATTTCCCCGCCGGACAGTGCGGAGGCGCCGCCGCTGCCCGAATTTCGCTCGAACAGCATGACGCGAGCACCGGCAGCGCGTGCCTCTATGGCTGCGCAGGCGCCGGCTGCACCGAAGCCGACCACGGCCACATCGGTTTCATGATCCCAGCGCGGCACTTGCGCCGCCGGAAAGGGCTTGTGTAGCGAGATTTCGGGCATGCTGCTCCCCACGGGCTATCCTCTCAGGTGGCACGCATCCGTCTTTGCGCGGAATGCTGTGCCGGGTTGGCAGGTGCCGCCAGCAGGTGGCCGGCAGCACCTGCGCGCGTCAGGCCTGTGCAGCCTTGAGCATGTCGAGCGCCACGTCGACGATCATGTCTTCCTGGCCGCCCACCATCTTCCGGCGCCCCAGTTCCACCAGGATCGCGCGGGTATCGAGGCCGTATGTCTCCGCCGCCTTCTCCGCATGGCGCAGGAATGACGAGTAGACCCCGGCATAACCCAGCGCGAGCGTTTCGCGGTCGACGCGGACCGGGCGATCCTGCAAGGGCCGCACGAGGTCTTCGGCCGCATCCATCAGCGCCATCACGTCGCAGCCGTGGTTCCAGCCCTTGCGGTCGGCGGCGGCCACGAAGACCTCCAGCGGCGCATTGCCCGCGCCCGCGCCCATGCCCGCCAGCGAGGCGTCGATGCGCACCGCGCCTTCCTGCGCGGCGACGATCGAGTTGGCCACGCCCAGCGACAGGTTGTGATGCGCGTGCATGCCGCGCTGGGTCTCGGGTTTCAGCACGCGGTCGTAGGCGGCAAGGCGGGCGGCCACCCCATCCATGTCCAGCGCGCCGCCACTGTCGGTGACGTAGACGCACTGCGCGCCATAGCTTTCCATCAGCACGGCCTGCGCCGCCAGCGCTTCCGGATCGATCATGTGGCTCATCATCAGGAAGCCGGAGACGTCCATGCCCAGGTCGCGGGCGATGCCGATATGCTGCTTCGAAACGTCCGCCTCAGTGCAGTGAGTGGCGACGCGGACCGAGCGCACGCCGATGGCGTAGGCGCGGCGCAGCTCCTCCACGGTGCCCAGGCCCGGCAGGATCAGCGTGGTGAGCACGCTGTTTTCCAGCACGTCCGCCACGGCCTCCAGCCATTCCCAATCGGTATGCGCGCCGAAGCCGTAATTGAAGCTGGTGCCGCTGAGGCCGTCGCCATGTGCCACCTCGATCGCGTCCACGCCCGCCTTGTCCAGCGCGGATGCGATCGCGCGGACGTGATCGATGCCGTACATGTGGCGGATGGCGTGCATGCCGTCGCGCAGCGTAACATCCTGAATATAGATCTTCTCGCCCGCATCGACGTTGAACTTGCCCATTATGCTAAACTCCTGCGGATCAGGCTGCGGTCGCGGCGGCCATGCGGCGCTCGGCGAGAAGTTCGCCGGTGGCCTTGGCGGCGGCGGTCATGATGTCGAGATTGCCGGAATAGCTGGGCAGGTAATCGCCCGCGCCTTCCACTTCGAGCAGGATCATCGTCTTCACGCCGGTGAATTCGCCCATGCCGGGGATCTTCAGCGGATTGTTGTCGCCAAAGCGTTCGAACTGCACTTCCTGCTTCAGGCGATAGCCCGGCACGTACTTCTGCACTTCGGCGACCATGTCCGTGATCGACTGGCGGATGGCATCCTCGTCCCCGCCTTCGGACAGGGTGAACACCGTATCGCGCATGATCATCGGCGGTTCGGCGGGGTTCAGGATGATGATCGCCTTGCCCTTGGTGGCGCCGCCCACCGCTTCGATCGCGCGCGAAGTGGTGCGCGTGAACTCGTCGATATTGGCGCGGGTGCCGGGCCCGGCGGAGCGGGAGGAGACCGAGGCGACGATCTCCGCATAGTGCACTTTGCCGACGCGGCTGACGGCGGCGACCATCGGGATCGTCGCCTGCCCACCACAGGTCACCATGTTGACGTTGGGCGCGTCCAGATTGGCCTGCATATTGACCGGGGGCACGATGAACGGGCCGATCGCGGCGGGGGTAAGATCCACCACCTGAATGCCGTCTGCGCGCAGCGCCTCGTCATGCACCTTGTGCGCGTAGGCGCTGGTGGCGTCGAAGGCGATGCCGATCTCGGGATAGCAGGGCAGTTTCTTCAGCCCCTCGATCCCTTCGTGCGTGGTGGCGATGCCATGCTCGCGCGCCATGGCGAGGCCTTCCGACTTGGCATCGATGCCCACCACGGCAACGAGTTCCATGTTCTGGGGATACTTGATCATCTTCATCATCAGGTCGGTGCCGATATTGCCCGAGCCGATGATCGCGGCTTTCACGCGTGCCATGGATTCTGCGTCCTTACACAAAGCGGATAATTCTTAAACAAATCGAGCCTGGCAGCGGCCGATGGCCTTGCCGCCTTCCGCGGGGTTCCTGTCGGAAAGGATCATTTCGAAGCTGTCGCCCTTCACGGCGGGGGCCAGCGGCACCAGCGATCCGGAAAGGATCACGTCGCCGGCATCGAGCGTGACGCCGTAAGCGCCCAGCGTATTCGCAAGCCAAGCCACCGCCTGCGCGGGATCGCCCTGCACGGCATGGCCATAGCCTTCGGACAGCGGCTCACCGTTCTTGGTTACCGCCACATGCAGGCCGGGAAGATCGAACGCGCGCGGATCCAGGCGCTCCTCGCCCAGCACGTAGACGCCGCAGGAGGCATTGTCCGACACGGTATCGACGATGCCGATCTTCCAGTCGGTAATGCGGCTGTCGACGATCTCGAAGCAGGGCGCGATGCTTTCGGTGGCGGCCAGAACCTGCTCGGCCGTGACGCCGGGGCCGGAGAGCCCTTCCTTCAGGATGAAGGCGATCTCCGCCTCTGCGCGCGGGGCGATCAGGGCCTTGGCGTCCACGTCGATATCGCCTTCGACATACATCCAGTCGGTCAGGAAGCCGAAGTCGGGCTGGTGCACGCCCAGCATGTCCTGCACCGCCTTGCTGGTGACGCCGATCTTCTTGCCGACGACTTTTTCGCCATCGGCCAGTTGCCGGCGCTTCAGGAAGTCGAGGCTGATCGCATAGGCATCGTCGACGGTGAGGGCGGGGTCACGCTCGATCAACGGGCGAACGGAGCGGCGCTCGCGCAGTGCCTCGTAAAGCTCGCGCCCGTAGGTTTCAGCGACCGTCATGCAGGAACTCCACGACATAACGGTTGAACTCCGCCGCGCGCTCCACCTGCACCCAGTGTCCGGTATGCGCGAAAGTGATCGCGCGCACGTTCGGGCACCGTTCGAGGAAGAGGCGGGCGTGTGCTTCGGGGCAGAACTCGTCGTTGAGCCCCCAAAGCACGAAGACCGGCTGCGCGATCTCGCCAAGGCGGGGGCTGAGGTCCGGCGTGCGCATGCGCACGATCACGTCCTTGGGCTGGGTGCGGGCAACCTCGAAACGTTCGACCACCAGTTCCTCGGTAATGAGGTGGTGCGCGTCGGCATGGAGCAGGTTGCCGATCAACCGGCGCTGCTCGTCCAGGTTGAAGTCCGGGCCGCCGAAGTTGGAGACCATCTTGGCGATGCCCGGCATCACGAAATAGGCCTCCCGCTCGGCGACGCAGCCGGGGGCCATCAGCACCAGCTTTTCGGCAAACTCGGGATGATCCAGCGTCATCTGCAAGGCGATCCCGCCGCCCAGCGAGTTGCCCACCAGCACCGCGCGATCGATGCCGTGCGCCACCAGCGCCTCGTGCAGCGTGTCGGTGAAAAGCTGGAGCGTGTAGTCGATCCCCTCCGGCTTGGAGGAGGTGCCGTAACCGATCAGGTCGGGCAACACCACGCGGAAGCCCGCCGCAACGAAGGCGTCAATATTGCCGCGAAAGTTGGAAGCGCCCGATGCGCCGGGCCCGCTGCCGTGAATGAACACGACCGCAGGACCTTCGCCGGCCTCCCGGATCTCGATCTCGTGACCCCCGCTCACCCGGTAACGGGCCGATTTCAGCATAGCCATCGTGCCGCCTCCCCTCAAAGGAACGTGAAAGTGGGTGCCTGACCCAGCATGCCGCCGACGAAATCGGTCGTGCGGTTGTTCGGATCGTTGGCGACGTGGGCGCGGCCGGCGTGAAGGTCCAGCCAGGGTTGGATGATCGCGCTGGACATGTAGACGGCCCGGCCGCCCAGCAGCTTCACCATGTCGTCCACCAGTTCCGCCATGCGGCGCACGACCGAGGAGGAGTTGTAGGCGTAGCGGGTGCGCTTCTCCATCGGGATCGCCTCGCCCCGTTCGGCGTGGGCCATCAGATCCTCGAACGTCAGGCGCAGCGTCTGCTCCATCTCGGTCACTTCGGATTCCGCGCGCGAGATCGCTGCGAGCAGGAAGGGATCGTGCTTCGATGCCTTGCCGGTGTTGGTGGAAACGCGGCTCTGCGCGATGTCCATCGCCGCATTGATCGCCGCGCGGGCGCCGCCGAAGGCCGCCGTGGAGACCGAGCGCGTGAACACTTGCGCCCAGGGCAGCGTGTAGAGCGGGCCGGGGTTGGTTTCCTGACCGGGATTTGCGCATAGGAAGCCGTCCATCGCGCGGTGCGTGCGGTATTCCGGCACGAACACGTCATCGACGATCACGTCATGGCTACCGGTGCCCTGAAGGCCGAAGACGTGCCATGCGTCGGTATCGATCGTGTAGTCGCTGCGTGGCAGCAGGAACGCGCGCATGTCCGGCGCGCCGCCCGGTTCGCTCGGCGGTACGAGAGCGCCCAGGATCACCCATTGGCAGTGGATCGATCCGGTCGAGAAACCCCAGCGGCCCGACAGGCGGAAACCGCCCTCCACCGGCGTGACCTTGCCCACCGGCTGATAGCTGGAAGAGGCGAGTGTCGCGGTATCCTCGCCCCAGACCTCTGCTTGCGCCTGCTCATGATAGAGCGCGATTTCGTAAGGATGGCAGCCCACCACGCCGTACATCCAGCCGGTGGACATGCAGCCTTCGGCCAGCGTCTTCTGCACGTCGTAGAAGACATTCGGATGCATCTCATACCCGCCCCAGCGACGCGGCTGAAGGATGCGGAAGAAGCCGGCTGCGTGAAGCTCTGCCATCGTTTCGGCCGGCACGTCGCGTTCTGCGACGCAGCGGCGGGCGCGTTCCTTCAATGTCGGCACCATGGCGCGCGCACGGGCGACCAGTTCCTCGGGACTGGGCACGGCGGCGTCGGACTGCGCGGAGGCTGCGCTGGCCATGTCTGCGATCTCTCCCTTCGTTCGAATCGATTTGCGCCCTTTGGCGCTGACTTCGTAATTTGAAATGGCATTGGATACGCAAATCGTCAATTGAAAACCCATTCCGCTTTCGATATTGCCAAATTCGAATCTGATGCAGGAACGAATCTTGCAATCGGAACAGTGAACGGGATCAGAGGGAGAGGGCCGCCGTGCAGGGCAGGCAGCAGATCGATCTTTCAGGGCGCGTGGCGATCGTCACCGGCGGCACGCGCGGCCTTGGTCTGGCGATGGCGCAGGCGCTTGCGGCCAGCGGCGCGAAAGTGGTGGTGTGCGGGCGCAATGCGCCGGAATCGCTGCCCGCCGGGCTGTCGTTCCGCGCCGCGGACATTCGCGAGGCCGATCAGGCGCAGGGCCTTATCAATGCGGTGGTGGCCGAACACGGCCGGATCGACATCCTCGTCAACAATGCCGGCGGTTCGCCGCAGGCCGATGCCGCCACCGCCAGCCCGCGCTTCTTCGACGCGATCGTGCGGCTGAACCTTCATGCGGCGATGTACATGGCGCAGGCCGCGCATGCGCCGATGAAGGCGCAGGGCGGCGGCAGCATCATCAACATTGCCAGCGTTTCGGGCATTCGCCCCTCTCCGCAGACCGCCGCCTACGGCGCCGCGAAGGCGGGGCTGCTGAACCTTACGCAAAGCCTGGCGCAGGAATGGGGGCCGGACGGCATCCGCGTGAATGCGGTGATCGTGGGCCTGATGCAGACCGAAACGACCGATGCGACTTACGGCAGCGCCGAAGCGCAGGCCGCCGTCGGCCACTCACTGCCGCTGCGCCGGATGGGCCGCGGTGAGGATATCGCAGGCGCGGTTCTCTGGCTTTGCTCCGATCTCGCGAGCTGGGTCAGCGGCGCGCGCATCAACGTCGATGGGGGCGGCGAGCGTCCGTACTTCCTCGACCTCGTGAAAGGAAACTGAAGGCCATGGGTATCAAGGCGCTCGGCTACGTGGTGATCGAAACCGCGAAGCTTGCCGAGTGGGACGCATTCCTTGCCGACGTGGTCGGCACGATGCGTTCCCCGAGCGGGAAGGAGGGCGTCGCCCTCTACCGGATCGACGATCGCCCGTTCCGCTTCCGCATCGAGACGGGGGACAAGGAACACTTCCGCGCGGCTGCTTATGAAGTGGGCAATGCCGGCGAGCTGGCGGAAGCGCGTGCGAAAGTCGCTGCCGCCGGCCGGCCGATCGAGGACGGCACGGCGGACGAAGCGCAGGAGCGCGGCGTCGCTGCGTTCTTTCGCACCAGCGATCCGGCTGGCAATGGGCTGGAATTCTTCCACGGCGATGTGCGCGACGATGTGCCATTCGTCTCGCCCGCCGGGGTCAGCGGCTTCGTCACCGGCGCGATGGGTATGGGCCACGCGGTCTTCGCGGCGCCGAACTTTACCGAGTGCCACGAATTCTATCGCAGCCTTGGCTTCCACGACACCGACATTCCGCGCTTCCATTTCAGCGATGCGGCGGACGATCCGGGCATGGGCTTTGCCTTCATGCATGCCGACAACGGCCGCCATCACTCGGTCGCGCTGGGCGAGATGCCGATGCCGCCTTCGGGCTGCGTCCACCTGATGCTGGAGATGAAGGCGCAGGCCGACGTCGGCAAATGCCATGACCGCATGCGACTGGCGAAGGTGCCCGAAAGCGCGTCGATCGGGCGCCATGTGAACGACCAGACCTTCGGCTTCTACATGCAGTCACCCGGCGGTTTCGACTTCGAGATCGGTGCCGATCCGCTGGTGATCGACCCCGCCAGCTGGGAGCCGACCGCGCATCTCGTCCCCAGCGAATGGGGCCATGTCTGGGCCTGGCAGAAGGCTCTTGAGGAACAGGACCAGAAAAAACAGGAAGAGGGAGCATGATGCTCGACAAGCGCATGAGCGCGGCGGAGATCGTCGCGCAGATAAAGGACGGGATGACCGTCGGGATCGGCGGCTGGGGGCCGCGCCGCAAGCCGATGGCGCTGGTGCGTGAACTGCTGCGTTCCGACGTCAAGGACCTGACCGTGGTGGCCTACGGCGGCGCCGACGTCGGCATGCTCTGCGCGGCGGGCAAGGTGAAGAAGCTGATCTTCGCCTTCGTCTCGCTCGATGCGATCCCGCTGGAGCCGTGGTTCCGCAAGAGCCGCGAGAGCGGCCAGCTCGAAGTGCTGGAACTGGATGAGGGCATGTTCCAGTGGGGCCTCAAGGCGGCTGCGTTCGGGCTGCCCTTCCTGCCGACGCGCGTGGGGCTGGGCACCGATCTGGCCGAGCTTGGCGGGCTGAAGACGGTGCAGAGCCCCTATGCGGATGGCGAGACGCTGATCGCGATGCCCGCGCTCAAGCTCGATGTCGCGCTGCTGCACGTCAACCGCAGCGACTGGCGCGGCAACGTGCACGTGTTCGGGCCGGATTCCTATTACGACGAGTGGTTCGCCAAGGCCGCCGCGAAGACCTTCGTGTCCTGTGAGGAACTGGTGGACCGCATGGAGGACCACTACCCCGATCAGGCGCGCGACAACCTGATCGAGCGCTGCTTCATCAGCGGCGTGATCGAAATGCCCGGCGGCGCGCATCCCAGCTCGATGCCCCCACACTACGGCTGGGACATGAAGGCGTTCAAGGCCTACGCCGCCGCCGCGAAGGATCCCGGCGACTGGAACGCGGTGCAGGACCGCTTCGTGGGCGCGGACGAAGCCCGATATCTCGACAGCATTGGCGGAAAGGAGGCGGTGGCGGCTCTCCCGCTCCCGATATTCTGATGACCCAGGTAACGACAATCTCGAAGATCAGCCTTGCAGAACTCTGCATTTTCGCCGCGTCGGAGGCATTCCGGGGCAATGGCGAAGTGATCGCCACCGGCGTCGGCCCGGTGCCGCGCCTCGCCGCCGGGCTCGCCAAGCTGACGCACAGCCCCGAACTGATGATGACCGATGGCGAAGCCTATCTGGTCGAACAGCCGGTGCCGATCGGCCCGCGCGCCTATGACGATCGCAAGCCGGCGGGATACCTGCCGTTCTCGCGCTTCTTCGACAGCGCGGTCTGGACCGGGCGCCGCCATGCGATGGTCACGCCGACGCAGCTGGACCGCTTCGGCCAGATCAACCTCTCGTACATGGGCGGCACCTATCGCCAGCCCAAGACGCAGATGCTGGGCGTGCGCGGCTTTCCGGGCAATACGATCTATCACGCCAATTCCTTCTTCTTCCCGGCGCACGGCCCCCGCGTCTTCGTACCGGGCGAAGTCGATATGATCTCCGGCGTCGGTTACAATCCGGCCAAGCGCGTGGCGGGCGGCAACTACTCCGGCGTCGATCTCAAGCGCATCGTCACCAACTTGTGCGTGATGGATTTCGGCGGCACCGACGCTGAAGGCAATCGGGCAATCCGCGTCGTCTCGCTGCACCCCGGCATCACGTTCGAGGAAGTGCAGGAAGCGACCGGCTTTGCGCTGGAACAGGCGCCAGAGATCGGCACCACGCCGCTTCCGGACGCAGAGGCGCTGGCAGTGATCGCCGCACTCGATCCGCACGACATCCGCGCCACCGTCATCAAGGACAACCCGCCGGCCGTCAGGGCCTGAGCGGGATCGGGAGAGGCATCATGAGCGATGATCTGGTCGAACCGAAAAAGGTCGACATCGTCTACGAGACCGACAGCCCCGTGCTTTACGAGGTGGACGGCCCGGTCGCCTGGGTAACGCTCAACCGGCCGGACTTCCACAACGCGCAGAACGGTCAGATGACCTACGCGCTGGACGATGCCTTCAACCGCGCCGTGCAGGACGATGCGGTGAAGGTCATCGTGCTGGCGGGCAACGGCAAGCACTTCTCTGCCGGGCACGACATCGGCACGCCGGGGCGCGATCTGCACAAGGCGTTCGACAACCGGCTGATGGTGCCGGGCCACGTCAACAAGCCGGCGGCGGAGCTGCTCTACACGCGTGAGCAGGAGCAGTACCTGGGCATGTGCCGCCGCTGGCGCGACATTCCCAAGCCCACCGTTGCCATGGTGCAGGGCGCCTGCATCGCGGGCGGCCTGATGCTGGCCTGGGTCTGCGACCTGATCGTCGCTTCGGAAGACGCGTTCTTCCAGGATCCGGTCAACCGCATGGGCATTCCCGGCGTCGAATACTTCGCCCACGCCTTCGAACTGCCGCCGCGTGTGGCCAAGGAATTCCTGCTGCTGGGCGAGCGGATGAGCGCCCAGCGGGCCGAGCAGTTCGGCATGGTCAACCGAATCGTCCCGCGTGAAAAACTGCGCGAGGAAGCCGCGTCGATGGCCGCGAAACTGGCCGCGCAGCCGCGCCTTGGCAACTGGCTGACGAAGCAGGCGGTCAACCATGTGGAGGAACTGCGCGGCAAGCGGACGGCGATGGATGCCGTGTTCCACATGCACCACTTCGCCCACGCGCAGAACGATCTGGTGCAGGGCAATTCCATCGCCGGGCTGGATGGCAAAGCGATGGCGGCGGCCAACAAGAAACAAGCGGGAGAAGGCTGAGATGACCGACCCGCTACACACCATTCTGGTCGAACGCCTCGGCTGCAAGGTGCCGGTGATCCAGACCGCGATGGGCTGGGTGGCCGAACCCTCGCTGGTCATCGCCAGTTCGAACGCGGGCGCCTTCGGCTTCCTCGGCGCGGCAGTGATGACGCCCGAGGAAGCGCGGACCAAGCTGCTCGAAGTCCGCCGTGGCACCGATCGTCCCTTCGGCGTCAACTTCCACAGCTTCCAGCCCGGCGCGGATAAGATCGTCCAGCTGATCCTGGAGAACCGGGAACAGGTGCGCGCCGTTTCGTTCGGGCGCGGGCCCAATGCCAAGATGATCGCCGCGTTCAAGGATGCCGGGATACTCTGCATCCCCACCGTCGGCGCGCTGAAGCATGCGAAGAAGATGGTCGAACTGGGCGTCGACATGATCAACGTGCAGGGCGGTGAGGGCGGCGGCCATACCGGATCGGTGCCGACCACCGTGCTGCTGCCACAAGTGCTGGACGCGGTGCAGGTGCCGGTGATCGCCAGCGGCGGCTTTGCCGACGGGCGCGGGCTGGTGGCCGCGCTGGCTTACGGCGCAGTCGGCATCGCCATGGGCACGCGCTTCCTGTTGACGCAGGAAAGCCCGGTGCCGGACAGCGCCAAGGCGGCCTATCTGGCGGCCTCCACCGACGGCATCGTCGTCACCACCAAGCTGGACGGCATTCCCCAGCGCATGGTGCGCACGCGGCTGATGGACCGGATCGAGAAGTCCGGCCCGCTCGCCATGTGGCTGCGCGCGTTCGAGGCGGGCCGCGCGATGAAGCGCCAGACCGGTGCCTCGTGGGGTGATTTCATGCGCAGCGCGCGCGGCATGACTGCGCATGGCGCCATGCCGCTGAAGCAGGCGATGATGGCCGCGACCACGCCCATGCTGATCCAGAAGGCGATGATCGACGGCGATATCGAGAACGGCGTGATGGCCACCGGCGTCGTCGGCGGCCGCATCCGCGAGATCCCGAGCTGCCAGCAGCTTGTCGACAGCATCATGGCCGAAGCGCGCGAGAGGCTCAGCGCGCTCGGCGTACCCGCAGCCGCCACTGTCGCGGCCTGAAACCGGGGGAGGAGAGAACCCATGCCGATCATTTGCACCATTCAGGACCGGATCGCCGAAATCGTCTTCGACGTGGCGCCGGTCAACGCCTTCGACAGCGAAACCTGGCTCAGTCTGCCCGCGATCATCAACGAGGCGGCGCGCAATCCGGATGTCCACTGCATCCTGATCCGTGCCGATGGGCGCGGTTTCTGCGGCGGCGTGGACATCAAGGAGATGCAGGCTCACCCGGAACGCATCCCGCTGCTCAATCGCGGCAACTACCTGACGTTCAAGGCGATCCATGAGGCTGAAGTGCCGGTGGTGGTTGCCGTGCACAAGTTCGTGATCGGCGGCGGCATCGGCATCTGCGGCGCGTCTGACACGATCATCGCGGCGGACGATGCCTATTTCTCGCTGCCGGAAATCGATCGCGGCGCGATGGGCGGGGCCAGCCACATGTCGCGCATGCTGCCACTCCACAAGGTGCGCGCGGCCTTCTTCACCGGCGGCAATATCCCTGCGCAGGAGGCCTATAGGCTGGGCGCGGTGGAGATGGTCGTCCCGCGCGACCAGCTCGAAACCGAAGCCCGCGCCTTCGCCGCGCGCATCGCCGGCAAGTCGCGCAAGGCGCTGGTGATCGCCAAGGAAGCGCTGAACGGCCTGGAAGCGCGCGACGTCGATCGCGGTTACCGCTGGGAGCAGGGCTTCACGCTCGAAATGTACATGCATGAGGACAGCCAGAAGTCGCGCGATGCCTTCGTGGAAACCGGCAAGGCGGCCTCGTTCTGATGGACCTGTCCTACACTCCCGCCCAAGAGGCGTTTCGCGCCGAGGTGCGTGGCTGGCTCGAAGCGAACGTGCCTGCAAAACCGCTCGAACACTTCGACGCCACGCGCGAAGGGTTCGAGGCGCATCGCGACTGGGAACGCACGCTGAAGTCCGGCGACTGGGGCATGGTCACCTGGCCCAAGGAATACGGCGGACGCGGGCTGGACCTGATCGAGTGGCTGATCTTCGAGGAGGAATATTACCGTGCCGGCGCACCGGGCCGGGTCAACCAGAACGGCATCTTCCTGCTCGGCCCCACGTTGATCGAATTCGGCACCCCCGAACAGAAGCAGCGCTTCCTGCCGCCGATGGCATCGGGTGAGGAAATCTGGGCGCAGGCCTGGTCCGAACCGCAGGCCGGGTCCGACCTTGCGGGCGTGCGCGCCACGGCCACGAGGGACGGCGACGACTATGTGCTGAACGGCCACAAGATCTGGTCCAGCCGCGCGGTCTTTGCAGACTGGGCCTTCGGCCTGTTCCGCGAACCGGGCAGCGAGCGGCACAAGGGGATGAGCCTGATCTTCTTCCCGCTCGACGCGCCGGGGGTGACGGTCAACGCCATCCGCAAGATCAACGGCCACGTCGGCTTTGCCGAGATCTTCCTGGAGGACGTGCGCGTGCCCGCCTTCAACCGCCTCGGCGACGAGGGGCAGGGGTGGCACATCTGCATGGCGACGGCGGGTTTCGAGCGTGGCCTGATGCTGCGCAGCCCGGCGCGATACCAGGTCGCCGCCGCCGCGCTCGCCGATCTCTGGCAGGCGCGCAAGGCAGATGCCGATCCGCTGCTCGAAGCCGATGTGGTGCGCGCCTACATGAACGCCGATGCCTATGCGCTGTCGATCTACCAGACCGCATCGCGGCTGATGGCGGGCGCGAAGATCGGGCCGGAGGCTTCCACCAACAAGATCTTCTGGTCCGAACTCGACATCCACCTGCACCAGACCGCGCTCTCGATCCTCGGGCCGGAGGCCGAACTGGTGGTGGAGCCGGGGCAGCACGACTGGCTGGACGATTACATCTTCGCCCTCGCCGGGCCGATCTACGCGGGATCGAACGAGATCCAGCGCAACATCATCGCCGAGCGCATGCTCGGCCTGCCGCGCTGAGGGAGGGCACGGCCATGGATTTCACCCTGAGCGACGAACAGGTCATGTTCGCCGAAACCGCGCGCACTTTGCTCGGCGACACTTGCACGCCCGACCATTGGCGCAAGATGATGGAGCGGGGCGATAATGGCGATCTGGCCCGCTGGGACGCGATTGTCGAGAACGGCTTCACGCTTGTCATGCTGCCCGAAGAGGCGGGCGGCATGGGCCTTGGCGAACTGGACTTCGCGCTGATCGCGGAGGAGGCAGGCTATGTCGCGCTGCCCGAGCCGCTGGTGGAAAGCGCCGGCGTGGCCGCGCCGATGCTGGCGGCCTTGGCACCCGATCATCCGCTGCTGGCTGATCCGGCGGCGACCATTGCCATCGCCCATCCGCTGAACCCGGTAGTCGCCGATGCCGGCCGTGCCGCCGCGATCCTGCTGGAACGCGATGGCCATGCCTTCCTCGCACGGCCCGATCGGGTTCGCCTGACCCCGGCCGAAACCATCGACCCGCTGCGCCGCCTGTCCCACGTGGAATGGGACCCGGCCGATGCCGAGGACCTTGGCCCGGCGGATTGGGATCTCGCGCTGGATCGCGCCGCGCTGTTCGCCGCCGCGCAGGGCCTTGGCCTTGCCCAGCGCGCGGTCGACATGGCGGTGGACTACGCCAAGGAACGCCAGCAGTTCGGCAAGCCGATCGGATCTTATCAGGCGGTGAAGCATCACCTCGCCTCCGCACAGGTCGCTATCGAGTTCGCGCGGCCGGTGGTGCGTGCCGCCGCTGCCGAGATCGGTCACCGCGATGTGCAGGCCCGCGCGCGCGTCAGCCACGCCAAGATCGTCGCGCTGGAAGCGGCCGATAAGGCGACGCGCGCCTCGATCCAGGTGCACGGCGCCATGGGCTATTCCTGGGAAGTCGACGCGCACTTGTTCCTGAAGCGCACGCTCGCGCTGACCCAGAGCTGGGGCACGCCTGCCTTTCACCGCGCGCGCCTTGCCACGCGCCTGTTCACCCAGCCTGTCGGTCCCGACCGGACCTTCGCCCGCGAAGCCCATGCCGACGCGGCCACCAGAGAGATGACCCATGCCTGAAGCCTATATCGTCGACGCCGTCCGCACGCCGGTCGGCCGCAAGAAGGGCAGCCTTGCCCAAGTCCATCCCGCCGATCTTGGCGCGCATCCGATCAAGGCACTGGTGGAGCGTACCGGCATCGATGCCGGGCTGGTGGACGATGTCGTCTGGGGCTGCTGCGACACCATCGGGCCGCAGGCCGGCGATATCGGCCGCACCGCGTGGCTGGCGGCGGGCATGCCGGAGCATGTTCCTGGCGTCACTATCGACCGCCAGTGCGGCTCATCCCAGCAGGCGGTCCATTTCGCCGCGCAGGGCGTGATGTCCGGCACGCAGGACCTTGTCGTCGCGGGCGGCAGTCAGGCGATGAACGCGATCCCGATCTCGGCGGCGATGTTCGCGGGGGCGGCCTATGGCTTCGATAGCCCGTTCCAGGGCTCGAAAGGGTGGGACGCGCGCTATGGCGATGAGGAGGTCAACCAGATCCGCTCGGCCGAGATGATTGCCGAGAAGTGGGGCATCTCGCGCGCGGCGATGGAGGAATTCAGCCTTGCCAGCCACCAGCGCGCGCAGGCGGCGTGGGATGCCGGCTGGTTCGACCGTGAGGTTGCGCCGTTCGAGGGACTGGCAAGGGACGAGACCATCCGTGCTGGCACCACGCTGGAAGGGCTCGCCGCGCTGAACCCGGTGCGGGAGGGCGGCGCGATCACCGCGGGTGTCGCCAGCCAGAACTGCGATGCTGCCGCCGCGATGCTGATCGCCAGCGAACGCGCGGTGAAGGAGTTCGGGTTGAAGCCCCGCGCGCGCATCCATCACATTTCGGTTCGCGCGGCGAACCCGGTGTGGATGCTGACCGGCCCGATCCCCGCAACGCAGCACGCGCTCGCCAAGGCGGGCATGCGGGTGGAGGACATCGACCTGTTCGAATGCAACGAGGCTTTCGCCTCGATCCCGCTCGCCTGGATGAAGGAACTGAACATCCCGCATGAGAAGGTGAACGTGCAGGGCGGGGCGATCGCGCTGGGCCACCCCATCGGCGCGACCGGCGTGCGGCTGATGACGACGCTGCTGGGCGCGCTGGAGCGCACGGGCGGCCGCTATGGGCTGCAGACCATGTGCGAAGGCGGCGGGCAGGCCAACGTCACCATTATCGAGCGGCTGTGACGATGCCCTGTTACGCCTATCAGGGCATCGTGCCGGTCGTCGATCCGACCAGCTATGTCCACCCGCTGGCCTCGCTGATCGGGGACGTGATCGTCGGCCCCGGCTGCTTCATCGCGCCTGGCGCATCGCTGCGCGGCGATTTCGGCCGCATCGTGGTGGAGGGTGACAGCTCGATCCAGGACAGCGTCACCGTCCACGCCAATTCCAACCGGGACACGGTGATCCGCCGGGGCGCGACCATTGCGCACGGGGCGATCATCCACGGCTGCGAGATCGGCGAGAACAGCCTGATCGGCATGAATGCGGTGGTGCTGGACGATGCGGTGATCGGCGCGGAAAACCTCGTCGCCGCACTGGCGCTGGTGAAGTCCGAAACACAAACGCCGCCGCGCAGCCTTGTCGCCGGAAACCCGGCCAAAGTCGTGCGCAGCTTCGAACCGCATCAGGTGACATGGCGCAACGACGGGCAGGGCGAATACCAGCGCCTGGCGCGGGAAGCGCTGACGGGCATCGTCGAAATAACGCCGCTGCCCGCCCCCGAACCCGACCGCCGCCGACTGGTGTCGGAAGCCATTGCCGTGCGCCTGTCCGGCCGCACCGCTGCCGCGCGCGAAGTCCGCGCGGCCCAAACCATCGAACAGGAGTGACTTTCGTGGGTATCTGCGACAACCGTACCGTCATCATCACCGGCGCCGCGCGCGGCCTGGGCCGGGCCTACGCAATCGCCTTCGCGGCGGAGGGGGCCAACGTCGTCGTCAACGACATCGGCACCTCGCTGGGCGGTGACGGGCGCGATACCAGCGCGGCCGACGGCGTGGTGGGGGAAATTCGCGCCGCCGGCGGCAAGGCCGTGGCCAATTACGAGGACATTACCGACTGGGAAGCCGCCCAGCGCATCGTAGGTGCCGCTCTGGACGCGTTCGGGGACCTTCATGTCGTGGTCAACAACGCCGGGATCGTGCGCGATCGCATGTTCGTCTCGGCGACGCTGGAAGAGTGGGATGCGACCATGCATGTCCACTTGCGCGGCCATTTCTGCCTTTCGCGCCACGCGGTGGACTACTGGCGCGGCCAGCAGAAGGCGGGCAAGCCGGTCGATGCGCGGATCATCAACACTTCGTCCGGCGCGGGCCTGCAGGGCTCGATCGCGCAGGCCGCCTACTCGACCGCAAAGGGCGGAATTGCGGCGCTGACGCTGGTGCAGGCGGCGGAACTGGGCCGCTATGGCATCACCGCCAATGCGCTGGCACCCTCGGCTCGCACGCGCATGACCGAGCAGGCCTTTGCCGACAAGATGGCGACGCAGGAAGCCGCGTTCGACGTGATGGACCCAGCGAACGTCGCCTCCACCGTGGTGTGGCTGGGATCGGCCGAAAGCGCGCATGTCACCGGCTGCGTCTTCGAATTGGAAGGCGGTAAGATCATGATCGAGCAGGGCTGGCGCGAAGGGCCCTTCGTCGATCAGGCGGCGCGCTGGCAGCCTTCGCAGGTGGGCGCGGAAGTGGACCGCCTGCTGGCCGAGCGCGCTGCGCCGCGCAAGGTCTGGGGCGCCTGAGGGAGACGGCGCGATGGAATTTGCCCTGACCGACGAACAGGTGATGATCGCGGAGACCGTCCGCGCGTTTTTCGCCGAAAACGCCACCAGCGAGCGCACGCGCGCGGCGATGGAAAGTGACGGTATCGACCGCGCGTTGTGGTCCGCCTTTGCCGGGGAACTGGGGCTTGCTGGGATCGGCATCCCTGAGGACTTCGGCGGGGCCGGGCTTGGCATGGTGGAACTGGCCGTGGTTGCGGAGGCGGCAGGGGCGCAAGTCGCCGCGCTGCCGCTGCTGGGCCATGCCATGCTGACCGAAGCCCTCGTGCGCGGCGGATCGGAAGCGCAGAAGGCCGAATGGCTGCCGCGCCTTGCCGCCGGAGAACTGATCGCGATGGCCGCATGGGATGCCGCTTTCGAGGTGGCGGATGGTGCCGTCAGCGGCACGACTCCCTATCTTCCGCATGGTGCGATGGCCGATGTCCTGCTGCTTCACGCTGGCGGACAGGCTTGGCTGGTCGACCTGAGCGGCGAAGGGGTTACCCGCACTGCACACGTCACCATGGACCAGACGCGTCCGCTCGCGACGGTGACGCTTGAGAGCACACCCGCCGAAGTGTTGGAAAATGGCGCGGCCGCTATCGAAGGTCTTCAGGCTGCGGGTTGGATCTGCCTAGCCGCCGAAGCCTTGGGCGGGGCGCAGGCCAG
Organism: Novosphingobium oxfordense; assembly: GCF_044029435.1. NCBI lineage: Bacteria > Pseudomonadati > Pseudomonadota > Alphaproteobacteria > Sphingomonadales > Sphingomonadaceae > Novosphingobium > Novosphingobium oxfordense. Next base: position 258,713 of record NZ_CP147008.1, on the reverse strand, counting down.
CCTCGATCGCACGGTTGAATACGCCAAGGAGCGCGTCCAGTTCGGCCGGCCGATCGGCTCGTTCCAGGCCTACAAGCACCGCCTTGCAGACATGATGGTGGAGATCGAGCAGGCCCGCTCCGCCGTATACTGGGCAGCCTGCGCGGTGGACGAGCAGGCCGAGGAAGCCGGGTTGGCGCTCCATGCCGCCAAGGCGTTCTGCGCTGACACCTACTGCATGTGCGCGGGCAATATGATCCAGCTTCACGGCGGGATTGGCTTCACCTGGGAGCATGACGCGCACCTCTTCTTCAAGCGCGCCCGATCGATCGCCACGCTCTACGGCGACAGCCAGTGGCACCGTGAGGAAGTGGCGCGCCTCGTCATGGGAGAACCCGCATGAAATTGGGCTTTTCGAAGGCGGACGAGGCCTTTCGCAGCGAATGCGCCGCATGGCTGCAGGCGCAGATGGCGGGTCCGTTCGCGGATATTCGCGGCATTCCCAACCTCGTCTCCAAGGTCAAGCGTCGGCGCGAGTGGGAACAGCAACTGGCCGCGCACAAATGGTCCTGCATCGGCTGGCCCGAGCAATGGGGCGGCCGCGGCGCGACACTGGCGCAGCAGGTGATTTTCGCGGAGGAATATGCCCGCGCCGGGGCGCCGGGCCGCATCAACCACATCGGCGTCGAACTCGCCGGGCCGACGATCCTTGCTTTCGGGACGGAGGAGCAGAAGGCGCGTTTTCTGCCCGGCATCGCCGATGGCACCGCGATCTGGTGCCAGGGCTATTCCGAACCCAATGCCGGATCGGATCTTGCAAACGTGCGCACCAAGGCGCGGCTGGACGGCGCTGCAGATGGACGAGGGGAATGGGTGGTCAACGGGCAGAAGGTCTGGACCAGCCTTGCCCATTTTTCCGACTGGATCTTCGTCATCGCCCGCAGCGAGGAAGGATCGAAAGGGCCCAAAGGCCTGACCTTCCTGATGATGGAAATGGATCAGCCGGGTATCGAAGTTCGCCCGATCCGCCAGATGAACGGTGAGGCGGAGTTCAACGAAACCTTCCTGACCGACGCGCGCTGCCCGGCGGACAGCCTGATCGGCACGCCCGGCGACGGCTGGCGCGTGGCCATGGGCCTGCTCGCCTTCGAGCGGGGCGTATCGACGCTGGCCCAGCAGATGGGCTTTCGCAACGAGTTGGACGGCATCATCGCTGCCGCACGCGCCAATGGAAAAGACCTTGATCCTGTAATCCGCCAGCGCGTGGCGGAGGCGGAGATCGGCCTTCGCCTCATGCGCTACGGCGCGCTGCGGATGCTCTCCAACGCCGATCATTCCGCCATCGACGGCGCCGCGCTCACTTACAAGATCCAGTGGGCCACCTGGCGCCGCAACCTGGGGGAACTGGCCATGGATGTCCTTGGCCAGGCGGGCGAGATCGCGCCGGGCCATGCCTACGAATGGCCGATGCTGCCCAACCTGTTCCTCTTCAGCCGCTCGGACACGATCTACGGCGGCACCAATCAAATCCAGCGCAACCTGATCGCCGAGCGCGGCCTCGGCTTGCCCAAAGAACCCAGAGGTGACCTGTGACCGTTCCCGTTCCTGCCTATCCCGCGCCCCTCGGGCTTCTGAAGGACCGCACCGTGGTGGTCACGGCCGCCGCCGGCACCGGCATCGGCTTTGCCGTCGCCAAGCGTGCCGCCGAGGAGGGCGCGCGCGTGCTGATCAGCGATTTTCATGAGCGCCGCCTTGGCGAGGCCGCCGACCGCATTGCCGCCGAAGTGGGATGCGCGCGGCCCGAAACGTTCGTCTGCGACGTGACCGTCGAGGAGCAGGTGCAGGCGCTGCGCGATGCGGCGGTATCGCGGCTCGGCTCGGTGGACGTGCTGATCAACAACGCCGGGCTGGGCGGCGAGGTCGACGTGGTCGATATGACCGACGACCGGTGGAGCCGCGTGTTGGACGTGACGCTGACGTCGCTGTTCCGCATGACCCGCGCGTTTCTGCCGGTGATGTATGCGGCCAACAAAGGCGTAATGGTCAACAACGCCTCCGTGCTCGGCTGGCGCGCACAGAAGGGGCAGGCACACTATGCCGCCGCCAAGGCGGGCGTCATGGCCTTCACGCGTTGTGCCGCGATGGAGGCGGCAGAGCACGGCGTGCGCATCAACGCGGTGGCGCCCAGCCTTGCCATGCACCCCTTCCTTGCCAAAGTGACGACCGAAGAAACACTGGCCGAACTGGTCAAGCGTGAAGCGTACGGGCGCCCGGCGGAAGTCTGGGAAGTGGCGAACGTGATGCTGTTCCTGGCCAGTGATCTGTCCTCCTACATGACCGGAGAGATCGTGCCGGTGTCGAGCCAGCGCGCATGAGCGGGCCTGCCATTTTCGAAACGCCTGCCACGCTCATCGGCGCGGAAGGCACGCAACTGGGGCCGACCGACTGGTTTTTGGTCGATCAGGACCGGGTCGATCGCTTCGCCGAAGTGACCGGCGACGACCAGTGGATTCACGTCGATGTCGAGCGCGCGAAGGCAGGGCCGTTCGGCGGCACGATCGTCCACGGCTACCTGACGCTCAGCCTCGTCAACATGTTCCTGCCGCAGATGATAGAGGTGCGTGGGTTCTCCGCCGGTGTGAACGTCGGGATGGACCGCACACGCTTTCTCGCTCCGGTCCTAGTCGGATCGCGACTGCGCGCGCGCGGAGAGATCGTCGCGGTCGAGGAGATAAAGGGCGCGGTGCAATCGACCCTGCGCGTCACCGTCGAGGTGGAGGGCGGCGACAAGCCCGCGCTCGTGATCGACACCATCAGCCGATACTACCCGTAAGGAGAGAAGGATGCCTGATCCCAAGCATATGGAAGCCGCCGTGCACGAATACGTGGCGGCCTTCTCCGCCGGCAGCGCCGATCGCGTTGCCGCGCTCTTTGCCGATAATGCCACTGTCGAGGACCCCGTCGGATCGCCCATCCACGAAGGGTTGGCCGCGATCCATGCCTTCTACACGGGATCGATGGCGACCGGCGCGAAGCTGGCGCTGGAAGGGCCGGTGCGGGTGGTGGCCGACTATGCGGTCTTCGCCTTTTCCGTCCATCTTGAATGGGAGGGCGGGGCCAAGCGGATCGACGTGATCGACAGCTTCCGCTTCGACGATGCCGGAAAGGTCGTCGAGATGCGGGCCTTCTGGGGCCCTGAAAACATGCACGGATTTACCTGAGAGGATATCGAGACAATGCGCGAAGCCGCCATCATTTCCACGGCCCGCACCGGCGTCGGCAAGGCCTATCGCGGGGCGTTCAACGATACCGAGGCGCCGCGCATGGCCGCCCATGTCGTGAATGCCGCCATCGCCCGCGCCGGGATCGATCCCGCCCGCGTGGACGACGTCTACATGGGCTGCGCGAACCAGTGGAACACGCAAAGCTACAACATCGGCCGCCTTGCCGTGCACGGTTCGGTCCTGCCGGACACCACTGCCGGTTTCGCGATGGACCGCAAGTGCTCCAGCGGCCTGAACGCGCTGGCCTTCGCGGCGCGGGGCATCATCGCCGGTGAGATCGACGTGGCGCTTTCGGGTGGCACCGAGAACGTCTCGCTAACGATCGACAAGCACTATCCCAACTTCCGCAACCGTTCGGAATGGGTGAAGGAGCACGATCCCTACGCCTACATGGCGATGATCGAGACGGCAGAGATCGTGGCCGATCGCTACGGCGTCAGCCGTGAGGATCAGGACCGTTTCGCCGCGCTCAGCCAGCAGCGTGCCGCCGCCGCGCAGGAAGCAGGGCGCTTCGATGCCGAGATTGAGCCGATAGCGGTCACCAAGGCGCTGTTCGACAAGGAGGGCAACGAAACCGGCAAGGAAGAAGTCCTGCTAGCAAAGGACGAAGGCATCCGCGCCGGCACGACGTTCGAGAAGCTGAGCGAATTGAAGCCGGTGTTCAAGAACGGGGAGGTCGTGAAGGAAGGCCGCCACGTGACGGCAGGCAATGCCAGCCAGCTTTCGGACGGCGCATCGGCACAGATCGTCATGGATCTTGCGACGGCGCAGAAGGAAGGGGTGCCGGTGCTGGGTCTCTATCGCGGTTTCCAGGTCGCGGGCTGCGGGGCGGACGAGATGGGCATCGGCCCGGTCTTCGCGATCCCCAAGCTGCTCGAACGCAATGGCCTGAAGATCGATGACATCGGCCTTTGGGAGATCAACGAGGCCTTCGCCAGCCAGGCGATCTATTGCCAGCGCGAGCTGGGCATCGATCCGGACAAGCTGAACGTCAATGGCGGCGGCATCGCCATCGGGCATCCGTTTGCGATGACCGGTTCGCGTCTCGTCGGCCATGCGCTGATCGAGGGCAAGCGGCGCGGCGTGAAATACGTCGTCGTCTCCATGTGCGTGGCGGGCGGCATGGGCGCTGCCGGCCTGTTCGAACTGGCCTGAGGACTACGCTGGCATGACGGAAGAGATGGGAATCTGGCCAGAGACGATCCCCGGCGCAGCGGCTGCGGCGGCCGCGCGCTGGCCGGATCGCGCCGGGCTGATCGTGGGCGATCGGCAATGGACTTTCGCCGAGCTATGGACCGATGCCCGCGCCGCAGCCTCCGCCATCATGGCAAGCGGCGTGGGCCAGGGCGACCGCGTGGCGATCTGGGCACCCAACACGCGCGAATGGATCCTTGCCGCGCTGGCGACGCATGTCGCCGGGGCGACCGTGGTGCCGCTCAACACCCGCTTCAAGGGTACGGAGGCGGGAGAGATCCTGCGCCGTGCCAAGGTGCGGATGCTGTTCGCGCCGGGCGATTTCCTGGGGCAGGACTTTGCGGACCTGATCGCGGGTGAGGATCTGCCTGACCTCGCCGAAACGGTCCGCATCGACAGCGGCTGGGATGCCTTCGTCGCGCGGGGTAGCGGCGCGGAAGACCCGGCAGTCGATGTCGCGATGGCGCGCCTGACGGGGGATCACATCAGCGACGTGATCTTCACCTCCGGCACCACCGGCCGGCCCAAGGGCGCACTGACCGCGCATCGGCAGGCGATCCAGATCTTCGGCGACTGGTCCGTCCGCGTCGACTTGCGAGAGGGTGATCGCTACCTGATCGTCAACCCGTTCTTCCATACCTTCGGCTACAAGGCGGGGTGGGTGCCCTGTCTGCTGCGCGGCGCGACCATCGTGCCGATGGCTACATTCGACGTGGGCGAGATGGTAGGCCTGATCGAGACCGCGAAGATCAGCTTCATCCCCGGCCCGCCGACGATCTACCAGTCGCTCTTGCAGGAACTGGCGGGGGATAGGCCGCGCGATTTCTCTTCACTGCGGGTTGCGGTGACCGGCGCGGCGCCCGTGCCGCCGGTGCTGGTGGAGCGGATGCGCGGCGAACTGGGCATGTCGAACGTGGTCAACGGCTATGGGATGACGGAGTGCGGGGCCATCGCGATGACCCGGCAAGGCGACGATGCCGAGACGATCGCGCATACTTGCGGCTATCCGCTGCCGGGCATCGAGGTTCGCTGCATCGACGATGCGGGGCAAGATATGCCGCCGGGCGAGGCGGGGGAGATCCTGGTGCGGGGCCATGCGGTGATGCGCGGTTATCTCGACGATCCGGGCGCCACGGCGGAGGCGATCGACGGCGAGGGCTGGCTGCACACCGGCGACATCGGCACCATCGACGTGCGCGGCTATCTGGCGATCACCGACCGCAAGAAGGACATGTTCATCTCGGGCGGATTCAACGTCTATCCGGCCGAAGTGGAAAAGCTTCTCAATGCGCATCCAGACGTCGCACAGGCGGCGGTAGTGGGGATCGCTGACGAGCGCATGGGCGAAGTAGGCCGGGCGTATATCGTCGCCCGGAATGATGCGACGTTGACCGTGGAGGAGTTAACCTCATGGTCGCGCACGCACATGGCGAACTATAAAGTCCCGCGCAGCTTTGTCTTAGTGCCGCACTTGCCATTGAATGCAGCAGGAAAGGTGCTGAAAAGGGAATTGGCAATTTAGGGGGCGGCCCCCTTCAAATGGGATCGGTTTGGACGTTGTTGCAGGACTGGTCGACATTCCTGCGTTCAGAAACCTGTCCCTGGCCTAAGCTGTCCGCACATGTAGGGCATGAATGCCTCGCCGGAGGGGCGAGGCATTCATGGTATCGTTGTATCGGATCCAAATTTCGGTTCAGTGAGAACCTGTACCGGACTTGGAATCGGACTTGAATGGGTTGATCGTCTGGATGGTCCCATCGGGATTGTAGTGCAGCTCGGTCACCTTCACGTTGCGCAGTCGCGTCTGGCCAGACAACTGCGAATCGGCGTAGAAGATCCACCATTTCCCGTTCCACTCCACGATGGAATGATGCGTGGTCCAGCCCTCTACCGGCTCAAGAATGCGGCCTTGGTAAACGAACGGGCCATAGGGGGAATCGCCAGTCGCATAGGCGAGGTAATGCGTGTCGCCGGTGGAATAGCTGAAGTAGTATTTGCCCTTGTACTTGTGCATCCACGAGGCTTCGAAGAAGCGCCTGTCGTGATCGCCACCAAGAATGGGGTTTCCGCTCTTGTCCAGAATCTGGATCGGGCGCGGCTTTTCGGAAAATTCCAGCATGTCGCCGGTCATCTTGGCGACGCGAGGTGCAATCGCCGGCTTGTCGTCCTGCTTCAGATCGGTCTTTGAGCCATCGGGATCGTAGCTGCCGTTGACGTTGCGCTGCAACTGGCCGCCCCAGATGCCACCGAAGTACATGTAGCTGGCGCCGTCATCATCGGTAAATACGGCCGGATCGATCGAATAGCTGCCGTCGATCGGCTTGGGTTGCGCCTTGAACGGCCCCATCGGATTCTTCGAGGTGGCCACGCCGATGCGGAACGCGCCCTGATGGTCCTTGGCGGGGAAATAAAGGTAGTAAGTGCCGTTTTTGAACGCGGCATCCGGCGCCCACATCTGCTTTTCCGCCCAGGGAACCGCCGATACGTCCAGCGCGACCGGCCCAACGGTGACCGGGCCGCCGATCTTGTCCATCGAGAGGATATGATAGTCCCGCATCTCGAAATGGCTGCCGAGATCGTCTTCAGGCGTGGGCCCGTCGATGTCATGGCTGGGATAGACGTATATCTTGCCATTCCAGACATGTGCCGAAGGGTCAGCGGTGTAGATGTCCTTCACCAGCGGCTGCGAAAGGTAGTCCGAAGCGGGACGCGGTCCCTTGTCGCTTTCGGCATCGGCATTTGCCTGCGGTCCACAGCCTGCGGCAAGCGTCGACAAAATCGCTGCTGCTGGTATCCAATGCTTGATCGCCACGTAACTCTCCCATTTTGTTATAATGGGGTAGCGCTAGCATAAAGCCGGTGCAATCAATTTCGTCTGGCGGGCGGTTTGTCCAGCGGAATGGTCGAGGCGATGATAGGTGCTGATGCGAGCGCGATGCTATTCGCGGCTTGGTATGCACGCGCTGCGCTTCGGGCATCTTTTCCTGTCGGCTCATCTATGCTTCGAAGAAGCCTCTGCAAGGCCATCTTGACGGCCAAGAGCGGTTTATAGATAACGCTACCACACCGCCGAAGGATTAGAGTGGCAATGAACGTTTCTGTCGCTGATAACACTATGCTCACTCAGACTTCTCCCGGCGCGCTGAGCGCCGTCTACCCCGACCTGCAGGACCGCCGCGTGATCATCACCGGCGGCGCCACCGGCATCGGTGCCGGCCTGGTCGAAGGCTTCGTGGCGCAGGGCGCGCAAGTCGTCTTCGTCGATATCCAGGATGCCGAGGGTGAGGAACTGGCCGCCCGCCTGTCGCAGGGCGCGCGCCATGCACCGATCTATCGCCGGCTCGACCTTGTCGACGTCGATGCTGTGCGCACCGCGATCCCGGCGATCGTCGCCGAACTGGGCGGCATCGACGTGCTGGTCAACAATGCCGCCAACGACGATCGCCACCAGATCGAGGACGTGACGCCGGCGTTCTGGGAAGAGCGCATGAACGTCAATCTGCGCCATCTGTTCTTCGCCGCACAGGCCGTGGCGCCCGCAATGCGCGCGGCCGGCGGCGGCGTGATCGTGAACTTCGGTTCGATCTCCTGGCACCTCGCGCTGCCCGATCTGGTGCTCTACCAGACCACCAAGGCGGCGATTTCCGGCCTGACCCGCAGCCTTGCGCGCGATCTGGGCGGCGACAACATCCGCGTCAACACCATCGTTCCCGGCAATGTGAAAACCCCGCGCCAGGAAAAGTGGTACACGCCCGAGGGTGAGGCCGAGATCGTGGCCGCGCAGTGCCTGCCGGGCCGCATCGTGCCGCAGGACGTCGCCGCGCTGGTGCTGTTCCTCAGCTCCGACGGCGCGCGCATGTGCACCGGCCACGACTATTTCGTCGACGCCGGGTGGCGCTGAGCATGGCGCTACCCGGCCGCGCTGCTGCCGGGTAGCGCGCAGGTGCCCACCTTCAAATCGACGTCACGGACGATCTGACGCCGGGCTTTCAATGGTCAATTGTAATTGGATACAGGACGATGCAGCACCGGCCGGCGGCGCGGCGCGGCATCGGACTGGCGGCGCACCAGCCTGTATTCGATCTCGATCCGCTGCTCGCCGATCTCGGCCTTGCGCTTGTTGCGCAGCAGGGTGACGAGCAGTTCCACCGCGCGGCGGCTCATCTCCACGATCGGCTGATGGATCGTCGTCAGTTCGGGCCAGATCGTCGTCGCCAGCGCCACATCGTCGAACCCGCAGACGGTCAGGTCGCCCGGCACGTCCAGCCCGCGCCGATGTGCGATGGCGACGGTGGCGGCAGCCATGTCGTCATTGCTGGCGAAGATCGCCGAGGGCTGATCCTCCAGCGAAAGCAGTTCTTCCGCCGCGTCGAGGCCGGAGCGGTAGGTAAAGTAGCCCTGCGCCACCAGCGCCTCGTCGAAAGCGATGCCCGCTTCTTCCAACGCCTCGCGATAGCCTTCGCGGCGCGCGCCGCTGGCCGAAAGGTCGGGATGGCCGGCGATGAAGCCGATGCGGCGATGGCCCAGGTCGATCAGATGTGCCGTCAATTCGCGCGCAGCGCTGCGGTCGTCGATCATGATCGTGGCGATCCCCTCGTGCGGGGTCGCCGTGCTCACGGCCACGGTCGGCATGTCTGCCTTGCGCAGGATGGCAAGCACCTCGCTCGCCTCGTTCAGCGGCGGCGGCAGGATCACGCCGTGGATGCCGCCCGCCACCATGCGTTCGGCAGCGAGGCCCAGATCCTCTCCGTCCTCCACTTTCTGGACGATGATCTGCACGTCCGACCGCCCGGCCTCCTCCAGACTGCCGACGATGAAGGCGCTGAGAAAGGCTTCCGACGGGTTCGAATAGAGCAGCCCCAGCCGCAGCTGCGATGCCCCGGCCAGGCTGCGCGCGGCGCGGTTGGGCGCATAGTTCAGCTGGGCGATCGCCGCGTTCACGGCATCGCGCGTGGTCTGGCGCACCTTGGGTTCGGAATTGATCACCCGCGACACGGTCATCATCGACACCCCCGCAAGCGCGGCCACATCGGCAATGGTCGGGGCCCCGGTCTGCCGGGATTTCGCGCTGCGGCGTTTGCGCTCACTGTCGGACATGGTGTTTCTCTAGCATTTCTGCGGACGGTGGAAAGCGCACTGATACTATTGCCCGGAATTAATTCCGGACAGGTTTTCGAGTAATAGCCTGATCAGCCACCCGCCACCAACTTTGGGACGCGGGTGGGCTGATTGGGCGTTACGCATTACCATTGTGGGCACGCCCACAAGGACTGCGTCGTCAGGACTTTTAAAAGCGCATCAATGGGGGTGGCCTGGAGCCAGAGGGAATTCCTGCGCCTTGTACCATGCCAGATCATGCTCGGGCGCGGCCACGCCGGAGGGTAGTGGCAGACCGTTTACGGACATCCAGTAGGCCAAACTCGCATCGCGCCACCACTTGGCCTCGTTATGCTGGATCTGCAGGTAGCTGGCGGTTTTCTGCCAGCGCTCAGCATCGACCTTGTCTTTCACGGTTTGCCAGTCGGCCTGCATCTGGGCGACGGTAGCGACGCCGCGATCGTAGTGGGCAACCATTTCTTCCCACAGCGTGCGGCCGGATTTCATCTTCCACCCCCAGGGCAGATGATGGAACCACAGCAATTCGCTCTCGGGAGTGGTGCGCGGATCGGCCAGCATTCGCGCCACGGCGGGTTCGTACTGGGCGATCGCATTGCTGCCCGTCTTCGTACGGTCGAAGCCGATGCCGGCCTTGTCTGCCTTGTGGTAGTAGACCGGGTTCCATTCGGGCCGGGCAAGGTCGCTGATCCACGGGCCGGGGCCGTAGTGGTGGCCCGTGCCCATGAGGTGGGCAAGCCCGAATGGGCCGGTGTAGTCCACGACCGCCTCGCGGGACGACATCATCATCCGCACGGCCGTATCGACCACCAGGGGATCGGTGCCGAAAGTCTGCTGCGCCCATTCGCGCGCGATCTTTTCCGCCGAAAGGGTTGGATCCCAAGCCAGGCGGCCGAAGGCATACCAGTTGGCTTGGTTGAAGGTGGATCCGGACCAGTCGCGGTCGCGCCCGACATTGGCGACACCGGCGATGCCGCTCAGGCGGTGGCCGTAGAGCGAGCCGTCGACCACTTTGGCCACCGTCGATCCTTTGCCCTTGGCCTGGGTGTCGGCGTCCAGCACTTCCTCGAACAGCGGGCCGAGGTAGGCGAGATGCGTGGCGAAGCCGAGGTATTCCTTGGTCAGCTGAAGTTCCAGCATCATCGGCGTTTTCGGCATGGCGCCGAACAGCGGATGGAACGGCTCACGCGGTTGGAAATCGATGGCGCCGTTCTTCACCTGCACCAGCACGTTGTCGGCGAACTTGCCGTCCAGCGGGTGGAATTCGGTATAGGCCTGCTTGGCGCGGTCGTCCGGATCGGTTTCGGCGTAGACGAAAGCGCGCCACATCACGATGCCGCCGTGCGGCGCGACGGCTGCGGCCAGCATGTTTGCGCCGTCCGCATGGCTGCGATGATAGTCGCGCGGGCCGGGTTGTCCTTCGCTGTTAGCCTTAACAAGAAAACCGCCGAAATCGGGAATTTCCCGATAGATTTCATCAGCCTTGGCTTTCCACCACGCTTGAACTTCCGGGTCCAGCGGGTCGGCGGTCTTGAGGTGGCCCAATTCGATCGGTGCGGAAAACCGTGCGGAAAGATAGACGCGGATGCCCCATGGGCGGAACACGTCAGCCAGTGCGGCCGCCTTGGCTATATACGGTGCGGTCAGGCTTTCCGGCTTGGCATTGACGTTGTTGAGGACGATTCCATTGATTCCCAGCGCGGCGTTCGCGCGGGCATAATCGGTATAGCGCGGATCCTTGAAATCCGGCAGCGTCCACCAGTCCCACAAGGACTGGCCCGCATAGCCGCGTTCCACCGAACCATCGAGATTGTCCCAGTGGTTGAGGACGCGCAGGCCGATCTTCGGTGCCGATTGCAGGTCGATGGCGGCAAGGTTCGCACCGGTCTTCTGGGCGCGAATGAGCGCGAAAGCACCGTAGAGGACGGCACGGTCAGTCTTGCCGGTGACGATCAGCGCGGGATGCCCGTCAAGACTGGTTGCCCGTACGATGTACCCTTCTTCGCCCAGCCCTGCGGTGGGCAGGCGTAGCGTGGAAAGTGCCGGATCGTCGATTTTCGCCAGGATAATCGGAAGCGGCGAGGCACCAAGATCCCGGCGAAGCTCGCCGGCGGCGCGCTCCAGGGTTTCCGATTGCCCGATCACGCGAACATTCGCACCGCTGGGCGATGCCGCGGGGGCGAGCCAGAGATTGTAGCCATCGTTGGCAAGGGCCGGTGACGCGCCAATCGTCAATGCGGCCACGCATGCGCCGATGGTCAGAAGCCGTTTCTTCAACACCCGTCCCTGTCTCCCAGATCGTGACCAGTTGGTCGAAATTCAAATTGCGCACCGATGCCATTGACAAGCTTGTTCGTTGTCGCGCACGATAGCGCTACCAAATAAAGTTCGGGGCAGGCAACACTCTTTGTCGCCTGATCGGGAAATGAGCTCAACGGGGCTCGGGATGCAGGATGAGAAAGATGGTTTTTCCGACCTGTCTGTCGTTTGCTGAATCGCATCTGACGGTCGCCATAGCATGATAGCGCGTCGTGAACTGCTACGCTGGAGCGCGGGCGCGTCGTTGCTGGCTTTCATGCCTATGGCCGCGCGCGCGGCGACGCCGCTTTACAAGGACCCCAAGGTCCCCATCGACTTGCGCGTCAAGGACTTGATGGCCCGCATGACGCTGGACGAGAAGGTGGCGCAGCTCATCACGCTGTCGACGCGCAAGCGGGAAGTGATGAACGATTCGCGCGCCTTCGATCCGGCCCTTGCCAGCAAGAACCATCCTGACGGCATCGGCCAGATTGCCCGCCCGTCCGACCGCGGCGGCGCGGCGACGGCAAACAATACCGGCACCGAAGTCACCGGCCGCTGGCGCAAGCCCGCCGATACCATCGCTTTCGTCAATGCCACCCAGAAGTGGGCGCGCGAGCAGACCCGCCTTGGCATCCCGGTGCTGTTCCACGAGGAATCGCTCCACGGCTACATGGCGCCCGAGGCGACCAGCTTCCCGCAGGCCATCGCCATGGCGGGCAGCTTCGACACCGATCTGGTCGAGCGCGTGCAGTCCGTGATCGGCCGCGAAGTGCGCGCCCATGGCTCCACGCTGGCGCTTTCACCGGTGGTCGATATCGCCCGCGATCCGCGCTGGGGCCGTATCGAGGAAACCTTCGGCGAAGACCCCTATCTCTGCGGCGAGATGGGCGTTGCCGCCGTGCGCGGCCTTCAGGGCGAGGGCAAGGAACTGGCCCCGGGCAAAGTCTTCGCCACGCTCAAGCACATGACCGGCCACGGCCAGCCCGAGGCGGGCAACAACGTCGCCCCGGCGCCGCTCGGCCGCCGCGAGCTGCACGATTCCTTCTTCCCGCCGTTCCGCGAAGTGGTGCGCCGCACCGGCATCGGCGCGGTCATGCCTTCGTACAACGAGATCGACGGCATCCCCAGCCACGCCAACCACTGGCTGCTTCAGGACGTGCTGCGCGGTGAATGGGGCTTCGACGGGGCCATCGTCAGCGACTATGCCGCGATCCCCGAACTGGCCACGTTCCACCATCTCGCGAAGGATCTGGAAGGCGCGGCGCGCCTTGCCCTGCACGCGGGCGTGGATTGCGATCTGCCGGACGGAGAGGCCTATCGCACGCTGGCCGATCAGGTCCGCAAGGGGCTGGTGCCGCTTGCCGCCGTCGATTCCGCCTGCCGCCACATGCTCACGCTGAAGTTCCGCGGCGGCATGTTCGAGGAAGCGCCGATCGATCCCAAGGTCTCCGCCAAGCTCACCGCCAATGCCGAAGCCCGCGCGCTGGCACTGGAAGCGGCGCGCAAGTCGATCTGCCTGCTCAAGAACAGCGGTGTCCTGCCGCTGACCGCCGGTGCCCAGAAGCGCATCGCCGTCATTGGCCCGAACGCCAATGTCACCCGCCTGGGCGGCTATTCTTCCGAGCCGCGCACCACCGTCAATCTGGTGCAGGGCATCAAGGCGCGCGTGGCGGGCAAGGCCGAAGTCGTCTTCGCGCAGGGCGTGTTCATCACCCGGAGCGAGGACCGCTCCGCCAACGAAGTGCTGCTGGCGGACCCCGCGAAGAACCGCGCGCTGATCGCTGAGGCCGTGGACGTGGCCAAGGGCAGCGACGTGGTAGTGCTCGCGATCGGCGATACCGAGCAGACCAGCCGCGAAGGCTATGCCCGCAGCCACCTTGGCGACCGCACCGACCTTGACCTGCTGGGCGAACAGAACGAGCTGTTCCTCGCGCTCAAGGCCACCGGCAAGCCCGTGGTCGTGGTCGCGCTCAACGGCCGCCCGCCTTCGTGGCCGACCGTCGCCGCGCAGGCCGACGCCATCCTCGAATGCTGGTATCTCGGCCAGGAAGGCGGCACCGCCATGGCCGAGGCGCTGTTCGGGGACGTCAATCCCGGCGCCAAGCTGCCGGTCACCGTGGTCAAGGACGTGGGGCAGGTGCCCTTCTTCTACAACCACAAGCCTTCGGCCAAGCGCGGCTATCTCTTCACCGAGACCGCGCCGCTCTATCCGTTCGGCTTCGGGCTCAGCTACACCACGTTCACCGTGGGCGCGCCCGGCCTGTCGGCTCCGCGCATCGGCATCTCGGGCAATGTCACCGTCTCGGTGGACGTGACCAATACCGGCGCGCGCGAAGGTGACGAAGTGGTGCAGCTCTATGTCCACGATCAGGCCGCCAGCGTCACCCGCCCGGTGATGGAACTGCGCGGATTCCGCCGCGTCACGCTGAAGCCCGGCGAGACGCGCAGGATCGAGTTCACCCTCGGCCCCGACGATTTCAGCCTCTGGAACGAGGACATGCGCGAAGTCGTGGAACCCGGCCTGTTCGATATCATGGTCGGCGCCAGCAGCGTCGATCTCAAGACAACAACCCTCGAAATCGCCTGAGGATTCCCCCAATGCCCAAGATTGTCGACGCCAAGGTCATCATCACCTGCCCGGGGCGCAACTTCGTCACGCTCAAGATCACTTGTGACGACGGCACCACCGGCGTCGGTGACGCCACGCTCAACGGCCGCGAGCTTTCGGTCGCCAGCTACCTGACCGACCACGTGATCCCCTGCCTGATCGGCCGCGACGCGCACCGCATCGAGGACGTGTGGCAGTATCTCTACAAGGGCGCCTACTGGCGTCGCGGCCCGGTGACGATGACGGCCATCGCCGCCGTCGACATGGCGCTGTGGGACATCAAGGGCAAGATCGCGGGCCTGCCGGTCTATCAGTTGCTCGGCGGTGCCAGCCGCGAGGGCGTGATGGTCTATGGCCACGCCAACGGCACCAGCATCGAAGACACGATCGAGGTGGCGCTGGAGTACCAGAAGCAGGGCTACAAGGCGATCCGCCTCCAGTGCGGCGTGCCGGGCATGGCCTCGACCTACGGCGTCTCGAAGGACAAGTACTTCTACGAGCCCGCCGACGCCGACCTGCCGACCGAGAACGTCTGGAACACCGCGAAGTATCTGCGCGTGGTGCCCGAACTGTTCAAGGCCGCGCGCGAGGCGCTGGGCTGGGACGTGCACCTGCTGCATGACATCCACCACCGCCTGACCCCGATCGAGGCAGGCCGTCTCGGCAAGGATCTGGAACCCTACCGCCCGTTCTGGCTGGAAGACGCGACCCCGGCCGAAAACCAGGAAGCGTTCCGCCTGATCCGCCAGCACACCACCGCGCCGCTGGCCGTAGGCGAGATCTTCAATTCGATTTGGGACTGCAAGGACCTGATCCAGAACCAGCTGATCGACTACATCCGCGCCACCGTGGTCCATGCGGGCGGCATCACGCATCTTCGCCGGATCGCGGCGCTGGCCGATCTCTATCAGATCCGCACCGGCTGCCACGGCGCCACCGACCTCTCGCCGGTCTGCATGGCCGCCGCGCTGCATTTCGACTTGTCGGTGCCGAACTTCGGCGTGCAGGAATACATGCGCCACACGCCGGAGACCGATGCAGTCTTCCCCCATGCCTACACCTTCGAGAACGGCATGATGCACCCGGGCGAGGCGCCGGGCCTGGGCGTGGACATCGATGAGGAACTGGCGGCAGGCTACGAATATACCCGCGCCTTCCTTCCGGTGAACCGCCTCGAAGACGGCACGATGTACAACTGGTGACCACGGTGAACGGCGTGACGCCTATCCCGGACACGGCGACCGGCCCGCAGAAACCTGCGGGCCGGGTCCGCTGGATCGTCTGTGCGCTGCTCTTCGCGGCGGTGGTGCTGAGCTATGTCGACAGGCTGGTCCTGCCCACGCTCAAGCCCGAGCTTCAGGCGCGTTACGGCTGGAGCGAGAGCGGCTATGCCGACCTCGCGATCTGGTTCCAGGCGGGCTATGGCATTGCCTACGTGGTCTTCGGTCGCCTGATCGACCGGATCGGCGCGCGGGCGGGTTATGCCCTTGCCGTGGCGCTCTGGACGGTCGGCCACATGGCGCATGCGCTGTTCACTTCCACCAGCGGCATGCTGATCGCCCGCATTCCGCTGGCCATCGGCGAGGCGGGCACTTTCCCCGCCGCCATCGCCGCCACCAACGAGTGGTTCCCCAAGCGCGAGCGCGCTTTCGCCATCGGCATCTTCAATGCCGGTTCCAACGTCGGCGCGATCCTGACGCCGCTGGTGGTGCCGGTGATCGCGCTGACGCTGGGCTGGCGTTGGGCCTTCATCCTCACCGGTCTGCTGACGGTGGTGTGGCTGGTGGCATGGCTCGCCTTCTACCGCCGCCCGCGCGACAAGAAGGCCCTTTCGGCCGAGGAACTGGCGTGGATCGAGGCTGATCCGGTTGAGCCCGTCCGCCCGGTAAAGTGGCGCGCGCTGTTCGGCTTTCGCCAGACCTGGGCCTACATGCTGGGCCGTTTCCTGATCGATCCGGTCTGGTGGACGTTCCTGTTCTGGCTGCCGGACTTCTTCAACAAGCAGTTCGGCGTGAAGATGCAGGACTTCGGGCCGCCGCTGATCGCGGTCTATATCCTGGCCGACATCGGCTCCGTGCTCGGCGGCTGGGCCTCGTCCCGCTTCATCGGCCGGGGCTGGAGCGTCAACCGGTCGCGCAAGACGGCGATGTTCCTGGCTGCGCTCTGCGCCGTGCCGATCGCCATGGCGCCCCACGCACCCAGCCTGTGGGTGGCGGTGGCGCTGGTCGGCCTTGCCTGCGCCGGACACCAGGGCTTTTCCGCCAATCTCTACGCGCTTCCCGGCGATACGATGCCCCGCTGGATGACCGGCTCGGTCGTCGGCCTGGGCGGCCTATCCGGTGCACTCGGCGGTATGCTGATGGCCAAGTTCGCCGGGGCCATCCTCGAAACCGTGGGCAGCTACCAGCCGATCTTCGTGGTCGCCTCCTGCGCCTATCTCGTGGCGCTGGCCGTCATCCACCTGATCCTTCCCCGCTACCAGATCGCCGATCCCGACGGTGAGAAAGCTACAGCATGACTCGTCCTCTCGTACTCCATCCCGACCGCCTGTTCCCGGCCGATCCCGGCACCCGCGCCATTGCCCGCGCGCTTTACGAGGGCGTGAAGGACTTGCCGATCGTCAGCCCGCACGGCCACACCGATCCGGCGTGGTTCGCCTATGACGAGGCTTTCACCGATCCCGCCTCGCTGCTGATCGTGCCGGACCACTACGTGTTCCGCATGCTCTATTCGCAGGGCGTGGCGCTGGAATCGCTGGGCGTGCCGAGCGTGGACGGCAGCCCGGTGGAGCAGGACCCGCGCAAGATCTGGGCGATTTTCGCGAAGCACTACCACCTGTTCCGGGGCACCCCTTCGCGCATGTGGCTGGACTGGGTCTTTGCCGAAGTCTTCGGCCTCGACGTGCTGCTGGATGAGACGACGGCGGAGCACTATTACGAGGTGATCGACGCCGCGCTCAAGACCGAGGCGTTCCGCCCGCGCGCGTTGTTCGAGCGGTTCAATATCGAGCTGATCGCCACCACCGAAGGCCCGCTGGACCCGCTCGCCCACCACCGCGCGATCCGGACAAGCGGCTGGAACGGCCGCGTCGTCACCGCCTATCGCCCCGATCCGGTCGTCGATCCCGAAACGCCGGGCTTCGCCGAAAAGGTCGCGAAGTTCGGCGAGATGGCGGGCGAGGACGTCTCCAGTTACGCGGGCTATCTAGCCGCGCACCGCTTCCACCGCGCGCGCTTCCGCGAGGCGGGGGCTACTTCGACCGACCACGGCCACCCCAGCTCGCTGACCGCCGACCTTTCGCCGGAAGAGTGCGAGGCGCTCTACCAGCGCGTGCTTTCCAGTGCGAACAAGGAAGACGCCGAACTGTTCCGCGCCCAGCTCCTGACCGAAATGGCCGGGATGAGCGTGGAAGACGGCATGGTCATGCAGCTCCACCCGGCCGTCCACCGCAGCCACAACAAGGCCGTGCTGGACCGCTTCGGCCGCGACAAGGGCGGTGACATTCCGCTGCCGGGCGAATTCGTGCAGGCGCTGAAGCCGCTGCTCGACCGTTATGGCAACGACCCGCGCCTGACGCTGATCCTCTTCACGCTGGACGAGGACGTCTATTCGCGCGAGCTGGCCCCGCTCGCCGGGCACTACCCCTCGCTGCGCCTCGGCCCGCCGTGGTGGTTCCACGATTCCCCGGAAGGCATGCGTCGCTTCCGCGAGCGCGCGACCGAAACCGGCGGCTTCTACAACACCGTGGGCTTCAACGACGACACCCGCGCGTTTCTCTCGATCCCGGCACGTCACGACGTGGCGCGGCGGATGGATTGCGCCTGGCTCGCCCAGCTCGTGGCCGAACACCGCCTGCCGGAAGACGAGGCGCACGAAGTGGCGCGCGCGCTGGCCTATGATCTCGTCAAAGCGGCGTACAAGCTGTGAGGCTTTCGAACGCAACTCTCGGTACGCTTCCCGCCTCGGTCGCCCGCCCCGCCTATGACCGCGCGGCGGTCTCGCCGGGCGTCGTCCACCTCGGCATCGGCGCCTTCCACCGCGCGCATCAGGCCGCCGTGTTCGAGGCGGCGCTCGCTTCGGGCGATCTGCGCTGGGGCGTGATCGGCGTCTCGCTGCGTTCCGCCTCGGTGCGGGACCAGATGGACCCGCAGGACGGGCTCTATACCTTGCTCGTGCGTGAAGGCGACGAGCAGACCCCGCAAATCATGGGCGCGGTGCAGCGCGTGCTGGTTGCGCCGGAGGACCCGGAGGCGGTGGTCGCCGCGCTGGCATCGCCGGATACGCACCTCGTCACGCTGACGGTGACCGAGAAGGGCTATTGCCTCGACCGCAAGACCGGCAAGCTCATGGCCCAAGACGCGGACGTTGCCGCCGATCTCGCCGGGCTGGAACGTCCGCGAACGGCGGCGGGCTTCCTTGTCGCGGCGCTCGGCCGTCGGCGCGCGCAGGGGCAGGCCCCGCTCTCGATCCTCTCCTGCGACAACCTCCCTCACAACGGCGCGCTGCTGAAGGGCGCGGTGTTTGCTATGGCCGAGGCGCACGATCCCGCGCTGGCCGCATGGATCGCCGAGACCTGCACCTTCCCCGCCACCATGGTCGACCGCATCGTGCCCGCGACGACGGAGGAGGACATTGCCGGTCTCGCCGCCCTGATCGGTGTCGAAGATCGGGCCATGGTCAAGGCCGAACCCTTCCTGCAATGGGTGATCGAAGACGCCTTTGCAGGCGAGCGCCCGGACTTCGCGGCCTTCGGCGTGCAGCTTACGGACGCTGTCGCCCCGTGGGAGGAAGCCAAGCTGCGCCTGCTGAACGGCGCACACTCAGCCATCGCCTATCTCGGCGGTCTGGCGGGCGACCAGTTCGTGCACGAATTCGTCGGCACCGCGCAGGGCCTGCTGTTCGTCGAGCGGCTATGGGATGAAGTCGTGCCCACGCTCGACCCGCCCGCGGGGCTCGACGTGGTGGCCTATCGCAAGGAACTGATGGCGCGCTTTGCCAACAGCGCGCTCCAGCACCGCACCCGGCAGATCGCCATGGACGGTTCGCAGAAGCTGCCGCAGCGCCTGCTGGCACCGCTGAGCGCCGTGCGCGAGCAGGGCGGTTCATTTGCCGCCATCACGCTCGGCGTTGCGGCATGGGTACGCTGGCAGGCGGGCAAGACCGACGCGGGCGAGGCGTTCGCCATCGACGATCCCGCCGCCGCGGCTCTGGCCGCCGCGCTGGCATCGGCAGGAAATCCCCGCGAACGCGTCGCGGCAGCGCTCGGCGTGCTCGGCTTCGTGCCGGACGAGGACGTGCTGTCCGCCATCGCCACGCACCTGGCCCATCTCGAAACATCCGGCGCGCGCGCCGCTGTCGCTGAATTCTCTGGAGAGACCGCATGACTTTCCGCGCTGCCCTGCTGGCCGTATCCGCGCTCACTGCCAGCTTGGGCCTGGGCCTTTCCGCGCCCGTGCTGGCCGATGCGCCGCGCCTCGAAACGAAGGGCGATACCAAGCAGCTTGTTGTCAACGGCAAGCCCATGCTGATGATCGCGGGCGAACTCAGCAATTCTGCCTCTTCCAGTGCAACCTACATGGAGCCGCACTGGAAGCGACTGAGGGAAATGAACCTCAATACCGTGTTGACGCCGGTATCGTGGGAACTGATCGAACCGACCGAAGGCACGTTCGACTGGTCTTCGGTCGATTCCCAGATCAAGGCGGCGCGGGCGAACGATCTGAAGCTGGTGATCCTGTGGTTCGGCGCGTGGAAGAACTCCATGTCCACCTATGTCCCAGTCTGGGTAAAGCGCGACCAGCAGCGCTTCCCGCGTGCGGCATTGCCCAATGGGCAGAGCGTGGAAATCCTTTCGACCTTCGGCGGCGAGACGCTGAAGGCCGACGAGCGCGCCTACGCCGCGCTGATGGCGCATCTGAAAGCGGTGGATTCCAAGGACAACACCGTCGTCATGGTGCAGGTGGAGAACGAGATCGGCATGCTGCCGGTTGCGCGCGACTACAGCGCCGCCGCCAATGCCGCCTATCGCGAGCCGGTTCCCGCCGAACTGGTGAGTTACCTCGTGTCCCACAAGGACGCGCTCGTCCCGGGCATGCGCCAGATGTGGCTGGATCGCGGCGCGCGCACCAGTGGCACCTGGGAAGAGCTGTTCGGCGGCGGCGATGCTTCGGCCGAAGTGTTCACGGCCTGGCACTACGCCCGTTTCGCGGACCAGCTCGCGGCGGCAGGGAAGGCGGCCTATCCGATCCCGATGTACGTCAACGTCGCGCTCAATCGTCCGGGCCGTATCCCCGGCGAGTATCCGAGCGGCGGTCCGCTGCCGCACCTGCTTGACGTGTGGAAGGCTGGCGGGCCCCATCTCGATCTGCTGGCGCCGGACATCTATTTCCCGAACTTCGTGGATATCGTGAACCGCTACAAGCGGCCGGACAACGTGCTGTTCATTCCGGAAGCGCACAACTCCAACAATCCGACCGCGCCGGCGAATGCCTTCTATGCGATCGGGCAGCTCGACGCGATCGGGTTCGGGCCGTTCTCGATCGACTCGGTCGATCAGGACCCGGGCGCGCTCAAGGACGCCTATGGCGTGCTGCGGCAGTTGAAGCCCTACATCCTCGATGCGCAGGGCACCGATCGCATGGCGGGTTTCAAGCCGCGCCAGCTTTATGACGAAACGCTGGTCTATGAACCGGAAACGCGTGACGTCGGCCCTTATCGCTTCACTATTGCCTATGCCGATATCCAGAAACCGGTGGCGAACCCCGGTGCCGATGCTTCGCAGCCGGGCACGACCGCCGCGATTGCGGCGGCCGGCGGCATGATCATCCAGATCGGGCCGGAGGAATACCTGATCGCCGGGCAGGGCATTACCGTGACCTTCAAGCCGCGGTCTGAAGGTGCCGCGCTGGCCGGGATCGATTCGGCTTTCGAGGGTGAATTCGATTCGAGCGGAAAGTGGGTGCCGGGCCGTTTGCTCAACGGCGATCAGACGCACCAGGGCCGCCACATCCGGCTGGAAAGCGGCAAGTGGCAGATCCAGCGGGTCAAGTTGTACGGCTACAATTAGATACCGCTAACATTTCGGTTGACGGCCTCGCCAGCGAGGCATATCAAAATCATCAAATGATAGCGCTATTAGTTTAAGGCGCGCCACGATCTGCGAGGATGCAGACGTGATTACATGGGAGGGGTTATCCAATGCGTACTACCCGTATGTCCGTTCGTGCCGTTCTTCTGAGCGCGGCCGCGTTCCAGGGCCTGATGGCGCCCGCTGCATTCGCTCGAGATGCGGCAGCCGGTGCCAGCGCACCGCAAGACGCGTCTTCGGAGCCGACCACGGAAGACATCATCGTTACCGGCATTCGCGCATCGCTTCAGAGCGCCACGAATGCCAAGCGCGATGCAGTCGCTTTCGGCGATTCCATCTTTGCTGAAGACATCGGCAAGCTGCCCGCCACCAACCTTGCCGAAACGCTGAATCGCATGCCGGGCGTGCGCCTTAACCGCGATATCAACGGTGAAGGTACGCAAGTCGCCATTCGCGGTCTCGGCCCCAGCTTTACGCGCGTTCTGCTCAACGGTTCGCAGCTTCAGGTGGCTTCGGACGGCGGCACCAACGGTGGCAGCGCCAACCGCGAAGTCGATCTGGACTTCTTCCCTTCCGAACTCTTCACCCGTCTCGATCTGGCCAAGAGCCCGACGCCTTCGACCCTGGAAGGCGGCATCGCCGGCACGGTCAACCTCCACAACGCACGTCCGTTCGACAAGCCGGGCACCCACGTGACCGTCGTGGCGCAGGGCCAGTACAACGACAGCAATGGCAACGTCGGTCCGCGCGGGGCGCTTGTCGCCAGCCACACGACCGATACCTTCGGAATTCTGGTCGGCGTTGCCGGCGTGAAGAACAAGACCCGTGTCGACGGCTTTGAAACCGTTGGCTGGGGCGACGGCAACCTGCCTTGCGGCACCGGCTGCACCGATGCCGGTAACAACAACTGGAACTGGGCATCGGTCGTGCCGGCCAATGCCGGTCACGGGCTGGTCGCTGGCCAGCCGGTGGATGTGGTGGCGACTTCGGGACTGACGCGCGATCAGCTCAGCACCGCGCTGCTGCCGCGTCTCGGCCGCAACAGCCTGACCACAGGCACGCGTTCGCGCATCTCCGCTGTCGCGTCGCTCGAATGGCGCCCCAGTGACGAACTGCACTTCGCTCTCGACGGCATGTGGGCCAAGTCCAAGCGTGACTACGACAAGGTCAACATGAACTGGCAGGTCCGCAACTCGGGCCCGGGCACCGGCGCGCAGGCGACGGGCGGCATGATCCCGATCGATCTTACCGTGGACGACAACGGCGTTGTCACCAGCGGTACTTTCGCGAACTCGTCGTTCTTCCTGGAAGCAAGCCAGTTCAAGCAGACCACCAAGTTCTGGAACATCAATCCCAGCGTGACCTGGGCTCCGTCCTCGACCGTCAAGGTAGAGGCCAGCGCCAACTGGTCGAAGAGCTCGTTCTTCCGCGAACAGCCTACCTGGGCGTTCCAGACGGCGCCGAATTCCGGCGTGGACGTCTACTATGACAACACCGGCGCTTCCAACCAGCCGCTCATCACGTCCAACGTGGACCTGAACGATCCGAACCTGGGCTGGCAGTGGTATCGCCAGAACGTGGCGCTGGTTCGCCGCAGCACGGACACGAAGGGCGCCCACCTCGACACCACGATTGGTGACAGCAACTTCAATGTGAAGTTCGGTGCCGCTTACGATCGTGCAGAGCGTTCGATCCGCGCCTATGACAACAGCCCGGCATACCAGCTTTCGGTCTGCGGCACCGGTTGCACCGGCGCCACCGGTTCGGTTCCGACTTCCGCCATCGCGCAGTATCTGAAGCAGTTCCCCGTCAACAACTTCGGCCATCTTGCCAGCGGCAGCGTTGGTTATAACGCCTTCGTCGTTCCGGACTTCGCTGCGCTGAGGGAGGCGACCGACTACGCCAGCTACCGCGACAACGCGCCGGAAACGCGCGGTGCCGTTACCGGCGGTGCCACGGGTGACATGGACGAGACCGTCTGGGGCGCATACTTCGAACTGAACGGCGTTACCGAAATCTTCGGCCGCGAACTGCACATGAACGCCGGTATGCGTTACGCCCGCACCGAGCAGGTCGTCACTGGCCCGAGCCAGGTCGGCAACAGCATCATCGACATCACCTCGCGCTCGAACTACGAAAACTTCCTGCCGTCGATCAACCTGACTTACGACGTGATGGACAACGTCAAGCTGCGCGCTTCTGCGTCGCGCACCATGACGCGTCCGGACGCCAGCCAGATCCTGCCGGGCATCACCTTCTCCGATCCGTCGGCCCTGGTCGCCAGTGCAGGCAATCCGGACCTGACGCCCTACACTTCGGACAACTATGATATCGGCGGTGAATTCTACACCGGCGGCATCGGTTACATCGGCGTCTCGGCATTCCTGAAGAACATCCAGGGCTTCACCGAAACGCAGGTGACTTCGGCCAGCTTCGGTTCGCTGAACATTCCGTTCGATGGGCTGCTGTCCACCCAGCAGGACGCTCTGCGCAACCGTTCGGCCGCTACCGGCGTCGCGATCAACGATCTGCCGATCACGGTGAACCGTCCGATCAACCTGTCGGACCTGCGCATCAAGGGTATCGAAGTTACCTGGGTTCAGCCGCTCGACTTCTTCGTTCACGGCCTCGGCTTCTCGGCCAACGGCACTTATCTCAAGCAGTCTTCGTCGTCCGGCCTCGTCGCCACCGGCGTTTCGCCCTACTCGTACAACCTCCAGGGCTTCTACGAGGATCACGGCGTATCGCTCAGCTTGAACTACGTGTGGAACGACGCTTCGATCGCGGTGAACGGACCGCAGAACAACATCCCGGGCGCGGCGCTGCGGTCGGATGCGCGCGGCCAGCTCGACCTTTCGGCGGGCTATCAGCTGCCGTTCCTCAATAACGGTGTGCGTCTGACGCTCGATGTGCTGAACATCACGAATGAGCCGATCCGCACCACCTTCCAGTACTCGAACGCGGCTTATTCGGTCTACTATCCGGGCCGTCAGGTGCTGCTGGGCCTGCGCGCCAACTTCTGATCGCCGTTTCGTAATCCTTCTTCTCAGGGAACTCCTCCTCCCTGACTGCCTTGAGCCGGTACCTCACTTCCATGGGTGCCGGCTCTTTTCTTGAGAGGTCTTGAAATGCTGCCGAATTTACGCGCTGTTGCCGTGACTGCCGCACTGCTCGTAACTGGCCTTGCGACGCCATCGCTGGCCGCATCCTGCCCATGGATTGCAGCCTGGGGGTCATCGCAAATGGAACCGGGCGCCGACAATGCATTGCCTGCCGAGGCGGCACGCGACGTGACCTTGCGGCAGATCGTGCGTCCTTCGATTGGTGGGCGCGGTCTTCGCGTCCGCTTTTCCAACGCTTTCGGCACCACTCCGCTGGTGATCGATGCGGCCACGATCGGTCACGCCGTGCAGCCGGGCAAGGCGGCCGTGGCCCCAGGCTCCCTCCGCTCCCTGAGCTTCTCCGGCAAGCCCCAGGTGACTATCCCGCCCGGCGCGGACTGGTTGTCCGATCCCCTGGATCTTCCGATCGGTGCGTTCGAGGATCTTGCCGTCACCATTCATGTTCAGGCGGTGCCCCAGCGCCAGACTTCTCATCCGGGCTCCCGGGCGACGTCCTTCTGGCTTGGCGGTAACCACGTTGTGGATGCGGACCTTCCCACGGCCAAGCCGGTCGAACATTGGTACCTGCTTTCGGGCATCGAAGCGCGCGCATGCAATGGCGGTGCGGTGGTGGCCCTTGGAGACTCCATCACCGACGGACATGGCACCACCACGAACGGCAACGACCGCTGGACGGACGTGCTTGCACGCCGGCTGGGCGGCAAGCGGGCGGTCATCAATCAAGGCATCGGGGGCAACAGGATGTTGCTCGACGGGCTCGGCCCGAACGCGATGGCCCGCTTCGACCGTGACGTGCTGGCCGCGCCGGGCGTCACGCACCTGATCGTACTGGAAGGGATCAACGACATCGGCAGCCTCACGCGTCTCAATCCCGTGAGCGCGGCGGAGCACGCTGCCATGGTCGATCAGATCACTGGCGCTTACGCCCAGATCGTCGAACGCGCGCGGGCGCATGGTATCAAGGTCTATGGGGGGACCCTGCTGCCGTTCAAGGGATCGGGCTACTATCACCCCGATGCCGCGAACGAGGCGGACCGGGAGGCGATCAACGCCTGGATACGGCGGCCGGGCAACTTCGATGGCGTTGTCGATTTCGACAAGGTCATGCGCGATCCTGCCCGGCCTGACCGGCTGAACCCCGCCTATGATGTGGGCGACGGACTCCATCCGAACCCACAGGGGTACAAGGCGATGGGCGATGCGATACCGCTGGAAATGTTCCGTTAAATTTTCGGTCGAAGATGGCCCCCGCGAGCCTGTGCTCAGAGGGGCCATGTCCAGAGGATTAGCGGCGTCCCGACCAGGATAACCAGCAGCGAGAGTGGGGCCCCCAGTCGCGCATAATCGCCGAACTTGTAGCCGCCCGGTCCGAATACCAGCGTGTTGCATTGGTGACCGATCGGCGTCAGGAAATCGCAGCCGGCGCCCACGGCCGTCGCGATCAGGAAGGCTTCCGGCCGGTATCCAAGGTCGTGCGCAAACACGGCCGCGATGGGGGCCATCACCAGCACGGTGGCCGCGTTGTTCAGGAAAGGCGTGACGGCCATCGCCACCAGCAGGATCAGCGCGACCGCGCCCCACGTGGGCAGCGTCTTCGCCAATAGGGCAAGGTGCGTTGCGATCACGTCGGAGGCGCCGGTCGTCTGGAGCGAAGCGCTGACCGGGATCAGCGCGCCCAGCATGATCAGGATCGGCCATTCGATCGCCTCGTAAGCCTCGCCCACCGGAAGCGCTCCGGTAATGACCACCAGCCCGGCCGCGGCGAAGAAGGCGACGGCGACCGGCAGCAGGCCCATGGCGGTGCACAGCATTGCCGCCGCCAGAATGACCAGCGGCAGCCAGCTTCCGCGCGAACTGCCCAGGCGAATGGATCGCTCGGCCAGCGGCAGGGCCCCGAATTGCGTGATCCGTTGGGGCAGCAGTTCCAGCGGCCCCTGCAGGACGATAACGTCCCCGCCGCGCAGGACGATCTGGCCGGGCTTGCTGGTCAGATGTTCGCCGGCGCGCGATATGGCCAGCAGGTTCACGCCCAGCCTTTCGCGCATCAGCAGTCGCCCGGCCGTGCGCCCGATAAGAGGCGAGTCATTGGGAATGACCGCCTCGATCACGCCGATATCCGCGCCGTGAGTGCTTTCCGACGCGCCGGTTTCCTCGCCGGCA
This sequence comes from Novosphingobium oxfordense, assembly GCF_044029435.1. Lineage (NCBI taxonomy): Bacteria > Pseudomonadati > Pseudomonadota > Alphaproteobacteria > Sphingomonadales > Sphingomonadaceae > Novosphingobium > Novosphingobium oxfordense. The sequence goes on along the minus strand of NZ_CP147008.1, from coordinate 231,863 downwards.
TGCGCAAGCCGGTCCCTTACGATGACTCGCTCCAGCGCATCGGGTTCGCCGCTCAGGATCAGCACGTCGCCTTCGCGCAAGTGCATGGTGGGCTCCAGCGAGCCTTGCATGTCGCCGCGCAGCACTTGGGTGACGGTGACTTCGTCCTCCTCGTGCCGGGCAAGGAATTCCTCGATCGTCTCGCCGATCGGCGCTGCGTCTTCGACGATCGTTGCCTGCGTCACGTATCCGGCGACGTTCAGCGCTTCTCCCAGGCTCGGCGCCGCCCGGCGATCGCGTGGAAGCAGGCGGTAGCCAAAGCGCAGGAACACCAGGCCGACCGCCAGCAGGCCAAGGCCGGTGGGCAGATAGTCGAACATGGCGAAGGGCTGGCCGGTCATATCCTCCCGCACGCGGCTGACGATGATGTTCGGCGACGTGCCGACAAGCGTCATCAGCCCGCCCAGCAGCGAAGCGAACGACATCGGCATCAGGAATACCGATGGATTGGCCTCGTTCTTCTTCGCCATCTGCACGGCCGCCGGCATGAACATGGCCAGCGCGCCGACGTTCTTGACCAGGGCCGAGGCAAAGCCGACCGATGCCGTAAGCACGAGCAATTGAGAGCGCACGGTCTTGACGTGCCGGGACGCGAAGCTTGTGGCCGTCTCGATCACGCCCGAGCGTTGGACCGCCGCCGAAAGGACCAGCGCGGACCCGACGATGATGACGATGTCGTCCGAAAAGCCCTTGAACGCGTCATCCGGCTTGACGATCCCCAGCGCCAGCGCTGCCAGAAGCGCGATAACGGCGGTGACGTCGTAGCGAAACCGCCCCCACAGGAACAAGGCCATCATACCGGTCAGCGTTGCGATCGAAAGCCATTGCGGGAGTGTCATGTTCGCTCAACTCCCGACGATGGATTTTGGTGCATGCCCGGCGTTCGGATTTCCGCTTTTCCGTCGGGCGACGGGCCATCCGGTCCGCCCCGATGCCCGAACTCAGCCGTCGGTCGCGGCCAGGGAATTGTCGGACGGGGCAATCGTTCGTGGAGGGAAGAACACGGGCGCGTCGGAAGGAGACCAGACGGGAAGGCGCAGCATGATGGTCGCGAACAGGGGCGATGCCAGATAGTCGGCCAGCCAGCGGCGAACTTGCGGAAGCTCCTGCCGCTCAAACCATTCCGGATCGACGGCCGCGAATTGCCGGACGAAGGGGATGAGGGCGGCATCGGTCAGACCGCGCGAAGAACCGCAGAGATACGGCGCCTCGGTCAGCCTGTCTTCCAGTTCGCGCAGGAATTCCAGTCCGCCGGTCCGATGCGCCAGAGCATCCACGTCATAACGGTCCGGATATTTGTAGCGATCGAGATCGTGCTTGAACCGACCGTCATTGGCCGCAATCAGCGAGGCATCATGGCGATCCAGCCAGCTTTCCGGATCGTTCGACGCCAAGGCCCAGTGCATGATGTCCAGGCTTTGATCGATCACTGCGCCATCGGGCGTGACCAGCACCGGCACCGTGCCCTTGGGCGAGGCGTGCAGCATGGCCTCCGGCTTGGCGGAAAGCTTGATCTCACGCAGTTCGCAACGCGTGTTGCTGACAGACAGCGCCAGCCTTGCCCGCATCGCATAGGGGCATCGCCGAAAGCTGTAGAGGATGGGGTCATTCATAGCGTGGCTCATTGTTCGGCATGTCGTGGTCGGCAGCCCTGTAAACCATCCTGACCTGATCGATGAAGGCGCTCAGGCGGTTCCACAACATTGCCCGGGTGCCGGCAAAGTTGTGCATGTGCCCCATCTTCGGCGCGACGAACAAGGCAAGGTCCCGCACGGACATGAATGCCGCCATTTCCCGCAGCGGATCCTGGCATACGTCCCGCTCGCCCATCGCAATGAGGACGGGGACGGTAATCCCCGCAACGTGGCGGGCAAGGAAGCCGGGCAACAGCCCTTCGCTGGCGTTCGGCGTGGTGGCGCTGAGCCAATAGGCCGGAGTGTCCTGACCATGTCTGGCCGCCATGTCGGCGCCGGCGAATTGCTCCGGCACGTCGTCCCAATGAAAGGCGTAGCGCCAATCGAGGTCCCTTAGGCGCGCCAATTCTTCTGCCGGGTTGCTCTTGCCAAGCAGGCAGACTTCCCCCGTGCGCTCCCTTGCCGGCAGGCGTGTGCAGACCACGCTCGATCCCAGGATCGCCACGGCAGCGAACGTGTGATGGCGCGCCTGCATCAGAAGGGCGATGTGTCCGCCCATCGACTGGCCTTCCCCGATCACGGGGCCGAGGGACAGCGGGGCGACGTCCTTCATCAACTCCCCGTTTCTCAGGCGCTCCAGCAATATCTGCAAAAGCGCATGGTTCGCTTCGGCCGTTCGCTCCAGCGTGGCGATCTCAAGCTCGGGTATGTCGCTGTCGCCCACGCGCAGATGGTCGATCGCAATGACGATCACGCCGCGTGACGTATGATGCTCCGCTTCGCTGTAGCCCGGTGCGTCCAGATCGAAATAATGCCGATTGTAGCCGCCGCCGGGCAGGCAGACGAGAACCGGCGAAATCTGCCGGCGTCGGTCCTCCGGCGGCAGGTGCACGGTTGCGGCAAGCGTCCATGTCGACCCGTCGGAGAGTGGGGGCGTCTTGATCCGGAAGTGGACTTTCGTTCGTTCCTGTTCCGCCATCACACTCCCCCGCGCTCCGCGAACCCATTGCCGTCCGCGTTATGGAGGGGAGTTTAGCTGAAGTTCTTCAGCTCTGGCCAGAGCTGGATCAGTGGCGGCTTCACCCCTTCGCAAAGGGCGATCACCTTGCCGTTCTCGTAAGCCATCGCGTACTGCGACCAGGTCTTGCCGAGCAGGGTTACCGTTTCGCAGTAGGGCGTAAGGCCATCCAGATCGTCTTGGACGACGACCAGATTGCGCGGGTTCCGGCCGCGCAGGCCCCAGAGGAAATACTGGTTGTGGCCGGTGAGGGCAGGGGGCAGGTGCTTGCCATAGATATCGAGCGCCGCCGCTTCGCCGTAATTGTCGACCTTGATGCCCGTCTCCGCACGCAAAGCGGCGGGCACACGGTTCCACGCCGCCTCGACCTGAGCGGTGAAATCGTGCCAGCCCAATTGGTCCGCGAAAACCTGAGGGAGGACGGTGCCCTTGAAGCTGCGCTCCTGCTGTTGGGGGGCGATGCCGATCCGACCCATGTAGGCGGCGAGCGCCGCTGGCGAGAGAACCGGCAGCGCCAACGGCGTGATGAGGGCAGAGATGACGATCGCTGCCGCGATGCCAATGCCCGCGATGGCCTTGCCGGCCCCTCCCTTTGCAAGCGGAGCCAGCGCAACCGCGCCGATCACGAAGAGCGAGGGGTAGAGCGGGGCGAGGTAATAGTCCTTGCCGTGGCCCAGCCTGACAATGATTACCACGACCACTGCCGCGATGGCCACGAAGCGCAGGTCCTTGAGCCGGCCAACCACGAACGGCGCGACAAGCCCGGCGATGCACAAGGGGGCGAACAGCGGGTTCATCACGAAGGCCTGGTTGGCCAGGAACGGAAGCAGCGGCACGTCCACATTCTTCCCCTTGGCGGCTGCGCCCAGCTCAAGGAAAGGAAACCCGTGAAGCAGTTGCCACACGAAGGAGGGGGCTGCGATCACGGCAGCCAGCGCCACGCCCACCCAGAATGCCGGACGCAGCACTATCCGGCGCTCAGGCGTCAGCAGCAGGCCGATAGTCAGCCCGACCATCCAGAATGCCATGGCGTATTTGATTTCCAGCGCCAGTCCCGCGATCACGCCGGCAAGCACCAGCGCGCGGTCGTCCCGCTCCCGCAGGGCTTTGGTCATCAGGTAGGCGATGGCGGTCCATGCCAGCGGGTCGAAGGACGATGTGTTGAGCGTGGCGACAAGGCCCATCAGCATCGGCGCAATCGCGGAGGAGAGTGCGGCAAGCGCAACGGCAAGCCCGCTGCCTCCCAGCAGGCGCGCGAAGCGAACCGCCAGCCACACCAGCAACCCGGCAGCCACGGCCGCAGGCAGCCGCACACCCCAGGCGCCAAGCCCCAGCTTGTACAGCGCGGCGGCCATCAGCGGCACGGCAGGTGGCTGGTCGACATAGCCGAAGGCGGGATGCTGCCCGCAGACGATGAAGTAGAGTTCGTCCCGAAACAGGTCGTACCGTGCACCGAGCGCGGCATGGGCGAGGAAAACGATCAGCGCCGGCACCAGCGCCGCTGGATCGAAGAGAGTTCGGACCTGTTTCGCCTCTGCCACCATGAGATCGCGCATTCCCTCCTGAAACCGGTCCATGTTCTCCAATGCATGGATAATCGCAAGTTCCGAATGCTTTAGTACGGGGGCTTGGCAAGGGCGGATTGGTTCGCCCATGCGCCCCGTTTCAGGCTTTGATGAATGGGCTTGCTTGTTCCATTCTTCGGGCGCCGGGAGTATCTTTGGAAGTCCGCGAAATTGCCGGCGCGGATAAAGCGGCTGAAATATGGCGAATTCTTGCCGATTGGCGGCAGAACAGGCTTCTGCGCCAGCCGATGAAAGTGGTTGAGACGGATAATGGCGGCGCTTTTCAGCCGACGTGAAAGCCGTTAGGAAATGTCGCCATTGGTGCGGGGGTTTTCCATGTTCAGTTTTCTGCGCAAGCAATTCGTTGACGTGATCGAATGGCTGGAACAGCCCGGCGAACTGGCCTGGCGCGTTCCGTTCGAGGATCGTGAAATCCAGAACGGTGCGCAGTTGACGGTGCGCGAGGGGCAAGTGGCGGCCTTCGTAAACGAAGGCTGCGTGGCCGATTTCTTCGAGGCCGGGCTGCATACGCTGAACACCGCGAACCTGCCGGTGCTGACCAACCTGATGAACTGGGACAAGGGCTTCAAATCGCCCTTCAAGTCCGACGTGGTGTTCCTTTCGCGCAAGGAGCAGCACGGGTTGAAGTGGGGCACGGCGCAGCCGGTGACGGTGCGCGATGCCGAATTCGGTGCCCTGCGCATTCGTGCTTTCGGGTCCTATTCGTTCCGGGTGGCGGAACTGGAGCCGTTCGTTTCGCGCGTGGTGGGTACGCTTCAAGGTGTGTCGGCCGCCTCGCTGGAGCCGCAACTGCGCGCCGCGATCCAGACCGCGATCGCAACCGCGCTGGGCGGAAGCGGCATCGCTTTCCTTGACCTTGCGGCAAACCAGCAGGCGCTGTCGGATCGCATCAAGGTGGAAGTGGACAAGGCTTTCGCGCAGTGGGGGCTGGAATGCCTCAGCTTCTATGTCGAGAGCGTTTCCTTGCCGGAAGAAGTGCAGGCCCATCTCGACAAGGGATCGTCGATGCGCGTGCTGGGCGATCTTGGCCAGTACACCCGCTTTCAGGCGGCCGAGGCGATCGAGCAGGCGGCCGGTGCAGACGGCGGCGTGGCCGGGATCGGCGCGGGCGTGGCGGCGGCAACGGCACTGGGCGGCGCGATGTCCGCCGGGCTGGGTGCGGCGGCTTCGGCTGCCCCCGCTTCTCCAGAGGAAGACCCCATCGCCACGATCGAGAAGCTGCACAAGCTCGTCACCATCGGCGCGCTGAGCCAGCAGGAGTTCGACGCCAAGAAGGCCGAACTGCTTTCGCGCATCCGCTGACGCGAAGGTCTTCGGGGGGAACATCGGCGTGATCAATTGTCCGTCCTGCGGCGCGGCCCTGCCTGTGCGGGGCCTTTCCGCGCCTTATACGACCTGCAGCCACTGCCAGTCGCTGATCCTGCGGCAGGGACAGTCGGTGGACGAGATCGGCAAAGTTGCCGTGGTCCCCGATGACGTGTCGCCGGTGCAGATCGGCACGCGTTTCCATGTCGGCGGGATCGATTTCGTGGTCGCCGGCCGGGTGCGCTGGGGCTGGAGCGGCGGATCGTGGAACGAGTGGCTGCTGGCCTCCGCCGGCGGCGATGTCCGCTGGCTGGGCGAGGCGATGGGCATGTACATGCTGACCGCCGAGCGCGGGGAGGTCATGACATCCCCGCTGGCACGCAGCTTTGCGGGGGGGACCGAGCCGGTTCCCGGCCAGACCGTGCTGGTGGACGGGGTGGAATTCGCGGTCACCGATGTGAAGCAGGCGGAATGCCTGGGGGGCGAGGGCGACCTGCCGTTCCCGCCGCGCGCGGGTTGGGCGATGACCAATGTCGATTTCCGCGCACTCGGCGGGCAGGCGCTCTCCCTCCAGCGCGACGCGCAGGGGACGACCGCGTGGCTGGGTTCGTGGCATGAACTCGCCGACCTGTCGCCGCGCGCGCTTAGCGAGATAGAGGGCTGGACGGTGCCGGAGCAAATGCGGTGAACCAGTCCCGAGAAGCGCCTAAAAAGGCCATACGCGCGGTCTCCTGCCCCAATTGCGGCGGCACGCTGGAAGTGCGCGCGGCGGGTTGGTCGGTAAGCCTTGCCTGCCAGTATTGCGGCTCGATCCTCGACGTCTCGCGCCCGGAAGTGCAGATCATCGAGCGGCACAACCGTGCTGCTGCCGACTTTGCCCTGCCGCTGGGGAGCCGTGGGCGCCTGTTCGAGACGGAATGGGAAGTGATCGGCGCGCTGACCCGCAGCGATGCGGGGGACAGTTGGCGTGAATACCTGCTGTTCAACCCCTACGTCGGCTATCGCTGGCTCGTCGAGTATGAGGGTGACTGGCAGTTCGGCACGATGCTGCTCGATCGGCCTGAAGACAATGGCAGCTCCGTCGTCTGGCGGGGGCAGCGTTTTCGGCAAGAGGACGAAGCCGCCCTTGCCATCACCGATACCGTGATCGGCGAATTCTACTGGCGGGTCGCGAGCGGGGACCGCGCGCTTTGCACGTCCTACGAATGCCGCGATTCCTCGCTTTCGCGTGAGGAATCCGATGGGGAGGTGAACTGGACGCAGCTTGTTGCGCTTTCCGACGGTCATGTGGAGAGCGCCTTCGGCATTTTTGCGCCGGAGCCGCCGGAGGCGCCCAAACGCTCCAGCGGCCAGGCGCGTGGCTATGCGCTTTTCGCAGCCGAAGCGCGATCCGAAGCCAGCGACATTCCGGCCTTGCTGGGCGTCTCGATGCTCACGATCCTGGCGGGATTGCTCCTGATGGTGGGCTTTGCCGGCGGATCGGCGCATATGTCCAGCATCGTCGATGCGCCGTTCGGCCGCACTGCCGAAGGGTTGCGGGTGGGCACGATCACGGTGACCCGCCCGTGGCAGTTCGTCAACGTGATGGCCCGCGCCGATACGCTGGACAACCAGTGGGTCGACCTGGACTACAGCCTAGTCGACCGCGCCACCGGGCAGTCGATCGATGCCTCTGGCCTGGTCGAGCACTACAGCGGCAGCGACAGCGACGGCCCGTGGAGCGAGGGCAGCATCGCGACCACGACCCAGTTCGGGCATGTCCCGAAAGGCACCTACGATGTCTTTGTCGACACCGGGGCGCACCGTTGGCCGACCGACGTGCCGGCAGACGGCACTTCGTCGGCCTGGGGGACGCCTTCCGGCGGATGGGCGGATGACAAGCCCGATCCGGTGCCGGTCGAAGTGACGGTGAAGACCAACACGATGTCCGACGGCAACTTCTGGACGCTCTGCCTGCTGGTCATGCTGATGCCGGGCATTGCGATCTATCGCGGCTGGAGAAACCGATGACCCCGCGCCTCTACTTCCACGTGATCTGTTGCCTGCTGCTGGTGGGCGGCGTGGCGGTGACGAGCTTCTATGCCTGGTCGCCCTATTCCGACGAACAACGCGAGGCCGGCCGGGGCGGCAGCTTCGGCGTGCGGGGCAGCGGCCCCACCCACAAGTAATCGCCAATCACCGTAAGAGGAGCCTGCCAATGCTCACGCTTTCCGTCTTTCTTGCGACCTTGCTCTATGCCCTGCTGGGGATCGTCGTGTTCGTCGTCAGCTTCGTGCTGGTGGACAAGCTGACCCCCGGCGAACTCTGGCGCGAGATCATCGAGCGCAAGAACATGGCCGTCGCCTTGCTGGCAGGTGCGGTGGCCATCGGCATTTCGAATATCATCGCCGCGGCCGTCCATGGCTGAAGATGGCATTGCCGTGGGTGAGGGGGGCGAAAAGGGCCCGGCCTCGCTTGCGGTCATCCTGCTGGTTTCGGTCCTGGTCGTTGCGACCTGCGGGCTGATCTACGAGCTGCTGGCGGGGACGCTGGCGAGCTATCTGCTGGGCGACAGCGTTACCCAGTTCTCCACAGTGATCGGGTCCTACCTCTTCGCGATGGGCGTGGGCAGCTGGCTCTCCCGCCACGTGCGGGGGGATGAGATCGGCGTGTTCGTGCGGGTGGAGGTGATGATCGCCGCGCTGGGCGGCTGGTCGGCAGCGGGGCTGTTCCTACTGTTCCCGCTGGTGGGAGATTTCCGCGTGGCGCTCTATGCGCTGGTGCTGGCGATCGGGGTGCTGGTGGGGCTGGAAATCCCGCTGCTGATCCGCATCTTGCGCCATCGTTTCGCCTTCCGCGAGCTGGTTTCCAACGTGCTGACGTACGATTACGTCGGTGCGCTGATCGCTTCACTGCTGTTCCCGCTGGTGCTGGTGCCATGGTTGGGGATGATCCGCACCGGCTTCGTCTTCGGGCTGGCCAATGTTGCCGTGGCGCTGGCGCTGCTGGTGGCGCTGCGCCGCCAGCGCCGGATCGGCGCTGACATGGCGGCAGCGCTGGTGGTCACCGCCAGCCTGCTGGTCGGCCTTGCCATGGCGGACCGAATGCAGCGCTGGTCCGAAGTGGCCTTCTATGCGGAGCCGGTGATCCACGCGCGTTCCACCCCCTATCAGCGCATCGTCATCACCCGCCGTAACGAGGATCTGCGGCTCTACCTCAACGGCAACCTGCAATTCTCCACGCGGGACGAGTATCGCTATCACGAGGCGCTGGTCTGGCCGGTGCTGGGCCGCGTAGCCCACCCGTCGCAAGTGCTGATCCTGGGCGGCGGAGACGGCCTTGCCGCCCGCGAAGTGCTGCGCGATCGGCGCGTGCAGCATGTGACGCTGGTCGATCTCGACCCGGAAATGACGCACCTGTTCCGCGATACGCCGCAGCTTGCCGCGCTGAACAAGCACTCGCTCTCCTCCCCGCGCATCACCGTGCACAATGCCGACGCGTTCCGCTGGGTGCGGCAGGCGCAGGGGCCTTACGACGCGGTGATCGTGGACTTTCCCGATCCCACCGAGTTCTCGCTGGGCAAGCTCTATACCGAGAGTTTCTACCACGAAGTCGCCCGCCTGCTGGCGCCGGAAGGGGTGATGACGGTGCAGAGCACTTCGCCGCTTATCGCGCCGCGCTCCTACTGGACGGTGGCGAGCACGCTGGAGGCGGCGGGCCTGACCGCGCGCGGATACCATGCCTATGTGCCCAGCTTCGGCGAATGGGGCTTCACGCTGGCGGCGCACCGGCCGATTTCGGATGCGGTGGCGCTGCCCAAGGGCCTGCGCTTTCTGACCGCATCCAGTGAACGCGCGATGTTCGACTTTCCGCCCGACATGGCCCGCCGGCCGACGCCGGTAAATCGTCTCGACAACCAGGCCCTCGTCCGCAGCTTTGCCGAGGAATGGGGCAAGTATGAAGGCTGAGCCGACCCGGCGGCAAGTTCTGGCCAATGGAGCCCTGGCGGCCGGTACGGCCATGCTGGGCGGCTGCGGAGAGGAAGCGTTCGGCGCCGAACTGCCCGGTGCATTGAGCGGGGCCGACTGGCAGCGCGGCCATCTTCTGCGCGATCGTCGCTTTCCCGCGCCGCAAGGGGCGGTGGAAGAGGTCGATGTGGTGATCGCCGGAGGCGGCGCGGCTGGCCTTGCGGCTGGGTGGCGGCTGGCCGATGCCGGGTTCGATCGCTTCGCGCTGTTCGAACTGGAGGACCATATCGGCGGCAACGCGCGATCGGGTCGCAATCCGGTCAGCGCCTATCCGCTGGGCGCGCACTATCTGCCCGTGCCTAACCGCGAGGCGGGTGCACTGCGGCACATGCTGCGCCAGTTCGGCATGATGACGGGCGAGCAGGACGGCGTGCCGGTCTACGATCCCTACCAGCTCTGCGCCGATCTGGAGGAACGCCTGCTGTGGCGCGGTCGCTGGCAGGAGGGACTGTTCCCCACTGCCGGTGTGTCGGCTGCCGACCGTGAACAACGCTTGGCTTTCGACCGGCGGATGGACACCTATCGCAAGGCGGTGGGAACGGATGGCCGGCCGGCCTTCGCCATTCCCATGGCGGGATCGAGCAGCGATCCCTCGTTCCGTGCGCTCGATCGCCTGAACTTTGCGCAGTGGCTCGATGCCGAACGTTTCACCTCGCCGGTGCTGCGGGCCTATCTGCGCTATTGCTGCCGCGACGATTACGGCAGTGAGCCCGAACATGTCTCGGCATGGGCAGGGATCCACTATTTTGCCGGGCGGCGCGGCTGGGCCACCAACGGGGATGGCGACCGCGAACTGACCTGGCCGGAAGGCAATGGCCGTCTCGTCACGCTGATGGCCGAGCGCATTCGCCCGCATTTGCACCCGGCGCACAGCGTGTTTCGCGTCGAGCGCGATGGCGACGGCGCGCTGGTGGACCTGTTCGATCACACCGCCCGCTGCAGCCGACGCATCCGTGCCAAGGCCGTCATCATGGCGATGCCGCACTTCGTCGCCGCGCGCGTCGCGCCCGGCTTCGCGGCCGAAGGCGCGATGACGTATGCGCCGTGGGTAGTCGCCAACGTCACCGTCGGCCGGCATCCCGAAGGCAAGGGCGTTTCCCTCGCCTGGGACAATGTCTCCACCGCCAGCGAGGCGCTTGGCTACGTCGTCGCCACGCACCAGAGCGAGGCGAGCGATGGCGGTCCCACCGTGCTGACCTGGTATCTGCCCCTCTCGCGCGAGCAGCCGGCAGAGGCGCGCAAGATCCTGATGACGCGAAGCTTGGGCGAATGGCAGGCCATGGTGCGGGACGATCTGCTGGCCATGAACCCCGATCTGGACGGCGCGATCGAGCGGATCGACGTCTGGCGCTGGGGCCATGCCATGATTCGCCCGATGCCGGGCTTCCTCACCGATACCGCCCGGCTAGGCGCCATCGCCGCGCGGCCGCCGGTTCTGTTCGCCCATTCCGACATGAGCGGCCTCTCCCTGTTCGAGGAAGCGCACTATCGCGGCGTTTCCGCTGCCGAGGCGGCGCTGTCCCACCTTGGCCATCGCTTCGAAAGTCTTGCCTGACATGGCGCATACCCCCGGCAACAGCCTTCACCTCATCGCCGATATCGAAGGCTGCAGCGGCCTAGGCGATCTCGCGCTGATCGAAGCGACCCTGCGCGAAGCGGCTGCGGCCGCCCACGCCACGGTTCTGGATGTCCGCCTGCACCATTTCGGCCCCGGCATGGGGGTGACCGGCGTGGCCCTGCTGGCAGAATCGCACATTTCGATCCACACTTGGCCCGAACACGGGATCGCGGCAGTCGACTTGTTCGTCTGCGGGGAAGAGGCGGATGCCGAGGCGGGCCTCGACATCATCCGTGCCCGATTGGCAGGGCGCATCCGGCTGAAGCGCGCGATAGAGCGACTGAACTTGCCAGCGATGTCGTCGCACGGCATCGCTGGGCGCGAAGGCTGAGGGCGAGGTTCGGCTATCCGGATATGCGGTTGCGCGCAGGCTCACGATGGAGTCGTGCCGATGGCGGGATCGGTCGTCGGGATCCAATCGCCTTCGGCGCGGCCGGCCAGTCTGCGCAGGAAACCGGGGTGCGTGGGCAGGGAAATCACCAGATCGTACCAACCGGCGGTCGGCTTGAGGTTCCAGCGATGCGATCCGCCCGTGGCGGGCAAAGTGCAGGGCTGGTGATGTTGGGAATAGGCGGCCGGCGCGATTGCCAGCGCGCCGTTGCCTGCCATGGCCTCGATCCGGATTTCGCCTGCGCCGACGTGCCAGTCGATGGCTCCGATCTGGCGGGAGGCTTCGCGGGTGCCGGCAAAGGCCCGATGGAACCCCGCTGGGCCGCGCACCCATAGATCGTACTGGCCGTCCTTCCCCGTCAGCGGCCACTCTCCGGTGAGGGACTGTCCGGGCGTCACGGTATAGCGGCGGGGAATGGCAGCGGGATCGAGGCAGTCGTAGACATGGAACACCGCGCCCATCGTTCCCTGCGCCGAAAAGGTGAGGGCTATGGCGTTCTTCTCGACATCGACATGGTCGATCGCGTCCAGCGCATAGCCGAGCGGGCGTGAACGGCGCAGACCGGCCGCCTGAACCGGATGTGCCCCGTTGTCCGGGGCGGTGGGATCGGGCTGGCTGCGGATGGCCCGCGCCCGGTCGCGCGCTTCGGTGGTCTGGGGCAGCTTCGTGGCCGCGCGATTGGGGTGGGCGAAATCGAAGGCTCCGGTCAGGTCCCCGCAGATCGCGCGGCGCCAGGGTGAAATGTTCGGTTCTTGGACACCGAAGCGAGTCTCGACGAAGCGCAGGATCGAGGTGTGATCGCAGACTTCGGAATGTACCCAGCCGCCGCGCGACCATGGCGAGAGGATATAGGCAGGGACGCGCGGGCCAAGGCCGTAGGGACGGCCGCGATAGATCTGTTCGTCTCCCGATGCCCAGTCGCTTTCGATCCGGTGGTACTCGCCGTCGGTCGAAACGGTGCTGGCGCCCGCGAAGCCGCCCGGCACGTCGGGATCGGGCGATGGCGGGGCGGGAGGCGGGACGTGATCGAAGAAGCCGTCGTTCTCATCGAAGGTGATGAACAGCACCGTCTTGGCCCAGACGTCCGGATCCGCCGTCAGCGCATCGATGATCTGGCTGGTATAGGCGGCGCCCTGCGCCGGGCTTGACGGTCCGGGGTGTTCGGAACCCTCCGCCGTGCCGACGATCCAGGACACTTGCGGCAGTCGGCCGTGAACCACATCCTCCCGCAGTTGGTCGATCGTGCGCGTGGTCAGCGCCTTGTCGCGCAGCGCCGCGCGGGATCCGGGATCGCCGCGATAGGCCGCGCGGTACTGCGTGAAGTTGGCCAGCGGATTGTCGCCGAAGTTGTCCGCCATGTCCTGATAGTGGCCCCAACTGACGCCGGCATCCTCAAGCCGTTCGGGATAGGTCTTCCACCAGAAGCGCGGATGCGCACTTTCCGGCTTGCCAAGATCGTCGTCCACATTGTCGATCGCCGGCCCGCCGGCCAGCGCGTGGGGATCGTTGGTGCCGGTCCACAGATAGAGCCGGTTGCTGTTCGTGCCCGTCTGGATCGAGCAGTGATAGGCGTCGCAGAGCGTGAAGGTGTCCGCCATGGCCCATTGGAAGGGAATGTCTTCCTGCGCGTAATAGGCCATCGCGCGTTCGGTCTTCGCTTCGGGCCAGTGGGCCATGCGGCCGTGATCCCATGCCGCCTGCGCGTTGGGCCAGTGATGCGGGGTTCCCTTCATCCGCATCAGATCGAAATTTTCCCGCGTGGAAAGGTGGAATGGCCGGATCACGCGCGGTTTGGCGGCGGTGCCGTCGCGCTGGTCCCACACGGTCATGGCCGTACCGTCGGGCGCCGGGGGCACGGGGATGGGGAAGCGGTCTCCGAACCCGCAGACGCCCGGCATCGTGCCGAAGTAGTGATCGAAGCCCCGGTTCTCCTGCATCAGGATCACGATGTGCTCCACGTCCGCGATCGTTCCCGAACGCCGCGCCGCAGGAATCGCGGCGGCGCGGGCCAGCGAGGCGGGAAGCCCGGCCAGCGCGGCGGCGCCAAGGCCGCGATTGAGAAGGGAGCGGCGGTCGAGAGGCATCGGGATATTCCTTGAACGGATCTTCGGAAAAGACAACGGAAGGTCCGGCCATGGCGGATGGCCGGACCTTCCGCCTTACGGCAGCTTCAGGGCATCCTGGATGATGTAAAACATGTCGGTCTGGTCCAGCAGACCGGAGAAGTTTGCCGCTTTGGGGCCATAGGCGGCGACACGCAGTTGCGTGCCGGTGTGGCCTTGCGAGCCAGTTTCGGCGGTTGCGTAGCTGACCGTCATCACCCCGCCCTCACGCGTGTTGAGCGCGGCGGTCAGGCCGGGCGCGTGGCTGCCGTTGCCGATGATCTGGCTGCTATGCGCGTGGTCCGCCGTGACGATCACCAGCGTGTGACCATCGGCCTTTGCGAAAGCGAGTGCAGCCTGGACGGCTTCGTCCAGATCGACGGTTTCACCGATCTGGCCGCAAGGATTGGCGGCATGGTCTTCCTTGTCGATCGAGGCGCCTTCCACTTGCAGGAAGAAGCCCTTGGGATTGCTGCCGAGCAGGCCGATCGCCTTGCGCGTCATATCGGCCAGCGTGGGGATATCGCTCGTGCGCGCGTCGTTCACTTCGCAAGTCACCGGCGGCTTTTCGAGGTTGCCGTGGAGAGTGGCCTTGGGGCCCTTCCAGCGGACCGGCATGTCTCCGGGCGCGAACAGGCCGAGCAGGGGCTGCTTCTGGTCCGCCGTCGTAACCTGGCCAAGCTCATCGGCGTTGCGGACCACGCGGAAGCCCCGCGCCTTGGCCTGCGCTGCAAGCGTGCGGCCCTTCCATTTGCCCGCGCGCGCTTGTTCGTCGAACGTTGCCGCACCGCCGCCAAGGGTGACATCGGGGCGGGTATCGAGAAGCTGTTCCGCGATCGATCCCGCGCCGCCGTTTTCCAGCGCGTTGGTGGGGCAGGCGGCGCCGGTGGCGACGGGGCCATAGCACTTGCGCTGCGTCACGTGGGCGACCTGTGCGGCGGGGGTGGCATCCTCGATCTCGGCGGTAGAGACGTCGCCGGTGGCGAGGCCGGCGGCCTTGGCGCGCGCCAGCAGCGAGGCATGGGGCTTTTCGGCGATGTCTACGCCGATCGCGCCGTTGTAGGATTTTACGCCGGTGGACCATGCGGTTGCCGATGCGGCGGAATCGGTCACGTAGTTCGGCTTGCCGGTCGCCTTGTCGAGCGAATAGTGCGTGTACTGTCCGGTGAAGGGCAGTGCATCGATCCCCTTGAAGAAGCCGCCAGCCCCTTCCGCATAGTTGCGCGCCAGGGTGATTTCGGAATCGCCCATGCCGTCGCCGATCAGCAGGATCACGTTTCGCACCTCTCCATCGACGTTCAGCCGGCGATAGATTTCGGTCATGTCGCCATGCAGGCGCCGTGCGCCACCCGGCTCACGCGCATCGCCGCGCGCGGTGCGGGACAGGTCGTCGGATGGGGTGGGCGCCTGAACCGTGGTTTGGGCCATTGCTGGAATGGCGCTGGCGAAAGTGAGGAGCGCGGCGGCGAGAAGGCGGTATTTCATGATCGAACTCACGCAGGGGGGGAATGGGTATTCGAAAAGGGCACGGCGCCACGCGGGCGAGAGCGCCGTGCCCTTTCTCACAGGCTTAGAAGGCGAATTTGACAGTCATGAGGGCGGTGGTGCCGGAATCGACCACGTCCGACAGGGCGAGCGTGTCGCGCCCGATATGCGACCAGTAGGTGTAGGCGCCGAAGAGGTTCGCCACCGACAGGTCGGCACGAACGCCGCCGCCGAAATCGTATCCGGCATGAAGGTCTACGGTCTGGATCGGGCGGATCCAGATATCGTCCCAGGTGCCCAGGCCAAGGGCATTGTAGCTGGACACGTAGGGGCCGCTGTAGTGGTAGATCATGTCGATGCTGAACTTGCCCTGTTCCCAGAACACCTGCGCATCGCCCAGCAGGGACGGTGCGTTCTGGATGCGCTTTTGCACGCCGTCGCCAATGTCCACCTTGGTCCACTGGCGGGTCAGGTTGCCGCCGATGCCGAAGCCGCCCAGGATGCCCGGCGCCTCGGTGAACTTCTTGCGGAACTGCATTTCCAGGCCGTAGACATCGCCCGATCCGCCGTTCTGCGGCATGATGGTGATGACGTTGTTGTCCGGCAGTTCATTGCCGTTCACATAGCCGCTGCCGTTGTCGTAGAGATAATTGCGCAAGTGCTTGTAGAAGCCGCCGGCGCTGAAGTAGCCACTCGGCGTGATCTTCCATTCGCCGGAAAGATCGACGTTCAGGGACTTGACCGGCTTCAGGTTGGGGTTGCCCATCGTGATCGTCGTGGTCGTATCGCCCACATCGACTTGCGCACCGCCGCCCAGCTGGACGAAGGCCGGACGGGTGTAGGACCACCAGACTGCGCCGCGATAGACGCTGCTGCCGGTCGGGCGATAGTTGACCAGCACGCTGGGCAGAAATTCGTTGTAATGCGTGTGGTTGGTTTCGAAATTGCCGGTTACCGGATTGCCGTCCGCATCGCTGCGCAGCACCCAGTAGGTGTTGTCGATCGAGGTATGTTCGAAACGCAGACCCGGGATCACTTCCAGATCGCCGCTCTGGATGTTCGCCATCACATAGCCGGCAGCTACGCGTTCACTGCCGCGTTGCGTGTTGCAGTTCATGTTGTCGGTATAGGAAAGCTGATCGCCGCAGCTGTCGAAAGAAGCGTCGGTCTTATACTTGAAGAAGTATTCCTTCAACTTGTCCTGATCGACCTTCGGCACGCTCCAGCCGTAGACGCCCGGGAATACCGAATCGTACGTACCGTTGACGATGCCCAGATCGGCCCAGGTCACCCCGGCTTCGCCCAGCAGGTTGCCGAAGTGGTCGTTCGTCCAGTCGCGGTTCGTCACCTTGCGGCTGGAATCGGAATACTTGCCGCCGAACTTGATCGATTGCAGCACCGATCCCTCGAACTTGCGTTCCAGGTCGAGACGACCGCCCCACTTGGTCTGGCCGCTGGTCTGATAGGTGTACTGGCCTGCACGGCGCGCGAGCAGCACTTCACCGGCATTGTCCAGCTGGTCCAGGATTTCCGGCGTGAACAGCGGCTGCGGCAGGTTGTCCTTGTAGCTCATCGAAAGGCCGCCCAGCGGGCTGGTGCTGCCGTGGTTGTAGTTGTCCGACTGGTTGTTGCGGATGGAGGCTTCGATATGGCCGGGCCGGTTGTTGTGGCCTTCGCTGAAGAAGACCTGGGGCGAAATCGTCCAGCTTCCGGCTTCCTTCGTGCCGCCGAATGACGCCGTTGCCAGCGTGGCGATTTCGGGGTTGGTCTCGTACCACACACGGGTCGAGATCTGGTCTACGCTGAGGCCGTAACGACCGCTGCCGGGCACAAGCTCGCTGTAGGACTTGCTGGAGGAAGCATACTGGCTGAAGGTCGAGTTCTGCTCGGTCTTGGCGTAGGCATAAGTGCCGCGCAGGTAGATCTGGAGAGTGTCGTCCGGATGCCAGTCGAGCGAGGCATTGCCGCCCCAGCGCGTGGTGTAGCCCGAAGAAACGCCGATGTTCACGCCGGTCTGGGTGATGTTCTTCTGCGGGTCGATCCCGGCATAGGGCGTGCCGGAAAAGTCCTGCGCAACCAGATAGGCCCAGCCGCCGTCGCTCTGCGCCGCCGCCGCGCCGGCCATTTCGCTGTTGGCGAAGTGGCGTTCGTCATAGTAGCCGCTGGCATAAACGCCGAATTGGCCCTCGGAACCGAAACGCTTGGAGATTTCGCCCGAGAAACCGCCGCCAAGGCCATTGTCGCCATAGTCGCGGGCGCGCGTTTCGACGCGGCCCGAAGCGGTGAGGGCGACGTGGAGGTCCTCCTTGTAGTCGAACGCGGTGGGCGTACGGAAATCGACCGTGCCACCGATCGCATCGCCATCCATGTCGGCGCTGGAAACCTTGTTCAGCACGATCGTGTTCAGCCCCGAAGGCGGCAGCAGGCTGAGCTTGACCTGCCGGCTGTACGGCATGCCCTGCGCCACATTGACGCCGTTGATCAGGTTGACATTGTATTCGGCGTTGAGGCCGCGGATCGAGACGAACATGCCTTCGCCGCGCGAGGCGCCGTCGATGCCGCCGAAGAACGACGATCCTGTGTTCATCACGTTGACGCTGGGCATCAGGCCCAGCGCTTCGGCGACGTTATGGACGGCGGTGTGCTGCAGGTCCTCTTCCGACAGGACCGAGATCGCCTTGTCCGATGCGATCTGCACGTCGGTGGTCTGGCTGCGCTTCGCGACGACGACGAGTTCGCCGGAGTTGTAGCCATCCGCGCCGGCGGCGGTCTTGTCCTGGGTTTCCTGTGCCACGGCCATGCCGGGCAGTGCCACGGCCAGCATGGCAGAGCCTGTAAGCAGTATCGATTTCGCGTTCAAAGAAAGCATGGTTTTCCTTCCCTGGCGGGACGAAGACCGTTCGCCCCCCACGCCAGCCGAGACGCAGCGTTTTTGCGGATTCCCCCTTCCGGATTCTATTTTTTTGCCGTCACGAACCTGTCATCGTCGTGCGGCTATGGGCCGCGGTTTACGGCTTCAAGAGAGCCGGCGTCGCGGCCGCCATCGTGGTCACAGAGGTGCAACCACCCGGTCTTAAGGGGCCCACGAACGTGTCTCTCGGAGTGTCGCGAATGAGCAAGGCAAGCGGTGTCGGCACAAGGCCCGACACTGGGCCCGACACTGGGCCGGACACTGGCCCGGACACTGGCGAAGATCGCGCGCGGATCGATGCGGGGCCGCCCAGGCAGGTGTTGACGGGTGTGGCTGACGCGCTGGAGGATCATCGCTCCACCCTGCGCAGCTATTTCCGCCGCCGGGTCCGGTACGGCGAAGATGCAGAGGATTTCGTTCAGGACGTGTACTTGCGGGTCATCTCCGCAGGTCCCGATCCACAAAAGATCACCAGTTGGCGGGGATTTCTGCTCCGCGCTGCGTCTAACCTGCTGATCGACAAATACCGGCGAAGCGAAGCGCGGATGGAGGGGAATCATGTCGCCATCGAAAACGACTTGCAGGACGAGGGGACGGATGACCCCGAACGCATCTTGATCGGGCGCGACGAATTGCATTCCCTGTCCGAAGCCATGAAAATCCTGTCCCCCGCCGCGCGTGAGGCGTTCCTGCTGGTGCGGGTGGAGGGGATGAGCCACAAGGAAGCGGCCGCGCGCCTGGGCGTGGAGCCCAAGGCCGTCTCGCGCCATGTCGAGCGCAGTCTGGCGCGGCTCGCGGCGATGCTGGCGGATCCTCAATCATGACCGATGGCGGAATTCCCAAACCCGTGGAGGATGATGCGCTGCTGGAGCAGGCTGCGATGTGGCTGACGCGCGCGCGGACCGGCATGGACGAGGCGGAGCGGGGCGCTTTCCTGAACTGGCTGCGCGAGCGGCCCGAACATGCTGCCGCCGCCGACTTGGTAAGCCGCGCCTGGGCCGCTGCGCCGGCCGCTGCGCGGCATGGCGGTTTCGCGGCCTCGGCGGGGTTTGCGGACGCGCCGGAACTGGGCAGGGAGCGTGCTGTTGTACGCCGACGGAACCTTGGCTGGGGCGGTCTCGCTCTGGGCGGTGCGGCGGCGGCGGCGCTGGCCTTGTGGTTCGTGCAACCGGAGAGTGCGAGTTTCGCCACTGCGCAGGATCGCCGCGAAGTGGCGCTGGCGGATGGCTCTCACGTATGGCTCGCGCCGAATACGCGGATCAGCGCCCGGATCGGGCCGCTCGGTCGGCAGGTTACGCTTGAGCAGGGCGAGGCCGTGTTCGATGTGGTCCATCAGTGGCGCGGCTTTGCGGTGGATGCGCGCGATGTCTCGGTGGTCGACAAGGGCACCCTGTTCACGGTTCGCAACCGGCCCGATCGCCCGATCGCCGTGGTTCTGGCACGCGGCGCGCTGGAGGTTCGCCAAGGGAATGCCATGCTGGCCGCGCCGCGCCCGGGTGAGCAGGTGGAAGTCGTTCACGGGCAGGCGCAAGTGCAGCAAGTGGACGCGGACGGCGCCTTGGCCTGGCGCGAAGGCCGGTTGGTCTTTTCCGGCTGTTCGCTGGAAGCGGCGCTGGCCGCCTTTGCCGATCAGGGCGCGCCGCGCGTGGTCTTGAGCGATCCGGCGCTGGCGAACTTGCGGGTCAGCGGGGCCTATGCCGTGGCCGATCTTGAATCCTTCCTCTCCGCCCTGGCCTCCATCCACCCGGTCCGCTGGACGCGCACCGCAAAGGGTTACGAGATCGAGCCGCGATGACCTGAAGCGGGCTGGCCGGACAATGCGGTTCCATCGACACACGGCGCTGGTCCAGGGCGGCCTTTCGGCTCTCGCCTTGGCGGCCGTGCTTGCCGCGCCGCCCGTGCTGGCGCAGCAGCAGCGTTTCGTGATCGCGCCTAGGCCGCTGGACCGTGCCCTGATGGAGCTGGCGCGGCAAAGCGGGCGCAACATATTGTTCGCGCCGGAAAGCATTGCCGGCATGATCTCCGGCTCCGTCGACGCACAGGATTTCGATACGGCGCTGCGCCAGATGACGCGGGGGCTGTCGGTCCGCATCGGGCGGCAGGGGAAGGGCGTATCGATCATGCGCCCGGCGCGCCCTTCACTGCCGATCCGTCGCAAGGCGGCGCGTCCGGCCGTCGCGGCTCCTATCCCGGCAAGTGAGGGGGAGGCGATCTTCGTCCAGGGCCTGCGCAGCGGCCCGGTCGATCTTGTAGGCGCCGGAGAGCCAGCGCCCGCCGCCGACACTCTGCCTGGCGACCAGCCACCCGCCACCGACCGCAATTTGGCTGAAGCGGTGGCGCGCATGCCGGGCGTGCTGACCCTGACCACCAATCTTCAGGGCGACCTTGGCGGGAACGACCGGGCGGCGCGGGCCGAGGGGCAGTTTGCGGCGATACGCGGGCTGGGCGGGGCTTACAGTCTGGCGACGATCGACGGCGTCGCCATGCCGCAAAGCCTGCCTTATGGACGTGAAGTGCAGTTGGGCATGTTGCCATCCTTCGGGTTCGCGGCGCTGGAACTGGTGAAAGTGCCGGGGCCGGAAAGGGCGGGAGACGTCACCGGCGCGGTGATCGATATTCGCGCGCCTTCCGCCTTCGATGGCTCTCCGCAAGGGCTGAAGCTGGTTGCCGCAGGCGGGATCGACACCAATGCGCGCCGCTATGGCCAGGACGCCGGGAACGGCCAGTTGGGCCTGCGCTATGTTCGCCGCTTTGGTGCCGGGGACCGACTGGGGATCGCGATCACCGCGCAGGCCGGCCGCCGCGCTTTCGCGAACAGCCAGCAGACATACCAGCAGGGAACTGTCGAATTCCGCGTGGTGGATGCGGAGGGCCGCAGTCCGGCCGGGATCGATCCGGCGCGCAACCTGCTTCCCACCAGCGTCAACGCGCAGTTCACGCGCGGCACTACGCACAGTACCAGCGCGATGGCCGCGTTCGACTATCAGGCTTCCTCCAGCCTGCGCCTGTTCGCGCGGCTGACGTTTGCCGGAAGCCGGACCGAGCAGGACATCTACCAACTCGGCTTCCAGAGCGGCAGCAGCGCGGGTGACATCACGCGCACGCCGATCGGCAACGGGCTTTACGCACAGGCAAGCACCAACGGCGCGATCCGATACTGGTATCAGACGAATCCCGAGCGCAGTTCGATGCTGCTGGGCCAGACGGGCCTGAACGCTGCGCTGGGCCGGACCGACTTGCGCCTGCGCCTCTATGCCGGAAGCGGTGTGACGCGCCGGCCGGACCATGTCGAAGTATCCTTCTGGGACCCTACGGCCACCCGGCTGGAGAACGGCGTCTCCATCGGCATGCAAGGCGGCTATCCGGTGCCGCTGCTCACCGCCGCCGATGCTCGGCTGGCGCAGGATCTATCGAATTTTCCAGTCCGACTTCAGGGCGAAGTCCGCAGCCAGCGTAGCAGCGACCATCGATTCGGCGGGGAACTGGCCGCCAGCCGACGTTCGGAGACGGGCAGCTTGCGTTTGATAGACGCTGGGCTCGCCATGACTCGCTCACGCCGGGCGGGGCAGGTGACGGATGTGACCTACGACGACGTGTTCCCCTCCGGCACGACGCTGGGCAGCAGTGGGTTGGTGACGCAATCGATCGGCGCGATCCTGCCCGGCATTTACGATTTCGCGCTGCCGCTGGTCGATCGTCAGCGCCTGCTCGCGCGTATTCGCGCGGCCGCCGCGCCCGTGCTCTCGCCGGACGAACTCTATGGCCAGAGTTTCACCGTTTCGGAGACCGTGGCGGCCGTTTACGCGCGGGCGCGGATCGCGGCGGGGCCGATTATCCTCGCGCCCGGGCTGCGCGCCGAAAGGGCGTGGATCGATGCCCGCTATTGGGTGAGCGGCAATGACGGCGTGGATGCGGGCGGTATCGATTATGGCTGGAACCGGGGGCGCGCGCATTTCGACGCCTTGCTTCCGAGCATAGGCGTGCGCTGGAATCCCGGCGCGCGGCAGGCCATGCGCGCCACGCTCTGGACCAGCTATGTCAGGCCGTCCTCCAGCCAGTTAGCCGGCAGCGCGACGGTGGAGAATTCGGACACCGGCGCGGTGGAGGTGATCCGCGGCAATCCCGATCTTCGCGCGGTGCGCGCGCTGAATTTCGACTGGTCTTTCGAATGGCGCGCGCCGGATGAGGCGCGGTTCAGCGTCGCCCTGTTCGCCAAGCGGCTGAAGCATTACCTCTACGATGCCGGCGGCGACTACGCGAATGCGGCGGATCGGGACGAGACCGGCGTTGTGGTGATCGAGCCGACGAATGGCGGCACTGCCCGTCTGGCCGGCATCGAGTTCAGTGCAAACCTGCCGCTCGCCCGGCTGGACGGGGCGCTGGAAGGATGGCGCGTATCGGCGCAGACGACTTTGCTTCACGCCCGCGTGCGGCTGAAGAACCCCCGGCTCGATCCCGTCGAACACATGCAATATGCGCCGGAGCGCAACCTTTCGGTCGAACTGGGTTACAGCGGGCGGGGCTGGTCGGGCGCGGTTACCGGGCGATGGACCGGCCGCTATCTTCAGCAATATGGGCTGTTCGGCCGGTCTGCGTCCGGCAATTCGGTGTTGGATGGATCCGCGCTCGATGTATGGGTGCGGCCTTCCAGCCAGATCGATTTCAACATCGCGCGCGAAATGGCGGCGTTTGGAACGGTCCGGTTCTTCGTTCGCAACCTGCTGGCGGATCACGCCTATCGCAGCACCGTCGGTCGCCATTCCAGCGCGGTCAGCCAGACGATCGCAACTGGCCGCGTGATCGGCGTTCGGATCGACAGGAGCTTTTGAAATGCGCTGGTTTTTCCTTGTTATTGCGGTGCTGGGCCTGTCACCGGCGTCTGCGCACGCCCAGGCTTCGCCCGATGAAGCCATGGCGAAAGTCGCGGAAGCATCCCCACTGTTCCAACGGGCGCGGCGAACCGTCATCAAGGCCGCCGGCAAGCTGCAAGATGCCGAGGCGCGCCGTCTCACGCAGGGGGCGCTGCTGGTTCCGGGCGATTGCGTGCGGCATCGCATCGGTCTTGACCGGGAGGCCCAGCGGACCATTGTCACCGCGCTGGCAGAACGCGGCCTGCTGGACGGCAAGTTCGGCTTGGAAGAGGCGCGCGCGATGCTGTTTCCCCCGCTGGAGGGAGAGGACGGCGCATGTCCCCATCTTGCTGTGCCGGTGCTGACGGCGCCGGGCGGCAACAGCGGTTCGCACCATAGCTGGCCGGGCGGGCTGGCCGAACACATCGCCACCAATCTGGAGAGCGGCATGGCGCTCGTCCGCTCTTATCGATCGGAGGGGGCGCGGATCGACGGGGATACTGTGGCAGGTGCAATCCTGTGGCACGATTGGGCCAAGGCGCTGGTGCTCCGCTGGCAGGCCAATGGCGACACCGCACCCGAACTGCGCGTGGCGGGCACGGGCGCACACCATATCCTTGGCCTTGCCGAAGCGATGAAAAGGGGCCTGCCGCCGCGATGGATCGTCGCGCAGGCTTGCGCCCACGCCGCGCCCGACGGCGATGATCTGGCCCGCGTATCGAAGTGGATCGAAGCAGCCGCGATGATCGCGAGAGAAGATCGGGCGCGCTTTCCCGTGTTGGCCACGCCGGAATGCCTGATAAGCCATTTGTCCGATCAGAACTGGGTGTTCGGAGACATGGCCGTCGCTGCGGCCGAGGCACGGCTGGCGGAATTGGCCCAAGCGGCCGGCTTCGCGGCAGGGGACCGGCCGCGCTACAAGTTCTGCTACCGAAATGTCCTCTTGGCGCAAATCGGCGCGGATGCTCTCTTCACGACAGGCAAGGTTCGGGCGTCTTCACACGTTGATGAACGGATAAATCTCTGTGCCAGCCGGTTTGGAGCAGGCGGATAGAGCAGTTGATCCGATTGCATCGGATCAACTGCTCTAAGATTTTGGTTTGCCGCGTTTTCCGAGTCATCAGGTGATTCCACCTGATTAGAAAACGCTCTAGGTGAAGAGCGCCGAGATTACAGCAATGCGCGGGCGCAAAGCACATCCGCGACGTAGGTCTTCCCATTCTCGGTCTCGGTCGCCTGGCTGCGGGAGACAAGCCATCCCAGCGAACGACAGAACTGGTTCGCTTCCTGGCGGGCGCAACTGGCTCCGCTGCGGCATTCGATGCGATGCCCGTTTCGGCGCGGCGCGGGAAAGAATTCGGAAGCGGCACCGCGCAGCGACTGGCCAACGCCCGTGCCCCATCCTCCGGTCGGGCGCATGGATACGACGTCGCGAAATTGCGGGTTCAGCATCGGCTGGTCGCGATCGACGGTGGTGCAGCGGCCGGTATAGTTGCGGCCCGTGCAGATCTGCCATTCCCCGCTGCGTACGCGGATGGAGCGCACTTCCCAGCCAAGGTTCAGGTCGGTGCGCGGCCCCGTTACCGACTGAAACGGGCCGCTGAAGCGGGCATCGCGGTGAAGAACGGCTTCCAGCCCGCCCTGGTTCTGCGCCGTTGGCTGCGCGCGCTCGTTCTGCAACGTCATCGGCGCGGGTTCCTGCTCCTGGCCGATGGCGGCATCCGCTGTCAGCAGTGTTGCCACGAAGGTGATTGCAAGAATTGATCGCATGGCCGTTCTCCAGAAGTCGCGTGCGGATCTCAAATGTCAGGGGGCGGGTGGTCGTACCGTGGCCGTTTGCGCGGGGCATGCCGGGCCGACGGCCGGTGTGTCCGCCGGCCAGCTCAGTTCATAGACCACGCGGAAACCTTCGTGATCGGACAGGACCGGGCCGCTTGGCCCATCGTCGAACATCCCTTCGGCGCGCACCGGTTGGATTTTCACGACTTCGCCGGGGGCGAAGAAGTGCTTGTCCTGCACGCGCCGCCATTGATCGGGATGCTCCCAGTCCTGAAGAACTTCGCATTTTTCGGTGGGATCGGCGCAAAATCGATGGACGTTGTCCATGGTGATCTTGCGCTTGAAAAGGTCCCAGCGAATATCGGAATTCCGCATGTTGAAGTCACCGGCGACGATCGTCGGGTGATCCGGCTCTCCGGAGGAATCCACGAACTGCGAAAGCTCCACGGTTTGCCGGTGGTGCGCCGGTGCGTGGCGCTCTTCCGATACGCGCGATGCGCGGCGGGCCTGCATGTGCGTGTTGAAGACGTCGATGGTGCCGGGCACGCCCGGAATTGCGATTTCGGCGTAGAGAACGCCTTTGTTCGACAGGCAGTCGAAGCCGGCGCAGCTTCCCCGGGCAAACGGTCGATAACTGGTGGAGACGATCGGCCAGTCGGTTGCCGTTACCAATCCGCTGGACAGGAAGTTGGCGCGGATTTCCCCCCTCAAGACGCGGTTGCGGCCGGGTAGCGGGCCTTCGGTATTCGGATCCTGCCGCGATCGTGCGCGCGGGCCTGCGGTAAGGCTCTGGTATCCGGAATTGACCACCGCGCGCGAGGCCGTGTTGCTGAAGACTTCCTGGAAGACGATGATCTGCGGGCCTTTCCCCTGCGCACGAAAATCCGCCAGGCGTTCGGCGATTTCTCTCAGGAAAGGTGCGCGATTGCGGCGCGCCGGCCAGGGCAGGCCCTCTATATTGTAGGTGAGCACGTCGATCCGCGCATGGGCGGTCTTCCCGTCCGGAGAATAGGTGATGGCAGGGCCGGGGGCGAAGCCGCATTCCGCCGTGCGCACCGCCGGCAGGCTCATGCAGCCCGCCAACAGCATCGACGCGCAGATCGACGATCCTTTTACGAAAACGCCGATCGAAGGCGATCGCTTGCCGTACCATATTCTTCGAGAGTGCCGATCGCTCGGCCCGGGGCATGCGGGTTTTGCCGCGCGTTGCAGTCCTGCCACTCGTGCCCTTCGTGACGGCATCAGCATAACCACCGATAGGAACGCGGAAATTTCCTGAACAGGGCATCCCAGCGTCGCACTGACGCGCCATGCATCACCGAACTGTGATCGTCACGGCGCAGACCCGCAAGCGTATCAAATAACGCAGAAATCACCAGCTAATATTGTTGATGATAGCGATCCGTCGCGTGATCCGTAGTGTCTAAATATTTCCAATAAAAATCAGTAATAAGCGCCGCGCAATAGCGGCTGCATCGGTTGCGCAAAGAATGGGCGCCTGCATGACAGGCGCCCATTTCTCATCAGAACGCCAAGCGAAGTCCCGCGTTGGCCTTCAGGGCATAGCTGTCGCCGAAATCGTGCGTCGCGGTCTTGCCGCTGGCTTCGGCGTAAAGCGTCAGGCCGTTACCCAGCATGACGTTGGCGCCAAGGCCAAGTTCGCCCCAGAGACGGTCGTTCTGGCGCGCGATCGCGGTGTCGGAGACATCCGCAACGGTACCGTCCAGCCATTCGTAGCTGAGGCTTGCCACCGCATAGACCTTGCTCGTCGCATCCTGCCGGTCGAGCGAGAGGCCCCAACGGGTCTTCAGGCTGTCGCCCAGTTTCGAGGACACGCTGGCGCCGTACGGATCGACGAAGCGGTCGAAGTCGACGGTCGAATAGACCATCTGCACTTGCGGCGTGAGCGAGAGGCGACCGCCCAGTGACCACTGCTTGCCCAGTTCGAGGCTATAGGCCTGCCCATTGCCGTCGTTGCCCTTCGCAAGCGTGCCCAGCGTTGCCGATTTCAGCGTGCTGTCGAACCAGGTGAACTGCGTGCGCCCATCGACGTAGAAGCCCTGCGGGCCGAACCAGGTCAGCGTGGCGCCAAGGCTGTAGCCCTTGGTCTTGATGCTGCCATCGCCGAAGATCGACATGACCTTGGCGCTGGCCTGGCCATAGCCGCCCACCACACCCAGGATCAGGGCGGCGCCGTCGCTGCGCTGGCTGATCACGTGATCCGCGCCCAGTTCCATCTTCCAGCTGTCTACGTTGACGTCGCTGAGGCTGGTGGAAGCGGTCGCATTGGGGCGCGAGCGCTGGCCTTCCATGCGGCCCCAGATGCTGGAGGGCTGCCCGTCGGTGCCGATGGCCGACTGACGGTCGCCGATACGCTGGCGCATCGTGCCCAGTTCGTTGAGCGTCAGCAGGGTCTGCCCATAGGCCTCGTAGACCGGCACGCCGGGCTGGTACAGCGGCACGTTCGGCACTTCCGGAGAGGTCCCCGCATCGAGCAGGCTGGAACGCAGGTACCAGTCGCCGTCGGTGGGCGTATCGACGCCGTTCTGGACGAGACGGTAGCCATAGGCACCCGCGATCACGGCCTGATCGCCCTGGAAGGTGTAGTCGCCAGCCAGCGTGAACGTGCCGTTCGAGGCGCCGGCGATGTCGATGATCTTGATGCCGTTCACCGTGGCCGCGCCAAGCCCGCCGCGATTGACCACCGAGACGGTGGTATTGCCCGAGGTCGCCCCGCTCACCGACAGCACGTCGGTGCGAGAGGTGTCGCCGCCCAGTTCGGTCTCGATCAGCAGCTTGCCGCCGGCGCCGGTATAGTCGCCGTCCACCGTCAGCGTGCCGAAACCGTCGCGGCCCGGTGCGATCGTGCCGGCATTGGTCACGCTGCCGACATGGCCCGTGCCTTCCAGGCGCCCCTCAGCGGCGACGGCGAGCGTGCCGCCCAATCGGCCATCGACTGCGAGTGTACCGGCAGCGACGGTCGCGGCGCCGGTATAGTCGCTGTTGTCCCCGGTGAGGACCAGCGTGCCGAGGCCTGCCTTGGTAAGAGCGC
Organism: Novosphingobium oxfordense; assembly: GCF_044029435.1. Taxonomy (NCBI): domain Bacteria; kingdom Pseudomonadati; phylum Pseudomonadota; class Alphaproteobacteria; order Sphingomonadales; family Sphingomonadaceae; genus Novosphingobium; species Novosphingobium oxfordense. The sequence goes on along the minus strand of NZ_CP147008.1, from coordinate 204,086 downwards.
CCGTGCCGGTGACCGTTCCATTCAGCGTGAAGGTCGTGGCGTTTGCGGCCGAGATGGAGCCGGCACCTGCAAGCTGGATCTCACGGTTGCTGGCAAGGTTGGCGCTGGTTGCCAGTGTGCCGCCGTCCAGGGTTACCGCGCCTGCCGCCGCGCCCAGGTTGGCGTCCGCGGCAATCTGCACAGTGCCGCCATCGATCAGGGTGCCGCCGGTGTAGGTGTTGGCGCCCGAAAGGATCAGCGTACCGGCATCCGTCTTGACCACTTGCGTGTCACCGGTGAGTGCGGAAGCGATCGTCGCCGTGAAGCTGGCGCCGGCCGTGCTGCCGTCGCCGACGCGGATGACTGTCGTCGGCTCGGTCAGTTCGATGGCATCGCCCGTGATCGTGTAGCCGGATGTGGTGAACTGCATGCCCGCCGCGCGAACATTGCCCAGGCTGTTGTCGACCGTCACCGTGCCGGCAGTGCCGCCAAAGACCACGAAGCTGCCCTGGCTGTAGGGCGCGTTTATGGAGCCATCGACATCGGTCCAGTTATCATTGCCGCCGGTGTTGTTCTGCCAGACGCCATTACCGCCGTTGATGGCATCGTTGTTCTTGCCACCGGCGCCGCCGTCCCAGAAGTTGAGCGTCAGCCCCGCGCTGTTCACCAGGTTGACCTGTCCGGCGATGGACGTTTGCACCGTCAGGTTGCTGCCCGCTGGCGATGTACCCACGGTGAGGCCATTGTCGGTGAGCGTCCCGTCGTAATTGAACACGCGGTAGACGCCGATGCTGAACGTGCCGCCCGCCGAAGCAGAGACATCGATCGTACCGTCCAGCGTGAGATCGCCGCCCACGTTCACCAGATCGTTGAGCGTTCCGCCCGCGACGCCCGCCGATCCGAAGGCAAAGTCCAGTTTGCTGCCGGAAGACAGCGAGAGGTCGCCCGCGATGGTCAGCGTGCCGGTTCCGCCAGCGCCCGGCGAAAGGGTCGCGCCGTCCGCCAGTGCGACATTGCCGCCGATCGTGCCAGTGCCGCCCAGGGTTGCGCCCGCCAGAACGCTGGTCAACCCAGTGGCAGCGCTTTGGTTGCCATTCACAAGCAGCGTTCCGGCTGCGACCTTGGTGGCGCCGGCGTAGCTGTTGTCGGCCGTGAGGGTCAGCGTGCCGTCACCGGCCTTGGTCAGGCCGCCCGCGCCGGAGACGAGGCCATCGAGGGCGAGCGTGGTGTCGGCATCCGTTTCGAAGCTGCCATTGCCTGCGAGCGCGACGGCGCGGCTCGTCGTGAAGCTTGCCGTCGTATGGAGGGTGCCGCCATTCAGGCTCAGCCCGCCCGAGGCGGCGCCGAGATTGGCATCGCTCGAAACTTGCAGGGTGCCGCCGTTGATGGCCGTGCCGCCGGCATAGGTATTGGTGCCGGTGAGGATGAGCGTGCCGAGGTCGGTTTTCACAAGCTGGGCATTGCCCGCCACCGTCGATGCGATTGTGGCGATGAAATCGGCGCCGACCGTGGTGCCGTCACCCACGCGGACCATGGACTGGGCCGAGGTCAGCGTCAGGGCATCGCCCGTAAGTATATAGCCGTCTGCCGCAAACTGGATGCCCGAAGCATTGATCGTGCCCAGGCTGCCATCCAGCGTGACCGTGCCGCCGGTGCCGGCGAAGATCGCCAGCGCACCGTCCGAGTAACCGGCATTGATCGAGCCGTCGTCCAGCGTCCAGTTGTCGTTGCCGCTGGCGGCCTGCCACACGCCGTCGCCGCCGGTGATCTGCCCATCGAAATTCGCGCCGGCCACACCATCCCAGAAACTGAGGGTCAGACCGCCCGTGTTGACGAGGTTCACCTGTCCCGCGACCGAGGTCTGGACGGAAACGTCGCTGCCTGCGGGCATCGTGCCGAGATCGAGGCCATTGTCGGTCAGCGTGCCGCCGTAGCTCACCACGCGATAGAGACCGGCGCCGAATTCGCCGCCCGGCGTCACCGTCACGTCGATCGTGCCGTCCAGCGTCAGATCACCGTTGACGGCGATGTGGTCGTTGAGCGGCCCACCCACCACGGCCGACTGGCCGAACTCGTAGTCGAGCAGCGAACCGCTGCTGAGCGTGAGGTTGCCGTTGATGGTCAGGGTATCGGGGCTGTTGCCCGGCGCGATCGTGCCGCCGTCGGCAACCGTCACATCGCCGCCGACGATGCCGCTGCCGCCTAGGGTACCGCCGGCAAGAACGCTGGTAAGCCCGGTTGCGGCCGACTGGTCGCCATTGATGCGCAAGGTGCCGCCGGAGATGGTGGTCGCGCCGGTGTAGCTGTTGTTCGCGGTCAGGACCGTGGTGCCGGAAACCTGGTTCACCACGCCCACGCCGCCGATCAGCGTATCGAAGCTGTAGAGCGGATCGGTATGGTTGAAGTTGACCGGCGAAGCGGTGCTACCGAGAGTCACGGCCGTAGCGTTGAGCGTGCCCGCTGCGACTGCGGCTTCACCTTCGCCGCCGCCGATGTTGAGGATGCCGGTTGCGCTCGTGGCGCCTGCCAGAACCAGAGATCCGGCGATGTCGACTGCGCCGCCGTCCCGCAGGGTGAACGTGCTCGTGGTCGAACCGGTGCCCAGCGTCACGTCTCCGCTGCTGGCGGTCAGTTGCGATCCGGCGCCGGATACCAGGATGTCGGCCGGGAACGCGGCCGGCGCGCTGCCGACGGTGATCGCGGTGAAGGTGGCCGTGCCGCCATTGGTCAGCGACAGGTCGCCGTTGGTCATCGTCAGCGCGCCCTGGCTGGTCCAGTCGCTGCCCGCGCCGTCGATGGTGATGGTGGGAGCGCCGTTGGCATTGCCCGCCGCAGCGCCCACGGTGGTCGCACCGCCGGTGGTGAGCTTGCCGCCGTCGGCGATGCTGATGGCGGTGTTCCCGGCCGCCGTGGTGCCGGCCGCGATGGTGCTGCCGATATGTGCCTGCGAGCCGGCACCCGACACCTCAAGCGAGGCCAGAGTGGTGCCGAGCGCCGTTTGCAGGGTCAGCGCGCCCGTTGCATTCAGCACGCCGCCATTGATGACGCGGACGGCCGATGCCGAACTCGTGGTCGATCGCGCGGAAATCGCGCGGAAACCGAAGCGGTGCTGTAGGTCGCGCCGGCATCGACGGTCAGATTGCTCGATGTCAGCGACGTGGCGCCGCCGGCGGTGACTGTGCCACCGAGATAGCGGAAGGTGCCTCCTCCGCTGGCAAGGGTCGTCCCGCCGGTGTAGTTGCTGTCGCCTGTGAAGGTAACGGTGCCGGAACTGATGCTGGTGATCGATCCCGTGCCCGTGATCGATCCCGTGTAGGTCCAGGAGTTGGAGCCGGCGAAAGCGAGCGTAGCGTTATTGACGATGTTGCCCGTCAGCGTGCCGGTCGCACCATTGCCGATCTGAAGAGCACCGGCAGAGATGGTCACGCCGCTGAAGACATCGTCGCCGGTGAGGGTAAGCCTGCCTGCACCGGATTTGGTCAGCGCGCCGCCATTGAGGTCCCGGCTGATCGTCAGGATGGCAGTCGAACCCATGATCTCGAAACCGCCGCCATTCGCGCCCCAGTTGATCGTGCGCGTGGGGGCGTAGGACAAGCCCGTCCAGCGCAGTGTGCCGCCATCGAAGTTGAGCGCGCCGCCGCTGCCGAAATTGCTGTCCGCCCCGGCCGAAAGCACGCCGCCGTCGAGGTAAGTGCCGCCGGTATAGGTATTGGCGCCCGTCAGCACCAACATGCCGAGATCGGTCTTCACGAGGCCGCCGGTGCCCGTCAGGACCGAGGCGATCGTTGCCGTATAGCCTGCGCCGGCGGAAGTCCCGTCGCCCACGCGGATCACCGATTGCGCATCGGTCAGGGTGAGGGCGCCGCCGGCGATCCGGTAGCCGTCGCTGGCGAACTGCATGCCCGATGCGGTCACGGCGCCAAGGCTGTTGTCGACCGTGACGGTGCCTGCCGTGCCGGTGAACACCGCGAAAGTGCCGTCCGAATAGGCAGCGTTGACCGAACCGTCGGCCAGCGCCCAGTTGTCATTGCCGGTGCCGGCCTGCCACACGCCGCTGCCGCCGGTGATCTGATGATCGAACTTGCCGCCCGTCGCACCGTCCCAGAAGCTGAGCGTCTGGCCGCCGGTGTTGATGAGGTTGACCTGCCCGGCCACCGAAGTCTGGATATAGGCGGTGGCGCCCGTGGGCACGGTTCCGACATCGAGACCGTTGTCGTTCAGCGTTCCGCCATAGTCGGCGACGCGGTAGATGCCGGTATCGAAGCTGCCGCCGGCTGAGGTGGTAACGTTGATCGTGCCGTCCAGCGTAAGGTCGCCCTTGACGTCCAGCATGTCGTTCATCGACCCGCCGGCAACGCCTTCGTCTCCGAATTCGAAGGCCAGCAGCGAACCGTTGTTGAGCGTCAGATCGCCGTTGATGGTCAGCGTGCCGGGGCTGTTGCCCGGCGCGATCGTGCCGCCGTCGGCAACCGTGACGTCACCGCCGACGATGCCGCTGCCGCCAAGCGTGCCACCGGCAAGGACGCTGGTCAGCCCGGTTGCGGCCGACTGGTCGCCGTTGATGCGCAAGGTGCCGCCGGAGATGGTGGTGGCGCCGGTGTAGCTGTTGTTTGCGGTGAGCGCAGTGGTGCCGGAAACCTGGTTCACCACGCCTGCGCCGCTGATCAGCGCATCGAAGCTGTAGAGCGGATCGGTGTGGTTGAAGTTGATCCGGCTGCCGGAACCGGTCGTCACGAAGTCAGCATCCAGGGTGCCCGCGCCGGTCGCCGCCGCGCCCTCCGCGCCGCCGATGTTCAGGACGCCCAGATTGGCGCCCATGTCGAAGGTGCCGCCACCGACCGTGACGAGGCCGCCGTCGGCAATGGTCAGCGTGGGCGCCTGGGCATTCGTGGCGGTGTTGATGAAGCTGAGCGCTCCGGTGGTCGAAAGCTGCGACCCTGCGCCGGTTACCAGAATATCGACCAGAGGATTGTTGGCGCTGGTACCGGCGGCATAGCCGAACACCGCGCTGGCCGCGCTCAGTGTGCCGCCAGCGGCGACAGTGATCGATCCACGCCGCGCGGTAAGCGCGCCGCCGATTGCCCACTGCGAGCCTGCGCCGGAGACGATAACGTTCGCGCGGCTGTTGGTAGCCAACTGGGCATTACCCAGCGTGACCGTGCTCGCCGAACTCATATAGCCGCCGTCGAGGACGTTGATGTTTGCGGTGCCCGATATGGTTCCGCTCGCTGCCGCCAATGTTCCGGTGTCGGTGAATGTCGAGCCGGCGCCGATAATGTTGATCGTTGCAAGACTCGTCGCGCCCGTATTCGCCTGCGTGACACTTCCCACCGAGATATCGGCCCCGTTGAGCGCGCTGAGGACATTGCCGACGCCGTTCGACATCGTCAGGGCACCGACGCTGTTGAGCTTCGCGCCATCGCCATCGACGATGAGGGAGCTTCCTCCGGTCATCGTGACGGCGGAGGTGCCGTCGATCGCGCCGCCGGTCAGCAGGATTTTGCCGCCGCCGGACAGCGACGTAGCGCCCGTATAGGTGCTGGCGCCCGTCATGGTCACGGCGCCGGTGCCGCCCTTGGTAAAGCTGCCGGTGCCGGAGATTGCACCGTCAAAGCTCCAGTCGGCCGAACTGTTGAAGGTGAGCGAACCATTGTCGAGCACGTCGCCGACAATCTTGCCGGTGGCACCGCCGTTGCCGACCACCAGGCTGCCGGCATCGATCGTGGTGCCGCCAGTGTAGCCATTGTCACCCAGCAGGGTAAGCGTGCCCGCGCCCGATTTCACCAGCGCTCCGCCGGTCGTGAGGCCATTGCTGATCGTATAGCCGATGTTCGCCGTGGTAATGTCGAATGTGCCGCCGCGGGCACCCAGCGTTACGGTGCGGGTGGCCGTCGACGAGAAGCCGCCAGTCAGCCGCAGAGTGCCGCCATCGATCGTCAGGGCGCTCGCGCTGTCCCCCAGCGAAGTGTCAGTGACGCCGACCAGTGTGCCGCCGGTGATCGTGGTGCCGCCGGTATAGTTGTTGTTTCCAGAGCCCAAAGTAGTGGTGCCGCTGCCGCTTTGGATGACGGAGCCGGTTCCGCTGACGCCGCCAGTCGTCACATTGCCGCTGCCGCTGAACTCGATCACACCATAGTTGAAGATGCTGGTGAAAGTCATGTCACCGTCGCCGATGAGCAATTTACCCTGATCGATAGTCCAGCCAGTTACCTGATTGCTGTTGCCGAACAGGGTCCAGGTGCTGGCGCCGGTTTTCTGAAAATTGCCGAACCCGCGATACTGCGCAGTGGGACCGATGCTTGAAATGTCGAACGAGTCGTCGATATCGCCGCCGAGCCGGAAGTTACTGCCGTTCCCGCCACTGGCGGTGACGTTTCCTTCGATCACCGATCCGGCGTGTAGTTCAAGGGTCAGAGCATTAGTACCGTTGCCACCGAACTGGATTGCATCGACGCTGCCTGCGCCCGCACGAATGGTGCCGCTGTTGACGATCAGGGCGTTCCAGACCGTGCTACCTTCCGGTGCAATCGCCGCAGCGCCCACGCCACCCTCGATCAGGCCGGTGTTGGTGATCGCGGTCGTGGCGGAACCCTGACCGCGTATTGCGGCCGCGCCGGTAGCGACACCATTCACATCGGAGCCTCCGCGAATGATGCCCGCGTTGATGATGGTGCCGCCGTTGCCGGCATAGACGCCTGCTCCAGCGCCCGCGCCCTGGCTGCTGCCGCCCTGGATCAGACCGCCGGCATTGTTTTGCAGCGTGGTGCTGGACGGCATGCTCACACCGGCGCCGCTGTTGAGGCCGCTGCCGGTGTAAGAGATAGCGCTGCCGCCGGTAATGGTCCCGTTGTTGACGAAATTCAGGGCGCCGACCGAAACACCCTGAACGCCTGCCACGCCCGTGGTGCTCTGGCTGCCGCCGGTGATCGCGGCATTGTTGACCACTGTCGGAGAGATGGTGGAACTGCCGGTCGTTCGCGACAGAACGAGCCCGGAGGTGACCGTACCGGACGAGCTGCCGGCGATGGAGCCGCTCAGCGTGAGGAGGCCGCCGTCGAAATTACCACTGAAGGTGAGGGGCGATGTGGCGCCGGTCAGCACGAAGGTGCCCGTATCGATCTCGATCGGCTTGGTCGCGGGCGGCAGCGCGGAGCTAACGGAAAAGCTCGATCCCAGCACGATCCGCGCGCTGGGATCGGTACTGGCATTGGCCGCAGCGATGGCGTCGGCCAGTTCGGTCTCGTTGTTGACGGTGTAGTTCTCCGCCCGGGCGAGGGTGGGGAGCATCGGCAGGCTGAGTGCAACGGCACCCGCGCCTAGCAGCAGTCGGCGTTTTCCTTCGGCGAAACGGATATTTGCTGACTTGCTGTTCAACGCGGCCATGAGTTTCCCTTTGCTCGAAACAGGAGCGAAATGACTTGGCGCGCGATGCTGGGGAGATCGTTAAGAAGGGGTAAATTGGCGGAAATATTGCATTGTTTTACAATCGTTTGACCTATAGGGAAACTGCGGGTTTCGCGTCCGGATTAGCCGACCGGATAATCCGGAATGGAATGGCTTTCCCGGATGGCGCGGGCGGTTTTGCCCAAGACTAACGGGTGAATGCGGAGTCTATTAGTTCACGCGATTATCCATGACGCTAAATGCTTTTCCGGCGATTGCGCATGCCGCCGCGAAGAGAGCGCCGGTTTGAAATGTTAAACAGCGAATAAGTTGGAGAATCACTTGGAATGATGTTTGCCCGGTTCGCCAGGGGCAGAACCGATGGCCGCTCGGGGCTCGGGCGGTTTCAAAAGGCCACGTCGATCTGGATGGTATCGGTATAGGCGCCGCCGGCCGGCGTGGTCTGGCCGGAAAGGATTGCCGCGCGATAGGTATAGCCCTGCGTCGTGACGGAATCGTAGGTGCCGGCGTTGCTGTCCGCCGTCGCGCTGCCGCGGCGCGCGGTGCCGACGGATCCCCAGCGATCGGTGGACGTGGCCGTCTTGTAGATCTCATAGCTCAGGTAGTTGCTGGTGGTCCCGCTGCGCATGCGGCGCACGCCGCCGCTGGCGTTGCCGCCGTCGTTCAGCCCCACGGTATAGGCGGTTCCCGCGCTGCACCGGATCAGGATCGTGCGCGTGATCGGGTTGAAGCTGCTGGCCAGCGGGGCCGAGCCGAAGGAGGCCGCGGGCGCGGTGATGATGCAGTCGTTCAGGACGGTGAGCGTGACGCTCACCTGCACGGGCACGCCGGTGCCCCAGGTGGTCGGCGCGCCGAGGAGCGGGCGGACGAGGCCGGGGCTGTTGTCGTAGCTTAGGCAGACGGCCACGCCCACATTGCACACCGAATAGTACCAGCGCAAATTGAGCACGCCGGTGTAAGTCCCGGCCGGCAATGCACCGGTCGGCGTCGTGCGCACGTAGATCGGCACCGCACTGTTCGTGCCTGAAAAGAGCGTCAGCAGCGTGGTCGACGACAGGTTCTGGAATGTGCCCACGGGGATGGCGGTGCCGTTCTGGGTGAACGAGGGCGTGAAGGGAATGGTCTTCCCGCCCGGTCCGGTGAGCGTGAAAGTGGAGGATTCCAGCGTCACGCCGACATAGTGCGTGGCCAGCAGGGCCAGCGTCACGTCGCACTGCAGACCGGCCGAGCCGCTGCCCTGCTGGGCGGTGGTGCCAACTGAATAGGAACTGACGCTGCCAAGGTTGGTGCTGGCCGCCGCAACGGTGCAGGCCTCGGCCCGGTCCGTCAGCGCGGCGAAGGCCAGCAGGGTCGCAAACAATATAAGCAGGCGGCACGCTAGCGGCATGTCACGGTGCCCAGGTCGAGAATGTCTTCGGCGGGAAGCTGGGCCGCGAACCGGGCGCGACAGGTCCCGCCGTCCGCAAGCGTGGCCACGAGCGTATTTTCGGCGGTCACGTTCTCCAAATAGAGCATTCCGTCCCAGCCGACGTAGGTCTGGCCTTTGTCGTTCAGGATGACGGCGGAGCCGGGCGGGATTGGCTTGCCTGCCGCATCGACAAGGATGGCGCGCGCGGCAGTCACGCGGTTCAGCGGGAAACGCACCACATATCCGCTGCCCGCCGCCACCGCCACGCGCCGGCTGACGATATCGGCCTGAATGCTGGGGGGCAGCGACAGCGTGTCGATATCGTAATGGGCCGGATACCAGGCACTGGCGGCGGGGATGAGCAGGCGTCCGTCGCGGTCCGTCTCCCCGATCAGCTGGTTTTCGTAGCGCACGGGCACGCCTGCCTCGCCATTGGTGGTGACGAGCGCGAAGGCGTCCGTCACGCGGTTGGCGGTGAACAGGGCGCCGTCCATGAAGACCAGCGATCCGCTCGCCCCGAACCATCCGGTATAGTCGCCCTGGCCATAGGCGCCGGCCCGCAACTGGATCGGCTGGGTCCGCCACGCGACGTCGCCGCGCAGATAGGGATCGTGGCCCGGCTCGCCATAGGCGCTGGCGCTCCAGCCCCAGCCGCCGTCGGTGGGGATCGGCCGGGAGTAGTCGGCGGTGAGCCCGGCCCGCCCGTCCAGATCGCGCGCCACGCCGCCGCTCGCGTTGCCGGTGCCCAGCGGCACGGTCAGCGTCAGCGCGCCGGCCCAGCCGCGACCGGCAAAGTCCCGCGAGAGGCCGGCATAGAGGCGGCTTTCGCGCCAGAGCGGCACGGTCCAGGCGATGTTGGCCAGCTTGCTGGCGCGGGCATCCTGCTGCCGCAAGTCGAAATAGCCCAGGCCCAGCGTCCCGCCCCGGCCAAGCGCCAGGCTGGCGGTGGCGACGGTCTGGCGCTCCCACCCCCGCCGGTACTGCTGGTCCAGCAGGGCCAGGTCCACATAGTCGCTATCATGCCGGGTGTGCCGCACACCGACCGAGAACGTACGCGCCTGATATTCGTAACCGACCGTCAGCTCGCCGCCCGATGCCTGCCCTACGTTGCGGCTGTAGGAGGCATTGACGATGCCCCACTCACCCACCCTGACGACCGCGCCGGCCCCGAATAGGCGCATGCTCTCCGCCGCTTCTCCGCGCAGTTCCAGCGTGATCGCCCGGTTCAGCCCGTGCCGGGCATAGGCGCTGACGGCAAACCCGTCGTAATCGAAATTGCGGATGCCGTAGTTGCGGCGGAATGAGCCTGCCGCCACCGAATAGTCGGTCAGGCCCGGACGCAGCAGCGCGCTGCTGACGTAGAAGGGGACCGAAGTGGCGATGCTGCGGCCGAGCATGTCGGTAACGATCAGGTTGGCCTGTCCGTAGCCATTGATCGGCGGCAAGGTGCCGAGCGAGAACGGACCGGGATTGACCTGGCTTCCGGCAATCCGCAGGCCGTTGACCACAAGGTCTACCGTGGAGGGCACGGCGGCGCTGCCGGCAAATTCGGGCAGGGGGTAGGTCACGACATCGGGCCGGACGGAGAAATCGCGTGAGATCTGCGCTCCGCCCAGCCGGACCGCCGGTGCCCAGGGCAACGTGCGGGTTATGATGTCGCCCGCTTCCACCGTGGTCATGGTGCGTTCGTCGGACCAGCGCCAGTTGGTGTCATAACGGATATAGGGCGCGTCATGCCGCCCCTCCGATCGATGGCCGGGCGAAGTTCTGATAACGCCGGTGGTGGAAAATACGCCGGCCGGCCCGAAAACGCGCGCCTCGTGCCAGAGCGAGGCCTGAAGGCGCAGGCCGCCACCGCCGGTGAGATAGGCGTCGTAGTTCAGCAAGGCACCGGTGTCCCGCCTTGCCGGTTCGTAGCCGGTACGGCGCGGGCCGATCTGCTGGTTGGGCAGATAGTCGGGCAGGACGGTCAGGTGCAGCTGCTGGCGGGCGGGATCGTAGTCGGCGACGACACCGTCCAGCGTGTCCAGAAAGATCGTTTCATCGGCAGTGGGCAGCACCATTCCGGCGCGCCGCAGGTCTGCCGTGCGGAGCTGGAAGCGGTTCCCGCGCTTGAGGACGGATGCCACCACGCCGCTCGTCATGCCGTTGACGAAGATTTCGAGTTGCAGCGTCTGGTCGGCAGCGAAATCCGCCCGCTCGACAGGCGGGGGCAGGTCGGAGAAGAAATCGGCGGCCGGTGCCGCCCCACCCCCTTCCGGTGCCGGGCCCGGTGCGGCAGGGCTTTCGCTGGCCAGCAGAAGTGCGGCGATGCCCGTGGCGGCCCCGGCGTGGATTCGTATCGGGCGTTTCCGCGATGGCGCGGCTGCGGCCATGGGTGGATCATTCCGGCAGGCGCTCGATACGTGACTGCGCCCTTCCGTTGAGCGTCGCTATCAGATCGCCCTGCGGCTCCACGCCCGCCGGCAAGGGCCAGCGCATCGTCGCGCCGGGCAGGACGTAGCCGAACAGTCCCTCTGCCAGTCCGGTGTGCTTGCCGGTCCGCGAAAATCCCAGATCGCTGAGGCGGGCGTGCCCGGTGCCGCTGTTGCGGATCTCGATGAAGCGGCCGGTGCCATCTGTGCCGGTTCGCCAGCCGAGTTGCGGCGGCGGAGGCGGAGTTTTCTTTTCGCCATCTCCGGCCTTGGCCTGCGAAAACAGCGGCAGCGAATAGCGCATCCGGAACGATACCGAGGCACCCTGCGCCCCGCCGGCCGGTACCGCCGCATCGACAGTCGGAATCTGGTCGACGATGATGCGATAGGGCTTTTCGGGAACGTCGGGCGGCGGCACCATTCGGGTCAGGCGGATGAGCTGGCGCTGGCCGGGATCGATGGTGAGGATCGGCGGTGTGCCCAAAATGTCCTGCTGGTCCGCGTAGAGATCCTCGCCGTGCTGCTGGGTCCATGCGAAGATCCGCACCTGCAGCGTGATCGGCGCTTTCCCGGGGTTTTCCAGCCATAGCGCCGCTGCGGGTGCATTGCCCTCGATCACGGGGCTGATCGGCCATATCAGCAGCGAGCCCGGCGACTGCGCGGCCGTTGGAACGGCGGTGACGCCAAGCAGAACGGACATGGTCGCCACGCCGATGGAAGGGAAGAGGGTGTTCATCGCCGGGCTCCCGGGGCTTGGGCAGTCACCATGTCAGGGTGACGGTCAGGGTGTCGGTGTAAGTGCCCGGCGGCAGCGTGCCGGGCAGCGTCAGCGAGGCGTAGAGGGGCAGGCGCACATCCTCGCTATTGGTGGTGGCAATCGTGGTGGTGACCGGCGTGCCGATGGCGATCGGCAGGGTGCATGCGGCATCGCGGCACAGCGCATAGGGAACCCGCGCAGTCGTAGTGGTCGATTGTTGGAGATTGCGCTGGCCGCTGCTTGCATGGGCGCCGCCGTCGACCGTCATCGACAGGGTCACGCCCGGCGTGCAGCGCAGCCGCACGGTCTGGCTCGCCGTTGTCGTTGCCGTGTGCTGACGGGTGGCGAATGTGGAATCTGTTCCGAAATCCAGCGTGCCGAACTGGCCGGCATTGCCGCTGGTGCCAAGTCCGTCGACAAGGCAGCCGGGCGTGATCGTGGCCGTCACGTCGAACTGGGCGGTGGTGGCGGCGTGGAGGCGCAGGGGAGCGCACGCCGCGGCGAAAGCGGCGATCACGCGGAGGGAAGAGGGCACCTAGAGCACGAGGACTACCGTCACGATATCCGTGTACGTGCCGGGCGAAAGGCCCGCCGCTCCGAAGGCGCGGCCATAGACGTTCACCGTCTGCGCCGCGCCGGTGCTGGAAAGCGCGATAGTGCCGCCGACCGGGATCACCGTGGTCCGGCCGGCATCGCTGTAGAGGTTGTAGGTCACGAACTGCCCGGCGGTCGTGCTGTTCAGCATGGCGTGGACCCCGGTTCCCGTGCCGGAACCGTCGTGCTGGCCCGCCCTGAACGAGAGTGAGGGCGTGACGCCGTTGCTGCACTGGATGGTGAAGCCGGTCGCACCGCTGAGGACCTGGGCATCGACTTGGGTGAAGAGCGTGTTCTGCGTGCCGAAGTTCAATGTGCCGAATGTGACGTTGGCGGAACCGTTGTCATAGTTCTGGCCGTTGATGATGCACCCGGCCTGCAGAGTCAGGGTGGCATTGATCGTGCCGGTAATGTCGGCCTGGGCCGGGGCTGCGGCAAGAAGGGCCGCCGAAACGCCGGTTACGGCTAGAATGCTCTTCAACACATCTGCACCCCTCGTTACTGGCCGACATTCTTCGCCGGACCGTCTTGACCAGATCGAGCATCGCTTGCCGACCGTATCGCGGTTTTCTGCAAGCAATTGGATTGGTTGCTTGCGGTTGCGTGCGATCGCCAGCGGCTCTTCAATCGTAATTGAAGGGTTGCGGGTGAAGTTCCCTCGGTTTGCGAAGGAACTATCTTCAGAATGGATCAATCTATCTTCGGAAAAGCGACGATTGAAAATCGTTAACCAAGATTTTCATTCGCTATCAGGGCCATGTAGTCGATCTCTGATCGCGGCTGATCTTGTTGAATTTGCTGCCGGATCGAACACGCTTCTCCGTCTTTGGCGGGGCGACGGGCATTCGACTGTTTGAAACCGGAAGGATAATTTTCGGTCTTTCTTAGGCTTAGGCGTTTCCGCTGGCATTGGGAGACGCCCAAAAGAAAAGGCGGCCTGCATCGAATGTGCGGGCCGCCTTCGCTATGCCGATCCGTCAGTCCGTGGTGACGGTTCAAGGTTCAGGCCGCGCTGATCGGGCGGCCTGCTTCGATCTTATCGCACGCCTTGCTGGCGCTTCAGCACACGTTCCGCCCAATAGCCGAAGGCCAGGCCGATCGTTGTCCAGAGCACTAGTTGCGTGCCCATCGAGGCTACCCGGAAATTCCAGAGCAGCACTGCCGGGAAATCGCCGGGCACTTCGTTGATCGCGGGCAGAAGGAACTGCCCGATGATCACCACGCCAAGATAGGCCATGATCGCCAGCAGCGTGGCGTCGAAGCCCCGGCCGGGCCGCGCCATCGCGCCGCGAATGCGCGCTGCGATTACGGCGGCGCCCAGCGAAAGGGCGATCATGCCGAAGTACGCCGCCGTGCGCAGCGCAACGGTCTCATGCTTACCGACCGCTGGCGGTGTTTGCGGATACTTGATCGCCGGCACCACGACCACCAGCAGGAAGGTCAGCGCTGCCAGCAAAAGCGCGAAGCTGCGCGGCCCCAGCCGGCCCATCCGGCCATAGCCGTATGCGAACACGAGCGAGAAGATGCCGCCGACCGCCGCTCCATAGAGGGCAAGGGCTGTTACCAGCCCGGCGCCCTTCTGCGTCGTGCGGCTGACGAGTTCCTCTTCCTCCGGCATGCCGGGGTGATGAACCGCATGGCTTTCCTCATAGCCGATGGCGAGGTCGATCTGCGGTTCCGCGAAGCCGCGTGCAAAAAGCGTGGCCAGCAGCGCGCCCAGGATGCCGGCAAGCATCCCGCGCCAGAGCAAGTCCCTGGTCATGTCATCCGCCTCAGTGGCAGGGGAAGCCGAGAAGGTGGCGCCCATCGTGCACGAATTCGTGCACGTACATGCCCTGGAAGAGCGCGAACGCGCCCTGTTCGGTGCTCACGAAATAGAGGAAGATCAGGGCCAGCAGCGTGCCCAGCACGGCCCAGGGGGCGATATCTTCGATCGGAATGGCGTTGCCGCCCTGGACGGGGATGAAGGTATCGTCGAAAACTGCGGCGGAAACTGCCATTGTCGTGCTCCTTGACGGGATTGCGCGTCCCCGGAAAAACTTTCGCCTGGAAAGAAGGTCTGACTCTCGACCGGGAAAGTTCCCCTGCCGAATACAGTGGCGCGACCGCGCCGGGATTTCACCGGCTTCTTCGTTCCTTGACGTAGCTCCCTTTGGGCGCGACAGCGCGCTACGTCAACGACTTCAGAGCATCATCGCTTGGCTACCGCGCTGCTTCTCCTCTGCATCGCTCCCACGGCGTCGAGCCGGGAAGGGCGGTTTCCCGACAGCTCGGAGCCGCTTGACGAGGCGGGGCGACGGAGTGCCGGGCACGAGCGGATCGAAGAACGGTTTCGCGCCCGCATGTTCCGCAGCCCTGCCCGTGCCGCGGAAGAAACCGCAGGGGCGCTTGGCCTGGACGCCGCGATTGCGGAGGAACTGGCGGACATCGATCATGGCAGCTGGTCCGGCCGCTCGTTTGCGGAGATCGGCGCCCGGCCGTTTACAGACTGGCTTGCCCATCCCGATCGCGGCACGCCGGACGGGGAGAGCATGGAGCAGGTGCGCGCGCGGGTCGGGAGATGGCTCGACCACGTGGCGGGCCTCGACAGCGCGATCTGTGCGATCACCCATCCGATGACCGTGCGCGCGGCGCTTGCCCATGCCATTGGCATTCCGCTGCAGGCGACTCTTGCGATCGACATCGCGCCGCTGAGCCGGACCATCCTTTCTTTCAACCGTTCCTGGCGCCTTCAATCGCTTGGGCTTGCGGAGATGGCCCCGCGCGGTTAACGCCGGCGTGCTTCGCTTCCAGCCGGAAGCGTGAGCACAGATCGCGCCGGTGCCTCGAAAGAGGCTTAATAGGGAACACGGTGAGAGGGTTTCGATCCTCGAATCCGAGGCTGTCCCTGCAACTGTAAGCGGTGAGCGCGATGCACATCACGCGGCGGGGCGAGGGCGCCCGTCGCAGCCACTGGGCCGGACGCTAAATCCTGCGAGGCCTGGGAAGGTCGTGCATCAAGCGATGACCCGCGAGCCAGGAGACCTGCCAGCGTACGGTCGCTCTTGCTTTGGTCCAGGGGATGGCCGGGGCACGGTGATTTCTCCGTCTGAGCGACGAACCAGCGGCAGGGGCCGCACGGTGCGCTGAGCGGTCGTCCGAAATCCGGGCGCCCGGCCGGTCGGTGCGCCGGCCGTTCGTTATCGGCAGGCCTCCGCCAACCGCTCGCTTGGCGCCCGACAGGGGAATGAAATGAAGATTGCAACCGTTTCGCACGCAGCGATTGCTGCGGCGCTGAGTCTCGCCTGCGCGACACAGGTCCATGCGGAAGAGGAAGCGGACGATCAGGCCATCGTCGTCACCGGGCAGAGCCTGGAAGTGACGCTGCCGCAGGAGCTTGCGCACTATGGCAACGATGTCGTGACCGTCGACGAGAAGCAGATACGCGACAGCGGCGCGGTGGATGTGACCAAGGCACTGGAACAGGTACCCGGCCTCTACATCCGTGGCCGCAACGGGCCGTTCACTTATGTCGATGTTTCGCTGCAGGGTTCGCGCACGCAGGACGTGCTGTGGACGATGGACGGCATCCGCCTCAACAACCGCCTCTACGGCAGCACCTCGCCCAACGACACGCTGCCCGCCAGCATGATCGAGCGGATCGAGGTGCTGCGCGGCGGCGAAAGCCTGTTCTATGGCACCCAGGCCTCGGCCGGCGTGATCAACGTGGTGACGCGCAGCTTTACCGACGATTTCAACGGGCAGGTCAACGCCTCGGTCGATTCCTGGGGTGGTACCACGGTGGACGGATATCTGCGCGGTGCCGTGGGCAACCATCGCTTCGTGGCCTATGCCTCGCACAACCAGTCCGAAGGCTACATGCCCTACAACGCCTATCAGCCGAGCCTGACCGACCGGCGTCTGGGCTACGACTTGTGGTCGGCGGGCCTCAAGTACCAGTACGACATCGCGCCCGATCTCGCGTTCAACGCGCAATACCAGCACACCGAAGCAAAGCTGGACAACCTCTCGCCCACGCGGATTCGAGAGAGCCGCAACGACCGTAACGAGGAAATCGCCAGCGTCCGGCTGGACTATACCGGCAGCGACACGATGCAGTTCTTCCTCAAGGGCTACTTCCACGATTGGAAGACCGCCTATGTCCAGATCCGCAACTCGTTGCCCGACCTGCAGCCGCAGGTGATCTACCCGGCGGGGACGTTCTGGGGCTATCGCGACTGGGGCGGCAGCGCGGTGGTGAAGCTGCATCTGCATCGGGGGCTGGACTATCTGTTCGGCTACGATTTCCAGGATTTCAGCGGCCGTGACGATGTGCTGCTGATCGCGCCGACCAGCGAGCAGGTGCATGCCGGCATCTTCCAGGTCCGCACCACCGACGAAATCTCGTCCAAGGGCCGTCTGGCTGCTGGCCTCCGCTACAATCACACAAATGGCGCGAACAAGACGATCTGGAATGCATCGGGCCGCTACGACTTTGCAGACGCACTCTATCTGGAGGCGAATGGCGGTACTTCGTTCGTGCTGCCGGACGCATCGCAACTTTACGGCAACGATCCCTGCTGCGAGATCGGCAACCCCAACCTGAAGCCGGAGCAGAGCCTGAACCTCAACCTATCGGCCGGAGGCATTGTGCCGGTGGGCGGGATCCAGCTTGGCTGGAAGGCGACGTACTTCAATCGCCGCATCTCCAACATGATCGACTACGATTACGACAATCCGGGGTTCCCGGACGGCACCTACAAGAACGTTGACGACACCGTGCGGTCACAAGGCGCCGAACTGGAACTGGACGCAAGGCTGGCCGGCGGCTGGGCTCTCTCGGCCAGCTATACGTATGCCCGTGTGCGCGAAAAGGGCTCCTCGACCCAGCTCGATCGCAATCCCAAGCAGTACGCAAAGGGCACGCTGTCCTACGCGCCTGAGGACAAGCCCTTCGGCGCGACCGTTAATGCCAGCTGGATCGGCGACGTCTGGTCGACCGCTTCGGGCTTCGGCCGCCGCAATTACGGCAATTATGCGCTGGTCGATGCGGGGGCCTATCTCTACCTGGACGGCGCGGCGCGGCGCAATCGGTTCGGCGTGAATGTCGAGAATGTGCTCAACAAGGAATATGCGACCCGCGGCTATCAATCGGCGGTGACCGATCAGGGCGTGCTGGACGGCAGCAACAGCCGTTTCCTCTACTTCAGCCGGGGCGTGCCGCGTACGCTGCGGGTGAGCTATGGCCTGAGCTTCTGAGGCCGTGAGCACGCTCCAGCCTCGGGCGCCGGCCCGGCCTCGGGCATCGCGCGGTTTCCTGCCGCGCCCGATCCTTGTCGTGCATCGCTGGCTCGGCGTCTTCATCGGCTTGTTGATGACGATCTGGTGCCTGTCGGGCTTCGTGATGATCTACGTCGATTATCCGAGGCTGGAGCCGGCTGCGCAGTTGCGGGGGCTCGCGCCCCTGCAACTGCCGGCAGGCGCGGCCTGGGATGCGGTCGATCTGGATCCGGACCAGCCGCTTTCCTCCGCCCGTGTCGAGATGATGGCCGGGCGGCCGGTGCTGCGGGTAGTGCCGGCGATGGCCGCCGACCGTCCGATCCCGCAGATGCGCGCGATTCCGGATGCGGTAGACCTCGTGACGGGGAAGCCGCTGACCGTCTCCGCCTCGCCAGATATCGCCAAGGTCGCCGCCGATTTCGCGAGTGGCCATGCGATTGCCGGAGCCCCGGCCGCGCCGGCCGAAACCGGGATCGATCAGTGGACCGTCCAGACCTACACGCGCAACGCGCCGCTCTACCGGGTCGATTATGCGGATGCGGCGGGAACCGAGGTCTATATCTCGGGAAAGTCGGGCGAGGTGGTGCAGGAGACCACGCGTTTCCAGCGCTTCTGGGGCTGGCTGGGCGCGGTGCCGCACTGGCTCTACCCCACGATCCTGCGGCAGGACGGGGCCTTGTGGAACCAGGTGGTGATCTGGACTTCGCTGGCCGGATGCTTCCTTACCGCGGCGGGCATCTGGGCCGGTATCGCCCGCGTGCGGCGCAAGCGGGATGGCAAGATCGGATCGCCGTACAAGGGGCTATGGTGGTGGCACCATGTCTTCGGACTGTTCTTCGGCGTGCTGACGCTGACCTGGGTGGCGAGCGGGCTGTTCTCCATGAACCCGTGGGGTTTTCTCGATTCCATGGCGGGCCTTGCCGAGCGTGAGCGACTGGCGGGGCCGATGCACTGGCGCGATCTACGTCAGGCACTTTCAGGCATGGGCGACTTGCCCAAGGGCACGGTTCGCGTGGAGACGGCCCCGCTGGGCGGACGAACGTTCTTGCTGGCTTCCGATGCGCAGGGCCGCGCGCAGCGGTTCGACGGGGCCGGCAATCCCTCCGCGCTTCGCGAAACCGACTTGCGCGCTGCGCTATCGGGTAAGCCCAGGCTCGCCGCGCTCACATTGCTGACGCAGGAGGATGCTTATTATTATCGGCATCGCTTCCCCGCGCCGCTGCCGGTCTGGCGGGCAAACCTTGCCGATGCCGAGGGGACGCTGCTCTACATCGATCCCGTGAGCGGCCGGATCGTGCGCGCGTTCGACCGCAATGGGCGCGGTTTCCGCTGGCTGCAGGACGGGCTGCACAGCCTGGACTTTCCGATCCTGCGCAAACGGCCCTGGTGGGATCTGATCGTGCTGCCGCTGCTGGCCGCCGTCACGCTGGTCTGCGCAACCGGCACCTGGATGGCCTGGAACAAGGTCCGCCGTGACATTCGCGGTGGGTTTCGCCGGATCGTCCGGCGCAGGCAGAAAAAGCGCATGGCGACGGGCGGGAAGAAGGGCCGATCGCTCCACGCCTGAATGCCAATGCGGTTGTCGGCGCGCCGGTTGCAAACAGGCGCGCCGACAATCGGATATCAATACTTGTACCGGAAGCTCAGGTAGAAGCTGCGGCCCGGCTCCGGGAAGCCATCGGTGAGGATGTAGTAATCGTCGAACAGGTTGCGCACGCCTGCGCCCAGTTCCACGCCGCGATAGAGCGTGTAGTCGACCGCGAGATTGGCCAAAACATAGCTGCCGGTGCGATAGTAGCGGGTGCCGGCGGTGTTCACCGTCCAGCGGTTCGACGCGATGTCCGCATTGGGGCGTACGTGCAGCGCGTCGATCGGCGACCAGTCGGCCCAGACGAAGGCCTTGTGCGTGGGCACGCCGGTCGGCTGGAACGCGGTGTTGGTGGGATCGTCCAGATCGCGGTGCGTATAGGTGTAGTTGCCGCCCAGGCTGAAGGTGCGGTCAAGCTGCGCGGTCAGCGCGATCTCTCCGCCGTAGTAGTTGCCGCTGCCAAGGTTGCGGCTCTGGGTGACCGACTGGCCCTGGTAGATCAGCGGGAAGGCGACGATCACGTCGGTCAGGTGCGAATAGAACGCCGCCGCTTCTACGTGGACCGGTCCGAAATCGCGCGCGCCGCCGATTTCGTAATTGGTGGCGCGTTCCGCTTTCAGGTCGGGGCTGGAGACCGCGCCGCCGAAGCGGGAACTGAAGCGTTCGAAGATCGTCGGGAAACGCGCACGTGAGGATATGCTGGCGTGAAGGCTGGTCGCGGCATCCGGCTGCCAGGTGAGCCGGCCTTGCCCGTTGAGCGCCTCCCCATTGTGCAGCGGATATTCGATCAGCGCGTTGTTGGCGTAATCCTCCGCCCGGGAAAGATCGCGCCAGTCATAGCTGATGCCGGCGGTGAAGTTCACTTGCGGCGAAAGGTCCAGCCGATTTTCGGCGGCAATGCTGTAGGTTTCCTCCACGCTGGTCTGCTTCGGCTCGGTCGCGCCGGAAGGGAATACCTGCTGCCATTCCACGTGCTTGTCGCGCCGGTAATGGGCCGCGACACTCAATTGGTCGGCATCGGTCACCTGCAGGTCAAGCTGGGCGGAGCCGCCCCAGGCGCTGTCCGCGTAATAGCTGTTGAAGGCGCGCGGCTTGGTCTGGGTGGTCTGCGTCGCATCGTCGAACGCGCTCAGCAGGTTGTCGAAGCTGTTGCGGTAGACGCGCGTCTTCAGGGTCGCCAGATCGCCCAGCGCGGTGGTCGACAGGAAGTAGATGCTGTCGATGTTCCAATACGGCCAGGACCAGTTGCGCTGCGTCGCGGCCGGATCGGTGATGTGCAGAGGCGCGTTTTTGGAGCCTTCCTGACGCGTATAGCTCAGCGAATATTCGTCGGTGGCGTTGGGGGTGAAGCCCACCTTGGCGTTCACGCGCCAATCCTCGCTACGCGAAAAGTCGCGGTGGCCGCCATCCTCGGCAGAGCCCGGCGTGGGATCGTAACCGCCCGGCAAGTCCCAGTGATCGGTGAAGTTGCGGGTATAGCTGGCCTGTGCGTACCACTTGTCCTGCCGGGTGCCGAGCAGGGCGAAGAGGTTGTATCCGGCGTATTCCCCCTCACGCCCCAGGTTCAGGGTGCCGCGCGCTTCCGCCTCGATCGGCTTGGTGGGGGTGCGGGTGACGAGGTTGATCGCCCCGCCCATCGCGCCCGGGCCGTCCAACACCGAGGCATAGCCCTTGGCCACCTGCACTTGCGCAATGTCGGCCGTGAGGAAGCGCCCGAAATCCAGCCGTCCGTCGGCCGGCAGATAGACGCGGATGCCGTCGATCGACAGCGGCACCTGATAGCGATCGAACCCGCGCACGTTGATCAGCCGTTCGTTGCGCGATCCGCCGCTGTTCGACGATGAAAGGCCCGGCATCAGGTTCACCGCATCGTCAAGGCTGGTGCGATTGAACACCCGCATCGCCTCTGCATCCAGCGTGGAGGAGGTGATCAACGGGGCGGAGGGAGAGCGGGCGGTGACGATGATCTGGCCCAGCGTGAAGGCATCGCCGCGATCCGCCTGATCAGTCGCGGGATCGGATGGCGAAGTGCTTTGCGCCAGTGCGGGCGTGGCGAGGACGCAGGAAAGAGTAACCGCGAAAGCGGATGCAAGACGCATGACTGATACCCCCATGTTTTTGTTCTCTCGCCGCTCTGGCGATTCGCTATATCCGGCCGTATATAGTTTTTGCGTGACGCAAAAGCGGAACGAATTGAGGGGGTTCAAGATGGCGGGACGCAGCTTGGGTATTTCGCGACGGCGCAGGTGGACGCCCCGGGCACTGGCAGTGCTGGCTCTGGCGTCGGCGGGCGGGGCGGATGCGCAGGACATGCCGGACATGCCCAAGGTAGCCCCTTCGCCGATCGCCTGCCCGGCAACGCCGGCGGCGCTGCCCGCCGAACTGGCCGGATGGAACCCGCGCACGGCACTTTCGGCAGGGGCGGATGCGCGCTCTGCCGCGCGGCTGGAACCGGGCCGGGCGGTGGACGGCGGGCTTCGCGCGACGCCGCAGGTGCGCTTTGCCTTGCGCCCCGAAAAGCCCGGCGGATCGGTGAGTTTCGGCGGTATCTACGCCTTTTCCGTCAAGGCCGCGGGCAAGTACCGTGTCGCGCTGGGATCGGCGGCCTGGATCGACGTGGTGAAGGACGGCGCGGCGGTAACCTCGATCGCCCACGGGCATGGGCCGGACTGTTCGGGCATTCGCAAGATGGTCGATTTCACGCTGGAGCCCGGTGAATACCTGTTGCAGATTTCGGCCAATCCGGAGGCGAAACTGCCGCTGCTCGTCACCCGATTGCCCTGAGGCCACGATGCGACATGCCCTTGCGGGGCTGGCGCTGATCGCCACGGCGTTTTCGGGCGTGCTCGCCGTGGAAAGGCAGGACCAAGGGCGCTGGAACTGGGGCGTGGGCACGGACTCGGGCATGGACTCGGGCACTGCCGCGCCGCCGGTGCCGGCCGACAATCCGATGAGTGCGGACAAAGTCGCGCTGGGCAGGCGGCTGTTCTACGACGCCGATCTATCGATCAACGGCACGATGTCCTGCGCGACCTGTCATGAACAGCGCCACGCCTTCGCGGACGGCAATCGCACGCACCCCGGCGCGCTGGATGATCCGGGGCGGCGCAATGTCCCGGCGCTTCAGAACCTGGCCTGGCTTTCGCCGCTGACATGGGCCGATCCGCGCCAGACCACGCTTGAAAAGCAGGCCTCAGTACCGATCCTGGGCGATCACCCGGTCGAAATGGCGATGCAGGGGCATGAGGCGGAGATCGGCCACAGACTGGGCCGCGATCCCTGCTATCGCACGATGTTCCGCAAGGCCTTCCCGGGCGATGGCGGCCGGATCGACTATGCCCATGCTGTAAAGGCGCTGGCTGCGTTCGAACGAACGCTGATCTCGCGCGGCAGCGATTGGGATCGTTTTACGGACGGGCAGGCCGATGCGCTGTCGGCCGAGGCGGGGCAAGGGCTGGCGGTGTTCCGGCGCGAATGTGCCTCCTGCCATTCCGGGCGCGATCTCACGGATATGCAATTCCACCGTGTCGGGCCGGTGGGGAGCGATCACGGGCTGGCCGAAATCTCCGCCGTGCCGGGCGATGTGGGCAAGTTCCGCACGCCCAGCCTGCGCAATATCGCCGTCACCGCGCCTTACCTTCATGACGGTTCGGCCCCGACGCTGGCCGATGCCATTGCGGCGCACGAGGGATTGGCTGTGGGTGACGACATGCCCGCCTTGCTGGCCTTCCTTAACAGCCTGACCGATCGTGCTTTCCTGGCCGATCCGCGCCTTTCGCTGCCGATGGAGGCGTGCGGCAGGCGGCTGTGAAGGCGTCATGGCCGGTGCAAAGCGGATGGCGCTATCCGTCGTCCGGCGAATACCGGACCTCCAGCCGCCCATCGGCGGGCCGGAGGCCGGTTGGTGTGCTGATCAGAAGCGGTAGCCCAGCGTACCCATCACGTTGCGCGGCGCGCCCATGAAACAGTCGCCGCGGGCAAGGCAGGAGGCGAAGTAGCGCTTGTTGAGCAGGTTGGTCGCATTGACCGAGAAGCGCCACTTGTCCCAGCTGATTTCGGCCAGCGCATCGACGGTGGTGTAGTCGGGCGTCATGATCGTCCACGCGCTGCCCACCGAGCGACGCTTGCCGGTGTAGACCACGCCGGTGCCGAGGCGCAGCTGCGCGTCGCCGGAGACGCCGAAGCTCTTGGTCGTCCAGAACGAAGCGGTCTGGCGCGGCAGGTAGTCCAGGCTCTCGGTGGCCTTGATCTTGTTGTAGCCATAGTTGGCGAGCAGTTCGAAGTCGCCGGGCAGGATGTAGCTGCCTTCGACCTCGATGCCCTTGGTGGTGAGCACGCCCGATTGGGTGACCGAGTTGTTCTCGCCATAGAGCACGCGGTTGCGTTCCTTGATGTGGAACGCGGTCACGGTGACCAGCGTGTGCGGGTTGGGCTGCCACTTCAGGCCGGTCTCGAACTGGCGGCCGGTTTGCGGCGTCAGCAGGTTTCCGGTTTCGGTATTGACGCCGCTGACCGGGAGGAAGCTCTCGGTATAGCTGAAGAAGGGCGAGATGCCGGCGCCCACTTCGCCGATGATGCCTGCGCGGAACGTCGTGGCCTTGTCGATGCCGCCGCCGCGATTGTCGACACGGTCGTGACGGCCGCCGAGCACGATCGACACGCGATCATAGAGGCGGATCTGATCCTGGACATAGACGCCCAGCTGCTTCTGCCCGGACGTGGTCCAGTCTTCGCCGATGGTGGGAATGGTCAGCGCATCGTAGTCGATATTGTAGAGATCGATGATGTCGTAGCCGTAACCGCTACGCTTGCTGACCTTGTTCCAGGCATAGTCGATGCCGACGAGCAGCTTGTGTTCGATATTCGCGCCGGTGTTGAAATTGACCTGCAGGTTGTTGTCGGTCGAGAAGACGTTCATCCGCGCCACGCTGCCGTCGGAATAGAGGCCGATCATGCGTCCGGCCGCATCCAGATAGGGATTGGTCGGGTTGCTGTAGCTGTCCGCGTAGTGCGTGAAGTAGTCGAGATCGCTGTCGATGTAGCGCGCCTTGAGGCTGAGCTTCACGTTCTCGCTGAAGTGATGCGTGATGCTGCCGCCACCCTGGAGCGAGCGGCCGTTATAACGATCCCAGCCGGGCTTGCCGACGAAAGTGTAGGGATCGAGATACTCGGAATTGTTCGGGTTGGGCTTGAAAGTGCCGACGATAGGCAGGAACTGCGAGGTCGAGCCGGTCTTGTCTTTCTGGTAGAGCCCGGTCAGGACCACGTCGGTGTCGGGCGTGGGCTGCCAGCGGAGCGAAGGCGCCACGAATACGCGGTCGTCGGGCACGTGATCGACGTAAGTATCCGCATCGCGAACACGGCCGACCAGGCGGAATGCGAAGTTGTTGGCCACCGCCACGTTGACGTCGCCGTAGACTTCCTTGCGGTCGAAACTGCCGTAAGTCGCGTTGATTTCGCCGCGCGTTTCGAAGTTCGGGGTCTTGGTGACGAGATTGACGAGGCCGCCGATGGAACCTTGCCCGAACAGCACCGACGCCGGACCGCGAACGATCTCTACCTGCGAGAAGTTGTAGGGGTCGGACGTGATGCTGGCGTAGAAGCTGTAGATGTCGCGCATGCCGTCGCGGAATTGCAGCGCATCGATGCCGCGCACCACGAAGCTGTCGACGCGCGTGTCGCGGCCATAGGCGTTTGCGGTAACGCCGGCGGCGTACTTGACGGTGTCGCTGATGCTGATCGCGCCCTGCGACAGATACTGGTCGGCGGTGATCACGGTGACGGGCTGGGGCACCTGGATTGCAGGCGTATCGGTCTTGGTGCCGGCGCGCGATCCGGTGACGAGGATGTCGCCTGCCGAATTGTCCTGATCGGCCTCTGCGTTGTCCGCAGCAAAGGCAGTGGCCGGCAGCGCGAAATATCCGATCGCTGCGCTGGCGAGCGCGAGCCGCTTGATCCCGTTCATCGTAATTCCCCTGTCGTCGAAACTTGCCGGGGCCCTCTAATCGATAATGCGATACATTCGCAATATCGTATCGAAATTTGTCGCTACTGTTGCATTTGAAGCACATCGTTCACGGCCGAAAGCCGCCATGCGTGGCTCCGGTGCCGACTGATCGGTGGCGTCTTCGGCGGCTATCGCGAAACGGGGGGGAGGGTTAGCGGATCTGCCTTCGCCAATCCGCATCCTGGCGCAGATGGCGGCCAAGGTCGTGCCTTTGCCACATGTTCAAAAGCGAGATGGTAATCTTCAACTGCACGCGGGCGGTTTCGTTTGCGGTGAAGGCCGGATCGTAACGGTCCGGGACGGCTCCCGGGTCCGGGATTTCGCGCAGGATGGCCGGCGGGGCGGTCGTCATGTGCAGCGCGGACATCATTACATGCATTTCGAGATGCTGTTCGAGTTCGTCCCGATCCAGTGTCGGCCCGCCCACACGCGCATATTCGGCGATGAACAGGTCAAGCAAATCGCCCAGATGGCGGTCATGCATGTCGGGCTCGGCCGCGCCGATGCAACCCCAGATCGATGAGGCGACGGACATCTGCCCAACGCTGCCCCAGTCGATCAGCCCGGATTGCAACGTGCCGTCCGGTTCCCGCCAGAACCACGCGTTATCGACGTTGGCATTCATGTGGCACAGCGCGATCATGTCCGGCCGGGAGTACAAATAGCTCCAGATTTCGTCCTGATGGTCCACCGCCGCCGCTGCACCGGCCTTGAACCCTTCGAGAAACGCGGGATCGGCGATATGTGCCGGCACGAGATGCCGATACTGCTGGAGAAAATCCGCCAGGCGGCTGATCCTCTTGATCAGAAGCGGTGCGTCGAAGCGCGGGCGGCGCGCGATCATGGTCTCCAGATCGAGCGGAAAGTAACGTTCCGCCACATCGCCAAGCCGACCCGCCTTGTAGGCGCCCGACAGCCGCGCCAGATTTAGGACCAGCGCGCTGTAATGCGCGAAGGGATCCGGCAGGATCTGGTCCATGCATTTGGGCTGGTGCTGTTCGATCGCGCCCCGGCCGTAGGGGATGCGTTCGGAGATGATGATTCCGGTGAGCGTTTCCTGCTCAATGTCGGCAAAGAAGCATCGCGGTACGGCGATCGGAAATCCCGGATCGCGCGACAAGTTTGCCAGCCGAACCTCCGGCGGCATGTGGTGCCGGCCGCTATCGCGGACCTTGTCCTGGAAATTGCGCGAGAATTTCACGAACAGATCGGGCGAAAGCCCCGGCACATCCCGTTCATATTCCACCGAGAGGTGCGCTTTCACGCCGGTTCCGCCCAGTGTCCATTCGTCCAGCCCGGTGATGCGCGTGACGCTGTTGTTCGGTTCGAGCATGCCGCTCTTGCGGAAGGCGCGCGTCAGAAAATCGGGGCCGCCGGATTTCAGCGCTTCGGGATGTGCTGGAAATTCCAGGCCGAACATATCGCCCCGCGCCCAATCGATGCTTGTCGTCTCCACCATGAGGCAGAGCTAGCGTGAGTTCGATTTCGAGCGCAATGGCCCGGCCTTCACCATCCCTGCCGCGTTGCGTTCGGCTTGAATGCGTTCGCTGGCCTGGCGTGAGGCGCCGCATGCTCAAACGCGAGTTTTACCCAAGGCAGGCGCAGGTCGGTATGGGTATAGAGGTGAAGCGAACTGGCGCCGGCCTGTGGGCCGACGCCGTTCGATCAGGATTGGAATACGGTCAGATTTGAACCTGCCCGCCATCCACGAAGAGTTCGATGCCGTTGATGAAGCTGGCTTCGTCGGAGGCGAGGAACAGCACGGCCTTGGCAATCTCCTCCGGCTGGCCGATGCGCCCGGCCGGGATCAGACCGGCCAGATAGTCCTTCGTGCCTTCCGCCTGTTCGCCGCCGCCGAACAGTTCGTTCAGTCCCGCCGTCTCGGTCACGCCGGGGCTGACGGCGTTCACGCGGATGTGGCGGTCCTTCAGGTCCAGGATCCAGTTGCGGGCGAAGTTGCGCACTGCCGCCTTGGTTGCCGAATAGACGCTCAGCGCCGGTGTGCCGGAGACGCTGGTGGTGGATGCGGTGAGGATGATCGATGCCCCGTCCTTCAGCAGCGGCAGGGCCTTCTGTACGGTGAAGAGCACGCCTTTGACATTGGTGTCGAACGTGCGCTGATAGTGGTCTTCCGTAATTGCTCCCAGCGGGGCGAACTCGCCGCCGCCGGCATTGGCGAACAGCACGTCGATCTGGGGGTGCTGCTGCTGCACGGCATCGTAGAGCCGGTCGATATCGGCAAGGTTGGACATGTCGCCGCGAACCCCGGTGATCCGGCCGCCGATGGCGCGCACTGCCGCGTCCAGTGCATCCTGCCGGCGGCCGGTGATGAACACCGATGCGCCTTCGTCCGCAAAAGCCTTGGCCGTTGCCAGCCCGATGCCGCTGGTGCCGCCGGTTACCACGACCACCTTGGTGTTGAACTTGTCCGTCATCGTCTTTCTCCTGTGAGCATTTCGGCGGGATCGCCGTTGCCCCATGGAAATGCCTCCAGAACGATGGTGCGTGTAGTCAGCAGATGTGGCACTTAGCGTTCTACCAGAGGAACGCTGATGAAAATCGATCTGAACGACTATGCCTATTTCGCGGAGGTGGTGAGCCACGGCGGTTTCGCGGCCGCCGGGCGCGCGCTGCGCGAGCCGAAGTCCAAGCTTTCGCGGCGGATCGCCGGGTTGGAGGAGCGGCTGGGAATGCGCCTGATCGAACGATCGAGCCGCCGTTTCCGGGTCACCGATACCGGGCAGGCCTTCTATGAACGCTGCCGCACGATCCTGGCCGAAGTGGAACAGGCGGAAACCCTCGTGCAGCAGGCGCAGGCAGAGCCGCATGGCCGGGTCCGCTTCAGTTGCCCGACCGGGTTGATCGAACTCGTCTCGGGCCTTGTCTCTTCCTTTCTGGAGCGCCATCCGAAAGTCAGGCTCCAGATCGTGGCGACCGATCGCGCGGTGGACCTGATCGGGGAGCGGATCGACGTTGCCCTGCGCGTGCGGACGGCTTTGACCAGCGATGCCGCGCTGACCATGCGGTCGCTGGGCGTTTCGATGCGCATTCTGGTCGGCAGCCCGCAATTGGCCAGCCGCGTGGCGGAGGTGGGGGATCTGGCCGATCTGCCCTGTCTCAGCACCAGCGATTTGGGGGAAGACAGCGAATGGCAGTTGGAAACCGACGATGGGCGCGCGCGCGCAATCCGTTTCGAACCGCGGTTGGGTTGCGAGGATATGATGGCGGTTCGCAGTGCGGCGATCGACGGGCTGGGCATCGCGCTGCTACCCGATCACATCTGCAGTGCCGCCTTGAGCGAGGGGCGGCTGGTGCACATCCTGCCCGCGTGGCGCGGTGCGAAGGGGATCGTGCATCTGGTTTTCACGACCCGGCGCGGTCTACCGCCCGCCGTCAGGGCCTGGATCGACCATCTGGCGGCCGGATTCCCGAAGACAACGAAGCCAGGTACTATTTGAGCACAGCAATTGGGCTGCGATCGATCTTGCAGGCCATTACCTTGATTTCGATTGCAGCCGTCCGTTCGTCGGTTAAATTGTGAAAAGGCAGGTGGGGTGAACCACAATGGCTTCGATCGAACGAAATTCGGGGAAACGAATAAGTTTTGTTCTGGCCACGGCGGCGATCCCGCTCTTTTGTTATTTTGTGGCCGCACTCGTGGTGCTTCATGTGTTGAAACCGGACTATACCGTCGTCGATCATATGGTCAGCGACTACGCGGTCGGTCGATACGGGTGGATTATGACGACGGCTTTTGCATCGGCCGCGCTCGGCTGCTTGATGCTTGGGGCGGGCTTGTTGGGCGGGGGACCCGTTACATGGGCGGGTCGTCTGGGCGCGATACTGCTCCTGATCACTTCGGCAGGCCTGATGGTCACGGCGATCTTCCCCACCGATCTGGAGACAGCCCCTTCGACGCCTACCGGCGATATCCATGCAATGAGTTTTTTCGTGAACATCGTTGCAATCCTCTTATCGGCGCTGCTCCTGGGCTTTAGTTATCGCGGTGCGGTTGCCTGGCAGCGCTACAAGGCGGCCGGACTTGGCTTTGCCGCTCTCCTCGTCGTGGCTTTCGTTGCGCAGTTCCTGACGCTTCACAAAGGCGCCCCTTACGGCATCACCAATCGCGTGTTCGTGGCAATCTTGATGGCCTGGCTTGTCTCGACATCCTTTTGGCTCCGAGAGGTGGTCTCACGGTGACAAAGCCTCCGGGCTGATCTGTAGCGAGGCGCTTTGATGGGGTGGAGCAGCCGAACGGGCAGAAGCAAGCCGTTCCGAGCAACCGCTTCCCCAGGTTGGTTCCGCGCCGACGTGCTGCTGTTCAGCGCATGAGCGGGTATGCTGCAATGCAAAATAACCTGTTGCGCTGCAGCGGGGCATTTGTCAGGATGACCGGCGAAAACTGATCCGCTCTGCAACGCGGCGGCTGCGGCATCAGGCTTTTCGGAAAGCACGAAGGTGGCAATGGCGCCATCGACCGAACCCGGTAACGGGGCGGTCGATGGCGCCTTTTTTCGTATGGGGAACAGGCGTGAGGGAACGAAGCGGCAAAGGTAAGCGGCCTGATGGGGCAGCAATGCGACGCGCGATGCTCGCAGGCATGGTGTGCGCGGCGCCAGTGGGCGGGATTGCGCATGCGCAGGATATAACGCTCAAGCCCGTGGCCGAGGCAAGGGTGCGTTACGAGCATGTCGATCAGGACGGTTTGGACCAGGCTGCCGATGCATTGACGCTGCGCGTGCGTGGCGGTCTCGTTGCCAGCAGCGACGGCTTGGCCGCCACCGTTGTCGCGCAGGGGACGCTGGCGGCGGTGGACGATTACTACGACGGTCTGCACGGCAGCGCGACCCGGCCGCTGGTGGCCGATCCGCAGAACATCGCGCTCTATCTGGCGCAACTCCAGTACCGCTCCAGCGCGGTCGTCCTGACGGCGGGGCGGCAGAAGATCGCGCTGGACGACGAGCGCTTCGTGGGCAACGTCGGCTTTCGCGACAATGCCCAGACGTTCGACGCGGTGCGCGCGGAAGTCATGCCGCTGAAGGGGCTGAAGCTGGACCTGTCCTACGCCTGGAGTGTGCGGACGATCTGGGGGATCGACGGCGTCGGCGCGCGCCAGCAGGCGATCGGCGGGAACAACGTCTTCGCCAACCTGTCCTACGCCACGCCCCTGGGCACGCTTGCCGGCTTTGCCTACCTTGTCGACCAGGATGAGGCGGCCGTGCAGGGCTTCCGCTTGTCCAGCCAGACCTACGGCGTGCGGCTGGCCGGCCGCCATGCCTTCTCATCGGCCGTGAAGCTGGCCTATCAGGCCGCTTATGCCCGCCAGTCCGACTGGCGGCGCAATCCGAACGACTATCGTGCCGATTACTGGCTGGCCGATGCCACGCTGGAGGTGAAGGACTGGAAGCTGAACGCCGGGTATGAAGCGCTGGGTGCAAGCGGTGGGCAGAGCGCAGGAACGGCGCTCACCAGCTTCCAGACCCCGCTCGGTACCAATTTCAAGTTCCAGGGCTGGGCGGACAAGTTCCTGACGACGCCTGCCAACGGGGTGCGGGATCTCTATTTCAGCGGCGGTTACGGCTGGAAGCAGTTGGGGCCGCTGTCGGCCGTGGCGCTGCAAGGGATCTGGCACCGCTTCGACAGCGACAGGTTGCGCCAGCATTACGGCAACGAAGTCGATCTGTTGGCCTCCGCCAAAGTGAGAAAGACCACGATTGCCCTGCGCTATGCCCATTACGATGCGCATGCGCTGGCCACGGATACCGACAAGTACTGGGTGCAGTTCGACTGGAGCTATTGAGGCCGGGGGGCCTTCCGGAAAAATACGGTATTTTGCGGCCGTCTGTCACAAGACGGCAGTGAAACGCGATCAGGATCGACGCGATCACATCGTCGAGCCGCCCTGACTCGCCTTTTTCATGCGAAACCGTCGTCTGTTGAAGGCCGGGTTCCGGGCCCCGACCGGAGGCGCGAATGCACAATACGATCGGCGGCATGCAGCCGACCTGCGGGCAGATGGGCAGACCGCGTCCAGCCGTCCGGATCTGAACCAGGGCCTGGGCAAGGCAGGGATGATCGGCTTCGGCGCGGCCATCATCGCGGCGCTCCTCTATGTCGCCTCCAGCGTTTTCAGGGATGCGCAGGCGGCCCACGTCCATCCGACGACCCTGCTGCCTTTCGTGCTGCTGTTCGTTGCGCTGCTGATCGCGCTGGGCTTCGAATTCGTGAACGGTTTTCACGACACCGCCAACGCCGTGGCGACGGTGATCTACACCAATGCGCTGCAGGCGACGACGGCGGTCGTCTGGTCGGGCTTCTTCAATTTCCTTGGCGTTCTGCTATCCAGCGGCGCGGTGGCATTCGGCATCGTCTCGCTGCTTCCGGTCGAACTGATCCTGCAAGTGGGATCGCATGCCGGCTTTGCGATGGTCTTCGCGCTGCTGATTGCCGCGATCATCTGGAACCTTGCGACCTGGTGGCTGGGCATTCCCTCTTCCAGTTCGCACACGCTGATCGGCTCGATCATCGGCGTGGGCGTTGCCAATGCGTTCCTTGAGGGTAAATCCGGCACTGCCGGCGTAGATTGGTCCAAGGCGACGGAGATCGGGCAGGCGCTGCTGTTCTCTCCCCTGATCGGCTTCGGGCTTTCCGCCCTGCTGTTTCTGGCGATGAAAGTGCTGATCCGCCATCCCGCACTCTATCAAGAGCCGGAGCCCGGCGTGCCGCCGCCGCTGTGGATCCGCGCCCTGCTGATATTCACCTGCACCGGCGTCAGCTTCGCGCATGGTTCGAATGACGGGCAGAAGGGCATGGGCCTGATCATGCTGATCCTGATCGGCACGGTGCCCACGGCCTATGCGCTGAACCGGGCGGTGCCGGAACAGTACACGGCGCAGTTCCACGCCAATGCGGTTGCCGCCGTTTCGGTGCTGCACGCGCCGGAAACGCCGATGACGCCGGACGAGGCCCGCCAGGCCGTGACGCGCTTCATCGCCGACAAGCATTTTGAGCCTGACACTCGCCCTGCCGTGGCGGAACTGCTTACCGATATCGACCAGCAGGTGCGCTATTACGGATCGCTGGCCAAGGTTCCGGCGCAGGCGGTGAAGAACGTCCGCAACGACATGTACCTCGCCTCCGAAGCGATCAAGCGCCTTGGAAAGGAAAAGGCGGCTGGGCTTTCCGACGCCGACAATGCCGTGCTTTCGCGGATCAAGGATTCGCTCGATCGCGGCACCCGCTTCATTCCCACCTGGGTCAAGGTCGCGGTGGCCTTCGCGCTGGGGCTGGGTACGATGATCGGATGGCGACGGATCGTCGTCACCGTGGGCGAGAAGATCGGCAAGTCGCACCTCACGTACGCACAGGGCGCCGCGGCGGAACTGGTGGCGATGGGCACGATCATGGGCGCCGACTCACTCGGCCTGCCGGTTTCGACCACGCATGTGCTTTCGTCCGGCGTGGCCGGGACGATGGCGGCCAACCGGTCAGGGTTGCAGATGGCCACGATCCGCAATCTGGCGATCGCCTGGGTCCTGACCTTGCCCGCCTCCATTGCGCTGGCCGCGCTGCTGTACTGGCTGTTCCGCATGGCGATCTGACCGGGCGCGAAAGCGGTATGGGGCCGGTATGTGCTTGTGATGGCGTGGCCGCCGGCATTACCCCGGATTAATCCACAATAGTGCTGCAGGATCGAGCATCGTTCGGGGGAATATGCCGGACGCGGTGGGAGAACGCCGATGCTCGAGGGTGCAAAGCTCGAGGGTGCAAGGACCGAACTGTTTTCGGAACTGATCGAAACCTGCGACGGCATGCTGCCTCCACAGGTCTACGCGCGCATCTACCAGACCGCGCAGCGCGGTGGGCTGATTGTCGAAGTGGGCACGGCACTGGGCGCGGCAACGGTCGCCCTTGCGCTCGGGCTCAAGCACTCGGGTCGGGCGGGGCACGTATTCACGTTCGATCCCATGACGGGCGGGCCAAGGCGATCCGTCGGCTCCGCGGAGAAGCGAATTGCCCGTATCCGCCAGAATCTGGCCCATTATGGCGTCACCGATCTGGTGACCATCACCCCCCACGACCTGTGTGGCGGCCTTTCGGCTCTGCCGGACGGGCCGGTTTCGGTGCTGATGCTCGACGCGGATGGCCGCATAGATCGCGATCTGGAAATTCTGAACGACCGGTTGGTGCGCGATTGCTCGCTGATCATCGACGATGTGGCCGATCTGGTGCGCGTCAAGCGGCGCGGTGCCGTGTATCGGATAGACAGCAAGATGCGGCTTTCCTGGCTGCTGACCAACAAACTGATAGCATCCGGTTCCTTGAGCACCGGGCAAAAGCTGGTGGACACCTATTTCGGCCAGTTGACGGGGGATCGTGCCCGACTGATCGAGCCTGCGGACGCGCTGGACGCCTATCGCCAACTGGTTTTCCAGAACGCATCGGCCAATCGCATGCAGCGATTGCGATCGCATGTGCTGGAATGGTGGCAGGATCTTTCGCCCGATCTCGCCGCCAAATGCCGGCGCGCCTATCGCCGGATCAAATATCGCGACCAAATGGCGGCGTCAGACCGCGTCCATCCCGCGAGCGATGCCAGCGTATCGCAATCCACGCGCCAATGATGGCGGCTTTCACCCGGCCAAATCGACGATGGCGGGTGCAATAGGCCACAAGAAGAATGATCGGGATGGATGTGCCTATTGCCCGAAGAATTGCCAAACGCATTGTGATATCCCACTGTCATTATTGTTTGCGACACCCGGCTGACCAGCGGCGGCGGCCGGGGATCCGTGTCGTGGTTCCCTGCAATGGACAATTGCAGGGAACCACGTTGTCGGTACCTAGTTGATTGCTGCAGTATCGCCGTTCCGCACGCAGCGGTCGGCCATCGGAGGCGCCGATGAAGTGGATG
Organism: Novosphingobium oxfordense; assembly: GCF_044029435.1. Lineage (NCBI taxonomy): Bacteria > Pseudomonadati > Pseudomonadota > Alphaproteobacteria > Sphingomonadales > Sphingomonadaceae > Novosphingobium > Novosphingobium oxfordense. The sequence goes on along the minus strand of NZ_CP147008.1, from coordinate 169,762 downwards.
ACGGACCAATCCGATGCCGGTCAGCTTTCCCGCCCCCCGGGTCCCGGCTTGCTTGACCGGTTTCGCGCCGTCCGCGCGCTGACCGCTTCTCTGATAGAGCCGCTGGGGGAGGCGGATGCGGCGGCGCAGTCCATGCCCGATGCCTCGCCCGCGAAATGGCATCTGGCCCATACCACCTGGTTTTTCGAGACGTTCCTGCTGCGCGATCAGGTGCCAGGTTATCGGCTGTTCGATCCCGACTGGCCGTTTCTCTTCAACAGCTATTACGAGGCTGAGGGTGCCCGCCTTGCGCGCGCGCAGCGCGGCCTCATCACCCGGCCGACGCTGGCGCAAGTGATCGACTATCGCCGGCAGGTCGATGCCGCCTTGATCGCTGCGCTGCCGGAACTGGCGGAGCGGCATGGCGACTTGCTGGAACTGGGGATCCAGCATGAGCAGCAGCATCAGGAATTGCTGCTGACGGATATTCTCAACCTGTTCGCCGCGAACCCGCTGGGGCCGGCTTATTGCGCCGATCCTGTGCGGGATGCGGCGCCCGGGCAAGCCCTGCCGTCGGCCATGCGATGGATCGAGGGGGGGCAAGGGCTGGTTCAGGCCGGATACGGCGAGACCGGCTTTGCGTTCGATAACGAAATGCCCGCCCATCAGGCCTTTCTCGCGCCGCACGCGCTGGCCAGCCGGCCGGTGACGAACGGGGAATGGATCGCCTTCATGCGCGACGGCGGCTATGCCGCGGCCGGGCTCTGGCTGTCTGACGGATGGGACTGGGTGCGCCGTGAAGCCGTCTCCGCGCCGCTCTATTGGCGGGGAGAGGGGGAGGACTGGCAACAGTTCACGCTTGCCGGATGGCGGCGTGTCGATCCGGAAGCGCCGGTCTGCCATGTCTCGTTCTATGAAGCGGATGCCTTCGCGACCTGGGCTGGAGCGCGCCTGCCTACCGAACAGGAATGGGAAGCGGCGGCACGGGGCCATGATGCCGCGCAGGGCATCCAGCTGGATGGTGCGGGCGGGGTAATGCCGCGTGCCGAAGCCGAAAATGACGGTTTTGCATCGCTGTTCGGCAATGTCTGGGAATGGACCGGCTCGGCCTACCGTCCCTACCCGGGTTTCCGGACCGCACCGGGCGCCGTCGGCGAATACAACGGCAAGTTCATGTCCGGCCAGTTCGTTCTGAAGGGCGGAAGCTGCGCCACGCCGCGCGGCCATGCGCGGGCATCGTACCGGAATTTCTTCCAACCCCACCAGCGCTGGCAGTTCACCGGACTGCGCCTTGCCAGGAGCCTCTAGTGCAAATCAGCGAACTCGAACTCGACATCGAGAAGAGTGATTTCAGCTTCGATCCGGCCTTCCGGGCCGATGTGCTGAACGGGCTATCACAGACGCAGAAGGCGATCCCCGCCCGATGGTTCTACGATCTGGAAGGATCGCGCCTGTTCGAGGCGATCACCCGCCTGGCGGAATATTATCCGACGCGGGTGGAGCGCGGGCTGCTCGATCGCCATGCCGGGCAAGTGGCGGATCGCCTTGGTCTTGCCCCCACCATCGTCGAGTTCGGCTCGGGCAGTTCGATCAAGACGCGCATCCTGCTGGATGCGATGCCGGGTGCGACGTATGTGCCGGTGGAAATCTGCGGCGAGTTTCTGGCAGAAGCCTGCGCCGGCCTCTCGGCGGACTTTCCCCATGTGGAGATTCTGCCGGTAGAGGCCAACTTCATGAATCCCGTCTCGCTGCCGTCGCCGCGCGGATCCGGGCCGATGCTGGGCTTCTTCCCGGGTTCGACGATCGGCAATCTGCAGCCAAGGGCAGCGGTCGACCTGCTGCGATCGATGCGCGCTACTTTGGGGGAGGGCAGCAGCCTGCTGATCGGCATCGATCGGCTGAAGGATCGCCAGCGCCTGCTGCGCGCTTACGATGACGCCGATGGTATTACCGCGCGCTTCAATCTCAATCTTCTGCAGCGGCTCAATCGGGAACTGGACGGAACTGTCCCGATCGGGGCCTTTCAGCACCGCGCGCGCTGGAACGACGATTGGAGCCGCGTGGAGATGCATCTGGAAGCGACCCGCCCGGTAGAATTCGAAATTGCGGGGGAGACTTTCGCGCTCGACCATGGCGAGACGATCCACACCGAGAATTGCCACAAGTATACGCCCGCGCAGATGCGCACCCTGCTGCAAGCCGGGGGTTGGTGCGAGGAATGCCATTGGGTGGACGGGGACGGCGATTTCTCGCTCATCCTCGCCTCCAGCGTGCCGGATCTGGCTGGCCCCTGACCGCTTACTCGTCTGCCGAAAGGGCATGAATGGGCAGCAGCGCTGCCCCCAGCGTGATCGGTGATCCGCGCAGGCCCGAGACGCGAACCGGCGGGCGTCGTTCCCCGAAGGTCATGACCAGACTGGCCCGGTGCAGCCTCTCGCCCAGCCCGTGCAGGATCGCCGGGGGAAGCGGGCCGGCCAGAACGATCGCACCGGGATCCAGCCAGGCAAATGCAGTGTTGCAGATCAATTCAAGCTGGCGCGCGGCGCGGTCCATCCAAGCCTCGATCGTGTCGCGCTGGCCGGCCGCTTCCGGGTCGATTTCCGCTACGGACGTGACCGCGCAGCCCGCCGCGCGCAAGTTGGTGAGCAGGTCCAGCGGGCTTGGTCTGGGCTGATCGATGGGGAATAGGCAGCCCACTTCGCCCGCCACGCCGAACTGCCCGCGCACCAGCCGGCCATCGACGATCACCCCTGCGCCAATCCCATAGCCCAGCAGGACGACCACCACAGTCGAGAAATCGCGTAGCAGGCCGTCCACGTAGTATTCGGCCAGCGCGGCGGCATTGGCGTCGTTTTCCAGCCAGAGCGGCCAGCCCAGTTCGCGCGCCATGATCTCTCGCAGCGGCGCGTCCCGCCACTCGGGCAGGGCGTCCACCACACTCCAGCGCTCGCCGTCGATCGACATGGCCGGGCCAGGCACTGCAATGCCAAGGCCCAGCATCCGCTGCCCCAGCAGGTTGTGCCGGTCCACCAGTCCATGGGTGATGCCGCGCAGTTTGCGGGCGAATTCACCCGGCGTGATCGGCGGTATCGTCTCGCGATGGGTGGCGATTACCCCGCCCGCCAGATCGAGCAGGGCGATGTCCAGCAAGCCCTTGTGCGCGGTGGCACCCACCGCATAGCCGCCGCTTGGCGCGATCCGCAGCGGCACTGCTGGGCGCCCGCGCGCCTGCGCTTCGTTGCCGGTCAGTTCTTCCAGGATGCCCAGCGTCATCAGCGATCGCGACAGTTTGGTGAGCGCCGCGCCGCTCATTTCCAGCCGAAGACCGAGGGCGGAGCGCGAGAGCGGCCCAGCCTTGCGCAATTCGCGGATGATCCGCCGCTGGTCCTTGTCGATCTGGGGAAGCTGCATGCGTGCTGTCCTGAGCGGCCGGGAATTCGGCTGGTCGCAGATATTAATTATTTTCTGTAAAATATTTAAAAATGTCACCTTGAGTCGTCAAGTGCCCCCACGTCGCCGCTTCGGGCGGCTTTCGAATTTTTCGAATCGAGGGGCTTCATGTTCAAGACCGTTCTTGCCGCCAGCACGGCGCTAACCGCCATCTGCACCCTTGCGGTGCCCGCCTATGCAGCGGACGACGCGGCTGCGGCCGATGCCCAAGCCGGTGCGCCTGCCGATACCACCTCCGACGACATCATCGTCACCGGTTCCACGCGCGCGCAGCGTCGTTTCGATGTTTCCTACGCGATCAACACGATCTCTCAGGACGACATGGCGAAGATCGCGCCGGTCAACTTCGCGGACCTGATCGGCCAGCTTCCCGGTTTCCAGACCGAGATCACCGGCGGCGAAGTGCAGAACATCTACCGCATTCGCGGTCTGCCCAGCGACGGCGGCTTCGTCAGCTTCCAGCAGGACGGCCTGCCACTGTTCCATGAGAACGACGGCGTGTTCTTCCGCGGTGACGCGCTGATCAAGCCGGATCTGATGACCGACCGCCTGGAAGTGGTGCGCGGCGGCCCGGCGCCGGTCTATGCCAGCTATTCAGGCGCGATCATCAACGCGATCACCGTCACCGGCAGCGACGTAGCGCGCGGCAAGGCGCAAGTGACCTTGGGCGATACCGGCCTCTACCGCTTCGATGCCTATCAGGCGGGGCCGCTTGGCAAGAACACGTATTATGCCGTGGGCGGCTTCATGCGGTACCACGACGGCTATCGCGACAATGGCTTCCCCAACGACAAGGGCGGCCAGATCCGCGCGAACATCAAGCATGATCTTGAGAACGGCTCGATCAAGCTGAGCCTGAACTACGTCAACGATCACAACGTCTTCTATCTGCCCATCCCGACCGCCGATCCGCGCGATCCCAGCGTCAGCCTGGACAAGTACATCGACTACTTCACCGGCACGATGAACTCGCCGGCGTTCCGCAACGTCAACCTGAAGTACCGCGACGGCGCGGGCGTGATCCAGAGCCGCAACAGCGATCTTTCCGATGGCCGCCACATGCAGATGGTGAACTTCGGCGCGCAGTACGATGCCGATTTCGATGGCTGGCTGGTTTCCGCCAAGGCCGGCTACACGCAGGGCAAGCTGGACTTCACGGCGTTCTATTCCACCACCAACCCTGCCGATGCCGATACGTTCGCCAGCAGCTATCTGACCAAGGCGCAGACGGCGTTCGGCGCCGTCGATCATCTGGGTTACGTGCTGGCGGGCACCAACACGGTCTACGATCCGAACGCGGCCTCCGGCCTCGTCATGCAGGGCCAGTACCGCGACATCCATTCGAAGTTCTATTCGGCGCAGGGCAACCTATCCGTCGCGAAGAAGTTCGATACCGGCATCGGCAGCCACGACATCAAGCTGGGCCTCTATGCCAGTGCTTATGGCGAAGACAGCAAGACGCTTTACCAGAACTACCTGATCGAAGTGGCGGGCAAGCCGCGCACGCTCGACCTCGTGGCCTATAACGCTGCCGGTACCGAACTCGGCCGCGTGACCGACAATGGCGTGCTGAACTACGCCGCCACGCTGAACCAGGGCGATAGCGACGCAAAGATGTTCGCGATCTATGCGAACGACACCTGGGAAATCGTGCCGGGCCTGCGCATCGATGCTGGCATTCGCCACGAACGCTATAGCTACAAGGGCTGGGCGGCGCTGACCGAGCAGGTGAACCTGGGCGACGCCACCACGCTGGCGGACGACACCACGCGCGGCTTCACCGGCGCGATCATCAACCAGACGCTGAAGCCCAATGTCACCAACTGGACGGTTGGCGCCAACTACGACTTCAACAGGCACATCGGCATCTACGGCCGCGCTTCGCACCTTGAAACGCCGCCCAGCGTGCAGACGGTGATGAGCATCAACCCGACGATCCTGACCACGATCGCGGATCAGTACGAAGCGGGCCTGAAGCTCGCGTCCGGCCGTTCGTACCTCTACGTCACCGGCTTCTACACCAACTTCGACCCGCTCAACGCCTCGTTCCTTGCCTATGACCCAACCACAGGCCGCAACGACGTGAACGTGCCGTTCGTGGGCGAAGCGCAAGTGAAGGGCGTGGAATTCGACGGTGCTTGGTCGGTCACCCCGTGGTTCACGCTGAACGGCGCGTTGACGATCAGCGATCCGAAGTACAAGAGCTTCCAGAGCACCACGGGCGCCGATCCGGAACAGGTGGAAGGCAACCAGATCGTTCGCGAACCGAAGATCTACGGCAATATCCGCCCCAGCTTCAACTTCACCACCAGCGGCACGGACGTGTCGATCTACGGGCGCTACACCTACATGGGTAAGCGCTACGTCGATCTCTACAACGACACCGCGCTGCCTGCTTATGGCACCATCGGCGCCGGCTTCACGCTGACGCGCGGTACCTGGCAGATGCAGGTGGTGGGCGACAACCTGTTCAACGCCCACGGCCTGACCGAAGGCAATACCCGCACCGACTCGCTGAGCGGGCAGGGCAGTGCCGAGGCGATTTACGGCCGTCCGATCTTCGGCCGGAACTTCCGCCTTGTCGTGAGCAAGTCCTGGTAATGGTCCGCCGTGCCCAGGGGCTGGCCGCTGCCCTCCTCATGGCGGCCATGCTTCCGGTCTCGACCGTCCCGGCTTCGGCCGGGGCGGTTCGCGATCGCAAGACCGAACTGCTGTCCGATCACCTGTTCCCGATGCTGGCCGAAGTGGGCGGAAACGCGCGCTCGGTGGCGGCGCTGAAGGCCCGCTATGACGTGGCGACCTTGCTGGAAGCCCGCCGCGCGCGCGAAGCGGCTTGCGGAGAGGATGCACTCTGCGCGGCAAAGGCGCTGGTGTGGAGCGATGCAGAGAAGGCGACGCTGGGCACGGCGGCGGCCGGCCTTGTCACCGAACGCAAGTCCGACGACGGCAACCTTGCCGGGCTGGACCGGGAGATCGACGGCATCAACACCGTGATCCGCACTTATGCGCTGGGTCTTGCCCCCCGCTATCCGCAGATCGACGGTTCGGGCATCGCGCCGGATAGCGAGGAAGCGAAGTCTCGCACGATGGCGGCGCTCGCACTCGCCCGCACGCCGCGTGCCGGATCGGCACAGGGGCTGGATACCAGCATAGAATTCGCGCTGGCGCTGCTAGACACCAACGATCGCACCGATGCCATCGGCTATGAACCGATCACCGGCGGCATGAACGCCGCTGCCACGGCGCGGGCGAAGACGATCGACTGGAGGCGCTATCGCTATTCGGCGATGATCGTCACCGGCGTCGGTCCCGAAGTACCGGAAATGGCGCTCAGCCCGCTCAGCAAGCTGCATATCCGGCTGGCGGCCAACCGCTTTGCGGCGGGCGACATCCCGTTCATCGTCGTCACCGGCGGCCGCGCCCACCCGCGCGCCACGCGCTTTACGGAGGCGGAGGAACTGCGCCGCGGCCTGATCGAACGCTATGGCATCCCGGCAGAGGCGATCGTGATCGAGCCCTATGCCCGCCACACGACCACCAACTTGCGCAATGCCACCCGCCGCCTGATGGCGATGGGCGCGCCGCTGGACAAGGACACGCTGGTCGTCTGCAATCCGGGGCAGAGCGTCTATATCGAGAGCCCTTTGTTTATGCAGCGCAATCTGGACGAACTGGGCTATCAGCCGGGGCAGGTGGGCAAGCGCCTCTCGCCCACCGAACTGGAATTCCGTCCCTCGCCCAAATCGGCGCGGATCGATCCGCGCGATCCGCTGGATCCCTGATACGAAAGGCCTGCAAGACATGCGCTTTCCCCTGTTGGCCGCGCTGGGCGCGCTCGCACTCCAGCCTGCCGCCGCCCATGCCTGGGGCGGCACCGCCCATGCCGTGATCGACCGCGCCGCGATCGAGGCGATCCCCGCCGATGGCCCGGTCTTCCTGCGCAAGTATGAGGATTATATCGGCGCCTCCGCCTCGCTGCCTGACAGCTGGCGCGGCGACGACATGAACTTCTCGAAGATCGAGGAAGACCCGAACCACGGTTGGTTTCGTGAGCAGTTCACGTTCCTGAAGCCGATCCCGCGCTCTCGCTATGAGTTCGTGCTGTCGCTCTACAAGCATTACGAGACGATCAAGGACAGCGATCCCGCGACTGCCGCGCGTACCAATGTGCGCTGGACCGGCACGCTGCCCTATGCGGCGATGGAGGCCTATCAGCGACTGATCACCTGCATGCGCTATATCCGCAAGGCGAATGCGGAGGGCGGTGACGCCTCGGTGCCCGAACAGCATTGCGCATTCCAGGTCATCCGTCTGGGCCACTACATCGGCGATGGCGCGCAGCCGCTGCACGATTCGGTCAACAGCGATGGCTGGCGGGGCGATAATCCGCATGACTATACGCGCGACCGAACGATCCATGGCCGGTTCGAAAGCGGTTTCGTGGACGGTATGAAGCTGACCGTTGCCGATATCGCCCCGCGCATCGGCGCGCCGGGGCACCGCGATGGCGACATGTTCGACGCGGTGCTGGCCTACCTCGACAATGCGGGCGACAAGATGGAGACAGTCTACAAGCTGGAAAAGCGCGATCACTTCACCAACTTCGCCGACCGCGACACGCGCGAACTGGTCTATACCCAGACCGGCGACGGCGCCCGCATGCTGCGGGACATGATTTGCCGCGCCTGGGCCGAAAGCGCCACGCCTCCGGCAAAGGTGGTCCCCGCGCCGCTCGATTTCACCAATCCGAAGTTCAATCCCGAGACCGGCTCCGCGCCGGGCTGAACCATCGGGTCGCACGATGGGCCGCGAGCGCCGCGAGCACACGCTCGTGCCGGTCGTGGCCCATCCCCATGCGCGACAGCAGCACGATCGCGCCGATGGCGCCCAGGATCGGCAGGCCAAGGCCCAGCGCCATCATTCCGGCCTTGACGCTTTCGCCCTGCACTCCGCCGGGAACGTAGCCCAGCCAGCCGAGGGACAGGCCGATCACGACGGAGGCGGCGGCGCCGCTGGCCTTCACCATCACCAGATAGTACGCGAAAAGCCCGGTTTCGAACCGCCGCCCATGGCGCAGCGCCACGAAGTCGACGGCATTGGCCAGCAGGCCCCAAGGCAGCATGAAGACGCAACTGAGCCCGAAGCCCATCAGCAGCGCGCAAGCCGGCAGCACTTCCGGACGGTCGATCAGCAGGCCGAACAGCGCGAAGCCCACGATGGAGATGGCATGGCCCGCCGCCAGAATGCGGCTCTTGTCGATCCGGCCGGCCAGCGGCGTCCAGACCGCGACGCCGACGAATTGGCCCACCGTCTTGGCAAGTAGCAGCGTGGCGACCAGCCCGGGCCGCTCGATCACGTAGGTTCCGAGATAAAGAAGCATCCGTTCGAAAGCGGGCATGGCGAAGCCGGTGATCACGGCGATCAGGCCCATGGCCAGTACCAGCCTGTCGCGCAGCGGCACGTCGATCCCGTCGCCGTCCGGGCCTTCACACGTCGAAGCCGGCGCGCTGCTCCGCCGGTCGCTGGCCAGTCCGCAGGCCACCATGGTCGCGGCGAAAAGCCCGCCGGCCATGGCGCCCGTCCATGCCAGACTGGCCAGATCGTGCACCCGCACGGCGGATTGCACCATCGGCGTAAGGATCGAGGCGACCGTCAGTGCGCTCGCCGAACTGAAGAAGAAGCGATAGCCGGAAACGCGCCCGCGCGCACGGCTGTCCGCCGATATGCGCGTCATCAGCGCATTGTGCGGCACATCGATCAGGGCATAGGCCCCCCGAAAGACCAGCAGGGCGAAGGCCAGCGCCCAGGCCTGGCCGATGCCGAGTGCGGGCATGGTGTAGAGGAAGGCAAAGGCAAGCCCGCCGGGAAGCGACCCGGCCGCGATCATCCAGCGATAGCCTTTGCCTGAGCGGCGGAGCCTGATCACCAGCTTGGCGGCAAGCAGATCGAACACGAGGTCGCCCGCCAGCGCTACCAGCATCAGCATGCCGGACATCGCGCCAGAAAACCCGAACAGGTCGGTCAGCAGGAACAGGAAAGTGACGTCCGCGCCGGAGAACACCAGATTCTTGCCGAAATTGCCCGACGAATAGGCGATCAGCCGGGATTCACGGCCCAATGCTACGGACCGTGGGATGGATGGCGTGGCCGCTCGGCCTGAATCGAACATGGACTTTCCTGCTGCGCCGACGGGGGGATCGGCGACTGGCGGGCTAGGAGAGAACTGTGACAATTGGCGGACAGCCGATGCCCATCGGGCCCACGGCGGTTTTCTCACTCCATCCGGGATCTGGAGCGGGCTATTATCAAGAGCGGGACGGGCGGCGCAGGATCAGGTTCCCTCCGCTGCGTTCCACCTGGGCATCGACGATGGTTGCGACGGCCCGGCTGAAGCCCACCGGATCGTTTGCGGCGAACAAGCCGGTAATGGGTTCGGCGGCGAGTGCGGGATCCTCTATGACGATACGGATATCGCTATAGCGCGCGAACTGGGCGGCGGCCTGGTCCAGCCGGTCGCCCTCGAAAGCGATCTTGCCTTCGCGCCATGCCAGTTGCTGCGTGATCGCCCGGGGCGCGACGGTCTGCGGTGTGGGGGCGGGTGCATCGCCGGAAAGCTCGGGCACGATGAGTAGCGTACCCGCCGAAAGGCCGATCGGCGCGAAGGCCTGCTTGGCCGGGGCGAACTGGATGTGGCCCTGGTCGACCAGCACGTCGGCGGGCCTGTCCGGCAGACGGCGTACCCGAAAGGAGCCAAGCGACGTGGCGATGTGGCCGTTGCCCAGTTCGACTATGAAAGGACGCCGATCGTTCCGGGTGACCGTGAAGAAGACTTCGCCGTAAAGGACCTGAATTCGCCTTTGTTCGGCGCCATAAAGCACGCGCACGCTGGTCTCGGTATTCAGCTCCATGCTGGAGCCGTCTTCCAGAGGCACGCGCCTTATCTCTCCCCGCCGCGTGGTGATCGCCCCCGCGCTGGATGAGAAGGCGCTACCCAGCGCGACCAATGCCGCCGTGGCCACCGCGCCTCGGCCGGCCCAGAGCATGGCCGTGCGCCGGCTATGCGGGGAAGCGAGTTGGCGGGGCGCTGCCGCCGTTTCCTCTTTGTGCGTTTCCGCGAAATCGCGCGTATCGAAACCGGTGCCCAAGGCCCGTGCCGATTCGCTCATCATCGACAAGGCATCGGCGCGCATGAAGGCGCCGCGCCGACGCGCGTCCCCTTTCATCCAGGCCTGGAAGGCCTGCTCTTCGTCTTCACGCAATGGCCCACGATCGATCCGCGCGACCCAGTCCGCCGCAGCGGCATCAATGTCGTGACTGGTTTCCCGATCGGCCATCTAGCGAGATACACTCCAGATCATTTTCCTTAGAGGCGTTTGCCGGCGCGTTTCCTCTATCGGCAAATCGCTCAATAAGGAATCGGATGCCGCGGGAAATATGTTTTTCCACCGTACTTTCGGAAAGCGCCATCCTTTCAGCGATTTCCCGCTGCGAAAAGGAATGGACCCGCCGCAGCACGAAAGCTTCCCGCGTCCGCTCCGGCATGGCGGCGATGGCCCGGGCCAGCCGCTTCAATTCGTCGCGGTCGAATGCAACCTGCTCGGGAGAGGGCATGTCATCGGGAAAGTCCAGGTGGGCAAGGTCCTCCACCGCGTGGATGGGCACCACCCGCGAACGCCGGACGTGGCGGACGATGACCGAACGCGCGACCTGGAAAAGATAGGCGCGTGGGAAGCGGATATGTTGCAGGTCGGGAAGGTCGGCGATCACCGCATAGGCTTCCTGGATGACGTCGTCGGGTTCGAGCCCGGCCGGACATTTGCGGGCAAGCCAACTGCGCAGTGCGGGTTCATGAGGCAACATGTTGCGCAGAAACCACCGCGTCCGCTCTCTCTCGATCCCGCTCATCAGCAGCCCCATGCAGCAAAGGCCCACAGGCTCTGCCCGGCATCGGTGAAGCCAGCGGAGAGATGCGCCCATAATTATCTGGCGGCCTGCTATCCGACGTATGTGACAGCTTTGTTCCGTAATGCGAAATTTGCCGCACGAAGACGCCGGACCGAGCCTGTGCTGCCGCTGAAGGTGCTGCACGGCGGGGCATCTCCACCCAATCCCCGTGATGCGATCGCGCCCGCTCACGGCCTTTCTCGGACGCATCGGTGCCGTCGAATTCGCCGATTCGCCGCAAGTGACGGGATGAAGGCAGGTAATCAATAGAAAGTGAAATGTCCCAAAATGGACAACGTTGCTGTTAACTAACAATTTGCATTTGCCTGTTCCGTGATCCCTTTCTAAGCCCCGTTTCACAGTGAGTTACTCGCAGATTCGGGCAGCAGGGGGCCGCTCGCGTCGCCAGACATTAAGTGGGGGCTTAATGATTTTCGTTCCATTCCGGCGAATATCGCACGCAGCCTTGTGCGCTGGCGGCGTTCTGGCAGGGGTGCTGGCAGCATCCTCGGCCCAGGCGCATACCGACTCGGTCGCGATCGACGTCACCGCTCGTATCAAGGAACGTTGCGGCTTCGCTTCCAGCGGGCCCGACGACCTTGCCGCACCCCGCGATCTTGAGAGCGCGGCCAATTTTACCGTCGCGGTCGGGCTCGACTGCAACACGCCCTATGCGCTTGGCGTCACTTCGCAAAGTGGTGGGCTGATGAACGTCGACGCGACGAACGACGGTTCCGGATATGCCTTCAGCAAGCGCTACCGCGTTTCCGTGGCGCTCGATACCGACAAGGGCATCGTGCGCAGCCAGCGCTGCACTTCCAGTGAAATGGAAGACGGCGGCAGCTGCGATTTCGCCAGCCTCGTGCCGGGGCGCGGGCTGAAATCGGGCTCCGGCATCAGCGTCGGTCGCAATGCCGTGATCACCATCGATTGGCCGGCGCAAGCCACCAACGAGCCTCGCCTTGCGGCGGGTCACTACAAGGACACTCTAATTCTGGTGGTTGGGCCACGCGCATAAGCGCACCTCGCCACCTAGAAGGACGGAGCGTGGGTCGACGCGCCGTTCAGCCATCGGCTGCCTGACCGGGCATCCGGTTTAACTCGCGGGGCCAGCACCAGCAGCCCTTCATTCTCCGGCGCCATTCCGCGCCAAAATGCTCAAGGGAGTTAAGTTATGAAGCGTTCGATCCTCGCCGCCAGCGCGGTTGCCATGCTCGCCGTTGCCGGTTCGGCTCAGGCTGCCACCACCGCCAACATCGCCATCAATGCGCAGGTCAATAGCAAGTGCGGCATCACGTCGACGGCTTCGTCGATCACCCTCGGCGACTTGACCGATTCTGAAGCGAAGGTTCGCTCGACCGTCACTGACGAAATCGCTCAGAAGCTGAACGACGCGGACGTTATTGCATTTTGCAACACTGGTGGAAGCAGTGTTAACGTCAAGCGTGCTGTGCTTTCTTTGAAGGATGCAAAGTTCAGCAACGATTTTGCTGAGGGCGGCTTCGCCCAGCAGATTCGCTACAACCTCGATACATCGATCGGCGGTCTGGCCCTCGACTCGACTTCGACGCCTGGCGCTACCACGGTTGCGAAGCGTTTCGGCGGTCACTTCAGCTCGAGCGACTCTTCGACCCACATCCTGTTCACCAAGGCTGTTGCTGACGGGACCGCCGTTCCGACCGTTGGCACGTACGATCCGACTGCCGTCAACTGGGGATCGAACACCGATCGTCGGATGGCTGCTGGCAACTACTCGGGTTACGTTCTGATCGAACTGACCCCGGGCGCCTGATCGCGTCAGGAGGCGGGCCTCGGCCCGCCTCCACCCTTTTTTGTTCAGGCAATTTCAGATGAGCAAGATGACTTCACGCTTTACGCGCCGCGCCGTGCGTCCGTGGCTGACCGCAATCGCATTGCTGGCAAGCGCCAGCCCCGTCCTGGCTCTCAACGTGCAGCCGGTGGTGGTCGACCTGCAGACCGTCGGCCGCCAAGCCTCGGCCGTTGTCACCTTGCAGAATACCTTCCCGGATCCCGTCCCAGTCGAAGTCACGGTTCATCCGGTTCACATCGTGGACGGACAGTTGCGTGAAGCCGAGGATGAGGAAAACGACGATATTCTCGTATTTCCCAGCCAGGCCACGCTGGCCGGCAACCAGACGCAGGCCTTCCGCATCCAGTGGGTGGGTGATCCGAAGCCGGGCGAGAGCGAGCACTTCTATGTGACGATCGCCCAGTTGCCGGTGGCCATGGCGGCCGCGCAGAATACCATTCAGGTGCTCCATCGCTTCAAGGTGCTCGTCAGCGTCGGCGGCGGTGATGCCAAGCCGTCGTTCAAGGTCGTGGAGGCCAAGATCGGCCAGGACGCGACCGGAAAGCCCCAGCCCGTGGTGACGATCGCCAACGAGGGGGCGACTTACGGCTATGTCGCCAGCAATCGCATGACCGTGATCGAGCGTCGCGGCGACGGTACAGAAGCCTATCGCAAGACTTTCGAGCCCGAGGAAATTCGCGACAGCATGGGGCTGGGCCTTGTGCCGGCGAAAGCCAGCCGGGTGCTGCCGATGAACGTGGTGTTGCCGGACAGTGCGGGCACCTTGTCGGTCGAGCTGAACCCGTCCGGAAGCAAATGACGCTGTGGCGCAAAGGACCTCTCTTTACCTGCTGGGCTTGGCGGGACTGGCGCCGCTGAGCGCCCTTGCGGCTCCGGCCGACGGCAATTTTGTCCCGGAATCGGCGGATAAGGCTGCGGCGGCGGATGACCCAGTGCAGCCGGCAGTCACGCCCTTTGCGCGCAAGACCTCTGCGGATGGCACCTCGACTCCGACGCCGACGTTCGGCGGCCAGCGCCTCAATGCGACCGGACGCGATATCCCCATGGGCGGGCCGCTGTCCGACAATGGTTTCGTGCTGGGCGAGGTCTCCTACACGCTAACGGCAGACGACCGCATTCTGGTCGATACGCAGGAACTGCTCGACCTGCTGCGCAGTGTGCTTTCCACCAACGACTGGAACCGCATTTCCGCCAGTCTGGAGGGCAAGAAGCAGGTCGCGACCGGCGATCTGGCAGGGCTGGGCCTGAAGCTCACTTACGACACGGCCAGCCTTGGTCTGAAGCTGGATCTCGATCCGACGATGCGCCAGCGTCAGTCGATCCACGTCATGAGCGGTTATGAGTCCGTGGCGGGGCCGGTCCAGCCGGCAGAGGACGTGTCCGCCTATCTCACGGCCTTCGTCAACAGCGACTACGTGCACAAGGGCGACAACACCGGCTTCCAGACGCCGAACATCGTCTATGACAGCGCGGTGCGGGTGAAGGGCTTCGTCCTGGAGAACGAAGGCAGCATCCAGGACAGCTTCCGCCGCGAAGGCACCCGCATCGTCTATGACGACGAGCGCCATCTGGCGCGCTATACCGCCGGCGATCTGGAGCCGGTCGCGCGTGGTTTTTCCGGCACCAGCCCGATGGCCGGCCTGTCGATGTCGCGCGTCTATGCGGACCTTGATCCGCAGCGCAACATCCAGCCGCGCGGCCAGCGCTCGTTCACCCTGACGCGCGCGTCGACGGTCGAGACCATCGTCAACGGCCAGTCGGTGCAGGTGACCCGCCTCAATCCCGGCACTTACGACATTGGCGATTTCCCGTTCGCGCAAGGGTCGAACAACGTGCAGCTTCTGGTGCGCGACGATAGCGGCCGGGAGAACGTGATCTCGTTCTCGATCAACTTCGATCGCACCCTGCTGGCCGCCGGGATCAGCGAGTTCGGCCTCTACGCCGGCGTGAAGGCACCGTTCACCACCGGTGGGCGGCACTATACGAACGATCCGATTGCCTCGGGCTTCTTCCGCCATGGCTTGACCGAGGAATTGACCGTCGGCGCCAACTTCCAGGCACAGCAGCGCGGCGGCGTGGGCGGTGCCGAAGTGGTCTGGGCCTCGCCGATCGGAACGCTGTCGCTGAACGCCGCCGGATCGCACAATACTTCGATCGGCAACGGCTACGCGATCAATATCGGCTATGAATTCTCGCGTGTGGGGAAGGCGGGCAATTCCCGTTCGCTCACCGGCTCAATCCAGGCAACGAGCAAGAATTTCTCGCTGCCGGACAGTCTTACCGCAAGCAACCCCTATTCGCTGGAAATCGGGGCGACCTATTCGCAGTCGCTGGATGCCAACAACTACTTCAGCCTGGATGGTTTCTATTCCGTCGGTCGGTCGGGGAAGAAGGATCAGGTGACCGCAAGCGCCACTTACGGGTGGCGTCCCAATCAGCGGATATTGCTGACGGCGGAGGGTTTCTACGAGCGCAACGAACGCGGCAATGGCCCCGGCGCGCGGCTTTCGTTGATCTATCGCTTCGATCGCAGCTCCAGCGTCAATGCCGATTTCGATACGCAGAACGATCGTGCGCGACTGAGCTACCAACGCTCCAGCGGGACCGGCGTGGGTTCGTACAACGCCTCTGCCAACATCGATCGTGTCGAGGATTCGGTGGGCGTCAACGCCGCGGTGAACGTGCTGACCAATCGCGCCGAAGTGGGCGCGGCGCATTACACCTCGTTCTCGAACAGCGGCACGATCGTGGATCAGCGCACTTCGGTGCGGACGGCGTTCTCGCTGGCCTTCGCGGGCGGCAGCTTCGCGCTCTCGCGCCCGATCTACGACAGTTTCGCGATCGTCAAGCCGCATGCCTCGCTGGATGGCAAGGCCGTCTATCTCGATCCGCGCCAGGATGACTACATGGCGAAATCGGGGACGTTCGGCGGTGCGGTCATGCCGCAATTGACCGCCTATTCACCGCGCTTGCTGACGTACGACGTGCCGGACGCTCCGGCCGGATACGATGTGGGCACCGGCGTCATCCAGTTCCGCCCGCCGTACCGTTCCGGCCACCTGATCGAGATCGGGTCGGACTACTTCGTCACTTACACCGGCCAGCTGCTCAAGCCCGACGGCACGCCGCTTGCGCTGGTGGGTGGCCGGGTAACCGAACTTGCTGCGCCGGATCGCAAACCGGTGGAGATGTTCACGAACCGCGCCGGCCGCTTTGCCGTGCAGGGCCTGCGCGCGGGCAAATGGCGCATTGAAATGCCCACGGACGAGGGCACGCTCGTCTATATAATCGACGTGACGTCATCCACAGGCGCCGCCCTGCAACGCAGCGGCGCATTGAAGCCGGAGGGAACCCCATGAAGATCGCCGCCACTCTTCTGTCCTGCGGCATCCTCGCTTTGGCCGCGCCTCAGGCTGCGCGCGCCGCCTGTGCGGATTTCCGGGCATCGACCAGCGAATTGACCGTGGACTACGATCCGTTCAACCGCTCCGAGGTGGAACGCACCTTCACCATTCACGTGCGCCGTCTGGCCCCCCGGATTACGGGCGTGCGGATGGTTCTGGCGAACCCGGGCGCGATCAACCGGGGCGCCGCTTTCGGGCGCAACGAATCGGTGCGCTACGACATTCGCTGGGTTCGCGACACCGGCCGCAACGTGCTCGTTTCCGGCGCCGAACAGCCGAACGCCACGAATGGCGCTCTGATCGAATTCGGCCAGCGATCGACCGGCGACAATGTGAACGAAAGCTTCCGCATCCAGATTCCGGCCGGGCAGGGCATTGTCGCGGGGCACTATTACCAGCCGCTGGAGGTGCGCTTCGCCTGCATGGCGGGCCGGGACGAGATCGATCGCGGTATGCAGTTGGGTAGCCAGGTTGCGGTCGACCTGACCGTGCCTGAGCGGATTGCCACGTTCGTGGGCTCCGTCGGCAATCAGCGCGGGCGGATCGATTTCGGCGATATCGACGGCACCGGCGGAAACGTCACGCGCGGGCTGGCTGTCACGGCGCAGTCGACCGTACCTTACGAGATTCGCGTCGCGCAGGAGCGTGGGGCCATGAAGCGCTTCGACAATGACGACGCGGCATTGCCCTATGCGCTCAAAATTTCGGGATTTCCGGTTTCGAACCAGTCGACGATCGCGTGTAGCCAGACCCCGGCACCGGGTGGCCGGAACCATAACGTCCAGGTCGAACTTGCCGCGGCAGACATCCGGCGCCTTCCTGCGGGACAGTACGCGGACGTGGTTACCCTGACCTTTTCGCCGCGCCTTGGCCTGGCCGGCGGAGACGGATGCTCGGCAACGAGGCCCTGATCGGCGTCGTTAGAGCGTTTTCTAATCGGGTGGAATCACCTGATGACTCGGAAAACGCCGCAAACCAAAATCTTAGAGCAGTTCCGATGCAATCGGATCGGAAACTGCTTTAGAAGACGGCGCCCTTGGGTTCCGCTTCGAGGCTGAGGTTCATCGACTCGTCCGGCGTCTGGTTGAGGACTAGGCGCAGCGGCTGTTCGCGATAGGCCGGCATGCGGTTATCGACGATGACCGTGTGCGTTTCATTCGGCGAAATCGGCACGCGAACGCCGCCCACGTCCACCCAGGCGTCGATCAGCCCGGCGGGATGGTAAAGCGTGACGGTGTAGCCAGAGATGTCGTTACACAGTTCGTGCATGACGCCCAGATCGTTGGCCCCAGTCTGGAGGGCTTGCATCCGCGAGCCTGCGACGCTCACCTGGCAGACGGTGGGCACGCGTCCCGAGATCGAGATAGACGCGCCATCGTAGGCATTGGCAGACGTTGCGAAACCGAGCAGCAATGCGCCAACCAAAGCGCCGCACTTCATTCCGGACCTGGACATATCGAGCCTCCTGATGAAGCTGACAATCGCCCATGCCGGCTAAACTGCGGTTAAATGGCATGGTTAAGCGATCTTAGCTATTTTCCCGTAGTTCGGCTTTTCTAGGCGGCCCGGGCATTTCGACTATCGGCGGACACCGGCGATGCTCGCTGCATCGAAATCGATGCGGCGGCCAGGGCTTGCCGCAGCCGGATAACTTTCCGGCAACTCTTCACGCGTGGTTCTGTTCCCATTCCATTTTTTGCATCGACAGTTGTGCAGATAACCTTTGAAGGTTACCTTCACATCTCCTATCTCGCCGGCATGGACGACAAGCGGTACGATCTTGCGGCGCCTGACATGGATTCCTCGGCCGCCAGGCTGGCGCAGGATCTGCGCTTGCTGGTCGGCCGGATGAAGCGCCGCCTGCGCGAACAGGCGGGAGCGGGCGACCTGACGCCTTCCCAAACCTCCGTATTGCTTCGGCTGGAAAAGCACGGACCGGCGACGACATCCGATCTTGCCCGTGCGGAGGGCATGCGGCCGCAATCGATGGGCGCGGTGATTTCCGCGCTTGAAGAGGCGGGAATGGTGATCGGCACGCCCGATCCCGCCGATGGCCGCCGCACGATCCTGTCCCTGAGCGAGAATTGCCGCAACTGGATGCAGGAAGGACGCGCGGCCCGGCAGGACTGGCTTGCGCGGACCATTCACGCACGGCTGGACACGGAGGAGCAGGAGGTTCTGGCCACCGCACTCGCCCTGCTGAAACGCCTTGTCGACGATTGAGATTTCGCTGCCGAAACGAATGGACATTCGATGCTGACTGTACTGGACCCCGTCACGGCGCTGATCGTTGTGGATTTGCAGAAGGGACTGATGGACTATCCCTTCATCCATCCCATCGAGCCGGTCGTGCAGCGCGCCGCCGCCTTGATCGCGGCGTTTCGTGCTCGGGAGCTTCCAGTCGTATTGGTCAACGCGACAGGCCGGGCGCCGGGGCGGACCGAGCAACCCGGACGCGGAGGCGATGCGTTTCCGGATGGGTTTGCCGATTTCCTGCCGGAACTGGGCCAGCATCCGGACGACATCGTCGTGACCAAGCGGACTTGGGGTGCCTTCACCGGCACCGGGCTGGATGAACGGCTGAAGGCCTTGGGCGTAACCCAGGTCGTCGTTGCCGGCGTCGCCACCGGAACCGGCGTGGATGCGACGGCACGGCAAGCCTACGAACTGGGTTTCAACGTGACGCTGGCGATCGACGCGATGACAGATTCCCGCCAGCGGGCGCACGACTACAGCATCGAAGCGCTATTTCCACGGCTGGGCGAAACCGGGACGACCGAAGCGATCGTCGAACTATTGGCTGCAAGGGCGTGCTGACATGAACGGGCTGCATCTTCTCTCCTATGTCTTCGGCGGCGCCTTTCTGGCGAACTGCCTGCCCCATCTGGCCGCAGGCATGATGGGGCGCGCATTCCAGAGCCCGTTTGCAAAGCCACCGGGGGAGGGGCTTTCCTCTGCACGCACCAATGTGATCTGGGGCTTTGCCAATCTTGTCGCGGCCTATTTCCTGGTCTGCCGCGTCGGGGCGTTCGACTTGCGCAACGGGCTTCATGCGTTGGCATTGGGAGTAGGAATAGTGCTGCTGGCACTTTTCGCGGCCGGGCATTTCGGTCGCTTCCACGGCGGGAACGAACCGGAACGCCCATGACCGGAAGTTTTCGCATGTTCAGGTCGCTGCAGAGCTTCAACTACCGGATCTGGGTGGGCGGCGCCTTCGTATCCAATATCGGAACCTGGGTGCAGCGCACCGCGCAGGACTGGCTGGTGCTGACGCAATTGACGCATCACAGCGCATCGGCGGTGGGCGTGGTGATGGCCTTGCAGTTCGGCCCGCAGATGCTGCTTCTGCCCTGGACGGGCTATGTCGCGGATCACTTCAACCAGCGCAAGGTGCTGCTGCTGACCCAGGCGGCGATGGGCATTCTGGCGCTGGCTCTGGGCGTTTTGACGGTTACCGGGCTGGTGCAACTGTGGCACGTCTACGTCTTCGCCTTCCTGTTCGGCAGCGCGGCGGCATTCGACGCACCGGTGCGGCAGACCTTCGTTGCCGAACTGGTAGGCGACGCGGATCTGCCCAATGCGGTGGCGCTCAATTCCACATCGTTCAATGCCGCGCGCATGGTCGGCCCGGCGGTCGCGGGGATCGTCATTGCCGGGGTGGGAACGGGCTGGGCCTTCCTGTTGAATGGCACCTCGTTCATCGGCGTCCTTGTTTCGCTGATGCTGCTGCGAACGGCTGAACTGCACCGGCAGCCGCGTGCCCAGCGGCAGCGCGGCAGCTTTACCGCAGGCTTGCGCTACGTCCTGGGGCGGGAGGATCTGAAGGCGATCCTCATCATGCTCTTCCTGATCGGCACGTTCGGGCTGAATTTTCCGATCTTCATCTCGGTCATGGCAGTGCGGATCTTCCATGCCGATGCGCTTCAGTACGGCGTGCTTTCTTCCTGCATGGCGCTGGGTACGATGGCGGGCGCGCTGGTTGCCGCCAGCCGCGAGAAGGCCCGGTTCAACGCATTGCTGGCGGGCGCCGCAGCGTTTGGAGTGGGGTGCAGCCTTGCCGCGATCGCGCCGTGGTACTGGGCATTCGCGGCGGCGCTGGTGGTGACGGGTGTCGCGGCGCTCACCTTCACCAATGCATCCAACGTGCTGATGCAGCTTTCGACAGAGCCGGCCATGCGCGGGCGCGTGATGGCGCTGCGCGTGGGCGTCGCCCTGGGAGGAACGCCGATCGGCGCGCCGATCGTGGGGTGGGTGGCGGACAGTTTCGGCCCGCGCTTTGCCTTGGGCGTGGGCGCCGCGTCCGGCTTCGCGGCGGCGATCGTGGGGCTGCTGCTGATAACGCGCAAGTCATCCGGGATGCGCAGTCCGGCCTGACTTCGGCGTGCGGGCAACGATCGCCTGCCGGGCAGGGGAGCCAAGCCTAATCGCTGGATAACTGGATCTGGGGCATGGACGCCCTCGCGCAATCGGCGCTAGCGGCCCGCGCATGAGTATTATCGCCCAGATCATGAACACCACCACCGGCCAAGTCATTCAGAAGATGAAGTTCGAGCGTATGCCGAAGCCGTGGGTAACCTTTCATCTTTCAACCGGCGAGCAGGTCACCGCAGATCGCGTGCATGTCGGCAAGCCTGCTCCGGGCAAGTTCATCACGCCCGTCGAAGTTTGGGTGACGCCCAAGGTATAAGCCGGCCGCCGGACGCAGGCTGCCGCGTCTTGTGCGCTCTTTTTAAAAGTGCGCGTGGGGGACGGCGGCCTGATGGACCCGGAATGGGGCATCGATGGATTGGGGTAACGCCGTTAATACGTGTAGCGTAATTCGGCGTTCTCACCGGGCGCCAGTGTCCGCGACCATGTCGCAACGCCGTCGACAGTGAGTAGCGGCTCGTTCTGCGCGACGATTTTATCGCCTGCCGAGCCGATGGGGATTTCCACGACGACCGGGAAGGCGTTGGCATTGGTGATACCAAGGGACCGATCCCGCCCGCCGGCCGATTTCTGGCTGACTATCACCTGAGTGCTGGTGCCGGCTGACAAACGAAAAGTCTCGCCCTCCGTACGGTCGGTCAGCGCACCCAGGCCGAGAAGCTGTCGCCCCCGTGGCCCTTCTGCATAGAGCGCGGTCGTGCCCTGTGGCAGCGCAAGGCCGAGCCCGGCTGCGCTTTCATTGTGCAGCACCAGCACAATCGCCGTCGGTGCGGCATCCAGCATTTGCCAGGGAAAGACCGCGCGGCGGTAGCGGCGCTCAAAATGCACGTTTTCGCGGGAGAGGAGCGCAACCTGTTTCTGAGCGTGCGGGGCCACGTTCACGCGCTGCTGCACCCGGTACATCTTGAGATCGCCAAGGTCTTCCGGCGGTGGGGGAGGGGGAGGCGGGGGCGGTGGTGGCGGAGGCGCCGGTGCAGCCATCGGCGGCGGTGGGATCACCTCGAACCGACGGCGCGCAGTTACAAGAATTTCCTGGTCCGGCGCATTGCGCGCCTTCAGGTTGGAAGTCGTCGTTCCGAGTGGGTAGCAGGAGAGCGCGAGCCTGGAGATCGCCGCTCGCCACCGGGGCGTTTCGACGCGGTTGAGACGGCCCGCCACGGCATTGACTTCGGCCTGTTGGAAGGTTTCCCCATTGCCATTCGCCAGCGTCAGCCAGGCGAACAGGTTGAGGGTTTGCCCGTCCGCTCCTTGCGTCGCGACGTAGCTGGCCCGCCAGTCGAAGCCCGAGGCAAGATAGCTGAGCCGCACAGTGACCGTACGGGCCGAGGGACTGTCTGTCGTCACGCTCAAGACCGGCTTGCTGGACAGGCCGGAGGGGACGGAACCGAACGCCAGCTTTTCCGGGAGGCCCGAGCATCGCAGCGTCTCGATCCCGGATGGCGTCCGCAGGACGACGCCCGATTGCGGCCCGGCGATGATCGTTGCCTCCTCGCTCACCGTGCGACCGGTCGCCCTGTCGGTGCGGGTAATCGTCACTTCGCGGCCCAGCGTCCCGTCGACCAGCGAGGCTGGGGAGAGCAGGCGCGCGTCGCGGTTCTTCTCGATCGTGCCGCCGGGCAATCCCTCGATCACCGCGCTGACGGGAATGATGCCCTCTGCCACGCCTTCGAAGCGCAATTCCGCACGGCCGCGCGGCAGCCGCACCTTACGCGTCTCCGTAATCATCGCGAAGCCGCGCGGATTGGCGCGGTCGATCTCGCCCTTTCCGTAGCGCTCGCGATAGACGGTCAGGGCCACGTGCTCCGGCGCGGCCGAGACGACCACGCGCGTCTCTTGCGCGGCAAGCATCGCCGGCATGCCCGCCATCGCCGCAGCCAGCAGGCCTGCGAGACGAAGCCAGGACATCAGTAGCGGGTGTCGAATGTGGCGGTGACTACCGCTTCCCCATTTGGCGGCACCGGCACCTGCCAGACGGCGGTGCCGGCATCGCGGCGCTCGCTCTTGCGGTTTTCTTCCGTAATTCGCGTATCCGCCCAGTCCAGCCCGCTTTGCACCAGTTCCACGGTCGCGCCGCGTGAACGCGCATTGGTAAGGCGATAGCGCATCTGCGTGCGCCAGCGATCGCCACTGATCTTCGTGCGCGAGACCATGACCGGTTGCACTTTCACGTCGAAAGCATCGCCGGTGGGCAGCGCGATGATCGATCCCTGCGGCGTGTGGTCGATGGAGTTTTCACCGATGAATTGCGGCTGCCCGCGGGCGTCACGCACATAGACGCGCACGGTGCCGGCGGGCAGGGCGTCGCCCAGGCCGCCCGCACCGGAATTGGCGAAATTGAGCACGGATTGCGCGCTGCGCGCATTGTCCAAGCTGTTCAGCCAGCCATTCTCGAAGCGAAAGCCCGAACTGGCCGCAACGCCCTTCGCATCCAGGAAACTGACCTGCTTGGTCTGCCTGTCGGCGATCGTCGTCCGCTCGGCCAAGGGATAAAGGTAGAAGTCGCCCAGCTGTTCGCGATCGGCGCTTTCAGAGCCGGGCTGGGTGCGCGTGGCCCGGCGTGGTTGCGGCATATAGGCATTGCCGTCATTGCTGCTGCCGACGTCCCCGGCCACAAGCAGAGTCTTGGCGTTGGTGAAGGTGGTGCCGCTGTTGTTCTGCAGCGTGATCCAACCCTGCACGTCGATCTTGCCGTTCTTTTCGTCGAACAGAGCGACGTAGTCCGCGCTCCAGCGCAGTCCGCCGCTCAGGTAGGAGAGCGTTGCCGGGCGGGATCCCGACCGCGTGCTGGCCAGCGTAACCGAAAGCGTCGGCCGCGCGCGTAGCGATTCCGGCACGCGGTCGAACACGGCGCGAACCGGCAGGCCGTCGTCGCGCAGCACCTCGATATGTCCGCCGACCTCGAGCACGACACCGCCGTTGACGGCTAGGACGCGCGATCGTTCGCGCGTTTCGGCGCCGGTGGCAGGATTGGTGCGGACCAGCGTGATCGTGTCCCCCAGGGACTTTTCCATCAGACTGGAGGGCGAGAGCAGATCGTAATCGAAGTTCTGTTCCAGGATCGCCGCATCGGGCACGGTAAGCGATACCGTCGCGGGGCGGATCTGGGCGCTGACGTCGGGGAAGTCCTGCCGGACCCGGCCGTTGGCAAGGTTCAGCACCCGGATGTCCTGCACCAGTGCGACATCGTTGTTGTAGATGGTGACCGAAAGATCGCCCTGCGCCGTCGGCGCTCCGGGAACAGGCGCTTCCTGCGCAATCAGCGGGGTGGAGGCAGACGCGAGCAGAGCCGCCCAGCCGAAAAACCTCTTGCGCATCGAATTGTCCCCCTGGCCTTGTCGCATCCGCATTGTGTCGAGGCGTGACGCGGAAAGCCAGCTTAATTCAGTAATTTCGAACGGGGATCGCAATGCGCTCACCACCGGATTGGTGATGAGCGCATTTGCCACGCTTACTTCAGATAGCGATCGAACAATGCCAGGGCCTCACCCCAACCGCGTTCCGTCGCTTCCGGGTTGAAGATCGGAAAATCGGGCTTGGTCCAGCCGTGCGCCGCGCCTTCGTAGATCTTGCAAGTGTGCGTCACACCGGCATCGTTCAATGCCGCCTCCAGCCTCTCGGCCATTTCGACGGGATAGGAATGGTCGTTCTCGGCACCCAGAACCAGCAATTCCGCCTTGATCTGCGGCGCGAGCAAGTGCGGGCTGACCTCCTTGTCGGTGGCCAGATTGCCGCCGTGGAAGCTGACGGCCGCCGCCACCCGGTCGGGGAAGAACCCCGCTGCGGCAATCGCCATTCCGCCGCCCATGCAGAAGCCCACTGTGCCGATCTTGCTGCCCTTCACGTCGCTGCGCGTGTCGAGATAGGCGATCAGGGCAGCCGTATCGATGCGGCCTGCCTTGTGGTTGTCGGTCGATGCCATCAGCGGCGCCACATCCGTGGCAAAGGCATTGGCGGCGAAGATTTCCTTGGGCACCAGCGTGTCGTAGGCGCCATGCCGATAGAACAGGTCTGGCAGCAGCACCAGATAGCCGGCATCGGTCAGATTTCGGGCCATTTCGAACACCGCTGGTCGGATGGCGAAGGCATCCATGTAGTAGATGACTGCCGGCCACGGCCCCTCACCCTCCGGTGTCAGAACGTAAGTCGTGCAAGTGCCGTCGGCGGTTTCGATGGAAACAGTTTCTTGGGCCATCAGGCGATATCCTTTTCGGGGGGGGGGGGGCTTATCGGAACGCGATATAGGGCCGGCCACGTGTTTCGAAAGAGACCAGGCAGAGGATCCACAGCTTGGTGGGGCCGCGCCATTCCACGGCGTGATCTGCAACTTTCGCCGCGGGCGGCGGCAGGCTTGCATTGGCAGCCAGCATCAAGCCTGCGGGCAATATCAACAGCACACCGCGCAGTGTTCCCGGTTTTCGCACCGAATTCCCTCTCATCGCGTTTGCGTTGCGGGAAGGATATCGGACATGGCCACGGCGCTCAATCGATCGCGCCGGACCGGCAGGCAGGGAGATCGGACTTACGGGTGGTC
This sequence comes from Novosphingobium oxfordense, assembly GCF_044029435.1. Classification (NCBI taxonomy): domain Bacteria; kingdom Pseudomonadati; phylum Pseudomonadota; class Alphaproteobacteria; order Sphingomonadales; family Sphingomonadaceae; genus Novosphingobium; species Novosphingobium oxfordense. The sequence goes on along the minus strand of NZ_CP147008.1, from coordinate 144,195 downwards.
TGGCATCGCCAGTAGGCGCTTGAACTGCTCCGGCGTGCAGAACCCCGGATGGCCCGGCACCGAGCATCCTTCCGCGGTCAGGGATACGCGGCGGACTTCGTTGGCGGCGTGCATGCCCCCGGCCCGAATGCCGGCCAGCGTCTGCGCGCGATAGGACAGGCGGATGAAGTTCCGTCCCGCCCGATCGTGCAGGCTTTCGATTACGATGGCGCCGCCGGGCGCCGGATCGTCCGTCGCGAAGCCGGGGATCTGCCAGTGCACGCTCAGCAGGCCGCCGAGGTTGGCGACATTGGTGTCGTGCCCGGAAATCATCGTGATCCGCGCCGGGCCCGAGAGGCCTTGCTCCACGATCGGGGCAAGGCCGGAGAAATTGGCCGCCGCGACCGGGCGGGGCCGGGCGAGAAGTTCGAACTCCAGCGCGTGGAAGCGGGAAAACGCCGCAATGTCCGCCGCGCTGGTGCGTCCCCAGCCGACCTGATCCATCGGCTTGCCTTCGGCAAATTCCAGCAGCAGGACTTGCGCGGCGGTCGATGCCTTGTCCAGCATGCCGGAAAGCTTCGGGCGCCCGCCCGGCGTGGCAGGCTTGAAAGCGCTGGCCGCTGCAGAAATTCCGCAAGTTTCCTGGGCGGAAGCCGCCTGCGCCCCGCAGAGCACGCGGTCCAGCCGCATTGCAAGCGCCCGTTCCCGTGCGTCATGCGCGGCAAGGCCGCCGGGGCCTGCGGCGCGCGCGACGGCGGCGTCGGCATTCGCCGGATTCCATGCAACTTTGCCCGCCTCGATGGGAGAGAACAGCGGATCCTGTTCGTCCTGAGGGCGGTGTTCGGCAGTCAGCCCGCAATGCGGCGCCAGCGCCTCCAGCCAAGCCGCCGCCGTGGCGATGGTGCGCTGGTCGCTATCCGCCACGACATGTACGGTTCCGGTCGCGGGGCATTCCCCCTCCGGCAGAAGTCCGGCGCTGCGAAAGGCGCGGGCGTCGGAGATACCAAGCCCGGCAATCGCTTCGGCGCCGTGCGGGGTGAGCCAGCCTGGATTGACCGGCCAGCGGGGCCAGTCCCCCCTGGCGGTTCCCGCCGGCATCGCCGGATCTTTGGTCGGCGGGCGCACACCGTGGCGCATCACCAGCACGACGTGGTCCACGGTCAGGCCGGACCCATCCGTTCTTTCTGGCGGTTTCTCGGCGCTGGCCGCCGCTAGCGGAGCGGCAAGCGCGGCAAGAGCGACGCCGGTGAGGACCTTGTTCATCATCGTAATCGCTCCTGCCACAACCTTTGCCCGATCAGAAGTGCAGCTGCACGCCCACGCGGTATTGGGAATCGTACCGCTCACGCTCGACCAGCTGCTGCTTGACGCCGACATAACGCCGCCACGGCGCGTCGGTCAGGTTGGTCGCATCCCCGAACACGGTGAACTGCGGCGTGATCTGGTAGCTCACATGCAGGTCGAGCTGGGCATTGCCGTCGGTATACTCGTCGGTAGAGGCATCTGCCCCCAGCGTATCGAGATAGGCCGAGCGGTAGTTGAGCGCCAGGCGTGCGCCGAATCCGTACTTCTCATAGAAGATCTGGGCATTGGCGACGTTCTTCGATTGGTAGATCAGCGGAATGTTGCCGTCGCGCACGAACGAGGCATCGGCATGGCCCCATACGTGGGTGTAGTTGGCCGAGATGCCGAAGCCGCTCCAGAAGCCCGGCAGCATCACGAACTGCATCTGCGCATTGAACTCGACGCCGGTGAGCTGTTCCTTGTCGGCATTGATCGGCGTGGATACGTCGGCCGTGTCGTAGAGCACATTGGCGATGGTGACGTCGGTCTGGCGCGTGCTGTAGCCGTAGATCGGGTTGTCGATCGACTTGTGGAACGCGCCGGCCGAGAATATCGCGCCCGGCGTCGGGTAGTATTCGAGCGAGGCGTCGTAATTGACTGCCTTGAGCGCCTTGAGGCTGGGATTGCCCATCGAGATATTGGGCACCGTGTCGTCCTCTACCACCACGTAGGGCGCGAGGTCGGGGTAGTTCGGGCGGCCGATCGAGGTGGTGACGGCAGCGCGCGCCACAAGGTTGTTGCCGAAGTCGTACTTGGCATTGATGCCCGGGAATACGTCGGTGTAGCTCTGGTGGCCAAAGACGTTGAAGCCTTCGTCCAGCGTGGAGTTCGCATCGACGGCCTTGGCCTTGGTATCGTCTTCGGTGTGTTCGATGCGCACGCCGGGTACAAGGGTCAGCCCGCCGAAGTGCAGCGTCGCCATGACGTAGCCTGCGGTGATCTTCTCGCGCACGTCGTAGTCGCTGGCAAGGCTGTCCGACAGCGTACCTGCGGTGTCCACGGCGGAGACGGCGGAGTTGGCGGCGAGGTAAGCGCGCGCAGCGTCGTAATCGATGCGCGTGCCGAAATTGAACATGCCGTCGTAGAAGCTGTCGTCACCGGTATAGCCGCCGCCCTGATCAAGCGTCCAGGCGGTCTTGGTCGACTTGTAATCGGTCTTGTCGTGATCGTCCGCCTTGTGGCGGTCGATGTACTTGGCGCCGATGGCGAACGTGGAATCGTCGCCCAGGGCAATGGGATGGCTGTAGTCGATCCGACCCTGCCAGAGCTCTTCGTAGGCGTGGCGATGTTCGAAGTTATACTTGCTGAACGCGAAGGCAGAAGGCGTGGAGAACAGCGAGGAATCGCTGGGTACCATGGTATAGGGATCGGTCGATCCGTCGTAGTCGATCGCGGTCTTGCCCTTGGGCGCGGTGAACGTAAATTCGCTGCGGACCGGGTCGTTCTTGGTTGCGCGAGTCCAGCCGCCGGACATTTCCAGCGTGCCGCCGGCCACTTCGTCGAACTGGCCGCCGAGGGTGGCGGACTTGGTGTTGTCATCCTCCTCGCGGTGGCGGACCAGGATCGTGGCGGTGCCGGCAAGGGCGCCGGTATTGCTGACGGAGGTGACCGCCAGGCGGTTCTGGTCGCGCGTTTCGTTATCGGAGAACTTCGAATAGCTGGTACGCAGGTAAAGCTTCACGGTATCCGTGGGATGCCAGTCGAAGTTGCCGACCACGCCCAGGCGTTCGCGCACCAGGTTGTAATCGCGCAGGCCGTTGCCGGCAGGCGTGCCGTTGTAGGTCGTATAGTCTTCGGTGGCCTGATAGTTCTCTGATTCCAGCGGGCGGCGGGAATAGTTGACGGAGACGACCGCGCCGAACTGTTCCCCGGCGCCGAAGCGTCCGCCTACGGTGCCGTCCAGCTCAAACGGCGCCTTGTGGTTCATGCCGTAGTAGCCGATCGAGCCGCGCGCGTCGAAGAAGAACGGCTTGCTGCTGTCGAACGCGGTCTTGGTCTTGATGTCTACCGAGCCGCCGATCGCGTTGGCGTCCTGATTGGGCAGCACCGACTTGGAGACCGAGATCGACTGGATCATGGCCGAGGGAAGGTCGTCCAGCTTCACCACGCGGCCGTCCGGCTCCGGCGCGGGAAGGGTCTGGCCGTTCAGCGTGACGTTGACGAGGTTGGGATCGATGCCGCGAATGATGACGTAGCGGCCCTCGCCCTGGTCATTGGCCACGGAGAGGCCCGGCAGGCGCTTCAGCGCTTCGGCAACGTTCTGGTCGGGCAGCTTGCCCACGTCGTTGGCCTGAAGCGTTTCCACCGTGTTGAAGGCGTCGCGCTTGTCGGTGATCGCCTTGCGCTGCGCGGCAAGATCGCCGGTGACGATGATGGTGTCCGTATCGGCGTCGGCACCGGCTTCGGCGCTAGCTGGGGCGTCTTCGGCCCATGCGGGTGCGGCCAGGCTCGCCATGGCGACAGCGATGAGGGGAAGGATGGATGCGCGGTGGAGAAGCGGGGCATGCGAGAGCGACATGAATTTTCTTGTCCCTGAACCGTGTTGGCGAGCGGCCCCTGCTGACGGTCAATGACAGCGGGATGACGGTTTCAGGAAAATGCTGTTTCTACGGAGATGTAGCGTTATTTTGACAGTTTTGTGGTCAATCTGTGATGCACGTACCGCCAGAATGGCGGCCCGCACGGAGGCGGGCCGCAGGCGTTTTGGGCATGCCGGCGATCAGTTCGCGTGGCGCGATGCGGGTATCACCATGGCCAGTGCGGCGCCGATCAATGCCAGTCCGGCAAGGACCAGCAGGATCGCCTGGATCGACAGGCCTGCGGCGATCAGCAGGCCGCCGATCAGCGGTCCGCCAATCCCGCCCAGCCGCCCGAAACCGGCGCACCAGGCGACGGCGGCGCCGCGTACCCGGGTCGGGAAGTAATTGGCCGCCAGCCCGTAGATCAGCGTCTGGGTGCCGCTGGTGCCGACCCCGGCGAAGGCGACGATGCACAGCAACAGTGCGAGCGGGAGGTGGAGCGTCAAAGCCAGAATCGCCGCAGTGCCGATCAGGAAGCAGGCGGCCACGACCACGCGCGGGCCGATCGTGTCCGCGAAACGGGCAGCGATCAGCGGGCCCAATACCGCGCCGCCGTTGAGCACCAGCAGGAAGGAGAGCGATCCCTTGGCGTTGAAGCCGGCGCGCAGCATCAGTTCGGGCAGCCAGGTGTTGAGCGAGTAGACCAGGATCAGGCCGGTGCCGCTCATCAAGCCGATCAGCAAGGTGGGCAGCAGGAAATCCGCGAACAGTCCGCGATAGCCGGACGCGCCCGGTTCCTCGACGGCGTGCATGGCGTGTTGTGCGGGAAGTTCGATGCCGGTTTGCGCCGCAATCGCGCGGGCCTCGTCCAGCCGTCCACGGGAAACGAGCCAGGCGACCGATTCCGGCATCTTGAAGAACGAGAGCGGTAGCAGGGTCACGAACGGCAGGGCGCCGATCATGAACATGCCGCGCCAGCCGATGTGGTCCAGCAGCAGGATCGCCAGTCCGGCGGCGGTAAGGCTGCCCAGTGGCACGCCGGCGTACGTGATGGCGTTGTAGAAGTTCTTGCGGCCCGGCGGGGCGTATTCGGACACCATCGCCGCCGTCGTGCCCAGCAGTGCGCCCACGCCAAGGCCCGTGAAGAAACGGCAGACGCCGAACGCGCCGGTCTCACGCGTGAAGGCAGTGAGCAGCATACCCAAGGAAAACCAGGCGTAAGCGGTAATCATCATGCGGCGGCGCCCGACCATGTCGCCGATGGCGCCGGAAACCAGTGCACCCACCAGAACGCCGGCAAGGGCATAGCTGCCCAGCAATCCGGCCAGCGCGGGATCGACCGCGCCGATTTGCGTGGGGTCTCGTAGGAAGGTGGAAACCACCGTGCCATAGACCACCAGATCGTAGCCATCGAACATCAGTCCGACCATCGCGATGCCGACGATCCAGGCTATCGCCTTGCGCCGACGCGAGGCTTCGTTGCCTTCCATCGCCATCTCTTTCATTCTCCCATCGCGGGGTTTTTCCTGGCCGCTACGGCATGAGGAAACCCGTTTGCCCCAGCATACGTTACGTCATTTAGGAAGTATACTACATTTATCGGACCGGTGCGGCGATGTGCAGGGAAGCTGCAAGTGCCTGACGACGTTTGCAGATGGTGGCGTTGCGGGCGCTGAGTGGACGAGGAACCTTCCGGCCTTGCTGCCCGGAAAGGGGAATTGCGCGTCTCGCGATTCGCGCTGCGGGTGGTTTTGACAGACAAACGAAGTGCCCGTCAGCCTGGCCGGGGTCGCGAGGGCGCGAAAACCATGATAAAACAGGGAATGACCAGAATTGCGCTCGGTAAACGATTGAGTGACTGGCTTGCGGGAAGGTCGTTGCTCGGGCTGTTCCTGGGGACGTTACTTTTTGCGGCATCGTTGACGCCCAGTCTTGTCCCCAGACCGCCATTCCTGCTGGGTGCGCTTGGCGGCTGCAGCTTTGCGATGGGATATCTCTTCGCGCTGATACTGACCCGGCTCTGGGTTTTCATCGAAATGCCGGTCCGGCGGGTTCCGGCCGGGGTAGTGCGGGCAACGATCGCGGTCTGCGCGGTGCTGGCGGCGGGGTGTCTGTGGCGGTCGATAGACTGGCAGAACGACGTTCGCGCAATCTTGCACATGGGCCTGCTGTCGCGCTGGGAACTGATTCACATAGCCATCGCGGCGCTGGCCGTATTTGCCATCCTGTTCGTGGTGGGCCTTGCAGTGCGCGCGCTGTTTCGCCGCCTGACGCGGTGGCTCGATCGCTATCTGCCCCGGCGCGCCGCGATCCTGCTGGGTTCGCTGCTGGCCGCGATGCTGTTCTGGACCATCGTGAACGGCGTCATCTTCAGGACCGGCATTCACCTGGCCGATGCCTCCTTCGGTGAGCTGGATTCCCGGATGGAGGCCGATTTCGCCCAGCCGAAGGAGGCTTTGGAGACGGGTAGCCCGTCATCGCTGATCGCCTGGGGCGGGCTTGGCCGGCAAGGGCGGCAGTATATCGCCTCGGGCCCTTCGAAGCAGGATATTGCCGATCTTACCGGGATGCCGGCGGCGGAGCCGATCAGGGTCTATGCCGGGCTGAATTCGGCGCCATCGGCCGAACAGCGCGCCGATCTTGCCCTGGCGGAGCTGAAGCGGGTGGGCGGTTTCAAGAAGCCCGTTCTCGTGGTGATCGCGCCAACCGGCACGGGCTGGGTGGACCCCGCTGCGATCGACACGCTGGAGTACCTTCACCATGGCGACGTCGCCAGCGTGGCGATCCAGTATTCCTATCTGGCCAGTTGGCTGTCGCTGCTGGTTGAGCCCGATTACGGCGCGGACAGTGCCCGGGCGCTGTTTCGCAAGGTCTACGAATACTGGAAGACGCTGCCGAAGGAGAGCCGCCCGCGCCTCTACCTCTATGGCCTCAGCCTGGGCGCGCTCAGTTCCGAGAGTTCGATGGACCTGTTCGATGTGATCGACGATCCGATTCAAGGGGCGCTCTGGGCCGGGCCGCCGTTTCCCAGCAAGCTTTGGCAATCGACGACGCGGGATCGGGTGCCCGGCTCGCCGGTCTGGCTGCCACGATTTCGGGACGGTTCGGTGGTGCGCTTCACCAACCAGCAGGACCACCTGTCATGGCCCGGTGCCCAGTGGGGGCCGATGCGGATCGTCTACCTGCAATATGGCAGCGATCCGATCACGTTCTTCACGCCCGAAACTTTCTATCGAAAGCCGGAATGGATGACCGGCCAGCGCGCGCCGGACGTTTCGCCCACGTTTCACTGGGTGCCGGGGATAACGTTCCTGCAACTGTGCGTGGACATGATCACCGGCACCGAAACCCCGCCCGGGTTCGGCCATGTCTTCGCGGTCGAGCACTACATGGATGGCTGGATCGCCGTGACGCAGCCGAGCGGCTGGAATGAAGCCGACCTTGCGCGGTTACGCGAGGCTGTCGCCAGGAAACAGGCCCGCGATTGATCGGCGGAGGGAGCGTTCCGCCGATCTTCACACGAACGCCGTCTTACTCGGTGGTATCGCCGGTCTGCTCGCTGCGCACCGCGCCGACGTGCGCGCGGCCCTGCGCCGCCGCCAGACCTTCCTGGCGATGCCGTTCGCGATAGGAAGCGCGCTGTTCGTCCGTGCGTTCCGCGTGGCAGGCAGGGCAGCTTACGCCCTCTTCATAGAGCGGCGAAAGGCGATCCGCCTCGTCCACCGGGCGCCGGCAGGCGTGGCACAGCGAATAGGACCCTTCGACCAGACCGTGGCCGATCGTCACCCGCTGGTCGAACACGAAGCACTCGCCGCGCCAGAGGCTCTTCTCTTCCGGCACCGTTTCCAGGTACTTCAGGATGCCGCCCTTGAGGTGGAATACGTCGTCTATCCCTTCCTGCTTGAGGAAGGCGGTGGACTTCTCACACCGGATGCCGCCGGTGCAGAACATCGCCACCTTGGCCGGCTTGTCCTTGTCGAGAAGGCGTTCGCGTTCGCGCCGGAACCACTCGGGAAAGTCGCGAAAGCTGGCGGTTTTCGGATCGATCGCACCTTCGAAAGTTCCCACCGCGACTTCATAGTCGTTGCGGGTGTCGATCACGATCGTGTCGGGATCGCTGATCAACGCATTCCAGTCCTGCGGATCGACGTACGTGCCGACGCTGGCGCGCGGATCGATATCGGGCTCTCCCATGGTCACGATTTCGCGCTTCAGCCGCACTTTCATGCGGTGGAAGGGCATGGCCGCGGCGGTGGAGAGCTTGACGTCGAGATCGGCGCAGTCCGGCAGCGCGCGGATATGGCTCACGACGCTGGCGATGCCTTCGGGCGTTCCCGCAATCGTACCGTTGATGCCTTCGCGCGCCAGCAGCAGAGTGCCGCGAATGCCATGGGCGCGGCACAGTTGCTCAAGCGGATCGCGCAAGCTGGCGCAATCTTCGAACCGGGCGAAACGGTAAAGGGCGGCGACTTGCCAGGGGTTGGAGGATTCGAGGGGTTGGGAATGCATGCCGCCCCATAGCGCCAAGTGGCGCGCGCGTCAGCATGTCTATGGCCGAACCGGCATCGAACCGCTCTGCAAGCAGGTTCGATGCCGGATTTTCAATGCCTCAGGGTGCGTAGCGGGTGAAGACGAAATCATGCCCGGCGGCGCGGGCCTGGTGGCAGGCCCAGCATGTTTCGTGCTGGGCCTCGTCCACGGGCTGGCCGTTGACGAAACGGCCGAAGCCCCATCCGCCCGTGCGGGCATAGCGCTTGGAATCCTTGACCATGACCTGCACCGTGGTGGCGGCACCGGGGATCGAGGCCGGCGCGAACTCGGGCGAGGGGACGTGTTTCCACGCCAGTTTCACCAGGATCGTGCCATCGGGGAAGGGCAGGGTGTTGGCGCGATAGGCCTTGATCGCGGTGCGATTACCCAGTGTCGACCGCAATTCGTCCAGCGGAGGCGCTTCCTGTGCGGGTGCGATCAGTTCCCAGCTTCGATAGCCGCTGGGGATCTTCACGCCATAGATCGGCGAAACCGGCGCCGGATCGGCCGCCCCCGCGCGCACGGTCAGAACCGCGGCGAGCAGGCTGCCACACACGACAAGGGCAATCCGGGAGGCGCGCATCACATCTTGTCCACGTCGATCACCGCCTGCGCGAAGGCTTGCGGCGCTTCCTGCGGCAGGTTGTGGCCGATGCCGCCGGTGATCAGGCGGAAGGCGTATGGGCCCTTGAACTTGGCGGCATAGGCGGACGGGTCCGGATGCGGGGCGCCATTGGCGTCCCCTTCCATGGTGATCGTCGGGATCGAGATCGTCGGACCGGCGGCCAGCTTCGCCTCGTTCGCATCGTATTGCCGCTCGCCATCCGCAAGGCCAAGGCGCCAGCGGTAGTTGTGGATCACGATGTCCACATGATCGGGATTGGCGAAGGATGCTGCCGATCGCTGGAACGTCTCGTCGTCGAAATGCCATTGCGGCGATGCCTGCTGCCAGATCAGCCGGGCGAAATCAGCCGTGTTCGCGGCATAGCCGGCGCGGCCGCGCTCGGTCGCGAAATAGAACTGATACCACCACTGCAGTTCCGCCTTGGGGGGGAGCGGTTTGGCATTGGCGGCCTGGCTACCGATCAGATAGCCGCTGACGGAAACCATCGCCTTGCAGCGTTCCGGCCAGAGCGCGGCCATGATGTTGACGGTTCGCGCACCCCAGTCGAAACCGGCGACAAGCGCCTGCTTGATGCCCAGCGCATCCATCAGCGCGATCCCGTCTGCCGCCAGCGCGGCCTGCTGGCCATTGCGCTGGGTGGACGCGGAAAGGAACCGCGTTGTGCCATGCCCGCGCAAGTGGGGCACGATGACGCGGTAGCCCTTGTCCGCCAATATCCCGGCCGCTTCGGCGAAGGCGTGGATGTCATAGGGCCAGCCGTGGAACAGCAGGACCGGGCGGCCGCCCGCGGGTCCCATTTCCGCATAACCGATGTTCAGCGGGCCGGCATCGATCTGCTGCAGGCTGTCGAAAGACCGGCCGCCGCCCGCGCCCTGCTTCGGGGCGGCCATAGCGCGGGTCGGCGAGAGCGGCAGCGCAGCGGCGGCGACGGCGGTGGAAACGAGGCCCAGGAATTGGCGGCGCTGGGTGTCGGGTGGCGTAAGGGTCATGTCGCGGTCGTCCTTCGAATCGCACGTCGGCCAGTGAATGCGGCTTTGTGAATGCCGGAGTATGCGCTCCGCCCGCCGCGCGCCCGTTATGTGTCGTGAGATCATGTCAGCGGTGCGAACGGCTGGTGCCCCGGATCACGACATCTAACAGCGCCTAACTGGCAGTTTTTGTCGGGAGGGCCATGGTCGATGGAAAGGGGGCGAAAAGGGGAGAGGAATAAAGGAGCATGCGCGTGACAGACCCCAGATCCCATCCTGCCTGCGAACAGGAGGCCCGCGAACGCGTCCGCGCGGCGGAGGATGCATGGAACCTGCATGACGTCGATGCGGTCGTGATGGCGCATCGCATCGATTGCCAGTGGCGCGCGGGAAGCGAATTCCTGTGGGGGCGCGAACAGATACGCGGATTTCTCGATCGCAAGTGGAAGCGGGAGATCGACTTTCGCGTGATCCAGCAACTCTGGGCCTTCACCCGGGATCGCCTTGCCGTCCGCCTCGCCTGGGAATTTCGCACGGACGGCGGCGCCTGGTTTCGCGGGTATGGCGACGAAAGCTGGGAATACGACGCCGCTGGCCTGGTGAGCCGGCGTTTCTCCAGCTGCAGCGAACATCTCATTGCCGAACATGAGCGGCTGCTGCGCTGGCCTGTCGGGGCCAGGGGCTTCGGCGGCGCTTCGCTGGAGGAACTGGGCCTTTGAAATGCCACGTCTTCCGGAAATCCCCTGAAGACAACAGGCTATCCCATTGACGCATCTTTGTTTCGAGGAGAAAATATAAGGCATGCGGGGCGGTCCGTTGAATCCGGCGGCTGAATTGGCGGCGGCCGATTTTCCCGGATAGGCCGTCTATTGGCTTGCATGAGGAAAGGCGACGATCGTTGGCGGAAACGTCTTCTAATCCCGGCAACGGGCGGGTGGCGTTCGGCCCCTTCACGCTCAGCCCAGGCGAGCGGTTGCTCGCCAGAGGCGGCGTTCCGGTGGATATCGGTGGGCGTTCGCTCGATCTGTTGACGGCGCTGGTGGAACAGCCCGGCAAGGTGCTGAGCAAGCGCGATCTCCTCCAGCGCGTGTGGCCGGATGTCGTGGTGGAAGATGGCAGCCTGCGCTTTCACATGGCGGCGCTGCGCAAGATATTGGGCGATGGCGTCGATGGCGCGCGCTATGTGAACACGCAAGTCGGCGTCGGCTATGCCTTCGTCGCCACTGTCACCCATGTCGGGGATGAGCCGGCTGCGGTTCCTGCGGTTATCGCCCGTCCTGCCGGCCCGCCCACGATCGGCAAGCTGCCGACGCGCATGCGCCGGGTTCTGGGCCGGGATGAGGATTTGCGGTTCCTGGTGGACCGGCTGGACGCGCACCCGCTCTTCACCATCGTCGGCGCGGCGGGCGTGGGCAAGACGACGCTTGCGGTGGAAATCGGGCACCGCATGCTGCCCGATTTCGGCGGGCGCGTGCATTTCGTCGATCTCGGCGCGCTGGAAGATCCCGCGCTGGTTCCGTCCGCGATCGCCAATGCCCTGGGCATTCCCGTGCAGGCGGACGATGCGGCCACGGTTGTGCTGGGGCACTTGCGGCATGAGCGCCTGCTCCTCGTCATCGACAACTGCGAACACTTGATCGATGCGGTGTCCGGCAATGTGGAGCGCATTTGCGAGGCGGCGCCGGACGTGCGGATTCTGGCCACCAGCCGCGAACCGTTGCGAATTCTGGGCGAACATGTCCACTGGCTTGGCTCGCTGGGCTATCCGGAAAACGTTTCGGGGCTGGAATTGGAAGCGCTTACGGCCTTCCCGGCGGTCCAGCTTTTCCTGGAACGCGCAGTTGCCGCGAACAGCAGCCTGGAAACCGACCTGCCGGCCGTACGGCAGATTGCCGAGATCTGCCGCCGGCTGGATGGCATGGCCTTGCCGATCGAACTGACCGCGGTGCGCGTGGCCATGCATGGGATGGATGCGACGCTGCAATTGCTGGGCGAACGGTTCAGCCTCGGGTGGACCGGGCGCCGCACGGCGGTTGCCCGCCAGCAGACCCTGCAGGCCACGTTGGACTGGAGCTACGACCTTCTACCGGAAGTCGAGCGGCGTACGTTGGAGCGGCTTTCGGTGTTCCTAGGCGCGTTTTCGCTGGAAGCGGCGCTGGAAGTGGTTGCGGATGAGGGCATCGACCCTGCCTCGGTCGCCGCCGCGCTGGACGAACTGACGGCAAAGTCGCTGGTGGCGATAGACCGGGGGCGGGGGCCGAACGCCTATCGCCTGCTGGAAATGACGCGCGCCTATGCGCGCGAGAAGTTGCAGGCCAACGATCCGGTCGCGGCGCGCGCCGCCGCCCACCGTCACGCGGCCTACTATCTCGCCCTGCTGGAGGATGTTCTGGCGCCGGACGGCAGCCTGTCGAACGGCACGGTGCGGATCGTCGGCCAGATCGGCAATATCCGCAGCGCGCTGGCCACGGCGTTCGAGCCCGATGGCGATCCCGCCCTTGCGGTGCGGTTGGCGGCCATTAGCACGCCGGTCTTCTTCAACATGTCGCTACTGGGAGAGTGCCGGGGCTGGTGCGCGCGCGGGATCGCGGCGCTTGATGAAGAGACGCTGGGCACGGCCTGGGAATATGAATTGCAGGCGGCGCTTGGTCTGGCCCTGATGTTCACCCGCGGCAACAGCGATGCGGTGGAGGCATCGCTGCGACGGGCGCTGGATATCGCGGTGAGCCAGGGCGACGCGCGCAAGCAATTGCGCCTGCTGGGCCGCCTTCACATTTTCCACGAACGCATCGGCGATTACCAGACGGCGCATGATTGGGCCCGCATGGCGCTGGACGTGGCAGAGGCGCTGGGCGATCCGGAGGCGATCGCCGTTGCATCGTCGCTCTCCGGCATTTCCTTCCATCTCAGCGGAGATCAGGAGCAGGCGCGCGATCACCTTGAACGGGCGGTAAGGCTGGCGCGGCCTTCGGAACGCTGGCGCACGCTTCACTATGGCTTCGATCACCGGAATCGGTCGATCATCGCCTTGGCGCGCACGTTCTGGTTGCTGGGGCATGCCGACCGCGCGCGGCGGCTGGCGGCAGACGCCGTGCACGAAGCCAGTGGGCTGGATCATCCCACGACATATTGCATCGCGCTGATCTGGGCCCTGCCGGTCTACATCGCGACCGGCGATTTGACCAAGGCCGCCGAAACGCTGGAGGCTTTCGAAGCGGTTGCCCAGGTCAATGCTTTCGCCCCTTACATGGCGGCGGTTGGCGGGTTGCGTGGAAATCAGGCGCTTCAGCACGGGAATTGGCGAGAGGCGCTTGGCTGGATAGAGGAAAGCCTGGCCCGCTTGCGTGCGGCGCGATACGACCTTTTGACCACGTCGTTTTCCACGTCGCTGACGCGCGCCCTGATGCTTGCCGGGCGTTCCGGTGAGGCGCTGGAACTGATCGATGCGACCATCGCGCGGTGCGCGGCCAATGGAGAGCATATCTACACGCCGAACCTCTTGCGCATCAAGGCGGGCATCGTGATCGCCCGGGAGCCGGATCAAGTGCCCCTGGTCGAGGCACTGCTGGACGAATCGCTGGAATTGAGCCGCCAACAGGGCGCGCGGGCGTGGGAACTGCGCGCTGCGCTGGACATCGCGCGCCTTCGCGCCGGGCAAGGGCGCTCCGCCGACGCCGCCGCGTTGCTGCGCGAAGTGCTTGCGGGCTTTACCGAAGGCTTCGATACCGTGGACTTGCGCGAGGCCGACCAGCTGTTGAAGGCGTTGGGCGGCACCGTCGCCGGCAGCCGGCTAGACGTGCCATCCTCTTTCGCGACGCGTTAGCGGGGCGTCCGGCTTGCATAGTGGGGCGCCTTGGGCCCACTATCGCGGGCAATGACGGAAACACGCGAAAACAGCCAGGGGGCGGAGGACGGTGCGACGCATGAAGCGGAGGCGCCGGCATCGTCGAAATCGAAACATGCCAAGGCCTTGCGATCCGCGCGTGCCTTGCAGGAAGGCCTGTTGCGCTTGCTGCGACAGAAACCGTTCGACCAGATAACCGTGCGGGACATCTGCGCCGAGGCGCAGGTCCACTATGCCACGTTCTTCCGGCATCATCAGACGCGGGAATCGCTTCTCGACGCGGTGGCGAAAGACGAAATTGCAAGCCTGAACCGGCTGACGCTGTCGATCCGCGGGGCGGACGACTACGATGCCGGCTTCCAGGCCCTGTGCGCCTATGTCGACGATCATCGGTCGATCTGGTCGACGCTGCTGAACGGCGGCGCCGGCGGCGCCATGCGTGAGGAATGGCTGAGGCAATCTCGTCTGGTCGCGCAAAACGAAAAGTCGCTCAACAGCTGGTTACCGCGAGAGCTTGGGACGATCTGCGCCGCGACATTGATTGCCGAAACGCTGGCCTGGTGGGTCGAGCAGCCGGAAGGTGCCTACAGCGTCGCCGAAGTGGCGCGGATACTGCAGCGGCTGCTCGCCACATCGATCATGGCGCCCGATTGATGGGGCGGGGCGGAAGACCTCCTTCCGCTCAAACGGCCCGACGATATCTTTCAAACTGGCTTGACCAATTTTGGCATATGGCTTGACACTGCACTCTGTGATGAGTTTGATGCGACATTGTATCGCATAAAATCATCCAGGGAGAATGTCGAGGTGTCCTGTCGCCACAGCCGACCTTCGTTGAAAGCGTGGGAAAGCGTGCAATGCCGCCGGTTGACGCGGTGTGCGATCACGCTCGCCCTGATGGTTTCGACTGCGCTTGGGGCTTCTCAGGCGATTGCCGGGGAAACCCGGGATGGCGCTGCGGACGCCTTGAAGCAGGCCTTTCGCGAACCGCCGATGGAAGCGCGTCCGCGCCTGTGGTGGCACTGGATCAACGGCAATATCACGCAGGACGGTCTGCTGAAGGACCTGGCCTGGATGCACGAGATCGGCATCGGCGGCGTTCAGGCCTTCGACGCAAATCTCCAGAGCCCGCAGATCGTCGACAAACGGCTCGTCTACATGACGCCGGAGTGGAAGGCGGCCTTCGCCGCGGCCGTCCGCGAAGCCGATCGATTGGGGATGGAGTTCGCGATCGCCTCTTCGCCCGGCTGGTCGGAGACAGGCGGCCCATGGGTCGAACCTGCCGACGGCATGAAGAAACTGGTCTGGAGCGAGATCGCTGTGGAAGGCGTGCGCGGCGGTGCCATCCGCCTGCCGATGCCGCCGACGGTGACGGGCCCCTACCAGTCGATCGCTGCGAAGTCGGGCACGAATTCGGCCATCAACAATGCGTCACCGCCGGTGCCTGCGCCGTTCTATCGCGATGCGGCCGTGCTTGCCTTTCCCGAACCTGTCGGCATCCGGCCGCTGCTGCCGCAACTGAGCGATGCTGCCGGCAAGACCGTGGCGGGCGAGGCGCTATTCGATGGTGACCTTGAAACCGCAGTGGAACTCCCGAAGGATCCGAAGGGCGGCGGGGCCTTGGTCCTGAACTATCCCCGGCCGCTATCCGCAAGGTCACTGACGCTCTATCTGCCCGGCAGCGCGGGCAAGTTCATCGGGGCGAACCTGAAGGCGCGACTGGAAGCCCGCAGCGATGCCGGCGATTGGCGGCCGGTCGTCGAAATTCCTCTGTCGCGAGTGCCCACGACCCTGGCCTTTGCGCCGGTGGCCGCGCGGACGTTTCGGATCAGTTTCACCGAAACCAGAAGCCTGCCGCAAGTCACGCCGCCTGCGCCCGGCGTCGATCTGTCCGCACTCGCGGCCGGTTTCATGAGCGCCAGGCCGGCAACGACGATCGGCATCGCCGAACTGGACCTGTCCGACCGCGACAGGATCGACCGGGCGGAGACCAAGGCGGGCTTTGACGTCGCGCCCGATTACTACGCCTTGGATGCAGCCTCGGCCGATACGCCGGGCATCGATCCTGGCAAGGTCGTGGACCTGACGGGGCGCCTTCGGGCCGATGGTTCGCTGGACTGGACGCCGCCGAAGGGACGCTGGCGGATAATGCGTCTGGGCTATTCGTTGCTGGGGACGATGAACCATCCGGCACCGATCGAGGCGACGGGGCTGGAGGTAGACAAATACGATGCGGCGGCCGTGGGTCGCTACATGGATCGCTATCTGGCGATGTACCGCGATGCGGCGGGCGTCGATCTCATGGGGAAGCACGGAATCCGCGCGATCCTGACGGACAGCATTGAGGTCGGGCCGTCGAACTGGACGGCGGACATGATCGCGCAGTTCCGGCGGCTGCGTGGCTACGATCCGGTGCCCTGGCTGCCCGCCCTGACGGGAACCATCGTAGGCTCACGCGGCGAAAGCGAACGCTTCCTGTACGATTTTCGCCGGACTTTGGCGGATCTGCTGGCAACCGCGCATTACGGCACGGTTGCGAAAGTGGCGCACGACAACGGCCTGACCGTCTATGGAGAGGCACTGGAAGACCATCGCCCGCTGCTGGGCGACGACATGGCGATGCGCCGGGCCACCGACGTGCCGATGGCGGCGATGTGGGCCTTTCCCCGGTCGGGCGGGGCCAAGCCGACCTACATCGCCGACATGAAGGGCGCAGCCTCGGTCGCGCATCTTTATGGGCAGCGATACGTGGCGGCGGAATCGCTGACCTCGATGCTGTCCCCTTGGGCCTATGGGCCGGCCGAGCTCAAGCGGATGATCGATTTCGAGTTCACCAGCGGCATCAACCGGCCGATCATCCATACTTCGGTTCACGTCCCGGTCGACGATCGCAAACCGGGGCTGCGCCTGTCGATCTTCGGTCAGGACTTCAATCGCAACGAGGCCTGGGGAGCGCTCGCGCGGCCGTGGATCGACTATATCGCGCGCAATGCATTCCTGCTGCAGCAAGGCGTCGACCGGTCCGACATCGCCTATTTCCATGGCGAGGAGGCACCCCTTACGGCGCTGTTCGGCGACGGGCCGCCGCCGGGCATGCCAGCCGGCTACGCCTACGACTTCGTGAATGCGGACGCTTTGCAGGGTGCCCTGACCAATGACGGCGCCGATCTCGCCAGCCAGGGAGGGGCCCGTTATCGCGTGCTCTACCTCGGCGGGTCCTCGCGCCGCATGAGCCTTGGCGTCCTGCGCCGAATCGCAGGCCTTGTGGAACAGGGCGCGACTGTCGTCGGCCTGCGTCCTGCAGGCGATCCGGGCCTGTCCGTAGATCCTGCGGCCGCGACCGAATATCGGGCGCTGCTGGACAGTCTGTGGCCGGGCGGCGCCGTCGCTTCGATCGGCAAGGGCCGGGTCGTCGCCTCGCAGGATCTGGCGGGCGCGCTAGATCGCATTGGCATCGTTCCCGATGTGTCGTTCACGGGCGCCAAGGCGGACAGCAAGTTGCCTTTCGTTCACCGCCACTTGCCGGATGGTGAAATCTACTTCGTTTCCAACCAGCAGGATCGGGCCGAACGGGTTTCCGCGCGGTTCCGCGTCTCGGGCAAAGTGCCGGAACTGTGGCACGCGGAAACCGGCACGTTCGAGCCGGCTTCCTTCACGGTCGAAAACGGGGTGACGACAATCCCGCTGACGCTTGGGCCTGACGAGGCCGTCCACATCGTGTTCCGCAGGAATACCGCCGCAACCGGGCTCACCGTTCCGCCCGCCGTGCCGATCGATTACGGAACGATCGAGGGGCCGTGGCAAGTCGCGTTCGAAGCCGGGCGCGGCGCGCCGCCACGGGTTCTACTCGACCGGCTGGCGCCGCTGAACGAAAACCTCGATCCGGCCATCCGCCATTTTTCCGGCACCGCGACTTACAGCCGCGACTTTGCCGCGCCTCGCGGCTGGAAGCCGGGGCGGCCGCTGCGGCTGGACCTTGGCGCCTTGCACGAGGTGGCGGAAGTGCGGGTCAACGGGCGCCTTGCCGGATATTCCTGGCATCGGCCCTTCGTGGTCGACATCGCGGGGATGACCAAGCCGGGGCGCAACCATCTTGAGGTGCGGGTTGCCAATCTCTGGGTCAATCGCCTGATCGGAGATGCGCAGCCGGGGACGGAAAAAGTCACATGGACCGCAACGGCCACCTACCGGGCCGACGCGCCGCTTCGGCCGTCGGGCCTGATCGGCCCAGTGCGGCTGACGGGCGAACAATGACATGATCCATAACTTCGATAATTTGGGAGAATTCTGAAATGGTCGTCAGCCGAATGGCCCCTGCCTGCCTTGCTTGTGCTGCGATCATGGCCGGGTCCCTTGCCGTTACGCCCCCAGCATGGGCCCAGGCCGAAGCGGGCGCATCGTCCGCACGCGCGGTGCGCGATCTCTCCCAGGGCTGGCGCTTCCAGTTCGGGCCGGCCCCCGCAGACGTGACCGCACCGGCATTCGATGACAGCGCGTGGGAGAAAGTCTCCGTTCCGCACAGCTGGAACCACATCGGCGCCTATGCGGCAGTGCGCGGCGCGGAGACAGACAATCGGCAGGGGCTGGGCTGGTATCGCCTCTGGATCGATGCCCCGGCTGCGAAGGCGGGCGACCGGCAGTATCTGGACTTCGCCGCCGTCGGCAAGATCGCCGAAGTCTGGGTGAACGGCACGCATGTCGGTACGCACAAGGGAGCGTTCGCGCGATTCCGCATCGACGTGACCGACGTGTGGAAAGCCGGCGCGCGCAATCTGGTGGTCGTCAGCGCGGACAATACCAAGCCGGCACCGGGTAGCTCGACCTCGGAAGTTCTGCCGCTTTCGGGAGACTTCTTCGTGCATGGCGGCCTCTATCGCGAGGTTTCGCTGGTGCAATTGCCTTCCACCGCGATCGATCCGCTCGATTTCGGCGGACCCGGCGTTTACGCGCGCGCGACCGAGATATCCGATGCGCGGGCCGCGGTCGAAGTGCGAACTCGCCTGCGCAATTCCGGCACAGCGCTGCGCGATCTCACGCTGGTCACCGACATCCGCGACGCGCGTGGCAAGCTGGTGGCGCGCGACAGTCGCCCGGTTGCCCTGCAGCCGGGCGCGTCCGAAGTTGCGGCGCATCTCTCCGTCGATCATCCGCACCGCTGGGATGGGCGCGCCGATCCCTATCTCTACCGCGTGACCGCGACGCTGCTTGACGGCAAGCGGGCTGTCGACGGCGTCAGCCAGCCGCTTGGCCTGCGCACTTTCCGGTTCGATGCCGATGCCGGCTTCTTCCTCAACGGCCGGCATCTGCGGCTGCACGGGGTTTCGCGGCATCAGGACGCGCTCGGCTCCGGCTGGGCGCTGACGCCGGCGCAGCATGCGCAGGACATGCAACTGATCGAGGAACTGGGCGCGAACACCGTAAGGCAGGCGCATTACCAGCATGCCGATCAGTGGTCGGATCTGGCGGACAAGGCCGGCATGGTGGTCTGGGCCGAAGTACCCTACGTCACCACGCCAAGCCTTTCGGGCGGCGAAGGATCCAGCGCGCTCTGGGCCAATGCCGAACAGCAACTGCGCGAGCAGATACGCCAGAATTACAACCACCCCTCGATCCTGATGTGGTCGGTGGGCAACGAGGTCGATTCCGCCAAGGGCTTCGGCATCAAGGGCGATCCGCCCAAACCGTTCGCGCTGTTGAAGCGGCTCAACGCGGTTGCGAAGGAGGAGGATCCCGATCGCCCGACCACCTTTGCAGACTGCTGTGAAGGCCTGGGCATGATGCAGACCGCCGGGGAGCAACTGGCGGGAACGGCGGACCTGATCGGCTACAACCGCTATTACGGCTGGTACTACCCGAACCCATTGCAGGCGCGTGCCGATCTGGGCGCAACGCTGGACAAGCTTCACGCCGCGCATCCGAAACTGCCCCTTTCGCTCAGCGAATATGGCGCGGGCGGGGCGATCAGCCAGCATAGCGACGATGTGGGCAGCGGCTTCGTCAACTTCGTCGGCCGGCCGCATCCCGAAGAGTACGAGGCCTGGGTGCATGAGCAGACGTGGCCAGCGATCGCGCGGCGCGATTACGTCTTTGCCAGCTGGGTCTGGGCGATGTTCGATTTCTCCAGCGACTTGCGGGACGAGGGGGATGCCGTGGACCTCAACGACAAGGGATTGGTCACCGCCGACCGGAAGGAGAGGAAAGATGCCTTCTGGTTCTACAAGGTGGCCTGGAGCCAGACCCCGCAGATCCATTTCGCCGGCAGGCACTATCTCGATCGCGCCTATCCGGTGATGGACATCAAGGCATATGCGACGGCGCCGTCGGCCTCGCTTACGCTCAACGGCAAGGCCATCGGCGATGCGACATGTGCCGATTTCGTCTGCGAGTGGAAAGGCGTTCCCCTGCGTCCCGGCGCGAACGAGGCGGTCGTCACCGCGAAGGTGGACGGGCGGAGCATCCGCGATACCGCCGTCTGGAACGGCCCCGATCTCGAACGGAATGGCCTGCGCATCAATGCGGGCAGCCTTGCTGGGCTGCGCATCGGCACGCGGCAGTTCGGGTCTGACACGTTCGTCAGTGGCGGCAAGCCTTCCGTGCTCAACCTCGTGGGCTTCGGCGGACGTTCGATGGCACCGCTACGCAAGGTGGAGGCGGCCGATCCCGCATTGTTCGACTATTGGCGCGATGGCAGCGCGTTTTCCTACGACATTCCGCTGAGCGACGGCGTCTGGAATGTCACGCTGCGCCTTCTCGAACCGCGCAAGGACGCATCCGCCGAACAGGCGCTGACCGTAACCGCCAATGGGGAAGCGGTGATCGCAGGGCTCAATGTGGCAAATGCCGCCGGCGGGCCGCTTCGCGAACTCGTGCGCACCTTCCCGGTGAACGTGACGGGCGGGCGCCTGAAGCTCGATTTCGCAAGCACCGGCGGCAATGCCGCGCTGGCCGCGATCGAGATCGCGCGATGAGGGACGGCATCGGGGCGGAATGTGCAGCCGGAATATACAGGGAGAGGACGAATGCTTGATCGCCGCACTTTCATTGCCACCGGCACGGCGGTCGCCGCCATGAGCGCCAGCGGTACAGCCAGCAGGGCAGCGGCCGCCGGGATCGCGATGGAAGCCGTGCGTGTCGATACCCGCACGGTGACCGGGCCGCTGCCTCATGTGTGGGCGGAATCCGTCGGATCGGACCGCGCGGCGATCACCATGCGCGAGGAATGGCGGCAGGACATGCGCATCGGCGTGGCGGAGGCCGGGATAAAGCGTGCTCGCTTCCACGGCATCTTCAACGATGAAATGGGCGTCTTCGGCCGCAGCATCCTGGAAATGCGGCGCGGCGGCGGGCCGAACTGGCTGAATGTCTATCGCGTCTATGACGGGCTGCGGGACATCGGCATCGATCCCTACGTCGAACTGAGCTTCATGCCGGGCAAGCTGGCGTCCGGAAAGACGCAGTTCGGCTTCTACGGCGGCAACATTACTCCGCCGACCTCGGATGCCGACTATGCCGCTTTCATCAAGGGTTTCACCGCCGCGATGGTGGACCGGTATGGCATCGAAACCGTGCGTCGCTGGCCTTTCGAGGTGTGGAACGAGCCCAATCTGGGGTTCTTCTGGACGGCGGACAGGCAGCGCTATTTCGACATGTACAAGGCGGCGGCCGTCGCCATCAAGTCGGTCGATCCGCGCATTCAGGTTGGCGGCCCAGCCACGTCGAAGGCGGCGTGGATCGGCGAATTCGCGGAATGGTGCGCGGCGAACAATGCGCCTGTCGATTTCTTCGCGACCCATGTCTACGCGGGCGACGATCAGGACGAGGTTTTCGGCAAGGGTGCGCCCAGGCGCGGGATCAACGAAGTGATCCCCGATGCCCTGGCCATCGCGCGGCGCACCATCGATGGCGGGCCGATGGCCGGCAAGCCGCTGTGGCTGTCCGAATGGTCGTCCGACAGCCCGGCGATGATCGCCCACGTCATCGCCCATTCGATGGCCCATTGCGCGGGCATGTCGCAATGGGTGCTGAGCGGCATGTACGAGGAACTGGGCGTGGACAACTACATGCTCAAGGAAGGCTCTATGGGCTGGAGCATGATGATAGACGGCATCGCCAAGCCCGCGTTCAACACCTATCGGCTGCTGCACCGGCTCGGTTCGGAGCGCCTTGCCGTGCAGGGGCCGGCGCTTGCCTCTCGCGGCGGGGACGGGCGGATCGCGGCTCTGGTCTGGAACCTTGCCGAAGTGGACCAGCCGGGCGGCATCCCGGGCATGACGTCCGAACGCAACCTGCGGGGCGACCGCAAGCGGATCGCCCTTGCCTTCGATGGCATCAAGGGCGGCAGGACGGCCGAAGTGCGTTATGTGGACTGGGAGCGTGGCTCGCCCATGCCGGCGTGGCGGGCGATGGGATCGCCGCAATATCCGTCACGCGAACAAGTGGCGCAGTTGCGCAAGGCATCGTTGCCCGTTGTGGAACGGCGCCGCCTCGATCCCAATGGCACGCTGGAACTGGATCTGCCGCCGGAGGGGCTGGCGCTGGTGGAAATCGCGTAGTCGGCACGGGTCCGGTGCGTAGGGACGCACCGGACCCGCCCTGCATTACCAGTTCCACATGGTGCCGTCGTCCAGACGGGCCACGGGGAGGTAGGCCGGCTTGTAGGGATATTTAGCGGCCAGTGCCTCGTCGATATCAACGCCGTGTCCGGGCGTTTCGCCGCAGAAAAGCTCGCCCTTCTCGAAGTGGTAGTCGTGCGGGAAGACCGCGTCGGTCTCCTCGGTATGGCGCATGTATTCCTGAATGCCGAAGTTTGGCACCCAGGTATCGAAATGCAGGGCCGTTCCCATGGTGACGGGTGAGAGGTCCGTGGCGCCGTGGCAACCGGTGCGGATCTGGTACAGCGCGGCAAGGTCTGCGATCCGGCGCAGATGGGTGAGCCCTCCGGCACCGACGATGGTTGCCCGGATATAGTCGATCAGCTGGTTCTGGATCAGGTCCTTGGCATCCCAGATCGTGTTGAACACTTCGCCAACCGCAAGCGGCGTGGTGGTGTGCTGCCGCACAAGCTTGAAGGCTTCCTGGTTTTCCGCCGGCGTGCAGTCTTCCAGCCAGAACAGGTTGAAAGGCTCCAGCGCCTTGCCCAGCCGCGCCGCTTCCATCGGGGTGTAGCGGTGGTGCCCATCATGCAGCAGGTGATGCTCGAACCCGTAAGTTTCGCGCAGCTTTTCAAACAGCTTCGGCACATAGTTCAGCGCCTTGTGCGTGTCCCACCCGGTGACGGAGGGCAAGGCCGCGTCGGCGGGTTCGTAGTAGAGCTTGCCCCGGCCGACGCCATAGGCATCGCGGATGCCCGGCACGCCGGTCTGCGCGCGGATCGCCTTGTAGCCCATGTCGATGTACTGACCCACCGCGTCCACCGTCTCGGCGATATCGCTGCCGTTGGCGTGGCCATAGACCATCACGCCATCGCGGCTGCGGCCTCCCAGCAGCTGGTAAAGCGGCATCCCGGCCATCTTGGCCTTGATATCCCACAGCGCCACATCGACGGCGGCGATCGCCCGCATCGTCACCGGGCCGCGCCGCCAATAGGCGCCGCGATAGAGATATTGCCAGATATCCTCGATACGGCGCGGGTCCATGCCGATCAGGCACGGGACGACATGGTCTTCGAGATAGGCGACCACCGCCTTTTCCCGCCCGTTCAACGTGGCATCGCCGATGCCGTGGACGCCCTGATCGGTCTCTATCTTCAGAGTGACGAAATTGCGGCCCGGACAGGTAACGATCACTCTGGCCGATGTGATTTTCATTGCCTTGCATTCCTGAATTGGTGAATTGGTCTCACGGACGTCCGGAAACGGGATGGACCGGCAGATCATATTGGTCAGGCCAATATTGAGCAAGAGTTTAAGGCAGGATATCGCCCAAATGAACGCGAAGACGAACGATCGGCTCTATCAGGACCTTGCCCAGAAGCTGCTCGGCGAAATCGCGGCTGGGGTCTGGCCGGTCGGATCCCGCCTGCCGGCAGAGCGCGATCTGGCGCAGACCTATGCGGTCAGCCGGCCGACCGTTCGCGAAGCGATCATCGCGCTGGAAGTGCAGGGTCTGGTGGAGGTGCGTATCGGCGCCGGCACTTACGTGATGAGCCTGCCCGGTGAAGCGCAAGTGGCGCATTTCAACATTTCCGCATTCGAACTGACCGAAGCGCGGCTGCTGTTCGAAGGTGAAGCCGCTGCACTGGCGGCGACGCAGATCACCGAGGAGGAACTGGACGAGATCGAGCGCCTGATCGGCGAGATCGCCAAGGAGAACCTGGAAGTGGCGGGGACTGTGAAGGCGGACGAGGCATTCCACCTCGCCATCGCGCGCGCCACGCGCAACAAGGCCGTCGTCGAGGCGGTGGAGAGACTTTGGGACTTGCGATACAACTCGCCCGAAGCCGCCTTGCTGCACGAAAAGGCCCGCACCGCCAATGTGAAGCCGGTCGTGGACGAACATACTGCCGTGCTGAAGGCACTGCGCGCGCGCGATCCAGCGGCGGCGCGCAGTGCCATGAGGGCGCATCTGGGTTCCGTGCTCGAAAGCCTGCTGTTCGCCACAGAGGAGCGGGCGGTGGCGGCGGCGCGGGAGGCGGTGGAGGCCAAGCGCGCCCGATATCGCCGCGCCACCAGCTGAGCCCGGCGATATCGCGCGCGCTTCCCCCTCGCGATATCTGCGCCGCGCCCTTTCGGAAGGGGCGTTTTCATTGCCTCCTCACGCAAACATGCGGATGATGCGGCATGTCGAGTTCATGTGCCGGATTGCCGGAATGCGTCAAAGGGGATGGTACCGGCCTGACCCTGCCAGTGGATACCGCCGCTCTCATGACGGCCGGGCCGGAATTTCTGACCGAAGCGATGCGGGCTTTCGGTGCGCTGGAGCCTGACAACGCCGTAGCCGCGATCGTGAAGGTGGTGCCCTGCGCGTTGGGTAGCACGGGAGAGAAGTGCTTTCTGACGGTCGCATATGCGCGGCCCGATCCGCGGCTTCATGACGAGCTTTTCGTCAAATTCTCCCGCGATTTCAGCGATGCTGGCCGGGACGCGCGGGGCAAGCTCGAAATGGCCGGCGAAGTGCGGTTCGCACGCTACGCCGCGATGCAGCCCCTGCCGGTTCCGGTTCCGAAGACTTATTTTGCCGATTACGACGGGGCCAGCCATACCGGTCTGCTCATCACCGAAACCATCGCGTTCGGTGCGGGCGGGATCGAGGTGCAGCATCAGAAGTGCATGGATCACCTGATCGATGATCCCGTCGAACATTATCGAGCGATTCTGGAGGCTCTGGCCAAGCTTGCGGCGTTTTCTTCGCGCGAGGGTGCGGGGCCGCCTCCGGGCGAGATATTCCCTTACGATCCCGAGGCGCTGATCGCGTCTACCGGGCTGGCGATCACCGTGGACGAGCGGCAGTTGCAGGACAAGTTGGCGGATCTCTCCGGGTTCATGGAGGAGTGCGCACATCTCCTGCCCGCGACCGTGCAGCCCAATCTTGTCGAGGCGGTCCTTGCCCGCGAGGCATTACGATTTCTGGAAAGGCAGGATGAATTCGTCCGCTATCTGGTCAGGCCAGGCCCACAGATCGCGCTGTGCCATTGGAACGCCAATATCGATAACTGCTGGTTCTGGCGGGATGGCGATGACGTGCTGAATTGCGGTCTCATGGACTGGGGCAATGCGGGTCAGATCAATCTGGCCTTCGCACTGTGGGGATCGATGAGCGGCGCGCCGGCTGCGATCTGGACGGACCACTTGCCCGGCTTGCTGGACCATTTCGCCGCCAGCCATGCGGCCGGCGGTGGCCCGGCGATCGATCGCGAGGCATTGTTCCTGAGCCTGCACCTTTACGTCACGTTCATGGGGCTATCCTACTTTCTGGACACGCCGGCGCGGATACGCACACGAACGCCGCGCATTCGGGAGGCGCATGGTCCTCTGGATCCGCTGGTCACTGGCGACGCCAGCACGCGCAATCAGTTGCACATGCTGGGTAACGTGCTGACCATCTGGCAGCGCTTCGGGCTGGGCGCTTTCGCCGACCTCAATACGGGCGCCTCCGTCTAGCCGAAATACCGCGGCGGTGGGTGGCGGTCATGCGGTTCACGCAGCTAGGGTCAGGGCCCTAGGTGCAAACCTCAATACCCACTTGGTTTTCTGCCCGGCTTGCCAAGCAAGCAAGGCGCTGAATTGCACATCGCGCACGGCGTAAATCCACCGGCGCTCTTGGCGATGCTGGCTGCAAACGTTTTGCATCCAGCGATCTCTGCAAAAAAATCCGGTCTTCAAAGTCCGCGCATGCGTGGTTTCCTCTAAAATTCAGAGAGGCTGCCCCCCGCGCCGACACGGTTGCACTCATGGGCGAAATCCACGAGGACGCGATGCCCGAGATTGTAACAGTTCCGAGTTCAGTAACGGTGCGTTCGGCGCATCAATTTTCGGAAACTATGCTTGCTTTGTATTTGGCAGAGCAAGACGTTGACCTTGACTTGTCGGAAATGACCGATGTCGATCTTGCTTTCGTGGAGATTCTTTACTCTGCGCGCGAGCAATGGGCGGGGGCGGGCCGCGAACTGCGTCTGGCGCAGCCGGCTGCCGGTCCGGTTGTCGCGCTGCTTGAGCGCGCAGGCTTCCTGACGGCCCCTGCCGATCAGGACATCGAATTCTGGTTCCACGGAGAACTTCCGCAATGACTGCCTCTATCCTTACCGTCGACGATTCCCCCAGCCTGCGCA
Source organism: Novosphingobium oxfordense (assembly GCF_044029435.1). Classification (NCBI taxonomy): domain Bacteria; kingdom Pseudomonadati; phylum Pseudomonadota; class Alphaproteobacteria; order Sphingomonadales; family Sphingomonadaceae; genus Novosphingobium; species Novosphingobium oxfordense. The sequence goes on along the minus strand of NZ_CP147008.1, from coordinate 117,620 downwards.
TGGCGATCCGTATCGCGCTGACCGGCGCCGGTTATGACGTGACCGAGGCGGGCGATGGGGTCGAGGGCCTCAGCGCGGCGGCTGCAAAGCGCTTCGACCTGATCATCACCGACCTCAACATGCCCAATATGGACGGGCTGACGATGATCCGCGAACTGCGCAAGGCGCCTGAGCAGGCCGGCGTGCCGATCATCTTCCTCACCACCGAAAGCGACGATGCCATGAAGCAGCAGGCCAAGGCGGCCGGTGCTACCGGTTGGCTGGTGAAGCCTTTCGTGCCCGAACAGCTGATCAAGGTTTCGCGCAAGGTGCTGGGCCGGTGAGCACGCAGGACCCGGTCGCGGCGTTCCGCGTCGAGGCGGGCGAACTGCTGGACCAGATCGAGCACGGTTTGCTCGACCTTGGCCACCGGCTGGACGACCGCGCGCTGATCGACGAAGTGTTCCGGGGGCTGCATACGCTCAAGGGATCGGGCGCGATGTTCGGCTTCGACGCGCTGGCCGAATTCACCCACCACTGTGAAACCGCGTTCGACCGCGTGCGCAAGGGGCTGGCCCCGGCCACGCAGGAACTGGTGGCGGTGATCCTCTCCGCGCGCGACCATATGCGCGCGCTGATCGAGGGCGACGGAACCGGGCTGGAAAACACGGGCGCTGCAATCCTGGAGCAGCTTCAGGCGGCGATCGACGCGGCAGGCGGAGAGACATCCGCTTCCGCAGTTTCTCCCACGCCGGTTGCACAGGCCGGGCAAGCTGCGCGCGGTGGCTGGCGCCTGTTCTTCCGCCTTCCCGCCGATGCCATGGCCAACGGCACCAACCCGCTGATGCTGCTCGACGAGCTGCGCGAACTGGGTGAGTGCAAGATCGTCGCGCGTACCGACACGGTGCCGCCGCTGACCGAACTGGTGCCGACCGAATGCCACATCGGCTGGGACGTCGAACTCCACGGCGATATCTCGCGCGACGATATCGATGACGTCTTCATCTTCGTGATGGACGACATGGAACTGACCATCGAGCCGCTTGATGAGCCGCTTGATGGTGAGGCTCCGGCCGAGGTCGCCGAAGAGGCGCCGATCGCCGACATGCCGGTGGCCATCAAGGACAATCCCTCCAGTCCCGCTCCGGCCAGTTCGGCGGCCAATCCGGCCGCCAAGTCGAACGCCCCGTCCGGCGAGAGCGTGCGCGTTCCCGCCGAGCGGCTGGACGAGCTGATGGACCGCGTGGGCGAACTCGTGATCGTGCAGAGCCGCCTGTCGCAGCTTGCCAGCGGGTATGGCTCGGCGGTGGGCAGCGAACTGGCGCTGCGTTCGATTTCCGAGGAAATCGAACGGCTTGCCGGCGAATTGCGCGATACCATGATGGTGCTGCGCATGGTGCCGGTGGCCAGCCTGTTCAGCCGCTTCCGCCGCCTGGTCCACGACCTTGCGCGCGAAACCGGCAAGACCATCGAGCTTTCGACCGAGGGCGAGACCACCGAAGTCGACAAGACCATGATCGAGCGTCTGGCCGATCCGATGGTCCACCTGATCCGCAATGCCTGCGATCACGGGTTGGAAACGCCCGAGGATCGCCTTGCCGCCGGCAAGCCGGCCGCCGGGCAGGTTCACCTCTCCGCCCATCAGGCGGGGGGTGAAGTGTTGATCACCATCCGTGACGATGGGCGCGGCATCGACCGTGTGCGCGTGCGCGCCAAGGCGGAAGCGCAAGGGTTGATCCAGCCCGGCCAGCCAATTTCCGACCATGACCTGCTGCAGATGATCTTCCATCCGGGCTTCTCCACGGCGGCGCAAGTCACCAACCTTTCCGGTCGCGGCGTCGGCATGGACGTGGTGAAGCGCACGATCGAAAGCCTGCGCGGCGCGATCGACATCACCTCGGCGCCCGGCGAGGGCTCCACCGTGGTGCTGCGCATCCCGCTTACGCTGGCGATCATCGACGGTCTGCTCGTGCGCGTGGGTGAGGGGCGCTACGTGATCCCGCTGGGCGCGGTGGAGGAATGCCTCGAACTCAGCCTTGAGGAAGATCTGCGCTCGCGCGGTCGCAGCTTCATCACCTTGCGCGATCGGCTGGTGCCGTTCCTGCGGCTGCGCGAGATCTTCGACACCGGCACGCGGCCCGATCCGCACCAGAAGATCGTCGTCATCGCCACCGGCACAGAGCGTGTCGGACTGGTGGTGGACCAGATCATCGGCAGCCATCAGACCGTGATCAAGTCGATGTCCCCGCTGCACCGCGACGTGGCGACTTTTGCGGGCGCCACGATCCTGGGTGACGGCGGTGTCGCCCTGATCCTCGACGTCGCGCAGCTCGTCATGCTCGGCCAGAACCAGGAGGAGCGGCTTCGCGCCGCCGGATAAGCACGATGTCCGAACAACCAACCACCACGCAGTGGGATGCCGAGGGCAATCTCGAAGTGCTGACCTTCAACCTGGGCGAGGAAACTTTCGCGCTGGAGGCCACTTTGGTCCGCGAAATCCTGGACCTGCTGCCCGAAACGCGCGTTCCCGGTGCGGCACCGCTGCTGGGCAGTGTCGTCAACTTTCGCGGCAAGATCATCCCGATCGCGGATCTCCGGCTGGCATTCGCCATGCCCGCGGCCGAAGCGACCGTCGACAGCCGCATCGTCGTGATCGAGACGGAAGCGGAAGGCGAGACGTTCCAGATCGGCATCCGCACCGACAAGGTCCACGAAGTGGCGACGCTGCAGCGCGCCGCCAGCGAGGAACCGCCCGCCGTCGGCATGCGCTGGCGCCGCGATTTCGTTCGCGAACTGGTTCGCCGGCAGGATGGCGTGGTCGTCCTGCCCGATCTGGCCGCAATCTTCCGTTCACTGGTCGACAGCGCGGATTCCGCCGTCGCCCAGCCATCCACACTTCACTGAGCCGGGGGGCATCATGCGCGCGACCATCAAGCTGAAGCTGGTGGGAACTTTCGTTCTCCTTCTGATTATCATGACCGCCACGATCGTCGTCGGCATTTCCCGCCTGACGATCCTCAACGACGCCATCGGCAATCTTGTCACCGGCCCCGCCAAGCAGCTCGACCGTGCCCGCAGCATCGACGGCGGCGTCAGCATGATGGTGCGTGCGGAAAAGAACCTGACGTTGACGGACGATCCCGCCACGCGCCGCGATCTTGAAACCGAGATCGATACCTGGCGTGCGAAGATCGAGCAGACGGTAGAGCAGGGCAATACCGGCGCCTCTGGCGAGACGCGTGCGGCGTGGTCGCAACTGCGCGATCAGTGGAACGCATTCAAGCCGGTGAACGCGCAAGTCGCCGCGCTCAGCAAGACCGATCATTCCGCCGCCGTGACCCTGACCATGGGTGAATCGCGCGATCGTGCCCATGCCGTGACCGCAAAGGTCGAGGAACTGGTGCAGGTCGAACAGCAGACCATGGCGAAGGCTGACGACGATACCGAAGTGACCTACGATTCCGCGCGGACGTTGATGATCACCATGGGGGGTGTTGCTGTCCTGATCACCGTGGCCGCAGCCGCCTATCTGGCGCTGCTGATCGCTCGCGGCCTGAAATCGGCCGGCGATGCGATGAGCCAGGTGGCCGATGGCGATCTGACCCGCACGGTCGAGGTGAAGTCGAACGACGAAATCGGCGACTTGCTGGGCCACGTGAACACGATGATCGAACGCCTGCGCGGCGTGGTGGGCGATGCCACCGTTGCGGCGGAGAACGTGTCCACCGGTAGCCAGGAACTGTCGGCCAATTCCGAGCAGGTGTCGCAAGGCGCAACCGAGCAGGCCGCCGCTGCCGAACAGGCTTCCGCCTCGATGGAAGAGATGGCGGCCAACATCAAGCAGAACGCCGACAACGCCGCGCAGACAGAGAAGATCGCGCGTCAGTCCTCCAAGGATGCCGAAAGCAGCGGCGTTGCAGTGAACCGCGCGGTCGGTGCGATGCGCACGATTGCCGAGAAGATCGGCATCGTCCAGGAAATCGCCCGTCAGACCGATCTGCTGGCGCTCAACGCGGCAGTAGAAGCGGCGCGCGCGGGTGAGCATGGCCGTGGCTTCGCCGTGGTCGCTTCCGAAGTACGCAAGCTGGCCGAGCGCAGCCAGCAGGCATCGGCAGAGATCAGCGCCGTTTCCACGGAGACGGTGCAGGCCGCCGCCGAAGCGGGCGAGATGCTGTCCAAGCTGGTGCCCGATATTCGCCGCACCGCCGAATTGGTTTCCGAAATCAGCGTCGCTTGCCGCGAACAGGACATCGGCGCCTCGCAGATCAACGAGGCGATCCAGCAGCTTGACCAGGTGACCCAGCAGAACGCCGGCGCCTCCGAGCAGATTTCGACGACTTCCGAGGAACTGGCTGCGCAGGCAGAGGAGCTTCAGGCCTCCATCGCCTACTTCCGTGTGACCGACGCGCCGGTTCGCCGCAAGGCGCCCGCCATCGCGGTCCGCCCGGCGGCGGCCCCGGCGCGCAAGGCCCCGCAGGTTTCGCGCTCCACCCGTTCGCTTTCCGTTTCGGATCAGCAGGCCCGTGCGCGCGGTTTCGCGCTCGATCTCTCTACCGGCGGTCCGGATAGCGAGGACGAGGCCTTCAGCAGCAACGCGGCCTGATCCGCACCGTTTTTTTCCGTCTTTCCCCCCATTCGGGTTTGCAAGGTTACCTTACCCATGCGTGCAACCATAAAAATGAAGCTGGGCGTCACGTTCGGCATAATCCTGCTACTGCTGGCCGTGCTGGTGGGCGTCAGCCTTACCCGTCTCAGCACGCTGAACACGGCGATTACAGACCTGATTTCCGGCCCTGCCGCGCGTCTTGACCGCGCGCAGCGGATCCAGGTCGTGTTCGGCACGCTCGCCCGTAACGAGCGCAGCATGACGATGACCAACGATCCGGCACAGTTGAAGGAATTCGACGACAAGGCGACGCGCTCGCTCGCCGAGTTCGAGCAGCTGATCGACGAAGGCGAATCCAACGCCCTTCCGGAGACCCGGCAGACCTGGCAGGAGATGCGCGCCGCACTCGACAGCTTCAAGCCGATGGATACGCGGGTTCGCGATCTGGCGCGCGCAAATCAGAATGACGAAGCGGCCCGACTGGCGCTTGGCCCGGCACGCGCCGTGCTGGACCGCGTCAACAAGCAGGCCGATGCCCTTGTCGACCGTGCGCGTGACGACATGAAGCAGGTCGATACCGATACCGACGCGCTCTATGCCTCTGCCCGCTACATGCTGCTTACCGTTGCCGCGATCGCCATTCTGGGCGCGCTGGCGGGTGGCGTCTGGATCTCGCTGATCGTGTCGCGCGGCCTTGCCCGTGTCAGCACCGTGATCAACGCGGTGGCCATCGGCGACCTCGACCAGGACGTGGAAGTCACTTCGAACGACGAGATCAAGGATCTGGTCGACACCGTCAACAAGATGACTGCGAACCTGCGCGTCAGCGCCGGCCTGGCCGACAAGATCGCCGACGGCGATCTGACCGTGACGCACAAGCCGCTGTCCGAAGAGGACAAGCTGGGCCACGCCCTCGTCCGCATGATCGAGCGTCTGCGCGGCGTGGTGGGCGATGCCACCGTCGCGGCCAACAATGTGGCCAGCGGTAGCCAGGAGCTTTCCTCGACCTCCGAACAGGTTTCGCAGGGCGCTACCGAGCAGGCGGCTGCGGCCGAGCAGGCATCGGCTTCGATGGAAGAGATGTCGGCCAACATCAAGCAGAACGCCGAGAACGCGGCGCAGACCGAGAAGATCGCGCGCCAGTCGGCACAGGATGCCGAAGCCAGCGGCGTCGCGGTCGATCGTGCCGTCGGCGCCATGCGCACCATCGCCGAGAAGATCGGCATCGTGCAGGAAATCGCCCGCCAGACCGACCTTCTTGCCCTGAACGCGGCCGTTGAGGCAGCGCGCGCGGGCGAGCATGGCCGTGGCTTCGCGGTCGTCGCTTCGGAAGTGCGCAAGCTGGCCGAACGCAGCCAGGGTGCCGCCGCCGAGATCAGCGCGGTTTCGTCCAACACCGTCGATGCCGCCACCGAAGCGGGTGAGATGCTCTCCCGCCTGGTGCCCGACATTCGCCGCACGGCCGAGCTGATTTCCGAAATCAGCGCCGCCTGCCGCGAACAGGACATCGGCGCGGGCCAGATCAACCAGGCGATCCAGCAGCTCGATCAGGTCACCCAGCAGAACGCCGGTGCGTCCGAGGAAATCTCGGCCACGTCGGAAGAGCTGGCGGCGCAGGCCGAGGAGCTTCAGGCAAGCATGGCCTATTTCAAGGTCGAAGATGCCGGCAAGCCGGGCCGTGGGGCCGCCGTGGCCCGCACCGCACCCGCCGCGCGCAAGCCGGCGCCGGTAAAGGCACCGATGAAGGCTCCTATCAAGACGGCTGCGAAGCGTCCGGCCACCAATGGCCATGCCCGTCCGAACGGTTTCGCGCTCGATCTCACCATGGGTGGGGCGGACGACCACGACGACGCCTTCGGGATGCAGAGCGCATGACGAGCGGGCAGGAAATCCAGGCCGTAACCTTCGGGCTGGGGGCAGAGATCTTCGCGGTGCCGGTGGCACTGGTCCGCGAGATCCTGGACTATCGGGAAACCTTCCGCATCCCCAACGGCCCGGATTACCTGCTCGGCCTGACGGACATGCGGGGGGAGGGCGTCACTACGATCGACTTTCGCCTGCGGCTTGGCATGCCGCCGGTGGAGCCGACCCCGGCGACGCGGATCCTGGTGATCGACATTCCGTTGGAGGACCGCGTGCTGGTGCTGGGGCTGGTGGTCGATCGCGTGATCGAAGTCACCAGCTTCCGCGCCGACCAGATCGGCGCCGCGCCCGACGTGGGCGTGCGCTGGCCGTCGGACTACATCGGCGGCGTGATGAAGCGTGAGGAAGGGTTCACGGTGCTGGTGGACATGGCGCGTATCTTCACGACCGAAGATGTCGCCCAGCTCTCCGCGCCCGCCGCGCTTCCCGCCTGATTCCCCTGCGAAACCGGGTGCCCCGCTGCGGGCGCCCACCCTTCTTCTATCCTGAAAGCCGCCACGATGTCCGCAGCCGCCCTTGCCACACGCAGTTCGTCCGCCGCGCAGCCCCTTGGCAGCGATCGCATGAGCAAGCGCAACTTTGCGCGGCTGGCGGCCTATATCTATGAAGAATCGGGTATCAAGATGCCCGAAAGCAAGCAGACGATGCTGGAAGGTCGCCTGCGCCGCCGTCAGCGCGTAACCGGTGCGGCCACGCTGGACGCCTATTGCGACCTCTTGTTCAGTGGCGAAAATCTGCCGCAGGAAGGGCTGGCGCTGATCAACGCGGTGACCACCAACAAGACCGATTTCTTTCGCGAACCCGGCCATTTCGATTATCTGACCAATGTGATCCTGCCCGACATGGCAGCGCGCGGTGTGCGCAGCATTCGCGCATGGAGCGCGGCCTGCTCGACCGGGCCGGAGCCTTACACGATGGCCATGGTGCTGGACGATTTCGCCGAAAGCGGCGGCCCGGCCTATGGCATCCTTGCCACCGACCTTGATACCGACGTGCTGGAAACTGCGCGCGGCGGCATCTACCCGGCCGAACTGGTGGAGCCGGTGCCTGCGTCCTTGCTGCGCAAGTACGTCATGTCCTCGCGCGATCCGAAGCGGCGCGATGTGCGCATGGTGCCCGCGCTGCGCAGCGCGATCGGCTTCGCCCGGCTCAACCTGATGGACGACCACTATCCAGTGGGCGAACCCATGCACCTGATCTTCTGCCGCAACGTGCTGATCTATTTCGACAAGCCGACGCAGCGCAAGGTGGTGGCACAACTGGTCGATTGCCTGAAGCCGGGAGGGTATCTGTTCCTGGGCCATTCGGAATCGATCTCCGGGCACGATCTGCCGCTGACGCAGGTTGCCAACACCGTGTTCCGGAAGGGCTGAGCCGATGCTGACGGGCAAGAAGATCCGCGTCCTCGTCATCGACGATTCCGCCAGCGTCCGCCAGGCGATGACCACGATCCTCCAGGAAGATCCGGAGATAGAGGTGATCGGTGCCGCCCCCGATCCGTTCAGCGCCGCGCGCCGGATTCAGGAGGAAGTGCCCGACGTCATCACGCTGGACGTCGAAATGCCGCGCATGGATGGCATCACGTTCCTGCGCAAGCTGATGTCGCAGTGCCCGGTGCCGGTGGTCATGTGCTCCTCGCTGACCGAGGAAGGCTCCGAAACACTGCTTCAGGCGATGGAAGCCGGCGCGGTGGACGTGATCCTGAAGCCGCGTATCGGCGTGGCCGACCATCTGGCCGAACACAACCTGCAGATCCGCGACGTGGTGAAGGGCGCCTCCCGTGCCCGCGTTCGCGGCCGCCCCGCCGTGCGTGAAGTGAAGTCGGACGGCCCGCCCAAGAAGCTGACCGCCGATGCCGTACTGCCCCCGCCCAGCGGCCGCGCGATGAGCCGCACGACCGAGATGGTGGTCTGCCTCGGCGCCTCCACGGGCGGAACCGAAGCGCTGCGCGAAGTGCTGGAGGCGCTGCCTGCCAATGCGCCGGGCGTCGTCGTCGTTCAGCATATGCCGGAGAATTTTACGCGCGCCTTTGCCAAGCGGCTCAATGGGTTGTGCGAGGTTGACGTGAAGGAAGCGGTGGACGGCGATCCCGTGCTACGCGGCCACGTTCTGATCGCGCCGGGCGGCAAGCACCTTATGCTGGAACGGCAGGGCGCGCGCTACTGCGTGGCGGTGAAGGACGGCCCCCTGGTTTCGCGCCATCGCCCCTCGGTCGACGTGCTGTTCCGTTCCGCCGCGCGCTCGGCCGGATCGAATGCGGTGGGCGTGATCATGACCGGCATGGGCGACGACGGTGCGCGCGGCTTGCTGGAAATGAAGCAGGCCGGCGCGCGCACGTTCGCGCAGGACGAGGCGACCTCGATCGTGTTCGGCATGCCCAAGGAAGCCATCGCGCGCGGCGCGGCGGATCGGGTGATCCCGCTCGGCTCCATTGCCCGCGAAGTGCTGACGGCCACCGCGCGATGACCACCGTCTGTTTTCCCGAGCCTGTCTCGGACGATCCGGCAACGTCCGGTCTGGAGGATGCATTGTTACTCGCCACCATCTCTGAGGATACTCTTGAAGCCGCGCCTTCGCGCATGGAGCTTCACGACGCGCTCGTCGCCGTGGCGAGCGGGCTTGACGCGCGCTTCGTTGCCGCCGGAACGGCGCTTGCCCGTGCCTATGAGATCGTCGAAGCGCTGATCGGTGCGCTGGAGAGCGTCACCAACGCTTTCGAACGCGATGCGGCCGAGGCCGCGGTGGACAATATGCGCGGCACTGCCGACCGGCTGATGCGCTTGCCGGTGATCCAGTCTTCCCGGCGCCAGGCGCTGGTCTCGATCGAGCAGTCGAGCGCGGCGCTTTCGGGGCAGATCGAGCAGGTCAATCGCACGCTCAGCTTCCTGCGTATCTGCGGCCTCAACATCAAGGTGGCTGCGGCCGGATCCGGCGATTTCTCAGGCTTTGCGGACATGATGTTCGCAAAGATCGACCTTGGCGAACAGGAGATGGAAAGCATCTCGCGCGAGATCGCCTGGCTGGCCGAGGCGGTGCCGGGCATGTTCGAAGTGGAGGACCAACTCGCCGCCGAATGTGCGCTGGTGGTTCCGCAGGTGCCGTGCAAGCTGGCGGACGATGCGCTGGCCCTGCAGGACCATCAGGTGGAGCTTGCCGAGCGCGCGGTGCAGATTTCCGACGTTGCGCGGCGCATCCGCAGCCAGGTCGGAACCGCGCTCGGCGCGCTGCAAGTGGGCGACATCACGCGGCAACGGCTTGAGCATGTTGCCGATGGCTTGCGCGACCTGGACATGTTCCTGGAAACGCCTTCGGACCTGACGCCTGATGTGACGGAGACCATCGCTGGTCATGCGACGGCGCTGCTGGCGGCACAGGCGGCGGATACGCTGGACATTTTCCGGAACGAGGCGCGCCTGTTGACTAGCAGCCTGCGCGGCATCGGCCCGAATGCGGCGGCGCTGCTGGAACTGCGCGTGAGCGACAATGCGGACGAGCCGGACGGTGAGGGCGTGTTCCTGCAGATGCTCGAAAGCAGCGTTGCCGAAGTGGCCAGCGTGACCGAGCAACTGCGCGAGGCGGACGCGCGCTCGAACCAGCTCAGCAGTGTTGCCTCAACCACGGCGCGCAACCTTGCGAAGCGGTTGGCGACGGTGCATCGCATCACCAGCGACGTGCAGCAGATGGCGTGGAACACTGACTTGCGCTGCTACCGCATGGGTACCGAAGGGCGCGGCCTGGCCGTGGTGGCAGCCGAAATTCGTGGATTTGCCGCCACCCTGGCAACGATCGCCTCGGCCATCGCGCAATCGTTCGACGGGCTGACCGCTGCCGCCGCCACGATCCGGGGAACCGAAGAGGACGAGCCGGTGGATGCCGGGCAGGCCCTGAAGGAGTCGCTGGACTGTATCCGGGATGGCGGCCAGCGCATGCGTCGCGGGCTGTCCGAACTCGATCATGGCGCTTCGGCTGTGGCGGAGATCCTGCAGGAAACGACCGACAGGATCGATTGCGAGGCTGACGTCGGCGATCCGCTGCTGGAAATTGCCGATCGTTTGGCGATGCTTGGCCGGGAATGCGCCGAACTGCCTGAGGACGCCTTGGCACCGCTTGGCGAACTGCTCGGCACGATCGCGGCGCGCTACACGATGGCGCGCGAGCGCGAAGTGCATCGGGCCTTCGCGCCGACCGCCGGCGAGGATGCCGCACCGGCGGTCGACATGTTTGGCGACGACGACGACGATTTCGACGACGGGCTGTTCTGACGGCGATGCGCGGTCAGCGGGATCGCTGGCTGCGTTCCCGCTCCGCACCATGATGGACGTGGCGGACTTTCAGTAGGTCATGCCGGGTGACGATCCCTACGACGGCGCCCCGCGCGGGGTCGACGATGGGAATCCTGCCCAGTCCCGTCTCCACCATGAGGTCCGCGATCGTGCTGAGCGGTGCCTGCGGCGTTCCGAAGGGGTGCGACGCGTCTGACAGTGCCTCGGCAAGCGTAGCCTCGCGCGGGGCGCCCTCTGTCTGCCAGCGCAGGGCGTCCGATCGGGAGACGAGGCCTTCAAGCGCGCCATTGCCGGTCACGACCGGATAAGTGCGGTGGCGCGCCTCACGCTGAAAGAACGCGACCGTTTCCGCAACCGTCATGGTGCCGGGCAGCACCTCGGGGGAGGGGGTCATGACTTGCCCGGCCTGGAGGAAATCCAGCGGGTCCACCGTGTATTCCTGAAGGATATGCCGGCCGCGACGCGCGATCTTTTCCGTCAGGATGGAGCGGCGCATTACCAGCACGCTGATGGCGTAAGCGCCGGCCGATGCGGCCAGGGTGAGCGGAAGCATCGCGAAGTCGCCGGTCAATTCCACCGCGAACAGTGCTGCCGTCAAGGGCGCGCGCATGGCGCCGCTGAGAATGCCGGCCATGCCCGCCAGCGCCCAGAGCGCGCTACCACCGGGCAGGAACTGTCCGAGCAGGAAGCCCAGCGCTCCCCCGACCAGCAGCAGCGGCGCAAGGACGCCGCCCGATGTGCCGGACCCCAGCGCGATCAGCCAGACCGTCGCCTTGACCACGATCAGCGCCAGAGCCACGCGCATGGCGATCGAACCGTCCAGCAGGCCGCGAATGCTATCGTACCCCGCGCCGAGCACGTGAGCGTCGATCAGCCCGCCCAGTCCCACGGCTAGGCCGCCGATGGCGGGCCACCACATCCAGTGCAGCGGCAGGCGGGCAAACAGGTCTTCAACCTTGTACAGCAGGTTCGAAAGCAATGTCGCCTGGGTCCCTGCGGCAAGACCGACGCCAACGGCAATGCCCACGTGCATGGCGGACAGCGCCAGCACATGATGCGCCGGAAACAGCGGGCCCGCGTCGATCAGCAGCGGCCGCCAGAGCCACGACACCAGCACGGCAACGACGACGGGCACGAAGCTGCGCGGCTTCCATTCGAACAGCAGTACTTCGATCGCCAGCAGGATCGCCGCCATCGGCGTTCCGAAGATCGCGGTCATCCCCGCAGCCGCACCGGAAACCAGCAGCGTCTTGCGTTCGGCCGCGCTGAGATGGAACGCCTGCGCGAACAGTGATCCGATAGCGCCGCCGGTCATGATGATCGGCCCTTCCGCGCCGAAAGGACCGCCGCTGCCGATCGAGATCGCAGAGGAAAGCGGCTTCAGCACGGCCACTTTCGGGGACAATCGGCTTTCGCCGTAAAGGATCGCCTCGATCGCTTCCGGGATGCCGTGGCCTCTGATCTTGTCCGATCCGAACCGGGCCATGAGACCCACGATCAGGCTGCCCAGCACCGGCACAGCGACCAGCCACAGACCAAGGGTATTGTCCGTGATCGCGGCGGGCGCAGCCGACAGGCGCCCGAACCAGAAGAGGTTGGTGGCAATCGCAATGGATTTCAGCAGCAGCCAGGCGCCGGCCGCACCGCCACTGCCGACAACCAATGCCCCGGCCGCAAGCAGCAGCATGCGGCGGTCGGCACTGTGATCGGCCAACGGTCTATGGGCGGTATGGGAATTGGCTGCGGAATTCATGCGGTGCTCTTGGTTATGGATTCGGTTGTGGTGGCAGATATATCGCATTGCGATATTTATCAACGATTGACATGAACCGCGCTTCGGCGGGACTGGGACGATGCCAAGCGAACTGACCGATGCGGACTATGCCGCCCTTGCCGATTTCCGTTTCTCCTTGCGGGAATTCCAGGCCTTCAGCGAAGGCAAGGCCGCCGAATGCGGGCTGAAGCCGCAGCAGCATCAGGCCCTGCTGGTCATCCGTGCGGCGCCGGCCGAAACGGCAACGGTGGGCCATGTGGCCGAACGGCTGATCCTGAAACCGCACAGCGCTACCGGCCTGATCGACCGCCTGGTGGCGCTGGACCTTGTCGTGCGGGGCACATCCCGCCACGACAGGCGGCAGGCGGTGCTGGAATTGACGCCTCGGGCCCATGCGATCCTGGAACAGCTAAGCGCCACCCATCGCGAGGAAATCGTGAGGCTGCGGCCGCTCCTGATGGAACTGCTGGATCGCATGGGCGGCTAGCCTGCGGTCCCGTGGCGCTCTTGACGAGGTGACCCGAATTTTGCACCGTCGGGGCGATCGAAAATCTGGCGGCAATTCGGGGTGTTCGGGAGACGCCCGCGACAGGTTGAGATCGGTCTGAAAAAAACAACCTATTGTTCTGAAAGCGCGTCTTCCATGAATGTTACGCTATTTCGCGGTGTGCTGGTCGGCGCGCTGGCCGGGCTGTTGTTCGGTTTCGACACCGCTGTCATCGCCGGCACGACCGATGGTATCCGCGCCGCGTTCGACCTGCAGGCGACAGGGGTGGGGATCACCGTATCCAGCGCGCTCTGGGGCACCCTGGCCGGCGCACTGCTGGCCGGCATTCCGGGGGACCGCTATGGCGCGCGCGCTTCGCTGTCGGTGATCGCGATGCTCTATCTCGTCTCTGGCATCGGCTGCCTCTTGGCGTTGAACTGGCCCATGTTGCTGGCGATGCGCGTGCTGGCGGGCTTTGCGGTCGGCGCGTCTTCGGTGCTGGCGCCGGTCTACATCGCCGAAATCGCTCCGCCGGAGCGGCGCGGGATGATGGTGGGTGCGTTCCAGCTGAACGTCGTGCTGGGCATCCTGGTCGCCTATCTCAGCAACTACTTCGTTTCCGGGCTGCACCTTGGCGCGATGGACTGGCATGTGAAGTTCGGCATCACCGCAGTGCCGGCCGTCTTGCTGCTCACCCTGATCCGCACCATTCCCGACAGTCCGCGCTGGCTGTTCGCGAAAGGACGAGAGGCTGAGGCCGCCGCCGTGCTCGGCAAGCTGGGCAATGCCGACGTTGCGGGGGAAATGGCGGTATGGCGCCGGGCGGAGGCGGAAACGCACGCCGTCCGGCTCAGCTGGAAGCGCCATCGCCGGCCGATGCTGCTGGCAATCGGCATTGCGGCGTTCAACCAGCTGTCCGGAATCAACGCGATCCTCTATTATCTCAACGACATATTTGCCGCTGCCGGATTTTCCGGCGTTTCGGCGGATCGGCAGGCCATCGTCATCGGTGCCTGCAATCTTGTCTTCACCGCACTGGCGCTCACCGTGATCGACCGGATCGGCCGCAAGACGCTGCTGCTGATCGGTTCGGTGGGCCTCACTGCGGCACTGGCCGGAGTGGCGGCGATCTTCGCGAGCGGCACGCACCAGGATTGGCTGCTTTGGCTGCTGATCGGCTTCATCGCTTTCTTCGCCTTTTCGCAGGGCGCTGTCATCTGGGTCTATATTAGCGAGATCTTTCCTACCGACGTGCGCGCGCGCGGGCAAAGCCTGGGGTCTTCGGTCCATTGGTTCATGGACGCGATCATCGCCTTCGGCTTCCCCCTTGCCGCCGCCCATGCCCGGGCGCTGCCGTTCTGGCTGTTCGCGGCGATGATGGCCCTGCAGTTTGTGGTGGTTGCCCTGTTCTTCCCGGAAACCAAGCGCCGCTCGCTGGAAGCGATCGGGGAGACGATGTAGCGTGCTTGTGCGGAATGCCCGGCATCGGGCGAAAGCGGCGACCTGAGCTATCGCCGCTGCCAATCGCTTACTTGAAGCGGATGCCCACGCCGCCCATCAGGCGCTGGCGCGCGGTGTGGCCGTGGTAGTTGGAATAGACGTACTGCGCATTGACGTAGATGGGCATGCGTCCCTGGGTGATCGTGTATTCTGCGCCCCCGCCCAGTTGATAACCATCTGCGCGGTAGTGATCGTAGACCAGCTGGGCACCGTCGGGATCGTCGATCCTGCGGCGCTGCTCGGAATTGACGTATCCGCCCTTCGCGAAGACCAGCAACTGCGGGGTGACAAGGTAGCCGGCGCGGACGGCGGCGCCCCATTCCTCGAACGCCTTGTGGCAGATGCTGTTGTCGTCAGGCAGGCCCTGGCAGTTCTCGTTCCAGTTGTTTGCCCGCCAATAGCTGCCTTCGGCACCGATGACGATGCGTTCGCCGAAAGTGCCGTCGAAACCGATCGTTCCGCCGTAGCCGAACTCGTCGTTATGGGTGCCTTCCGATCGAAAGCGGTCGGCGCCGATATTGCCTTCGACACGAATGCCGCGGAACGTGGTGCCGTTCGAACTTGTGGTGGGGGTACTGTCATCCTGGGCTAGTGCGGGTTGAGACGCGATGCCTGCAATCAGCACCGCCGCGAGCGTGAGGGATCTGATGGTCATAGCCAACTTCCTTTGGTTGTCGCTGGTTGCCCAACAGGAGAGGCCAAGGTTTGGTTTCAGAAAAATTGGTCGCAGAATGGGGAAGGCGCGTAGGCTGTGGCGCAAAGGCAACAATCCTTTTGCGCTGGAATCGCCGGGTTGGAGCGGCAAGAGATCCTAGTTTCGCACCGTTTCGAGCGCCGTTTCTGGGCCTTTCGCGCCAAGGTCTGAAAGCCAGGAATCCACCAGGGCCATGTGATCGGCCCAGCCGGTGGTAATGGTTTTTTCCATCGCGGCTTTCTGGCGCAAACGGTCCGGGCAGTCGTGCAGATAATCGCGCGCGGCGTCCGCCCAGGCCGGGGCATCGTCCGGATCGAGCAGCAGTGGAACGCCCCCGGCAATCTCGCGATAGATGGCCAGATCGGCGGCGATGACGGGCGTGCCGCGCAGCATGGCCTCGAACACCGGCAGGCCATAGCCTTCGACCTTGCTGGGCATCAGCAATGCCCGGGCGTGGCAGATCCAGGCATCCAGTTCGGCATCGCTGCAGCGCGCCAGTTCGACGATGCGGCCATGTTCGGCCGGAGAAGCGTCCAGGCGGGCGAAGGTCTCCTCCGCCATCCATCCGCGCTGGCCCACAAGCACGAGGTCGGGCGTATCGGCGCCCAGTTGCACCCGCAACTTGTCCCACGCGTCCAGCAGCAGCTTGTGGTTCTTGCGGCCTTCGATGGTGCCGATGGACAGGAAATAGGGTTTCGCCTGGAGAGGGGCGCCACCCCCGCTTCCGGCGGGCTGGATCCCGAGGTGGGCGACCAGCTGCGGCGGAGCGGGCAGGCGTTCCTCTCGCGCAAAACGCTCAAGCGCGCGGCCGGTATCCGCCGAATTGACGATTATCCCGCTGGCGCTGACCAGCGCATTGCGCATCCGCACCGAATGCTTGGCTTTCTCGTCGGGGGGGCGGGTGCGATACTGTCAGAACCGGCCGGGAGTGCCGTTCGGGTCCGTGCGGTGGGCGTTTAGCAATTGCATCAATCCATTGGCAAGCTGCCTTGGCACACGATCAGTGGCCACCCAGCAGCCTCTTCAGCCTTCCCTGCCATTCACGCAGGAGGATGAGCGGCGAACGCACGCCGGTCTGTCCGGTGGCTATGCGATCGACCAGCACCTCCGGCTCGCAGGGTAGGCGGGTTACCGGATCGAGATAGCGCGGATAGAGGATCAACGTGGCGGCCACCAGTTCATCCAGCGTGCGCCGGCGTTGGCGCCGTTCGGGAACCTCGCCGAGATCGCGTGTCAGGCCCCAGCCGGCGTAGAAGGGCACGCCGTGCGTTACCACTTCGCGTCCGCGCATCAGGGCCTCGAACCCGGCGAGCGAGGTGAGGACGTGGACTGCATCCACCCGGTCGAGCAAGGCCGCGATCGAGGACGTGCGGTCGATCTCGTCCGCGAATTCACGCGCCAGGGCATCCGGCACATGGCCCTTGCGGTGTCCGGCCTCTACATCGGGATGCGGTTTGAAAATGATATGCGCATGGGGCTCCTGCTCGCGCGCACGGCGCAGAAGCGCAAGATTGCCGAGCCCCGCGCCGCCGCAGAGCACGGAACGGTCGTCTTCCACCTGCCCGGTCACCAGAACCTTGCGGCGGCCATCGCCATCGGCGTTGCCGGTGGTGGTGGGGCGGGCGCTGTCGTGCCCGTATTTGCTGATGCCACCCCGAACCAGCCGTTCGCGCAGGAACGCTGCGCGGGCAATGATCTGCTCATCGATCTCGGCGGTTTGCAGGATCGTCTCCAGCATGCTGGCCTGGGCCGGATCGAAATGCGGGCCCTGCGTGTCGACCACGATGGAAAGCGGCGGCACGCAATTGGCGCCGAGGCCGGTGGAGCGGATCATGCCGTCCTCGATCTCGCCGATGGCCAGGCCCTTGGCCTTGAGCCTGGCAAGAGCCGCCGGATTGCTGCGGGCGATCCAGGCGAGCGCCTGATTGCCTGAGCGGGGCGCCCGGTCATGCGGCACCGGGCGCGATCCATCCCAAAGCAGGTTGTCCGCCGTGACGCGCTTCCAGCGCGCGATGCCGTGCACGGTCGCCACCTGACGATTGGCATCCATGAGGCGGCGCCAGTTGCCCAGCATGTCGATGGCCGTAAGCGGATCGATCGGGCGCCCGTCGAACGGATTGCGATACTGCCAGCGCCCGCACAGTTCGGCCGAAATGACGGAAGCCAGCGAACCGGCCTCGGCAAGTGCCGCGAAGCGGCCTTCGCCGATCAGCGTCAGGGGCACGTCCAGAATGGCGGCCACAAGGGCGATCTCGTCGTCGGCCGAGGCGATCACGCGGCTTGCACCCGCGCAGATGGACCAGGGGTCGCCCTCGTTCGGCAGCGCAGGCATGCCCGGAGCGGAACTGCCCACCAGCACCGCGCGATCGAGCACACCGTCCTTGCGTGCTTGTGCGATGCAAGCCGCCGCCGCTACGGAAGAAGGTGCCACCAGAACGACGTCCCGCCCGGCCGGGCGCCGATATTCTTGGCCCCAGAACGTGCCGCCAACCCGCTGCCGCTTCAGAGCTTCGATCAGGGCTTCGGCCAGTTCGCCGGAAGGCGGCGTGGCTTCGGCCGAGCTTGCCGACGCAAGCGGTTGCGCCCGGTGGCCGGGGAAAGGGGGAATGCGCAGGAAGGACGAGTGGCTCACGGGATGGCCGACCAAATCGGTCCAACCGGAACCGGTCCTTCGAAAGTGCCGCCATTCGAGGCGGTTACATGCCTTTCTTGGCGAACATCAGGCTGGGGGCAAAAGATCATGATGCCAACCCGATAGGGCGTGCCTATCGATCTGTCACCTTGGTCTATCACCGAGGCTGGTTGGCCGATGCAAGGTCGTGTCCGGTGTGTTCGAGCCTGCCGGCCATCGCATCCCAAAGTCCGGGGGAAGTGGCTGCGATCAGTCCCTCCGCATTCTCGTCGCAGCGAAAGGCGCGTCCATCGGGGCGTGCGGCCTTGCCGCCCGCTTCGTTGAGGAAGACGATTCCGGCGGCATGGTCCCAGGGCAGAGTGCGCGTGAACAGCGTGATATCGTTGCCGCCGGTCGCGATGCGGGGGTACTGGTCGGCGGCACACCGCGGGCTGTCGACGAGGTCGTGATCCACGGCCAATGCAGTCATCAGGTCCGCGCGCGCGGCATTGTCCGAAAACAGGCGGGTCACGGCGATAACGGGCCGTTCGCGCGATGCCGGAACGGCCTGGAACGGGCGGCCGTCGATACTGGCGCCAAGTCCCGCCCGCGCCGCGCAGAACCGGCCGGAGAGCGGATCGAATATCCACCCGCCGACGGGGTCTCCATCCACCACAAGGGCAACAAGCATTCCGAACGGTCCGACGCCTGCAGCGAAGTTGCTGGTGCCGTCCAGGGGGTCGATCAGCCAGCACGCGCCGGAGCCCAGCCGGTCGAGCAATCGGGGATCGGCATCAACCGCCTCCTCGCCAACGATCCCGGCGCCCGGGACAAGCGTTGAAAGGCGGTTGGCCAGGATCGCCTCGCTTTCGCGATCGGCCGCCGTCACCGGCTCGGCGTTGTCCGGGCCGGATCCCTTGTCTGCCAGAACGCGCGCATCCGTCGTGCGAAAGCGCGGCATGATGGCTCTTTCGGCCGCTTCGCGCATCGCCTGTTCCACGGCGCGCGTGAGCGGGTCCGTCATAGTTATCCTCGTGGTTTAAATTCAGCGCATGCGCGCCGTCAAAAATCGAACCGGCCGGTCGTATCGTAGCGGACCGACGTATAAGGGATCTGGAAGTAGTCAAGCACAGTATAGGCCGCTTTTCCAAGGCGCGAACGCGATCCGGAAAACAGCAGTTCGCCCAGGTTCAGGCCCACGCCCACGAAGATGTGCCGTTTGGGATCGACGCCGGCTGCCTTGTCCGCGTTGGAGAAATCCGTCGCGAAATAGCCAAGCTGCAAGTCCAGGAAGCGAAGCGGCGTGTTGTGGAGCTTTTCGAAACCGGCCCCTTTCAGCGAGAACATGAAGCGCTGCTGGGCGTAGTGCGACTTGCCCTGGATGCTGTAGACGTTCTTATCAGGCACGACCTCGACCTTGAAGGAGAACTTCTCCTTCATGCCGGGGATCGTGTTGCGCAGGACCGATAGTGTCGCGCCGGCGATGTTCATCGTGACGTCCTGCAGCGAATAGCCGCTGTCCGGTTCGATGGCGTCCGAAATCTCGTTGAAGGCCATGAGGCCGGAGGCGATGATCGCCCCGGTCACCGCATCGCCTTGCGACGCGCCGGTGCGTTCGTGAATGCGGCTGTGGAAGAACTCGGCAAGAAGATAAGTGTCGAATGCGTGGGTGAGCTTGTCGACGCCGATATTCTCAGTGTCCTTGCCGAACCAGCCTTCGTTCTTGAAATGGAACGGAGCCGTATCCTCGAAGAACTTGTGGGAACTGATAAGGGTGAAATAGGCGAGCCCGACCAGTACTTCGGTCTTCACCGTTCCTGCCTGGGCCCAGAAACCGCGATAGGCGGCCTGATCGCGCGGGATGTGATCGGACCAGCGAAGCGCGCGCGGCTCGGCCGGACCGGCGATCGTGGCGCTGTCGTCCCCAGTCGGTTGCTCTCCGACGACGTTTCTGCTGTCGATGATGCCGGGCGCGTCGCTGGGAACGGCAGCGGCAAGGGCGGCGATTTCGGCCGAGGCATTGGGCGCGTCGCCATTCGCGGACAGTTGCGCAAGGCTCCACGTCATCGGTTCGACACCGACCAGCGCGTCCACCGGAACCACGGGGGCAGGCGGCGACAGCGTTGGCAGCAGAATGGCTGCACGCGGAATGCCGGGAAGCATGGGCGTGGTTTCGTCGGGTGAGGCAGAAACTTCGGCATGGGCCGGAACTGCTGTCATGAAGCCGGCCAGCGCCAGCACGGTCCCAACGCCCGAGCCCATGTTCATAGATGCGTGTCGCCTCGAAGCCACGCTTTCGTATGGTTGACGCGGAGGATTTATGATCCGCGCGGCAAGCCCTGTGAAAGCAGTTGCCAAATACCCTTCATTGGGGCCATTTGTTTGGCCCCAAGATTGGTTCTCTTTTCATATGATTGTTCTCAAATTGGTCAAGTCGTTCTTTATGTTTCCGATTTGGCTATTCCAGTTAGTGACCGGTGCGAAGAGCTTTCTGGACAATCCCCTGATCGGATCGCGCCGACTGAATCGTCTCGGTCTTCACAAGGCGCGCGTGAAATGTGCCGGCGCGATCTGTGCGTGGCGTCGTCGGCGATTGGCAAGCCGTGTGCCTGTGGATTGGCGGGAAGCCTTTGACCGCGATGGTTTCGTGGCGATTCATGATTTTGTCGCGCCGGATACTTTCCAGGACTTGCGAAAGGCGATTCTGGAGTACCAGGGCGAAGCCCGCGAGATGCGGCAGGGCGATGCGGTGACCCGGCGCCTCGCCATTGATCCCGCCATGCTCGGTGCGATCCCCGAATTACGCAAGCAATTGGAGCGCGAGGATCTGCTGGCGCTTTTCCATTATGTGGCGAGCTTCCGGATCACCCCGCTGCACTATGTCCAGACCATCGTCACTCATGATGGGGACGTGAATGCCGATCCGCAGGAGGCGCTCCACGCGGATGCGTTCCATTCCTCGCTCAAGGCCTGGCTTTTTCTCAATCCGGTGGAGCCTGATGAAGCGCCGTTCAATTATGTTCGCGGTTCGCACCGCCTGACGCCTGAACGACTCGATTGGGAATATCGACGCAGCCTGATCGATCCGCGCGAAATGAGCCGCCTTACAGCTCGCGGCTCGCCCCGGGTGGAGCAGGAAGACCTCGCGGCCATGGGGCTGGGAGAAGGAGAGGCGCTTGCGGTGCCGGGCAATACGCTTGTCGTTGCCGATACGCTTGGTTTTCATGCGCGCGGGGCCTCTGTCCGTCCCATCGAAAGGGTTGAGATATGGTCCTATGCGCGGCGCAATCCGTTCCTGCCTTGGCTGGGGGGTGATCTGTTGAGTGTGCGCGGCCTTGCGGAACGGCGCATTGGCTGGATCTGGGCGGCAAGAGACCGTCTCGCTGGCTTTATCGGTCAGCCGTGGCAACCGGTTGGCGTGCGCAGACCGGTGAACGCGTCGATCGGTCGGGACGCTGCCGAGTCGCATCATTCCGGGTAAGTTTCAATGGCATCGCGGTTTTGCGGGAGACCTACCGGGAATTGCGACGAACCGGCCAGCCTCAGGGTTAGCGGGGATTTACATACCTTATTGTGAGGCTTACGCAGAAGTGACTTTGCTGTTGTGTATAATCGGTGAGTTATCCGGCACGATGTGCTGACCGTCTTTTGAATTTCTCCCACCAAGGGTGGGATAAGTCTTTATCTTCCTTTGCTTTTTAAAAGGGGAGTCAATTTGACATCTTCAGTGGTCCTGAAGGCGGTCGGGGCAAGCGAAGGGGTTCTATCGAGGGCGCGCGAAGTTATCCGGATCGAGGCGAGAACCCTCGACCAGCTTGCGGCTGCGCTTGACCGGAACTTCGTCAGCGCCTGTGAACTGCTCAGCTTGGCCACCGGACGCATCGTGGTTGCCGGCATCGGCAAGTCCGGCCATGTGGGCCGCAAGGTTGCAGCGACTTTCGCGGCTACAGGCTCGCCCGCGATCTACCTCCATCCTGGCGAGGCCGCGCATGGTGACCTCGGTATGGTGGTTGAGGGGGACGTGATCCTCGCCCTGTCCAATTCCGGCAATACCGCCGAATTTCAGGTCCTTTTCGATCATGCCGAAAGGCGCGGCATCCCGGTGGTCGGCCTCACGTCGGGAGCAGGGTCGCTGGTAGAGCGTCGTTCCACCGTCTGCATTCTTATGCCGCAGGCGAAGGAAGCGTGCGCCTCGAACATCGCGCCGACCAGTTCTACGACGCAGCAACTTGCGCTGGGCGATGCGTTGGCCATGGTCCTGATGGATGCGCGCGGCTTCTCGCGCGACAGCTTCAAGGAATTGCATCCCGGCGGCGCGATCGGCTTGCGGCTCTCTTCGGTCGGTCAGCTCATGCACGGGGCGGACAAGCTGCCGCTGGTCGATCTGGACCTGGCGATGGAGGAAGTCATCTCGCGGATGACGTCGATGGGCTTCGGCATTGCCGGCGTCATCGATGCGCTGGGCAGGCTGGTCGGCATCATTACCGATGGCGACTTGCGCCGCCATTTCCGTGATTTGGGCCAGCTTCAGGCGTGCGATGTGATGACCCGCCAGCCGAAGGTCGTACGGGCCGGCATGACGGCGGAGGATGCCTTGCGCTTCCTAAACGATGCCAAGATCACCTGTGCCTTCGTCATCGACGACGATGAGGCGATTTGCGTTCCCGTGGAGGATGACGGGCAGGATAGCCGTCCGCCCGTGGGCATCATCCATCTGCATGATTTTCTGCGCATGGGCCTGACCTGACAACCGCTTTCGCCCGAACGTAACGGCATTCGGGCGAAAACGGATTGCACCGCTCCGCGGTGCCGTCGCAGCCTCAGTCGATATCGAGCGGGGGGAATTGCTTAACCAGCCGATCGATCGCCTGCATCTGTTCCAGGTATGAGCGGAGCCTGTCCAGAGGCAGCGCGCAAGGTCCGTCGCACAGCGCTGCCTCCGGATCGGGATGGGCTTCCAGGAACAGGCCGGCAATGCCGAGCGCCATGCCGGACCGTGCCAAGGCAGCGGCCTGCGTTCGCCGGCCATCGGCGCTGGCTTCACGTCCGCCGGGCCGTTGCAGCGCATGGGTTGCGTCGAACACGACCGGGGCCATCGCCTTCATGTCATCCATGCCGAGCATGTCGACGACGAGGTTGTTGTAGCCGAACGAACTGCCGCGTTCGCACAGCAGCACGCGATCGTTTCCGGCCTCTTCGCACTTGCGGATGATGTGCCGCATTTCCTGGGGGGCAAGGAACTGGGGCTTCTTGACGTTGATGACCTTGCCCGTGCGTGCCAGTGCCACGACCAGATCGGTCTGGCGCGCCAGAAAGGCGGGAAGCTGCAGGATATCGGCCACTTCCGCTACTGCCTCGGCCTGAAACGGCTCATGCACGTCGGTCAGCACGGGAACCCCGAAGCGGTCCCTGACTTCGGCAAGGACGGCCAGGCCAGCCTCAAGGCCCGGCCCCCGGAACGAGTTGATGGAGGATCGGTTCGCCTTGTCGAAACTTGCCTTGAACACGTAGGGAATGCCGAGTTCGCCGGTCACCCGCACGAATTCCGCGGCGACCTCAAGCACGATCTCTCGCCCTTCGATCACGTTCATGCCGCCTATCAGCACCATGGGGCGGTCGTTGGCGAAAGTTATTCCATGGGCGATGCTGACAGCGGTAGGCAAGGCGAAGTCCCTCGTCTTTGCAGGGCGGACACCGATCCGCGCCGTGCAGGTTCGAAAGGCTCACAGCAACCTGTGGGCAATCGTGTCAAGCTTGGGCGGCGTCTTCGATGTGGACGGGTGAGATCGATCTCAGGCGATATCGGCGGTTACGCCCCTGTCGGCAAGGCTGGGCGCGCTTTGCGGGCGGCCGAACAGGAAGCCCTGCACCTGATCGCAGCCCTCGGCCTGCAGCAGGTCCACATGTGATCGCGTCTCCACCCCTTCCGCAAGCACCGGGACGTCCAGACTGCGGCCCAGCGCCAAGACGGCGCGGATGATGGCGCGGGCCTGTGGGCGTTCGTCGGAACAAGTGACGAAGGACTTGTCGATCTTGATCTTGTCGAACGGGAAGGAGTTCAGCGTATCGAGCGAGGAGTATCCGGTGCCGAAATCGTCGATGGCGATGCTGACGCCCATGCTCTTCAGCTTGCGCAGGATATGCAGGGCGCGGGCCTTGTCGCCGATGATGGCGGTTTCGGTGATTTCCAGTTCAAGCCGGCGGGGCGACAGGCCGGTCTCGACCAGGATGCCGGCCACGATCTCGGGCAGGTTGGGCTGGCCCAGTTGGACGGCGGAAAGATTGACGGCGACCATCTGGTGTTCGGGCCAAAGGGCGGCTTCCCGGCAAGCCTCGCGCAGGACCCATTCGCCGATCGCGAAGATTTCGCCGGTTTCCTCGGCAATGGGAATGAATTCGCAAGGCGTGACCAGCCCGCGAACCGGATGCTGCCAGCGCAGCAGCGCTTCGTAGCCGTTGATGCATTCGTCCTTGAGCGAGCGCTGCACCTGATAGAGGATCACCAGTTCCCCGCGTCCTGCGGCGCCGCGCAAGTCGGCAGCGATCTGGCGCCGGTGGCGCGCGCTCTCGTCCATGCCCTTTTCGTAATAGCAGATGCGTTCGCCCAGGTTGTCCTTGGCGCGATACATGGCAAGGTCGGCATTGTTGCAGAGCTGCTCGCGATCCTGACCATCCTCGGGATAGGACGCGACGCCGAGGCTGGCCTTGATGACGAAGTCGCCCGCGGCCGATGTCGCCGTGCCTTCGAAGCAAGAGGCGACGCGATCGACGAAGTCCGCCAGTTCATGCGTTTCGTTGAACAGGATCGTGGCGGCAAACTCGTCCCCGCCGAGGCGGGCCACGCCTTCCCCTTCGAGAAGTACGCCGCGCAGCATCGTGGCAACCGTCTTGAGTGCTTCGTCGCCGGCGGCATGGCCGCGCGAGTCGTTGATTTCCTTGAACCCGTCGAGATCGAGCACGACGACGCCCAGCCGCTCTCCGGAATGGGCGGCAATGGCCAGCGCCCGGTCCATAAGGTCGTTGAATTTGCTGCGGTTCGGCAGTCCGGTCAGCCCGTCATGCAGGGCCAGATGCTGGATGCGGGCCTCCGACTTCCGCTGCTCGGTGATGTCGTCGAACGTCGATACCCATCCACCATCCGGCAGCGGGCGCGAGCGGACGGCGACGATGAAATCGTCGTATTCCGACACGTCCGGTGCATGGGTACGCCCATTGCGCGCCGCTTCGAGGTTATGGAGAACGCGCCCTACGCGTTGATCCAACTCGTCGGCAGGGGCGCGGTTGGCGATGGCGACCCGGGCCATTTCGGCCATGGTCATGCCGGATCGGATGTCCTGCGGTGCGAGCCCGTACATTTCGACGAAGCGCTGGTTCCACAGGATCAGGCCGCCGTCCGCACCGAACAGGCACAGGCCCTGATGCATGTTCTCCAGCGCCATGTCCAACCGGCGCCCGATCAGTTCTAGCCGCTCGTTGTTCAGCCGTTCGGACGTGCGCCGGGCGATTTCGGCGCGCCGGCTGATCATGGCGGCGGTTGCGGCTATACCCAGCGTGCAGGCAGCGGTTACGAAGACCCACAGCGACATTTCGCGGGGCGACATCATGGTGTCGGATGAAAATTCGGCGCGCGAAGGAACCAGCGAGATCGCGGTCATGCCGGTGAAGTGCAGAAGTACGACGGCAAGCGTCATCAGGGTGGCAGCCACCGCGCCTGTGCCCATAGACTTTCCGTGCAGCGCCAGCGGCAGAACCAGAGCGAAAGGCGCCACCGCGAAGATTGCCGATGTCAGTACATAGCCCGGGTTCCAGCGGATCAGCGCGGGCATTTCGAGCGCGGCCATGCCGACGTAGTGCATTGTCGCCAGGCCGCCGCCCATCAGCAGGGCCCCTATCGCATAACCCGGCCGCGAACGCAGGCGCGCGGCAATCACAAGGGCGGCGATCGATGTGACCAGCACGATGGCAAGCGACGTGACCGTGCCGACAAGATCGTACCCGATGACGAAGCCTGGATCGTAGCCCAGCATGGCGATGAAGTGGGTCGCCCAGATGCCCAGCCCGGCGACTACGCCCGCTGTCGTTAACCAACCTGTCCGGGCAGACCCGCGCGCCCATTGAACCTGCCGGCAAAGGCGCACCATCCCCAGCGCGGTGAGGACGCACACGAGTGCAGCAAGACAAACGAGGGAGGAATCGTGCTGGTCACGAATGCAGTGCAGGATGGAGAGCATCGAACTTTCTTCGGAGATCTGCGACCTTTTGCCAATGTTTTGCGGGAAAATACGGTAGATTCGGTTAACTCGTCAGAGGATCTTTGGTGTGGACGGCGGGGGACCGTTTGCCGCATTGATTGCAAAGGGAAAAATGTCGATCCGGAGAGGCTTGCCGGGCGGCATCGCTGCATCTGGCGCGGCGGATATTTTCAGGCAAGGAACGCTAGCTGCACCAGAGCGCCTCGTTCACAAGGTGTGGATGAGGGCACGCACGGGCCGGTAACGGCAGTGGCATGCCCGTCCGCCAGAGGCCGAGGCGGCGGTGGATATTCGGCATTTCGGAATCGATCGCGGCCAGCGGATTGCCGTCTCCATAGGTCGTGGCGCTGCGAAAGCGCAGGACCTGTTCGTATTTCTGCGCGGGCGAAAGCCGATTGACCGTGATCCAGTAGCCGAACGGCGCATCGCTGGTCGGTTCGGATGAGATGATGTCCCCCCGCAGCGGTCCCTGTTCGACGAAGCGGATTTCCTGGTTGTTGTTGCGCCCGGTGCGATGTTCGTAGGCGAGCACGAAATCGTCCTTCGAGCGGTCGTAGGCATAGAGCTGCATCGCTGCCCGCTGGTCCCCGTTGCCTGCGTGAAAGCTGGCGACCCTCAGCAACAGCAATGAGGCGTCCGGGCGGGGATGCACCACTTTCAGCGCATCGATATAGTGCGGCTCCGCAAAGCTATCGTCGCCGGAAGGCAGGCGTAGGGCCTTGCCGGGGGCGGAATGGCAGGTTTTGCCGTTGTCCCGCGTCAGGCAGAGTGAAATTTCGCCGGGTGCGTCATTGCCGCCGGGATCTTCGACGTCCGGCCCCTGTCGCGCCGTGAAGCGCCATGGCGCGCGGGTCGCGAAGGGTTTGGACAAGTCCATCGCGGCGATGTTCGTTTCCGACGCGGCAAGGGCGGCGCTTCCTGCACCAGACAGGATAAAGCAGGCGGTGAGCGCCCATTTGGAAGCCAAGCGCATGATATTCCTTCCAATGCCGCAGCCGGACCGGGAACGCATACCGCCCAACTCCGATTCCACAAAGCCTGCGCGCGGCCTTCATCCGTCCGATTTGCCCCGCGCCTTGAAGTAGCGATTGGGCGAAACCCCCAGTTCGCGGCGGAACATCGCGGTAAAGGCGCTGGGGCTGTCATACCCATGCTCCAGCGCGACTTCGAGGACGGAGACGCCGGCGGCAAGGCGCGGAAGGCTGAGCAGCAGGCGCATGCGGCGCAGCCACGCCCCGAAGCTCATACCCAGTTCGCGATGGAACATGCGGGCGAGCGTCCTGCCGCTGACGTGCACTCGCGCGGCAAGCGCTTCCAACGTCACCGGCGCCGAAGGATCTGCGATCATCGACTGGCACAATCGCATCAACCGCGTGTCGCGGGGTAGCGGTACATGCGTGTGCAGGCGTGGCGCGGCCTCGATCTCGTCAAGGATCAGTTCCATCACCCGTTCGTCCCTGCCGCCCGTTGCATAGTCGAGCGGGATTGCGGTCGCCTCCACCAGCGCTTCACGCAGGAAGGCGGAGACGGCGATCACCTCGCAAGCCGATGGCAGGGCGGGGCGCGCGTCGGATCGCACGAACAGCGTGCGCATGGAAACGTCGCCGGCGATGCGGATCGCATGATCCATTTCCGGCGGCATCCACACGGCCTGTCCGGTCGGCACGATCCAGCTTCCTTCTGCGCAACTGACCGTCATCACCCCGGTCAACGTGTGGATCAGCTGTGCGCGGACGTGGCTGTGCGCGGCGATATCCTCGCCGTTCGGGTGCTCGCTCGCGAAGGCGACGATCGGCCGCGTGGCATGCTGGCATTGTTCAAGAGTGCGCAGATTGTCCATTTCACGACGATTGTTGGCTTAACTGGAGGAGATAGACAAGCGGCGATGCCCTAACGGAACCGGCCCACAAGCCGTGAAAGATCGAACCGACCGTGTCCCACCCGCATGCTTCGTTCCTTGCCGCGATATCCGCGCTGGCATTGGTGGCAGGCTGCGCGCGTGCGCCTTCCGCGCCGCCGCGCTCCACGATTCCAATCCCGGATGCCTCGGCCGGCCCTTCCGATGACGGTCCTGCATCGTTTTCGCAGTGGTGGCGCCTCTATGACGATCCGGCGCTGGACGCTCTGGTTCAGGAGGCGCTGACCCAGAACCGGGACTTGCGTGCCGCCCGTGCTCACCTGCTGGAAGCGCGGGCGATCCTTCATCATGCCGAGGGCGCACGCCTGCCGCAGACCGGGCTTTCGGCCGGCGCGGGGCGGGGCAGCACGCTTCAGGACCAGATCGCGGCGGCAGCGCATGACGGGTCGACGATCCGCACCGGGCGGCGCTTCGATCTGGGGGGTGACATGGCCTGGGAAGCGGATGTGTTCGGTCGCCTCACCGCCTCGGTCCGCGCGGCAAAGGCGGATGGTGAGGCTGAGGCGGCGCTGCTCGATGGCGCGCGCATCGGCGTCGTCGCAGGGGTCGTGCGGGCATGGAGCGATGCCTGCGGACTGTCGCAGCAGGTGGCGCTGGCGCGGGATGAAGAGGCGCTCGGACGGCGCAATAGCGAGATCGTTTCGGCTTTGCGCACGGCCGGTGCCGCCTCGGCCGCCGATATCGCTGCGGCCGAGGCGGATGAGGCGCGCGCGGGCTCGGCACGGCCCGAACTGGAAGCGCACCGTCATGACGCTTTGGCGGCGCTGGCGGTGCTGACTGGCCATGTTCCGGCCGATACTCCACCGGCCGCTGCCGCTTGCAGTCGCGTGCCCTTGGCCGATCCGCCGCGTTCCGATCTCGATGGGCAAGCACTGTTGCGACGGCGGCCGGATGTGCGCGCGGCGGAGCGCCGCCTTGCCGCCAGCACCGCCCGCATCGGCGTGGCCGTGGGCGAACTCTATCCGCGCATCGTGCTGGCCGCCGGGATCGCCAGTTCGGCGACATCGCCCGGCGCTCTGGACCAGCGGAACAATATGGTGTGGCGTGTCGGCCCGCTGCTCTCGTGGAGCTTCCCGAATGTGAGCGCCGCCCGCGCACATATCGCGCAGGCCCGCGCGGCCGAGCAGGGCGCGCTCGCGCAGTTCGACGCGGCGATCCTGACCGCGCTTCAGGAAGCCGGCGAGGCGGCGGCCGAACTGGACGCGGCCGTTCAACTGCGGGCGGCCCGGAACCGGGCGGCGGAACGGAGCGCCAAGGTGGCCGATCTTGCCCGCCGCAGCCGGGGTGCCGGCGCCGTTGATGCGGTGGCCGCGCTTTCCGCAGAGCGGGCCGCGCTCGCTGACCGGCAGGCGCTGGCCGACGCCGATCTGGGGCTTGCGACGGCGCAAATCGCGCTGTTCCGCGCGCTTGGCGGCGGTTGGGAACAAGCCCCCGATCCCGCGCTGCCGGCTCCGATCCGCCCCATTTCCGCCCGATCCGAGGAAGCGACCATCCGATGACTGATGAGACGATGACCGATATCGCAATTCCGCCCCGCCGCATTTGCCTTTCCCGCCGCCCCGCCCGCCAATATGTGACGCTTTCGGCCGCAGCCGTCGTGCTGGTGGGTGCGGTTGGCTGGGGGCTGCATTGGTGGTCCGTTGGCCGGTTCATGATCGATACCGACAACGCCTATGTCCGTGCCGATGTGGTGACGGTGGCGCCGTTGGTTTCCGGGCGTCTGATTGCCGTCGAGGTCGCGGACAATCAGCGCGTGGCGGCCGGTCAGGTGCTCGCACGGATCGACGATCGCGATTATCGCGCGCGCCTTCAGGATGCCGAAGCGGCCGTGGCGGCGGCACAGGCGGATATTGCGGCCCAGCAGGCACGCATCGCCAACCTCGATGCGCAGGCGAACCAGCAGCGCAGCGTCATTGCGCGCGGCGCTGCGGCGATCGACGGCAGCGCGGCGGACGCGCGCAAGGCCGATCTGGAATATCGTCGCCAACGCATGCTGGTGCGGCAGGACATCGCCAGCGCCCAGACCATGGAAGGGGCCGAGGCCGCCGCCGGTCGATCGCGGGCCGATCTGGCCGCGGCGCGGGCGTCGCTGAGTGCCGAGCAAGACCGTCTTCCGGTTCTCGCCACCGAACGGCAGGCGGCGCGGTCGGATCTGGACAAGGCTCAGGCGACTCTGCGCCGGGCCGATGCCGCCCTGACGCTTGCCAAGCTGCAGCTCGAACGGACGGTGATCCGCGCGGCGACGGCGGGTATGGTCGGGCAACGGTCGCTGCGGGCGGGGCAATATGTCGAGCCCGGCACGCCGTTGCTGGCGATCGTGCCGGAAGCCGTGTTCGTCGTCGCCAACTACAAGGAAACGCAAGTCGACGGGGTGCGTCCCGGTCAGCCCGTGCGGATCGCGGTCGATGCATTCGGCGGCGGGCGGCTCGATGGTCGGGTGGACAGCTTCGCACCCGCGTCCGGCGCCCAGTTCGCGCTGCTGCCGCCGGATAATGCCACCGGCAACTTCACCAAGATCGTCCAGCGAATGCCCGTCCGCATCCGTTTCGATCCCGGCCAGCCGCGCCTGCGCGACTTGCGCCCCGGCATGTCGGTAGAAGTTACTATCGATACGCGAGATATCGCGCGATGACGGCCACCGGTTCGGAGGAAGCCGTCTCCGCGCGGGCCTGGGTTGCGGTGCTGGGCGGCGTGGTCGGCTGCTTCATGGCGGGCATGAACGTCCACGTCACCAATGCATCCCTGCCCGATGTGCGCGGATCGTTGGGCGCCTCTTTCGAGGAGGGATCGTGGATCACCACCGCCTATCTGGTGGCGGAAATCGTCGTCATCCCGCTGGCGGGCTGGCTGGTCTCGGTCTTTTCGATGCGGCGCGTGCTGATGGTGGGGACGGGCGGCTTCGTGCTGTTCTCTATCGCCTGCTCGCTGGCGCCCACTATCGGCGCGATGATCGTCGCACGCGCGTTGCAGGGGGCATTCGGCGGCGTGCTGATCCCGCTTTCTTTCCAGATCATCGTCACCGAATTGCCGCCGTCCAAGCATCCGCTGGGCATGGCGCTGTTTGCCGTTGCCAACAACGTGGCGCAGGCGGCGGGGCCGTCGCTGGGCGGATGGCTGACGACGGCGTATGACTGGCGCTGGATCTTCTACCTGCAAGTGCCGCCGGGCCTGCTGCTGCTGGCCGCGATCGGTTGGGCGACTCCGCGCACGCCGATGGCGCTCGATCGGCTGCGCAATGGCGATTGGGCGGGAATAGCGAGCATGGCGGTCGGCCTCTCCGCCTTGCAGATCATGCTGGAGGAGGGCGGGCGAGAAGACTGGTTCGCATCGACCTTCATCGTCAACGCCGCCATCTGTGCCGCGCTCTGTCTGACGGCTTTCGTGGCGATCGAACTGCGCGGCAAGGATCCTTTCATCAATCTCAGGTTGCTTGGCAGGCGGAATTTCGGCCTCGCCAGCCTGATGCAGTTCACGTTCGGCGCAGCGGTGTTTGGGGTGGTGTTCCTGGTGCCCAACTACTTCGCCGAAGTGCAGGGCTATAACGCGTTGCAGATCGGCATGACGATGATCCCCTATGGCCTGGTGCAGTTCGTGATGTCCTTCGCGTCGCCCCGGTTGATGAAATGGCTGGGCGTGCGGGCCGTGGTGATGCTGGGCTTCGCGATCATGGCGGTGGGTTGCCTGATGAACATCCACCTCGACGGTGATGCTGCCGCGAATGTGATCGTGCCGTCGCTGGTAGTGCGCGGCGTGGGCCAAGCCTTCATCGTCGTGGCGCTGGGCGTCATGGCCGTAGACGGGCTGGAGAAGGCGGAACTGGGATCGGCATCCGGGCTGTTCTCCACGGTGCGCAATGTCGGCGGGGCGATCGGCATCGCGCTGGCGGGACAGATCGTGGTCGAGCGCGAAAAGCTGCACGCCGGCCGGATCGGAGAGGCGGTCACCCCGTTTTCCGAAGCTTTTCGCGAACGGATGGTGGATGGCGTGCGCCTGCTTGGGCAGGGACAAGCGGACCGCCACACGGCGCTTTACGGAGCCTCCACCGCGCCTTTGCGGCAGAAGGCGATGGCTCTGCTGGACGGCGCGGTCCATCATCAGGCACTGCTGCTGGCCTATTCGGACGCGTTTCTGATTGCGGGGCTGGGCATGGGGCTGTGCGCGCTGGGAAGCCTCTGCCTGAAACGCACCGCGCGGTGAGAGTGCCCGCCCGGCGATATCGCCGGGCGGATGCGCCCGCACTATGATGGATAATGCATTATTGTTATCTGAGCGGCATGAGCAATGGATACAGGCCGCTCGCCGGCATGCGCGTGCTGGAACTCGGCACCATGATCGCTGCGCCGTTCGCGACGCATATTCTTTCGCAATTGGGGGCGGAGGTCATCAAGATCGAGCCGCCGGCGGGGGACACCACGCGTTCGCTGATACGGGGCGGGCCGTCGGGCACGATCATCGCCTATAGCCATTCCAAGAAGGCGATCTGCCTCGACCTGGCGACGGATGAGGGCAAGGAGGTGTTCCGCCGCCTCGTTGCCACATCCCGCGTGGTGATCCACAACCTGGCGCCCTCTGCCGCGCGCAAGCTGGGGGTGACTGCGGATGACTGCATGGCGGTGAAC
This sequence comes from Novosphingobium oxfordense, assembly GCF_044029435.1. Taxonomy (NCBI): domain Bacteria; kingdom Pseudomonadati; phylum Pseudomonadota; class Alphaproteobacteria; order Sphingomonadales; family Sphingomonadaceae; genus Novosphingobium; species Novosphingobium oxfordense. The sequence continues at coordinate 84,974 of NZ_CP147008.1, read as the reverse complement.
CCCGCGCTCGTCCACGTGCATATCAAGGGCTACACCCACGGCCCGCAGGCCGAAGGGTTGATGACCAACCCGATTGCCGAGGCTGCGACCGGCGCCATGGACGACCACCGCGTCGATGGCCGGCCCACCCGCTTTGGCCCCTCCTACCATGACCAGTTCGCGGGTACGTATGCGGTGATCCGCGTGCTCGCCGCGCTGATGGACCCCACTGCCGATGAGGAAGCGCGCCGGATTGAGGTGGGCCTTTACGAAACCGGCCTGCACCTTGCCGCGCGCGATCTGGCGGGCATGCAGCTGAAGACCCAGCTGCTCGGCCGACTGGAAAAGGAAGGGGGCGGGGAGTTCTCGATGCCCGGATATGGCGCCTATCTGACCGCCGACGAGCGCTGGATCTACCTGTTGGTGCTGACCGACGCCCATTGGGCCAAGCTGACCCGCGCGCTGGCAATGCCGGAGGATGGTGCGCCCGAATATGCCCGCCTGCGCGATCGCAAGAAGGCACGCGATGCGGTGGAAGCGGCTGTCCGTACCGCCGTCGCCAAGTTCACTTTCGCGGAGGCGGTCGCCCGTCTGGAAGCGGCCGGGCTCGGTTTCCACGAGGTCATGCCGTTGGAACGCGTGCTGGAAGCGCCGCAGGCGCGCGCCGAAGGCAAGCTGCGCGATGTCGAATTTCGCGGGCTGCAGTTCGAAGTGCCCGAATTCGCCGGAACCGGCGCGGTCGAGCCCGGCCTGCCGCCGCCGGAAATCGGCGAACATACCGAGGCTTTGCTGGCCGAACTGGGATATGACGCGGCCGAGGCGGGCGCGCTGTTGTCATCCGGGGCGGCAAAGGCCTATCAACCGGGCGATTTTGCATGGGCACCAGTGCGCGAGAAAGCCGGTGCAACAGAGGGATGAAGCATGCTTGGGGGGATGATGCAGTACCGCACGAAGGAGGAACAGGTCGCCGACTTCCTGCGTGAGGGCATCATTTCCGGCCGGATTCCGCGCGGATCGCGGCTGAAGCAGCAGGAAATCGCCACGATGCTGAAGACCAGCATCACCCCGGTGCGAGAGGCGCTGAAGCTGCTGTCCGCCGAAGGCTATGTGATCGGCGATAGCCATCGCGGTGCCACCGTGGCTCCGTTCGACATCGAGGCCTCCAGCGAAGTGCTGAACTTGCGCATCCTGCTGGAAACCCAGCTGGTGCGCGGGGCGGTGGAGAAAGTCACCGGCGCGGATATTGCCGAATTGAAAGTGTTGGGCGCCGAATTCGCCACCGCCTTCGCCGCCGGCGATAACGAGGCGGCGCGCGCGGCGAACTATCGTTTCCACCACCGCATGTTCGAGATCGCGGCAATGCCGCAAACGCTGCATTTCGTGCAGATCCTCTGGGCGCGCTATCCGTTCGACCTCATCAACAAGCTGGAAGGCCGCGTCAGCCGCGCGGCGGATGAGCATGACGACATGCTGGCGGCCCTGATCGCAGGCGATACCGGGGCCGCCATGTTGGCGACGCGCCAGCATATCGAGACGGGATTCCGCGAGTTGCGGGAATCAGTGAGCCAGTAGCGGGCGGCACTCGTCCTCCATCGCCCCGGCGGAGGGCGGTTCGGACGAGGCCAATTTGTCACGATCCGTCAAGTCCTGCCGATCGCGGTTGCGTCACCATAGCCGCAAGCAACCGCACGCAGGAGCAGGACATGTCGGCCAACGAAGACACCGCCACCATGGATATCAGCGACGTCGAATGGCGTCTGGGCCACCGCGTTGGCGGCGGTGAGCTGTGGGAGCCGTGCAACAAGACCGACATCCGCCGCTGGGTCATGGCGATGGATTACGTGAACCCGCTCCACTGGGACCAGCGCTTCGCGCAGGAAACGAAGTTCGGCGACATCATCGCCCCGCAGTCGATCTGCGTCGCGCTCGATTACGGGCACGGCAACAATCAGGCCTGCGTCGGCCGGATCGAAGGCCAGCACATGATCTTCGGCGGCGAGGAGTGGTGGTGGTACGGCACCCACGTCCGTCCCGGCGACCAACTCAGCCATGAGCGCATCTTCACCGGCTACAAGCTGACCGACACCAAGTTCGCCGGCCCCACGCTGTTCCAGCGTGGCGACACGATCCACCGCAATCAGCGCGGCGATCTGGTGGCCAAGTCCTGCCCCACGGTGATCCGCTATCTGGCGAAGGAAGCGGAAAAGCGCGGCATGTATGCCTCTACCGCCGGCGCGCCGCGCAAATGGACGGCGGCCGAACTGGCGGAGATCGATCAGGTCCGCCGCGACTGGTTCCTTTCCAACCGGGAAGGCAAGTCGCCGCATTTCGAGGAAGTCTCTGTAGGCCAGAAGCTGCCGCGCCGGGTGATCGGGCCGCACTCGATCGCCAGCTTCACGACCGAATACCGTGCCTTCATCTTCAACATCTGGGGCAGCTTCTACTGGCAGGGCGTGGAAGGCGTGCCCGATTGCTGGGTCAACCAGGACATGGGCTGGATCGAGGGCTTCTCGTTCGACGAAGTAGGCGCGCTGATCGATCCGCGCCTGCGGGACGGGCTCTACCTCGGCCCCTCGCGCGGGCACATCGACGATGGCCGCGCCAGCGAGATCGGCATGCACCGCGCCTATGGCTACGGCGCGACGATGGCGGCATGGAACACCGACTATCTGGCATTCTGGGCCGGGCATGACGGTATGGTCCGCCATGCCAAGAGCGAATTCCGCGGCCCGGCCTTCGAGGGCGACGTTACCTATATCGAGGGTGAGGTCGTCGAGAAGATCGAGAAGTCCGAATGGGGCTTTCCCGTCGTGCGCGTGGAAGTGCGGATGACCGACCAGGATGGCAAGACCATCGTCAAGTCCGTCAACGAAGTGCAGCTGCCGTACTGAGCGGGCGCGGAGCGCGTTCGAATTGCAGTGCACCGTTAAATTCCGTCGCCCCCGCGAAGGCGGGGGGGCCGCTTCCTTCTGCGACCTCTCGTTTGGCGCAAGAGAAGCGGGATCCCCGCCTTCGCGGGGATGACGGAATTGTTTGGGGGAATGGGGCGCTGCGCGGGGAAGGGTACCTACACTGCCCGTGGCGGTGCAAGCGCCCGGCATCGGAAGGCTTTGGCCGAAGCGGTATCGCTCGGGCGAATGCTTGGGGCTCGCGCATTTTGTCCGGATTCGTCAAGTTTTCGCGGCACCTGATCGCCGATGCACCGATGCCGCTGCAAGGGCCGCTCCCGACGTCGTGGGAGGTCCGGCCGTGAACAGACGCCGGTTTGCACGGCGCACAGGGGAGGTCTTGATGGTTTGCTCGCGATCGCTGCGATCGGTTTCGATATTTGCTCTGGCCGGCGCGCTGGCGGCGCATCCCGCCTGCGCGCAGGAGCAGGCGGGACCGCAGGTTGAATCGACCGGGCAGCCGGCAGCCGCGTCCTCCGAAATCATCGTCACCGCCCAGCGCCGTTCGGAAGCGTCGCGCGACGTGCCGATCAGCGTCACCTCGCTGGGGCCGGCCCAACTGGCGACCGCGAATGTCCAGCAGCTTTCCGACACCGCCCGCATAACGCCGGGCCTGCGTTTCGACAGCCAGGGGCCAGCAGTGCAGCCCACCATTCGCGGCGTCGGCACGGCCATCACCACTTCGGGCGGCGGACCCAACGTCGGCATCTATGTCGATGGGTTCTTCCAGGCCAACACCTACATGTCGGACTTCGACTTGCTCAATGTCCGCAACATTCAGGTGTTGAAGGGGCCGCAGGGCACGCTGTTCGGGCGCAACACCACGGGCGGCGCGATCCTTGTCACCACGGCCGAACCCAGCACCGATACGAGTGCCGAGGCCAAGATCAGCTATGGCCGTTTCAACGCGCTGAAGGCGCAGGCCTATGCCACATTCGGCATCAGCGACCGCGTGGCGATCGACGTGGAAGGGCTCTATCGCCGCGGTGACGGCTATTTCACCGACGTTGCCACCAATGACGACAATATCGGCAAGTACGAGAACTGGTCGCTGCGCGTCGGCATGAAGGCGGACCTTACCGACGACGTTTCGCTGCTGCTGCGCTGGGTCCATGCGGAAACCGACGATCCGACCACGCAGCTGGTGAACGCCTATGTAGACAAGACCGGCGGGGCGGGCTTCTTCGACAAGGTTTCGCCCGCCGGTCAGGCGATCTACGGCACGTCCAGTTCGCAGGGGCTGCCGCTGGTCTATTTCTACGCGCCGTCATCGACTTATGCGACCAAGCCGGGGCAGGTGTTGCTCAACACGCCGGTCGATTTCCGCACCAACTCCGACGCGCTGCAGGCGACGCTGAAGGCCGATCTGGGCTTTGCGGACTTCACCTCCTACACCCAATACCGCAAGGACCTGTCGCCCTATCACGGCGATCTGGACGCGACGGCGCTGCCGTTCTTCAACATCTTCGTCGGCGTGAATGACGAGACGTGGAGCCAGGAATTCCTGGTCAACTCAAAGGCGGGATCGCCGCTGCAATGGACGGCCGGCCTCAACTATTTCCAGATCCGCGACACTTGGGACATCGGCGCCAGCTTCGGCGGATCGCCCTATGGCCCGTTCGGCGGATCGAGCACGACGACCAAGTCCTACGCTGCATTCCTGGACGCGACTTATGCGGTGAACGACCAGTTGTTCTTCACGCTGGGCGGCCGTTACAGCCATGACACGGTGGGCGATGCCTACTTCGTCACCAACGAAACGACCACATCCTACATCGGGCCGGACGGTCTGCCGGTGACCTATTCGGGTGGCGCGGGCGTGCGCATCCCGGTCAATACGCTGAAGAACGACAGCTTCACGCCGCGCGTGGTGGTCCGTTACAAGCCCAGCGAGGAATCGAGCGTCTACGCATCTTGGACGCGCGGCTACAAGGCAGGCATCCTGAACGTCGGCGGCTATTCGCAGCAGCCGGTGAAGCCCGAGAAGATCGACGCGTTCGAGGTCGGCTTCAAGTACGACGACCGCCGCTTCTCCGCCGATCTTGCGGGCTTCTACTACGATTACAAGAACTTGCAGGTGTCCAGCTATCAGAATGGCGCGGCGCAGATCCGCAATGCGGCGTCCTCGGAAATCTACGGGCTGGAGGCGCAGCTTCGCTACAAGGTCAGTGACGCGTTCTCGCTGCTGGGTGGCGCGGCCTGGACCCATGCGCGCTACAAGTCGTTCACCAACGCGCCCTATTACAGCTATTGCGATCCGGCCATGACCGATCTGAGCAATGCGATGGCCTGCATCCCGACAGCGCTGGGCGGTTTCGGACCGGGCGCGATCACGCAGACGTCCACCGACGCCTCCGGCTACAAGATGCAGCGCGCGCCCGATTTCACCGGCAATATCGGTGCCAGCTATCGCCTCGATCTGGCGGGCGGCGGGCTGACGCTGTCGGGCAACCTCTACTACACCTCCAGCTTCTATTTCGATCCCGAGCAGCAGTTCAAGCAGAAGGGCTACGAAGTGCTGGCGCTGCGGGCGGAGTGGACGGACCCGTCGGAGCGCTACACCGTGGCGGTGTTCGGCGATAACGTCACCAACACGCGCTATCGCACGCAGGTGCTGTTCAATACGCTGGGCACCGGCTCGGTGTGGAACGCGCCGGTGACCTACGGCCTCCAACTGGGCGCGAAGTTCCGATGAAGGCGGTGCGCCTTGCGCCCGCTGGCGGCGATCGGCGGCTTGAGTTGGTGGAGCTGCCGGTGGCGGCCGCCCTCAAGCCGGACGAAATCCGCGTCCGGGTGCGCGGCGCATCGGTGAACTTTCGCGACGGGTTGGTGATAGGGGGCGTGTTCCCCTCGCCGCCGGGGCTCATCTCGCTTTCTGACTGCGCGGGCGAAGTGATCGAAGTGGGCGAGGGGGTGAGCGGGTTCGCCGTGGGTGACCGGGTGATCAGCACTTTCCACCCGAACTGGCGCGATGGCCATGTCGACCGCGCGGAACTGAACAACTCGCCGGGCGGCCCGGCGGATGGCTTTGCCTGCGAGGAAGCGGTGCGCCCGGCCTCGCACTTCACTCACGCACCGCGCAATCTATCTTTGGTGGAGGCTGCCAGCCTGCCCTGTGCGGCCGTGACGGCGTGGCGGGCGGTGGTGACGGACGGGCGCGTTAGCCCCGGCCAGCATGTGCTGGTGCAGGGCACCGGCGGCGTTTCGCTGTTCGCGCTGCAATTCGCCAAGGCGGCGGGGGCCACCGTCATCGCCATCGGCTCGACTCCGGAAAAGCAGGAGCGCCTGCGCGAACTGGGCGCGGACCATGTGATCGACCGTATCGCTACGCCGGAATGGGGCGAAGCGGTGCTGGGCCTGACCGGCGGTCTCGGCGTCGAGCACGTGATCGAGGTGGGCGGACCCAATACCCTTGCGCAGAGCTTCAAGGCGGCGCGGACCGGCGGCCACATCGCGATCATCGGCGCGGTGGCCGGGTTCGACGTCGATACGATGCCCTTCGCCGTCGTGCAGGCCAAGCGCTTGTGCCTTCAGGCGGTGACGGTGGGCAGCCGGCGCGACCAGATCGAGATGGTTCGCGCGATCGAGGCCCATGATATTCATCCGGTGATCGATCGGGTGTTCCCGCTTCACGCCTTGGAAGATGCCATCGTGCACATGCGTTCGGGGCAGCAGGTCGGCAAGATCTGCATCGAAATTTGAATGAATTCGGGCTGACACCGAAAACGGAGAGGACCAATGACTCCAGAGATCCAGACCCTGCTCGACCGCGAGGCGATCCGCGATTGCGTCGCCCGCCTTGCGCGCGGTGAGGACCGGCGCAGCGCGGAGCTGATCCGCTCCTGCTGGTGGCCGGAGGCGCGGTTCGACTACGGCGTCTATGCTGGCGATTTCGACGCCTATCTCGCCTGGGTCGTGCCCGGCGCCGATGCCATCAAGGATACGCAGCACCTGATCGGCCAGTCGGTGATCGAACTGGACGGCGATAGCGCGCGCGTCGAAAGCCACGTCTTCTCCTACCACCGCGTGGATATGGGTGAGGGAGATCGCGATACCTGCATCGGCGGCCGCTACCTCGACACTTTCGAGAAGCGCGACGGCGAATGGCGGATCGCCGACCGGGTGATGCTCTACGATTGGGAGCAGGACTGGGGCGCCGCCGCCGATTGGTCGAAGGGCGTGATGGGCTATCCCTTCACCGCTGAGCATTTCCCCGGCCGCGCCAAGGGCGATTTCAGCGAACGCTGGTTTTCCGGAGAAACGGCATGACCGCGCCACTGACCGGAAAAGTCGCGCTGGTTACCGGCGCCAGCCGGGGCATTGGCAAAGGCATCGCGCTGGTCCTCGCGGAACAAGGGGCGACCGTCTACGTCACCGGGCGCACCGTGCGGGAGGGGGACTACTACCTGCCCGGCACCGTTGGCGGGACGGCGGCCGAATGCGACGCGCGCGGCAAGGAGAGCGGGGGACGCGGCATCGCGGTTGCCTGCGATCATGGCGACGATGCCGCCGTGGCCGCGCTGTTCGAACGGATCGCGGCTGAGCAGGGCCGTCTGGACATTCTGGTGAACAATGCCTTCACGTTGTCGGAAGACTTGCTGGAGCCCAAGGGTTTCTGGGAAAAGCCGCTCTCCAACCTGGAGATGTGGGACGTGGGCGTGCGCTCCAACTACGTCGCGGCCTGGCATGCGGCGGGGATCATGGCGCCGCAGAAGTCGGGGCTGATCGTCGCGATTTCCGGCTTTGCAGCCGTCACGTACACGTACAGCGTGATCTTCGGTACGTCCAAGTCGGCGGTGGACCGCATGGCGCGTGACATGGCGATCGAGCTGGAACCGCACGGTGTCGCCTCGCTGACGCTGTGGCAGGGGCTGACCTTGACCGAGAAGGCGCAGGACAACCTTGCGAAGATGGGCGACAAGATGACCGCCTCGATCACCCAGATGCATGGCAGCAGCGTGGAGCATCCCGGCCGGGTGATCGCCGCGCTGGCCGCCGATCCCGATGTGATGAAGCGCTCTGGTGGCGAGTTCGTCACTGCCGAACTCGCGCAGGAATATGGCCTGACCGATGTGGACGGGCAAGTGATCCAGTCCGCCCGCGCCTCGCGCGGATCGCCGATCTGGAAGCCCATTGCGGAGGTAGACTACCGTGGCAAGTGAAGCACCCCCCAAAGCACTGCGGGACCGCGCGGCGCGGCTGGACGAACTGCTGGACAAGCAGGATATCCTTGAATGCCTGGCCCGCTTTTCGCGCGGAATGGACCGGTTCGACCGGGAAACCTACCTCTCGGCTTTCTGGGACGATGCGACGATGGCGGCGGGTCCGTTCGTGGGCTCAGCGGCGGATTGCTGGGACTGGGCGGTGCCGATGCACGAGGCCGGCCAGATTCTGACCCATCACGCGCTGCTCCAGACCACCATCGACCTCGACGGCGACAACGCGCATACCGAAACCTACTACCAGTTCGTCGGCCGCAATCGCGATGAGAGCCTGTGGATCGCCGGTGGCCGCTATGTCGACCGGCTGGAGCGGCGGGACGGAGTCTGGAAGATCGCCCTGCGGACCAACATCATCGAATGGGGCTGCCTGCCGCCGCCGATGCCGATCCCCTTCGCGGACGTGCCGGATATCGCGCTGAACGGCGTTTCCAGTCGGAGCAAGGACGATCCGTCCTACCAGCGCCCGCTCGTCAACCGGCGCGCGCCCAGCAATCCGGCGAAGGGGTGAGCGGGATGGCGCGGATTTCGGATGGGCTGGCCGGCAAAGTCGCGGTTGTCACCGGCGCCACGCGCGGGATCGGCAAGGGCATCGCCTGCGCTTTGGCCGAGCATGGTGCGACTGTCTACGTCACCGGCAGGACCACGGGCGCGGGGCAGAACCCGCTGCCCGGCACCTTGGCGGAAACCGTGGCGGAAGTGAACGCGCGCGGCGGCAAGGGTGTCGCCGTGGCGCTCGACCTGAAGGACGATGACCAGATCGCAGCGCTGTTCGATCAGGTGCGCCGTGACGAGGGGCGGCTCGATATCCTTGCCAACAACGCCATGGCCATTCCCGATGCGATGACCCGGCGCGACGGGTTCTGGGAAAAGCCGCTGGCCGAGTGGGAGATCTGGGATACCGGCATGCGCGCGGCGTACATCGCCGCCTGGCACGCCGCGCGGATCATGGTGCCGCAAGGTTCGGGCCTGATCGCCGCGCTTTCCGGGTATGTGGGCGTGACTTACACATATGACGTCGTGTTCGGCACGACCAAGACCGCGACCGACCGGATGATGCGCGACATGGGCCACGAACTGCGCGATACCGGCGTAACCGCCGTCTCGCTCTGGCAGGGGTTCACGTATACCGAGCGCGCGACGGAGAACCTGAAGACGGTGCCCGGCATGGCCAGCCAGCTGAACAGTGCGGTCGGCTCCTCGCCCGAGTTTCCGGGGCGGGTGATCGCGGCGCTGGCGATGGACCCGGCGGTGAAGGCCCGCTCGGGCGGAACTTTCATCAATGCCGAACTCGCCGCCGAATATGGCGTGACCGACAAGGACGGCCGAACAATCCCCTCGCTGCGGGAAACGCGCGGAAATCCGCTGTGGTCCGCGGGCGACACCACCTGGAATGGCACCCCGTAGCGATATCGGCACCGTCGTTGGAAATTGCGGCCAATTCCCTTTCGTTTGTAGCTATGACGCTTCGCGTGCCGATTCCGGGGACGGATCGGCACGCGCTTGAAAGGAGCTGAACCGCGATGACCAAGACCCTGTTCCTCGTGATGGACATGATGAACGACCTCGTGGCCGAGGACGGCTTCAGCGCGCAGACTTACGGCGTGCAGGTGCGTGAGCGTGGGGTGTTGGAGAACACCCGTGCCGCTATTGCCGCGGCCCGCGCGGCGGGGGCGCTGGTTGGCTATGTGCGTGTCGGTTTCTCGCCCGATTACCGCGAGGCACCGGAGAGTTCGCCGATCTTCTCGGGCGCGCGGAAGAACGGGATCTTTCAACTCGGCACCTGGGGGACCGAGGTCCATCCCACGCTGGCACCGCAGCCCGGCGATTTCGATATCGTGAAGCACCGCGTCAGCCCGTTCTACGCCACGTCCCTTGCGGCGATCCTGCGCGCGCATCGGATCGAGCGGATCGTCATGAGCGGCGTTTCCACCAATGGCGTGGTCCATTCCGGCGCGCGTGAGGCGCATGACCGGGACTATGACGTGGTGATCCTGGAAGACTGCTGCGCGGGCGTTTCGTCGGACGAGCATATGCATGCGCTGGCCTGCCTTGGCCGCTACGCGCGGATCGTCGCCGGTCCTGAATTCGACTGGACGGCCTGAGAGTTCGTTTGAAAATGCCCTGCGGGTATCTTTAAACGGGCTCTGGGCGGGGCTTGCAATTCCGCCGCTTCTGCGATTAGAGCGTGGCTCATTCGCAAGGACCCGGTGAAATTCCGGGTGGCTATTCCGGCCGCCGATCCGCCGGACAACGCACTTCGCAAGCAATTCCCCTTTGACGCCCCTGCGGGCGGCTTGCGATTTTCGCGGACCTGTCGAACTCATGAATTCTCCGTCTTTCGCTCGCTATCGCGCCGAATGGTTCAGCGGCGTTGGTGCCGCGCGGCGCGACGTGCTGGCCGGCCTCGTCGGCACTTTTGCGCTGATCCCCGAAGTCATCGCCTTCTCCTTCGTGGCCGGCGTCGATCCGCAGGTGGGCCTGTTCGCCTCCTTCGTGATCGGCATCGTCATTGCCTTTGCGGGCGGTCGGCCGGCGATGATCTCCGGCGCGGCGGGATCGGTGGCGCTGGTCGTCGGCACGCTGGTCCATGCCCACGGCCTGCAATACCTGCTGGCGGCGTCCGTTCTGGGCGGACTTTTGCAGGTGGTGTTCGGCCTGCTGAAGCTGGACGTGCTGCTGCGCTTCGTTTCGCGATCGGTCCGCACGGGGTTCGTCAATGCCTTGGCGATCATGATCTTTTCGGCGCAAGTGCCGCAGATGCTGGGGGTTACCTGGCATACTTACGCGATGATCGCGGGCGGTCTTGCCATCATCTACCTCGCCCCGCGCGTGACCAAGGCGGTACCTTCGCCGCTGATCTGCATCGTGGTGCTGACGGCGATCAGCATGGCGTTTCCGATGCCGCTGCACGTTGTGTCGGACCTCGGGAAACTGCCGTCCTCGCTACCGTCTTTCGCAATTCCGGGCGTGCCATTCTCCTGGGAGACGCTGCAGATCGTCGCGCCTTATTCGCTGGCGATCGCGGCGGTGGGCCTGCTGGAATCGATGATGACGGCCAGCGTGGTGGACGAACTGACCGAGACGACCAGTTCCAAGGCGCGCGAGTGCACCGGGCTTGGCCTTGCCAATATCGCGGCGGGCCTGTTCGGCGGCATCGCCGGGTGCGGGATGATCGGGCAGACCGTGGGCAATGTGCGCTATGGCGGGCGCGGGCGGTTGTCGACTTTGGCGGCGGGTGTGTTTCTGCTGGTGGTCTTGGTGCCGCTGCGGCCGTGGGTTGCGCAAGTGCCGGTGGCGGCGTTGGTGGCGATCATGGTGATGGTTTCGGTCAGCACGTTCTCATGGGGTTCGCTGCGCGATCTGGGCCGACATCCCAAGGTTTCCGGCGCGGTGATGCTGGCGACTGTGGCGGTGACCGTGGCGACGCACGACCTTGCCGCCGGCGTGGTGGTGGGCGTGCTGCTGAGCGGCGTGTTCTTCGCGTTCAAGGTCACGCGGATGATGGACGTGGCGGCCTCCTACGATGCCGCCAGCGACACGCGAATCTACACGGTTTCCGGCCAGATCTTCTTCGCCAGCGCGGACATTTTCGCGGACCGGTTCGACCTGTCGGACACTGCGCGGCACATCCATATCGACCTGACGCAGGCCCATTTCTGGGACATCACCGCCGTCGGTGCGCTGGAGGATGTGGTCGCCAAGCTGCGGCGCCATGGGGCCACCGTCGAGCTTGTCGGCATGAACGAAGCGAGCGCCATTCTGGTGGATCGCCATGCGCCGCAGGTTCTTGGAGGGCCGGCTGCGGCGTGATTTTCGGTGCGCCGAAGCAGGCGTACCTAAACGACACCTAACGTGACATTGGATGCGGGCAGGCGGCACAGACCTGTTGCCTGCCCGCATTTGCATGTGCGCTTTCCATAAATCCGCCCGTACCGCACCCGCGATCCATCGCCGGGGCGCTTCGCCATCGCTGGACGACTCTCTCACCCCAAAATAATGCATTATCCATCATTGACGGAAATGCGGCGGGGGCGTGCCCTTGTCCGATGGGAAAAGGGATCTCCAAAACATGGCTACCATTACCGGCGAAAAGGAAGTCGGCGCCGCACCGGCAGAGGGCAAGATCACGCCCGAGGCGATCAAGGCGGCCGAGAACATGATCGGCATGCAGCTTCGCCCCGAAGGCCCGTACCTTCAGGATGCGACCGAGGACACGATCCGCAACTTCTGCAACGGCATCGGCGATCTCAACCCGCTCTACCGCGATCTGGAAGTGGGCCGCCTGACGCGCCATGGCTCCATGCTGGCACACCCCAACTTCCCGATGGCGTTCGGCTGGGTCGGCCGCACGCGCTGGGGCCTGCCGGGCGTCCACGGTTTCTACGCCGGGAACGACTGGGAAATGTTCCGCCACGTACGCCCCGGTGACCGCATCAACGCGATCGAGCGCGTGGTCGGCGTCGATGTGAAGGAAAGCCAGTTTTCCGGCACCCTCGTCCTCCAGTATGTCGAGGCCAGCTACTACAACCAGCGTGGCGAGCTGGTCGCCCGCGCGCTCGGCACCTGCACCCGCCACGAACGCAAGGCCGCGCGTGAGGCCGGCAAGTACGCCGACATCAAGACCCACGAATATACCGCCGAAGAATTCGAGAAGATCGACAACGCGATCCTCGACGAAGAGAAGAACATTCGCGGCGGCAATGTGCGCTACTGGGAAGAAGTGCAGGAAGGCGAAACCCTGCCGGAAATCGTGCGCGGCCCGCTCAGCCTCATGGACACGATGGGCTTCCTGGTCGGCTGCGGCCGTGGCCATACGCACGGCGTGATCTTCAAGAACGCCGTGAAGCACCCCGGCCACTTCTTCCGCAACCCCGAAGCGGGCGGCGGCATCGAATACACCGGCATCGGCCACCACCGCGAATCCACCGCCAAGGAAGTGGGTGTGCCCGGCGTGTACGATTACGGCCCGCAGCGTTCGGCCTGGATGGCATCGCTCATCACCAACTGGATGGGCGACGCCGGCTTCCTGAAGCGCATCCGCACCCGCATGAGCCGCTTCAACACCATGGGCGATTGCACCTGGGCGCGCGGCACCGTGACGCGCAAGTACATGAAGGACGGTTTCGCCCTGGTCGATATCGAGATCAAGGGTGAGAACCAGCGCGGCGAACTGACCACGCCGGGCCTGGCGACGGTGGTGCTGCCTTCACTCGATCCGCAGACCAAGGTTTTCGTCGACGGCTCCGGCCTCGATCTCGAACTGCCGGTGGTTCGCTAATGTTTTCCCCGAAACGGGGAGGGGGACCGCCCGCGCAGCGGGTGGTGGAGGGGACTCTCAGCCCGACGCGACGTCGCGCGATTACGCGACTCCCCTCCGTCAGCCTTTCAGGCTGCCACCTCCCCGGGGCGGGGAGGACTGTATGACCGCGCCTCTCGACGGGCTCATGGTCGCCGTTCACGCTTCGGGCGTGGCGGCGGCCTACGCGGCGCGCCTGCTGGGCGTGCAGGGGGCCGAGGTGATCTTCGTCGAACCGCCATGCGGTTCGGCCTTGCGCGGGGAACCTCCATTCCTTGTGTCAGGGGAGGGAGCGAAGCCCACCTCGGCCCTGTTCGCCTATCTGGCGGCGGGCGCGCGCAGCATGACTTGCGATCTGGCGACAGGCGACGGTCAAGCCGCGCTCGGTGCCCTGCTGAGCGAATGCGACATCTTTATTGACGATTCCCCGCGTGCGGGGCGCCAGAATCCAAACCCGGGCCTGAGCCTGGACGAAGCGGCGCTTTCGGCGCGCCATCCGCAGCTCGTCCACGTCTCGGTCCTGCCCTTCGGCGCGCATGGGCCAAAGGCCGACTGGCAGGCGAGCGAGATCACCGTCCAGCACGCCTCGGGCGAGGGTAACCTGCTGCCCAACGGGCTTTCGGTGGAGCTTTTCCCGGACCGCGCGCCGGTGAAGATCGCCGGGCATTTTGCCGAGATGCAGGGCGGCATCGCCGCTGCGCTGGGCGCGCTTTCCGCGCTCTGGGTGCGGGACGAGGTGGGCGGCCAGTTCGTGGACATCGCCAGCCAGGATGCCGCGCTGGCGGTGGGTGCCTTTGCGATCCAGCGGCTTGGCGACGGCTCCATCGAGCACCGGGTGGAGCGATCCTTCCGCTATGGCGGCGTGATCCCCTGCGCGGACGGCCATGTCGAATTGCTGACGCTGGAACAGCGGCAGTGGGACGGTCTGGTCAAGCTGCTGGGCAGCCCGGAATGGGCGCTCGATCCGGCATTGGCGGATAGCCTTGAACGCAGCCGGCGTGGGCCGGAGATCAATCGCCACATCCGCGAGTGGGCGATCGTGCGCAAGGTGGATGATATCGTGGCCGAGGGGCAGAAGCTTTCCGTGCCGATCGGCCGCTACAAGACGCCGGCCGAAATCCTGCGCGACCCGCAGGAGCATCATCGCGGGCTGTTCCAGCCGGTCGCCATTCCGGGCAGTGGTCTGGTCGACATGCTGGTCTCGCCCGTCCACGTCGATGGCGCGCCGCTATCGCTGCGCGGCGGCCCGCCCGAACTGGGCGAAATGAACAAGGTGAGCGCGGAGGTGCTGTCATGACGCTCCCCTTGAAGGGTATCCGCATCGCCGATTTCACCGTGCACAACGCCGGGCCGTTCTGCACGCAACTGCTCTCGCAGCTTGGCGCCGAAGTGGTGAAGGTGGAGAGCGCGATGCGCCTCGATGCCTTCCGCAAGCCGCACCCGGTCTATGGCCGGATGGGCCCGGCGACGTTCGATCAGGTTGCCTCCAACAAGCTGTCCGTGCGCATCAACCTGAAGAAGGCCGAAGGCGCGGCATTGGCCAAGCGGCTCGTCGCCGTGTCCGACATTGCGGCGGAAAGCTTTCGCCCCGGCGTGATGGACCGGTTGGGGCTGGGCTTTGCCGCGTTGCAGGCGGTGCGCCGCGATCTGGTGATGCTGTCGGTCTCCTCCTCCGGCCAGAGCGGGCCGGACAGCCACTTTGCCGGTTATGCTCCGCTGTTCGGCGCATGGGGCGGGCTGGGCGAATTGACCGGCTATGAGGACGGACCGCCGGTGGAAATGCGGCACGTGATGGACCACACCGTGGGCATGAACGCCGCCGTAGCGGTGATGGCCGCGCTGCACCGCCGCCGGGCGACGGGCGAGGGCGGGCATGTGGACGTGGCCGCACGGGAAGTTGCCGCTTCGCTGATAGGCGAGGCGCTGTTGCTGGCCGCCGCGGGAGGAGAGACCCGGCGCGCCGGCAACGACCATCCGCGCATGGCCCCGCACGGCGTCTATCCCTCGGCCGGGGAGGATCGCTGGATCGCGATCGCGGTGGAAAGCGACGCGCAGTGGCAGGCGCTTTGCGGCGTGACCGGGATCGCGGCGGAGGCCCGCTTTGCGCGGGAGGCGGATCGTCATGCCCATCGGCGCGAACTGGATGCGCTGGTTTCGGCGTGGACGGCAACGCTTGCCGCAGAGGATGCAGCACAGCGCTTGCAGGCGGTGGGCGTCGCTGCCCATGCCTCATGGACGACGCCGGAGATTGCCGCCGATCCGCACTTGCGGGCGCGCGGCGCCATCGTCGAAGTCACCGAGCCGGACGGCAAGCGCCGCGCCGCCGTGGGCGTGCCGATGCGGCTATCGAAGGGCGCGGAGATCGGCATCACGCGGGGCACCCCTGCGCTCGGCGAGCATGAGGACTATGTCTACGGCGAACTGCTGGGCATGGGCCGCGATGAGCGCAAGGCACTGGAAGAGGCCGAAGTTATCTGGTGAGATGCGCGCGAAGTACCTGAAAAGCATACGCCTGAAAAACATATTGGGGACTTTGGGAAGATGAGTGAGACGGCACCGACCTTGGGCTTCATCGGCCTTGGCGTGATGGGCAGCGGCATGTGCGCGAACGCGGTCCGCAAGCACGCCGCGCCGCTCCATGCCTTCGACATGAATGCGGAGGCGCTGGCCGTGCAGGTCGCTGGCGGGGCGGTGGCGGCGGGATCGGTGGCGGCTGTCGCCAAGGCCGCGAAAGTGATCTTCCTCTCGCTGCCTGGCGGCAAGCAGGTCCGCGCGGTGTGCGAGGAGATTGCCGAGCATGGTTCGGTGGGCTCCACCGTGATCGATCTGTCCACCACCAGCGTCGCCGAGGCGCGCGAGGTGGCGCAGCTTCTTTCCGCAAAGGGCATTGCCTTCGCCGATGCTCCGGTGGCGCGCACGCGGCAGGCGGCGATCGACGGCACGCTCTCCATCATGGTCGGCGCGGGGGAGGAACTCTACGCGCGGATCGAGCCGCTGCTGCGCTACATCGGATCGGACGTCACCCGCTGCGGTGAAGTGGGCTGCGGACAAGTGGTGAAGCTGATCAACAACACCCTGCTGTTCGAACAAGTGGCCGCGCTGGCCGAGATGTTCGTGGTGGCGGAACGTGCGGGCGTTGCCCCGGCCAAGCTGGTGGAGGCGGTTTCGCTCGGCTCCGGAGACAGCTTTGCCCTGCGCAACCACGGGCTGAAGGCGATGGTACCGCGCCAGTTCCCGGAGAAGGCTTTCCCCGCGCCTTATGCGCTGAAGGACCTGGGCTACACCATCGAACTGGCCGAGCAGATGGGCGTGGAGCCGCGCCTGCCGCGCCTGGCTGCCGAATACTATCAGGCGGCGGTCGATGCCGGGATCGGGCAGGCCTATTTCCCCGCGATCATCGAAGTCGTCGATCCCCGCTGAGAGGGCGCCGAGCAGGAGAGAACCGATGGAACTGCGCAAGCTGGAATATCGCGTCGTAACCGATGGCTTGATCTTCCCCGAAGGCCCCATCGCCATGGCCGATGGATCGGTGCTGGTGGTGGAGATCAAGGGCGCCCGCCTGATCCGCGTGCAGCCGGACGGGACCAAGCAGGTCGTCGCCCATCTCGGCGGCGGGCCGAACGGCGCGGCGATCGGCCCGGACGGGGCCTGCTATGTCGCCAACAACGGTGGCTTCCACTGGATCAGCGAGGATATCCAGGGCGTGAAGGGCTACAACCGCCCGCACGGCCGGGCGGCGGACTATACGGGCGGCGGCATCCAGCGGGTGGACCTCGACACCGGGGAAGTGACCACGCTCTACACCCATTGCGACGGCGTGCAGATCAACGGCCCGAACGACATCGTGTTCGATGCGGCCGGGGACATGTGGTTCACCGATCACGGCAAGACCTACGACCGGGTGATGGATTGCGGCGTGGTCTATCACGCGGCGGCGGACGGTTCGTGGATCCGGCAGGCAGCGTTTCCGCTGGTGACGCCCAACGGCTGCGGCCTCTCTCCGGACGAGAAGACGCTCTATGTCTCCGAAACCGAGACGGGGCGGCTGTGGCAATGGCCGATTACCGGGCCCAAAGAATCTGGAAAGCGCGAGCTGGGCAAGATTGCGTGGCCCTCTCCCAATGGCGGGACGATGCTGGGACAGGCGACCGGTTACCAGCGCTTCGATTCCATGGCTCTGGAAGCCAGTGGCAACATTTGCGTGGCGACGCTGGTGACCGGCGGCATCACCGTGTTCTCTCCGGAGGGAGAGAAGCTCGAATATTGGCAGGGGCCGGAGCCCTATTGCACCAACATCTGTTTCGGCGGGCCGGACATGAAAACGGCGTGGATCACCGTATCCGGCCACGGCCTGCTGATTGCCGTCGACTGGCCGCGCGCCGGCCTGCCGCTGCTTCATCAAAGGACGTAAATCGTGAGCGAATTCGAAGACTGGATCGGCCGCAGCCAGTGCGTGACGGACGTGCTGGAACCCGCGCGAAGCAATGCCCTCGATGTCGCATTGGGCGGCGAGGGAGAGGGCAAGGCTGGCGATCCGCTGCCGCTGCTGCACCATTGGCTTTACTTCTGGGATGTGAAGCCGCCGCAGGGTCTCGGGCTGGACGGGCATCCGGCGAAGGGCGGTTTCCTGCCGCCCGTGCCGCTGCCGCGCCGCATGTGGGCGGGCGGGCGTGTATCGTTCGTGAAGCCGCTGCTGCTGGGGCAGACCGTCACCAAGACCTCCACGATCACCGCGATCAAGGAAAAGACCGGCAGCACCGGCCACCTCGTCTTCGTGACGGTGCGTCATGATCTGGACGCGGGTGACGGCGTGGCGGTGAGCGAGGAGCAGGATCTGGTCTATCGCGAACCCGCGTCGGCCATGCTGCCCGCGCCGGTTGCCGCGCCTGCGCCCGACGCGGCGTGGCGAGAGGAAGTGAACCCCGATTCGGTGCTGCTGTTCCGCTATTCGGCGCTGACCATGAACGGCCACCGCATCCATTACGACCGGCCCTACGCGATGGAGGAGGAGGCCTATCCGGGCCTTGTCGTCCACGGCCCGCTTCAGGCAACGCTGTTGTGTTCGCTTGCCGCGCGCAATCTGGATGCGCCGGTTACCGGCTTCGATTTCCGGGGGCAGCAGCCCGCTTTCGACGGCGTGCCGCTGCATGTCTGCGGCCAGGCGACCGAGGACGGCACCGAGGTCTGGACGCAGCAGGGTGAGGGCAAGAACATGGTCGCCACCGTGCGTACATCCGTGCTCGTAGGGAACTGAGAATGACCGAGACTTACGGCCTCTTCATCGACGGAAAGTGGCGCCCCGCTTCGGACGGCGGCACGCTTCCGGCGATCAATCCCTACGACCAGTCGGTTCATGCCCATATCGCCGTCGCCACCGCCGGGGACGTGGAGGATGCGATCTCCGCCGCCCGCCGCGCTTTCGACAGCACGTGGAGCAAGACCACGCCCGGTGAGCGCGCGAAGCTGCTGAACAAGGTGGCGGACCTGCTGGACGCCGATGCCGACCGCATGGCGCTGCTGGAAACCACCGACAACGGCAAGGTCATCCGCGAAACGCACAACCAGATGGGCTATGCCGCGCGCATCTTCCGCTATTACGCGGGCTGGGCGGACAAGATGCACGGCGATGTCGTGCCGCTGGACCAGAAGGATACGCTGGATTTTGCGATCCGCGTGCCGTTCGGCGTGGTGGCGGCGATCACCGCGTGGAATTCGCCTGTCGCGATCCTGACCAACACGCTTCCCGCCGCGCTGGCGGCGGGCAACTGCGTGATCCTGAAGCCTAGCGAACATGCCTCCACCACGACGCTGGAAGTGGCGAAGATGTGCGAAAAGGCAGGCTTCCCCGCCGGGATCGTGCAGGTCGTCACCGGCGCAGGCGACGTTGGCCGCGTGCTGACCGAGAGCAAGCGGGTGGACAAGATCAGCTTCACCGGCAGCCCCGGCGTCGGCCGCATGATCGCGCAGGCGGCGGGTGCGAACCTGAAGCCGGTGACGATGGAACTGGGCGGCAAGTCGCCCAACATCGTTTTCGACGATGCCGATTTCGACCGCGCGCTGATCGGCGCGCTGGCGGGCATTTTCGGCGCGACCGGGCAAACCTGCATCGCCGGATCGCGCCTGCTGGTGCAGCGCGGCGTCTATGACCGCATGGTCGAGGGGCTTGCCGCGCGCGCGAAGATGATCCGCATGGGCGACCCGCGCCTGCCCGAAACCGAGATGGGCACCGCCGCGAACCAACCGCAGTTCGAAAAGATCCTCTCCTTCATCGAAGCCGCCAAGGGCGATGGCGCGCGCCTTGTCGCGGGCGGCAATCGGGCGGAGGGTCCGGGGCTGGAGAAGGGCTTCTTCATCGAGCCGACCATCTTCGCCGATGTGCGCAACGACATGAAAGTCGCCGCCGAGGAGATCTTCGGGCCGGTGCTCTCGATCATCCCCTTCGATGACGAGGACGAGGCGGTCTCCATCGCCAACGACACGCCTTATGGGCTGGCGAGCGGCGTCTGGTCGGAGAACATCAGCCGCTGCCTGCGGATGATGCGGGCGATCCAGTCGGGCGTGGTTTGGGTCAACACCTACCGCGTGGCAGCCCCGCAGGCGCCGTTTGGGGGTATGAAGGATTCCGGCTTCGGCCGTGTGCGCGGGGAGGCGGGGATTCTGGAGTTCACTCAGACCAAGAACGTCTTCATCGATTTCTCCGGCGATCGCCGCGATCCGTTTTCGATGAAGTTCTGAGGTCCGGGTCTGGAAGAAGGAAGCGGGGTCCCCGCCTTCGCGGGGACGACGAGGGGTGGGTTGAGGGACTCGCGCCAAATCCCTTCCGCTGTTCCGATCTCGGTCGATAACCCTCCTTCGTCATTGCGAGCGGCCGCAGGTCGCGCGGCAATCCAGAGCGGTAAAGGGCCCTGGATCGCTTCTCCCGCTTCGCGGGCTCGCGATGACGACGGGAAGGGCATACGCCCATCCAAGAGCCCCGGCACCGAGCGTGATCGAAGATATGTGTTTCTCCTGATTACTCGGGCTTCAGTTCGATGCGCCGGGTCACGCCGACGGTATCGAGAAACGCTTCATCGTGGCTGACCACCAGCAGCGCCCCGTCGTAGGCTTTGAGGCCCGCTTCGATGGCGGCGATGGAGTCGAGGTCCAGGTGGTTTGTCGGCTCGTCCAGCATCAGTAGCGGCGGGGGCTTGGGGCCGCCCAGCACGCAGGCGAGCGCCGCGCGCAGCGTCTGGCCGCCGGAGAGCGTGCCCACCACGCGATCCGCCGCCGCCGCGCGGAACTGGAAGCGGGCGAGTGCGGCCCGGCGGGCGTTCTCGTCCATGCCGGGATTGAGCCGCGCGAAGTTCTCGACAATGGTTTCGGCCGGATCGAGCAGCGAGAGCCGCTGGTCGAGGAAGGCGAACGGCACCAGCGCTTCTGCTGTCCCCGTTTCGGGCGTCAGGCTGCCGGCGATGAGCGCCAGCAGCGTGGATTTTCCGGTGCCGTTCGGGCCGATGATCGCTACGCGTTCCGGGCCCATTATCTTGAACGTCAGGCCGCGCAACAGCGGAGCGTCCGGTGCGTGGCCGAAACGGAGGTCTCGCACTTCGGCCACTCCGCGTTCGGCGGCAAGGCCTGTCGATGCCAGCGAGACCGTGAGGGTTTCCAGCCTTTCGACGCGGCTCTTGGCCTCGTTCAGCGTCTGCGTGGCGGCGCTTTCCAGCCGGTCCGCCAGACGGGCATTGTCGCCGCCGGACTTTTCGGCCCGGTCCCGCCGCGCGCCGGCCAGAATGCGCGGCATGTCGCCCCGCGCCGCCTTGCGGCTGCCGGCCGCATCGCGCCGCTGCTGGCGTTCCACCGTGACTTGCGCCTTGCGCCGCACCTCGCCCACCTTGCGTTCAGCCGCTGCAAGGTCCTGCTCGGCAGCGGCCAGTTCCACCGCCTTGCGTTCGCGATAGGCGCTCCAGTTGCCGCCATAGCGCGCCGCGCCCAGCGTGGTCATCTCGACGATGGCGTCCATCGTTTCCAGCAATTCGCGGTCGTGGCTGACGACCACCGCCCCGGCGCGCCAGCCCTCCAGCAGATCGCGCACGGCGCGGCGGCCTTCGCGGTCCAGATCGTTGGTCGGTTCGTCCAGCAGCAGGAAATCGGGGGCCGCGAAGACCGCGCCCGCCAGCGCCACGCGCGTGCGTTGCCCGCCGGAAAGCGTGACGAGGCGCGTGTCCGGCGCCATGTCCAGCCCCACTTGCGCCAGCGCTTCGGCCATGCGTGCCTCCAGCGTCCAGTCGGCCTCAGCCAGTTCGTCCAGCGTGGCGGTGCCTTGCTCCGCGCGCTTCAGCACGGCGAGGGCAGGGCCGACTTCCATCAGGTCGGCAATCGTCTCCTCTGCGGAAACCTGCACGATCTGGCGCATTGTGCCCACGGTGCCGGCGCGGATCACGCGGCCGCGTTCCGGCTCCAGCACGCCGGACAGCAGGCGCAGCAGCGTGGATTTGCCCACGCCGTTGCGGCCGACGATCCCGGCACGCTCCTGCGTGAAATCGATGGAGAGATGCGAAAGGACGGTGTGGCCATCGGGCGTGGACCACGAAACGTCGGCGAGCGAAAGCGCGCGGGCAAGCGAAGATACGGAAGACACGAGACAAGGATTCCCTGAAGC
This sequence comes from Novosphingobium oxfordense, assembly GCF_044029435.1. Lineage (NCBI taxonomy): Bacteria > Pseudomonadati > Pseudomonadota > Alphaproteobacteria > Sphingomonadales > Sphingomonadaceae > Novosphingobium > Novosphingobium oxfordense. The sequence continues at coordinate 62,891 of NZ_CP147008.1, read as the reverse complement.
AAGGCAGAAGGCAGCGTTGCGGATCAGGGTTGGATCACATGTTTCGAATCGCTCGCTTGATAATTCTTGAATGGACGTTCCATTAAATCTACATCGGCCAAATGGCAAGACCCAGAACCTTCGATGTCGATGCCGCCCTCGATGCGGCGATCGCGGTGTTTCGGGAGCATGGCTATGAAGGGACTTCGGCGCAGATGCTGGTTTCCGCCATGGGGATCGGGCGGCAGAGCCTTTACGATACCTTCGGCGACAAGTGGCAGCTCTACCAGCAGGTGCTGCGCCGCTATTTGCTGGCGGAAGGGCAGGCGCATCGGGCTGCCTTGCGCGCGGGCCCGCGTGCGGTGGACGGGATCGCGGCCATGGTGGAGCGCGTGGTACGGGAGGCGGACGTCGCCTGCCTGGGCGTGGGTTCCATCGCCGAATTCGGCTGCTCTCGCCGCGAACTCAATGCGATCAACGCGGCGGCCGACCGGGCCTTGCGGGCTGCGATGGCCGAACAGGTGCAGGCGGCGCAGCAGGAAGGCGATCTGGCGGAGGGGCTCGATCCCGATGCGGCGGCGTCATATTTGATCGCCAGTTTCGCCGGTATCCGGCTGGCCGCGCGCGGTGGCGCCAATGCCGGGCATGTGCAGGGGCTGGGCGATATGGTCATGCGGGCGCTGCGGTAACGTTCAGGTCAGAGCACAGCGGGCATCTGTTGTGGATGCCATCCGCAAGAGCGGCTCCCCATGGATCACACGAAATACCCTGGTGATCGTGCTCAGCGTGATTGCGGTTGGGAGGGCGCCACGGGCACTGCCGGGCTGACATTGATGGCAACGCCGTAGAGCCGCCACCGGCCCGCTGCCGGTTCGTAGAGGACATCGAAATTGATCTGCAGCGGGGCCGATGGAAAGTAGCCCGTCATGCGCATCATCCCGCTTGGCTCGATCGTCGGAACCATCGTGAGCTGCGGTTCCAGCACGGCGACTGCGGACAAGTCCAGATTCTGATTGCGTAAATTGGCGAAGACATCGCCAAGGTGCGCCGTGCTGTTGGCTCCCTGAAAGCCGGGAGCGCCAAGATCGCGCAGAACGGTGTAATTGCCGGTCTTGTTCGCCTGATCGACCGCGAGCAAAGTCGAGCGGACTAGGATGAGTATCCCATTCCTGTCGATCTGCGCGGGCCTGCTGGCAGGCTGAGCGGTTCCCGATTGGGCCGGCGCCGCCGCTGCCCGCGCCGCCAGGGCAGGGGGGGCAATGAAACAGGCCGCAAACATCACTGTCCCCAGCGCGAATGCCGCGCGCCTTGTTCCACTCAGCAACCGCAAACCCTGTCCCCCGTTCCTGCCGGCAAGCATTTACTTCCTGCGGCTTTACCAGGCGAACGTCATGCCGGCCCGGCCGCCGACACCGCCTCTTTCGCCAAAGCCGATGCCGCCCTGCGCGTAGACGTTGTTGCTGATCCGGCCGACGCCCGTGGCGGAAAACGCGCTTTCGCCGCGGTAGGTACCCCAGCCGCCGGAAACCGCGAAAGACTTGCCATCCGGCAAGAACGCCCCGGCCATCGCCATGGCCATGGCGCTACCTTCGTAACCGCGGCGCACTTCCTTATGAAGCTGTGCAACGTCGCTTTCCACGGCGCCGACCCGGCCGTCCAGCGCGGTCACCTTGTTGGACAGGCCGGTAACTTGCGTTCCCAGCGCCCCGACCCGGTTGTCGAGCGTAGCCACTTCCGTGGTAAGTCCAGTGACGTTGTTTTCCACGGTTCCAACCCGCCCGTCGAGCGAGGTCACCTGCGTGCCTAGCCCGGCGACGTTGGTCTCCACGGTTCCAACCCGTCCGTCGAGCGAGGTCACTTGCGTGCCGAGTCCGGCAATTTCCGCAACGGAAATGCTGGAGGTCCCCAGATTTCCGGACGCATCCGAGGTCACGAACTGCACGGCCCCGCTTTGGGCCGCCAGGCTGTCCGCCGAACTGATTCCGGCGAGGGTATAAGTGTTGCTGGAATTGCCGACCGCGATCTGTTGGGCGCGGGTTGTGGTAACGCCGTTGCCGATCGCCACGGCACCGGCCTGCGTCACGGTGTTCCCGCCGCCGATCGATATGCCGCCGGCTCCTGTCACGGTCGAGCCATTGCCCACCGCAACCACGTTTGCCGCGTTTACCGTATTGCCATTGCCGACGACCGCAGAGCCGGAAGCGGCATCCGTCGAAGCAAGAGTGTTGCCCGAGCCGAGCACGTTGACGTTGTCGCCATTCCCGGCGGTGTTCGGTGCATTCACGCTGTTGTTGTTGCCGGTCACGAACGAGCCGTCGCCGTTGACGACGTTCGGATCGCCGAACGCGAAACTGCTGTTGCCGTTGACTGTGTTACCAGTCCCGAAGGCGCCCGAATTCGTGCCCGTCACTGTGTTGGCGGCGCCGAAAACACCGGAATTCGCGCCGTTCACGGTATTGCCCGCGCCAAAGGAGCTTGCGCTCGTCCCGGTCACGCTGCTGCTGGAGCCGACCACGGTGCTGGCGTCGCTGAAGGCCACGGTGCTGCCGCCGATGGCGACGCTCAGGTTTCCGAGAGAACGCGCCGGTTGCGCTCCCACTTCATCGCCGCCGCCGATGGCGATGCTGTAAGCGCCGCTGGATTGGACAACCGCCGTATTCGGATTGGTGCTTGCCCCGATTGCCGTACTGTAGATCCCCGCGGCGGCGCCTGTTGCGTTCGCATTGGCCCCGATGGACGTCACCCCGGCCGCCGGCGTGGATGCACCGGAAAAGCTGCCGATGGAAGTGGAACTGTCGCCAAGTGCGAAAGCGCCGAAGCCAAACGCGCTGGCGCCGCCCGATGTCCCGGTAGCCGCGCCTTGCGCCACCGACGAGATGCCGCAGACAACGTCATGCTGGTTCGCAGCTGCTGAACCGGATCCAGAGACCGGTATGCTGCCGGTTGCGCTTACCGCGCAAACGGACTGCGCGTCGGCTTCACCTGGAATGAGCCACATGGTGAGCGAAAGGCCAGCAGCCGCACCGGATGTCATGAATTGCTTAAGCATTCAGCATTCCCCCGCCAGAATAGGGACGTGCTGTATTGAGGTTGATCGGAAAATCAATTCCGGCATCACACCTAGAAATTTTTAAGAATTCTTAAAATTAGTCAGTTGCACGTAATGCGGATGCTCGTAATTGACGTTACATATTTCTGGAGGGCTCTGAAGCGATCTTCCTTAAAGGCCAAGGCACGCCTCTATCAACTTTTGAGAGCGACGAGTTGGCGTGGATAGCCGCTGCCTCCGCCCAAAGAAGAAAAAGCTGGAAGCGATCACACTATATAATCAGGTGCATGTCACGACAGATTTCCTCGACCCTTCCCACTTTGGAGAGGTCCAGATCGAGGTGTCGGGAGAGGTCGTTCGTTCAGTCAAATGGCGGCTTTGTCAGATTTTAACCGCAAAGCTACCTGTTCGGAGACGCCGACTTTGCCGACGTTTTCTTTTTGTGGCTATATCGTCGTTTGACAGCAGGGTTAGGGAACGCATGGCTGGGGTGATCACTGACGCATGCATCAGGTGCAAGTATATGGATTGCGTCGAAGTGTGCCCTGTCGACGCGTTCTACGAGGGCGAGAACATGCTCGTCATCAATCCCCTCGAATGTGTCGATTGCGGGTGTTGCATTGAGGCATGCCCTGTCGACGCAATCGTTTTTGACACCGAACCGCGCGCCGAACCATGGCTTGAACTCAACGCAAAATACTCGACCTTGTGGCCGAATGTGACCTTCGATGGAGGCCAAACTCCCCCCGATGCAGATCATTTTCAGTCCGTGTCTGGAAAGTTTGAGCGCCACTTTTCGCCTGAACCCGGTGCAGGGGATATCGCATCGCCAGTCAGACCTGCTCGGTCCAGTGCGTGTAATCGGTGCGATAGTGAAACCACTTTAGCCAAAATGATGCGGATGATCCGGAGATTTTGGAGATAGCACGATATTTGTTGAACCGACCGCTTCCCCCGACTTTTCCGGCATTGAAGGCGACTAGATCGAGCGCCAGGAGCCGTCGTTCGTTCAACTGAAGGGCAGCTTTTGGAAATTTTATCGGAGAGCTACCGTTCCGGAGACGCCAACGTTGCAGATTTTCATGATTACTGCTGATACGTTGGCAATATTCTACCGGAGCAAACCTACATGCGCCTCGTTGACGCCGCGAACACGATGACTCCAGCCTATCTGGCGATCTTGTCGAGGGGGTATTCGGTGCGGTCAGAAGGCGGCCTAATGTTCGCGGAGCGCGCGGAAAACTCTTTCGCAGCCGATGGCCCTGTCGCTGTTCTCGGTTTGATCGCGATGGCGGAAGTTAGAGGCGAGGCTTGGCAGGCTTCTGATGAAGAGACCGACAATTTTGTTCAGCTCTTCGGTTAGTTCACCTGCGTCCGCTTCCCCCAACATTCTGGTAATAGCAAACCTCGAACCGAGGCATCCAAAGCGGCAAACGGTTCAGGTGTGGTTGGGACAACGAGCCGCCGCTTTCGAAGAGCCGAGAAGAGCGCCACAGGGCGCCTATTTTGGGGGAAGCGGATGTAGCGTCCTCCGCGCAATGCGTTTCAAATACCCATGAGTCCGTCCCATAGAGCGAAGGAATATGTCGACCTCCGCGCGAAATTGACGAACCGGGGAGGAGCGAGTGCGTGGCCATCATGGGCATCGGTGACCGTGATTAGAATACCTTTCGTCAGGTCAGTCTGGCCGAGGTCCGCATTGAAGTAGCAGGTATCAGGATAATCTTGATGGCATCGGGTTTCCGTTGTTACGCCTGCCTGTGAGGAAATCGTGATTTTATAGTCTGCGCTGCGTTTGCCCCCCGCCCGGTTGCGAATTTGTCCTCTGATAGGTCCTGCGTTCGGATAGCTGACCGTGGAAACGATCGGCCAAATGCCGACGGTCTCCTGGAAGTCGGCTGCTTCAAGTTGAATAAGCAGGTTCCCAGATTCCTGCGGGTCTGCGACTGGCGCGATGGTGCGGTTCAAGCCAAGGCCGAAGAGGTACAATGTAGGGATAGCGGCCAATACGAGAATGATTGAGGATACAAAGCGTGTACCGGTCGATTTCGTCATGCCCATGACTATTAGATGCTCTCGGTCTGTCTGCAATGTTGTTGGCGCGTTCGAAACGACTGGTCTCGGCTAAAGCCGCGACATTCCTGATGGGCTTGGTCGGCGGGTGGCTTATTCGCGGGGCCAGATAGCAGGCGGTCGGGAAAATTGGCGCTCCCAGGGCGCCGCGTTCCGGGGCAGGGCGAGTGCATCCGGCGCGCGGCTCAGACGCTGCGTGTTTTGGCAGTCGCTGGAGGCCTTGGATGGGATCTGAGATGTCTACCGATGCCGCTCCATTGCAACAGGTTCTTGGCCGGGGTGGCGGAGTCTTTGCCTTTTCCCACGCGGTGCCTCGCCTTAGTGTGACCGCCGAGGATGCCTTGGGCCGGAGTACGGAGATGACAGCATCGATTGCGGTTTCACTCAATCAGTTCGAAAGCTGGATGCGAGACAAGTTGGGCGACGAAATCGTCGAAAGCGATCTCGACGAGAAGCATCGCAAGATGCGCAAAGGCCCGTTTCCTTTTCTGCGCGCAACGTATTGGCGTTGGGCGGAGGGGATTCTTGAGGTTTGTCCGGAACTGGCAGATGCGCCCACCGTCCTGGCCATAGGTGACACTCATCTTGAGAACTTCGGAACGTGGCGGGATGCCGAAGGGCGGCTCGTTTGGGGTGCCAATGACTTCGACGAAGCGGCCAACATGCCCTACGCGCTTGATCTGGTGCGACTGGGAGCCAGCGCCCTGCTTGCGCGCCCCGCCGAGGTGGGTGCCTCCGAGCTTTGCGACGCCTTGGTCGAAGGGTATATCGACGGACTGGACGAACCAAAGCCCGTCGTACTCGAGAAAGACTATGCCTGGCTTCGATCGGCGCTTGTTCTGTCGGAAAGCGAGCGCGCCGACTTCTGGGGCAAGTTCGACCGGGATGATGAGCCAATTCCTGTTCGCTTCGCCCACGCACTCGGTCAAGCCTTGCCGAAAGATGTCGGCCATCTTCGGCGGTTCGCGCGATCATCCGGAACAGGCAGCCTGGGAAAGCCGCGCTTCGTGGCGAACGCCAGTTGGCAAGGTGGTCCCGTGCTGCGAGAAGCAAAGGCCGTGCTCCAGTCGTCATGGTGCCGCGCACACGATCCCGCGGCGGATGCGATACTTGCTGGCGTGATTGCCGATGGCCCGTTTCGTGCACGTGACCCGCACTATGCCGTTCTGGATGGCGTGGTCGTTCGGCGCCTTTCTCCGAACAGCCGGAAGATCGAAGCCAAGGATGCTTCCGAAACCCTCCTTTCATCCAGAATGGTGAAGCTTATGGGGAAGGAGGTGGCCAACTGTCACGGCACGGATCCTGGCCGACTCAATGCGGTGCGCGAAGATCTCGGGCGTCGCGGTCGGGGGTGGCTCAAGGCCGCGGCAGAGAAGGCGGCGAGCTGGGTAGAGCAGGAGCAGCGGGCGTATGTTTGATATCGGATCCGGCAACTCGGGCAGGGACATGCATCGCGCAGGATCGCGCGCGCAAATCCGGTCTTATCGATAATTCGCTACACCCTGCATGGGTGAATCGGGATGGACCATTGACGGAAGGCGTCAGGCGAGCGACGCTGATTTACAAAGATATTCCAGGGGGAATGGATAATGAGATTTTCCAAGAACGCGGTAAGGATCGCCTGCAGCGTGCTGGCGGTGGCGGCATCGATCGGCGGGGCCAGTGCGCGCGATATCGTGATCCACGCCGGACGCTTCATCGACGGCACTGGAGCGGGCCCGCGCCAGAACGTCTCGATCCTCATCACCGACCAGCGCATCACCGCGATCGAGCCTGGCTTCGTGACGCCGGCAGGCGCGGAAGTGGTCGATCTGTCGAGCAAGACGGTGCTGCCGGGCCTGATCGACACGCATGATCATATTACCGCAGGCTGGCATGCCGGGGATCCGATCCGCAACAGCGTGACCCGCACCAATTATCAGGACGCCATCGAGGCGACGGTGTTCACGCGCAACACGCTTCTTGCCGGGTTCACGTCGGTTCGCGATTGCGGTGCGGATACGCAAGTCGTCGTCGCGCTCAAGAAGTCTATCGACGACGGCGTCGTGCCGGGCCCGCGCATGTGGGTGGCGGGAACGCCGCTTGGGCCGACCGGGGGGCATGGCGATGCCGTCAACGGTCTGCGTCCCGAATTCGCCGATATTCCGCATATCAGCGACAATGTGATCGACAGCCCCGATGCTGCGCGCCTAGCGGTGCGCCGCCTGAAGCGGGAAGGGGTGGACTTCATCAAGATCATGCCCTCCGGCGGGGTCATGTCCATCGGCGACGACCCCCGCCATCAATTGATGACTGACGACGAGATCAAGGCCGTCATCGACACCGCGCATTCGCTGGGCATGAAAGTGGCGGCGCACGCGCATGGCAAGGAAGCCATCGATCACACCATCGAACTGGGCGTCGATTCGATCGAGCACGGCTCGTACGCCGATGCCGCCAGCTACAAGCTGTTCAAGCAGCACGGAACCTATCTCGTTCCGACGATGCTCGTGGGTGAGCGGGTTTACCAGCGGGCCAAGGAACATCCCGAGCAGTTGAACCCGTCGACCGCCGAAAAGGCGCTTACCATTGCGCCGCTGCTGCGCCGGAACCTGCACGATGCCTATGCGGCCGGCGTGAAGATCGCGTTCGGAACGGATACCTTCGGGCTTTCGCAGCACGGCGAGAATGCGCAGGAATTCGCGCTTCTGGTGGCTGCCGGAATGACGCCGATGGATGCGATCAAGACTGCTACCGGCAATGCCGCCGATCTCCTTGGCAGTGCGGATGTCGGTACGCTTCAGGTCGGTCGTTACGCCGATGTCATCGCGGTGGATGGCGATCCGCTCAGCGACGTCAAAGTGCTGGAGAACGTTGGCTTCGTCATGAAGGGCGGCGCCATCGTCAAGTCGGCAGGCAAACCGCAGATCTGACGGAGATGCCGAAAAATCCGGTCGTCGCTGGGCGCGACGACCGGATTTCGGACGACCGGATTTCGTTTGTCAGGCCCAGGATTGCAGCGGTGCGGGGCGCCGGGCGACGATGCCGAACCCGGCGATGACGGCATAGCAAAGCGCGGGAAGCAGCAGCGCAATGCCGAGGTTGCCGCCGGTGACATCGGCCAGAGCGCCGGTGGCCAGCGGAACCAAAGCACCGCCGCAGATCGCCACGTTGATGATGCCCGATCCATCGGCCGCCCGCGCGCCCAGCTTCTCGCAGGCGAGGCTGAAGATCGTTGGGAACATGATTGAATTCATCAGGCCGACTGCGAGCAGCGCGTAACCCGAAAGGGCCCCCACGCTCGTTACCGACAGGCCCAGCAGGGCGATCGCCATGACCGCATTGAAGGTCAGCGCGAGCGCCGGGTTGAGCACGCGCAGAACCGCAGAGCCCACGAACCGGCCGACCATCGCACCGCCCCAGTACAGGCCGATCAGCTTGCCGGCGGACTGTTCGGGCAAGGCCATGACATGGGGCTGCATGAGATAGCTGACGATCAGCGAGCCGATGGAAACCTCTGCGCCGACGTAGAGGAAGATGCAAAGCGCGCCATAGGAGAAACGCGGACGCTTCAGCAGGTCGAAGCCCGCAAAGCCGCTTTGGTCGCCATGCTGTTCAGGGGGCAGGCGATTGCGGAAGGTCCAGACGGCAAGGGCGACCAGAGCCAGGGCGACCGCGATGCCCAGGTAGCCATGCACGATCGCCTGGCTTTCCGCCCGGCGATAGGCATCGAGCGCGGTGCCGGTCAGTTCATGCGCGGACACTTTTGCCAGGCTGCCAAGGATCAGCACCGAGCCTGCAATCGGAAAGATCGTCGTCCCCAGCGAGTTGAACGCCTGCGCGAAGGTGAGGCGCGAACTGGTCGTTTCCGGCTTGCCCAGCAGGCTGATCAGCGGGTTGGCGACGACCTGCACGATGACCACGCCGGCGGCCAGCACGAAGTAGGCGGCAAGGAACAGCCAGTACGTCGCGGTTTGGGACGCCGGAATGAAGGCCAGGCAGCCCACGATCATGATCGCAAGACCGGCAACGGCCCCGCGCATGTAGCCGACTTTGCGCACCAGCATGGCGCCGGGAATGCCGATCACCGCATAGGCCGTGAAGAAGCAGAACTGCACCAGCATCGCCTGCGTGTAGCTCAGCGTGAACAGTTCCTTGAGCTTCGGGATGATGACGTCGTTCAGGCTGGTGATGCCGCCGAAAATGAAGAACAGCGCCATGACGAAATAGCGCAGTTCGGGCGCATCGACGTAACCGCCGGGCACTTCTTCGTTCGACTGGGGGTTGGGGATAGCTGAAGTAAGGGCCATGAGGGGCTCGACCTGTCGCTGCCGGGCGCATGGGATGCGCGTTTCAGGTTCATATGGGAATGGCGGATAGGTCCGCATCGCAGGCGATAGGATCGCCCGATCAGGCTGTGCTTGCCGTGAGCACTGCGTCTTCTCCCACATCGTTTTTTATCGTTTATCATCCGGGTGCAGACTTCGTGGTCGGATGACCGCTTGGTCTGCACCCGGGTGCCAACGCTGTCGGTTTTTGGAGGAGGTGACAACGTTGTCCTGCTCACTTAGCGCGGGTTGGAAAAAGGATCAAGCCCGTCGTTGAAAAGCTGACGCTGCTTTCGAGAGCGGTGCGAGGCGGAGGAAAAGCGCGCGAAGCATTCTCTTTGGCGGGCTTCTATGGCAGAGGTGCGCCATGGCCAGTATCCGTGACGTCGCCGCCGCTGCCGGCGTTTCCATCAAGACCGTGTCCCGCGTTGTCAACAAGGCTCCAAACGTCAGCGAAGACCTGCGCAGCCGGGTGAGCGCGGCTATCGAACAACTCGGCTATCGCCCCAACCAGTCGGCCCGGCGCCTGGCTGGCGGCCGTTCGTTCATGCTGGCCTTCCTCTATAACAACCCGACGCCGGGCTATACGGCGGCTCTCCAGATCGGTGCCGCGAACCGCTGCCGTGAACTGGGCTATCACCTCGTGGTCGAGCCGATGCCGCTGTGCGGAGAGGAGCGCTTCGAGATTCTCGAACGCCTTGTCGCGACGCTGCGGCCGGACGGCGTGTTCCTGGCGCCGCCGCTTTCGGACGACAAGGCGCTGTTGCAAAGGCTTTCGGAACTCGATCTGTCGTGCGCGCGCCTCGCCGGCTCGATCGTCACCGAAAGCTTCAACATTCCGACTCCGGAGCGTGCTGCGGGTCGGATGATTGCCGATCACCTGATCGAGCTGGGGCACCGCCGGATCGGCGTGATCACGCCGCCCGCGGATCACCGGGCGGCACTGGCCCGCGTGGAGGGGTTCCGCGATGGATTGGCCGCTGCCAGCGGCTCTGCCCTCGAAGTCGCCTTTGTATCGGGTCGTTTCGACTTCCCCTCGGGCTTGCAGGCGGCCGAGGAACTGCTTGGCAGCGAGGCGCCGCCGACCGCCATTTTTGCCACCAACGATGCCATGGCGCTGGGCGCCATGACTTATGCCCATCGGCATGGACTGAAGGTGCCGCAAGATCTCTCGATCGTCGGTTTCGACGATACCTGGGCGAGTGCCACGACATGGCCGCCACTGACGACCGTACGGCAACCGCTGGAGGAAATGGGCCGGGCCCTGGTCGATGCATTGGTAGCCGAACCGGACGAGGCGCCGGTCTTCCGGTTCGAACTGGTACGGCGCGAAAGCACCGGACCTGCACCGCACATGGCCGGCAGCTGAACGCAAAACTCACGGCGAGGGACGATCGGCTTGGTCTACCGAGGGGCTGCGTCAGAACGGGAGGCGCTCGATGGCTTCATGCGGCCCATTGGAGCATCGCTGCAATCAACCCATCGGCCGCCGGATTGCCCGCGCCCGGCCCGATCACGACGAACTCGACATCCGGTAACCTTGGAAGGGCGGGGCCAGCGTTGATCACCGAAAGCCCCTTCGGCATGAGCCGTTCGGAATGCGGCATGATGCCAATACCGGCACGCGCCGCGGCGCTAAGCCCCGCAAGGCTTGTGCTGGTGAAGGCGACACGCCACGATCGATCGCAGCGATCGAGCGTTTCCAAAGCCTTCGCGCGGGTTACACTCGGCGACGGATAAAGCACTAGTGGAAGCGGTGCATCCGGATCGACGTGGAAGTCCGGATGGCCGATCCAGCGGATCGGTTCATGCCACGCGGTGGTACCGCGCCGGTCGCCCGCCCGGCGCTTTACGAAGATGACGTCCAGCCGGCCGGCATCGAATGCATCATAGAGGTCGTGGCTCAGCCCCCCGCTCAGTTCAAGATCGACCTCGGGGTGCCGCCGCGCAAAAGTTGCCAGTACATCGGGCAAAGCGGAAAGCACGAAATCCTCCGACGCGCCCAGGCGGAGCCGCCCGCGCAAAGGCGCTTCCGAAAGGCTCTGGCTCAGCCGGACATGCGAATCGATGATCGCGCGCGCCTGATCCAGCAGGCGTTCGCCCGCCGGCGTCAGCGCCATGCGATGCGTATCGCGATCAATCAGCCGGCGACCCACCAGCGTTTCCAGCCGCCCGATCTGCTGGCTGATCGTCGATTGGCGCAGGCCAAGCACCCGGGCGGCGCGGGTAAAGCTATGGGCATCGACCACGGCCACGAAGGCCTGAAGCAGATCTACCGGGATCAGGGTCTGAACCGTCATGGAGATCATTATTCATGATAATAGTTATCATGGCTATCGGGATTGTCGATCGCCGTCATCGGGCGCAGATGCATCTTCTCCATTGAAGAGGCGACCCATGGCATTCCTTTCGACGATCCATTCCCGCCTTCGCGTCGACCCGTACCTGCTGTTGTTGATCGGCACCGTCGCGCTGGCTGCGCTGTTGCCCGCAACGGGATCGGCGACCGGAGTCGTCGATCTGGCGGTGAACCTGGCCGTGGCCTTGCTGTTCCTGCTCTACGGCGCCCGGTTGAAGCCGGAGGCGATCTGGGCCGGGTTGTCGCACTGGCGCCTGCAATCGCTGATCTTCGCCAGCACCTATGTCCTGTTTCCCATCATCGGCATTGTCATGGCGCTGATACTGCGCGGCCATTTGCCCAACGATATCGTCACCGGACTGCTGTTTCTCTGCCTTCTGCCATCGACGGTGCAGTCCTCCATCGCCTTCACCTCGATCGCGCGCGGCAACGTGCCCGGCGCCCTGTGCAGCGCCTCTCTCTCCAACATGCTTGGCGTGTTCCTGACGCCCATCCTGGTCTCGCAGCTGCTGCCCGCGGCGAGTGGCGGCTTTTCGCTGAAAGCGCTGGAGGATATCGCACTGCAGATCCTGCTGCCGTTCATCATCGGCCAGGTGCTGCGGCCGTGGATCGGCGAATGGCTGACCCGTCACGCGCTGCTTACCTCGATCGTCGATCGCGGATCCGTGCTGGTGGTGGTCTATGCTGCGTTCAGCGCGGGCATGGTCGCCGGGATCTGGCACCAGCTCTCCCCCGAAAGCATCGCCGTTGTCCTACTGATCAACCTGGCCGTGCTGGCACTGGTGATCGTGGTTACCACTTGGGCCAGTCGTGCGCTTGCCTTCTCGAAGGAGGACGAGATCGCGATCGTGTTCTGCGGATCGAAGAAGAGCATGGCGGGCGGCATCCCGATGGCGGCAATCCTGTTCCCCGGCCATGCCATCGGGCTGATCGTGCTGCCGCTGATGCTGTTTCATCAAGCGCAGTTGTTCGTTTGCGCCACGCTGGCACGCCGCTACGCCCGGCGCGGCACGCTGACGGTATCGCCTCGCCCCGCCGTAGCCCTGTAAGGGGGCAAATCCGGATCGCCGCGCCGACCGTTTCGATGCCGAGCTTCGGCTTGGCGAGCAGGTTGCGCGAGATAGGATGGCGGTCAGGATCGGCCCAATCCCCTCAGGGCCTGGCAGCTCATCGCTGTATCAACCTGCGGATGACGGCCCCGGGCGGCCTCTATGCATGGGAACTTGAGCGCTACGGGCCTGAAGTGAACGTTCGCGTCGAGGGGCAGTTTGCGCCGGACGATGTCGTCCTTCGCCCCGCTCAAGCGTCCGCACTCCAATCAATCTGGACGGGCGGGCGCTTTACACGGTCATTGCACTGGCCTGCCCGTTACCGCGCGCGGATATGACCTGGTGATGCGTGGTAATCGTTGCGGGCAAACCTTGATCCTCCAGAGCGCTCGTGGCTTGCAGCACTACAGACGTGGCTTGGACGCTCGCCAGGCTTTCCTTTATAAGTTCCGCCTCGTCCTCGTAATTCGCGCTCATTTTTTCCAGCGCCACCATAATTCTTTCGGAATTTGGATTTCTTATATCGAAGACGTAATCCTGCTGATGGAAAAGGGCCGCAAGGTCGGTGTATTTGCTGGCCCACCCGAGGATGACGGCGGGAACACCATTTCGGTAAGCGAACACCACCGAGTGATAGCGCGATGCGACGACGTATTTGAAGCGTGCGATAATTTCCATAAGCTCAGGGCTTGAGAATTCTCCGGAAATTACACGCACCTCCTGGCCATTTTTCACTTTGCCCAGCACTTGCAGAACAAGATCCGTGTCAGCGGTGGATGTGGTTAGGACGTAAACCTTCTCGCCATTATCGATCAGTTTCTGGAGAATTTTCGCGTAAAGATCGATAACCACGGAAGGATCGCCAATCCTGAACACGTTCTTATTTATAATGAAGCCAACGGAGTTTTGTGTTGGATAATTTTCCTCGTCACGCCTGTAATTGACACTGATTTGGCTGGGGCGAGGGAAAATCTTTTCTCTAATCACCATGTCGGCCGATAATTCGACGTTGCTCAGGCCAAGAGAGGTGAGGCATTTATACCCTTCCGTCTCGCGCGCGTATATTATCAGGGGGTAGGTCAGCGCTTTCCTTACTTCATCTGAGAAGGCAGCGTCATCTTTCTCTCCCCAGTCGAACGGGCCGAAGCTCTGCGGCATCAGGATTATCTTTTTATTGAATCGCCGAGCAATCGCTATCGTATCCAATAGCACCCTTCCGCTCTGCTTCGGCCACCCGGAACCCAGCGTGTATCCACTCGCATCAAGAATAGCATCCGCTCTTTGCAGCGCCTTCCTCATTTCCGTAATCTTGTTGCGCCACTTGTCGCTTTTTCTCAAACGGCCAACGACGTGGGTCAATGCAGATGCCAGAAACGGCAATTTGTATAGGCCGTTCTTCAAAACCGGACGGGTGAAATCGTCATACGGCAATAGCGTAAACGTATACTGCTCCGGGGAGTCGTATTTGTTCGCGAAGCCTATCACCTCGCATTCGCCGTAAATCGACTTCAAGGAATAGCTAAGCGAAAGAAACATGGCTTGAGAGCCTTTGTTTCGCATCTGTATGCCGGTAATGATGAACGTCTTCATGTCATCGCACCTTAAACATGAGGAATTGCCGTTTTTTTGAGCGTCATAATGGCCCGATTTTTACTTCGGAAGCCGCAGAGGGTTCGTACCAGCGGCTGAGCGACTGACCACTCATCTGCTCTAATACGTCAATTGAAGGAGCGTAATAATCATTGAGGCGCTTCCGTAGCTCGTCCGTCAGTGGCGGGTACCGAGTCTCGCGCGCAACCAACTTGCGAATGGTCTGGAACGCGGTGGTCCCGCGCAAGGGACGGGCGATCGGTTTCATCCAGGACAGATGCTTGCTCAATCCGGCGGGCACGACGGGCGCCGTCTTGTCTTTCACTTTCTCCTGTCCGCTGGGAGCCAGAGGCCGCAGTGGCAGGCCCAGGTGGGCACGGACCCGTGACATCTGCGTTTCCGGGTCGTCCAGGACGCCCTCGAAAAACAGGATGAGAAGTGCCTCGCGCCCGAAGAGGTCGATATAGGACTGCAGGTGCGATGCGAAATTGCCGGCGACCAGGAACCGCATGTTCTCGCCCAAGGAGGGATCGATGTAGTTCGCTATGTCCCCACCGACCTCGCCGCGCCTGAACAGCATGCAGTAGTTGGAATACGCCCGCTCCACGGGGTTACGCAGCTGAACGATCAGCTTTGCATGGGGCAAGTGGCGGTGAAGGCGGCCCGGCGCTTCGGGTACGTAGAGGTAGGAATTGGATTTCTCGCCAACGAGTCTGCCGGCTCCATCCTCGCTGAACTGCGACAGATACCAATCTTCTCCGCGGCCGTACTCCCGGGAGAAATAGTGCAGCTCCGGATCAGGCATATAGACTGCAGGGTCCGACTGAAGCTGGGTCTGAAGCCAGGTGGTTGCCGATTTCGCGGCCCCGATAATGATAAAGTCGATGTTATCGAATTTCATTGGATTCTGCCGCCTCCGGTTGATGCGCTGGTACCGGGAGCGGCGCACCTTGATGATACCGCGCAAATGCGGTTCGGGTTTGTGGAGTTGGCTTCGGCCGGCACGGCTCTCAGGGTTTCAACCAGAGGCTTTGTGCTTGATGCTCGAACATCATCTGCTGACGCTCCCAGCACTATGGAAGCGGTCATGCCTTTTTCCGCTGTAGGCGGCGGATGTTTCTAACAAAGATAACTGAATGGCGCTTCACACCAGCTCCCAAACTACGTCAGCCAAGCATAGCTGTAGGGCGCCCCAGACATGAAAGGCTCTTTTGGCTTAGACCCGATCCGTTTGTTAAAAATTCTGCATCCGCAAGGCGTATATAAGATCACATAGAGAGGCCTCCCTATGAGCTATTTGCGACATAACGGGGCGCGTCCCGCAGCACGCCCGTTTCGCTGAAGGCCAGTCATTTCGGGCCAGTCTTCCGGGCCAGTCATTTCGGGTCGGGCCAACGACAGGCAGTTCGCGGCGGAAGCGGTCATGGCCGCCATTCAGAACTGACGTCGCCGCACGCGATCAAACGGCAAGTTGCTGTGACTGCACATTCATGTTCCCAGTGTGGCGCGGATCAGGCCGGCACAATCGGCATCCGGTGCGATGGGCCCGGATTTCCCGCTGATCGCGCGGCCTATCATCTTGACGATCGCGCCCACCGATTTGGACTGCCTCGGCACCACGATCGCCGGATCGCGGATCGACCCGCTTACGCTGACGGGGCCGGGCAGGCGCAGCGCGGCGTCGGTCTTGGGCATGCCGTTCAAGGTGAGGGCAAGGCGTTCCTCGGGGAAGGTAACCGTGCCGGTGCCACGCGATTGGCTTACGCTCGTATCGATCAGCAAGGGATCGGCGGTTCCCCGCCCGCCGTGCATGTCCAGCTTCAGGATACCGCAGCGCAGCGACGAACGGCCGGCATCGCCCGCCAGCATTCCCTTGCCGATATCGAACCCGATCAGCGCGGCGATCTTGGTGGGAAGCGATCCCGATTGCGCCACCAGCCCGATCGAGCCATCGGCATTGCCCACCACTTCCCGGATGGTGCTGCCGATGCCTTTCAGCCTGACCCGCCCGTCTATCCGGCCGGTCACCTCGGCATTGCCTCCGCCTGCGAGCGCGGGAATGTCGCTGTGCTTCATGTCGAGGGCGAGCGTCACGCGCGGGGCCGGCTGTCCGTCCCGCTGGTCGACGATCGCCTTGCCGGTTATCGCCCCCGCTTTCAGGCCGATCCGCAGCGGCTCCACCGTCAGCAACCTGTTTTCCAGCGTCAGCACAGCCGAAAGATCGGTGATCGAGGAAGGGCGTCGTCCACCGACGACATGATCGATGTTGACGGCGATGCGGCCGTCTGTCCTGTCGATTTTCCGGATATTGATCCGCGTGTTCGGAACCAGCCGTAGGCCCTGCGCTTGTTCGAGTTGCAGAGCCCGGGCATGGCCTGCGTCGCTTGCCAGATCGTCGAAATCTAGCCGGGCGAACCGCACTTGCCCATCCAGCTTGGTCCGATCGCCCTGCTTGCGCGCGGTCACGGATCCGGCGAGCGCGCTTTTTCCGATGGTTCCTTGCAGGGATCGTACGGACCACGCCGCGTCTTTATGCGTGACTTGCGCGGTGAGATCGACGGGTTGGGTTCCGAACAGACCGGCTTCGATGATACGGTCGATCCGCTTCAGATCGTCCGCCCGCGCGGCCATGCGAAATTCCATATCGTCGAAGCGGAGTGGCCCGGCCATCCGGCCCGAGGCATGGATTGCAAGCGAAGGACCTTCGATCCTTGCATCGAAAGGCCAGGGCTGCGCGGTTGCCATCACGCCGCCCTGGACAGCCACTTGCACCGGAGCGCCGTCCACTTGCCCGGTGCCTTTTGCGGTGAGCCCTGTTTCGGGGGTAACCCGGACGGAGATGGAGAAACTGCGCTTCTGAAGGGCATCGCGATAGGAGATCTGCGCATCGTCGATGCTCGCTATGGCCATCCCCGCGTCATTGCCCGTTTCGCGGCCCGATCCGGGCCTTTCCCAGTTCTTTCGCCCATCGGCGTTGCGTATCAGGTTCAGCCTGACACCGCGTGCGGAGAGTATGTCGGCGTCAATCCTCCCGGTCAGCAGGGATGCCGGGTGCAGCTTCAGCCGCAGCAGGCCGATCGTGGCCATGTTGCCTGACCCCGACCCCGACCCGGCCCCCGAGTCCGCCCATTGCGCTTGAGCCATCCGAATATCGGCCACTCGCATCACCGGGTTCAGGGAAAAATAGGTTTCGCGATCCAACGACGCGATCGTGACCGGGCTCCCGATCCTGTCGCTCAACAGATGCTCGATGGAATTCCTGAGCCATGACACCGGAAATGCGGCGATGAAGAGAAGCAGGGCAATGAGCACGGCGATTGCAGCGATAGAAATCTTCCGAATGATGCGTATCGCAGCGGCCTGGTTCATCGTTTGATGACGAGCGGTGCCGGGAAATGTTCCCGCACGACGCTGCTTCGGATCGTTTGCAGGATATGGCGGCCCGAGGCGCCGAGGCGGAAGATGGAGCCGGGGCCGGAGCCGGGGCCTGAGCCGGGAGCGTCCGATCGCTCCCGGCTTGGAGGCTGAAAATTCGGCAGTTTTCGGAATGGCTCAGGATTGAATGAACGCGAGAAGGTCCCGATTGATAATGTCGGCATGGGTGGTCGGCATGCCGTGCGGCAGTCCGGGATAGGAGATCAACCTGCCGTCCTTGACCAGCTTCACAGAGCGCGCGCCGGTGGTGGTGAACGGACAGATTTGATCGTCTTCACCGTGCATCACCAGCACCGGCACCTCGATCGCAGCCAAGTCGTCGAAGAACTCGGTCTCTGACAGGACGCGCACGCATTCCCACTGGGCGATGGCCGCGCCCATCATGCCCTGGCGCCACCAATTGTCGCGGATGCCCTGCGATACGACGGCACCCTCGCGATTGAAGCCGTAAAACGGGATGGTGATGTCCTGATAGAACTGAGAGCGATGATTTGCCGTGCCGTCGCGGATGCCGTCGACGACTGCCTTGGGCACGCCGTCGGGATTCCGCGCGGACTGCATGAATGTCGGCCGGATCGCGCTAATCAGGACCGCCTTGGCAACCCGATGCTTCGGGCCATAGGTCGCGACATATCGTGTGACCTCGCCGCCGCCCGTCGAATGGCCGATATGAACCGCGCCCGTCAGGCCGAGCGCGTCGACAACCGCCGCGGCGTCAGCGGCATAAGTGTCCATGTCATGGCCTTCGGACGTCTGGGTCGACCGGCCATGGCCGCGGCGATCATGAGCGATCACGCGGAAGCCCTGGGCCAGGAAGAACATCATCTGGCTGTCCCAGTCGTCGGCGCTCAGCGGCCAGCCGTGGTGGAAGAACAAGGGCGGTGCTTCCTTCGGTCCCCAGTCCTTGTAAAAGATCTCGATACCGTCGGTGGTGGTGATCGTCGCCATGATCGTTGCCTCTCGAGTAATCGGATGGACCGCTTCCATTCCGTGATCGGGATTATGTCGGCGACGGGTCCGCATCGTGACCGGCAGTTCCGACAAAAGAGTGGCCAAAACTGACAATCGAAGCGAGGTGCACGCTTGAGGTCATCCTCAATGTCAAAAGCTGGCATCGAGACCTGGGTGAGGTCGTCAAAATACCTTCCGCTGGCGTATCGGAAATGCGGGTTAACCCCGGTCGGGCACTGGAACCCACTGTATGGCAGGCGAGACTTGCGAAACGACTTGCAAGGGCGACCGCACTACGACCTGAGGCGCGCAATTGGATTGTACGGTTGCAGTCGGTGCCCGCGTCCGGGGGAGATTCAGGGGCGCAGCACCACATGGCCGAAAGGTTGCCCGGTCAGGATGAACTCATAGGCTTCGTCGGCTTCGCGCAGCGCGAACTCGTGCTCGATGGGGAGGTGGATCTCCCCTCTGGCCACGCGTTCGAGCATTGCCGAAACCAAGGCATGAGTTGCAGGCGTGTCCATCGGTGCTTCGGGCATGATGCCGAATGGCGTGATATCCGGCGAATTGGCACCGTCCATCCCATAGGCGGGGCGGGGTAGGCCTTCTGCCGCCGAAACTGCCGCGTATCTGCCATTCGGTTTGACGAGCCGGGCAAGGTCCGCGAAGCGCTCTCCGGCGCTGACGTCGAACACGAAGTCCACGCCTTCCTCCCCGGTCAGATCCAGGCATCGCGCAAAGACATCGTCCCGCTCCGCTGAGAGGACATGGTGCAGGCCCAGATCGGCAATCAGGTCCCTGCGCGCGCTGTCGCGGGCGATACCGATCACCGACGCGCCTGCCTCGACGGCTAGCTGCGAGGCGACGATCCCGAGGCTGCTGGTGGCGTGATTGATGAGGATCGTCTCACCTGCCGTCAGTCCGCCGCGTGCGAAAAGCGTGCCGTGCGTCGCGGCCAGGGTGAAAGGCGCGGCTGCGGCGATTGCGGGATCGATCCCCGTTGGCAGGTGCCATGTGGAGGCTTCGGGCGCGGCAAAGAGTTCGGCGTGGCTGCCGTGGGCGTGGTAGCCGACCACGTGGTCCCCAGGCTGGAAGCGGGTGACCGCAGGGCCTGTGGCCACCACCGTCCCGCTTGCCTGGCAGCCAATCGCGCCATTCGGCGTTTCCACTTTCGCTCGCCGGTATAGCGCCAGTTTCACGAGGTCGACCGCCTCGATCGACACGAGTTCGACCTCGATCAGCACCATATCTGAGGTCGCTTCCGGTGCGGGAGCCTCGCCTAGCGTGACCAGCGGGCGGTCTTTCGATCTGGACCAAAATACGGCTTCCAAGCGATCCCTGTCCCGATCAGAACTAAGATTTATAGCCGGACTATTCCGACGGAAATCATTGCCGGTCAAGGTTGCAGTCGATCGTCCGGGGGCGTCCCGATGGCGGCCGCCGGAGGCCGGGCAAGCTTCTTTTCGTTCCTTGAGCGGGGCTTCGGGTGCCGGGCCGGATCGGGTTGAGCGCGACCGATCCTTGCGCCGTGCCCGGCTCCCATCCCGCTGTATTGCGCCGGCGGCCGCGTTTCCCTCACAAGGTTGCGGTGCAGCATTGACGCGGGCGCGCCGCTCGGCGATGTGCGGCGCTTGGCACCGGGTGGGGTGGAATGAGAATCGTCATCATCGACGACAGCGGCCTGCGCGCGACGGTCCTTGAGGAAGGGCTGCGCGAGGCAGGCTATGACGATATCCATATCGTCCCGCCGCGCGGCGCTTTCGTTGCGCGGCTGGAACGCATGGCGCCCGATGTCGTGCTGATGGATCTTGGCAGCCCCAGCCGCGATACGCTGGAAGAGATGCTGCTGGTCAGCCGGGCGCTGGCGCGGCCGATCGCGATGTTCGTGGACCAGTCGGACGAGGCGATGATCGGTGCCGCCATCGATGCGGGCGTGTCCGCCTATGTGGTGGACGGGCTGCGCAAGGAACGCGTGAAGCCGGTGCTGGAACTGGCGGTGCGGCGCTTCAACGTCTTTTCGAAGATGCAGGCGGAGCTGGAAGAGGCGCGCACGGCGCTGGGCGACCGCAAGGTGATCGACCGCGCAAAGTCTATCCTGATGAACCAGCGCGGCCTCTCGGAGCAGGATGCCTATAACCTGCTGCGCACCAGCGCGATGAACCAGGGCAAGAAGATCGTGGACGTGGCGCAGGCGCTGATCACCGCCAGCGACCTGCTGGGAGGCGGACTATGACGACCAACTTGCGCATCGCCTTCCTGCCGCTGAACGACGTGGCCGTGCTTGCCGTCGCACGCGAGCGGGGCTTTGCCGAGGAAGAGGGCATTTCGCTGGACCTCGTGCGCACGACAAGTTGGGCGACACTGCGCGATCGGCTGGTCTACGGGCAGGTGCAGGCCGCCCACATGCTGGCGCCGCTGGCGGTGGCGGTGACGCTGGGGCTGAGCCAGCAGCCTGCCGCACTGGCCGCGCCGTACAAGCTGGGCGTCAACGGCAACATGCTGGTTATGGCGCGCGATTTTGCCGCCGCGCTCGATCCCGATCCGGTGCGCCGTCTGGCCGATCCGCTGGGCACCGCGCACGATTTCGCCTCTGCCATCGGGCTGTGGCGGCGCAAGCCGGTGATCGGCGTGGTCCATCGCTTTTCCAGCCATGCGCTGATGCTGCGCTACTGGCTGGCCAGTGCGGGCATCGATCCCGATCGCGACGTGGTGCTGCGCGTGCTGCCGCCCTCGCTGACGGTGGAGGCGATCCATGCCGAGGAGATCGACGGGTTCATCGCCGGCGAGCCATGGGGCAGCGCCGCGATCGATTCCGGCCGGGCCGAGGCCGTCGCCATCGGCGAGCGGATCTGGCAGCGCGGCGTCGAGAAAGTGCTGACTTTCCGCGAGGCATGGCTGGAGGAGAACCCGGAGACGGTCGATCGCCTGCTGCGCGCGTTGGCCCGGGCTGCGGCGTGGTGCGACGAGCCCGACAATCGCGAGGCGCTGGCCGATCTGCTGGCCGATCCGCGCTATGTCGATCAGCCGGCGGACCTGATCCTGCGCGCGCTGACCGGGCGGATCGTTCCGCGCGTGGGCGACGGCGCGGTCGATTGTTCGGACTTCGTACTGTTCTCCCGCGAGGCGACCTCGTTCCCGTGGCGCAGCCAGGCGCTGTGGATCTATTCGCAGCTCGTCCGCTGGAACATGGCGGAAAATTCGCCGGAAACGGCGGCCAAGGCCGGTGCGGTGTTCCGGCCCGACGTGTTCCGCCGCGCGCTGGCCGGCAGCGACGTGCCGATGCCGGGTGCCAGCATGAAGCTGGAAGGCGCGGTGAACACGCCGCTCGCGGTCGGATCGCGCAAGGGGGACCTGACGCTGGGGCCGGATCGCTTCTTCGACGGCCGCGTGTTCGATCCGGAGCGGATCGACGACTATCTGGCGGGTTTCGCCGCCCGCTGATCGAGGTTTGGGGGGCGCCAGTCCCCTTTCGTCATCCCCGCGCAGGCGGGGATACCGCTTGTGGCGGCGCAGCATGAGTCTTGATGTAAACCTCCAGATCCACGCCAATCGGCGACGTCTGAATTTTGTGCCTTGCAACATGGCGCGAATCGACTGATGATGCAGGCCTCACGCGAAGACGCGTGACCATACTCGGATGCGCTGCTCCAACGGTGGAGCGCCATCCTCACCGAATTTCGCAGCAAAGCCGCTGACCGGGCTCACCAAGGGGTGACGTCCGGCCTGCGGCTTTTTTCGTGTCCGTTTTATGGGGAACCTGACGATGGCAACCGCTTACTGGGAACGAGACGGAGAGGCCACAGCGGCCGGAAATGCACCTGAAGCCGCACCTGGCGCGGCACTCGAAGCGCCGGCGACCAGCTTCTGGAAGGCCGGGCACACGCCCACGTTGATCGCCGCCTTTCTCTATTTCGATCTGGCCTTCATGGTCTGGGTGCTGCTGGGGCCGCTGGCGCCGGAAATATCCAAGACCCTGGGCCTCACCCCCGCCGAAAAGGGGCTGATGGTGGCGGTGCCGACCCTGGCGGGCGCGCTGCTGCGGGTGGTGAACGGGCTGCTGGTGGACCGCATTGGCCCCAAGCGTTCGGGCGCGATCAGCCAGTTGATCGTGATCGCCGGGCTGTTCTTCGCCTGGTTCACGGGCGTCAACAGCTTCGGCGGCACGCTGGCGCTGGGCGTGATCCTGGGGTTCGCGGGCGCGAGCTTCGCCATTGCCCTGCCGCTGGCGAGCCGCTGGTATCCGGCCGAGCATCAGGGCAAGGCGATGGGGCTGGCCGGCATGGGCAATTCGGGCACGGTGCTGGCATCGCTTTTCGCGCCGATGCTGGCCAAGACGTTCGGCTGGAACGCGGTGCTGGGGCTGGCGTGCATCCCGCTTTCGGTGGTCTTCGTCGTCTACCTGATCCTTGCCAAGGACTCGCCGAACCAGCCCGCGCCGCGCAAGCTGGTCGACTATTTCGAGCCGCTGAAGCAGGCCGATGCCTGGTGGCTGATGGCGTTCTACGCGGTGACGTTCGGCGGTTTCGTGGGGCTTGCCGCTTCGCTGCCGATCTACTTTACCGACCAGTTCGGGCTGACCACTATCGTTGCCGGCTACTGCACGGCGGGCTGCGTCTTCGCCGGATCGCTGGTGCGGCCGATGGGCGGCGCGCTGGCGGACCGGGTCGGCGGCGTGAAGACGCTGATGATGGTCTACACCGTGGCCGCCATCGCGCTGGTCGGTGTAGCGCAGGCGCATTCGTTGCCGAGCGCGCTGGGCATGTTCGTGCTGGCGATGCTTGCACTGGGCACGGGCAATGGCGCGGTGTTCCAGCTGGTGCCGCAGCGCTTCCAGGCGGAGATCGGGGTGATGACGGGTCTGGTCGGCATGGCGGGCGGGATTGGCGGGTTCTACCTTGCCAGCTCCTTGGGCCTTGCCAAGCAGATCACCGGCAGCTTCGCCCCCGGTTTCCTGATCTTCGCCGGCCTTGCGGTTGTAGCGCTGGCTTCGGTTGCGCTGGTGAAGACGCGCTGGCGGGCGACGTGGAAGACCGCCGCGCGGATCTGACCGGCGCTTCTAGTCGGAAAATGCCGCTCCAGTGAGTGCGCGCGCTGCGGCTGGCGGCGCGCGCATTCGCTTGTCCGTCGCGGCAGGTTACCGATAATTCAGGATACGGCGAACTCCGCGCAATGTCCCGGGGCGCAGCACATAGGTTGACGGCCGACTCCCGGCCGCCGTTGCGATCGCAACCGACCCTGCCGAGACATGCCATGCGTGAAGTCCGCCCCCTTGCAGCCCCGATTTTGGTTGGCCCGATTTTGGCCGCCCTTCTTCTCCTGCCCCTGACCCCGGCTGCCGCGCAGACGGCCGAGCCGTCCATCGATCAGATCCATGCGCTTGCTGCCGGCGGCCATGTCGATCAGGCGCTGGCGAAGATGACCGAAGTGCTGAAGCAGCATCCGGAAAGCCCCAAGGCGCACTATGTGGAGGCGGAACTCTACGCCCGCGAAAACCACATGGCGCAAGGCCGCAGCGAACTCGCCAGGGCAGAGCAACTGGCCCCCGGGCTGCCGTTCGCGGACGTCTATTCGGTGGCGGAACTGAACCGGCAATTGGCGCTTGGCCCCACCAGCCCAGTCGCGGCGGGGATGGTCGCGACGGGAACGGTCGCGCCGCGTGCGGCAGGCTTTCACCTTCCCTGGGGCATGATCCTGGCGGTGGGTGCCGCTGCCATCGGTCTGTTCCTGATGTTTCGGCGGCGCGCGGCGCCGATCGGGCCCTCCGTCGCGCAGGGGCCTTGGGGCGGGCAAGGGATTGGGCAGGGCTACGGCATGCCCGGTGCAGGCATGCCGGGGGCAGGCATGACGAGTGGGGGCATGATGGGCGGCTCCGGCCTGTTGGGCACTTTGGCCAGCGGCGCGGCGATGGGCGCAGGTTTCGCGGCGGGCGAGGAAGTTGTGGACCGCCTGTTCGGATCCGGAGAGCGCCGGGAGGGCCAGGGCGGGAGCCAGATCGGGGGCCAGTTCGGGGGCCAGTTCGGGGAGGGCGGTTTCGGCGCCGATCCCGGCAACATCAATCAGGATATGGGCGGCAACGATTTCGGCATTTCCGACGATGGATCGTGGGACGATTCCTCCACGGACAGCGGCGGCTGGTAACCGCGGGAAACCGGGCCTGAGCCGGAAAAACCCTGTGCCGGCGTGAATATCGCGCGATTTGCCGCTATGATGGCCTATGCGAATTTCTGCCTCCCCCCGCCTCAAAATCGGCCATACCAAAATCGCCCGTATCGGGATCGCCTTTCTCGGCATGGTTCTGCTTCCCGCTGCCGCGCAGGCGGACGATCGCCCCTATTGCACCGATCGTCCGGGCATCGGCACGCCGGCCTGTACGATGGCGCCCGGCCAGTTCTCGGTGGAGCTGGGGCTGGGCGATTGGACGCTCAATCGCGACGATACGCAGCGGCAGGATACCTTCACGGTGGGCGACGCGCTGGTGCGCTATGGCATTGCCGATCACGCCGAAGTACAGGTGGGCTGGGGCATGCTGGGCTTTTCGCGCACGCATGACCGGTTGAGCGGAGAGATCGACCATCGCAGCGGCACGGGCGACGTTACGCTGGCGCTGCGCCGCAATCTGGCGAATCCGGACGGTTCCGGCCTGTCGGTGGCGGTGATGCCCTATGTCACCCTGCCCACCGGGCGTGAGCCGATCGGCGCGGGGGACTGGGGTGCGGGCGTGCTGGTGCCGCTATCCTACGAACTGTCCGACAGCTGGAGCCTTTCCGCCACGACCGAGTTCGACGCCGCCGTCGATGGAGACGGCAATGGCCGCCACTTCGCCTTTTCCGAAACCGTTGGTGCATCTGTGGCGCTGAGCGACAAGTGGTCCGCCACGGCCGAATATCAGGTGCTGGCGGATCGCGATCCGGAAGGGCATAGTGTGCAGCACCTGTCCGGCCTGTCGCTTGCCTGGCAACCGCGCGACAATCTGCAATTCGACGTGGGCGCCAATGCCGGGCTCGACCGGGATGCCGACGATCTGGAAGTCTACTTCGGCGTCTCCCGGCGGTTCTGAAGGAGCATGGTCTGCCCTTTTCCCTGAGAGGGCAGTTCATCGATACGAAAGCTCCGGAAGAGCACCAGTTACCGGCGGGTGCGCATCGAAGGAGATCGATATGATTCGCAAGATGTTCGCGATTGTCGCCGTTGCCGGAATGCTGGCGGCGACACCGTCGTTGGCGGCCGGTTCCTGCCGGGACGCCCATGGCAAATTCATCAAGTGCCCCACTTCCACGACTGCGAAGAAGGCGCCTTCCAGCGCGGTGACCAAGGGCAAGGACGGCAAGTGCCGCTTCTCCTCCGGCCCGAAGAAGGGGCAGTTTACCAAGTGTCCGTGATCTTCTGATCGCGAAGGTCCGGCCATCCCCCGGCCGGACCTTCGCATCTGCAATCTAGGCAAGCATCACCGCCGGCTTTGCCGCGCGGCCGGTGCGCAATCGCCGGATAGACGGCCATTCCGGCCCGTTTTGCTGCGCCTTTTCATCCTTCCGCCAGCCATGACGAATTCCGCTTGAGCCTTCGCGCGATTCTCCATATGCTGCACTGCAAAGGACGATGTTGTCCTTCCTACATCACCGAAGCGACCCACTGACGGGGCGTGGAGGCCCGAACGATGGCAAGGCCGCCATCCAGACTTCCGGTTCAAGCCCGGGGGTCTGGATGGCGGCCTTTTCTCGTTTTCCCCTTTGAGTTTTCTGGAGGCGCGGGAATGGAATTTCAGGACGGGATCGAACCCCAGCAGACCCTGGCGACGGACTGTGAGGACGCGCTGATCGTGCCGTTCGACGATGTGCGCGAACATCTGGTGGTGGCGGGCAACGGCATGGCCGGGTGCCGCGCGGTGGAGGAATTGCTGGCGCGCGATGCATCGCGCTACCGCGTCACCATCTTCGGCGCCGAACCGCACGTGAATTACAACCGCATCATGCTCTCCCCCGTGCTGGCGGGCGAGAAGACGTTCGACCAGATCGTCATCAATCCGCGTGAATGGTATGACGACAACGGCATCGAACTGGTCACGGCCGACCCCGTGGTCGCCATCGACCGCGCGGCGAAGACTGTGACGGCGCAGTCGGGCCGCAAGGTGCGCTATGACCGGCTGCTGATCGCCACTGGATCCGACCCCTTCATCATCCCGGTCCCGGGCAAGGACCTGCCCGGCGTGATCTCTTTCCGCGACATGCGCGACGTGGACCTGATGCTGGAAGCGGCAGGCAAGGGCGGCGATGCGGTGGTGATCGGCGGCGGGTTGCTTGGCCTGGAAGCGGCGCATGGTCTTAGCCTGCGCGGCATGAAGGTTACCGTGATCCACCTGATGCCCACGCTGATGGAGCGCCAGTTGGACGAAGCGGCGGGCTGGCTGCTGAAGACCGCGCTGGAAACCCGTGGCCAGACGATCCTGACCGGCGCCGACACGGCCGAAATCGTCGGCGAGGGCAAGGTCGAGGGTGTGCGCCTGAAGGACGGGCGCGAGATTCCCGCCAGCCTGGTGGTCATGGCGGTCGGCATCCGGCCCTCCACGGCGCTGGCCCGCGATGCGGGGCTCGACGTGGGCCGGGGCATCAAGGTGGACGATCACATGGTCACCAGCGATCCCGCCGTGCTGGCGGTGGGCGAATGCGTGGAGCATGACGGCAATGTCTACGGCCTTGTCGCGCCGCTCTGGGACATGTGCCGCAGCCTGGCCGACGGCCTGACCGACCGGCACAGCGGCTATCGCGGATCGGTTACGTCCACCAAGCTGAAAGTCGCGGGGCTGGACGTGTTTTCGGCGGGCGACTTTTCGGGCGGGGAGGGCTGTGAGGATATCGTCCTGCGCGATGCCGCGCGCGGCGTCTACAAGCGTGTAGTCGTGAAGGACAACAAGGTCGTCGGCGCGGTGCTCTACGGCGATACGGCGGACGGAAACTGGTACTTCGATCTTCTGAAGAAGGGCGAGGATGTTTCGGAAATCCGCCAGTCGCTCATCCTCGGGCAAGCCTTTGCTTTGGGCGGCAATGCCGATCCGCTGGCGGCCGTGGCGGCGCTTGCCGACGATGCGGAGGTCTGCGGCTGCAACGGCGTTTCGAAGGGACAGGTGGTCGCCTCGATCACTGGCGGTGCCTGCAGCCTCGATGCCGTGCGCGCGACTTGCAAGGCTTCGGCCAGCTGCGGTTCCTGCACCGGCCTTGTCGAAAGCCTGCTGACGCTGACCCTGGGCGAAGAGGTGAAGTCCGGCCCGAAGACCTTGTGCAAGTGCACCAGCTTCACCCACGACGACGTGCGGCGGGAGATCGTGGCGCAAGGGATGAAGTCGATCCCCGAAGTCATGCAGAAGCTGCACTGGTCCACGCCTGACGGCTGCTCTTCCTGCCGCCCCGCGCTCAACTACTACCTGCTTTGCGCGCTGCCGGGCGAGTACGAGGACGACCAGCAGAGCCGCTTCGTCAATGAGCGCATGCACGCGAACATCCAGAAGGACGGCACCTATTCGGTGGTGCCGCGCATGTGGGGCGGGCTCACCAACCCGCGCGAGTTGCGCGCGATTGCCGATGTGGTGGAGAAATACGATGCGCCGATGGTGAAGGTGACCGGAGGGCAGCGGCTCGACATCTTCGGTATCAAGAAGGAAGACCTGCCCGCCGTCTGGGCCGATCTCAACGCCGCCGGGATGGTTTCCGGCCATGCCTACGGCAAGTCGCTGCGCACGGTGAAGACCTGCGTGGGCAGCGAATGGTGCCGCTTCGGCACGCAGGATTCCACCGGGCTGGGCGTGAAGACGGAGCGGATGACCTGGGGTTCCTGGATGCCGCACAAGTTCAAGATCGCGGTCTCCGGCTGCCCGCGCAATTGCGCCGAAGCGACGATCAAGGATTTCGGGATCGTTTGCGTGGACTCCGGCTATGAACTCCATGTCGGCGGCAACGGCGGCATTCACGTTCGCGCCACGGACTTCCTCTGCAAGGTGGCCACCGAGCAGGAAGCGCTCGATTACTGCGCCGCCTTCACCCAGCTCTACCGCGAGGAAGCGCGCTATCTGGAACGCACCGCACCGTGGATCGAGCGCGTCGGCGTCGAATACGTGAAACAGCGGATCGTTGAGGATGAAGTGGGCCGCGAAGCCCTGCGCGCCCGCTTCCTCTATTCGCAGAGCTTCAGCCAGGAAGACCCCTGGGCCGAACGTGCGGCCGGGCAGAAGGCCGAACTGCACCAGCACCTCGAACCCCTGGCACCCCAAGAACTGGCCGCAGCGGAGTGAATGACATGAACGACTGGATCGACATCGGCACTCTGTCCGACATTCCCCTGCGCGGTGCGCGCACCGTGCAGATCGTGGGCGAGAAGGAGATCGCCGTGTTCCGCACCGGGGATGACCGCGTCTTCGCGCTCGTCAACGAGTGCCCGCACAAGAAGGGGCCGCTCAGCCAGGGCATCGTCCATGGCCATTCGGTGGCCTGTCCGTTGCACAACTGGAACATCGCGCTCGCCAGCGGAGAGGCGCAGGGCGAGGACAAGGGCTGCACGCCAACGATCGCGGTGCGGCAGGACGGCGATCGCATCCTGATCGCACACCCGCAGACCTTGCAGGTGGCGGCTTGAGCGCGGTCCTTATCCAACCGGGCGAGGTCTGGCTGGTCGGCGCGGGGCCGGGCGATCCGGACTTGCTCACGCGCAAGGCCGAACGGCTGATCGCGGCGGCGGACGTGGTGTTCCATGACGCGCTGGTCGGCCCCGGCGTGCTCGATCTGATCCCGGCAGGGACGGAGCGGGTCGGCGTTGGCAAGCGATCCGGCCGGCACAGCAAGGCGCAAGGCTCGATCAACGACCTGCTGCTCGAAGCCGCGAAGGCGGGCAAGCGTGTGGTGCGGCTGAAGGGCGGCGACCCTTCGGTCTTCGGGCGCTCTGCGGAAGAGATGGACCACCTTGCCGCCGCAGGCGTGCCGGTGCGGATCTGCCCCGGCGTGACCACGGCCAGTGCGGCGGCGGCGAGCGGGCATGCATCGCTTACCCTGCGCGGCGTGGCGCGGGGGCTGACTTTGGTGACGGCGCACCTGAAGGCAGGCGAGCCGCTCAAGCTCGATTGGGAGGCGCTGGCACGGCCGGGCGGCACGCTGGGCGTCTACATGGGCCGTGCGGCGGCGGGCGACATCGGCCGTTCGCTGATCGCGGCCGGGCGCGATCCGGATACGCCGGTGATGATCGCGGTGAACGTCTCGCTCCCCAATGAGCGGCTGATCCGGGGCAAGCTCTCTGCGCTGGCTTTCCTCGTCGCGACGATCAGTGACGATGATCCCACGCTGCTGCTGATCGGAGAGGCGGTCGGCCCGAGATACGTCGAAACGGTGCGTCACATGGCCGGGGAGAAGGTTGCTTGACGGCGCTTTCGATCGATGAGGCAAGCCGCGTGGTTATCGATGCGCTCGCGGCAACCTGTGCGTTCGAAGAAGTGCCGCTGCGTCAGGCCAACGGGCGTTTCTGTCCGGGCGCCATGTTTGCCACGGGGGACCAGCCGCGCTTCGATTCCGCGGCGATGGATGGCTGGGCGCTGTCTGGTTGGGGTGGCGATCAATACAGGATCGTCGGCGAGAGCCGCGCGGGCTGCGCCTTCGACCGGGCGCTGGAAGCGGGGGAGGCGGTGTACATCTCCACCGGTGCCATGATCCCGGCCGGCGCCAGTGCCGTGGTCCGCCGTGAGCAGGGCGTGGTGGCCGATGGCATGCTCACCGCGCTGGAGATCGTGCCCGGCCGCGATATGCGGCGGCAAGGTTGCGACTTCCGGCGCGGAGCCATGCTGCTGCCGGCCGGGCGGCGGATCGATCATTTCGACATCGCGCGGCTCGCTGCGTCCGGCCTGTCCCGCCTGCGCGTGGCGCGTCGGCCGCATGTTGCGCTGCTGGCGACGGGGGACGAGATCGTCGCGGCGGGGCATGAGGCACCGGCTTGCGGCAATTATGATGCGCTTTCCCCGGCGCTGTGGGCACGGATGGCCGCCCTTGGCGTGGAGGTGGACGATCTGGGCGTGGCGCGTGATGACGACGCCGGCATCCTGAAACGGGCATGCGCGTCGGACGCCGGGCTGCTGGTGGTTACGGGCGGTGCTTCGGGTGGGCGGCATGACCGGGTTCGGTCCGCGCTCCTGCCGATGGGCCTGGAGGTACTGGTGCCCGCCGTGCGGATGCGGCCGGGCAAGCCGTTCTGGTTCGGCAGCTGGGGCGACGGCCGCCTTGTCGCGGGCCTGCCGGGCAATCCGGTTGCCGCATTGGCCGCGCTGGAGCTGTTTCTTGTTCCGGCCCTGCTGGCGGCACAGGGTCTGCCCTCCGCGCTGGAATGGAGCCATTGCCACGCCGCGCGCCCAACTGGGGGTGCGGGGGCCGAACGTGTCCGCTTCGCGCGTCGTCACGTCGCGCAGGTGGACGTGATCGGGATGGAGGACAGCGCCGCGCTCAGCCCGTTGCTGGGTGCGAATGCGCTGTGCCGCCAGACCGAGTTCGGCACCCGCGCGGCCGATCTGGCGGGTTGGGCTGGGTCAATATCAGGGTCAGGATCTGGGGCAGGGCAGGATGCGGAGCCCATGCCGGGGCTGGCCCTGCGCGCGAGTGGCTGACGCATCGCCCGGTCCCGCCGAAGCCGGGCCGGGCGATGCCTCATGCCGTCAAACGGTCACGGCAGCGGCACGGCGCCCGGCTGCGCCAAAGACGCGCAGGTAGCGTTCGATTTCCGCCGGATCGCCGGTCGCCTTGGCCGGATTGTCTGACAGCTTGACCGCCGGATGGCCCTCGGCCTCCACCACCTTGCAGACCAGCGAGATCGGATCGAGCCCTTCGGTGGCGAACGGCGCACAGCCCCGGAAATCGTTGGTGAGGTTGGTGCCCCAGCCGAAGCTCATCCGCACGCGGCCGTGGAAGTGGCGGTAGGTCGCCTCTATGCTGTCGATATCCATCCCGTCGGAGAAGATCAGCAGCTTCTCGCGCGGGTCGCGGCCCTTTTCCTGCCACCAGCGGATGATCTGCTCTCCCCCTTCGATGGGCGGCGCGCTGTCTGGGCGGAAGCCGGTCCAATCCGCCACCCAGTCCGGCGCGTTGCGCAGGAACGCTTCGGTCCCGAAGGCATCGGGCAGGACGACCAGCAGATTGCCCGCATAGTGATCCTGCCAGTCCTTCAGCACGCGATAGGGCGTGGCGGCCAGCGCCTCTTCATCAGGGGCCAGCGCGGCCAGCACCATCGGCAATTCGTGCGCATTGGTGCCGATCGCCTCAAGGTCCGCATCCATCGCCAGCAGCACGTTGGACGATCCGATGAAGCGGCTGCCCAGCCCTTCCTTCAGCGCCTCCACACACCAGCGCTGCCACAGGAAGCCGTGGCGGCGGCGCGTGCCGAAGTCGGAAATCACAAGGTCCGGCAGGTCGGCCAGCCGTTCCACTTTCTCCCACAGTTTCGCCTTGGCGCGGGCATAGAGCACGTCCAGCGCGAACCGCCCCTGTCCGCGCATCGCCGCGCGCGAACGCAGTTCGTTGACGATCGCCAGTGCCGGGATTTCCCACATCATCGTGTGGGTCCAGGGGCCGTGGAAGCGCAGTTCGTACTGCCCGTCCACCTTGCGCAGTTCGTATTCGGGAAGCTGGAATGTCGCCAGCCAGGCAATGAAATCCGGGCTGAACATTTGTCGCTTGCCGTAGAAGCTGTTGCCCGCCAGCCAGATCAGTTCCTTCTTGCCGAACCGCAGCGATCGCGCGTGATCGAGCTGGGCGCGCAGCTCGTCCTCGTCGATCACTTCAGCCAGCTGCACCGT
The DNA here is from genome assembly GCF_044029435.1 of Novosphingobium oxfordense. Lineage (NCBI taxonomy): Bacteria > Pseudomonadati > Pseudomonadota > Alphaproteobacteria > Sphingomonadales > Sphingomonadaceae > Novosphingobium > Novosphingobium oxfordense. Next base: position 30,289 of record NZ_CP147008.1, on the reverse strand, counting down.
CTTCGTGCGATTGATAAGCTCGAACGTGGCATGGACGTCGGGATAGAGATGGCGGACCATCTGCAGCATCAGCAGCTTGTAGAAATCGGTATCCAGCAGGCTGCGCACGATCGGATCGAGCCGCCAGTTGTGGTTGTAGGTGCGCGTGGCGATATCGGTATAGACCATGGAAACCCTGCTTAGCTGGAAACGGGCCGGAAACGGAAGAGTTCGGCGGGGCGGAAGGAAGAGCCGGTCACGCGCTCTCCGGTCGGTTCCAGCCAGCCGCGATCGAGCATGCGGCGGCGAAATGCCGATTTGTTGAGCGAAACGCTAAGGATCGCCTCATGCACATCCTGCAAGGCGCGCAGCGTGAAGCGATCGGGCAGGAGGGCGAAGCCGATCGGCGAATAGTCGATCTTTCCGCGCAGGCGCCGGATCGCGTGGCTCAGAAGCTCCGCGTGATCGAAGGCGAGAGGGAGCGCGGTATCGCCGTTTCCGTCGTCCGTCGATGCGGCGACGTTGCCGTCTTCGTCCATGCGAAGGCGTGCCAGCGTCAGGCCATGGTCGGCCCGAAGCGCCGCGGCGAAGCGGTCGGCGGGGAGCAAGGCGAAATAGGCGACCGAGATCACCCGCGTGCGGGGATCGCGGCCCAGCGCACCGAACGTGTAGAGCTGTTCCATATAGGCGTCCGCCATGTGCGCCTTGTCCCCCAGCAGGCGGCGGGCGGCATCGTCCAGGCTCTCATCGATGTGCACGAAGCCGCCGGGCAGCGCCCACGATCCGGCAAAGGGATGCTCCTCGCGCCGCACCAGCAGCGCGGCGGGCAGGCCGTCGATCACCGACATCAGTACCAGGTCCACCGCGATCGAAGGGCGGTCGAACGCAGCGGGATCGTACCGGTTCAGGTAATCTGCCTCGCTCTCGATCATGCTGCACCCTTATATTCAGGATGCACTTTACTTATGTGCAGATGAGATATAAGTCAACGGACAGAGCAGAAGGAAGCAGACGATGGCCGGTTTCATGATCGTGGTGGACATGCAGCGCGACTTCGTGATGGCATCGGGCGCCTTGCCGGTTCCCGACGCCGAAGCCATTGTTGCGCCCATGACCGAGTGGCTGTCCGCGCTGGATCCGGCGCAGACGGCGGGCGTGCTGATGACGTTCGATACCCATGTGCCGGATGTCTATGCCGGCTCTGCCGAGGCGGCGCAGTTCCCGATCCATTGCGTGCGCGGCACGCCCGGTTGGGAAAGCGTGCTCGATACCGCTGCCATCGGCCCCGAAATCCCCGTCTACGCGCTGGAAAAGGGCGTTTTCGACATGTGGGAGGAGGCCGGGCTGCGCGTCCACGCATTGCGGGGCGGCGAGGATATCGACCGGGACCGGTTCTTTCAGCGCCTTGCCGATCAGGGCGTGACGCAGGTTACCGTCGTGGGCGTCGCGGCCGATTTCTGCGTGCGCTGGGCGGCTGAAGGCCTGATCGCGCGCGGGTTCGATGTGGAATTGCCTTCTGCCTTGACGCGCGGGATCGTGCAGGGGATCGAGGCCGTGGCAGAGGATCTGGGAATGCGCGGACGGGTGGAACTGACCGCCTAAAGGGCGTTCAAGACAACGGCGTTCAAGACATTGGCGTTCACGACAGCCGCAGGACGATGGCTCCGGCGGCGATCAGGCAGGCGCCCGCCACACGCGCAGGGCCGGGCTTTTCCTTCAGGATCAGCGCCGCGATGACGGTCGCGAAGAGGATCGAGGTTTCGCGCAAGGCGGCGATGACGGCGACCGGCGCGAAAGTCATCGCCCAAAGCGCCAGTCCATAGGAAACCATCGTCGCCAAGCCGCCGGCAAGCCCCGGTTTCCAGCCGATCGCGACCTGGCGCAGGAATGCCTCGCGCCTTGCCCATAGCGCCCAGCCGGCAAGGGGAATGCCGGTCAGCAGGAAGATCCAGAGCGTATAGGCCGCCGGCGCCTGCGAATGGCGCACGCCGAACCCGTCGACCAGCGTGTCGCAGGCAATCACCACTGCGTTCAGCAAGGCCAGCGCGATGCCGCGACCATGTCCCGCCTTGCGGTGGAGCGCGCTACCCAGCACTCCGGCGCAGATCGCGGCGATGCCTATCCATGCCGCCGGCGAGAGCGGTTCGTGCAGGAAAGTCGCGGTCGCCAGGGCCACCAGCAGCGGCGCGGTGCCGCGCATCAGCGGATAGGTCGCGCTCATGTCCGCCAGGCCATAGGCGCGCGCGACCAGCACGTAATAGAGCACCTGAAGCAGGCTGGATGCAGCGATGAACAGCCAGCTCGACCGTGCCGGCGCGGGAAGGAACGGCAGGACCGCCACGGCAATCGCGGCGGCGGAGGCGGTGACGAGCACCGTGGTCAGCAGCTTGTCCTCACCCCCTTTGACAAGGGCGTTCCAGCCGGCATGCAGCGCGGCGGCGAAGAGGATGATGCAGAAGACGGTGATGGTCATGGCGCTTGCTTGCGCCTGCATATGGCCGTGGCCGCGGCCGTCAAGGCGCGGGGCAGGTCGGCATCGATCACGGAATCGCGTTCGGCGCGGAGAAGGAGTAAGCTGCGGATCGATTGCGCGTTTTGCAGGGGAGGGGAACGGATGCCCATCCGCAAGTTGATCCTGTGTGGCTGCACCGGCGGCATGCTGCTGGCCAGTCCCGCACACGCGGATCGCATCGATATCTCGTCGGACGATCTGGAACGGCCTGCGCCTGTGCGCCCATCCGGCCTGCGCGGTGGCAGGGCATCGCATGTCTATGAGGCTGCCAGCGCCAGTGGGATGGCTGCGGACGATGCAGAGCCGATCGATATCTCGCTGGTCGTCGTTACCGGGCCTTACTCTGGGCCTTACTCTGGGCCTTACGCCGCCATGCCCGGCGGGCGGCCGGTGCGCGGGGGTGAGCAGACCAGCGGCTTCGGCATGCGCCACCATCCCATCTTGGGCGGTACGCGCTTCCACGACGGCGTGGATCTGGCGGCCCATGCCGGCGACGGCGTCTTCGCGACGGCGGGTGGACGCGTAACCTCAGCGGGCTGGAACGGCGGCTATGGTCTGGCGGTGACGGTCGATCACGGGCACGGGGTGGAAACGCGCTACGCGCACCTTTCCCGCGTGAACGTGGCGGCGGGTGAGGAGGTGAGGGCGGGCGAAATCCTTGGCCGTGTGGGCTCCACCGGCCTGTCGACAGGGCCGCACCTTCATTACGAAATGCGCCGTTTCGGACGCCCTGTGGATCCTGCGACGACTTTACGACGCTGACCACCTGCACCTAGCGGGGTGGAAGCCTAGAGCCGCTGGATTGCCCAACTTGCTGGGATCGCGTGCTTTTCCGGCAATCTCGAAAGTCTGTCCTTCTCCCGTCCAATCCGTCCATTCGGCACGTTTGCCGTTGGAATCAGCGCGATGGCTCAGCGCGCTTGACGCCGTGCGATTCGCTCCATAATTAGAATGCGTATTCCGGTTTTATAAAGGCGGTTCCATCAAGAGGACGCCGCCGTGGAGGGAGAGAGAAATGAGACTGGCATTCGTGCTTCTGGCGACGTCTGCGCTTGTGGCAATTCCAGCGCAGGCCAATGCGCAGGCACAGGCCGCCGAAACGGCGCCGCAAAGCGATCAGAATAAGGCTCAACAGGCTCAGGATCAGGGCTTTGGCGACATCATCGTCACCGCCAACCGCACCGCATCGTCCGCACAGGACACGCCGATTGCGCTGAACGTCTATTCGGGTGACGCACTGCGCGACGCCGGCATTGCGTCGGTGCGCGATCTGGCGGCGATCGATCCCAGCGTGAACATTTCACCCTCCGCCGGTGCAGCCTACGTCGCGATCCGCGGCATCGCCTCCACCGACGTGACCGAAATCGGCGACCCTTCGGTGCCGATCGCGCGCGACGGGTTCTACACCAACCGTCCGTTCTCGATTAACGCGTCGATGTACGACCTTGCGCGCATCGAAGTGCTGAAGGGGCCGCAGGGCACCCTGAACGGCCGCAATTCCACCGGCGGTCTGGTCAGCATCATCACCAATCGCCCGAGCTTCACCAATGGCGGTTACAGCACTGTCGAAGTGGGCAACTATGGCGCCTTCACCGGCGAGATGGGGGCCAATGTGGCGGTGAGCGACACCTTCGCGGTGCGCGCATCGGGCACCTTCATCACGCATGACGGCTATCGCAAGCTGGATGGTCCGGGCAAGGACGGCGATGACGAGGATTTCGCATCGGGCCGCTTGCAGGCGCTCTACAAGAACAACGGTTTCTCGGCCTGGGTTTCGTACCAGCACGATTCCCGCAAGGTTCACGGCGATGCGCAGCTGAAGGGCACGCTGGGCGGTCCGCAGCCGTCCTTCAAGGACCTTGGCGCGTTCCCCAACGACACGCCGATCTCCACCCGGCTGGAAGGCGATCGCATCCGCTGGGAACTGGCGTATCAGACGCCGGGCCTGCTGAACTTCGTCTATTCCGGCGGTTATGACGAGCAGCACTGGAAGAACGTGCTGGACGCAACCGGGCCTTCATACCCTGCGAACCGCCAGTTCCGGCAGAGCGAGACGCCGAAGACCTGGAACCACGAATTCCGCGTCAGCAACGATTCCAACTCGCGCCTGTTCGTGCAGGCCGGCTACTTCTACTTCCAGGAGAAGAACACGGTCGATTCCGGGCTCTACAACCTGGCGATGACCGGCGATTTCGCGCCCGGCGGTCAGTTCGGTGATCTGGGCCAGCCGGACGAATACGGCATCAAGTTCGACTACAAGATCAAGACGCGTTCGCAGGCGGTGTTCGGCCAGGCCGAATACAAGCTGACCGATGAGCTGCAACTGAGTGTCGGCGGCCGCTACACTTGGGACAAGAAGGACCGTACCGGCCAGGCCGTGCTGTTCCTGCCCGCACTGGCTAGCCCCTTCGCACCGCCGCTTACGCTGGTGACGCCGGGCGACGGCAAGCTGAGCGAAAGCCAGCCGACCTGGCACGTGGGCCTGAATTACCACCCCACGGCCAACACGCTGATCTATGCCAAGTACGATCGCGGCTACAAGTCGGGCGGGTTCAACTCGAACGGCAGTGCGGCTTCGGTGCCTTACGGGCCTGAAAAGCTGGATGCCTTCGAACTGGGCACCAAGAACTCGTTGATGGGCAATACCCTGCAGATCAACGCGGACGTGTTCTATTCCAGCTATCGCGGTTATCAGGCATCGCAGACCTCGGCCGTGATCGATGGCGGCAGCGGCACCTTCAACGTCGGCAGCGCGAAGATCTTCGGTGCCGAGGCCGAAGTGAAGGCCCTGCTGGGCGATCACACCCGCGTGGGCGTGAACGCCGCCTACATGCACACCAAGTTCGGCAACGGCATCATCGTCAACGATGGCAACGGCGATCCGGTGGACATCAGCGGCAACCGCCTGCCGAACGCGCCCAGCTTCTCCGCCACGGCGTTCATCGATCAGGACTTCGCGGTGGGCAGCGGCAAGGTGACCGCGCATGTCGACGGCAAGTATTCGTCCAGCTACTACTTCTCGGTCTTCAACGTGCCGGATATCAAGACGGACGACTTCTTCCTGGCCAATGCCTCGCTCAGCTATGAGCCGGCAGTGGGCGGCTGGAAGATCCAGGCCTTCGTGCGCAACATCTTCGACAAGAACGTGCTGTCCTACGCGCAGCAGAACTTCGTATCGTTCACCGACAACTACCAGTTCCAGCCGCCGCGCACGTACGGCGTGCGCGCCAGCGTCAATTTCTGAGGCGTGAAGGTCTGACTTAACGAATTTCCGGAAACTCTTCGCGGGATGGGGGCGCATTCTCCTCCTCTTGTCTCTGCCCCGCGAAGGACACGATTACCGGGAACACCTGGAGAGGGAGCACCGCCGCAAGGCAGTGCTCCCTTTTTTCCTGAAGAAGCGGCGCCTGCTCAACCGGCGTTCGACGTAAGCCCGGTGCGCGCCATCATCAGTTGTGCGATCACGTCGCTCAGCAAGTAGGCGTCGCGTCGGCGGGTCCACGGCTGGGCGGATTCGGGATCGTAATGGACGGGCAGCGGCACTTCCCGCACGGCCGCCGCATTCATGCCGTGCTGGCGCGAGACGAGGATGCACCGCTTTACGTGATCGCGGTGGCCGACCACGGCAACATTGCCCAGCGTCCCGGCATTCCCCGCAAGACGCACCACGGCCCCGGCCACGCCATCGGTGCTGAGGTAGGTTTTCTTGCCGTCCGCCCCCGCCTCCGGGTAGATCGGCACCACGTCCTTCAGTCCGTATTTCTTGCCCAGAACCTCGGCGATTTCCCATTGCGCATAGACGCGGACCTTGCGGGCCATGCAGATCGCGTGGACGGCATCGGCCAGCATTTCGTTGATTGGGCCGGGCTCGGGCTTTTCCTCGCCGGTGGATAGGCCGGTATTAGGATCCACCTTGCCGGTCGCGGAGCGATAGCCGAAGCTGTAGGCGACCACGCTGTCGGCATCGCGCAGTGGGAACTGCGGATATTGCCAGCGAAAGCCCGCCTCCGCGATGGTGGACGCCAGCTGGCGCGCCGTGGCTGCATCGCCCAGTTGTGCTTCCAACGTAGTCGTCATGAGCTGTTCCAGCGCCTGCGTTTCGCCGGGCATCGGAACGGACTGCCCCAGCGATTGCGCAAGAGCAGAAGGCGCGGCCAGAACCGCTGGGGCGCCGAGCAGGACGCTGCGGCGGCTGCTGAGGGGGCCGTTCATCGCTTGTCCTTCGCGCACTGGGTCGACAGCGGGTTGCACTGCCATCCCTTTGCGGGCGGCGAGAGGTGATAGCCGTTGGCGTAGATGTTCGGTGCGGAGAGATAGTCGGTGGAGACGATCTGCGCCCCGCTTGCGAGCGCGGCATCGCGGCGCGTGGCATCGTTGCGGCGCGCGTCCACCGTGTCGATATCGGCGCGGGCGCGCACCAGATAGCCCTTGCGCACGGCGTCGCGGATCTCGTCGCCATGCGTCAGGGCATTGTCGAAGAGCATGAAGGCGGTGTGGGCCATGCCCGGCTGGCCCTGCACGAAGGCCATGCGGTCCTGAAGCGACGCGCGGCCGTCGAGATAGGGCGCGAAGGCCTTCAGGTTCATCGCGGGAACCAGGAACAGGAACACGAACTTGCCGCGCGCCTGTTTCACCGTGGGCCAGTGTTTGGCCAGAACGGCGGATTCCAGCGTGGACATCGTGCCGCGCACATCGTCCGGCGTGATCACCTTGTCGCGGCCGAGCACGCTGCGGATGGTGTCGTCCACCTCGTCGAACTGCGCCTTGTCGAACGGCGGCACGGCGGTTGCGCCGGGAATGACGCGGTCGAGGCCGGAGAGCTTGGGCTCCAGCAGGACGAAGACCGGGCTGTGATCCGGCTGTGCATCCGACCATTGGCGCAGCAGCGTGAGGCAGGAACGGAAGGTGGGGCACTGGCTGCGGAAATCTAGGTCGGCCAGATGCATGACCTTCAGGCCGGGCTTTGCCAGTTCGTCGCGGTCGATCGGAGCCAGGTCCGTCTCGCCCTTGGCGCGCAATTCGCGATAGGGCATCGGGTCGGCATAGGCACCGCCCTTGGGATCGGGCTGCAGGTCGATCTCCACGCTGCGTACGCCGCTGCGAAGCTGGGCTTGGAGAGGCATCTGCACATAGTCGAGCATCTTGGCCATGTCGGTCAGGCCGCCGGGATGCTCATCCTCCATGGCGGTGCGTTGTTCGGGCGACATCCCGCCGGTCATCGCCGCCGCCAGTGCGGTCAGCTTCGGCGCCATGATCGCCATGGCGCGCGGATCGGCCGGCAGGGCATAGCTGTTGTGCGTGCCGATCACCTGGATCTCGTTGATGGGCGCGGAATCGTCGGCCTCGATCGGCCCGGTATCCTGCGCCTCACCCGAGGCCGCGCTCAAAACGAGCGCGGCCGCCGCGGTCATCACCGCTCCAACTACGGTTTTTTTCATCGTTTGCGTCCCAAAGGGCTGGCTGGAGCGGATCAGAAGCTGAAGTTCACGAAGCCGCCGATGGTGCGGCGCGCGTTCGGCGAAGTGTAGTGGAGCAAGCCGAGCACGCCGTACTGCTGCCACCCGGTGGAGAAGTACTTGTCGAACAAGTTGCGGGCGTAGACGCCTACCTCGATCGGGCGGTTGGGCAGGGTCACGCTGACGCGGGTGTTGACGAGGCCGTAGCCCGGAACGTGCGAGTAATCGGGCTGGCCCACCACGGTCCAGTATTCGCTGCGATAGGCATAGTCGGCATGGGCGCGGAAGCCGAGGCCGGAGGCGAACTCATGATCGTAGTCGATCGCCGCCGTGCCCGACCATTCGGGTGAGTTCGTCAGACGCGAACCGGTGTAGTTGGTGGTGGCGTTGTAGACATAGTCGGTGAACTTCGCGTCGGTGTAGGTGACGGCACCGGAAAGCTGAAGGCCGCGCATCGGCTGCACCACAAGGTTGCCTTCCACGCCCTGCGTGCGCAGCCCGCCGGCATTGCCGATGACGGTGGCGTTGATCGTGCCGCCGGCGCCGTCCGGGATCTGGGTCAGGATCGTTGCCTGGAAGTCCTTGAAGTCAGACCGGAACACGTCGAGGTTGAAGCGCAGGCGGCGACCGAACCATTCGGACTTCACGCCCGCTTCCCAGGCCTTCACCGTCTCATCCTCATAAGGCGCGTACTTGTTGCCCACGAAGGCGATGCCGGCCGGCTTGTAGCCGGTGGAATAGGTCGCATAGAGCATGACGTTGTCCGCCACCTGATACGTGGGGGCGATGCGGAACGAGAAGTTGTCCCCCTTCACGCGGCCGAAATCGAAGGCCGGTGCTGCGCTGGAGGCGACGAAGTTCGGGGTGTAGCCCGCGATCTTGACCGGATCGATGGTGACGTAATCGATGCTCTGCGAATTGTTGTCGTGGGTATAGCGGCCGCCCAAGGTCAGGCTGAGGCGCGGGGTGAAGTTGAACTTCAGCTGCCCGAACGCCGCCATCGTCTCGTTCACCGCGTCGAACAGGGAGGCATTGCCGTCCTGGCCGATCGCCCCGGTCAGCGCGATCAGCGTCGGCAGCGGCGTGCCGTTGGCGTCATAGAGCGGCTTGCCGCCGGTGGACCACTGAAGCTGGGTCTGGCGGGCATGCAGGCGGTTGTAGAACGCGCCGACAAGGTATTCCACGAAGCCGCCGGTGGGCGATGCGAAGTGGAGTTCCTGGCTGAACTTGTCGGTATCCAGCTGGCCCAGGTTGAAGGGGATGTAGGCGAACTGGTCGGTGGGGGTCAGGTCCGCCGGGGTCCAGTTGTCATAGCCGGTTACGCGGTAGGCGGTGATCGAGGTCAGTTCGTGATCGCCGATCTTGGCACTGGCACGCAGCGAGGCGCCCCATTCCACCGTCTTGATCTGCCCGAACGAGGAGTCCGCCGTATCCGCGCTCTTGGGGCCGGGATATACGCCCAGACCGTTCAGGATCGCGGTGACTTCGGCCGACTGGCCCGAGACGGGCGTACGTACGCTGCTGTCCCAGTGGTGGGCATAGTCGGCAGAGGCGGTGAGGTTGAAGCTGTCCGAAGGTTCCAGATAGAGACGCGCACGGCCGCCGTATTCGTGCTGCGATCCCACCTTGCGATCCAGCGTGACGTTGCGACCGAAACCGTCGAACGCCTGGTCGAAGCCGGATACGCGCAGCGCCGCGATCGGGCCGAGCGGCACGTTGACGGTGCCGTTGAGGATGCGCTCGTTATGCTCGCCAAAGCTGGCGCTGCCGCGCAGCGACCATTCGCCCAGTTTCGGCTTGGTGGTAGTGACGGCGATCACGCCCGACGTGGCGTTCTTGCCGAACAGGGTGCCCTGCGGACCCATCAGCACGTCCACACGCTCGATATCGACCATGCCGGTGAGGCCGTTGGCGCGCTGACCGTCCATCACCACGTCGTCGACGACGACGCTGACCGACTTCGCGTTGGAGAAGTCGAACGAGGTGCTGCCCACACCGCGGATCTGGAACGCTGCGCCCTGGGTCGGGTCATACTGCACGCCCGGCATCGTGTACTGCAGATCGGTGACCGAAGTGTAGCCGGTCTTCGCCAGCGCCTCTCCATCGATCGACTGGATCGCCAGCGGCACTTTCTGGCTGCTTTCCGCGCGGCGTTCGGCGGTCACGGTGATCTCGGGCAGCGCGTCGTCGCTGGCGGGGGCTTCCTCCGCATGGGCGGCGATGGCCCAGCAGGGCGCGACGGCGCCGGCCAGAATCGTGGAGAGAAGGTGGATGCTACGCTTGCGGGGGAAAGCAGACATGGGTGGGCTCCGTCCTGTTGTTGGACGCGCCTCTACGGTGAGTCTGTGACTCTTTCAGGACAGTAGTACGGTTTTAAATTCGCCTAAACACCGTATTTCGAAACGATCGTACTGCTCATAGCCATTTGTCGACCGCCTCCCGTGCGGTCAGCCATTCGCCATCGACGGCCATTGTGCGCAGCCCGGCGCCGATCAGCGCCATGACCAGTGCCTGCACGCGTGCACGATCCGAACCGGCCGGAATTCCCACCCATTCCGCAAACTGGGCGTGGACGTTTTCGGCACGGCGGCGGCGCATGTCGATCGCGAAGGGGCGGACGGCGGGATCGCCCAGCGCCTGAAGCGCGCACTCGTGCGTCAGCCGCGCAATCTCGCGATTGCGGATGTTGGCATTGCTCGACTGGATCTGGCTGCGCATCCGCCGGTAGAGCGTCTCCACGCCTGCGAACAGGATGTCGCGCTGGGTGGGGAAGTGGTGGGCGACGCTGGATGTCGCCACCCCGGCCGCCTGCGCGACCGTCCGGTGGGACAGCGCGCCGACGCCCTGATCGGCGATCAGGTCCGCGATGTGATCGGCAAGCATGGCCTTGGTCCCCTCGGGAACCTTGGCGGCCTCGTCATGGGCGGCAGCGGCAGGAACCGCCAGCCGATCGACCAGCGCCATGTGCCATTGCGTGAGGGCGGGGCTGGCCGACGCGGCCGGATCGCGCAGCAGGCCGCGAACGGTTGAGTGGCGCAGCAGGCGATAGTCGGTCTCGTCCGCCAGCAGCACGGAGAACGGCTGCTCGTCCAGGCAATAGCCGGCGATAAGGTCGGCCATGCGTTCCGACTGAGGCACTCGCGCCAGAACATCGCGCCACAGCGCCTCGCCCTCGTCCAGCAGAGCGCCAATCCGGGGCAGGGCACTTGGTTCGCGACTGGCCAGAAGCGTCAGTTCGCAGGTGACGATAGCGGAGGTTCGCCGCCGGCCCGCGCCCTGATCCAGCCATTCGCAGATGAGATCGGGCAGGATGCCGGTGGCGACGGGATCGAGCGATCCCAGCCGCGCTCGCCATTCCGCGCGCGCTTCGGCCATCAGTTCGATCTCGCGGTCCAGCATGGCGGAGACCAGCGCCGTGCGGTCCCCGATGCGATAGCTGATCGAACCGACCGATGTGCCAGCCTCCTCGGCCACGGTGCGCAGGCTCATGCCTGAAAGGCCCTTGGCCGCAACGACCGTGCGGGCCGCGTCGACAAGGCCGGTGATATCGCGCGAGGAGGATCGGGAACGGCTGCCGGTCTGGGATTTCATGCCGCCCTGAATATCGCCATCGGCGCACCAGTCCAGAAGGTGCATGTCATCCCGGTGATTCCATATGACTTTTCATGTCGGCGGCGCCGGGCACGCAGTCTCCGCTTCCCGATTGCGGATCGTGTCCCGGCAGGGCAGCATGCGGGCTGGAGAAGAGGAGACCGGGATGACGCGTGTGAGAGTGGCAGGCTTTTCCCTGTCTCTGGATGGATTCGGCGCCGGGCCGGACCAGAGCCTGCAGGACCCCCTCGGCAAGCGCGGGACTGAACTTCACAATTGGTTCTACGGGACGAAGACCTTCCGGACGATGATCGGGCAGGAGGACGGCTCGGACGGCGTGGACGAGGATTTCGGGCGGCGTTCCATGGAAGGATTCGGCGCCTTCATCCTCGGCCGCAACATGTTCGGCCCGGTGCGCGGCGAGTGGCCGGATGACGAGTGGAAGGGCTGGTGGGGGGCCAACCCACCCTATCATGCGCCCACTTTCGTGCTGACGCACTATCCGCGCGCGCCCATCGTCATGGAGGGCGGCACCACCTTTCATTTCGTGACCGACGGCATCCACGCCGCGCTCGAACGCGCGCGAGAGGCGGCGGGCGCGAAGGACGTCAAGATCGGCGGCGGCGTATCGACGGTGCGGCAATATCTGCAGGCCGGGTTGATCGACGACCTGCACTTCGCGATCTCGCCCGTGCTGCTGGGCAAGGGCGAGGCCATGTTCGAAGGGCTGGACCTGCCCGCGCTCGGCTACCGGGTGACGGGATCCACGCCGACGGACTTCGCCACGCACATCGTGGTGGAGCGCGAAGCGGCGCGGTAGGGCCTCTTCGCGCGCCAGCGGTCCATGCGGGCGGTTAAAGGTCGGTGGTGAGATAGGCCAGGCACATGCGGCCAAGCTCTATCTTCAGTTCCTTCCAGTCCTGCGGGTGGACCGATTCGCCGGTGGAGCCCAGGCTCAACTGGCGGGCCAGCGTGGCGAAGATGATCTGATACGCGGCGTTCGCCTTGCGATCCTGATCGGTGCCGCCGAACTGGTCGCGATATTCCAGCATGGCCCCGATGCCCAGGGCGGCGGCGCGGTTGGCGCTTTCGCGGCCGGGTTCGGCCACCAGCGGATCGAACGCGGCGCGCGCCATGCTTTGGCGCAGCAGCGGCGCCTCTTCGCGCAGCAGTTCGGCATAGTTTTCGACGAAGGCGGGGACCACGGTGGCCAGTGAATCGGATTCGCTGCGTACGCGAACCATCATCTCATTCTCGCGCTCTTCCATGCGCTTGAGGTGATTGCCGATCACGGCACGGACAAGGTTTTCCTTGCTTTCGAACCGCAGGTAGATCGACCCGATCGAGACGTTGCCGGTCTGGCTGACTTCCTGAAGCGTGAACTCCTCGCTCCCCCGTTCCAGCATCAGCTTTTCGGCCGCCGTAACCATGCGTTCGAGCGAGGCTTTGCTGCGCCCCTGCTGCGGGGTGCGGCTGACGGTATCGACGGCCAGCTCTTTTTTGGCGGCCTTGGGTTTTGAGCGTGTTGACATGGCGGCAACAAACAGCCTATCGAAATGCGAACGTCAATTCTAATTCAATTCTATTTCACACTGACCCGTACGCCATCGCGGCGGCGGCAATGCCCCAAGGGAGGGGAAGATGCGCTTTTCCGTATTTCTGAACGCCCGTTCGCTCGGTCCCGAACAGGATCGCAAGCTGATGAAGGATCTTGAGGGGCACGCGAAACTGGCAGCCGATCTCGATTACGATGCGATCTTCCTGCCGGACCATCACTTCAACGGCTACATGCCGGTGGCCAGCGACAGCTTCATCTTCGCCGCCTACCTCGCCGCGCAGATGCCTAAGATGCATTTCGGCTTCTCGGTCGTTTCGGTGCCGCTGCATCACCCCGTGCGCTTTGCGGAGCGGATCAACATCCTGGACCAGTTGACCGACGGCAAGCTGCTGGTCGGCGTCGGTTCCGGCACCACGCCGGAAGAGATGATCGGCTTTGCGGTGGACTATCGCGATGCCGGTCGCCTTGCCGAAAACAACCTGGCGATTGCGGAGGAGCTTTGGGCCAAGGGCATGGAAGACCCCGCTGTCGTCATCGACAACGGGCCGTACAAGGGCCGCGTGCTTCAGCGCATCACCCCGTCGCCCTTCACGCCGGGCCATGCACGGCTGATGCCGGTGGCGATGAAGGAGGCCAGCTCGCGCCGCGCGGCGGAGAATGGCTGGCCGGCGTTCATCCCCGCCTTCACCCCGCCCAAGATCGGCGGCACCGAGCCCTTCATCCACGTGAAGAAGTGGTTCGACATCTACAAGGGCTTCCTGCTGGACGCCGGCCATGACGATGCGGTGGTGAAGTCCGCGCTCGACTGGACGACGCACACCTATCAGGTGGTCCATGTGGCCGAGAGTGACGATCAAGCGCGTGAGGAACTGGAAGTGATCCTGCGCAGCTATCAGGAAGCGATCGAGCGCGAGGCGGAGTTCAACGCCCGCGCCGAAAGCGACGATGCCAACAAGAAGACCGATCAGACCCCCGACGCGCTGAGCGACGACTGGATCGGCACGTGGTGCCTCTATGGCTCGCCCGAAACGGTGTTGGAGCATCTGACGCCTTATGCCGAACTGGGCATCGGCAACGTGCTTTGCGGCACGACCACCGGCCCGCTGACCGAGCAGCGCCTTGCCTATGGCGACCAGACGCTGCGGCTGATGGCGGACAAGGTGATGCCGGCGTTCAAGGCAGCCGTCCCGGCCTGATACTTGAGATCGAGGCGCGGCCCGCAAGAAGGCCTCGCCAGTGAGGAGAATGCGATGACCGTGATTTCGCCCGCCCCTCGGCGGATAGTCGGGCTGGGCGGCACATTCCGCCAGTCCTCCTCCAGCGAACGGATCGTGCGCGCCGTCTTGGCCGAATGCGCCGTGCTTGGCGCCGAAACCGTGATGTTCGACGGCCCTGCGCTGGCGGCGCTGCCGCACTTCAATCCGGAGAACCCGGCCCGCACCGCAGAGGAGCAGGCACTGGTGGAGGCCGTGCGCGGCGCGGACGGCATCGTGATCGGCAGCCCCGGCTATCACGGCGGCTATTCCGGCCTCGTCAAGAACGCGGTCGATCTGCTGGAAGACTTGCGCAGTGACGCGCGCGTCTATTTCGACGGGCGGCCGGTGGGCCTCGTCGTCACGGCGGCGGGCTGGCAGGCCTGCGGCACCACGCTTTCGGCCTTGCGCGACGTGGTCCATGCGATGCGCGGCTGGCCGACGCCGGTGGGGGTCGCGGTCAACTCCGTGGAGCAGAAGCCATTCGCGCCGGATGGATCGCTGGCCGACGAAGGCATTGCCCGCGCCGTGCGTGCGCAGGCCGAGCAGATCATGGGCTTTCGCATGGAGGCTGGTGCGTGAGCGACATTACTCTCGAACAATCCTGCGCACTCACGGCCGGCGGGGCGATGTGGTCCACGCTGGCGGTGCCCGACGCGGGGGTTGCGTCTTTCACGATGTCCGACGGGCCGCTCGGCATCGCCAGCGGCAAAGTGGACGAGCGCGATATCGCCTTGCTCAGCCCGTGCTCGACGCTGCTGGGCGCGACCTGGGATCGCGACCTCACCCGCCGCGTCGGCGCGCTCGTGGGCAGCGAAGCGGTTTCACGCGGCGTGGACGCGGTGCTTGCGCCCAACCTGAACCTTGCGCGCAGTCCGCTCGCGGGGCGCGCTTTCGAGTATTTCTCGGAAGATCCCGTGCTGACCGGCGTGCTCGGCGCGGAATGGGTCAAGGGCCTGCAATCGACCGGTACCGGCTCCGTCGCCAAGCACATGGTCTGCAACGACAGCGAGACCGCGCGGGATGAGGTCGACGTGCAGGTGGACGAGCGGACTTTGCGTGAGGTTTACCTGCTGCCTTTCGAATATGCCGCCAAGGCTGGCTGCGTGGGGCTGATGGCGGCCTACAACAAGGTCAACGGGTCGTGGTGCTCCGAGCAGGCGCATGTCCTGACCAGCGTGGTCAAGCAGGACTGGGGCTTTGAGGGCCTGATCATGAGCGACTGGTTCGGCACTCATTCCAGCGAGGGCACGATCAACGCTGGTCTCGATCTGGAAATGCCGGGGCCGGCGCGGTTCATGGGGAACAAGCTGGAGGCGGCATTGGCTGTGGGGGCGGTCGATCCGGCGCGCATCGAGGACGCCGCATCGCGCGTTGCCTCGGTTGCGCGCCGGATCACTGCCAACAAGGCCGCGCCGATGCCGGCCGCCGAGGCGGAAGCTTTGCTGATCGAGGCCGCGGCGGCCGGTTTCACCCTGCTGCGCAACGAAGGCGATATGCTGCCGCTGGCGCCGGGATCGGTGAAGACGCTGGCCGTGATCGGCCCCAATGCCTGGGCGCCGTGCTTCCAGGGCGGCACGTTCGCCAAGATTTCGATCTCGCCCGATGCGCCGACGCCGGTGGAAGCGCTGCGCGAGACCTATGGCGCCTCGTGCGAGATCCTGTTCGAACCCGGCGTCGATCCGCAGCCGCGCCTGCCGAACATGGCGGTGACGCCGGCGATGGACATCGGCGACGGCTGCACGCGCGGCATGACGCTGGAATACTTCGGTGCGCCGGACTGCGCGGGCGACGTGCTGACCCGCGAGACGCGCGATACCAATTCGCTCGTCTGGTTCGTGGGGGTCCACGATCAGGCGCGCTTTACGGAGCCGGGCTCGGTGCGTGCCAGCGGGCGCTACACGGCGATGCGCGGGGGCGAGCACACACTGCACCTCGGCTCGACCGGCGCGGCGCGCATCCTTGTCGATGGCGCTGAAGTGCTGCGCGCGGGCGGAGAGATCCCGGCGGGCGACGTGATGGGCGTGCTGAAGCGCGGCGATTCCGATGTGGTCCGCCTTGATCTTGCCGAAGGGCAGGAGGTTTTGATCACCGTCGAGTTCTCGTGGACCGGCGGGCGTGTGCAGGGGCTGTGGTACGGATTGCGCGGCCCCGGCAGCGCCGAGGAAATGCTGCAGGCCGCCGTCGCTGCCGCCCACGCGGCGGATGCGGTGTTCCTGATCGTGGGGGAGACTTCGGACTCCAGCGTGGAGAGCAAGGACCGTCCCGATACCCTGCTGCCCGCCGAACAGCTTCGTCTGATCGATGCGGTAACGGCTGCCAACCCGCGCACGGCGGTGATCGTCAATGTCGGCCATGCCTTCGACAGCGCGTGGGAGGACAGGACGGCGGCGCTGCTCTCGGTCTGGTATCCGGGTGAGGGCTTTGCCTGCGCGCTGGCGGACGTGCTTTCGGGCGTGCGCGAGCCGGGCGGGCGTATGCCGGTGACCATCGCCGCGAACGAGGCGGACTATCCGGCCTTCGCGCTCCAGCCCGCCGCCGATGGCTCGCTGGCCTATTCCGAAGGCACGCTGCTGGGCTATCGCGGGCTCGCTGCCAAGGGCATCGCCGCCTGCCATCCGTTCGGATCGGGCATGGGCTATGCACGTTTCGAATGGACGGATGCCACGGCCGAGGGGGACCAATTGCACCTGACCGTGACCAATGTCTCGGACCGTGCGGGCGCGGATGTCGTGCAGGTCTATCGCGACCGTCCCGAATGCGCGCTGGTCGGTTTCGCCCGGGTGGCACTGCAGGCCGGGGAGAGCCGGCGGGTCGCGGTTCCGCTGGAGCGGCGCGCGCTTCAGCGCTGGGGAAGCGCGGGGTGGGAGCCGGTCGCCGATCGCATCCAACTGCGGCTTGCACGCCATTGCGAGGATCCGGGATTGGCCCTGGGTATCGAGACTGCCGCCATCGCGTGAAAGGTGCCCCAGCGGGCTTCGGGGCGGGCTTCGGGGATGTGCAATATCGCCGGCTTGATCGCCGCAGCCGCGATGCGGGCTTGCGGCGGTGGTTTGCACAGGCTAGCTGCACGATTTCCGGATCGCCTTCCTTGCGGAAGGTGTTTCGGTCAGATCGCGCCGGTGCCTTGAATGAGGCTTAATAGGGAACGCGGTGCGGGAGGGAGGGCCCTTCCAAATCCGCGGCTGTCCCTGCAACTGTAAGCGGTGAGCGAGATGCCGGGGCTTCTTCATGAAGCCGGCCACTGGGCAAGGCGCGTTGCGCCGCCACCCGGGAAGGCCGCGCATCGAGCGCTGACCCGCGAGCCAGGAGACCTGCCGGCGTATCGGTCGCTCTTGCCCTGGCCCAGGGATAGGCCAAGGCTCGGTACTCCGCGTGAGCGACGAAGCCGTGCGGCCGGGGCTGCATCGGCGTGCAGGACGGGCGCTCTCCGCGCTCGCCCGTCGTTGCGCGCGGACCGACGTCAGTCGGCAAGTCCCGGTCATCGTCGCTCCGCGCGGGTGGAAGTGCCTATGCGCGCCTTGTCGAAGCGTGTGCGGAACGAACCTGGGCCTGCCCGGCCGATGCTTCGCCCGATCCATCGGCCGATCTTCCGGCCGTGACGGACTTTTCGGTCCGTGGCTGGTGTCCGTCCGCCTGGCGCCCGATGATGGCGGGCGATGGGCTGATCCTGCGCGTAAAGCCCCGTCTTTCGCGCCTGTCCGGCGCCGAAATCATCCTGCTGTGCGAACTTGCCGGGCGCTTCGGGAACGGGGTGGTCGATCTGACCAACCGCGCGAACCTGCAGATCCGGGGCGTGCCGGAAAGCGGCTGGCAGCCACTGCTTGAAGGGCTTCTGGCAGCGGGCCTTGTCGATGAGGATCCCCTGATCGAGCAGCGCCGCAATGTGCTGGTGGCGCCCGACTGGGCATCGGCGGACGATACCTGGCGCATCGCCTCCGAGTTGACGGCGCGCCTCTCCGAATTTCCGGAGCTGCAGGGCAAGTTCGGTTTCGTGGTGGATGCGGGCGGATCGCCGGTCCTGGGCGCGTCTCCCGGCGATCTGCGCATCGAACGGGCGGTGGACGATACGCTTCTGCTACGCCTCGACGGCCGGGAGTTCGGCGTTGCCGTGGCGGTGAGCCAGGCGGTCGATGCGATGCTGGATTTGGCCCGCTGGTTCGTGGCGTCGGGGGGGACGGGCCGGGCCGCGCGCCATGAGGCTCCGCTGCCGGAATGGGCGGCCGGAGACAGGCGGCCGGGCCCCACGCGCGCGCCGCTCGATCCCGGAATGCATCCACTGGGCCGCGTCTGGGGAATTCCCTTTGGCAGCATCGATGCGGCGGCGCTGATCGACCTTGTGCGCCGCAGCGGTGCATCGGCGCTTCGGCTCACGCCTTGGCGCATGATCGTTCTGGAGGACGCGGAAGCGGTGATTGCGCCTGCGTTCATAGACAACGCCGACGATCCTCTCCTGCGCGTCGATGCTTGCCCGGGCGCACCCGCCTGCCCGCAGGCGGGCGTCGAGACGCGCGGGCTAGCCCGCCGGCTGGCCCCCCATTTGCCCGGCCGGCTGCACGTTTCGGGCTGCTCCAAGCGCTGCGCGCGTGGGGCGCCGGCCGATGTCGTTCTTACCGGGCGCGACGGTCGCTTCGACCTCGCCTTCGATGCGTGCGCCGGCGATCCGGCTGTGCGTAGCGCGCTCGATCCTTCTCAACTGCTTGCCCATTTCGGAGCCGAATGATGGCCTATCTGTACGAAACCGATGGCGCGGCGATCTATCGCCAGTCCTTCGCCACGATCCGGGCCGAGGCCGATCTGGCGCGCTTCGATCCGGAAGAGGAGCGGATCGCCGTTCGGATGATCCATGCCGCGGGTCTGGTGGAACTGGCCGCGCATATCCGCTTTTCGCCCGGTTTCGCGCGGGTCGCGATTGCCGCGCTGGAGCGGGGCGCGCCGATCCTGTGCGATGCGCGCATGGTGAGCGAGGGCATCACGCGCGCACGTCTGCCGGCCGCCAATGCCGTGGTCTGCACGCTGCAGGATGCCGGAGTGCCGGAACTGGCGAGGGCGATGTCCAACACCCGATCGGCGGCCGCATTGGAGCTTTGGCGCCCGCATCTGGAAGGCGCGCTTGTCGCCATCGGCAATGCGCCGACTGCGCTGTTCCATCTGCTGAACATGCTGGAAGACCCGGGCTGCCCACGTCCGGCCGCGATCATCGGCTGCCCGGTGGGCTTCGTCGGCGCGGCGGAATCCAAGGCGGCGCTGTGGGAGGCGTGTCCGGTGCCGTGCTGCATCGTCGATGGCCGCATGGGGGGCAGCGCGATCACCGTGGCCGCCGTCAACGCCATCGGGAGCAGCGCGGAATGACCGAGGTTGCAGGTATCGTTCCCGCCATCGTTCCCGCTATCGTTCTCGGCGCCGATCATGGCCCGGTTGCCGCAACCGTTACTGGAACCATTCACGGCGTGGGGCTTGGCCCCGGCGCGCAGGACCTGCTCAGCGTCCGCGCCGATCGGCTGGTCCGCAATGCCCGGCACATCGCCTTCTTCCGCAAGTCCGGCCGCCCGGGCCAGGCGCGCCGCATCGTCGAGGGCATGTTGCGGGAAGACGCCGTGGAATTGGCGATGGAATACCCGGTGACGACGGAAATCCCCGTCTCCGACCCGCGCTATAACGCCAGCCTTGCCGGGTTCTATGCGGATTGCACCGATCGCCTGGGGGCGCTTGCCCGCGCGGGTGAGGACGTTGTCGTGCTCTGCGAGGGCGATCCGTTCTTCTACGGGTCCTTCATGCATCTCTACGCGCGGTTATCCGGGTCGGTGCCGGTGGCAGTGGTGCCGGGGATCACCGGAATGTCGGGCGCGTGGACGGCCTGCGGCGCGCCGATGACCTGGGGTGACGACGTGCTGACCGTGCTCACCGCCACTTTGCCCGAGGAGGATCTGGCCCGGCGCATCCGCGATACCGATGCCCTTGTGGTCATGAAGATCGGCCGCAACCTTGCCAAGCTGCGCCGTGCCGTCGCGCTTGCCGGGCGCGAGCAGGAGGCATGGCTGGTCGAACATGCCGCCATGGCGGAACAGCGGGTCACCCGGCTGTGCGAGGCGGAGGAGGTGACGCCCTACTTCTCGATCCTGCTGATCCACGGGCAGGGGCGGCGTCCATGAGCGGCACGACGGGCTGGATCGCCATCGCCGGGCTGGGGCCGGGCGATGCGGCGCTGATAACGCCGGAGGTTTCCGCCGCGCTGGAAGCGGCCACGGACATCGTCGGCTATGCTCCCTATGTCGCCCGCATTCCGGAGCGGGAGGGGTTGACCCTGCACGCCAGCGACAACCGCGTCGAACTGGAGCGCGCCGCCCATGCCCTCACCATGGCGGCTGCGGGGCAGCGGGTGGTGGTCGTCTCTTCCGGCGATCCCGGCGTCTTTGCGATGGCGGCCGCCGTTTTCGAGGCGCTGGAGCAGGGCCCGCGGGACTGGCGAGATCTCGATATCCGTGTCCTGCCCGGGATTACCGCCATGCTGGCGGCCAGTGCGCGTGCCGGCGCGCCGCTGGGCCACGACTTCTGCGCCATCAACCTTTCGGACAATCTCAAGCCCTGGCCGCTGATCGAGCGCCGCCTGCGACTGGCGGCGGAGGCGGACTTCGCCATGGCCTTCTACAACCCCCGCTCCAAGGCGCGACCCCACGGGTTCGAACGGGTGCTGGAGATTCTGCGTGAAGCTTGCGGGCCGGATCGCCCGATCCTGTTCGCCCGCGCGGTCTCCACCCCGCAGGAGCAATTGAACGTCGTTCCGCTGGGCAAGGCGCGGGCGGATATGGCGGACATGCGCACGATGGTGATCGTTGGGTCCAGCCTGACCCGGCTGGTGGAGCGGCCGCGCGGGGCGATCCTCTATACGCCGAGATCGGCGGGATGACGCAGCCATTCCAGCACCTCGCCAACGCCGTGGACAAGGCGCGCGCCGGTCGGCGGCGGGCGGTCTATCATCAGCACCGGCAGGCCCAATCGGCGCGCGGCGACAAGCTTGGCCTGTGCACCGGTGCCGCCGGCGTTCTTGCAGACGACAAGCTCCACGCCATGGTCCCGAAGCAACTGGGTATCGCCGTCCACGGTGAAGGGGCCGCGATCGACCACCAGATGATGGTCGGGCAAGGCAGGGCGCTGGGCTGGCGCGTCGACGAAGCGCAGCAGGTAGCGATGCTGCGGCTGAGCGGCGAAATCCTCCACATGCATGCGGCCGAGTGCCAGCATCACTCGGCGCGGCGGGCCGGCCAGCCGCGCCACGGCGGCGGCGATGTCTGGCACGGTCTGCCATCGGTCGCCGGATTCCGGGGCCCAGGGCCGGCGGGTCAGCGTCAACAGGGGCGTATACGTGGCCTGCGCGGCGGCAAGGGCGTGTCCGCTCATCGTTGCCGCGAAGGGGTGGGTGGCATCCACCAGGTGCGTGATGCCATGGGCGCCGATGTATCGTTCCAGCCCCTCGATTCCGCCGAAACCGCCGATCCGCACCGGAACCGGCTGCGGCTTGGGGCTGGCGACGCGGCCGGCATAGCTGAGCGTTGCGGGAATGCCCCGCTCGGCCAGGACGTTCGCCAGCGCGCTGGCTTCGGTGGTACCGCCAAGGATCAGGATATGGGCGATGTCTGAACCTTTCCCGCCACAATGGCTCACTATCGTCGGCATCGGGGAGGACGGGATTTCCGGCCTTTCCGACGCAAGCCGCGCCGCCTTGGCAGAGGCCGAACTGGTCACCGGCGCCGCCCGGCACCTTGGCCTGCTGGGCGGGCTTAGTGCCGAATGCCGGACATGGCCAGTACCGTTCGAAAGCGGCATCGCCGGCCTGATGGAACTGCGCGGGCGCAAAGTCGTAATGCTGGTATCGGGCGATCCGTTCTGGTTCGGCGCCGGTTCCGTAGTGACGCGCGCTCTCGATCCGGGTGAGTGGGTGGCACATCCCGCGCCGTCCACTTTCGGGCTGGCCGCCGCGCGGCTGGGCTGGCCGATCGAGGGTACGGTCTGCCTTGGCCTCCATGCCGCGCCGCTTGCCCGGCTTCGGCCGCATCTGGCGCCGGGATGCCGGGCGCTGGTGCTGTTGCGCGATGGAGCGGCGGTGGCCGCGCTGGCGGACTATCTTGCCGAACTGGGGTTCGGCGCATCAAGGCTTGCGGTGCTGCAATCGCTGGGTGGCCCACGCGAACGGATCCGCCATGTCACGGCGGGCGCCTTCGACCTGGACGGAGTTGCCCATCCGGTCGCCGTGGGCCTCACCTGCATCGGCGAAGGCAGGGCTCTGCCGGCATCGTCCGGCCTCGACGATGACTGGTTCGAGCATGATGGGCAGATCACCAAGCGGCCGGTGCGGGCGCTGGCCCTGTCCGCGCTGGCGCCGCGTGCGGGAGAGACGCTTTGGGACGTCGGAGCCGGATCGGGCTCCGTGGCAATCGAGTGGCTGCTGGCCCATGGGTCCACGCAGGCCATCGCGTTCGAAGCCGATCCGGTCCGCGCGGCGCGGGCGCGCAGCAATGCCGCGGCGCTGGGGGCAGATCGCCTGCAGGTGATCGAAGGCTCCGCGCCGGAGGTGCTGGACGGGCGCGACCCGCCCGATGTCGTGTTCATCGGCGGCGGCCTTTCCGAGCGGCTGCTGCAACGGCTCTGGCAATTGCCCGCCGGCACGCGTCTTGTCGCCCACGCGGTGACGCTGGAATCGGAAGCGCTTCTGGCCGCATGGCATGCGGCGAAGGGCGGAACGCTCCTGCGCATCGAACTGGCGCAGGCCGCGCCTTTGGGTCAGCGGCGAGGGTGGAAGGCGCACTATCCGGTCGTGCAGTGGAGCGTCACGCTGTGATCGTGGCCGGGTTCGGTTTTCGCGAAGGCGCGACGCCGGCATCCTTGCGCGATGCGCTGGCACGCGCCGGCGTCGGCCTGTCCCCACCGCAGGCGCTTGCCGCGCCAGCCGACAAGGCGCCACGGCTGGCGCCGCTTGCGCGCGAATTGCACATACCGCTCATCCCCATTGCCGCTGCGGCGCTGCAGGAGGTGGCCACACCCACCAGTTCCGCCGCCAGCCTTGCCGCGCGGCAGACGGGCAGCGTCGCCGAAGCGTCCGCCCTCGCTGCCGCCGGGCCGGGCGCAAGGTTGCTGGCAGGCAGGCACATTTCATCCGATCGCATGGCCACATGCGCCATTGCTCAGGGAGTTTCGACATGACCGTGCATTTCATCGGCGCCGGCCCCGGCGCGCCCGATCTGCTGACCCTTCGCGGGCGGGATCGCATCGCCGCAAGCCCCGTCTGCCTCTATGCCGGATCGCTGGTTCCTGCTGCGCTGCTGGATCATTGTCCGCCCGATGCCCGGATCGTCAACACCGCGCCGATGGACCTTGACGAGATCGTTGCCGCCATCGCGCAGGCCCATACGGAGGGGAAGGACGTGGCGCGGCTCCATTCGGGCGACCTTTCGATCTGGTCCGCAATGGGCGAACAGATCCGGCGCCTTCGCGAACTGGACATCCCCTTCACGATCACCCCGGGCGTGCCGGCCTTCGCCGCCGCCGCCGCCGCGTTGGAGGCCGAGCTGACCGTGCCGACGGTGGCCCAGTCGCTCGTCCTCACGCGCACGTCCGGCCGGGCCAGCGCCATGCCGGAGGGGGAAAGCCTGGTCGGTTTCGCGGCCACCGGCAGCACGCTGGCCATCCATCTTTCGATCCATAACCTGGCCGGGGTCGTGGCGGACCTGCTGCCGCATTACGGCGGCGATTGCCCTGTCGCGGTGGTGTGGCGGGCCAGCTGGCCGGATGAGCGGATCGTTCGCGCCACGCTGGAAACGGTGGAGCAGGCGGTTGACGGTAGCATGGAGCGGACTGCGCTGATCCTTGTCGGCCCGGGGCTGGACGGAAGCAAGTTCGCGCAGAGCAGCCTCTATTCGACCGGGTACGATCGTCGCTTCCGGCCGCAATCGGCAGATTCCGCTTTTTCCGGCCGCGAACTGTGATCGACCTGCACCTGATCGGGATTGGCACCGGCAATCCCGATCACCTGACGCTGGCCGCGATCAAGGCGATGAACCGGGCGGACCTGATCCTGCTGCCGCGCAAGGGAGAGGCGAAATCCGATCTGATCGACTTGCGCCGGTCGATCTGCGACGCGGTGCTGACCGGGGAGACGCGCGTCGTCGAATTCGACCTTCCGGAACGCGCGGCGACCCCGCCCTATCTGGAAGCGGTGGGGGACTGGCACGACGCGATCGCGGCGGAGTGGGCAAGGCAGATCGCCGCGAACCTGCCGGAAGGCGGCGTGCTGGCCTTGCTGGTTTGGGGCGATCCCTCGCTCTACGACAGCACCCTGCGCATCGCGGCCAGGCTGGAGCAAGGCGGCATGCCTTTGCGCATCCACGTGGTGCCGGGCATTACCAGCGTGCAGGCGTTGACTGCCGCACATGCGATCCCGCTCAACACGCTTGCAGCCCCGGTCACCATCACCACCGGACGGCGACTGCGCGAGGAAGGCTGGCCTGCCGATGCCGAGACACTGGTGGTGATGCTGGACGGCGGCTGCGCATTCCGGGACGTGGCGGAACACGGCGTGCGGATCTGGTGGGGGGCCTACCTGGGCATGGCGCATCAGGCGCTTATCAGCGGGGACCTTGCGGAAGTCGGCCCCCGGATCGCCGAGCAGAGGGCCGCTTTGCGGGCGGAGCATGGCTGGATCATGGATGTCTATCTGCTGCGCCGGCAACTCGCCGATCTAGCCGATTGCCGCAGGTTTTGAGCGACTGGCGGAAATGATGTTGCGGGCGATTTCCTCGAAAGTCTCGCCGATGATGGGGCGCGCGGCCTCTATATTGCGGCTGATATAGACGGGCAGCACGCCGGGCGCCTCGAATTCCAGGAAGCGCACCGTGTCGGCGTGGGCCTGCATCGCGGTGAAGTTGTCGACCAGCGCCACGCCCATCCCGTTGGCGACGAAGGCCACCGCCGTCTCCGCGAAGCGGACGTAAGTGGCCACATCCAGTTCCTCGTCCGCTTCGGCGTACATCCGGGCGATGATCTGGCCATGCGGCGTGTCGCGCTGGAAGGACTGGATGCGCTCCCCCCGGATGTCCGCCACCGAAATGCGATCCCGCCCGACCAGCGGGTGATCGGCGGGAACGGCGCAGACCATCCGGCCGCTGCCAATGCGGCTGGACAGGATATTGGGATGGTCGATCGGAAAGACCGTCAAGGCATAGTCGCCACGTTGCAGGGCCAGGTAGTCGTCGGCCTGCTCCACAGAGAGAATGTCGAACTGGATGGTGAGGCCGGGGTAGTTCGCGGTCAGCCGAGAGAGCATTTGCGGCACCACCGAATGCCCCAGCGAGGGCGAGGCGCCGACGCGAAACGTACGGTCGTCACCCTTGGCCAGCCGTTGGACGACATGTTCGAGATCGGCGAAGCCTTTGTAGACATGCTCGATCTCTTCGAACAGGGCGCGGGCTTCCTGGGTGGGGACCAGTCGGCCGCGCGTGCGGTCGAACAGGCGGAAGCGCAGGCGATCCTCCATGTGCGCGAGCATCCGGCTGAGCCCGGGCTGCGAAGTGCCCAGCATCCGCGCGGCACCACTCACCGTCTTGGTGATCATCACGGCGCGGAAAATCTCGATCTGCCTGATCGTCAGCGGCTGGAAGTGCGAGGGGATTGGGCAACCTTCCAAAATACCTCAAGTATTGAGGTAATTGTAGAATTGTCACAGGTCAGGCAGGTTTTCAAGATCAAAAATATGATACAAATCGTGATACAAGCCCGAGGGGTGTGATCTTGGGCTTTGGGGTTCGCCTCGAGGAAAGATGCGATCCGAGCGAGCAGAGCCGAATGGGTTGCCAGCCTGATCTCGACTGGAGCCGCATGCTGGTTCGCTTGCGTATCGAATTTTGCAGTAAGAGCGCCCCGAGCGCCAATGCATGACACGGCCAGGGCGCTGCTCGCTCAGATCAGGGCCCCGCGTATCCCGCCCTCAGTTTCAGCCATTCGGCGCCAAAGTATGAATGACTGATCGCGAAAATAGCGGTCACTGGTCCGGGCCGCTTGCAGCACGAAATGCCGTCAATTCCCTCGCCAAATGTCATTGATAGTATGCGCTATCAATGACAGCCTACCGTTAAACGGGAGAGCGAATTGGAAAAGATAAAGGCTATCGTCGTCGGCACGGGATTTGGTTGTCGTATCCACGTACCTGCGCTTCGCGCGGCGGGGTTCGAAGTGGCGGCGCTCGTAGGCAGAAATGAGGAGCGCCTTCAGCGCAAAGCGGCGGAAAATGCCGTGCCCGAATTCTTCACGGATCTGGGCGAAGCGATCGGCGCAACAGGTGCGAAGCTCGTGACCATCGCGACCACGCCGAACACGCACGCTACGCTTGCGCATGAGGCTATCGCACAAGGATGCCATGTTCTGTGTGAAAAGCCCTTCGCCTTCAATGCTAACGAGGGCGAGGCACTGCTCCAGGCCGCCGAGCAGGCGGGGGTGATCCATATGGTCTCCCATGAATTCCGCTGGTTGCCGGAGCGCGCGCTGTTCGGACAGGCGATCCAAGAGGGTTTGATCGGTGAGCCGCGTTTCCTGATCGTCGACCAGTTCTTGCCGTTCTGTGCCGACCCCAATGCCAGGTTGCCGCGCTGGTGGTTCGACAAGGACGCCGGGGGCGGGTGGCTTGGGGCGAGCGGATCGCACCTAATCGACCAGATTCGGGCATGGTTGGGAGATTTCCATTCGCTCAGCGCCAATCTCTTGACCGTTTCGGACCGCGTTAACGTTGCGGAAGACAGCTACTCGATGCGCTTCGTCACGAAGGGCGGCGTGGAGGGTTCCATGCAGCAATCGGCCGGGGCCTGGGGAGAACCTGCGACCTTGTTCCGGTGCGCCGGTTCCAAGGGCACGGTATGGATAGAGGCGGGCAAAGTACTAGTCGCGAATGCCAACGGCACGCGGCAGCTTTCCGTTCCGCCCGAGCTTGAGTTGCCCGCACCGCCGCCGGCCGCAGACCCCAGCTCGGCCAATCGCCTTTCGCATTTCGAGATCGGTCCGTTTACCCGACTGGCTGAAGCGCTGCGGCATGCAATCCTCGGCTCGGCAGGCGGATCGGCGGTCGCCCCGCCGACGTTCCGCGACGGATTGAAGTGCATGCAGATCATGGACGCCATGCACGCATCTGCGGCCGGAGGTGGCTCACTTCAGGTGCTGTCCTGATGGGCGGAAAACTGCGCGGTGGCATCGGGCTGGAATATCTCAGTGTGTTCGGAATGCCGTTGCCGCAATATGTAGCGCTGGCTGCGCGTCTGAAGTGTGATTTCGTATCGGTAAATTATCGCGGGGCCGCGAACAGCTTGGTTGGCCATGCTGATGAAGCGCTAAAGGATAGCAAATCGACAAGGCGCCAATTGGCAACCGCCTTGGCCGACCACGGTATACGGCTGGAACTGGTTGAGGGGTTTGCCATCGAGGCCGGCACAGCGGTTGAGGACTATGCCTCCGATCTCGATGTCGTTGCGCAACTCGGCGCGCGTTCCCTATGCGTCGTGAGCCTCGACAAGGACAGGGCGCGAACGCATGCGCAATTTGCTCGGCTGGCGGAACTGGCAGCAGAGCGGAGATTGATTGTCACCACGGAAGTCGGTGCCGGTGTGCTCAGGACTATCCAGCAAGCCGAGGCATCTTGGTTGGCCGTGGGGCATCCTAATTTCAAGTTGCTCATCGATACCATGCACTACTTCCGTCGTGGGGGCATGGTGAACGATCTCGAGAGTCTTCCGCCCGAGGCAATCGGCCATGTGCAGATTTGCGATGTTCCGATGCCGGCCAAGATCGAGAGCTATATGGATGAGGCGCTGTTCGAGCGACAATGTCCTGGCGATGGCGACCTGCCGCTCGCAGACTTCCTCAGAAGGATACCGACAGACACAGCCATCGGAATCGAGGCGCCGATCCGGTCTGCCTACAATGAACTGGAGTCATCCCTGCTCAAATGTCTGATGCGGACCCGTCAATTGGTGGGTCCGTAGTTACTCGATCAGGGTCATAGCCTGCGGTGAGCGATTGACTCCACCATGCGCAACTCTCGACCAGATAGGCATATTTGGACGCGCTGACACAACCGTCAGTATTAGACAGAAGCGGTCGCATGATGATGACGATAGCTGCCGACACACGCACGAGAGCAAGACAGATCAGGGCGATGGAAGGTGGTCGTATCAACGCAGACCACGAAAGGCCATTTCAAAGCCCAACAATAGCAGGAAGATTAGAAAAAGCCGGCGGAATAGCAGCGGACTGATCCGTGTCCGGATCAATCGTCCAGTTGCCATGCCAAGGAGCGCGGGAATGACCCCAAGTGTCGAGGTCAGCAGATTCCCGAGCGGGGATGCACCATGCCAGAACAGCCCAATCGCAAGCGCGATCGTCGACACCGTGAACGAAAGACCCAGCGCCTGCACTAGATCATCACGCTGGAGGTCAAGTGACTGGATGTACGGCACGGCAGGTATCACAAACACACCCGTCGCACCCGTGACCAGTCCAGTAACCAGCCCGACCATCGGGGACAGCCACGGCTCCCATCGGGGAGAAACGTTGAGAGGCTTGGCCAGCAGCGTGTACGCCGCATAGATGATCAGGACGATGCCAAGGCACACGGTCGTCAATGCGGTAGTCCCTCCTGTCAGCATCATAGAGCCGATCACCGTCCCGATGATGATGGTCAGCATCATCGACCAAAGGCGATGGATGAGCACTCCGAACTTCGGGCCTGCCAAAAGCTGCCAGACGTTGGTGAGGAACGATGGCACCAGCAGCAGCGCGGCGGCGGCTAACGGCGATAGCAGCGATCCCAGCACTCCCATGGCAACTGTGGGCAACCCCATGCCAGTCACTCCCTTGACGATGCCGGCAGCAAAGAAGGTCGTGATGATCGCGGCGATTAACGGGAGTGAATGATCAGGCATGCGCCGGAGGTAGCGACCGCTCTGGGAGCCACAATGCGGAAGGGCCGAGTTGTGGCTTCGGCTGGAGCGAAGGCAGGAAACCCATTAAAAGGCCGCCATGCGCTTCGACCTTACTGACCTTCGCCTGTTTCTCGCGGTGGTGGATGCCGGGAGTATCACCCATGGTGCCGCGGAAGTGGGCTTGTCACTGCCAGCGGCTAGTGAACGGCTGCGAGATATGGAGACGGTGGGGGAAGTGACTCTGCTAAATCGCGGCCGCCGCGGCATAGCGCCAACTGAAGCCGGAGAAATGTTGGCGCACCATGCCCGCACGATCCTGCACCAGATGGCGCAGATGCGGGGCGATATCGGCCAATATGCGAAAGGCCTGCGCGCTTCGGTACGCGTCTTTGTAAACACCGCCGCCATTACGGAATTTTTACCCAAGCGGCTTGCACCCTGGATGGCTGCCCACCCTCAGATCGACATCGACCTGAAGGAGCGCCAAAGCACAGAAATTGCCAGAAGCATCGGCGCAGGCTTCGCCGAAATAGGCGTGCTGTCGAGCGCCGTTGAGATAGGCGATTTGACGTTGCGGCCTTTCGCGATTGACCGCCTTGTTGTCGTTGCGCCCAAGGAACATTCGCTGGCAGAACATGCGCGGGTGCGGTTCGGCGACCTTTTCGGCCATCATTTCATCGGCCTGGCGCGCGGGGCGTTGCGGGACCACATCGACGGGCAGGCATCCCGCGTCGGTGCAAAGTTGAAGATGCGAGTACGACTCCACAGCTTCGATGGCATCTGTCAGATGGCGGGAGCCGGGGTGGGCATCGGGATCGTTCCTGAAGCCGCCGCGCGACGTTGCCGGCGATCGGCGGATATTGCGATCATCCGCCTGAGTGACGACTGGGCCACTCGCCATCTGTCACTATGTGTACGTGACGAAAGCGACCTCACACCGCCCGCCAAGGCACTGTTCGATCATTTATCACGAGAGAGCGAAT
>NZ_CP147005.1:3225000-3930791 GCF_044029435.1 Novosphingobium oxfordense | reverse complement strand
AAGTCCCGCCCCTGATTCGGTCAAACACTAATTTCAAAAAAACGACACTTTTCTAAAGATTGGCCGTTTTCCGCGGGTTTTCCTGTTTCGACGCCGGTGAGCGGCACGATCGACGTGGCCGCCTTTCGAGACGAGGAGCGCCCCCCTTCCGACTGCCCTCTTCCCGATTCCATCGGGATAGGCCAAGCCTTGCGCCACACCGTTTGTTTACCGCGCCGGGTTAAGGGCGAGGCACGAACGGCGTATCCTTTGGGCCCGCGCAGGAACGGAAATTCATCTTCATGCCGATACCGGCGATCAGCGTTGCCATGAGCGTCTACAACGGCGAGCGTTATCTTGCCGAAGCCATCGAGAGCGTACTGGCGCAGAGCTTTGGCGACTTCGAGTTCCTGATCGTCGACGATGGTTCGCGCGATAGCACCCCCGCCATCATTCGTGACTATGCCGCACAAGACGGCCGGGTCCGGCCGATCATTCGCGAAAATCGCGGACTTATCGCCAGCCTCAACGAAATGCTGGAAACAGCCACCGCACCACTGGTCGCGCGCATGGATGCCGATGACATTTGCCGGCCCGACCGGTTCGAAAAGCAGTTCGCCTTCCTGGCCGAGCATCCCGACTATGGCGTGGTCGGCAGCTGGAGCGAGGATATCGGCGAGCACGGCGAAGCGCTGCAACGGGGTGGCGAAGACCATCCGCTGAATCACGAGGAAATGCTGGCTGCCATTGCAGACGGCGGGCAACTGATCTGCCATCCCGCCGCGATGTACCGGCGCGA
Source organism: Novosphingobium oxfordense (assembly GCF_044029435.1). NCBI lineage: Bacteria > Pseudomonadati > Pseudomonadota > Alphaproteobacteria > Sphingomonadales > Sphingomonadaceae > Novosphingobium > Novosphingobium oxfordense. Next base: position 3,930,013 of record NZ_CP147005.1, on the reverse strand, counting down.
TATCGTCCTCTCGGTCGGCGGCTATCACGCGGCGTTCCGTCATTGCGAGGATCTCGACCTCTGGCTGCGGCTCGCCAGTGTCACGAAGATGGGCAATATCGGCGAACGTCTGGTGCGGTATCGCCGCTATCCCGGGCAGGTTTCTTCTCGCCATGCGACCGAGCAGCAGACCGGCAGCGCCATTTCCCGCCTGGCCTGGGAAGAGCGCCATGCCGGTCGCCCCGACCCCACCGCCACGCTGGACCGACTGCCACCGATCGACAAGCTGGACGCCCTGTTCGATCGCCCCGGCACCGCCCGCGCGGTTCGCGAGCGCGTGGCCATGGGCTTGCTCTATTCGTCCTCAGGCATGCGCGACGAGGGCTTTGAACTGCTCATGGCGCATCTGCGGGACGGCGGGCGACGCGAAGGCATGTGGCGCACCGTGGCAAGACTGATCCGCTTCGGCGAACCCTTGCGTGCGCTGCGCCTCGCAACGGTGCTGGCCACGACGTCCGCTGGCTGACATCTCCGGAATTGCACTGCGCTCACCCGTCCGGTCATGTCCCGAATTCCCGCGTTTCGGCCATGGCAAAACATGGTGAAATCGCCGGATTCGTGATATCATCCTGACCGTACAATATCCGACGGAGTTCAAGCTCCGCGGGGAGGATGAACATGATTGGCGGCGCTCTTGCGCTGGCACTCCTGGTTGCCAATGCGGCGGCCGCGGGTCCAGCGCCCGTTTCCGTACCTCCTGCAACCGACGAGAGCGATCCCGCCGGAGAGACCCTCAAGACGCAAACCGATCGCGATGAGCGAATGACGGTGGATGTCGGCGTGCAGGGCCAGGGGCCTTATCGCTTCCTGATCGATACCGGATCGCAGCAAACCGTGGTTTCCAACACGCTGGCCGGCACGCTGGGCCTGCAACTGGGGCCAGAGGTTACCGTGATCGGCATGGCGGGGGCCAGCAACGTCTCCACCGCGCATGTGGAGACGATGGCGATCGGCGAACGCTCCTTCCATGACCTGACCGTGCCGCTGCTGGAAGAACAGCACATCGGGGCCGACGGCATCGTTGGGACGGACAGCCTGCAAGGTCAGCGCGTCACGCTGGATTTCGACCACAACACGATCTCCATAACCCCGGCCCGGCAATCGGCCAGCAACGGTTATGAGATCATCGTCCACGCCCGCAAGCGGCTGGGCCGCCTGATCATGACCGATGCCAATGTCGATGGCATCCACGTCGATGTCGTGATCGATACCGGCGCGTCCAGCGCCGTGGGCAATCGCGCCCTGCAAAATGCCATGAGCAAGCAGGTCACCGGGCTGGTCCGCCTGTCCAGCGTGACGGGGGACGATCTTTCGGCCGAACTGGTGATCGCCCACAAGCTTCAGATGGAGAAGCTATCGCTCGCCAATGTCGCGATTGCCTTCGCGGATTCGCCTGCTTTCAAGGAACTGGGCCTGCTGAAGCGCCCGGCGCTGTTCCTGGGCATGCGGGAATTGCGCGTGTTCAAGCGGATCGCGATCGATTTCTCCACCCGCAAGGTGCTGTTCGACCTGCCGGTCTCCTTCGATCAGCGGGGCGACTACATCCGAAGGATTGCCTCCAGCGACTCGCACACTAAATAGCGCGGATGCCACCAGACACTGCCGTAAACTCTCCCGCAGCCCGCCATGACGGCTGGCGTACGCTTCTGCGCTTCATGCCTTACCTGTGGCCGGCCGGGAATCCCGCGCTGCGCTGGCGGATCGTGTGGGCCTGCCTGTTCATCCTGCTGTCCACCGCGACCCAGCTTGCCCTGCCCTACCTGATGAAGTGGGCGGTCGACTTGATGGGCGCCACCGGGCCGAAGCTGGTGCAGCTGGCGATGCTGACAGTGCTGGGCTACGCCGCCGGGCGGCTGATCCAGGCGGTGTTCGACAACTTGCGCAACATCGTGTTCGAACGCGTCGGCCAGGATGCGACGCGCGAATTGGCTGAGAATGTCTTCGGCCAGCTCCATCGCCTTTCGCTGCGCTTCCATCTGGCCCGCCGTACCGGCGAGGTGACCAAGACGATCGAGCGCGGCACCAAGAGCATCGACACGATGCTCTACTTCATGCTGTTCAACATCGCCCCCACCGTGCTGCAGCTGCTGGTGGTGGCGGTGATCTTCTATGTGAATTTCGGCCCCGGCCTGGTCGTCGCCACCGCCGTCGCCATTGCCGCCTATATCTGGGTGACGCGCGCGATCACCGAATGGCGCACCAAGCTGCGTGAGCAGATGAACCGGCTGGACGGGCAGGCATTGGCCCGCGCGGTGGACTCGCTGCTCAACTACGAGACGGTAAAGTACTTCTCGGCCGAGCATCGCGAGGAAGCGCGCTATGCCCAGGCCACCCGCGCCTATGCCGAAGCCGCGGTGAAGAGCGAGAACTCGCTGGGCCTGCTCAACATCGCGCAAGGGCTGGTGGTGAACCTGCTGATGGCGGGCGCGCTCGGCTACACGGTGTGGGGCTGGTACAAAGGGCAGTACACGGCGGGCCAGCTGGTCTTCGTGCAGACCTACCTGACCCAGCTGTTCCGGCCGCTCGACATGCTGGGCATGGTCTACCGCACCATCCGCCAGGGCCTGATCGACATGGCGGAGATGTTCCGCCTGCTGGACGAACCGCAGGAAGTTTCAGACAAGCCCGGCGCACCGGCGCTGGTGATCCGCCAGCCTTCGGTCGTGTTCGACAATGTGGTGTTCGGCTACGAACCGGATCGCGGCATCCTGAAAGGCCTGTCGTTCGAAGTGCCCGCCGGGCAGAACTTCGCCATCGTCGGCCCGTCCGGCGCGGGCAAGTCCACCATCGCGCGGCTGCTGTTCCGCTTCTACGATCCGCAGCAGGGCCGCATCCTGATCGACGGGCAGGACATTGCCGAGGTTTCGCAGGCCAGCTTGCGCGCCGCCATCGGCATCGTTCCGCAGGATTCGGTGCTGTTCAACGACACCATCGGCTACAACATCGCCTATGGGCGCGACGGCGCCACGCAGGAAGAGGTGGAGGCCGCCGCGCGCGGCGCCGCGCTGCTGGGCCTGATCGACCGGCTGCCGCAAGGCTATGCCACCGAAGTGGGCGAGCGCGGGCTGAAGCTTTCGGGCGGCGAGAAGCAGCGCGTGGCGATCGCGCGCACGCTGGTGAAGAACCCGCCGATCCTGCTGCTGGACGAGGCCACCTCGGCGCTGGATACGCGAACCGAGCAGGACATTCTGGCGACGCTGCACCGCGTTTCGGAAAACCGCACGAGCCTTTCGATCGCGCACCGCCTGTCGACCATCGCCGATGCCGACCGGATCCTGGTGCTCAATGATGGCCGCCTGGCGGAAAGCGGCACGCATTCGCAGTTGCTGCGGGTCGATGGGCTCTATGCGGAGATGTGGGCGCGTCAGGCTGCCGAGGCCGAGGCGATGATCGAAGCGGCGGAGTAAGCGCGCCAGTGAATTGATTTAATTCGCCTTTGGAGAGGGGCCGGCGTAGCTCGAACGCATGGCCATCAAGGAAGCCCCTCTTCGCCCTGCCCGCTTCACTATCGAAGGCGGCGTCCGTCAGCCGGAAATCCGCATTCCTGCGCGTAAATTCTGGTTCGGGCTGGTGTTCCTGTGTTTCTGGCTGACGATGTGGACGCTAGGCGGCATGGCGGCGGTAACAGCGCTGTTTACCGCGCCCGAACCCTTCATCGCGATATGGCTGATCTTCTGGGCAATCGGCTGGCTCTTCGCGGCGAGCACGATCCTGTGGCAATTCACCGGCAGCGAAGTGATCCGCGTGGATTCCGGCCAGTTCGTCCACGGCTGGCGCCTGCTGGGCTTCAGCCGCGAACGCGCCTATCCGCTCTCCCAAGTCCGCCACCTTCGCATCAATGATGCCACGCCGTTCGCATTCAATTTCAACCGGGGTTGGGGCGGGCCGTTCATGACCCGGCGGACGGGCTGCATCTCGTTCGACTACGGCGCATCGACCATTCGCATGGGGCAGAGCATCGACGAAGCCGAAGGGCGGATGATCGTCGAACGACTGGCACCGCTGCTGCCGGAAGGCGCCGTGGATCGCTGATCCACGGCCGTCCTGCATTACTTAACCACATCGGCCTCGTGCCAGACCACGGCCTGCGCCGCCTTCATGCAGTTCTCCGCCGTATCCCACGACAGCGAGGGCGAGCCGTAAAGGCGCCAGCCTTGCGCCAGCGCTTCCGACACGCGCTCGCAAAAGGCGCGGTCGTCCGCGCCGGTGAGCAGGCGGTAGATCGGGCGGTCTTCGGGGGTCTGGTACATCGGCATCCTCGCACAATCGGAAAATCAGATGCCTAGCCACTCCAGAGGTGCTGGCAAGACCCCGGCTGCATAATCGACTTGAAGCACGCGCCGCCTACGGTGCATCGATCCGGTTTTGGGCCGTGCCGCATTCGATGCATGGAGGATCGGCGTCCGATAACACCAGACATCGCCCACCTCGGCAAGGCAGGCATGAACCGGCAACCGGGCGACCACCGAGTCGACTTCATTCACGGGAATACGCCCAAGCCGATGGGAACCGGCTGCGATCAACAGTGGTGCATTGTCCTCATCCACCGGGTCGAGATGTATGCGGACCGTCACCATGCCGCCGATCACCGCAAACGGCGGTTCGACATGCTGGATGCCTTGCTTGATCGACCAGGGCCCGAAACCGGCGACATCTGCCCGCCCGCGCACGGCAATGGTGCGGTCCTGATGCCACCCTAGCGACCAGTCGGCGCGATCGTTCTTGTCGAACAACACCGCCCGCACCGGCCGCACATCGCGTCCGCTCGCCTGAGCCGCCGCCATAGCGCCGATCGGTTCGGCCGATCCCAGCAGGCGCGCCAGATCGGCATCGCCCGCTATGCGTGTGCCGGCATGGCCGTCCGGCCACTTTGCAAGGATCGCCGAGAGACCGGCGACAAGCGGTGCCGCCAGTGCCCGGTGAAGACAGGCACCGTCACGGCCCAGATCGAGTTGAAACGCATCGCCCCTTACGGGCGTATCGCAATCACCCACCCGGATAGCGATCGAATTCCGGAACTTTGGTCGTGTCCTTCATCCACGAAACCCGCTCGGCCACCTGGATATGCGCACCTGGTGGCAGCGCTTCGGGATCGTCGAGCGTGGCAATCTGGATATCGACGATGCCGGGCAGGTATTCCGCGTTGGTGTACCAAAGTCCCGTCCCGCAGCGCGGGCAGAAGTGGCGCATGGCGGTGCCGCTGGAATTGAACACCGCAGCCTCGCCCTGAAGGACTTCGAATTCCGCGTGGTTGAACGCACCCCATGCCACTACCGGCGCCCCGGCGGACTTGCGGCAATCCGTGCAGTGACAGAACGCGGCGTGAAGCGGCTCACCGTCGACGCGGTAGCGCACGTCCCCACACTGACATCCACCTTCCAGTTGCATGACGATTCTCCTTCGCCGCCGAAGCTAACCGATTTATGAGAACATTCAAGGAACAAAAATGGACGCAAGGCCTGAGCCCCGCGCCCATTTCATTCCAGCCCGAAGGCTCCGGAATTACAGGATGTACTTCGAAAGATCGGCGTTTCCGGCCAGACCCGCCAGCTTGTCGCGCACATAGGCTTCGTCGATCGTCACCGTCTCGCCCTTGCGGTCCTCAGCCTCGAAGCTGAGTTCCTCCAGCAGCTTTTCCATCACGGTCTGCAGGCGGCGGGCGCCGATATTTTCGACGCTTTCGTTCACTTGCGCGGCGATCTTGGCGATTTCCTTCACCGCGCCCGCCGTGATGTCGACCGCCACTTCCTCGGTCGCGAGCAGCGCCTTGTACTGGGCGACCAGATTCGCGCGCGTTTCGGAGAGGATGCGCACGAAGTCTTCCTCGGTCAGCGCCTTCAGCTCCACGCGGATCGGCAGGCGGCCCTGAAGTTCGGGCAGCATGTCGCTCGGCTTGGCGACGTGGAAGGCACCGCTGGCGATGAACAACACGTGGTCGGTCTTCATCGGGCCATACTTGGTAGCAACGGTCGTGCCCTCGATCAGTGGCAGCAAGTCACGCTGCACGCCTTCGCGGCTGACCGAGCCGCCGCGCACGTCGGAAACGGCGATCTTGTCGATCTCGTCGAGGAAGACGATTCCGTTGGTTTCGGCATTGGCCAGCGCAGTGCGGGCGACATCGTCCTGGTCCATGCGCTTTTCCGACTCTTCGTCGACCAGCTTGTCCCATGCCTCGGGCACTTTCATCTTGCGGCGTGTCAGCTTCGGGCCGCCGAAGGCCTTGCCCATGATGTCCGACAGGTTGATCATGCCGACCGAGCCGCCCATGCCCGGAATCTCCATCGGGGCCGAGGGGGTATCCTCCACCTCGATCTCGACTTCGGTCTCGTTCATCGCGTTCTCGGTGATGCGCTGGTGGAACGAGGCGCGGGTGGCTTCCGAAGCGCCTTCGCCGACGAGGGCGTTGAGCAGGCGCTCCATCGCCGCCTTGCTGGCTGCATCACGCACGGACTCGCGGCGGCGGTCCTTTTCCAGACGGATCGCCTCTTCCACCAGATCGCGCGCGATCTGCTCCACGTCGCGGCCGACATAGCCGACTTCGGTGAACTTGGTGGCTTCCACCTTCACGAAGGGCGCATCGGCCAGTTTGGCAAGGCGGCGGCTGATCTCCGTCTTGCCGCAGCCCGTGGGCCCGATCATCAGGATGTTCTTCGGCGTCACCTCGTCCCGCAGGTCGAGCGACAGCCGCTGCCGGCGCCAGCGATTGCGCAGGGCGACGGCGACGGCCTTCTTGGCCTCCGCCTGGCCGATGATATGCTCGTCCAGCGTGCGGACGATCGCCTTGGGGGTCAGGTTGTCTTTCATGATGTCCCGCAAATTCAGATGGTCTCGACCGTGACGCGGTCGTTGGTGAAGACGCAGATGTCGGCAGCGACGGCCATGGCGCGCCGGGCGATCCGCTCGGCATCTTCCTCATACTCGTCGAGGGCGCGGGCGGCGGCCAGTGCGTAGTTGCCGCCCGAACCGATCGCGGTGATGCCGCCTTCAGGCTCCAGCACGTCGCCATTGCCGGTCAGCACCAGCAATGTCTCCTCGTCGGCGACGATCATCAGCGCTTCCAGGTTGCGCAAGTACTTGTCGGTCCGCCAGTCCTTCGCGAGTTCGACCGCCGCGCGCATCAGCTGGCCGCGGTGCTGCTCCAGCTTGCGCTCAAGCCGTTCGAACAGAGTGAAGGCATCGGCGGTAGCGCCCGCGAAACCCGCGATCACCTTGCCGTCGCCGATGCGGCGCACCTTGCGCGCGTTGGGCTTCATGACGGTATTGCCCATGGAAACCTGGCCGTCACCGGCGATGACGGTCTTGCCGCCCTTCTTCACACCGATGATGGTGGTTCCGTGCCACTGGATCAGGCCGTGGCTCGCCCCGCTATTGTCCATGCCGCGGATATATGACGGCGCGGCGGCGGTTCAAGCGCTGGATCCGCGCAAGCTCATGCATCGAACGAAAATGCCCGCGGAATCGGCGATGCGATTCCGCGGGCATTTCGAATCAAGCCGGCGATGCGGCCGCGATCAGCTGCCGTTCGGGCCGGGGCCGGTGGGCTGCTGTCCGGTGCCCATGCCAGCGGCGCCGACCTGACCGATATTGCCGAACAGGTCTTCCAGAAGACCGCGATGACGGCCCAGCGTCGGCGTGGTATCGCCATCGGGGCGAATGCGGGCGACATCCTGCATGCCGGCCTTGTCGATCGCGACGACATTGCCCGCCTGATCGAAGCGCACGCGCAGGATCTGCTGCGAGGCAGTGCGCGGACGGCCGAACGGCGGCGTCTTCACCAGCTGCGAGACGTAATAGTAGTCCTTTTCGCCAAACTGGCTGACGAACGTGGGACGGCCGAGGGTCTTTTCCACAGACTGGCGGTTGTCGATTCCGGGGGAAACCGAATCGAGCAGCGTCTGATCCACCAGATAACCACGGTGATCCCGGATCGAGGTGCAGCCCCCCGTCAGCGCAGCCAGCGCCAGAACGACGCCTGCCGCCTTCGCCTTAAAGCCAATGCTTTGGCGAGAGCCGTGACCAGAACCGCGCATTTTCCCACTCCAATTCACGGGGCCGGTCCGCTCTGGCCATTGCCTGCCAGCGCGAGAGCCATATATCGACCCGAAATAACGGTACCGAGCCTTAGGGCCCAGCGGCTTGTCGCGCAATGGGCGTTGGGGCAGCTTGATTGAATTGCCCATGAACGACGCCGGCGCACGAAACCGCCGGACGGTGGGCGCGAGGAAAGGCCTGAAATCACGTGACCCTGCTCTCCCGCCTGATCGGCAGACAACCTGATACCAATCAAGCCCGGCGCGATGCCGTCCGCCCCCTCTGGCACCGCGTGGTGGAAATCGCGCGCGAAAAGCCGTGGTATGCCCAGCACGGCATTGCCGACACTGTCGGCGGCCGATTCGACGCGGTGACTTTGGTCATGGCACTGGTCGTGCTCCGCATGGAGCGCGACGATGCCCTGATCGATCCCGCCGCCCGTCTGACCGAGCTGTTCGTGGACGACATGGACGGCCAATTGCGCCAATCGGGCATCGGCGATCTCGTGGTCGGCAAGCACATGGGCAAGTTGATGAGCGCGCTGGGCGGCCGCATCGGTGCGCTGCGCGAGGCGCTGGGACAGGACGATGCCGCGATCGCCACGGTGCTGGCCCGCAACGTGACACTGCGCGAAGGCGCGGATCCGGCGGCGCTGGTCGGCCCCGTCAAGACACTGGCCGCGCAGGTCGACGCCCTTTCGGCGGACGACCTGCTGGCCGCAAGGATACCACGATGACCGAATCAACCGACTACACCCCCGAATTCTCCCGCCGCATCGATATCCGCCAGGTCGAGGGCAAGAACGCCCATGTCGAGGCGAACGAGGCAGAGCGCGCGACTTTGGCCAAACGCTTCGGCCTGGTGCGGATCGACAGCTTGACCGCCGACCTTGAACTGACGCGCCTTGACCGCAAGGTGGAAGCGCGCGGTACGTTGAAGGGGGCGTTCATCCAGTCCTGCGCGGTTTCCGCCGAGGACCTTTCCGTCGCCGTGGATGAGCCGGTGTTCTTCCGCTTCGTGCCCGAAGCGCAAGACCATGTGCCGGACGAGGAAGTGGAACTGACCGCGGACGACTTGGACGAGATCGAATATACCGGCACCCACATCGATCTGGGCGAAGCGGTGGCGCAGAGCCTGGCGCTGGCCATCGATCCGTTTCTGACCGGCCCCAATGCCGATGCTGCCCGCAAGTCTGCCGGGATCGGCACGCCCGAAGACAACGGCGCCTTCGCCGCGCTGAAAGGCCTGAAGCTGGGCGAGTAAGCCGGCGGCGCGCCTGCCGGATCACAAGGTGACACATCGTGTTGACACAGTTGACACGGTTCAGAGGGAAAAGTGTCACCTTGTGCCGCACCTGTCATCTTGGCCCGCAAGGGAGCCAGCACGGGCCAAGCGCCTGGCAAAACGGCAGTGATGGCGGGCACAAGGATCATCGCGCAAAGATAGCTTGCGCACCGGATGTAGGAAAATCTGCGGCCGTCCCGCGACCAGTGACGATAGGCCCGTGTCGATAGGCCCGTGACGATAGGATAGACCGGGAATAGGGCGCCAGTATTCTGGCGCATTCTCGGGGTAAGCCCCGATACCCTACCCCCACCCCCTCGCGATAATGGCGCGCCGGTTCCGCCGGAGCCGCGTCAATCTGCCGCGAGGTCAGCCATGTCCAGTGCCGAGAAGCCGCCCTTCCCCGTTCACGTCGACCGCAACCACCTGCCGGAACCCGAATGGGACTTCCCCAACGCCAAGATCAAGGTCTTCGCCAAGGATTCGACGCCCGACTTCCCGCCGATGAAGCAGGCCCGCGAAGGCGCTCCGAACATCCTGCTGGTGCTGCTGGACGATGTCGGCTTCGGCTGGCCCAGCGTGAACGGCGGTCTGGTGCGGATGCCCGTGGCGGAAAAGCTGGCGAAGAACGGGCTGTTCTACAATCAGTTCCACACGACGGCGCTCTGCTCCCCGACGCGCGCGGCCATGCTGACGGGCCGCAACCATCACACCGTGGCGACCGGCGTGATCCAGGAAATGGCCACCGGCTATCCCGGCTATTGCGGCATCATTCCCAAGAGCTGCGCCACTTTCGCGGAAATGCTGAAGCACGCCGGCTATTCCAGCGGCTGGTTCGGCAAGAACCACAATGTGCCCGATAACCTGACCAGCGCCGCCGGGCCGTTCGACAACTGGCCCACCAATCAGGGCTTCGACTATTTCTATGGCTTCATCTCTGGCGAGACGGACCAGTTCTACCCCTCGCTGCTGCGCAACACCACACCGGTGGAGCCGCCCAAGCGGCCGGACGAAGGCTATCACCTCACCACCGACCTGGCCGATGAGTGCATCGGCTGGATTCGCCAGCAGAAGGCCATCGCGCAGGACCGGCCGTTCTGCGCCTATTTCTCCAGCGGCGCCGCCCACGCCCCGCACCAGCCTCCATTGGACTGGCGCGGAAAGAACAAGGGCCGGTTCGACATGGGCTGGGACGAATATCGCAAGCAGGTGCACCAGCAGCAGCTTGATGCCGGCATCATCCCCGCCGGAACCAAGCTGACCGAACGGCCGGAGCAGATCCCTTCGTGGGACAGCCAGCCCAAGGCGCATCAGGAACTGTTCTCCGTACAGGCGGAAAACTATGCCGATTTCCTGGAGCACTGCGATTACGAAGTCGGCCGCGTGGTCGATGCCATCGACGCGATGGGCGAACTCGACAATACGATCGTGATCTACATCATCGGCGACAACGGTTCGAGCGGTGAAGGATCGCTGGTCGGCACCCCGAACGAGATCATGAGCCTGAATGGGCGGCAACCCTCGATCGAGGAAGCCATCGGCTTCAAGGATCGCTGGGGGATGCCCGGCACATCGCCGCACTATGCAGTGGGCTGGGCCTGGGCGGGCGATACGCCGTTCCAGTGGACCAAGCAGGTTGCCAGCCACTTCGGCGGCACCCGCAACGCGATGATCGTATCCTGGCCGGACAGGATCAAGGAAAAGGGCGTGATCCGGTCCCAGTTCCACCATGTGATCGACCTGATGCCCACGCTGATGGAAGTGGCAGGAATCAAGGAAGCCAAGGAGGTCAACGGCTATATCCAGCAGCCGATCGAGGGGATCAGCTTCGCCTATACCTTCGATCCCGCCAACGCCGATGCGCCCAGCACGCGAGAAGTGCAGTACTTCGAGATGTTGGGCAACCGCGCGATCTATGCCGATGGCTGGATAGCCTCCTGCCGCCATGGCCGCCTGCCCTGGGAAACATCCGGGACGTTCAGTTTCGCGGACGACAAGTGGGAACTCTACGACATGGCCAGCGACTTCAGCCAGGCCGTGGACCTTGCCGACCAGCATCCGGACAAGGTGGAGTTCATGAAGTCGCTCTTCATCTCACAAGCGACCAAGTACAACGTCCTGCCCATCGACGATCGCTTTGCCGAACGGCTCGACGTCACGCTGCGCCCCAGCTATTTCCACGGGCGTAAGCAAGTGACGTTCTATCCGGGCATGACGCGCCTGCCCGAAGGCAGCGGGCCGAAGCTGGTGGGCGTTCCCTTTACACTGACCGTACCGGTCGAAATTCCGGAAGGCGGCGCGGAAGGCGTGATCTTTGCGCTGGGTGGTGACGCTGCCGGCTTTTCGCTGTTCCTGTGGGAAGGCAAGGCGCGCTTCCACTACAACTTCTTCGGAATGAAGCGCACCGATGTGATTTCGCCAGAAGCCTTGAGCGCCGGGAAGCACGAGATCGCCGTCACCTTCCTGCCGGAATCGGAAAAGCCGGGCAGCCCGGCCAAAGTCGGACTGGCCATCGACGGAACTCTCGTTGCCGGCGGTCAGATCGACGAACAGATCCCCATGCGCTGCGGCACCGAGTGCATGGACGTGGGCATGGACTGCATCTCGCCCGTCTGCGCCGACTATGAAAGCAAGGGCCTGTTCCCCTTCACCGGCACGATCGAACGCGTGACGTTCGAATTTGCCGACGTCAAGGAACCCAGCGGCATGGACCGGTTGAAGCTGGCGACAGCGATGGATTGATTGCAATGCGCCGCGTGGCCGTCTGCCCCCAGGCAGCCACGCGGCTTGAAGCACGCCTGTTCAGCGTATCAGGCGCGATGAATGGGCAACCTTCCGAAAGGCTTCAGGTCACGTCCATCGCATAGCCCGCCGCGCGCACGGTGCGGATCGGGTCGGTGTCGTTGGCGCGGTTGATCGCCTTGCGCAGTCGGCGGATGTGGACGTCCACCGTGCGCTCGTCGATGTCCGAATCCATGCCCCAGACGCCGTCCAGGATCTGCTGGCGCGAGACGACCCGGTTCGGGCGCTCCATGAAATAGCGCAGCAGGCGGAATTCGGTGGGGCCAAGGTGCAGCGCCTCGCCACTGCGGCGCACGCGGTGGCTGGTGACGTCCAGCTCGATATCGCCCCACTGCAGCACGTTGCCCGCCAGCGACGGGCGCGCGCGGCGCAGCAGCGCCTCGATCCGGGCGAGCAGTTCGCGCGGCGAGAACGGCTTGGTGACGTAATCGTCGGCACCGGTCTTGAGGCCGCGGATCATGTCCTCCTCCTCACCGCGCGCGGTGAGCATGAGGATCGGGATCTGGGAGGTTTCCTTGTCCTTGCGGAGCTGGCGGCAAACCTCGATGCCGGGCACATGCTCGATCATCCAGTCGAGGATGATCGCGTCAGGCTGCTGTTCCTGCACCATCAGCAGCGCTTCCTCGCCATCGCCGGTGCTGCGCACCTGATAGCCTTCGGCGCTGAGATTCCAGGTCAGCAGTTCGCACAGGGCGCGGTCGTCCTCGACGACCAGAACGGAAGGGTTCACGGCAGGCCTCGCGTGTCGTTGGTCTGGCTGTCGCGTTCGGCATGGTATTCGCCGGTGGCGGCGTAATAGACCATTTCCGCGACATTGGTGGCATGATCGCCAATGCGTTCGAGGTTACGGGCGATGAAGAGCAACTGAGCGGCGCTGGTGATCGTCGCCGGGTTCTCCATCATGTGGGTCAGCAGCGAACGGAACAGCGTGTTGTAGAACTGGTCCAGCTTCTCGTCGCGGCGGATCACTTCCTGTGCCAGCGCGGCATCGCGCGAGCCGTAGGCGTTCAGCACGTCGCGGACCATACCCTCTGCAATCTCGGCCATCATCGGCACGAGTTCCAGCGGCTCGATCTTGCCGCGGCTTTCCATGGCGTTGACGCGCTTGGCGATGTTCTTGGCATAGTCGCCGATGCGCTCGATCACGCCGGAGATCTTCAGCGCGGCAATCACGTCGCGAAGATCGTCGGCCATCGGGGCGCGGAGCGCGATGGTGCGGACGGCCAGGCGGTCCACTTCGGCTTCCAGTGCATCGAGGCGGGCGTCGGCGGCGACGACTTGCGCGGCAAGGTCCTCGTCATGCTGGGTCAGCGCGATGATGGCATCGCGGATCGCCACTTCGGCGAGGCCGCCCATCTCGGCGACGAGGCCGCGAAGCTGCCCGATCTCGCTGTCGAAGGCCTTGACTGTATGATCGACCATTGGTGTCTTCCCTGAATTTCCCTGACTTATAGCACCGCTTCGGAGTCTGTCTGGAAAACGCCCTTCGGGCATTTTCGTATCGGCGCCGGCCCTCTCCCCCACCCGACCTCCCAACGATAGTACCCTGTGGGAGGTCGGGTGGGGGAGAGGGCCGATGCCGCCAAATCCGCCTGCAGCGGATTTGCAGACAAGTTCTTAACCGTAGCGGCCGGTGATATAGTCCTTGGTCTTTTCCTCGCGCGGGGTGGTGAAGATCTGGCTGGTATCGCCGTATTCCACCAGGTTGCCGAGGTGGAAGAACGCCGTGCGCTGCGACACGCGGGCCGCCTGCTGCATGGAGTGGGTGACGATGACGATCGCGTAGGTGTCCTTCAGCTCGTCGATCAGTTCCTCGATACGCGCGGTGGCGATCGGGTCGAGCGCGGAGCACGGCTCATCCATCAGGATCACTTCGGGGCTGACGGCGATGGCGCGGGCGATGCACAGGCGCTGCTGCTGCCCGCCCGAAAGCGCGGTGCCCGGCTCGTGCAGGCGGTCCTTCACTTCGTCCCACAGGCCCGCCTTGGTCAGCGAGCTTTCGATGATCCCGTCCATGTCCGCCTTCGACGGTGCCAGGCCGTGGATGCGCGGGCCATAGGCGACATTCTCGTAGATCGACTTGGGGAACGGGTTCGGCTTCTGGAACACCATGCCGACGCGGGCGCGCAGCGCCACCGGATCCATGTCGGGCGAATAGATGTTCTCGCCATCCAGCAGGATCTCGCCGGTGACGCGGGCATCGGCGATGGTGTCGTTCATGCGGTTCAGCGAACGCAGGAAGGTGGACTTGCCGCAGCCCGACGGGCCGATGAAGGCGGTGACGATGCCGTTGTCGATCTCGATCGAGACATCGTTGATGGCCTTCTTCGCACCGTAGAAGACGTCGACATTGCGGGCGGTGAGTTTGGCTTTTGTCATGGTTCTACCAGCGCACTTCGAATTTGTTTCGAAGGTAGATTGCAAGGCCGTTCATCGCCAGCAGGAAGACCAGCAGCACGATGATGGCGGCGGAGGTGTTCTGGACGAAACCGCTGTCGATTTCGTCGGACCACAGGAAGATCTGCATCGGCAGCACGCTGGAAGGATCGGTGATCCCGCCCGGCGGGGTGACGATGAAGGCACGCATGCCGATCATCAGCAGCGGCGCGGTTTCACCCAGCGCGCGGGCCATGCCGATGATCGTGCCGGTGAGGATGCCGGGCAGCGCGAGCGGCAGGACGTGGTGGAACACGGTCTGCATCTTGCTGGCCCCGATCGCCAACGCGGCATCGCGGATCGAGGGCGGCACCGCCTTGATGGCGTTGCGCCCGGAAATGACGATCACGGGCATCGTCATCAGCGCCAGCGTAAGGCCGCCAACCAGCGGGGAGCTGCGCGGCATGCCCAGCGTGTTGATGAACACGGCGAGGCCCAGCAGGCCGAAGATGATCGACGGCACCGCGGCCAGGTTGTTGATCGAAACCTCGATCCATTCGATCCAGCGCGCCCGCGGGGCGAACTCCTCAAGGTAGATCGCCGCCAGCACGCCCATCGGGAACGAGAGCAGCAGCGTGACGAACATCGTCAGCAGCGAGCCTTTGGTCGCGCCCCAGACGCCGGCAGCGTCGGGATTGGTCGAATCGGAGCCGCTCAGGAACGACCAGTCGAGCCCCGACAGGCCGTTCTTCAGCATGATCACCAGCAGCAGCGCCAGGAAGGCAAGGCTGAGGACGATCGCGCCAAGGCCGATCAGCTTGAAGCGGCGTTCGGCGGCGTTGCGGCGAGCGATGCGCCGCGCGGCCTCCGGCGTTTGCCAGCGTGCGTTACTCATAAGCTTCCCGGAAACGCTTCACCACACGGAGCGCGATGATGTTGAGAATGAGGGTGACGATGAACAGCACCAGGCCCAGCGCAAAGGCGGAGAGCGTCTTGGGGCTGTTGAATTCCTGGTCGCCGGTCAGCATCTGGACGATCTGATAGGTGACCGTGGTCATCGAGGCGAAGGGGTTCGCCGAAAGGTTGGCGGCAGCGCCCGCGGCCATGACGACGATCATGGTCTCACCGATGGCGCGGCTTACGGCCAACATCACGCCGGCAACGATGCCGGGCAGCGCGGCGGGCAGCAGCACTTTCTTGATCGTTTCCGACTTGGTCGCACCCAGCGCCAGCGAACCGTCGCTCATCGCGCGGGGCACGGCGGCCAGGGCATCGTCGGCCATGGAGGAGACGAAGGGAATGATCATCACGCCCATCACCACGCCGGCCGCAAGCGCGCTCTCGGTCGACGGATTGGGCATGCCCAGCGAACCGGCAAAGTCGCGGAAGATCGGCGCGACGGTCAGCGCGGCGAAGTAGCCGTAGACCACCGTGGGAATGCCGGCGAGGATCTCCAGCACCGGCTTCAGCCACCGGCGGATCGCCGGCGTGGCATATTGCGTCAGGTAGATCGCACTCATCAGGCCGAGCGGGATGGCCACCACCATGGCGATGATCGCGCCGATGTAGATCGTGCCCCAGAACAGCGGCACCGCGCCGAAGCTCTCGCCCAGATTGTCGCCGCGCGCAGAGCCCGGCGACCAGTGGGTACCGAGCAGGAAGTCGATCGGCGAGACGTCCTTGAAGAACATCCCCGCCTCGAACACCAGCGAGGCGACGATGCCGAAAGTGGTGAGGATCGCCATCAGCGAGGCGAGCAGCAGCACGCCCAGCACCGCGCGCTCCACCCGGCTGCGCGCCGGATAGTTGGCGCGAACCTTGGTGAAGGCCCAGCCGCCGCCGGCCAGTGCGACGATGACCACCAGCAGCGCGCCGATCAGGCCGAAGCGCTGATGGGCCGCGCGCACCGGTTCGGACAGGGTCTGCGCCAGGGGATTGAACGCAGCCTGCCCCGGATTATCGGCAATCGCCTTGGCTTCGGACAGCACGGCGGCGCGGCCCATCGCATCGGCCGGAAGCTGGGCGGCGGCCGGATCGGTCATCACCGCGCCGTCGACAAGGCCCGGCATGATCGCGGACCATGCGCCCCAGGCGATCAGCGCCGGGACCACGATCCACAACAGCACGTGCCAGCCGTGATAGCCGGGCATCGAGTGAAGCGTGCCGCGCCCCGTGTGAAGCAGCCGGGCCCGGCCCCGCGCGGCAAACCAGCCGACGAGACCGAGGCCGAGAACGGCCAGGAGGACTCCTGTAAGTATCATGAGGCCGTTCCGGCGCCTTTCCGATTCAGTGCGATTACTTGAGGTCGGCGGGGTTGAGCGGGGTCATCTTGGCGACGATGTCCGCGCTCTTCGCACGCACGTCGTCAGGCGCGATCACCATGCCCTTGGCCTTCAGGTAGCCATCGGGGCCCCACGACTTCACCCACTCGTTGACGTAGCCCTGCAGGCCCTTGATCGGGGCGAGGTGCTGCTTCTTGATGTAGATGTAGAGCGGACGGGCGCCCGGATAGGTGAAGTTCGAAATCGTCTCGTAAGTGGGGACGACGTTCGACATCGGGATGCCCTTGATGGTCTTGGCGTTCTCTTCAAGGAACGAGAAGCCGAAGATGCCGATCGCCTTGGGGTTCTGCGAGATCTTCTGGACGATCAGGTTGTCGTTCTCGCCCGCGTCCACGTAAGGACCATCCTCGCGGATGTCGTGGCAGATCGCCTCGTACTTGTCCTTGTTGGTTTCCTTCAGCGCGGCGGTGGCGGCATCGGTCTTGCAACCGGCCTCGAGGATCAGTTCCTTCAGCGCATCACGCGTGCCGGAGGTCGACGGCGGGCCGTAGACCAGGATCGGTTCGGCCGGGAGCGACGCGTTCACGTCCTTCCAGGTCTTGGCAGTGTTGGGCTTGCCATAAGGGTTGGCGGCCAGCGCCTTGTAGATGTCCGTCGGCGTCAGCTTCATGCCAGGGCCGTTCTGGGATTCGGCGAAGGCGATGCCATCGATGCCGACCTGCACCTCGACGATGTCGGTCACGCCGTTCTTCTGGCAGTCTTCGAATTCGGACTTCTTGATCCGGCGCGACGCGTTCTCGATATCCGGGTGCTGGGCGCCGACGCCGGCGCAGAACAGCTTCATGCCCGCGCCCGTGCCGGTCGATTCGATGACGGGCGACTTGCCGCCGGCCTTGGCGAATTCTTCCGCGACGGCGGTGGCGAAGGGGTAGACGGTCGAGGAACCGACGGCGCGCACGAAGTCGCGCGAACCGGCGGCCGAACCGCCCGAGCCGCCGCAACCGGCAAGAGCCACGGACGAAGCGGCGACGATAAGGAAAGTCTTGGTGGAACGCATGATGTCACCCCTTGGGCTTCAAGTGTGGGTTGCCCCTATTGGGCTACAATGACACTTCCATGACAAGTAAGTGACATTGTTGTCTGCTCAGTGAAATTGCTGGAAATCCGCAGGTTTTTCCGTGGATGGCAAACGGGAAAGGCGCGCCGGAAACAGGGTTCGGTGCAGCGGCTGACCGGGGGGCGGCGCACCGATCGCCCATCCGCCCCGGGAAAGATGACAGTCTGAAATCAGCAATCGCAAATCAGAAATCGAACTGGGCGCGCATGCCCATCGAATCAACGCCGTAAGTGCCGTCCACCCCGTCTACCAGAACGGGCGAATCCTTCACCCAGATATGTCCGTAGTTGAGGATGAAGCGCACGTAGTCGGTCGGCATCCAGATGGCCGACACGCCCGCCGTCTGTTCCCGCCCGCCGACGATGCCGGCATCGTTCAGGTTCAGCCAATCGTAACGAACGTTGAGCTGGACCGCGCCGAGGCCGCCCTTGTCCATCCCGTGATGCGGGCGGATGCGGTCGAACACGCCGGCCTTGTAGGCGGTATCGTCGTGCGTGAGCATGTAGCCCACTTCGGCATAGCCGCCGTTGAACATGGGATCGGCAAAGCCCTCGCGCCGCACCTTCTGCCAGTAGCTTTCGCTCGACACATGGAAGCGGCCCTTGATCCACGCCGCTTCGAGGCCGAGGCCAAGCTCGTTGCGGGCATTGCTCACCCCGGCGCTGAGGAAGCGCAAGTCGGTGGTGTGGACGAAGGGGCGGCTCTGATAGGTCACCGTCGGGATCGAATCGTTGAGCGTGCGCCAGTGGACCGATCCGCCCAGGTGCAGCGTGCCGCCCGCGACGGTGGGCATGAAGACCGCGCGGCCATCCACGCTCCACGACTTGTCGTAGTCGCTGTTGAGCGAGTTGGGATCGTCGCTGAACACGCCGCCCTGCAGCAGCACGGACTTGTTCAGGTACTGCGCGTTGAGGCCGACGCGGCGCTCCATGTTGAAGGCGCCGACGAAGCTGGCACGCTCCATGAAACTGGTGAACAGGTCGGACGTCATGTCCTCCAGCCCGGTGTTCGGCTTCTGGTTGCCCAGCGCCAGCGTGACGAACTTGCCGGCCTTGTAGGTCAGGTACATGTCGTTGATGACGACGCTGGAATTGGCCAGATCGGCCTCGAAGCGATAGCCGAAGCCGCCCGGCATGGTGCCGTCGAAGCCGATATAGGCGCGGCGTAGCTCGGTGCTGAAGCCAAGGTGGTCGGACGAGGTCTCGTCCAGTCCCGAAGGGGCATTGACCCCGCCCGCATCGATCTGGAGCCGGCCGCGCGGCTTGAAGCTCCAGCCGTTGTCGCCCTTGAATTCCGGCGCGCCCTTCCAGGCGATCTCTACCGGCGAAGGCTTGGCGGCGGGGGGCGCGGCGCCGCCCTTGGCGACGGCAGTGGTGCCAGCGGAGGTTTGGGCTGCAGTTTGGGCGGCGGA
This sequence comes from Novosphingobium oxfordense, assembly GCF_044029435.1. NCBI lineage: Bacteria > Pseudomonadati > Pseudomonadota > Alphaproteobacteria > Sphingomonadales > Sphingomonadaceae > Novosphingobium > Novosphingobium oxfordense. The sequence continues at coordinate 3,910,671 of NZ_CP147005.1, read as the reverse complement.
CTGGGCTGCGGTCTGGGCGGCAGTCTCCGCGTTGCGGGCCGCCTGCGTCGCCGCATCCGCGCGCGCATTGGCGGCATTGAGCTGGCCCTCGAGCGATTCGATTCGGCCTTCCATGGCCTTCATCTGCGCCCGCATGGCGTCCAATTCCTGCCGGATCGCGGCCGAATCGGCGGACTGTGCATAAGCCGCCGGAGCCCATCCCGCCGCGACCGCAAGCGCGGGCACGGACAGCGCCATCATCAAAATTCTCTTTGCTTTCCGCACCTTGGTTGACCCTCCATGAAGCTTTGATGGCACTAACACGACGCCAGTATGACTAGACTGTTTCAGTTCCATGACACTTTATAGCTGGGGTTCACCGAAGCTTGGTTTTCCGCCATTTTTGCCGAATGATTTTATGGCTGCTTTGCGGCCGCTCTGTGACAAATAATGACAGCTGGAATTGCGGTCATATTTGTCACTGAATAGTCATTTCACAGCCATAACCGGCCAGCCGGAACCCGCCGCGCGGGACCTTGATGACTTGTCCGGAAGCCGATCCCGATGCCTTCGAAACTGCCCCGCGTGGCCGCCGCCCCGCTTTTTGCCGGCTGCCTGCTTTTCGCGCTCGCGCCTGCTGCCCGTGCCCAGACCCAGGCGCCGACCCAGCCGATTTCCGCAGGGGAAGCCGCCCTGCTGCGCGCGCAAGTCGCCGCGCTGAAAGAGCAGGTCGAGCGGATGGAGGCGCGATTGGCGTCGGCTGGAATGGCGCCTCCCGCTCCCGCTTCGTCTCCCGCTTCAGGCACCACCACCCCGGCCGTCGCCGCTTCGACCAATGCCGCCCCGGCTCCGCCATCCCCGCCCCCTTCCACCGAGATCGCATGGAAAGGCAGCCCGCAATTCACGTCGGGCGAGCGTTCGTTCAAGGTGAAAGGCCGCATCCAGGCCGATGCCAACTATGTGGGCGCGCCCGGCGGCCTCGACGATCGGGGGCTCGGCTTCTCTACCGAGATGCGCCGCATCCGGCTGGGCGCGGAAGGCGGCATCGGTGGCGGCTTCGGCTACAAGCTGGAGCTGGAGCTATCCGACAACGCGGTGGACCTGGTCGACACCTACGTCAGCTACCGGCACGGCCCGTGGACGGTGAAGCTGGGCAACCAGAATCCCTTCCAATCGCTGGACGAACTGACCGGGGACACCACCGGCAGCGTGATGGAGCGTGCCGCCTTTACCGATGCGTTCAATTTCGAGCGTCGCCTGGGCGTATCCGCCCAGTACATGCGCGGGGCCTGGCTGGCGCAAGTGGGCCTGTTCAGTGACGATATCGGCGCCCTCGCCAACGATGCGGATGGCGTCGACGGCGGGGACGAGAACGACAGCCACGGCATCGACGCGCGGCTGGTCCATGCGCCGAAACTGGGCGACACGCAGCTGCACTTCGGCGGATCGGTCCACTGGCGCGATCTCGGCCGGCTGGCGGAAGGCACCATGCGCTATCGCCAGCGGCCCTATGTGCATTCCACCAATACGCGGCTGATCGGCACCCCGGCCATGCACGTCGCGCAAGAGTTCAACTGGGGCGTGGAGGCCGCCGCGATCCGGGGCCGCTGGCACGCGGCGGCGGAATACAACCGGCTGACGGCGGACCGCGTGGGCCAGCCTTCGGTCTCGTTCCAGGGCGCCTATGCCGAGCTGGGCCTGTTCCTGACGCCGGGCGACAGCCGGGGATACAAGGAAGGCATCTTCCGCACCGAAGCGCCGGCCCATGCCTTGGGCGACGGCGGCATCGGCTCGGTGCTGTTCACCCTGCGCTACGACTGGCTGGACCTGGACGACCGGGACATTCGCGGCGGACGGCAGGATGGCTACATCGCCGCGCTGGTGTGGACGCCGGTCGATTACCTGCGCTTCAACCTCAATTACGCGCTGCTGGCCTACAAGGGGGCGACGCCGCTGGCTTCAGGCCGGACGGACTACAAGGTCAACGTGGTGGGGACGCGGTTCGAGCTGGATTTCTAGGCAAGTATCTCCGGCTCCCATGCAGGCCGGCGCGAGTTGCACAGAACCTGCCCTCCCGTGGCCCCACGCGAAGGGGGGGCCGCTTTTGGCTTTTACGGCGCAACGGAGAGGAGGCCCTTAGGCGGTGCGCCATCTCTACGCGCGGCGAAAGAAGAACAAGCGGGATCCCCGCCTTCGCGGGGATGACGAGGATGCTGGGGTCATGGTGGGTGCCTCGATCGGGGTTGGGGGAGCGGCGCCGCCGATATGCTCTGCCGCTACACCCCTGCGGCAACGCCCATGCCGCGACACGCCTGCCGTGATGCCCCCGGTCGCGCGCCGAAGCGCATCCTCACGCCTGCCCGTCTTCCTTGCGCAGCGGCAGCATCACCGAGGCCGTCGTGCCCTGCCCGGCGCGGCTGTCGATGTCGAAGCGGCCGCGATGGCGTTCGACGATGTGCTTCACGATCGACAGGCCCAGCCCGGTGCCGCCCACCGCGCGGCTGCGGCTGGTGTCGGCGCGGTAGAAGCGCTCGGTCACGCGCGGCAGGTGCTCGGGCGAGATGCCGTCGCCTTCGTCGCGAACACTGATCAGCACCCAGCCGGTCGCGGTCGCCTCCAGCGAGACATCCACCTTGCCACCCTGCCTGCCGTACTTCAGCGAGTTGTCGATCAGGTTGCGCAGCACTTGGGCAAGCTGGCCGCGGTCTCCCGTCACCACCGCGCTCTCGCAATTGGCATGAACCATCACGTTCGATCCGGGCTTCGATTCGCCCGCCATCTCCTGCGCCAGCGCCACCAGTTCCACCCGGTCCAGGGGGACTTCGTGCTTCACCGCTTCGATCCGCGAAAGGCTCATGAGGTCGAGGATCAGCGCCTGCATGCGCTGCGCCTCATGCCGAATGGTGTCGAGGAATCGGTTGCGCACGCCCTCGTCCCCGCCCGCCTTCGGGTTCATCAGCGTTTCCACATAGCCGATCACGTTGGCCAGCGGCGTGCGCAGTTCATGGCTGGCATTGGCCACGAAATCGGCGTGCGACTTCGCCACGCTCACCCGTTCGGACAAGTCGTAGAGGCTGACCAGCCGGTCGGTCGGAGAGATCGCGCGGCAGTCCACTTCCCAGACGCTGCCGCCGGTGGAGAGCCCGGTAACGCGGGCAATGCCACCCTCGGCACTGAGAATCGCGGCCACCGCGCGCGGTTCGCGAATGGCGATGCGCACGTCCTGGCCAACGATATGCGCGCCCAGCAGCGCTTTCGCCGCGCTGTTGGCAAAGCGCACCTGCCCGCGCGAAACCATCATTGCCGGGGTCTGGAGATGTTCGAGAAGCTGGACGCCGTCACCGGCCATTCTATTCGCCTTTTCCCTATGCACGCCGCCCGGCGCGCTGTCGTTTGCCACGCGCGCGCCTGTCACCGCGCCGCCATTCGTGATCGTTGACCTGTCCCCATGCCCGCGCTGCGCGACAGGACAAAGACGAACGGGCAACGAACTTGCGGAAAATCGTGCCTGGCATAGTCCCTAAATACGTATGCACGCAGTTGTCGTGTTCAATCCGTGCAATCGTGGTTGAGCTTTGGCGCGCGCTCGCCTAGCACGTCGCACGCAGACCGTGTTATGCTGCAACCGCGAAGGCCAGACGTCCCACTACCGCGATCGTGCCATCCTGTTCGTTTTCTCAGGATCGACGCAATCCCGTGGCCGGCCCTGATTTTCGCCGCGTTGTACATGGCCGGGACGCAGGAGGAGGAGCCCGCCTCGGCGGAAGTAACCAAAGGTGAATAACCCCCAGAAGGTGGACAGCGCCCAGTGACCAATTCCATTACCGGCCAGTTTACATCAGACCGCCTCCTCCTGTTCGGTGCAACGGGCGACCTGTCGCGCCGTATGCTCCTTCCCTCGCTCTGCGCACTCGACGCCGAAGGCTTGCTCGATCCCAAGATCGAGATCATCGGGACGGCCCGTTCCGAGCATGACGACCAGGATTTCCGCAACTTCGCGCGCCAGTCGCTCGAACAGTTCCTTCCCGCCGAACGGCGCGGCGGCATGGCGCGGTTCCTCAACCGCCTGTCGTACCAGACGCTCGACGCCAACCAGATGGAAAGCTTCAACACGCTGGCGACCAAGGTGGGCGAGCCGAAGGACGGCCTGTCGATCTTCCTGTCCACCGCGCCCAGCCTGTTCGAACCGACCATTCGCGGCCTTCAGGCCAGCGGCCTGGCCGGCGATAACGTGCGCATCGGCCTGGAAAAGCCGCTGGGCGTGGATCTCGCCTCCAGCAAGGTGATCAACGACGCCGTCGCCCGCGCCTTCCCGGAAGACCGCATCTTCCGCATCGATCACTATCTGGGCAAGGAAACCGTCCAGAACCTGCTGGCGCTGCGCTTCGCGAACCTGATGTTCGAACCGCTGTGGAACGCCGCGCATATCGACCATGTGCAGATCACCGTGGCCGAGACGGTGGGCCTGGAATCGCGCGTTGCCTACTACGACGATTCGGGCGCGCTGCGCGACATGGTGCAGAACCACATGCTCCAGCTGCTCGCGCTCGTCGCGATGGAGCCGCCGGTCAGCTACGACGCCACCAGCGTGCGGGACGAGAAGGTGAAGATCCTGCGCAGCTTGCGCAAGGTTGCCGCCAACGAGACGGTCACCGGCCAGTACCGCGCCGGCGCCATCGGCGGCCAGGCCGTGCCGGGCTATGACGACGAACTCGGCAAGGATTCGAACACCGAAACTTTCGTCGCGATCAAGGCGCATATCGACAACTGGCGCTGGCAGGGCGTGCCCTTCTATCTGCGCACCGGCAAGCGCCTGCCCAAGCGCACGACCGAGATCGTCGTGCAGTTCCGCGATGTGCCGCACTCGATCTTCCATGGTCGTGGCGCCCGCACGGTGCCGAACCGCCTGGTCATCGGCATTCAGCCGAGCGAGAACATCACGCTGTCGCTCATGGCCAAGGTGCCGGGGCTGGACCGCAACGGCTTCGGCCTGCGCTCCATCCCGCTCGACATCTCCATGCCCGACGCTTTCGCCGGCCCGCAGCGCCGCATCGCTTACGAGCGTTTGCTGCTGGACCTGATCGAGGGTGAGCAGACGCTGTTCGTCCGTCGTGACGAGGTGGAAGCGCAGTGGGACTGGATCGACGCGATCCGGGCCGAGTGGGAGGAACAGGCTCAGGAGCCCAAGACCTACACCGCCGGAAGCTGGGGCCCCTCCGCCGCCATCGCCCTCGCCGAGCGCGATGGCGTCACGTGGCATGAGTAATCGGGCACCCGTAAGGCCAACGGCGCAAGCATGATCAGGCAGCGCACCCTATATACCGGGGTGCGCGCCCTTTCTCGTGCCGATTTCCCCGCGAACCGGTGGAAGATAGGTATTGACACCGGTTACCTAAATGCCTTCAAGCCTCGCCCGGGAGATCCCGAGCGCGTGGCTTCGGGAGGCTGAGACAAAAGACAGACGCCCTCGCAGACAGGGCAGACGGACAGAGCAGGAGTAACCCCATGAGCACCCTCAGCCCGGTGGTAGCCCGCGTAACCGACCGCATCATCGAACGGTCGAAGCCCACTCGCGCCCGCTATCTCGCCATGGTCGACCGCGAAGCCGGCCGCCATTCGGACCGTTCGTTCCTTTCGTGCTCCAACCTCGCGCATGGTTTTGCGGCGAGCGGAGAGGACAAGCCTGCCATCGCCACCGGCAAGGCAATCAACGTCGGCATCGTCACTGCTTACAACGACATGCTTTCGGCCCATCAGCCCTATGGCCGCTATCCGGAGCAGATGAAGCTCTATGCTCGCGAAGTCGGCGCGACCGCGCAAGTTGCCGGCGGCGTGCCCGCCATGTGCGACGGCGTGACGCAGGGCTTCGACGGCATGGAACTGTCGCTGTTCAGCCGCGACACCATTGCGCTTTCCACCGCCGTCTCGCTCAGCCACGCGATGTATGACGGCATGACCCTGCTGGGCATCTGCGACAAGATCGTGCCCGGCCTGGTCATGGGCGCGCTGCGCTTCGGCCATCTGCCCGCCGTGTTCATCCCTTCGGGCCCGATGCCCAGCGGCATCTCCAACAAGGAAAAGCAGAAGGTCCGCCAGCTCTATGCAGAGGGCAAGGTCGGCCGTGAGGAACTCTTGGCGAGCGAAAGCGCCAGCTATCACTCGGCCGGCACCTGCACTTTCTACGGCACCGCCAACTCCAACCAGATGATGATGGAGATGATGGGCCTGCACATCCCCGGCGCCGCTTTCGTGCCGCCGAACACGCCGCTGCGTCAGGCCGTGACCCGCGCCGCCGTCCACCGCGTGACCGAGATGACCCGCAAGGGTGACGACTTCCGCCCGATGGCGCATGTCGTGGACGAGAAGGCGATCGTCAACGCCATCGTCGGCCTGCTGGCGACGGGCGGTTCGACCAACCACGCGATCCACCTGCCCGCCATGGCCCGCTGCGCCGGCATCCAGATCGACTGGCAGGACTTCGACGAGCTTTCCGCCGCCGTGCCGCTGATCACGCGCGTCTATCCCAACGGTTCGGGCGACGTGAACCACTTCCACGCCGCCGGCGGCATGGGCTGGGTGGTGCGCGAACTGCTCGACGCCGGGCTCGCGCATGAGGACATCCTCACCGTCTCGAAGGACGGCATGCGCGCCTATGCCACCGAGCCGACGCTGGACGAAGGCGAACTCAAGTGGAAGCCGGCCCCTGCCGTCAGCGGCGACGATGCCATGCTGAGCACGGTGGCCAAGCCCTTCCTGCCCGACGGCGGCATGCGCCTCGTCTCCGGCAATGTCGGCCGCGCCACGTTCAAGACCAGCGCGGTCGATCAGGAGCGCTGGACCATCGAGGCGCCCTGCCGCGTGTTCGAAACGCAGGAAGCGGTCATCAACGCCTTCAAGGCGGGTGAGCTGGACCGCGATGTCGTGGTGGTCGTGCGCCATCAGGGCCCGCGCGCCAACGGCATGCCCGAACTGCACAAGCTGACGCCGCCGCTGGGCGTGCTTCAGGATCGCGGCTTCAAGGTGGCGCTGGTCACCGACGGCCGCATGTCGGGCGCTTCGGGCAAGGTGCCCGCCGCGATCCACGTCACCCCGGAAGCGCTGGCGGACGGCCCCATCGCCTATCTGCAGGACGGCGATATCGTGCGCCTCTGCGCGGTGGACGGCACGCTTTCCACCACGGCCGACCTTTCCGGCCGCTCGCCCGCCCCGCTGCCGGCTCCGGCCGAAGGCATGGGCCGCGAACTCTTCGCGATGTTCCGCATGAACGCAGGCGGCGCCGAACAGGGCGGCTCCTCGATGCTGGAGGTAGCAGGACTGTGAGCAACTCTGGGAGCAATGCCGGCAGCACCGAACTCGTTGCCGTCGACATCGGCGGAACCCATGCCCGCTTCGCGCTGGCTTCGGTGGACGACCAAGGCCACATCACGCTGGACGAACCCGTCACGCTGCACACCAGCGATCATGGCAGCTTCCAGCTGGCATGGCAGGCTTTCCGCGAGCGCATGGGCGGCACGCTGCCCGATGCCATCTCGATCGCGATCGCAGGGCCCGTCGGCGGTGACGTGATCCGCTTCACCAACAACCCGTGGATCATTCGTCCCGCGATGATTCCCGAGAAGATGGGCGTGTCACGCTATACCGTGGTCAACGACTTCGCGGCGGTGGCCTATGCCGTGGCGCTGGCGCCCGAAGACCAGTTCCTGCATCTGGCCGGGCCGGACGTTCCGCTGCCCACCTCGGGCACGCTCAGCGTGCTTGGCCCGGGCACCGGCCTTGGCGTCGCGCACTTGTGGCGCAATGGCCTACCGCACGGCAAGGGCGGGTTCTACCACGTGCAGGCGACCGAGGGCGGCCATGTGGACTACGCCCCGCTCGACCTGATCGAGGATGCGATCCTTGCCCGCCTGCGCAAGCGGCACAACCGCGTCTCGGTGGAGCGTGTCGTTTCCGGCCCGGCCATCGTCGATATCTACCAGACGCTGGCCGCCATGGAGACCCGCGCGGTGCATGACGTCACCGACGTGGAACTCTGGACCGCCGGCACCAGCCATTCGGACCCGCTGGCCGCCGCCGCGGTCGATCGCTTCTGCCTCTCGCTGGGCAGCGCGGCGGGCGACTATGCGCTGGCGCATGGCGCGAGCGGCGTCGTGATCGCCGGTGGCCTTGGCTACCGCATCCGCGAAACCATTCTTTCCTCGGGCTTTTCGGAGCGCTTCTGCGCCAAGGGGCGCTTCGCCTCGATGATGGCGCAGATCCCCGTCAAGCTTATCACCCATCCGCAGCCCGGCCTGTTCGGCGCGGCTGCCGCCTATGTCAGGGAGCACCATCAATGAGCAGCCCGTCCGAAGCCGTCGAAAAGGTCATGCGTCTGGCCCCGGTGATCCCGGTGCTGGTGATCGAGGATATCGAACACGCGCTGCCGATCGCCGAAGCGCTTGTCGCTGGCGGCCTGCCCGCGCTTGAGGTGACGCTGCGCACCGAATGCGCGATCGAGGCGATCAAGGTGATGAAGCAGGTTCCCGGCGCCGTGGTCGGCGCGGGCACCGTGCTTTCGCCCGATGACCTGAAGCGCTCGATCGACGCGGGCGCGGAATTCATCGTCTCGCCCGGCCTCACGCCGATGCTGGCGGAAGCCGCCTACAAGACCAAGATCCCGTTCCTGCCCGGCACCGCCAATGCCAGCGACGTGATGTTCGCGCTGGAATGCGGGTTCGACCGGCTGAAGTTCTTCCCGGCCATGGCGGCCGGCGGTCCTTCGGCACTGAAGGCGATCGCCGCACCGCTGTTCAAGGCGAAGTTCTGCCCCACCGGCGGCGTCACGCCGGAGAACGCGCCCGAATGGCTGGCGCTGGACGCGGTGCTCTGCGTCGGCGGCAGCTGGATGGTGCCCAAGGGTAAGCCGGACGTCGCCAAGATCGAGGCGGCGGCCCGTCAGGCCGCGGGGCTTCCCCGCTGATGGGCCCGGCGTTGAACACGGTCGACGATCTCGACCGCCGGCTTCAGGAACTTCATGTCCTGACCGCCCAGACGCCGCTCTACAATCCGGTTTTCCAGCTGGGGCTCGAACTGTCGCGCCAGCTGGAAAACGGCGAAATGGGCCTCGACACGATCGAGGCCCTCGTCGCCGAGATGGAGTGCGAAGGGCTGCGTGCCCGCGCCGCGCGGCTGGACCGCATGCTCGCCCCCATCGCCCCGGCCGAAAACGAAAAGCGGCTGGATGCGGCGGCTGGTGAGGAAGATTTCACCGCCTTCGCCGTGCGCTGGCAGCGCCCCGCCGCCCACGTGGTTTTCACCGGGCACCCTACTTTCCTGCTCTCCACCGCCCAGACCGAGGCGGTGACTCACGCCGCCTCCACCGGCGACCATAGCGAGGCCACCGTCTGCGCCGCCTCGCCCGCGCGCGATACGATCACGCTCGATTACGAACACGGCAAGGCGATGGAGGCCATCGCCCGCGGCCAGAAGGCCCGCGATCGCATCAACGAACGCCTGTTCGACATTGCCGCCACCCGCTGGCCGAAGCGCTGGAAGGGGCTGAACCCGATGCCCGCCCGCTTCGCCTCGTGGGTGGGGTATGACATGGACGGCCGCACCGATATCGGCTGGTCCACCTCGATCCGTTATCGGCTTGAGGAAAAGGCCCAGCGCCTGGCCAGCTATGCCGAAATACTGGCCCACGCCGCGCCCGACACTTCCGCCAAGCTGGCCCGAGCCGGCGCGCTGGCGGCGGACATGGCCGCGCGCTTCGCCGCCGACCTCTCCTCGCCCGAAGCGCTGTCGGACGCCGCCAATACGCTGACTGCCGAGCATCCGGACAAGCTGATCAGCCTGGAAGGCATCATCAGCGACCTGGAATACGAAGCGCGCCACGCCGATCAGGATCAGGCCCGCACCTTGCTGGTCGCCGCCGCCGCGATGCGCGCGGATGGCCTTGGCATGGGCTGGATCCACTTCCGCGTGAACGCCTCCCAGCTTCAGAACGCGATCCGCCTGCGCATCGATCCGGACGGCAAGCTGAACCTCGCCAGCCAGGCCGCCCTGGTCCGCATGCGCGAGTTGCTGGCCGAAGTGAAGCCGCTGAAGTCCAACTTCGCCGCGCTCGCCATCGAGAATTCGACCGCCGTTCGCCAGTTCCTGGCCATGGCCCAGATCCTTGCGCATATCGACGCCGACGCGCCGATCCGCATGCTGGTGGCCGAGTGCGAGGAGCCGACCACGATCCTGGCCGCGCTCTACTTCGCGCGGATGTTCGGGATCGACGAGAAGGTGGACGTCTCGCCGCTGTTCGAGACCGAGACCGCCCTCGAACATGGCGGCCGCTTCCTCGACGCGGTCCTGGCAGAGCCGGCCTACCGCGATTACGCGCACAAGCGTGGCCGCGTCTCCATCCAGACCGGGTTTTCGGACGCGGGCCGCTTCGTCGGCCAGGTGCCCGCCGCACTCGCGATCGAGCGCCTGCAAGGCCGCCTGTCCGAAGCGATGGTGGCCAACGGCCTTACCGACGTTTCGGCGCTGATCTTCAACACGCACGGCGAATCGATGGGGCGCGGCGCGCACCCGTCCAGCATCCAGGACCGCTTCCAGTGGCCGATGTCGCCTTGGTCCCGCCGTCGCTTCCTGCGCGCCGGGATCCGGCTGGAGCCCGAAGTCTCTTTCCAGGGCGGCGACGGCTACCTCTGGTTCGGGTCGGACGAACTGGCCTTCGCCACGCTCACCCGCATGGCCGAAATGCCGCTGTGGGGCGCCGATGCCGATGCGCCGACCGACTTGTTCTATCGTCGCACCGACCTCAGCCTCGATTTCTATCGCGCGATCCGGGGCGTGCAGCATGAGCATCTGGAAAGCTCCACCTACAGCCGCGCAATCACCGCGTTCGGCCTGGGCCTGCTGAACGATACCGGCAGCCGCAAGTCGCGCCGCCAGTCGGACCTTGCCGCCGACCGCTCGATGAGCCTGCGGCAGATCCGCGCGATCCCGCACAATGCCATCCTTCAGCAACTGGGCTATCCGGTGAACGTGATCGCCGGGATCGGCACCGCGTCGGACGGCAACCGGGAAGAGATCGCCGGCCTGCTGCGCGAAAGCGAACGCGGGCAGCAGTTGATGCGCCTTGCCCGCGCGGCCAATGCCTTGGCTTCGATCAAGACGGTCGCAGCCTATGGCGAACTGTTCAACTCCGCCTATTGGGCCAGCCGCCCCTATCGCGGGGATGAGAAGCACATCGCCGACGCCTGCCTGAAGCTGGCCGAGTATCTGACCAAGGACGACCGCACCGGCGTCTATCGCCGACTGGCCTCACGCCTGCGCGTCGATGCGATGAAGCTGCACTTCCTGCTCGACCTGCTGCCGGACGAAGCGCCGCTGCCGGACCGCGAGCACACCCGGCGCAGCTTGGGTGTGCTGCAATCGCTGCGCATCGCGCTGTTCAAGCACATGTTCCTGCGCGTGGTCATGGTGCCGCCGTTCAGCCGCGCCAACGACATCAGCCATGACGACGTGCTGGAGATGTTCTTCACCCTGCGCGTCGAGGATGGCCTTGCGCAGTTGCGCCGCGCCTTCCCGACCAGCTTCCCCTCGATCGACGACTTCACGGTGGACAAGCCCAGCGACTACCCGGATTCCAGCGCGACCGGCTATGCGCAGATCCACCGCGAATTCATCGACCCGATCGCGCGCTGCTATGCGCTGAGCCTGCGCATCACCACCGCGCTGGCGAACGAGTTCGGCGCGCACGGGTGACAGGTCCCCCCTGCTTTCGCGGCCGGATGACGACAGCCTTCTGTCGTCGCCCCCGCGAAGGCGGGGGCCCCGCTGCCTTTCGCCCTTTCCGCTAGCACAAGGGAGGCGGGATCCCCGCCTTCGCGGGGATGACGGGTAGGGACGAGCGCGGGGCGCAGGTTTCGACAACTGCGAGATAGCTGGTGTTGTGAAGCCAGTAGGGCGAAGCGCGATTAACGCCTGACCTCGCGACCGCACGCCCCATACGGCTTACGACATCAACCCCATCAGCGCCGAAATCTCGCACGTCGCGAAGCCCACGGTGCTGTCCGAAATGCCGTAGGGGATCAGCAACCGCTCCCCCACTTTCAGCGCGCCGCAGGTGTAGACCACGTTGGGCACATAGCCCGAGCGATCGGCATTCTCAGCCGTCAGCACCGGCTCCACCGTGCGGGCCAGCACGATCGACGGATCCTTCAGGTCCAGCAGCGCGCAGCCCAGCGCGTACTTGCGCATCGCGCCGACGCCGTGGGTGAACAGCAGCCAGCCGTGCTCGGTCTTGATCGGGCTGCCGCAGTTGCCGATCTGGATGAATTCCCAGGGATAGGCCGGCTCCATTAGCAGCACGCCGTCATCGTCCCAGACGGCAAGCTCGTCCGACTTCAGCAGGAACAGGTTCTGCCCGTCCTGCCGGCCGACCATGCAGTACTGCCCGTCGACCTTTTCGGGAAACAGCGCCATGCCCTTGTTGCGCCCGGCGCGGCCGTGGATCGGTTCCAGCTCGAAAGCGCGAAAGTCGCGCGTGCGCAGCAGTTCTGAGCGGATAGAACTGCCCGAATAGGCGGTGTACGTGCCCACCCATTCGTAATCGCCACCGCCGTGATCGAACCGAACGAGGCGCAAGTCCTCCAGCCCGCCGCGCTGCTGCTCCGTGATCGGGAAGATCACCGTGTTCGACAGGCTGGAATCCGGATGGCGATGGACGAAGACATTGGTGTCCTCGGCATCGATCTGCTCCTCGTCGTCCAGTTCGACCGAAGTGGCGAACGAGGCCTGCGGCCACAGCGAAAAGGTGCCGTCATCCTCGGCAATGCCTTCGCGAAAGGCGATGGAACTGATGTGCCCTTCCCCCACTGCGCGCAGGCTCATGATGAAGCGCACCGATCCGTCCTGCATGCCCGACTGGTCGGGCGCGGGCACGATGGAGGGGTTCATCAGCGCAGCGGCGGCGAACGTGTACTCATGGCAGAAGTACGAACCGATCAGCCGCTTGCGCGACTCGGAAAAGCGCGTGGGATCCAGGTCGAGGTTCGCCGCCACTTCGGCGAAGCGCTCCTCGAAGATCGTCTCGGTCTGCCAATGGCGTTCCTTGAAGTCGCGCAGCACGCGTTCGTATTCCGCGTCGGCACGCTCCTCCGTCAACGCGGCGACGTGCTCCACCAGCTTCATCGCGCGGCCGCTGGGCGCGTTTTTCGCCTGCCAGCCAAGGTGAAAGGGGCGCAACACCACCCGCGCCGGATCGGCGTGAAGGCGTGTTTCGAAAACGTGCAGCGGTTCAGACCAGGCTGTCTCGGGCCAATTCAAGCCAACCTCCTCCCGAAGCCAGGGGACCTGCCGAAACCAGCGGGCCCGACTGGGCAAGCTCGGCCAGAGCATAATGCGAAAGCTGGAAAGCGAGAATGGATTCCGCACCGCAATTGCCATTTACTCCGCGCGGCGTAACGCCGTCGTGGCAGCGGCCGGACGCAAGATCGGCCAGCATGACGCCGCGGTCGTTGCCGCCGAAGAACCATCGCCACGCCGCCAGCGCATGTTCGCGCCAGAACGCCCCGCGCGTGACGCGCCACGCGGCGCGCGACGCCTCGATCGCGGCCTGCGCCTCCAGCGGCTGCTGGTCGAACGGCAAGTAGCTGTAGGGCTTGTGGAAACTTTCCGATCCGATCGGCCGGAACTGCCCCTTGGCGGAAACCTGCTGGTGGCAGATCCATTCCAGCGTCGCCAGACCGTCTCCGATCCAGTCCTCCCGGCCCAGCATCGCGCCGGCCTCGATCAGGGCCTGCGGCAGGCGCGGATTGTCGTAACCCAGCACCGCCTCGAACCAGGCCCAATCCGGCCGGCGGCCATGGCCCAGCAGTTTCATCAGGAAATCGCCGCCGGCTTCCACCCGCTCCCGCGCGGCCTCATGCCCGGGATCGCGGCGCAAGACCGCGCAAGCGCCCAGCATGGCGAACGCGATCGCGCGCGGCGAATGCGAATCGCCCACTGCCGGCAGCGCCTGTTCGAAAAGGTCCAGCGCCCAGTCACCCAGCCCGGGATCGACGTTGCATTCGCACGTTTGCCCAAGCGCCCAGAGCGCGCGGCCATTGGAATCCTCAGACCCCTCGTCCTCGCACCACGACCGGTCATAGCGCATGAAATTGCGGAACCGGCTGAGGTCGGGGTTCCAGGCGTATTGAATGAAGCCGGCATAGGCCATGCTCCACTTCATCCGCTCCGCCGCGGGAACGCCCTGCGCCACGTTCATCAGCATCAGCGCGCGGGCATTGTCGTCCAGGCAATAGCCATGGCGACGATCCGGCACGACGCCAACACCGTGCTGCAGCATGCCGGTGGCATCGCTCATCGCGAAGACCGCCGAAAGACCCGGCGTCGCCGTCACCGGCGGCACCACCGGGCGCGGTGCGCGGGCATTGTCGATCAGCCGGGCGGAACTTTCCGCGAAGCGCGGCCAGATCATGTCGCGCCCGCGCACCCAGGCACGGCGTTGCATGGCGGCGAGTTCATCGGGATTGTCCAGCAGTGCGTTGACAGCCTCGGCAATCGCGGCGCTCGATCCGGGCTCGATCAGCGTGCCCACGCCATTGCCCAGCAGTTCGCGAGCATGGACATAAGGAGTGGAGACTAGCGCCTTGCCCAATGCCACCGCATAGCTCAGCGTGCCCGACGTCGCCTGCTGAAGCCCGGGATAAGGCGTCATGTAGATGTCGCAGGCCTCAAGCTGGTCCAGCAGTTCGCCGGTTTCGAGGAAGCGGTTGTCCCACACGAGATGGTCCGCAACCCCGAGTTCCGCCGCCAGGCTTTCCAGCTTCTCGCGATAGGCCTCGCCTTCGCGCGCCACCAGATTCGGATGGGTGGCGCCGACGATCCGATAAAGCACGTCGGGATGGCGCTGCACGATCGCGGGCAGGGCCGCGATGGCATGTTCCAGCCCCTTGCCCGGCCCCAGCAGGCCGAACGTCATCAGAACCTTGCGGTCCGACAGGCCAAGCCGTGCCTTGAATTCTTCCTGCCGGCCGAAAGGCCGATCGGGCGCGCCATGTTCGATCACTTCGATCACCCGCGCCGGCACGCGATATTCGCTTTCGAGCACTTCCTTCGAATGGCGCGACATCACCATGATCCGGGACGCGCGCACCACAAGGCGATCCAGGATCGCCCGCTGATGCGCGGTCGGTTCCTTCAGCACGGTGTGCAGGGTGAGGATCAGGGGCGCGGCCAGCCGGTCGACGAAATGGCATACCATCTCGCCATCCTCGCCGCCGAAGATGCCGTATTCGTGCTGAAGCCAGACGGCATCCACCCCGCTCTCGTTGATCTGGCGGGCGGCGCGGGCATAGTCTTCCGGATCGTTGCAGGCCACGGTGCCGGCGACGTTCTCGTACTCCAAAGGACGCGCCGGATCGTCCAGTGCATAGACATCCACCGTGATCTCGGGGTGATGTTCGCCCAGCTGTTCGAATATATCGGTTGTAAAAGTAGCTATCCCGCACTTGCGAGGAGCAAAATTACCGATCACCGCAATATGCGTCGACCTTGGTCGAACATTGGCATCGTTTCCGCCAGCGGCGTCAAATATCGAACGCACCTTGTTCGAACCCGATTTCCAACCGGGTTCTTCATCACGAGGCAACCAGTTCATGCGCGCTCCTCGGGGGCAGGAGAGAGAGATCGAGTCCTCAAAGCGCAAACATGCCACGAGTTTCCCGCTGCACTGCAAAAATCTTTCGTTAACGGGTCGAAGCGGTGCCGATCGACGGCCTGTGGAGCGCTTCACACATTCGGCAGTCACAACCGCTCCAAAGGCTTGGCCGCCCCTTCTGCGGCGACTCGCGGCCGGCCCGTCAGGCAGGCGCAAACGCATGAGGCCAATAGGTATAGACAAAAAAGCGCATCTGGTGCCCTTGCGCCATGGACTTGGTGCGGGGGCTTTCCTATGTCTTCACACACGCGAAACAACAGGAACGACGGGAAAACGATGCCCTCCGCCCCCCAATCTCACGCGAATCCGGACCAGACGCTGTTCCGCCTGCTGGCGGCCGCCATCGGCGCCGACAAGGCGACGCTGGCACTCACCACGCTGACCATCGACCCCGCCCTTGCCGGTACCGGCGACGGCGTCAGCCGCGCGCAAGTCGCCATGGCGCTGAACGCCGCACTGTTCGCAGACCTGCTGGACCGCGTGCCGACCGCGCAGCGCTATATCGACGACGTGCGCGCGGCGGGCGAAACCATCGTCTTCGACCATGGCGCGCTGCGCACCATCGATGGCGAAACCGGCGCGCTGCCCGGTGGCCACATGGCGTTCGGCCGCTTCCTGGCGCCGCTCGGCTATGAGATCGTCGGCCTCTATCCGCTGCCCAAGCTGAAGATGACCGGCCGCGCCTATGCCCAGCGCGACCTGCCCGAGACGATCCCGCAGTTCTTCGTCTCCGAACTCCATGTGGACCAGTTGCCCGAAGCAGCGCGGGGCGCTTGCGCCAATGTCTTCGGCACATCGACCGATCCGCTGGGCGAAGCGGAATGGACCGCACTGGACACGCTGGCCAGCGATGGCCAATGCCCGTTCGACATGGCGTTGACCGCGCTGAAGGGTGCCCTCGCCTGCTTCGAACGCCAGCATGAGCCCCCTGCGCTGGCCGATTACGAAGTGCTGCTGCCCGAAACCAAGGAAGGCGCCTGGATCGCCACGGAGGGCAATGCCTTCAACCACGCGACCACCCGCACCGCGAACGTGATCGAACTGGCCGATGCGTTGAAGGGCCAGGGCTATCCGATGAAGCCCTCGGTCGAAATCTCGCAGAACGGCCGGGTGCGCCAGACCGCGATCCTGGCGGACAAGGTCGTGCGCCCGTTCCGCGAGGCGGATGGCAGCGAAGTGCCGCTGCCGGTGCCCGGATCGTTCTACGAATTCATCACCCGTGACATCGATCCGGAGACCGGCAAGCTGGACCTCACTTTCGATTCCGGCAACGCCACCGGCATTTTTGCCGTGACGAGGAACGCATGACCATGCTCCGCTCCTACGACCCCGCCACCGACGCGCTCGTCTGGGAAGGCGAAATCGCCGATGCGGCAGCGGTGGACGCCGCCCTCGGACGCGCCCACGCGGCGTTTCCCGGCTGGGCCGCGCTGCCCGTCGCCGTCCGTGTAGAGGCCGTCCAGCGCTACAAGGCGGTGCTGGAAGATCGCAAGGACGCGATTGCAGAAATCATCTCGCGCGAAACCGGCAAGCCCTTGTGGGAAACGCGCACCGAGCTGGCATCGATGATCGGCAAGGTCGGCATCTCGATCACCGCGCAGGCTGAACGCGCGGGCGAGAAGCGCAACGACATGCCGTTCGGTCAGGCCGTACTGCGCCACCGTCCGCACGGGGTGATGGCGGTGCTGGGTCCGTTCAACTTCCCCGGCCACTTACCCAACGGCCACATCGTTCCCGCCCTGCTGGCGGGCAATACGGTGGTGTTCAAACCCTCCGAAATGACCCCCGCGACCGGGCAGGCCATGGCGGATGCCTGGGCGGAAGCGGGCCTTCCCGAAGGCGTGTTCCAGATCGTCCACGGCGCGCGCGAAACGGGTGAGGCGCTGGTGGCCGGCCATATCGACGGGCTGCTGTTCACCGGATCGGCCGGGGCCGGCGCCCATTTCCGCCGGATCTTCGCGGACCGTCCGGACGTGATCCTTGCCCTCGAACTCGGCGGCAACAACCCGCTGGTGGCGTGGGATGGGGACATCGAGGAGGCCGCCTCGGTGGTCGTCCAGTCCAGCTTCATCACCACCGGCCAGCGCTGCTCCTGCGCGCGGCGGTTGATCGTGCCGGACGACGATTTCGGCACCGCGCTGGTCGATGCCGTCGCCGCGCTGGCGGACCGCGTGACCATCGGCGCATGGGAGGAGACACCCGAACCCTGGTTCGGCCCGCTGATCTCCGGCCGCGCGGCGGAAGCCGCGAAGGAGCGCGTGGCCGAACTGGTAGCACGCGGTGCCAAGGTGATCCGCGCGTTCGAAGGCGTGGAAGGGCGCGGCAATGCCTTCGTCACCCCCGGCATCCTGGACGTGACCGGGATCGACGTTCCGGACGAGGAGATCTTCGCCCCCGTCGTGCAAGTGACCCGCGTGCCGGACTTCGATGCCGCCATGGCCGCCGCCAACGCCACGCGCTTCGGCCTTTCGGCCGGCCTGATCAGCGGCGACGATGCCCTGTGGGATCGCTTCGTGCTGGAAAGCCGCGCAGGCGTGGTCAACCGCAACCGCCCAACCACCGGCGCGGCAGGCTCCATGCCGTTCGGCGGCCTGGGAGACAGCGGCAACCACCGCCCCAGCGCGTTCTACGCCGCCGATTACTGCGCCTATCCGGTCGCCAGCTTCGAGGCGGCGAGTGTGGCCGGCAACAGCGGCGCGCTGAACGGCAAGCTGCGTTGATGACGGGCCTCAGCGGCGAGGAACGCGATCTTCTCACCCCGGTAGAGCGGGCGCCGATCCTTGCCCACACGCTGGACTGGGCGGCGATCAACAGCGGCACCGCGAATATCGACGGGCTGGCGGCGATGGCGGAACGCCTCGCCGCCGCTTTCGCCGCGCTGCCGGGCGAAGTGAAGCTGGTCGATCCCGCCCCGGTCGAGAAAGTCGACAGTCAGGGCCAGACCCGCCAAGTCGCACATGGCCGCCATCTGGTGCTCTCGGTCCGGCCGGAGGCCGAACGCCGGGTGATTCTGACCGGCCACATGGACACCGTCTACCCTCGTGAGCATCCGTTCCAGACCTGCGACTGGCTGGACGACAACACGCTCCATGGCCCCGGCACGGCGGACATGAAGGGCGGCCTTGCGCTGATGCTGGCCGGCCTTGCCGCTTACGAGCAGGCGAAACCTACGCTGGGCTACGATGTCCTCATCAACAGCGACGAGGAGACCGGATCGCTTTCCTCCGCCCCGCTGATCGCCGATCTGGCCAAGGGCAAGCTGGCGGCGCTGACTTACGAGCCCGCCCTGCCCGGCGGCCAGATGGCCCGCGCCCGGCCCGGATCGGGCAACTATGCCGCGGTGATCCACGGCCGCTCCGCCCATGCCGGCCGCAATCCCGAGGATGGCCGCAACGCCATCGTCGCCGCCGGGGACCTTGCCCTGCGCCTTGCCGCGATGCGCCGTCCCGGCCTTTCGGTGAACCCCGCCAAGATCGAGGGCGGCGCGCCCAACAACACCGTGCCGGACCTGGCGATCCTGCACTTCAACATGCGCCCGGCCACGCCCGAACTCGCGGCCGAGGCGCAAGCCTATATCAAGGCCGCCGTCGCCGAAGTCTCCGCCGCGCATGACATGCACATGCACATCCACGGCCACGTCTCGCGCCCGCCCAAGGCGATTTCGGAAAAGACCGAGGCGCTCTACGGCGTGGTCAGCAAGGCCGCCGCCGATCTGGGCCAGCCGATGAGCTGGAAGGACACCGGCGGCGTCTGCGACGGCAACAATATCGCCGCCTGCGGTGTGCCCGTGCTCGATACGATGGGCGCGCTGGGCGGCTCGATCCACTCGCCCGACGAATTCCTGCTGGCCGATTCTCTCGACGCCCGCGCCCGCCTTACCGCCCTCGTCCTATATAGACTGGACCGCGACGGAGTTCTGCCCGCATGACATTCCTCCTGCGCACCGCCCAGGAAAGGGACCTTGAAGCGCTCTATCGCATGGCGAAGGGCACGGGCGGGGGCTTCACCAACCTGCCGCCGGACAAGCCGACGCTGGACGCCAAGCTGAAGCGCACCGCCAAGAGCTTCGCGCGCGACAGCGAGGAAATCGCCAACGACCTGTTCGTCTTCATCCTGGAAGATACCGAAACCGGCAAAGTGCGCGGCACCTGCCAGGCGTTCTCTCAAGTGGGGACCGAGTTTCCGTTCTACTCCTACCGCATCGGCCGGATCACCCAGCATTCCAAGGAACTGGACCGCACGTTCCGGGCCGAGATGCTGACGCTCTGCACCGATCTGGACGGGGCCAGCGAAGTGGGCGGCCTCTACCTGGACGCCACCGAGCGTTCGGCGGGCGTGGGCAAGCTGCTGGCGCGCAGCCGCTACCTTTTCATCAAGACGCACCGTTCGCGTTTTGGCGATACCACGCTGGCCGAACTGCGCGGCGCCATCGACGATGCCGGCAACTCACCGTTCTGGGATGGTCTGGCCGGCCGCTTCTTCGACATGAGCTTCCGCGACGCGGATGAGTTCAACGCCAAGCACGGCAACCAGTTCATTGCCGACCTGATGCCGAAGCATCCGATCTACTGCGCGCTGCTGTCCGAAGCGGCGCGGCAGGTGATGGGCCAGCCGCACTATTCGGGCCGCCCGGCGATGCGGATGCTGGAGAACGAGAACTTCGCCTTCCAGAACTACGTCGACATCTTCGATGGCGGCCCGACCATGCTGGCGCGGACCGACCAGATCCGCACCGTGCAGGAAGCCCGCACTGCCGTGATCACCGAAATTGCCGAGGCCGATCTGGAAGAGGCCAGCCATCTGGTCGCCACCGGCCGCCTTGCCGAATTCCGCGCCTGCCTGGGGAAAGTGGACACAGCCGAAGGCGGCGTTACCCTTGATGCCGAAGCCGCCGCTCTGCTAGGCGTGACGAGGGGCGACAGCATTACTTACGCGAGCGCCTGAGAACCCCTTCATGCTTACCGAGATCAATTTCGACGGAATCGTCGGCCCCAGCCACAACTATGCGGGGCTCAGCCTCGGCAACCTCGCCTCGACGAGGAACTTCGGCAAGGTCTCGGCCCCGCGCGCCGCCGCTCTGCAAGGGCTGGCAAAGATGCGCGCCAATCTGGATCGCGGACTGGTGCAGGGCTTTTTCCTGCCCCAGCGCCGCCCCGATACCGACTGGCTGGGGCAGCTGGGCATGACGGTGGAGAACGCCGATCCGCGCCTGCGCGCCAATGCCATGTCGGCCAGTTCGATGTGGGCCGCCAATGCCGCCACCGTCTCGCCCGCGCCCGATACCGCCGACGGGCGCTGCCACCTGACCGTCGCCAACCTCGTGACGATG
This sequence comes from Novosphingobium oxfordense, assembly GCF_044029435.1. Lineage (NCBI taxonomy): Bacteria > Pseudomonadati > Pseudomonadota > Alphaproteobacteria > Sphingomonadales > Sphingomonadaceae > Novosphingobium > Novosphingobium oxfordense. The sequence continues at coordinate 3,889,666 of NZ_CP147005.1, read as the reverse complement.
CCCCACCGCAGCCACGAATGGCGCGAAGCCCTGGCGCAGCTGCGCATTGCCTTTGCCGATCCGGAACACTTCGTGGTCCACGCCCCGGTGCCGCCGCCGTTCGGAGACGAGGGCGCGGCCAACCACATGCGGCTCTGCGCCAGCCATGACGCGCCGGGGATCGAGGTCTTCGTCTATGGCGAGGCAGGCGGCCCCTACCCCGCGCGCCAACACCGGGAGGCCAGCGCCGCCGTCGCCCGCCTGCACGGCCTCGATCCCGAACGGACGATCCTGGCCCAGCAGTCGGAAGAGGCGATCGCCGCCGGCGCGTTCCACAACGATGTCGTCGCCGTCGCCAATGAGCGGATCCTGTTCACCCACGAACACGCCTATACCCGGCGCGACTGGCTCTACGCCGAACTGCGCGAAAAGCTGCCGGAGATCGAGATCGTCGAGATCCCGGCCAGCGAGGTCAGCCTGTTCGACGCGATCCAGTCCTACCTGTTCAACGCCCAGTTGGTGACGCTCCCCTCCGGAGAGGCGGCGCTGATCCTGCCGACCGAGGCGCAGGAATCGCCCACCGTGTGGCGCTGGCTGGAAAAGCTGGTGTCCGGCAACGGCCCGATCCGCCACCTGTTCATCCACGACTTGCGCGAATCGATGGCCAACGGCGGCGGCCCGGCCTGCCTGCGCCTGCGCGTGGTTGCCGATCCGGCCACCGTCGATCCCCGTTTCCTGGCGACCACGGACAAGCTGGACCGCATCGAGGCCCTGGTGAACCGCATGTGGCCCGACCGCATTGCCGTGGAGGACCTGTCCGACCCCGCGATCTGGAAGCAGTGCCTGGCGGCCCGCTCCGCCCTCTGCGCGACGCTGGGGCTGGAAGAACTGGACCGCGAGCGGTTCTGACCTCCAGCGATTCTGACCGCTAGCGATTCTGGCCGCTCCCATCGCGTCCAAAAACACCGTCGCCCCCGCGAAGGCGGGGGCCCCGCTTCCTTCGAAAAGCCGCCGCTCCACTTTTCGCAATGCCAGTTTCGTGTTTTGCAATGGTTCCGCAGCAACCAAGCTTCATATTGGCGGCATGGCTACATCGATACTGACCGCCGCACCGCGTGTGCTTCCCGATCCGATCCGGGCGGCGATCTTCGACATGGACGGGACCCTGCTGGATACCGAGGCGGCGCATCGCAACGCTTTCGTGCAAACCGGCCATGCCATCGGTCACCCGCTGCCCGACGACCTGCTGCTCTCGATGGTGGGCGTGCACCGTGGCGGCAGCCGTCGCCTCGTGGCCGAACGCATGGGGCCGGACTTCCCGCTGGACCACTTCTTCGATGAAAGCGACGTGCTGTTCGAAGCGATGGTCGACGCCGGCATCGCCCTGCGCCCCGGCGCCGAAGTGATCCTGGAGCATTTCGTGAAGGCGGGCGTACCGCTGGCCATCGCCACCTCCACCGAAGCGCCCTATGCCACGCAGCGGCTGGAGAAGGCGGGGCTGCTGTCCTACTTCGACGTGGTCGTGACCCGCAGTGACGTGACCCACGCCAAGCCGCACCCGGAACCCTATCTGCTGGCCGCCAGCCGTCTGGGCGTCGATCCCGCGCATTGCGTGGCGGTGGAAGATAGCCCCGCGGGCGTACGCGCCTCGTCCTCGGCAGGAATTGCTACCGTGCTGGTGCCGGACCTGTTGCCGCCGACCGAGGAAATGGTGCTGGCCAGCGCCGAGGTTCTGCCCAGCCTCCACGCCCTGCGCGACTTGCTGCTGGCGCCGACCGAGGCGGGTTGATTTTACGCGGAGGCATGGAGAGGTCGTCTTGCTTCGCGCGCTTTGCGTTTGGGCATGACCTTGTGATTCACCCCCGACCTCGCCTCAAATAACTCCGTCGCCCCCGCGAAGGCGGGGGCCCCGCTTCCTTCCGCCATGCCCGCCAAGAAAAGCGGGGTCCCCGCCTTCGCGGGGACGACGCGGTTTAATATGATAGGGAAGGGCAGACGGCGGTCAAACTGACCTCCGCTCCCCCCGTCCTTACTGATCCAGCCACCACCGCATCAACACATGCGCGATAGCGTGCGCAGGCGGCGCGCCGAAGGCCTTGCCGTTCTCGTTGCGGCCGATCGCTTCCAACGCATCCGCCACATCCTCGCGCGTGAACCATCGCGCATCCTCAAGCTCGGTGGTGTCGATCGTCAGCCCGTCGCTTTCGGCCACGGCATAGCAACCGATCATCAGCGAGGACGGAAACGGCCACGGCTGGCTGGCGACATAGCGCACGTCGCGCACCCGCACGCCAGCCTCTTCGAACACCTCACGCGCAACGGCTTCCTCCACCGTCTCACCCGGCTCCACGAAACCGGCCAGCGTGGAATAACGCCCCTCCGGAAAGCGCGGCTGGCGGCCGAGCAAAGCACGCCCTTCATGCTCGACCAGCATGATCGTCACCGGGTCGACGCGCGGGAAGTGCTCGGTGCGGCATTCTGGATTGATGCAACTGCGCTGCCAGCCGCCCTTGGCAAGCACGGTGCCCGACCCGCAGGTCGAGCAGAAGCGGTGCCGGCAATGCCAGCTCACCAGACTGCGCGCGGTGCCGTAGGCGGCCAGTTCGTAAGGCGGCAGCACCGCCATAGTCAGCCAGTTGACCGGCGTGGCATGCGGCCCGCCCGGCGGGGTGACGGCGGGAACTTCGGCAAAGCACGCCGCCTCGCTATCCAGGCCGAGGAAGATCAACTCGCTATCCGGCGCGGCCCGGTCCAGCCCGTCCCACAATAGCGCACCGCTGCCAGCCAAGACCGCGTCGAGACCATCCATCCGCAGCAGCCGCGCGTTCGGCCCTTGCAAGGCGGCAAGCGCTTCGGGATCGTTGCGAATATGGTCGGCACGGTCGAGATGAGCACCCGAAAAAGCAATGGGAAGGATCAAGCGGGCTTCTCCAACAGGGCCATGACATCGGCCTTCAATGCGGTTTGGAATTCGGGCAGCAACGGCAGTGCGTCGCTGGGCATGAACTGGACGAACAATTGCGAGCGCACGGCGTGGTTCATGTCGACCATGCCGACGGTTCCCGCCGCGCCGGACCAGCCGAAGATGCCGGCCTCCGCACCCAGCCCGATACGGCCACCGGCACCGAAAGCGGCGGGGCCGCCGATCATGTGCGAACGGTCCGCCCCGGGCGGCAACAGGTTCGACGTGCCCATGGCGACCGCGCGTTCGGACAGCACGCGCCGCCCGTCGATCATCCCGCCTTGCGCCAGCATCCGCAGGAACCGGTCGTAGTCGCGCGGTGTGCTGACAAGCCCCGAACCGCCGAAGGGAAAGGCCGGAGGATCAAGATAGACCGAAGTCTCAGGCGGATCGATCGGCACCAGCACGCCGCCCAAGGCGCCGTAATTGGTCGTCAGCCGCCGCTCCTGAGTGCGCGGAACGGTGAACATGGTGCTGGCCATGCCCGCCGGGCCGAACAGGGCTTCGGCCAGGTAGGCGTCGAAGCTCTTGCCGGTAACCACCTCGATCACCCGGCCCATCACGTCCAGCCCCATCGAATAGGACCAGCGCGTGCCGGGATCGGCCACCAGCGGCAACGCCGCCAGCCGGTCCGCAAAGTGATCCAGCCCCTTGATGGTCGGCCCGTAAGTCAGCCCCGGCACTTCGATCCGGCTGATCCGCCCCGGAACAAGACCCTGCCGCACATAAGCATCGTGGATTGGCCCGGTCTGCACGATCGAATAGCCGATGCCCGAAGTGTGCGTTACCAGATGGCGCATAGTAATCGCGCGCGGGGCTGGGTGAACGCGGTCTAGCGCACCGTCGTAACGGTCCTGCACCTGCATCGTCCGCCACGCGGGCAGGATGTCCGCCAGCGGCTGATCGAGCGCAAGCCGCCCTTCCTCCACCAGTTGCATCGCCATAAGGCCGGTGATCGGCTTGGTCATCGAATAGATGCGGAACAGGCTGTCCGGCCCCATCGGCGTGCCGTCATCGAAACCCTGCGCGCCGCGTGCCACGAATGTCGCATCGCGGCCCGCCATGCCGACCGAGGCAACCATGCCGGGGAACTTGCCGGTGCCAACCCAGCGATCGACCAGCGCGGAGACCTTGGGTAGCGCAGCAGCCTGCTCCACCGCCCATGCCAGGCGCGGCATCAATGCCGCCCCCAGCCCCGCCGCCGCGCCGAGGCGCAGGGCCATGCGGCGGTCGATCAGGGCGGAAAGACTCACACCGCCTCTGCGAGTGCGAGACGGGCTACCTTGGCGAACAGCGTCGGCAACCCCGCCTCGTCGATCCGGTCGAGCGGCCACCACTCGCCTTCGCCCGGCGGATCTCCGGCCAGCGTGCCGAGATGAACCTGAAGCGAGAGTTCCAGCGAGAAATGCGTGAAGACGTGGCCGACGCGGCCGGCATTCTCCCAAGGACCGTCGATCGGCCCCTCTCCGCTGCCGTCGCTGCCGGCGATCCAGCCATCGTCGGGCAGCGCGCGCATCCCGCCCAGCATGCCCTTGTCCGGGCGGCGGACGAGCCAGACATGCTCATCCCGCTCGATCCAGAACGCCCGGCCCTGCCGCGTGGGCTTGGCCTTCTTGGCGGCTTTGACCGGCAACCGCTCCGGCTCGCCCTGCGCTCGCGCCTTGCAGGGACCAGCCAGCGGACAGAGCAGGCAGCGCGGCGCGCGGACGGTGCAGATCGTGGCGCCAAGGTCCATCATGGCCTGCGCGAAGTCGCCCGAGCGCGCGTCCGGCGTGATCGTGTCCGCCAGCGCGCGGATGGCCGGGCGCGCCCCCGGCAACGGCTCTTCCAGCGCGAAAAGGCGCGAGACGACCCGCTCGACATTGGCGTCCACCACCACCGCACGGCGGCCGAAGGCGATCGCGGCTACGGCGGCGGCGGTGTAGGCGCCCAGCCCCGGCAGCGCGCGCAGCTCGTCCTCGGTATCGGGAAACGTCCCGCCCCGCGCCGCCACCGCCCGCGCGCAGGCCAGCAGGTTGCGGGCGCGGGCGTAGTAGCCAAGCCCCGCCCAGGCCGCCATCACCTCCTCGTCCGCCGCGGCGGCAAGGTCGGTCACTTGCGGCCAGCGCGCGGTGAACTTGGCGAAGTAGTCCTTCACCGCCGCCACCGTGGTCTGCTGCAACATCACTTCGGACAGCCACACGCGATAGGGCTCCGGTGCCGGAGTGCCCGGGGCCGCGCGCCACGGCAGGGTGCGCGCGTTGCGGTCGTACCAGTCGAGAAGCAGGTCGGGGATCGTATCGCGGCTGGCGTCCATGCCAGCCCTATGGCATTGGAGCGCCGACAATGGAACGGGATCGCCCAAAGAACAGCGGCAAGGAAACCGCAAAGACGCCGAAGCGCTATGAGCGCCCGCGCGGCGGTCAGGCGCGCATGATTGCCGATCTGATGCCCGAGGTGGGCCGCACCGCATTCCGCCGCTTCGGATTCGTACAGTCCAGCGTGGTGACACGCTGGCCGGAGATCGTCGGCGCGCGCCATGCCCGCGTCTGCTCCCCCGAATCGATCCGCTTCCCGCCCGGCGAAAAGTGCGACGGCATCCTGCAACTGGTGGTCGCCCCCGCGCACGCGCCGATGATCCAGCACGTGGTGCCGGAGATCATCGAGCGGGTGAACCGCTTCTTCGGCTACAAGGCTGTGGCGAAAGCGAAAATCCGGCAAGGTGAGGTTAAGCCGCCACCTGCTGCAAAGCCGCAGACCGCACCGCCCAGCGTAAAGCCGGTGCCGTTCGAACTGGGCGAATCGCTGCGCGACGTCGGCGATCCGGAACTTCGCGCGGTGCTGGAATCACTGGCCCGCAGCCTTGCGGCCAAGGACGAGACTTTGAAGGACGAACGGGGAAAATGAAGATGTTTTCGAAGTCGCGTGCTGGAAAACTTGGCGTCAAATTTGGCACGCTTGCTGTTGCCGCCCTGCTCGTCACCGGAGTCGGGGCAACCGCAGCGCCCGCGCGCAAGCCCGCAGCCGCTCCCGCGCACAAGGCCGCACCCGGCAACTGGGGCACGCTGGTCACGGTGACGGCGGACGGCAGCCACATGCTGGGCAACCCCAAGGCGCCCACGCAGGTCACCGAATTCGTCAGCTACACCTGCCCGCACTGCGCGCACTTCACCAAGGAATCGGACGTTCCCCTGCGCCAGACCATGGTGCCCAAGGGCCAGGTCGCGATGACGGTGACGAACCTGCTGCGCAACCCGATCGACCTGACCATCGCCATGCTGACCACGTGCGGCGACCCCAAGCGCTTCTTCACGCGCCACAACGCCTTCCTGGCCACGCAGGACATCTGGATGGCGAAGCTGAACACGCTGGGCGAAGACCGCCAGAAGCGCTGGTACGAAGGCGATATCCAGGCCCGCATGCGCCTGATCGCGGCCGATTTCGACTTCTATTCGATGGTCGCGCCCTGGGGCGTCAGCCACGCGCAGGCGGACCAGTGCATCAACGACAAGGCCGCTTTCGCCAAGCTGGAACAGCAGCAGAAGACGGTGCAGGCAGTGGGCGCCACCAGCACGCCCAGCTTCGTGCTGGATGGCAAGCTGCTGGACGTGCACGACTGGGCCGGGCTGTCGCAGGCGCTTTCCGTCAAGCAGGCTTCGCAGCGCAAGGGCTCGATCTGATCGGGCCGAAACCCCGGAATCTTGTGGGAAAGCCGCCGAAAACGGGCTTTCCCACGCTTTGAACGCCTCCAGCGTTACGCTAACTTTCGCACTTCCATTCGAGGATTCGCATCGATGACCCGTCCCGGTTTCCAAAAGATCGCTCTTGGCCGCAAGATCGTTCTCGGCCTTGCCATCGCCCCGCTCGCGCTGGGCCTTGCGGCCTGCGGCAAGAAGGCGGCGACCGACGGTTCGACTTCGGCACCTGTCTCCAACGTCGCCCCGCCGGCCGGCAAGACCTGGTCCGACATGGTCGAGAAGACCCCCGAAGGCGGCTTCCGCATCGGCAATCCCGAAGCGCCGATCAAGCTGGTGGAATATGGCGCGCTGTCGTGCTCGCACTGCGCCAAGTTCGCCACGGACGGTTTCGGCAAGCTGCGCGACACTTATGTGAACAGCGGCCGCGTGAGCTACGAAGTGCGCTTCTTCATGCTCAACGCCTATGACTTCCCGGCCACCCTGCTCGCCATGTGCAGCTCCACCGAGGCGACCCTGCCGCTGGCGGAGCAGTTCTGGGCCTGGCAGCCCAACATGTTCGCAAAGCTGCAGGCCGCCGACAAGGCGCGCCTCGAAGCGATCCAGAACATGCCGAAGGAGCAGCAGCTTCCCGCCATCGCCGAAGTCAGCGGCATGACCGAATTCTTCGCCTCGCGCGGGATTTCGCACGATCAGGCCAATGCCTGCCTGCATGACACCGCCAAGGCCAAGGCGCTGGCAGACCAGACCGAGGCGGCAACGAAGGACTTCAACATCACCGGCACGCCCACGTTCCTGATCAACGGCAACAACGTCGGATCGATGGAATTCGCCGAACTGGAAGCCAAGCTGCAGGAAGCCGGCGCGCGCTGATGCGCGACCGGTCTGCCTCCTGACATAATTCGATGCGCATCAAGCGGCTCAAGCTCAGTGGTTTCAAGAGCTTCGTAGAGCCTGCCGAACTGCGCATCGAACCGGGACTGACGGGCGTCGTCGGCCCCAACGGCTGCGGCAAGTCCAACCTTCTCGAAGCGATCCGCTGGGTCATGGGCGAAAGCTCGGCCAAGTCGATGCGTGGCGGCGGGATGGAGGACGTGATCTTCGCGGGCACCGCCAGCCGCCCGCCCCGCGCCTTTGCCGAAGTCGTCCTCCACGCCGAAACCGCTGCCGACAGCGCCGGCCAGCGTGAAGAGCTGGAAGTGGTCCGCCGGATCGAACGCGGCGCCGGCAGCGCCTATCGCGTCAACGGCCGCGACGTGCGCGCCAAGGACGTGGCGCTGATCTTCGCCGATGCCGCCACCGGCGCGCATAGCCCGGCACTCGTTTCCCAAGGCCGCATCGCCGCCGTCATCGCCGCCAAGCCCGCCGAGCGCCGCGCCATGCTGGAAGAGGCGGCGGGCATTGCCGGTCTCCACGTCCGCCGCAAGGACGCCGAAACCAAGCTGCGCGCCACCGAGGCCAATCTTGCCCGGCTGGAAGACCTGATGGCCGGGCTGGACAAGCAGGTTGCCGTGCTGCGCCGTCAGGCCAAGGCGGCGGAACGCTACAAGGCGCTGACCGACCAGATCCGCCTTGCCGAAGCGCGCGTGGTCTTTGCCCGATGGCGCGATGCCGCCGCCGCTGCCGAAGCCGCGCGCAAGGACGCACAGGCCGCCGAACAGCGCGTCACCGCCGCGCAGGACCTTGCCACCGAAGCGCAGAAGCAGCAGGCCAAGGCGGCCGAAGCGCTGATCCTCGCCCGCGACGAACTCGCGGACCGGCGCGACGATGCCAGCGCGCAGGGCCATCGCATGGCGACGCTGACGAGCCAGTTGGAAGCCGCCGAACAGCGATTGAAGGACCTCGACCGGCAGAAGGCGCGTCTTGAGGAAGATCGCGGCGACGCCGACCGCCTGACGCGCGACGCGGCCGAAGCGCTGGAACGGCTGGAACGCGAACTGGCCGAAGGCAAGCGCAAGCTGGAAGCGGACGAGGCCGCGCGCCCCCGCCTCGCCAATGCGCTGGACGGCGCGGAACGGGCTTCGCGCGCGGCGGAAATCGATCTGGCACAGGCCACTGCCGCACAGGCCGGGGTCGAGGCCGAATGGCGGATTGCCGAAGCCGAACTGGCTCAGGCACGCTCACGGCTGGACCGGCTTTCGGCAGAGGCCGCGCGCCTGGCCGCGCAGGTGGAGGCTTTGGCGCAGGCCGGAGATCTGGACGCTGCGGTGACCGAGGCAAAGGCGCGGGCCGAGGCCGCAAGTGCGGCGCTGACCACCGCGCGCGAAGGATTGGAAGCGCAGCAGACGCGCAAGGGTGAGCTTCAGGCGGAGCGCGATACCGCCGGCTCGGCCCTGGCCGCCGCGCGGGCCGATCTCACCGGTATCGAGCGCGAACATGCCGCGCTGCTCAAGGATCGCGAGGCCCGCGCCAAGGGCGCCAAGGCCGCGCATGGCCTGCCTGTCGCTATCGACGCGGTGAAAGTCGCGCCGGGCTACGAACGCGCCGTGGCTGCCGTGCTCGGCCGCGACGCGCGCGCGCCGCTGGGCGAGGTTGCGAAGGCCGATGGCCGTTTCTGGACCGGCGCGGAGGCGCCCGCTGCGGTGAAGGACAGCCTTGCCGCGCACGTCACCCAGTGCCCGCCCGAACTCGCCGCCCGCCTCGCGCTCGTCCATGTGGCGGACGAGGATGACCGGCGCGGGTTGAAGCCCGGCGAATGGCTGGTCACGCGCAGCGGCGTGCTGCGCCGCTGGGATGGCTTCATCGCACGCGGCGAAGGCGCGGCCGAAGCGGCGCGGCTGGAGGCGGAGAACCGCTTCGCCGAACTCGATGCGCAACTGCCGCCGCTGCGCGAAGCCGTTACCTCTGCCGAAGCGCGCCAGATGGAGGTGCAGCAACAGCTTGCCGCCCTCTCCACCGCCGTGGTCGCCGCCGAGCGGGCGATTGCCGATGCCGCAACGAACGAGCGCACCGCGCTCCGCGCCGTCGATCAGGCCGAGGACGCCCGCCAGCGCCATGCAGCGCGTCGTGCCGAGATTGCCCGCGCCGAGGAGGAACTGGCCGAACAGCGCCATGGCGCCGAGCAGGAGGTTACCGCTGCCGAAGCGAAGCGTGCCGCCCTGCCCGATCCCGAACTCGGCCGGGCCGCGCTCGATGCTGCGAAGCTGAAGAACGACAGCGCGCGCACCGGGCTTCAATCCGCCACGGCCGCGCTGGCGGCACACGATCAAGGCCTTGCCGTCGCGCGCGAGCGTACCGCCGCGCAGGCGGGTGACATGCGCAGTTGGCAGGCCCGCGCCGGGGATGCTGCCAGCCGCCTTGCGCAGATGGGCGGCCGGCTTGAAGAGATCGAGAGCGAGCGCGCGGTGATCGCCGCCAAGCCCGCCTCGTTGATGAACCAGATCGAACAGGGCGAAGCGATCCGCAACCGGCTGGCCGAGGAACTCGCCAAGGCCGAAGCGGGCGTCTCGGCGCTCACCGAAGCCGCGCGCAAGGCCGATACGGCGCTTTCCGCCGCACAGGAGACGCTCGCCAGCGCCCGCGAATACCGTGCCGGCGCCATCGCCCGTGCCGAAAACGAGGACGCCCGCCGCGTCGAAACCACCCGACTTTCGGGCGAGCGTTTCCAGTGCCCGCCCCCGGTGCTGGCCGAACGCTTCGGCTTCGCGCCTGCCGATGTCGGCCACGCCGAAAACGAAGGCACCGGCATGGACGGCCTCGTCGCCGATCGCGAGCGGATCGGCCCGGTCAACCTGCTCGCCGCCACCGAACTGGCAGAGGCGGAGGAGCGCCTGGGCGTCAGCGTCACCGAAAAGGCCGAGCTGACCGAGGCTGTCGCTCGTCTGCGCGGCTCGATCGGCAACCTCAACCGCGAGGGCCGCGAACGCCTGCGCGCCGCGTTCGAGGCGGTGGACGGCCACTTCCGCCGCCTGTTCACGCGGCTGTTCCAGGGCGGACAGGCCCACCTTGCGCTGATCGATTCGGACGATCCGCTGGAGGCCGGCCTCGAAATCTTCGCCCAGCCGCCGGGCAAGCGCCTCCAGTCGCTGACCTTGCTGTCGGGCGGCGAACAGGCACTGACCGCCGTGGCGCTGATCTTCGGCCTGTTCCTCACCAACCCCGCGCCGATCTGCGTGCTGGACGAAGTCGATGCGCCATTGGACGATGCCAATATCGAACGCTTCTGCGACCTGCTGGAAGCGATGACCAAGGAAACCGACACGCGCTACCTCGTCGTCACCCACAATGCCGTGACGATGAGCCGCATGCACCGCCTGTTCGGCGTCACCATGGTCGAAAAGGGCGTCTCCCGCCTCGTCAGCGTGGACCTTGTCGGCGCAGAGGAACTGCTGGCAGCGGAATGAGCAAACCCGATGCTGATCGACGAATACCTGCCTGAGTTCCAGTTCTCCGAAACGCATTCCACAGAAGTAAGGGCCGATCCGGGCCGCATCCTCGATGCCGTCGCCGCTTATCGGCCGGAGAGCGACAGCTTCTTCCGCACGATGATCGCCCTGCGTGAACTGCCCGCGCGGCTTACCGGCAAGCGGCGGCCGGAGCCCTTCGGCATGGCCAACTTCACGCTGCTGGATCGCACGCCGAGTGGGCTGGTCTACGGGCTCATCGGCCAGTTCTGGCACGCCGATTACGGGCTTCGCGCCGTGGCGGACGGCGCTGCCTTCAAGGCCTTTCGCGAGCCCGGCGTGGCCAGACTCGCACTCGGCTTCGATGTCAGCGAAAGCCCGAGAGGCTGCCGCCTGACGACGCAGACCCGCGTGCACTGCCCGGACCGCGAATCCTTGCGCCGCTTCCGCCCCTACTGGCTTCTCATCCGCCCCGTCAGCGGCCTCATTCGCAAGCGCATTCTGGGCTCGGTCCGCCAGACCGCCGAGCGCTGAGTTACTTCAGCACGAACCGAGGCCCCGGCCCCAGTGCCCCCGCCTCGTCATCGCGGTTGTAGAGGCGGCACTTCGCCAGGCTGAGGCAGCCGCAGCCGATGCATTCGTCCAGCTTCCGGCGAGTGAGTTCCAGCAGCGCGATCTTCACGTCGATCGCCTCTCGCATCGACAGGCTGATCCGTTCCCAGTCCTCCAGCGTCGGCGTGCGGCCTTGCGGCAGGCTGGACAGTTCGCGCTCGATCTCCGCGAGGCCAAGGCCCAGCTTCTGCGCGATCAATACGAAGCTCACCCGGCGGATGTCGGATCGCAGGAAGCGGCGCTGGTTGCCGCTGGTCCGCAGCGCGGTGAGCAGGCCCTTCTCCTCATAGAACCGGATGGCCGACACGGCGACGCCGGTGCGCCGGGCGAGATAGCCGATGGAGATGAAACGATCCTGCACCATCGCCCTCTTCTGCCGCTTTTTCCGTTTGACCTCAAGTTAACTTGAGATTGCATCAAGGACAGGCCGGCGATTCGACCGGCGACAAGCAGGAGACATTCCGATGGCCCAGGGCCGCCTCGAACATGCCAACATTACCGTGAGCGATATCGACCGTTCGTCCAGGCTCTTGCAGGATCTGCTCGGCTGGCACGAACGCTGGCGCGGTCCCGCGATCAATGGCGGCGAGACGATCCATGTCGGCGGGGATTTCAGCTACATCGCGGTCTACACTGACCGGAAGGATCATCAGCGCTTCGCCAAGGGCGCGCCGCTCAACCATGTCGGGCTGGTAGTGGACGATCTGGACGAGGCCGAGCGCCGCGTGGTCGCGGCGGGCCTAGTGCCGTTCAACCACGCGGACTACGAGCCGGGTCGCCGGTTCTACTTCTTCGATTGGGACGGGATCGAGTTCGAACTGGTCAGTTACGAATGAGGATACGCCGCGCCGGAATTCAGATAATTCCGGCGTTACCCACCACCCAGCAGGCCAGCGCCATCACCAGCCCGAGATCGCGGTTAGAGCGGAACCGCGCGAGGGCATTGTCGCCATCCTCCGGATCGAGCGTCAGCACCTGAAACGCCAGGTGCAGTGCCACCGGCACCAGCCCGACCATCGCCACCCAGTCGTGCCGCAGCATCCAGAACGCCAGTGCCCAGAACGCCACAGCCATGGTGTAGAACCCGGCAACGCCGCCGCGCACATGCGTGCCCATGCGCAGGGCCGATGAGCGAATGCCCACCAGCGCGTCATCCTCGCGATCCTGAATTGCGTAGATCGTATCGTACCCGATGCACCAGGCGATGGAGCCGAGATAGAGCGCCGCCAGCACTTCCAGATGGTCGCTGCGAATCTCCACCCAGCCGACCAGCGCGCCCCAGGTGAAGACCATGCCCAGCCACGCCTGCGGCCACCAGGTGATCCGCTTCATGAAAGGATAGGCCGCCACCAGCGCCACGCTGCCCAGCGCGACCAGTTGCGCCTTGGGGCGAAGCTGGAACAGCACCACCAGCCCGACGCAGCAAAGCGCCAACAGCCAAATCCACGCCGCCTTGGGGCTGACGAAGCCGCTCGCCACCGGGCGTTTGGCAGTGCGCGCCACCTTGCGATCGAGATCAGCGTCGACGATGTCGTTATAGACGCAGCCCGCGCCGCGCATCGCGATAGAGCCCGCCAGCATCCACAGAATCAAGCCCCAGCGCGCCTCTCCGCCCGCCAGCAGCACGCCCCAGGCGCAAGGCCAGAACAGCAGCCACCAGCCGATCGGCCGATCGAAACGCGCCAGCATGGCAAAAGCACGCGGCATCGGCGGCAGGGCCGAAACGAGCCCCCGGTGTTCGGTATCCGGGACGAGTAGAGAGTCGCTCACGACGGCCGGGGTACTGCAATTGCCTCCTGCTGTCATGTACGAACGTGCCAAAAGCACGCGCGGTGCGGCGGCCTATCGCCTTCCGTCGCGCGGCCAGCGCGGTTCGTCGCTTGCCCAGGAACCAATCGTCAATGCAGCCGCCGGCCATGACTTTTCCCACGACTTGAACGCACGCCGGCCGTCCGCGATACTTGATCCCGGCGCGAAGCAGTGAGAATCGCTGCCGAAGTCAGCCTTCCAAGCAGGAGCAGATTGCAAGATGGGAGCCACCCCCGCCTGGCCGCCGCGTTCGGCGCCGCGCCTTTTCGTGACCGGACCGCTGTCACAAGGGCAGTCCGTCTCCATCGAGGGCGGGCAGGCGCACTATCTTGCCAAAGTGATGCGGATCGCCGCCGGAGACGCGGTGATCCTCTGTGACGACGAGACGGGCGAATGGGCCGGCGAAGTCGTCTCGGCCGGCAAGCGCGATGTGGTGCTGGAACTGCGTGAGCGGCTGCGCGAGCGCGAGGCGGTGCCCGATTTCTGGCTCTGCCCGGCACTGCTGAAGAAGCCTAATTTCGATCTGGTGCTGGAAAAGGCGACGGAACTGGGCGTGGCGAGGATCCAGCCGATGGTCACCCGCCGCTGCGTCGCGGACAAGCTCAATGCAGAGCGCGCGCAGACCATCGTCACCGAGGCGGCCGAGCAATGCGCCCGCACCGCGCTGCCGCACGTGGCCGAGCCGATGAAGCTGGAGGCGCTGCTGCGCGACTGGCCCACCGACCGCGCGCTGTTCTTCGCGGACGAGACCGGCGGCGCGACCGCCGCCGAGCAGTTCGCCGCACATTCGGGCCCGGCAGCGCTGCTGGTGGGGCCGGAGGGCGGCTTCGACGACGAGGAACGCGCCCTGATCCGCGCGCATCCGATGGCGCGGGCCATCACCCTGGGCCCACGTATCCTGCGCGGCGAGACCGCCAGCATCGGCGCGACGGCCTTGTGGATGGCGATTGCCGGGGATTGGTCGAAGCGGGGTTAAGTCGTCGCGCCTCCTGCCCGTTCCTGCTAGCTGCCTCCCCCTTCCCCCTGCACCTCCAACAAAAACCCCGTCATCCCCGCGAAGGCGGGGATCCCGCTTGTTCTTCGCGCGCATGGCAAAAAGGAAGCGGGGCCCCCGCCTTCGCGGGGGCGACGAACTGTGTCGGCACGGGCTGGGCTGACCTTTGAACTATCAACCCTACCATGCAGAAAACGCCCGAAAACCGGGCTCTGCGCGTAAAAGAAACCGGTCGGTACAAAAAGTTGTGGCGTCCGGCTCGAAGGCACTCTACCTCCGCGCCCATGAGCACCCGTGAGGTTTCGGATCGCGAAGATCCGGTGATCGAAAGCCTGGACCAACTCGCTGCGCCCATGGCCGCGGGCGAAAAGCCGCGCGATGCGTGGCGGATCGGTACCGAGCATGAGAAGTTCGTCTACGACACGGGCGATCACCACGCCCCGTCCTACGGCGAAAAAGGCGGCATCCGCGATCTGCTGAACGCGCTGACGCAGTTCGGCTGGGAACCCATCATCGAGGGCGACAACGTCATCGCGATGAAGGGCCTGGACGGCACCGTCAGCCTGGAACCCGCCGGCCAGCTGGAGCTTTCCGGCGCGCCGCTGGAAAACCTGCACCAGACTTGCGCGGAAACCGGCCGCCACCTCGCCCAGGTGAAGACCATCGGCGACCATATCGGCAAGGCCTACCTCGGCCTTGGCATGTGGCCGGACAAGACCCGCGCCGAACTGCCGATCATGCCCAAGGGCCGCTACGACATCATGCTGCGCCACATGCCGCGCGTCGGCACGATGGGCCTCGACATGATGCTGCGCACCTGCACCATCCAGGTCAACCTCGACTATTCGAGCGAGGCGGACATGGTGAAGAAGTTCCGCACCTCGCTGGCGCTGCAACCGCTGGCCACCGCGCTGTTCGCGAACTCCCCGTTCACAGAGGGTAAGCCCAACGGCTACCTCTCCTACCGCAGCCACATCTGGTCGGACACCGATCCGGCGCGCACCGGCATGCTGCCTTTCGTGTTCGAGGACGGCTTCGGGTACGAGCGCTATGTCGACTACATGCTCGACGTGCCGATGTACTTCGTGTTCCGCGACGGCAAGTACATCGATGCCGCCGGCCTGTCTTTCCGCGACTTCCTGAAGGGCGAGCTTTCGGTGCTGCCCGGCGAGAAGCCGCGCCTGTCCGACTGGACGGACCACCTTTCCACCGCCTTCCCCGAAGTGCGCCTGAAGTCCTTCCTCGAGATGCGCGGCGCCGATGGCGGTCCGTGGGGCCGCATCTGCGCCCTGCCCGCGTTCTGGGTAGGCCTGCTCTACGACCAGACCGCGCTCGACGCCGCATGGGATCTGGTCAAGGACTGGGACATGGAAGGCCGCGAGGAACTGCGTAACGCAGTGCCCAAGGTGGCGCTGGATGCCCCGCTCCCCGGTGGCGGCACGCTGCGCGATATCGCCGGCGAAGTGCTGAACATCTCCCGCGCCGGCCTTGCCGCGCGTGGCCGTCTCAACGCGGGCGGCGACAACGAGACCGGCTATCTGGAACCGCTGGCCGAAATCGTCGCCACCGGCAAAGTCCCGGCCCAGCGCCTGCTGGACCTCTACAACGGCGAATGGGGCGGCGATCTTTCGAAGATCTACGCACTGAAGAGCTTTTAAGAAGATCAAGGGAATAAGCAGGGGAGCATAGCCCCCCTGCACCCCCGACACTGTCCACGTCAGGCAGGCCAACTGCGTCGCGCGCGTATGGTCGCGTCGGGAGACATGTTGGCTGCGCCGCAAGGAGCGCCTGGCGCCTAGGCAGCGCACAACGCGGACATTCTGAGGGTCTGGGGGATCATCCCCCAGGACTTCCTCTTTCCTTACTCCGCCGCCTGAGGCTCCCGAGTGCCCGGCCGGAACCGCTCACCCAACCTCGCCAGCGTACGCGTGATCAGCGCGTTCTCCGCCATCCAGGCGTGATAGGCGCGGTACTTGGCGTCTTCCGCCAGCAAGTGTGCTTCCTCGGTCCGGGCGCGCCAGTAGTAGATTGCGCTCACCACGCCGAGCAGCACAGTGTTGCGCACCATGTCCGTCATGGCATGGCTGGAGACGAGAAACGGCAGAGTCGAGCACCACCAGAACAGGTTCTTCGACAGGTACGCCGGGTGCCGCGTGAAGCGGTACGGGCCGTTGGTCAGCACACCGCGATAAGTGAGGTTGGAGAAGCGCAGGCCGAAGGCGAAAGTCGCCCAGGCATAGATCGCCGTCAGCGTGACCAATAGAGCCGCCCAGAGCCACAGCAGCAGCGTATGACCCTGCAGCCAGAACGCCCAGCCCGGCGTGTTCACCTCATAGCCCAGCACGTCCGCCCGGCCCATCGTGCCCCAGACGAAGGGCGGATAGCACATCAGCGCCGCCACCCAGCCCGCCAGCAGCGGATTGCCGCTGCGGATATGCGCGTCCAGCGGGCGGAAGGTGAAGATGTAGCCAACCGTGCCGATCTGCACGTCGATCAGGAACAGCAGCGCGATCAGCGTCAGCCCCAGCCGGACCGGATCGTGCGCCATGCTGCCAAAGTCGGCGTTCACCACCTGCGCGAAGCCGCCCGGCAGGATCGAGATCATGAAGGCGCCGAAGAATGCCTTGATCGCCCAGGCCCGGCCGTGGCGCTTTACCTGATCGATATCCCAGGCCTCGCGCCCCACCAGCATCGCGCCGAAGTGCCATGCGGCATCGCGGGGCTCCACCAGATGGCGGTCCAGCCAGAACACATAGGGGATCGACAGCACCAGCAGCGGCACTGCCGCCGCGCCGATCACTTCCATCGCGAACAGGTACTGCCCGTCCCAATACCAGCGGCCGATGCAGTAATAGCCCGCGATCAGCGCCCAGGTGGCCCACAGGCCCGCCAGCTTGGTAATCGAAACGTCCACCGTTTCGGCCAGCGGCCGCGCGCGGGTCCAGTCGATCCCAGTAGAGGGCCGCCGGTGCACTTTGTCCACCAGCAGCGAATAGAGCGTCATCGCCAGCCCGGTGACGACCAGCGCGGCGACGGCGGCGTAAGGCCCGCTCATCGGCGCATGCGGCCCCGGCAGCGCGAAGGCATCGGCGATCGCGGCCCACTTGTGGCACAGCAACAGCCAGCCGAGCAGCGTCGCCAGCCCGGTCAGGCCCACGCCTGCCGAAACGTCGCTTGCCGGTCTGGAATTGCCCTGGGTCATCGCAAGCGGCCTAGCGGCAAATGGTTAAATGCCCGCAAAGGAAAAGCCGCCGACGCCCATGTGCGGGCGACGGCGGCTTTTCCATAATCGCGGGTGCGCAAATCAGCGAAGGGCGCTGATCATGCCCGAATCGTCCAGCACGAAGAGCGTCTGGTTGGCGACGACCGGCGCCAGCGAGATCGGGCTCTTCACGTCGAGGAACTTTGCATAAGTGCCGGTGGCCGGGTCGATCGTGCCCAGTTCGCCGCGCGAATTGCCGATCCACAGCTTGTTGCCGGCCAGAACCGGGCCGACCCAGAAGATCGGTCCCTTGCGCTTCTTCGCGTTCTGGTAGCGGTCGAGCTGGGTGAGCCAGCGCACCTTGCCGCTGGTGCGGGCGATCGCCAGCACTTCGGCGTGATCGTCCAGCGTGAAGATCCAGTCGCCCACGATCGCCGGGGTCGAGATGCCGGCAAGGTTGAGTTCCCAGATACGCTGGCCGGTGACCAGTTCGTACGCCGCCATGCGGCCGCCCTGGCCCAGCGCGTAGACGCGGCCGCGGTCGATGATCGGATCGGCATCCAGATCGGTGATGCTGCCCACCTCGGTCGAGATCGAGGTGCGGGCCAGCGCGTCCGACCACAGCTGGCGGCCGTTCTCGTAACGATAGGCGACCAGTTCGCCAGAGGCGTAGCCGGCGATCACGGTGCCCTGCCCGGCGGCAGGCGTCGCCACGCCGAACACGCCCGACTGGGTGAGCGAGGCCGATTCGTTCCACAGCACTTCGCCATCGGCGGAGTTCAGCGCGATGATCTGGTTGTCCTGCGTCATCACGAAAACGGCGTTGAAGCTGACCGTGGGCGAACCGCGCAGCGGGCCGCCGGGCTTCTTGCTCCAGACCTGGCTACCGTCGTTGGCGTTCAGCACGGCCACTTCGCCAAGGCCGGTGGTGACGTAGAGCTTGCCCGAATCGAAGCTGACGCCGCCGCCGAAGATCGCCTTGTTGTTGCCGCCAGAGACCGCGAAATTCTTGGTCCACAGGTGCGTGCCCTTGTCGGCATCGAAGGCGTGAACCACGCCGTCGGTGTCCATCACGAAGAGCTTGCCGTCACCGATCACCGGCGCGGCGGCCAGGCGCTGGCGCGTGGTCGAACCGGCGATCTGCGCGGTCCACACGCGCTGCGGGTTGTCCGCCAGCGCCAGGTGGCCGTAGGACTTGCCGGCATTGCCGCCGCCCTGCGCCCATTCCGCATTGGCGGTGGCGGGCGGCAGGATCACCGAGACGCCTTCCAGCGCCGGATCGACCTTGGCGCCGGCTTCGATGCGCGAAAGGATCGGCACGCGTTCGCCCACGGTCGGCGTCTTGGGGCGGCCCTTGCCGCCGGTCTTGCAGCCCGAAAGGCCGGCAACCAGCGCCAGCGCGATCAGCGACGCCACGCGCACTTGCCTGCCGCGAGCGGCACGCGATTTCGAAGCGACAGCGGTCATGCGCACGTTTTCAATAGACATCGTCATTCTCCGGCGGGCGCGGCGGCATCGGCCACCGGCTGCGCAGTCTTGGCCTTGCCGAGCGGTTCGCCACGCTCATCGACGACATCGTCGACGGCATCGACACCCAGCACGGCGGCCAGCTGGCGCGCGCGGCTGCGCAGGCCTTCCTCGATCGTCTCGTCCTTCGCGATGGCGGCGAAGAGCGGACCGGCCTGATCGGCCTTGTTCATCTTGATGTAGGCCATGCCCACCAGTTCGCCGGCGGCGCCGAACCACGGATTGCCGGGCGCGGCGAACGGCTTCAGCTTGGCCACCACGTCTTCGGGCTTCATCGCGTCGAAATTGGCGGCCACGCTGCGAATGGTCGCCAGGTCGCGCATCGGCTGCGGCGCCTTGGCGTCGTTGGCAACGGTATCGTACAGCTTCAGCGCATCGGCCGTCTTGTTCTGCTGGAGCGCGATGCCCGCCAGCAACAGCTTGGCCGACGTGGCGCTGCCGTCCGAACCGCTGTCCGCGATCGGCTTCAGCTTTTCCTTGGCGCTGTCGAGGTTCTGCGCCTTCAGCGCGTCGATCGCCTGGGTGAACGCTTCGGAATTGGCGGCACGCGCCTCTTCCTGCCGATGTTGCCAGAACAGGAAGCCGGCAAAGGCGGCAAGGCCCAGCAGCACTACCGCCAGCAGCGGCAAACCAAAGCGCTTGAAGAAACCTTCGACCTGATCGTGGCGCAGCGCATCATCGACTTCGCGCAGGAATACATCCTGCTGCGCGGCGAGTCGCTGGGCAGACACGGCATTGGACGTCGAGTTATCGGAAGGAGGCAGGGCCAATTTGCGGGCGCTTTCTGCGGAAATCTGAATGGTTGCCGGGCTGTTTAGCGAATGGTGGCGGCTTTTCAACGATGATCTGGCGTGGACCGCAAGCGGTGAAGCCCGGCTGAACAGAGGTTTGACGCCTTCAAACCAACGCTTCCACACCCATAGCCTGTCCGTAAACTGCACGATAAGCTGCAATCATGGCCGCTTCGTCATAGTCTGACTGCGCTTTTGCGCGGTTCGCCGCACCCACGCGGGCCCGCAGCGCGGGCGCATCGGCCAATTGCAAAAGCGCCGTGGCGAGTGGGTCGCCCCCAACTTCCGCCCCGTCGCCGTCCTTGCCCCAAGTCGGGACGATGAACGGTGCATTCTCTGCCGCGATCATGTCGGCGACGTCTCCCACCGTGGGCGCGGCAACCGGCAGGCCCGCCGCCATCGCTTCCACCACCGAAATCGGGAACTGTTCGCTCTTGGAAGACAGCGCGAACACATCGAATAGGCCAACCGCGCGGGAGGGATCGGGCACGAAGCCCGGCAGGTGGACGCGGTGGCCGATACCCAGCCGCTCCGCCTCGGCCGCGATGGCCCCGCGCTCGGGCCCTTCGCCCAGGATCACCAGCTTCCACGGATCGGGCAGCCCGGCGAAGGCACGCACCAGCCGGGGCAGATCCTTGACCGGGCGCAGGCCCGCCATGGTGCCGACCCAGCGGTCTCCGTCCTGCTTGGTCGCGCCCGGCAGCACGTCCGGCCGGGGCTTGTCGATGAAGGCACCGCAATCGATGCCGTTGGGAATGAAGCGCAAGCGCGTGGCCGGCTGGCGCCATGCCTTCAGGGCGATAGCCTCCAACCGGCGTGACGGCACGACCAGTGCAGCGGCCCCCACCAGCGCCACACGGCGGAACAGATTGCGCGAGGTTTTCAGGCCATTGGCCTCATCCTCGTTGAAGCCATCCTCATGGTGGACCAGCGGCGGCAGTTGCAGCAGCCCGGCATAGAGCCGATGTGCCAGCACCGCGTCCATCGCCCCCCAGTTGTAAGTGAGCACAAGGTCGTAGCCCTGCATGGCCTGGGCGATCCGCCAGAGCCGGGCGGGCATCGGCCGGCCCTGAAGGCTGGGAAAATGCTCCGGAAAGCCCACGTCCAGCACGGGATCGAGCACCACCGCCGCGCCCAGCGCACCGGGCTGGGCGGAGACGACGTCATGGCCGATGCCCGGCCCGAAGGCGTTCATCAGCCGCACCGCGCGCAGTTCCTTGCCGCCCGCCGAAAAGCTGGAATGGAGGTGGAGGATGCGCATGGCGTTCAGGTTGCCCGCGCCAGCAGCCCCTCGATCGCGGCAACCGCATCGGGCTCGTCCAGCGTCGGCGCGTGGCCGACATCGGGCAAGGTCAGCGCCTCGGCCCCGGGCACGCGGCGCAGCATCTTTTCCAGCGTCTGCGCCGAAAGCAGGTCCGACAGTTCACCGCGCAGCACCAGCACCGGCACCCCCGAAAGCGCTTCCCAGGCCGGCCAGAGATCGGGCTGGGTATCGACGTCATAGGCGTTGAAAGGCTCGGCGATCTTCATGTCGTAATCGAAAACCATGCGCCCGTTGCCCGACAGCATCATCAGCCGCTTGGCCATGCCGATCCAGAAATCCAGCGTGTGGCCGGGATAGGCATCGCCCAGGTTATCCTCGATCCCGCGCGCGGCGTGGACCCAGGTGGGAAAGCTGCGCCCCTGCCCGACATAGTCCTTGATCCGCTCCATCCCCTCGGGTTCGAGATAGGGCCCGACGTCGTTGATCACGGCGGCGGCGATGCGATCGGGCATCATGGTGGCAAGGCCCATGATCATCAGCCCGCCCAGCGATGTGCCGATCGCGGCGAAGCGGTCAATCTCTTCCTGCTCCAGCAGTGCCAGCAGATCCTCGCCATACTGGACGGGATTGTAGCTGGCCGAATCGCGCGCATATTCGCTGTCACCCCGCCCGCGCATGTCCGGGCAGATCACCCGGCGCTGCTGGGCAAGGCGCGGGGCCAGCCGCTCGAAATCGCGGGCATTGCGCGTCAGCCCCGGCAGGCAGACCACCGGGGGGCCGTCCAGAACCCCGTCGGGACCGGCATAATCGCGGAAATGCAGCTTCAATCCATCGCGGCTCGACCAGAACCGATCTTCAAAACCCGTCATCTGCGAAGCCTGCGACCTCCTGCACCCGGCTTGATCGACGGGCTTTCCATCGCCACTATCGCCCGATGCGAAGCGAACCGCAAGCAAGTGCCTATCGTCCCGCCCCGCGAATCGAGGCGATTTCCGACTGGATTGCCAGTCCCGTCTCGGCGGCGGAATTTCCGCGCCATATCCTGCGCTTCCGCAACGACCGCTGGGCCCGCGCGGTGGGGCTAGACGGGTTGGACGATGCACAATGGATCGCCCATTTCGGCCAGTTCGAACCGTTGCCGGACAATCTGCCGCAGCCGCTGGCGCTGCGCTATCACGGCCACCAGTTCCGCGTTTACAACCCCAATATCGGCGATGGACGCGGGTTCCTGTTCGCGCAGATGCTCGATGGCGAAGGCCGGGTGCTGGACCTGGGCACAAAGGGTTCGGGGCAGACGCCCTACAGCCGCGACGGTGACGGCAGGCTGACCTTGAAGGGCGCGGTGCGCGAGATTCTCGCCACCGAGATGCTGGAGGCGCTGGGGGTGAACACCAGCAAGACCTTCTCGGTCGTGGAGACCGGAGAGGCGCTCTGGCGCGGGGATGAGCCTTCGCCCACGCGTTCGGCGGCTTTGGTCCGCCTAAGTCACGGCCATGTGCGGATAGGTAGCTTTCAGCGCCTGCTGGCAATGGACGATGCGGAGCACATGGCGGCGCTCGTTGACTACTGCCTTGCCACCTTCCCCGGCCCGCTTCCGCCAGAGGACATGCCCGGCCGCGACGAGCCGGCGGTGATTCTGCTGCACCAGGTAGTGGAGCGCATGGCCGATACCGCCGCGTCGTGGATGGTCGCCGGATTCGTCCACGGCGTGCTCAACAGCGACAATATCAACGTGTCCGGCGAGAGTTTCGATTACGGCCCGTGGCGCTGGCTGCCGCGCTGGGATCCGGCCTTTACCGCCGCCTATTTCGACCACTCCGGCCTCTATGCCTTCGGCCGGCAGCCGGAAGCGGTACTGTGGGATTGCGGGCAGCTTGCCGTCGCGCTGCGGCTGATGGCGGAAACCGAGCCGCTGGTCGCCGCGCTCGATCGCTTCGCGCCGCTCTATCAACAGGCGATGTACCGCCGCTTCTGCTGGCGCCTGGGCGTAGAGCAACTGGGCGACGAGGCCGACATGGCGCTGATCCAGGCCGAGAAGGCCATGGTGGCCAGCGGTGAAGCGCCGGAGATGTTCTATTTCCGCCATCGCGGCGGCCGAAATGCGGGCAACGATGGCTTTGGCGAACTGCTGAAGGCCCGCAAGCCCAGCGCCGATACGGATGCATCTCTCTGGCAGGAAGACGCTCCGCCCGGCGTTCTGATCGATGAGGTGGAACGAATCTGGTCCGCCATCGACGAGGGGGATGATTGGGGGCCACTTCACGAAAAAGTCGCCGCGATCCGCGAACTGGGCCGGCAACTGGGGCCCGCACCGGTTCCGGCAGGGCATATTCGTTAGGCTCTCATTAGGGATAACCGTGCAATAGCCTCTGTCTCGCTTTGATTTACCCGCAACGGACAGATCCCGTGATGCACGGTGCAGCCACAACCGCAACCAAGGCCCCCCTCCCGTCCCTTTCGGCGGGCGACAATCGAGGACCTTTCGACACTGTGAGTAATGGACAGATCATCTCGTGCGAGCCGGCAACGGGCGCGGAGATCTGGCGCGGCAAGCCTTGCGACGTGAACGATGTGGTGGACCGCGCCCGCCGCGCCTGGCCCACCTGGGCCGCGCAGCCGCTTTCCACCCGCATGGAACTGGTCCGCCGCTTCGCCAACGAAGTGCGCAAGGAAGCCGAACCGCTGGCAGACCTGATCGCCCGCGAAGTGGGCAAGCCCTTGTGGGAAGCCCGTGCAGAGGTGGAGGCGGTGGTCGCCAAGGTCGAAGTCTCGATCCGCGCCTATGCCGAACGTACCAGCCAGCGAAAGCTGGACAGCGCGCTGCAGGGCACGATGGCGCTGCGCCACAAGCCGCACGGCGTGATGGTGGTGCTGGGGCCTTACAATTTCCCCGCGCACTTGCCCAATGCCCATATCGTACCCGCGCTGATCGCGGGCAACGTGGTGATCTTCAAGCCTAGCGAGAAGGCGCCCGCCACCGGCGAACTCTTGGCCCGCTGCTTCCACCGCGCCGGGATTCCCGCCGGGGCCATGCAGGTGGCGATCGGCGGTCCGCTGGAAGGGCAGGACTTCGTCGCGCATGAAGGCGTGGACGGGGTGCTGTTCACCGGATCCGCCAATACCGGCATCTCGATCAACCGCCGCCTCGCCACCCGGCCCGACAAGGTCGTGGCGCTGGAAATGGGCGGCAACAATCCGATCGTGCTCTGGGATACGCCCAAAGTGACCGACGCCGCCGCGCTGGTGGTGCAGTCCGCCTTCGCCAGCGCCGGGCAGCGCTGCACGGCAGCGCGCAGGCTGATCGTGAAGGCATCGATCCACGATGCGATGATGGCGGAGATCAAGGCGCTGGCCGACCGCATCATCGTGGGCGCCCCGTTCGACGATCCCGCCCCGTTCATGGGCCCGGTGATCGACAATGCGGCCGCAGACGGCCTGTCCGAAAGCTTCCTCTACCTGCTCAGCAACGGCGGCAAGGCGATCAAGCACCTTGTCCGCCAGGATGACGCGCTGCCGTTCCTCAGCCCCGCGATCATCGACACTACCGCGCTGAAGGATCGGCCCGACGTCGAACTGTTCGGCCCGATCCTGCAAGTGGTCCGCGTCGACGATTTCGATGAGGCGATTGCGGAGGCCAACAACACGCGCTTCGGCCTCGCCGCATCGCTGATCGGCGGCACCCCGCAGGACTACAACCGCTTCTGGGCGCATGTGCGCGCCGGAATCATCAACTGGAACCGCACGACCACCGGTCCCAGCCACTCGGCGCCGATGGGCGGCATCGGCCTTTCCGGCAATCACCGGCCCAGCGGCTATTACGCCGCCGATTACTGCGCCTATCCGGTCGCCTCGGGGGAAATGGAGCAGCCGCGCGCGATGATCGGGGTCGGCCTGAAGTAAGGCTTCAGCGCCCGCTGGTGACGAGGTCCACTTCGGTCACGCCATCGGCCTGCTTGCGCGCATAGACGACGTAGGCCTGCCCGCCACGCTTGCCGCCCAGCACCTGATCGCTGCCATCCAGGCGGTAGTCGGCCGAATAGCCGGCCTTCAGCGCCATCGCCCGGTAGAAGCCGATCACGTCCTGCTGGTCGACCGGTGTGCCGAAGCTGACCACGCGCAGCGCGCATCCGTCGCCATCGGTTCCGGCCGCTTCCTGCAGGGTAGCCTGCGGATAGAGGGGAAGTTCGGCCGGCAGCTTGCCCGCCCAGCCCTTGTCGTACTGCGCCTTGGCCGCACAATCGGTCTTAGCCGTGCGGGCAGCCGGCGTGATCTGCGCGGCAGCCGCCGCGCTGGCCGAAAGCTGCGAAGCACTGCCCTTGACCGGCGCCGGCAGGGCCCGGATTTCCCCGGCAAGACCGGCAGCCGCCTTGCGCGCCGCCGCGATCGCCTGCGGCGAACGGTTGCCGGGCGCAAGCGCTATGCCATTCTCCTGCGCGGTGCCGGCACCCTCTGCCGTCATCGTCGGATCGACCACGATCGCATCGCCCAGCGCGGCCTGCGACGCTTCGGCATCGGTCTTGTGCGCCTTCGAACATCCGGCAAGCGCAACGGTGGCGGCAAGCGTGATGCCCACGATGCTGACGGCGGCTTTGTTCATGGCGTCCCTTTCCGGCCTTCGCGGCGGGAGAATCGCGGCCCGCACCGCTGTTTTTCAACGACTATCGCGAAAGCCTTCCCCTCACGCGGGCAGAAAGACAAGGCTTGGATGGCTCCGATCAGGGCCATGTCCCAAAGCGGGAACGACGGCGGGGCAATGCTTAAAGCGCCGTGCCGATGGCACCCAAACGCGGTCGAGGGCGCCCACGGGTTGACCGCGGACGCCCTCTCCACCCGCTCCCCAGGGGATCAGGCGGACTTCCCCGCGCTTCGCCGTCAGCGCGGGGAAAGCTGGTGATGTGAAAATGTCCCAACGGGCATCTTCAGACGGGACCGATCCACTTTCCCACCCGGCGGGTAAATTCGCGGGAGGCCTTGGTTGGGAGTGGGCCGGTGCCGTCAGAATCCGCCCTCAGCGGCAGGACGAACCGCCGCGATCGATCTCGCGGCCAAGCAGGGCGCCACCGACCGCGCCGAGCACGGTACCCAGCGTGCGATCGCCGCGCTGGTCCACTTCGCGGCCCAGCAGGGCGCCGGCCGCGCCGCCGATCAGCAGACCGGTCGTGCCGTTCTGGCGGCGGCAGTAGTAACGGCCATTGTCGCCGCGCCAGACGCGCGTGTCGCGATAGACCGGCTCACCGCGGTAACCGCCGCGATATCCATAGCCGCGACGGTAATCGTCGCGCGAATAGCGCTGGCGGCTGTGGGCGTTGGTTTCCTGCCCCGGCGCCACGAATTCGCTGGCCGCGTGAAAAGTCGGAGCCGCATTAGCCGGCATCGCACCCGCCAGCGAGACGGTGGCGACGGCAAGGGCAGTGGCCTTGGTCAGTGCGCGCATTGTCATTCTCCTTCAGTCTGGCGGAGGGCAGTCGCAACCCGCGTTCCGCTCTATGCATTCATCTTTAAGACGCTGAACCTGAACGCAGTGCAACGCGGTCGTCAGAATCGGCGATATCGACGAGGCGAATGGCTGGATGCGACGAACCGCTTGCCGGTCCTCCCCGCCGCCCCTATCGAACGCGCTCGATTTCCGCCTTGGGGCCTCAATTCATGCCGCAGACTCTCCCGCGCCGCTCCGGTGGCCTTGCGCAAGCGCTGGGCGCCTATTTCGTGTGGTGCCTGTTCCCGCTCTATTTCGCGGCGCTGCATGAAGTCTCGGCATTCGAAGTGGTGGGATGGCGCATCCTGTTCACCCTGCCCTTCTGCCTGCTGATGATCGCGGTGCTGAAGCAGGGTGCGGAACTGCGCGCCGCGCTGACCAATCCGCGCATCCTGGCCACGCTGGCGTTGAGCGGGCTGCTGATCGGCACCAACTGGTCGATCTACGTGATCGCGGTGATGAGCGGGCACGTGCTGGCGGCCAGCCTGGGCTATTACATCAACCCGCTGGTCAACGTGCTGGCGGCCACGATCTTCCTGCGTGAGAAGCTGTCGCGCCTGCAATGGCTGGCGGTGGCGCTGGCGGCGATTGGCGTCGCCATGCTGGCCAGGGGCGCCCTGGACACCTTGTGGATCAGTGCCGGGCTTGCGTTCAGCTTCGCGGGCTATGGCCTGACGCGCAAGCTGGCGCCGGTGACCGCGCTGCCCGGGCTGACGGTGGAAACCATGGTGCTGACGATCCCGGCGATCGGCCTGCTGGTGTGGCAGGCAAGCAGCGCCGCCGGCCTGTCGATGGGGTCTTCGCCGCGGATCGACCTGTTGCTGGCCTTCGCCGGGCCGGTGACCGGCATTCCGCTGCTGCTGTTCGCCAGCGCCGCGCGCAAGCTGGACTTCTCACTTTTGGGCTTCATCCAGTTCGTGACGCCGACGGGCGTGTTCCTGGTCGGCCTGATCGCTTTCCATGAGCCGCTGAAGTCATCGCAGCTCGTGTGCTTCCTGTTCATCTGGATCGCGATCGCGGTGTTCTGCTGGGACCTTTTGATGCGCCGCCGCGCGGCTGCTGCTGCGGCGGCCTGAAAAGGGTTTGGCGCGCAAGGGGCTCAGCCCCGTGCCGCTCCGCGCTTCAGCAGGGCCTGCACGAAAGCGTCCAGATCGTCGGGATCGACGTCCAGCGTCTCGTCCCACTCCGCCAGCAATGCCTCGATATCTTCACGCGTGTAGGGCTCACCCGGCTTGTGGGCGACTGGCGGCACGCGGTGCGGCCAGGGGTGGTCGGTGGCATTGTTATAGAGCCAGCCCACGGCGCAAAGCGTCACCACGTTGATCGCGAAAGGCAGCAGGTGCGCCCAGCCCCAGGCCGGCGTTCCGGTCGCCCCCAGAGCACAGAGCAGTGCGCAGGCACCGCCCGGCGGGTGAAGGCAGCGCGTCGCCATCATCACCGCGATCGCCAGCCCCACCGCAAGGCTGCCCGCCAGCCACGGATCGCCCACCAGCTTGCCCACCGCGATGCCGACGACCGCCGAAAGCAGGTCGCCGCCGATCACCGGCCAGGGCTGTGCCAGCGGGCTGGCCGGAACCGCGAAGACCAGCACGGCCGACGCGCCGAGCGGGGCGACCAGGAACGGCAGCGTCGGATCGTACCCGCCCTCCAGCAGACGCGTCAGCGCGCCCGCCATGGCGATACCGAAAAGCGCGCCCAAAGCCGCGCGCATGGGTCCGAAGCGGCGCTTGCCGCCGGCCTGGGTAGTGATGATGCTGTTCAGCGCCACGATCGCGCCAACCTCCTCGCAAGAGCCGGACCTTCAAGCGCCCGGTGCGGCGCCTATGGACGATTCGTGCCCACCAATCCACGCGAGAGATGCTTTTCGGCAGACAAGCCTGACTGTGCCGCAGCGCGCCTGCCGTAAATCGGCCACGATCAAATGGTTGTCTGCAAACGCCTCGTTCGGGGCGCGCCTGCCGGAGTGCGACCTGCATGCCCATCGCCGATTCGCCTGTTGATTCGCCCGCCGTCCCGCCACCCGCCGCCGAACAGGTGCTGGATGCGTTCGACCTGGCACGGCTACGCACGTCCGATCGGAACGGCATCACGATCGTGCGCAAACGCTGCCCGGAGGGGCGCCCCGGCGAGATCGTCGTCTGCGCGCCCGATCCGGAGGCGAATCGCGTCCACCCGCTGCCCGATACCTACAAGGTGACCGAAGGCCTTGGCCGCGCCGAACGACAGATCGCGCCGGGCGTCGTCGCCGATGTGCACTTGGATTCGGTCGCGATGCCCTCCGGCGTCGTCAGCAACCGGGTGATGGCCGGCGTGAAAATCGGGTTCTGATCCGCGCAAGAGAAAACCCGGTCCGCCGGGAGGAAGCGGACCGGGTTCAGGAGGCGCCCCTTGCGGGGGAGGAGGATGGGGCGCCGTCAGCCTGATCGGGGGGAAATCAGGCGAGAGGTGTCAGGCGAACCTGAGTCAGGCGAACTTACCGGCCTTGGCGATCTCGCCCACCGGCTTGCGGTTGCTGGCCACTTCGCGCTCCTGCAGAAATTCTGGGAGCGAGGTCTTGTCGCCCATCTTGCCGATGGCGAAGGCGGCTTCCAGGCGGTGGTCGGCGGGAATGCCCAGCGCCGCTTCCGCCTCACCGAACTTCAGGCCGGTCATACCGTGGGTGTGGTAGCCCAGCGCCTGTGCCTGCAGAGCGGCCAGCGCCCATGCCGCGCCGGCATCGAAGCTGTGGCTGTGGTTGTTCGAATTGCCCTTGTCCGAACGCATCTGGCTATCGGAAACCACGAAGACGAGTGCCGAGGCGTCCTTGGCCCAACCCTGGTTGAACTCGATCAGCTGCGAGAGAAACAGGTCCCAGTTCGCATCGCCCTTCTTCGCATAGAGGAAGGTCCAGGGCTGCACATTGTAGGCCGAAGGGGCCCAGCCGCCGGCTTCGAAAATCACATCCAGATCTTCCTGCGGAATCTCGCTGCCATCAAAGGCGCGCGGCGACCAGCGGGCCACGATCAGCTTTTCGACCTTGGGGTGGGCAATGCGTCCGGTCATCTCAGGTATCCTTGGAAGAGAAGTGGAATTCTTGAAGCGAGAGATAGCCCGCCATGAGCCATCGGGAAATCGGGATAAATTCGACCGAGCTGTTCCAATAAATGGAAAAGTGGGGCCAATGGCTATGGCGACGCCGCCGCGCCGGGTCTTGATCGCCCGCGCCCTTTGATCCCGCAACAGGCACTCCCGCTTTTTTGCCGAATCCAGTGTCTTGCACCCGGGCGCCCGCTGCCCCACTTAACGGCCATGACTGCCAGCCGCCTGTTCGACCGCGCCGTGATCCGGCTTTCGCCCCGCCCAGATTCGCAAGAAGACGTCAGCGATTTCCTGCAAGGGCTGGTGACGGCCGACGTGAAGACGCAGTTGCCTGCCTGGGCGGCGCTGCTCACCCCGCAAGGCAAGGCGCTGTTCGACTTCATCGTCTGGCCTTCCGGAAAAGACCTGCTGATCGATTGCGAGGCCGATGCCGCGGATGCGCTGGTGAAGCGCCTGTCGATGTACCGCCTGCGCCGCGCGATCGACATCGCGCGTGACGACCGGCTTTCGGTCCACTGGCGCCCGCATGTGGGGGACGGCGCCGCGCCCGATCCGCGCCTTCATGCCCTTGGCGAACGCTGGGTCGGCCGGATCGACGAGATGGATCCGGCCGAGCACGAACCCGGCGCGGACGCCGCCTGGCGCACGCATCGCCTGCGCATGGGCGTGCCCGAAGGCCGCGCCGAACTGGGCGATGGCGAGACGCTCTGGCTGGAATGCAATGCGGTGGAACTGAACGGCGTCAGCTTCACCAAGGGCTGCTATGTCGGGCAGGAAAACACCGCGCGGATGAACTGGCGGCAGAAGGTCAACCGCCGCCTGATCGTGGTGCCGCTCGCCCGGTCGGACGAAAAGCGCCGCCGGATCGCCTACGAAGATCTCGGCTTCGCGATCGACCACTTGCGAGTCGAGGATATCGACCCGGCGCTCAAGCCGGCATGGCTCGATCGCGAGCAGGCCTGAACGTCGGGCTCCGGGTGCCGGCGCTTGAAGTCGACATCGGGAGAGGCGTGAGGCGTGGGTACGGAGCCGCCCGCGCCTCACTCATGCCCCTCATCCCATACACCCTCACCCCGTGCACCCTCACCCCATACAGGGCGCCACGATTCGCTCCGGCGCATGGCGCGGGCCATCGTCACCATCTAGTTCCGCCACATAGAGGTGCGCCTTGAACGGCATCCCGCGCGTGTGGCTGAAACGCTCGCGAATTTCGCCGCTATCGTTGAATCCAGTCGCTTCCAGCACATTGCGGATGGCGGGGGCTTCTTCGAAATAGCTGGCGAAGACCCGGCGATGACCCAGTGCGCGCGCCTGCGCCAGCAAGGCCCGCACCGCCTCGCGGGCATATCCCTTGCCCCGGTAGGCGGGCGCGATCCAGTAGCCCATCTCCACCGCGCCCTCGAACCGGCCAAGGCCGATGCCACCCACCAGCCGGGGTCCGCCGGGCGAGCGCAAGTACATGAAGAAATGGGGCAGGCGCGGATCGCGATCCAGCACCAGATAATCGCGCATGGCCTGCGCGGAGCGCGGCAACACGCTTACACCGACATTGCGTTGAACGGCGTCGTCCGAAATGGCCTCCACCAGTTCGTCGACATCTTCAGGCCAGCCAGGCCTGAGAAACAGCCTCTCCGTGCGGACGAACATGTCACGGCTCTCCGTTTGTTTTTTGTCCCGCAGCCTCACCATGCATCACCTGCGCATGCGATGCACGGCATTTGCGGCGCGCCGCCTCCCGGGCACCGCCAAATCCAGGGCGGATGGTTGGCACGAGACGAATTAATTTTCGCGCGGGAACAGCCTCCGTGGAGTCCCTGTTCCCGCCGACTGGAGGGGCGATCGGAATCGAAACGGGATCGATTCCGACACCTTCAGGCCGCGTGTCGGCGAGGGGGCATCCGTGCCGGATTCATTCGGGCGGAAGCCACACCGCGATTGTCCGAATCATCGTCGCAATCGCAGGGCACGTCGAATTCGAGCGCGTATTCGCGTGACGGATAGGCCGTTCCGCGACCCTGGCTGAAGCGATCGACGATCCTGCCGGTGCGCGCGAAGCCTGCCTTTTCGAGCACCCGGCCCGAGGCCGGATTGTCGATGAAGTGGCTGGCGACAATGCGCTTGTGGCCGATCGAGCGGGCGAGCGAAAGCACCGCGCGGGCTGCCTCGCTGGCAAAGCCCTGCCCCCAGTGTTCGCGCGCGATCCAATAGCCGAGATTGGCTTCGCCCTGGATTTCGGAAAGCCCCACGCAACCAAGCAGCCGCGCGCCGGCAGCGCCAGGCTGGGTGATCAGGAAGCGTGGCAGAAACCGATCCTCAGGCAGATCGAGAAAGCGCCGGGCATCGTCGGCAGTATAAGGCCAGGGTGCCCGCGCGAGGTTGCGAACGACGGTTTCGTCGGCAACCAGCGTCAGAAGCTCATCCCGGTCCTCGGGCCAGCCCGGCCGCAGGAACAGGCGTTCGCTGCGAATGAACATAACGTATCTCCACTCATCAGCCCCACCTCCTTCATAGGAAGGACGCGTGACAATGCGATTACGCGCGCGGCCAATTGGCGGAAATCAGGCACATTTTAGGGAAAAATGCGCGAGATTTGCGTTGGTCTGAACGCGGGCGACGAGTGAGGGAGACACGAAAAGAGGGAGACGGGCTGGCCCCTCTCCCTCGTTCAGCCGATCATGAAGATCGGCGGGACCATCCCGTCGGGATGGCCCTTTTATCGACCATCCGATTATTCGGCGGCTACTGCCATTACGTCCACAGAGACGTACTTGCGGCCCTGCTTGCCGTCGTGGAAGCGCACGCGACCTTCGGCGGTGGCGAACAGGGTGTGATCCTTGCCCATGCCGACGTTCACGCCCGGGTACACGCGGGTGCCGCGCTGACGGATGATAATGTTGCCGCCGATCACTTCCTGACCGCCGAACTTCTTAACGCCAAGGCGGCGGCCCGCAGAGTCGCGACCGTTACGCGACGAACCGCCTGCTTTCTTATGTGCCATTGCTCAGTCCTTCCGATCTTTGGCTCAGGCGACCGACACGATGCGCAGCAGGGTCATCTGCTGGCGGTGGCCGTTCTTGCGACGATAGTTGTGGCGGCGGCGCTTCTTGAACACCACGACCTTTTCGCTCTTTGCCTGAGCGATGATCTCGGCCGAAACCGTGATCTTCGAGGCGTCAGCGACTTCGCCGTCGTTGCCGGCGAGCAGAACGTCGCCCAGCGTGATGGTCTCTCCGGCTTCACCAGCCAGCTTTTCAACCGCGATCTTGTCTCCGGCGGCAACCCGGTACTGCTTGCCGCCCGTGCGCACAACTGCGAACATGGTGCCCTTACCTAATCTCTATGTGTGCCCGTGATGGGCCGAAACAAACTTGCCCCGGCCGCTCAGGTCCGACGAGGAACCGTGGAGCCTTGCGGGCGACGCGCCGTCACCCCGTTCATGAACGAGGTACCGGAAAGAGTGGGTGCCGTTAGTGCAACCACCGATTCGTGTCAACCAAGGACTTTGCCGAGGCGTGGGCACGAACTTGGCGTTAAGCCGCAGAAATGCGACTCTTGCATGACCGAACGGCTAACTCTCCACCGCCCATAGCGCAGCTACGCACAACTGGCGAGCGATTGCCGCTCGCGATTATCGGCACGCGTGCTATGGCACGGCACATGATCCGCGCAAAAGCCCGCCTGCTGCCGCTTTTCCTCGCTGCAGGTCTCGCCGCCTGTTCCTCGGCCAGCCAATATCCTTCGCTGGCCTATCGTCCGGTAGAGCGCATGACGCCCGTCGCGCCCGATCCTTCGGACGCGCCCCTACCATTGCCGCCGGCCAGTGCCGACCTTGTCAGCCGAATCGATGGCATTCTGGCCTCCGCCAAGCAGGCAGACGGCACCTTTGCCACCCGCCGCCCGATAGCGGAGCGCGCCGTGGCCGCCGCAGGCTCCGCGCGGGGCAGCGATGCCTGGCTCTCGGCGCAAGTAGCGGTATCGGCGCTGCAGGCCAGCCGCGATCCCGCACTGGCCGCGCTGGCCGAACTCGACACCATGTACGCGGATGCGCGCGACGCCGCGCCCACCCAGGAATCGCCCAGCGCCAAGAGCATCGACGCCGCCCGCCAACAAGTGCAGGCGCAAGTCAATGCGCAGGACGAGGTGGTTTCCGCCTTGGACGCCCGACTGGGAACCTGAACGGAAAACCCCTCCCCCTTCGAAAGAGGGAGGGGTATCCAAGCAGCCCCGATTTCCGGCCCGAGAAGCCCCCCGGCGGGGACCAGGCATCAGGTTGAGGCGACGATCAGGGCGACGGCCAGTCCCCATCCCAGGATCAGCACAGGAAGGAGGAGGACTGAATGGTCGCCTCCCCTGCCGTCAGCCTTCTGCTTGGCGTTTCGATTCCGTTTGCGCCAAACCCGGCCCATGGAACTGGGCCCAATCGGGCGGCGCGTCGTCGTTTGCAGGCTTCATCCGGATCCAGCCGCCGGCAAGGCCGAAGGCCAGAATCACGAAGCCCGCGAAGATCACCATGGGCACGGCCAGTTCCGGGTTGAGGAACGATCCGGCCATCACGCCGATGAAAGCGAGGTAGAGCGCTGCCGTCGCAACGTAGAGCGCGATCGGCAGGCCGAAGCTGCGGTCAACAATGGTGCGTGCGGGAATTCCGACCGGCGATTCGACGATCAGTTCGCGGACTTGTTGCTGGCTGAGACGCTGCGACATGGCGATGCCCTCCTGTGCATGTCATCGCGCAAGCCCGGCGGCACTTCATTGATGCGAATCAAACCGCTGGTCAGCCCCAGCGGGCGATATCCTCGAAATCCTGGCCGCGTGGTTCGATCCAGTGCCATTCGCCGTTGCGCTTCTCGCGCTTCCAGAACCACGATTCGCTCTTGAGGTGATCCATCGCGAAATCGGCGGCGGCGAAGGCATCGCGGCGATGGCGGGCGGCGGCGGCGACCAGCACGATCGGTGCGCCGGGCGCGATCTGGCCGCTGCGGTGGACGATCAGCAGCCCGTCGAGATCCCAGCGCCCGCGCACCCGCCCGGCAAGCTCTCGCATCGCCGGCAGCGTGAGCGGGTCGTAGTGCCGCAGTTCCAGCAGCTCCACGCCCTCTCCGGCGCGGACCTGCCCCAGAAAGGTGACCACGCCGCCCGCCTCCGGCACTCCGGCCGTGAACGCCGTCAACAGCGCGGCAGGATCGAACGGTTCGGTCAGCAGGCGAACGTCGCTGTCCATCTCAACCCCCGGAAACCGGCGGCAGGAAGGCCAGTTCATCCCCATCGGCCAGAACCAGCGTGTGCTTGTCGGGGATGAGCGCGCCATTGATGGCTAGCCGCACCTTCTCGCCGGCGATGGTATCGGCGAGGTTTGGCGGATAGTGGTCACCCAGCCAGCCGATCACATCGTACCAATCGAGCGGCGCGGTAAGGGTGATCTCCTCGCCAGCACGGCCGGCCAAATCCTCCAGACGGCCAAGGAACACCAGCTTCGCCGTCATCCTCAGCCCCCCGTCATCGACATGTGGCGTGCCAGTGCAGGTGCATCGCCGCGCGATTCGATGGCGAAGTGATGGCGTTCGGGCTTGATCCGCATCGCCATGTCGAGCGCGGCATCCAGCGCCGTTTCCGGCTGATCGCCCCGCAGCGCCGCGCGCAGGTCTACCCGCTCGCTGCCGCCAAGGCAGGCATAGAGCTGGCCGGTGGCAGTGACGCGGATACGGTTGCACGATTCGCAGAAATTCTCGGTCAGCGGGGTGATCAGGCCCAATCGCCCGCCGGTTTCCGCCACATCGAAATAGCGCGCCGGGCCGCCGGTGCGGTGATCGCTGGGCGTCAGCGTCCAGCGCCGTTCAAGGTCCGCGCGCACAGCCGTCAGCGGCAGGTAGTGGTCGATGCGGTCTTCCTCCACCTCGCCGAGCGGCATGACTTCGATCAGCGTCGAATCGAACCCCTGCCCGTGCGCCCAGGCGACGATCTCGGGAATCTCGCCCTCGTTCAGCCCTTTCAGCGCCACGGTGTTGAGCTTCACCGCCATCCCCGCCGCTTTCGCCGCCGCCAGCCCTTCCAGCACCTGCGGCAGCGAATCGCGGTGCGAGATGCGCTCGAACGTCCCGCGGTCCAGCGTGTCGAGCGAGACGTTGATCCGCCGCACACCCGCTGCCGCCAGATCGTCGGCAAATTCGGCAAGGCGCGTGGCATTGGTGGTGAGGGTCAGTTCCTCCAAGCCGTCTCCCAGCTTGCGGCCGAGTGCGCGAACAAGTTCGATCACGTCGCGCCGCACCAGCGGCTCACCCCCGGTCAGGCGCAGCTTGGTGACGCCCCGGCCGATGAAGCCGAGCGCCAACCTGTGCAGTTCGTCGAGAGAGAGCACTTCCTTGCGCGGCAAGAAAGTCATGCGTTCGGGCATGCAATAGGCACAGCGCAAGTCGCACCGATCGGTCACCGAAAGCCGCAGGTAAGTGATGCGGCGCCGGAACTGATCGACCAAAGGCGTTCGTGCGCTCATGCCCCTGCTATAGCATTGCCCCGGCGCCTATTCCATCGAGGCGAAGCAATTGTCCGGTAACGCCTTCCGCCGTGGACAAGTAGATCGCCGCTGCGTCGATGGCGGACGGGTCGTCGCCCTCCAGCCCGTTGATCCGCGCCGGCGCATAATCGCGCGCCAGCGCCTGCACGGCGGCGAGGCGCCAGCCCCGGTGGGTATGATCGGCAGCGGCGAAAACCAGCGTCAGCGCCGGGGCTTCGGCCAGAGCGGTGCCCACGCGGGGCAGCACGTCGGCATGGAACTGCGCGGCGGCGTCGAGCGGACTATCCGCCAGCGGACCGACGCGCAGAATCACGCTCAACGGCGCTGCCGGGTGAGCGTGATGCCGATCTTCTCGCCCGCTTCGGCAATGGCGAGCTTGACGATCTTCACCGTCACCGCCTCGATCCGCGCGTCCTGCAGAAACAGCGTTTCGCAGACGTGATCGGCCACTGCCTCGATCAGCTTGAAATGGACGCCCTGCGGCAGCGCATCGCTGGCCGCGAACTTGAGGTCCATGTAGTTCTTGCTCTCGGTCAGCGGCGTATCGGGCGTGTACCGGTCGATCGGCTTCATCGCCACCTGAATGGTGAAGCGCAGCGGCTGCGGCTTGCCGGTCTCTTCCGAGTAGATCCCGGTGAGAACGTCGTGTTCGAAATCGGCGACTTCGAGGATGAGCGAATCGGTCATGGCGGTCATAGCGCGCGCCTTTAGCCGTTATTGCGCCAACGTGCGAAGATTGCCGTCGGTAGCAGGCGGCCATCATTGTCTTCGCGCACCGAAAGGTCGCCATGCTCGATGGTGCCCGGCAGATCGCGGAACAGTTCCTCCATCAGCCCGGCCAGCGCCAGCGAGGACATGCGCACGGCATAGACGGTGAGGAACAGGAACTTGCTGTCGCCGTCCAGAAGCTGGCGGCAATCGGCGAGCAGGCCGGGAAGGTTCTCCTCCAGGCGCCAGGTTTCGCCCGTGGGGCCGCGGCCGAACTTCGGCGGATCGAGGATGATGCCGTCGTACCGCTTGCCCCGGCGCACTTCGCGCGCGGCGAACTTGGCGGCATCGTCGATCATCCAGCGGACCGGACGATCCTGAAGCCCGGCCAGCGCCGCATTCTCGCGTGCCTGAGCGACCGACTTCTTGGACGCATCGACATGCGTGACCGGGCCGTGCGCCGAAAGCGCCAGGGTGCCCACGCCCGTGTAGCCGAACAGGTTCAGCGTATTCGCATCGTCGCGACCGGCCAGCATCTCGCGCATCCAGTCCCACACCGGCGCCATGTCCGGGAAGAAGCCGAGATGGCGGAAAGGCGTGCACTGCGCCGTGAAGCTGACTTCGTTCCAGGCGAGCGGCCATCCGTCGCGCGGCACGGCCTTGTCAAACTGCCAGCGGCCACCGCCATCCTCATCCGAGCCGGGCACGAATTCACCGTGCGCGTCCCAGTTTTCAAGGCGCGGCGTCCACATCGCCTGCGGTTCGGGGCGCACGAAGCGGTAGTCGCCATAGCGCTCCAGCTTGCGGCCGTGGCCCGAATCGACAAGGCCGTAATCGTCCCAGCCCTCTCCGGCGAGGATGACGGGTTGGGTTTCCAGGCGTGCCATCAGATCTTCGGGCTCGCGTGCTCGGCCACGAAAGCGGCGATAGAATCGTAGTCGCCGGTCAGTTCGACGCACTTTTCCTCGCGCTCGAACAAGTCACCGACGCGCGCGGGCAGGCCCGAGCGCTGGCCAGTGGCACGTTCGACCGCATCCGGGAACTTGGCCGGATGCGCGGTCGCCAGCGTGACGACCGGGATGCTCGCGTCGATTCCGGCAGTGCGGGCGGCGAAGAGCCCGCAGGCGGTGTGCGGATCGATCAGCTCGCCGCAGTTTTCCCAGGCCCAGCGGATGGTCGAGGCCATTTCGTCCGCATCGGTGCGCGCGGAGGAGAACAGTGCGGCAGCGCCTTCGCGCTGCGCATTGGTAAGTTGCATGGCCTTGGTCGCTTCGAACCCGGCCATTTGCTCGGCCAGCGCCTTGCCGTCGCGACCATTGAGGTCGAACAGCAGACGTTCGAAGTTCGACGAGACCTGGATGTCCATCGAGGGTGCAGCCGTAGGCGTGACGGTGCCCTGCGAATAGTCGCCCTCGGCCAGCGCGCGGTGGAGGATGTCGTTCACATTGGTGGCAACGATCAGCTTCTCGACCGGAAGGCCCATCTGCGCGGCGACATAGCCGGCGAAGACGTCGCCGAAGTTGCCGGTCGGAACCGAGAAGGCCACCTTGCGATGCGGCGCACCAAGCTGGAGGCCGGCGGCGAAGTAGTAGACCACTTGCGCCATCAGGCGCGCCCAGTTGATCGAGTTCACTGCGCCGATGGCGAAGCGGTCGGTCATCGCCTTGTCGTTGAACATGCGCTTCACGGTGGCCTGCGCATCGTCGAACGAACCGTCGATGGCGATGTTGTGGACGTTGGGCGCCAGCACCGTGGTCATCTGGCGGCGCTGCACGTCGGACACGCG
This sequence comes from Novosphingobium oxfordense, assembly GCF_044029435.1. NCBI lineage: Bacteria > Pseudomonadati > Pseudomonadota > Alphaproteobacteria > Sphingomonadales > Sphingomonadaceae > Novosphingobium > Novosphingobium oxfordense. The sequence goes on along the minus strand of NZ_CP147005.1, from coordinate 3,850,950 downwards.
GCCCTTGGGGTGCAGCATGAAGATATCGACCTTGGCGCGCCCGGCCACCGCGTCGATCGCCGCCGAGCCGGTGTCGCCCGAAGTCGCACCGACGATGGTCAGGTTGCGCTCCGAACGGCCGAGGAATTCCTCGAACAGCAGGCCCAGCAGTTGCAGCGCCACGTCCTTGAACGCCAGCGTGGGGCCGTGGAACAGTTCCAGCACCCACTGCTGTTCGTCCAACTGCTTCAGCGGGGTCACCGCCTTGTGCGCGAAGCGGCCGTAAGCCTGGGTGGTCAGTTCCAGCAGGCGGTCATAAGTCAGGCTGCCCTCGACGAAGGGGAACATGATCTTCGCGGCCAGCTCGGCGTAAGGCAGGCCCGCCATCGCGGCGATCTCTTCGGCGGAGAAGCGCGGCCACTCGCGCGGCACATAGAGGCCGCCGTCGGAGGCGAGACCGGCGAGCGTGGCGCCTTCGAAATCGAGCGCCGGTGCGCTGCCGCGGGTGCTGATGTATTCCATGGTGGCGCGGTTAGCCGCAGGGGCGCGAAATGAAAAGCCTGTCGTTGGGCTGGCCCGCGAACAATTCCTAAAGGGGGCGTAGTTCGGGGCCGGTTGAGTGGACGGAAATCGGCCCAATCGAAGCGCGTCGGCGTCAGGCAGCATCAATTCCATAAATGCTCCATGTCGAAATATCACCCCGTCGCCTCCGAGCAGGTAGGGGCTCCGCTACCTTTGACCACGCTAGCGAAGAGAAGCGGGGTTTCCGCCTGCGCGGAGACAAGGAGGTTTGTTTGGCGCGTAGAACGCTCTTGCTCGCAGTTATTGCCACTCCACCAGCGAGCAGCGCCTTACTTTCGCCCTCGCTTCACCAGCGCCAGCGCGTAGATCACCAGTGCCGTCACCGCGAAGGCAAACCACTGGACTGCATAGGCGAGGTGGTTGTTGGGAATTTCGGAAGGATCGGGAATCGCATTCGCCTCCAGCCCCGCGACCGAAGGTTCGGCAACCAGGCGCGGTCCCGGCGCGATCACGCCGTGCAGCGTGCCGCCGTTCCAGTCACCCCCAGCCATCGGCATGCGTGACCAACCGAGCACCACGAGGGCCCGCGAACCATCCGCCAGCACGCATTCGGCCGTCTGCGCCATGCCCGATTCGCCGGCGGCGTTGTGCCCCGCCATGCTCGATCGGTTCGCCGCACCGGCGCAATCGATCCGCGCGCGGCGGTAGAGCAGTTGCTCCTGCGCCGCCTTGTCGCGAGGCCACAGCACTTCTTCGCTGGTGGTCTGCGCGGAGGCATAGCGGGCCAGCAGTGCCTCCTTCTCGTCCAGCCGGCGCAATTGCCAAAAGCCGAGCCAGACCATCACGCCGGCAGCGGCAAGAACAAGAAGCGTCGGCAGGACGGGAATGCGGGGCAAGATCGGATATCCTCGTGCGGCCCACACAGGAGCCGAAAAACCAAAAAGGGCAGCCGACGCTGGTCCGGCTGCCCTCGGGGATTCGGTCAGAACCGAAGCAAATGCCGTTCAGCGGCGGTCAGTGCGTCGGGTGACCCCAGCCGCCCCAGACGTAGATCGCCACGAACAGGAACAGCCACACGACGTCGACGAAGTGCCAGTACCAGGCCGCCGCCTCGAAACCGAAGTGCTGGCGCGGCGTGAAATCACCCTTGTAGGCGCGCACCAGGCAAACGATCAGCATGATGGTGCCGACGATCACGTGGAAGCCGTGGAACCCGGTCGCCATGTAAAACACCGAACCGTAGGTGTTCTGGCCGAAGGGGAACGGGGCGTGCAGGTACTCGAAAGCCTGGATCGAGGTGAACAGCAGGCCGAGCAGCACGGTTGCCCAAAGGCCCTTCTTCAGCCCATCGCGGTCGCCATGGATCAGCGAGTGGTGCGCCCAGGTGACCGTGGTGCCGGAGCAGAGCAGGATCAGCGTGTTGAGCAGAGGCAGGTCGAAGGGATCCATCACCGCTTCGATCGCCTTGGGCGGCCATTGGCCACCCACCACCTCGGCAATGGTCGAGGGGAACAGCGAGAAGTCGAAGAAGGCCCAGAACCAGCCGACGAAGAACATCACTTCCGAAGCGATGAACAGAATCATGCCATAGCGCTGGTGCAACTGCACGATCGGGGTGTGATCGCCCGCGTGCGCTTCCTTGATGATCTTGGAAAACCACATGAACATCGAGGCCAGCAGGATCGTCATGCCCAGCCAGGGCACGAACGCGCCGCCTGGCATCTTGTGCATGAACAACACCATGCCGGTGGTGAACGTGAATGCACCGATAGTGGTCGCCAACGGCGCGATGTCCGGCGGAAGAATATGGTAATCGTGGTTCTTGGTACCGGCCATGGTGCCTTCGTCCCCGTTTGCTCGAATCTGCCTGTTCGAATCTTTATCGGGGGAGCTTGGTTCCCCCGTGATTTATTTCCCGTTGAAGGCCTTAACCGCCCGTCTGCTTGCGGTCCAGTGCCTTCGCATCCGGCGCCGCATCGGCGATGCCGGTGACGTGGAAGGTATAGCTGAGCGTGATCTGCTGAACGTCCTTGTTGTCAGGATCGTTCAGGATGCCCGGATCGACGTAGTATATCACCGGCATCTTCACCGCCTCACCCGGTTGCAGGGTCTGTTCGGTGAAGCAGAAGCACTGGATCTTGTTGAAGTACCGGGCTGCCTGTTCGGGCTCCACATTGAAGCTGGCAGTGCCGGTAATCACCTTGTCCGAATCGTTTTTGGCCCAGAAAAGCGCCATGTCGCGCTCACCGATGGTAACCGTGTCGGTGCGTTGGAGCGGCTTGAATTGCCAGGGCATTCCGCGTTCGACATTGGCGTCGAAGCGGATCGACATGGTCTTGTCGGTCACCTGCACGGCGGCGGCCTGCGCCTCGTCCACGCGGCGCGTGGTGCCGTCGTAACCGGTCACCTGGCAAAAGATCCGATAAAGCGGCACCGAGGCGAAACCCAGTCCCAGCATCCCCACAGCCATCGACAGGGCGATGAACGCGACGCGCTTGTTGCTGCGCGTTTCGGTTGCCGCCCCCATCTTCAGCTCATCTTCGCGATCGAGATGAAGAACACCAGGATCACGAAGGCTGCCAGACCGAGCCCCAGCACCCTGTTTCGGCTGCGGCGGATCTCCTGCGGAGTGCGCGGATCAGGCTGGCCGGGTTCGATGTGCGATTCGGTCATGGGGCCTCTTTTCAAAAGACGATGAAGCGATCGACCACCAGCGCCGCGAACAGGGCGAAGAGGTAGACGATCGAATAGGCGAACAGCTGCTTTTCCGGCTTCATCGTATCGTCGGGGCCGCTGCGCTCACGCAGGCCCACGCGGACCGAAAGCGCAAGGAACAAGCTGGACAGCACGATTGCGGAAATGCCGTAGATCGCGTGCGTGCCGCCGATCGCCCAAGGCAGCACGGCCAAAGGCAGAAGGAGCACGGCATAGAGCAGGATCTGGCGGCGCGTGGCCTTCTCACCCGCGACCACCGGCATCATCGGGATGCCGACCTTGGCATAGTCGCTCTTCACGAACAGCGCGAGCGCCCAGAAGTGCGGCGGGGTCCAGAAGAAGATGATCGCAAACAGCAGCACCGGCATCAGCGAGACGTGCCCGGTGGCCGCCACCCAGCCGATCAGCGGCGGGAACGCGCCGGCGCCGCCGCCGATCACGATATTCTGCGGCGTGCGCGGCTTCAGCCAGATCGTGTAGACGACGGCATAGTAGAAGATCGAGATCGCCAGGATCGCCGCGGGCAGCCAGCCCACCGCAAAGCCCATCAGGAAGACCGAGGCGGCGCAGAGCACGCCGGCGAAGTCTCGTGCGGTCGTGCGATCGAGGCGGCCTTGCGGCAGCGGGCGGTTGGCGGTGCGCTTCATGCCCGCGTCGAGATCGGCTTCCCACCACTGGTTGAGCGCGGCGGCACCGCCGGCGCCCATGGCGATACAGAGGATCGCGGTGAAGGCCAGGATCGGGTGAATACGCTCGGGCGCGGCCAGCAAGCCGCAGATTCCCGTGAAGATCACAAGGGTCATCACCCGCGGCTTGGTCAGCGCGAAGAGGTCACGCCAGTCGGCAGGGAGCGGCGCCGCAGTGGGCGCGGAGTTCGTGGAAGTGGGACTCGTGGTAGTCATGGTCTTGGGCCCATACACCCGCAAGCGCCGCAAAAGCGAGGGCCTGCGTTGCGCAACGCGTGACGCCGATACCGAAACGCCGTCCCGGATCGCTCCGGGACGGCGTTTCAAAGCGGCTTAGTGGTGCGCCGTTTCGCCGATGACGGGCAGCGTTTCGAACTGGTGGTACGGCGGCGGGCTGGACAGCGTCCATTCCAGCGTCGTGGCGCCTTCGCCCCAGTAGTTGTCTTCGGCCTTCTTGCCGGCGGTGAAGGCGTAGACGATGTTGATGAGCCAGACGCCGATGCTAACGGCCATGATCATGTAGCCCTCGGTCGCGACCTGGTTCCAGTGGTGATAGGCCTCCGCATAATCCGGATAACGGCGCGGCATGCCCTGGAGACCCAGGAAGTGCATCGGGAAGAAGATCATGTTCACGCCCACGAAGAAGATCCAGAAGTGGACGTGGGCGAGGAATTCGGAGTGCATCCGGCCACTCATCTTCGGGAACCAGTAGTAGAACCCGGCAAAGAGTGCCGTCACCGCGCCCAGCGAGAGCACGTAGTGGAAGTGGGCGACCACGTAGTAGGTGTCGTGCAGCACGTCATCCACACCGCCGTTCGCCAGCACCACGCCGGTCACGCCGCCGACGGTGAAGAGGAAGATGAAGCCGATCGCCCAGACCATCGGGCTCTTGAACTCGACCGAACCGCCCCACATCGTCGCGATCCACGAGAAGATCTTGATGCCGGTGGGCACCGCGATGACCATGGTGGCGGCGGTGAAGTACATCTTCGTGTTCACCGACATGCCGGTGGCGTACATGTGGTGCGCCCAGACGATGAAGCCGACCACGCCGATCGCAACCATGGCGTAGGCCATGCCGAGGTAGCCGAACACCGGCTTCTTCGAGAAGGTGGAGACGATCTGCGAGATGATGCCGAAGCCGGGCAGGATCATGATGTAGACTTCGGGGTGGCCGAAGAACCAGAACAGGTGCTGGTAGAGCACCGGATCGCCGCCGCCGGCGGGATCGAAGAAGGTGGTGCCGAAGTTGCGGTCGGTCAGCAGCATCGTGATCGCGGCGGCAAGGACGGGCAGCGAAAGCAGCAGCAGGAAGGCGGTGACCAGCACCGACCACACGAACAGCGGCATCTTGTGCATGGTCATGCCGGGGGCACGCATGTTGAAGATGGTGGTGATGAAGTTGATCGCGCCCATGATCGAGCCGGCACCGGCAAGGTGCAGCGCGAAGATGCCGAAGTCGACCGCCGGGCCGACCGAGCCCGAGGTGGAAAGCGGTGCATAGACCGTCCAGCCCGTGCCCGCGCCCATCCCGGTGCCGCCCGGCACGAAGGCAGAGCACATCAGCGAACAGAAACCCGCGACGGTCAGCCAGAACGAGATGTTGTTCATGCGCGGGAACGCCATGTCCGGCGCGCCGATCATCAGCGGAACGAACCAGTTGCCGAAGCCGCCGATGATGGCGGGCATGACCATGAAGAACACCATGATCAGGCCATGCGCCGTGATCAGCACGTTCCACATGTGCAGCGTGGCGTTGAAGTCGGAAGGATTGTCACCCGCCAGCTTCGCGAAGAAGCCTAGGTACTGGATGCCGGGTTCTGCCAACTCGGCGCGCATGATGCCGGACACCGCACCACCGATGAGCCCCGCGAAGATCGCGAAGATCAGGTACATCGTGCCGATGTCCTTGTGGTTGGTCGACATGAACCAGCGGGCGAAGAAGGCCGGCTTGTGATCCGCGTGGCCGTGATCTGGGCCATGCCCTTCGGCGTGGCCCTGGAAGTGGTCTGCTGTGGTTGCCATGGTCTGGACCCTGTCCTTCAATTCGCTCTTATTCGGCGGCTGCGGTGGCGTCGGTGGCAGGTGCTTCGGAAGCTTCCGCCGTAGCAGCCGCGGCAGGTGCCGCGCCAGCAGTTGAAGCAGCCGCCGGGGCAGCTGCAGGCTTGGCCTGACCGTCGATCACGGCCCCGGCGTGGGTCAGCACCCAGGCATCGTATTGCGCGCGGGGCAGAGCCTCCACGGCGATCGGCATGTAGCCATGCTTGGCGCCGCACAGTTCGGAGCACTGGCCGTAATAGACGCCCGGCTTCTCTACGAAGAGGACCTTCTCGTTGATGCGGCCGGGAACGGCGTCGAGCTTGAACCAGAGCGAGGGCACCGCGAACGAGTGAATCACGTCGGCCGCGGTGATCTGCAGGCGGATCGGTTCGCCCGCCGGCACGACCATGCGGTTGTCCACCTCAAGGTGCGAGGGGCCGTCCCAGGGCTTGGAGCCCACTTCGCGCACGCCGTTGTTGATGATCGGCTGGCCGGGGATGTTCAGCATGTTCGAGACGACCTCGAAATCGCCGTTATCGGGGTAGCCGTAAGTCCAGAACCACTGGTTGCCCGTGATCTTGATGGTCAGCGCGCCCTTGGGGGCCGGCTTGTACTGCTTGGCGATAAGATCGATCGAAGGAACCGCGATGCCGATCAGGATCAACACGGGAAGCAGCGTCCACACCACTTCGAGAACGGTGTTGTGGCTGGTCTTCGAAGGAACGGGATTGCTGCGGCGGTTGTAGCGCACCGCAATGACCACCAGCAGGAACAGCACCAGGACGGTGATCGCCGTGATGATCGGCATCAGCACGATATCGTGCATCCAGTAGCCGTCTTCGCCGATGCGGGAAAACTGCGGCTGAAGGCCGATGGCGCCGGGGACCGGCATGCCGATGCCCGGCGTGGGCTTCATCGGCGTGTAGCTGCCGGCAGCAGCCGCGCCGGATGCAGCTGCTTCCGCCGCGAACGCAGTGACGGAACCGCCGAAAACGGCGCCCATCGCAGCGGTTGCCAGTCCGAGAGCCTTTGCAGCCTCGCCCCAATTACGAACGGTCTTGCCCAATGTCATGGATTCAGCGCTTTCCCGTTTTCTTATTCGCGCCAGAGAGCCGTCTACTGTGAGTCGCCTCCCAAGCGCACACCCCTGTTGCGGAGGCTTTTGCCCCCTTCTGCGGGGGCTATACGCGGCCTTGCCGCTTGTCTCAAGCGCCTCTAGGGGATTTTCGTTTCTCCATGGCGCGATATCGCGCCTGAACATTGCAAATTGCACCAAAGGATTACGCCCCGATGCAGGAAGAAGAAGTCCTCGCCGAGTTCCGCGCCAGCAAGGCCTTGCTTGAGGGGCATTTCCTGCTTTCCTCGGGCCGCCACAGCGCCCACTACCTGCAGTGCGCGCGCGTTCTGATGAACCCGGACCGCGCCGCGCGACTCGCCGTCGCGCTGGCTGCAAAACTCCCCCACGATATTCGCAAGTCGATCGAAAAGGTCGTCTCGCCCGCGATGGGCGGCGTGATCATCGGCCAGGAAATGGGCCGTGCGCTGCAGGTGGACGCGATGTTCGTCGAACGCCCCACCGGAACCTTCGAACTGCGCCGCGGCTTCGCGCTGGAGCCGGGCGACAAGGTGCTGATGGTGGAGGACGTGGTCACCACCGGCCTTTCCAGCCGCGAAGCAATCAAGGCGATCGAGGAAGCCGGCGGCGAAGTGATCGCAGCCGCATCGCTGGTGGACCGTTCGGGCGGCTCGGTGGACCTTGGCGTGCCCTATTTCCCGCTGGTCGCGCTGAATTTCCCGACTTACGCGCCGGACGAACTGCCGGCTGAGCTGGCCGCCACGCAAGCCGTGAAGCCCGGCAGCCGCGCCCAGACGTAAGCGCTTCGGCGCACGCCCGTGCGACTTCCCGGAAGACCTGCTATCGCTCTGGCGATACTCGCTTTCCCGGTCGTCGCACGCCACTTCCGGTCCCTTTCGCATCCGCATCGAACCATGGTGAACTGCCGATGACTTCCGTGCTCAATCCGTCCCGCCTGCGCCTTGGCGTGAACATCGACCACGTCGCCACCATCCGCAATGCGCGCGGCGGCGAACATCCCGATCCGGCCCGGGCGGCGGCGATCGTCGCGGCGGCGGGAGGAGACGGCATCACCGTCCACTTGCGCGAGGATCGCCGCCATATCCGCGACGAGGATCTGGAGCGCGTTGCGGCCGCCACGCGCTTGCCGATTAACCTGGAAATGGCCGCAACGGACGAGATGCTGGAGATCGCGCTGCGTCACCGCCCCCACGCGGCCTGCATCGTGCCCGAACGGCGTGAGGAGCGCACGACCGAGGGCGGGCTGGACGCTGCCGGCCAGCACAATCGCCTGGCGCCCATCGTGGCGCGCCTTGCCGATGCCGGCGTGCGCGTCAGCCTGTTCATCGCCCCCGAACCGCGCCAGATCGAAGCGGCGATGAAGCTGGGCGTGCCGGTGGTGGAGTTCCACACCGGCGAATATGCCCATGCCGAAGGCGATCAGGTCGCGGTGGAACTGCGCCGCATCGTCGACATGGCGGCGCTGGCTGCCAAGAACGGCATCGAGCCGCACGCCGGCCATGGCCTTACCTATGACAACGTGCAGCCGATTGCCGCGATTCCGCAACTGGCGGAACTCAACATCGGGCACTACCTGATCGGGGAGGCCATTTTCTGCGGGCTGGAGACCAGCGTGAAGAAGATGCGTACCCTGATGGATGAGGTGCGGTGAAGGAAATGCGCGCCTGCAGGCCCCGCCATCCCGGCCCCAGTCGGGATCGCGCGCCGCTGGCGCAGCGCCTGATCCAAAACGGCCCCGGCTTTCGCCTGGGCCATGATACGGGAGGATCGCGATGATCATCGGCCTCGGTTCCGACCTCTGCAATATCGAGCGGATCCAGAACTCGCTCGACCGTTATGGCGAGCGTTTCCTCAACCGCGTCTTCACCGATGTGGAGCGCGCCAAGGCCGCGCGCCGGCCGCACACGATTGCCGGCACGCTGGCCAAGCGCTTCGCGGCCAAGGAAGCCTATTCCAAGGCGGTAGGCACCGGCTTCAAGGCCGGGGTCTTCATGAAGGACATCGGCGTGGTCAACGCCCCGTCCGGCGCGCCGACGCTGGCTCTGACCGGCGGCGCAAAAGCACGGCTCGACGCGATGGTGCCGGCAGGCTACGAGGCGGTCGTTCACCTGACACTCACTGACGACCACCCATGGGCCCAGGCCTTCGTGGTCATCGAAGCCCGCACCCTTCCCCAATCCTGATTCGAGTTCTGTGCCCTTCACCATGGCCGAAGACTTTCCCCAGCCCCCCGCTCCTCAGAATGCACCGGAAAACGCGCCCGCTCCGCAACCGCCGGTGGCGAAGGAGAGGGTGAACTGGCTGCAGGAACTGCGCGGTCTGGCGCTGATGCTGCTGGGCGTGCTGGCGTTCCATTCGCTGCTGGCCAAGCCGTTCTACATCCCGTCGATCTCGATGATGCCGAACCTGCTGGTGGGCGACCGTCTGGTGGTTTCCAAGTATCCCTATGGCTGGAACTGGTCGTCGATCAGCTTCCACCTGCTGCCGCGCAGCACCTGGCATCTCTTCGAACGCACGCCCGAATATGGCGACATCGTCATCGTCGTGCCCGGCAATCGCACGGCGGACCTGATCAAGCGCGTGGTGGCGCGCCCCGGGGACCGGATCGCGGTGATCGACGGGCGCATCCGGCTGAACGGCAAGTTCGTGCCGCGTCAGGTCGAACCGCCGGTACGGATTCCCGCCGACGATTCGCTGCACTGCGAAGGCGATGCAGAGCCCGGCCACTGCTACGACGGCTTCGAGATGTTCCGCACCCGCCTGCCCAGCGGCAAAGAAGTCTACGAATTGCCGACTTATCGTGAAACCTTGCCCAACGGCGCCAGTTACGATGTGATCGACTATATCGATCAGGAGCTGGACAATTACCCGGAGATCAAGGTGCCCGAAGGCCATGTCTTCCTGATGGGCGACGACCGCGACCGCTCGGCAGACAGCCGCGCCCCGTTCGAAACCGATGTGTTCGGCCAGCCCGGCGGCGGGCTTGGCGGCCCGGTGCCGTTGACCAACATCGGCGGCCGCGCGGAATTCATCACCTTCTCGCTGGACGGGACGCAGACCTGGAACCCGCTGACCTGGTGGAAGGCGCTGCGTGAGGGCCGGGCCTTCTCCAGCCTGCGCCCGCCGGTCGATCCCACCAAGGCCTGGAAGTGAGCGGCGCGGGTCACACCGATCACGGTTCGGCCCCGCTGGAAGAGCGGGCCGGGCCAACCGACATCACCGATCCGCTGATCCGCACGGAAGCACGCAAGGCCTTCGTCTGGATCGGCATGGCCGCGCTTTTCGCGCTGGTCGTATTCCTTTCGCAATCGCTGCTGGTGATCTTCGGCGGCGTGGTCGTCGCCGCGCTGATCGACGGCGGCGCGCGGGTACTGGGCAAAGTGCTGAAGATCCCGCGCGGATGGCGCGTGGGACTGGTGCTGCTGCTGGCGCTGGCCTTCGTGATCTGGATGGGCGATTTCGCCGGCAGCCAGATCGCATCGCAGGCGGCGGAGCTTCCCGCCACACTGGAAAGCCAGTTCCATCGCGGTGCCCTCTGGCTGGAAAGTCACGGCTTCGTGATGCGCGTCACCGACATGCGATCGCTCGCGCGGGAGGCGATCAGCGGCGTCGGCGGCGGCATCGGGCAAGTCACCCGCATGGTCGGCGGCCTGATCGGCGGGCTGACCACGCTGTTCCTGATCCTGGTGCTGGGCATCTACTTCGCGATGGAGCCGCGACTCTATCGGCGCGGCGTCGGCTGGATGCTGCCGCAAGAACGGCGCGGCCATTTCGAGGAAACCGCCGAAGTCATGGGCCAGGCCCTGCGCCGATTGCTGTTCGGCCGCGTGATCGGCATGACCGTGGAAGGGCTGTTCACCTGGGTCATGCTGGAATTCTACGGCGTGCCGATGGCGACGCTGCTGGCGCTGATCACCGGATTGCTGGCCTTCCTGCCCAACATCGGTGCGCCGATTTCCGGCATGCTGATGATCCTGGTGGGCTTTTCGGGCAGCTACGAGATGGGGCTCTACACGATCTTCGTCTATGCGCTGATCCACCTGATCGACGGCTACCTGATCGTGCCGCTGATCGCCCGCAAGACGGTGGACCTGCCGCCCGCGCTGGTGCTGGCCGCGCAGCTCATCATGGGCGTGCTGTTCGGCCTGCTGGGACTGGCGCTTGCCGATCCGCTGGTGGCGATGATCAAGATCTGGCTGGAACGACAGGCGGAGCGCAACGACGATCTCGCCCCCGCTTCCCCGGAGCACACGACCTCTCTATGAGGGCCGTCCATTCGCGAAGAGGACGGCCTAGATGGCAGACGGCACAGTGATCACCACCGGCGCGCTCGAGTATCGGGACGCACTGCCGGAAACGGGCGGCGCCCTGCTGGGGATCGACCTGGGCACCCAGACCATCGGCACGGCCTTCTGTGACGCCGGCTGGCGCTTCGCTTCGCCCGGCAAGACGCTGAAGCGCGGCAAGTTCGGCGCTGACAAGGCGCTGCTGGAAGAACTGATCCGCGAACGAGCGATCAAGGGCATCGTCATCGGCCTGCCGCTCAACATGGACGGATCGGAAGGCCCGCGATCGCAATCGAGCCGCGCTTATGCCCGCAACCTTGCCGCGCTGGGCCTGCCGATTCTGCTGTGGGACGAACGCTGGTCCACCACCGGCGCGGAGCGTGGGCTGATCGAACAGGACATGAGCCGCGCCAAGCGCGCCACCCGCATCGATTCGGCCGCCGCCGCAGTGATCCTGCAAGGCGCGATCGACGCGTTGGCCGGCGGGATGTTCTGACGTCCCTTGAGCAGTTGATCCGATTGCATCGGATCAACTGCTCTAAGTTTTTGGTTTGCCGAGTTTTCCGAGTCATCAGGTTATTCCACCTGATTAGAAAACGCTCTAGCCTTGTCGGCCGCCCCGACGGACAACCGATAGCCCCGCCCTCAGCGATCGAACCGCAGCGAGCCCTCCGCCCGTTGCCGTGCGGCCACTTCGGCGACCAGCCGGCTGCCGGACCGTTCGGCCGCTTTCCAGACCTCGTCACGCGCCGAAACGGTGCCCGCCTGGGCCGCCAGCGCCTGCCATGCGACCAGCCGCATGCGATCGCTGGGATGGGTCTTGCCGAACCGCGCGGCAAGATCCGTCGCCTCCACGCCGCCAAGCGCGACCGCGATCCGCAGCAGGCTTTCCGAAGGGCCATGGCCCAGCAGGTCGGTAATCTCGCCCCGCCGCATGTCGAAAGTGTGATGGCTGGCCCATCCCTGCATGGGATCGGTGTGCACGAGGTCGATCGAAACCGACAGCGCGTCCGGCGGATGGCGCAGCAGCACGTCGCGGCGGGCCCGGTAGTGGATCAGCCGCCCTTCATCCAGCGGGCCCCGTCCCACCAGCTTCAAATCGACCGGTTCCCCCTCGTAGCCGATGACCGCGTCGGGCGCATATTCGTAGTCCTCACCCATGTAGCCCGGCCCAAAATAGCCGAGTGTAAGCACGTCCGTGGCGAAGTCGTGCGCTTGCCCATAGCCGCAAGCAGCCGGGGTGCCGGCGCGATAGACCGCCTCGCGCGGGGAGGGCCATATGCGTGCGCGGATGGAAAAGTCCCCCCGGCCCGGCGGCACCAGCAGGATCGTTTGCGGGCCGCCGCCCACCAGTCCCTCGGCATCGGCCGGCACTGGCGCCAACCCCGCGAGCAGGTCCACCAGCACATCGCCCAGGAACTGCCGATCGTTGCCCAGCCGCTGCAACCAGCTTGCCGCATGGGACAGGCTGACGTCCTCATGCGGATCGAAGCCCCAGCCCGCCAATGCCTCCGCACATTCCGCCAGCGAGGCGCTGGTCGGATCCCGCCGCGTCATCACCCGCGCCATTGCGTCACCTTTTCCAGTTCCGGCCATTCCTTCAGAAAATCGCTACGAAGCGCACGCGCGGCGGCGCCAAGCGCCGCGTCATCCCCATCGGCAAGCTCGCCGAGCAGAACCATCCCCGCACGCGTATCCAGCCCAAGCACGCCCCGCAGAGCCGACCAGCGCAAGGCCGCCGCCCCGGATCCACCGACAATCCGGCCCAGCGCGGGAACCGCATCGCGGCGGCCCTGCGCCACAAGCACGGAAATCGCCAGTTCGAGCCGGCTGTCTTCCACCCGCGCTGCCGCCCGGTTCAGAATCGCGCCATCGTCCAACGCGAACTCGCAAGCTGCGTCCGCCGCGCCAATCGGCCGTTGCAGGCGCAGGACGACCAGCGTGCCCTCTGCCGCACGCACCCGCAGCGCTTCGGTCCTGCCATCGCGGTGGATCACGTCGCCCGGTCGCAGGACGACCTCCGCCCGGTCGAGAGGGCCGGCCGACACCGGGTTCCGCGCCACAAGCGCAGCGGAGCCGGTTCCAGAGACGACCCGCAGCCACGTCTCCACCGGCGCGAAATCCGCGCTGCGCGGTGCCGGTTGCAGGGACAATGCCGCCCCGTCGTAAACGGTGACCGCAAGGCTTGCCTCCCGCTCACGCGCCAGGAGCAGTGTGTGCGCCGCCCGCCGGTGCGCATGGCGAAGGGGCAGTTGGCCAAGCGGGATCGCCGCCATCGCGGCCACGGCTTCATGAACGAAACTGTCCAGAACCTTTTCGGCCGGTTCCGGATCGGCGCGAAACAGTGCCCCCAGCGAAGGGCAATCGTTAATCGCGGCGCCATCGGCGAACCGCCCCAATGCGGCCAGCACCGGCGCCACCGCGTCATTCGAACGCCAGCGATTCACGGCCGAAGCCAAGCGCCGCTGGCCGCTTTCCCAGTCGGTCATGCCAATCGCGAAACCTGCCATCTTCCGGATGCCTGCCCGCTGTGCGTCACGCGCCGGGATGGAAGGCATAGAGGCAATCGAGCAGTTCGGCCCGGTTGTCGTCCAGCGAATACCGGTGCGCGGCATCGCAAAGCGTACCGAAAAGTCCCGTCAGATGTTCAAGTTCAGGTATCCGGGAAATATCGATCCGCGGAAGCAAGGATGTCGGTGATTCCAGCTGCTGCAAAATTATCCCCTATGGCATGATGTCCAGACCGCCATCGGACAAAGGTGCCGCACCGCGCCCACCAATATGAATTAACTCCTTGCAATTATAAAAAGATAATTAACCAAGCGCGGCCACGGATCAAGACACCGGCATGCCGGAAATGTGACCAACAATACTTTTTAAAATCGGTCACGGCGCCCGCAGAATTACGACCAGCCCACTTCCGCCCGCTTCATCAACGGCCGAAAGTTCCCGCCGCATGGCATCGGCGCGGGCACGATCGAGCACGGCAGAGGCAACGCCCACCTCGTGGAGAACAAGGTCCGCGGACCCGAGCAGACGGGCTTCGCGCAATGTCAGGTCTTCGGGATCGTCGCTGCGCAGGCATATCTCCACCCGGCCCGAGGCCATCGCCGCAGCACCGGCAAGCCAGCCTTCGACACGATCCGCGGCCGCATCGTCCAGCGGGTCGAGCGCGCCGCCCTGCCCCAGCGCGGCATCGAGCGCGCGGCGACGCTCGCCAGCATCGGGAAATCGGGCGCGCAATCGCCCACGCGCGTCGTACAGGGCCTGGGCAAGCCGCCCCAGCGTGGACGGCAGCAGCACTTCCAGCCGCAGCCGAAGCTGCTTGGCGAGCCCGGCCGATGCCCCTCCGGTGCCGATCGCCACCAACACCGGGGACCGGTCCAGCACGGAAGGCACGGTGAAATCGCACAAGGCCGGCCGATCGACGACATTGACGAGCAATCCCGCCTGCCGCGCCCGCAAGGCATCCGCCTCTGCCGGTCCTTCGTCTTCATGGGCCACGAAGGCCAGCCGGGCGCCGGCATTGCAGCCATGGTCCAGATCTTCGAAGACCACGCCCCCGGCACGTTCGACCAGCCGCCGCTTCGCCTCGGCCGCCTCACCGCTTCCGAGGACGACGACCGGGCGACCGGCAATACGGTGAAAGAGAGGTAGGCTGGCGATCATTCCGCCAGCCTACCGCGCCATGTCCGGCTTGTCTAAAGCCCTGTTACTTCAACCACTCCGGCACGGTTTCGGCGGCCAGGATGGTGGCGGGCTCGATACGCTCGGCCACCACGGCCCACTTGTCGCCGTCGACCATCACCTCAGGCACCAGCGCGCGGCTGTTGTAGGTGTTGGCCATCGTCGCGCCATAGGCGCCGGCGGTGCGGAAAATCGCCAGGTCACCGGCGACAACCTCATCGATCTCGCGGCCCATGGCGAACGTGTCGGAGCTTTCGCAGATGGGGCCGACGATGTTGGCGGTGACCGTCTTGCCGCTGGGCTTCACCGCCGCAAAGTCGTGCCAGGCATCGTACATTGCCGGGCGGGCAAGGTCGTTCATGGCGGCATCGACCACCACGAACGGGTTCACGGTGCCCTGCTTCACGCGCACGACTTCGGTGATCAGTACGCCCGAGTTGCCGGTGATCACACGGCCCGGCTCGAACATCAGCGTAACGCCCCAGTCCTTGGCGACCGAGGCGACCACTGCGCCGTAATCTTCCGGCGTCGGCAGCGCATCGCCGGCCTTGTAAGGCACGCCGAGCCCGCCGCCGAGGTCCATGTGCGTGACCTTGTGGCCCGCCGCGCGGATCTCTTCCATCAGCGCGCCCATCTTGATGAAGGCCTGGCGCGAGGGTTCGAGGTCGGAAATCTGGCTGCCGATGTGCACGGCAAGCCCGCGCATATCGAGGCCCGGCAACGCGGAAAGACGCGCGTAGATACCGGCGGCGCGGTCATAGGAGACGCCGAACTTGTTCTCTGCCTTGCCGGTGGAGATCTTGGCGTGGGTACGCGCATCGACATCGGGGTTCACGCGGAGCGCACAGGCCGCCGTAAGGCCCAGTTCCGCCGCGATCTCGGCAAGTTCGACGCCCTCTTCCTCGCTTTCGAGGTTGAACTGGCCGATGCCCGCCTTGACCGCTGCGGTCAATTCGCGCCGGGTCTTGCCAACGCCGGAAAACACCACGTCTTCCGCCGGAATGCCGGCGGCCAGCGCACGGTTCATCTCGCCTTCGGAAACGACGTCGGCCCCGTAGCCCTCGCTCGCCAGCAGGCGCAGCACCGCAAGGTTGGGGTTGGATTTCACCGCGAAAGCGATGTGAACGCTGGGCAGCGCCGAAAGCGCTTCGCGGAACACGCGGGCATGGCGGCTGAGCGTCGCGCGCGAATAGACGTAGACGGGCGTGCCGACTTCGCGGGCGATTTCGGCCAGCGGCACGTTTTCGGCGAAAAGCTCGCCGTTGTTCAGGGCAAAATGATCCATTGGTTTCTCGGCGTCAGAGTGTCATTCGGGCGGCGGGAGATCGTAGGGATCGTCTCCGCGGTCCTCCGATCGGGTGCGCAGTTCCACGCTGCGCTCGGGAATGGCCAGCGTGGGCGGGGTCAGCAGTTCCGCCGCCTTGGGCTGCACCGCGCGCCCGTAAGGCGCCGGCGGCAACTGCTCGCCCTGTTTGACCGTCAGCTGCGCGCGCTGCCCGCACCCCGCAAGCGCGGCGGCGAGAACCGGTATCAGGATCAGGGCGGCAGTCTTGCGCATCAAGCTCACTCCAGACCGAGCGCGAGCCGGGCTTCGGCCACGCGCAGGCGTACCTGATCGGGCGCGGTGCCCCCGTGCGACTTGCGCGCGGCAACCGAAGCCTCGACCGAGAGCGCCTTGAATACGCGTTCGTCGATGCGGCTGTCGATGGCCTTGAGGTCTTCCAGCGGCAATTGGTCGAGCGCGACGCCGCGCTGCTCCGCCAGCTTCACGGCAGAGCCGGTGATGTGGTGCGCCTCGCGGAAGGGAATGTCGCCCTCACGCACCAGCCAGTCGGCCAGATCGGTGGCGGTGGCGAAGCCCAGTTCCGCCGCGCCGCGCATACGATCGGTGCGGAAGCGGGTTTCGGCGACCATGCCGGTCATCGCCGCGATCGACAGCGCCAGCAGGCTGGCCGCCTCGAACACCGGCGGTTTGTCGTCCTGCATGTCCTTGGAATAGGCCAGCGGCAGGCCCTTCATGGTGATCATCAGGCTGGTGAGGCAGCCGACGATCCGGCCCGAATGGCCGCGCACCAGTTCCGCCGCGTCGGGGTTCTTCTTCTGCGGCATGATCGAGCTGCCGGTAGACAGCGAATCGGGCAGCGCCACGAAGCCGAACGGCTGGCTGGCCCAGATGATGAACTCTTCCGCCAGGCGCGAGAGGTGCAGCGAGCACTGGCTGGCCGCCATCAGGTAATCGAGCGCGAAGTCGCGGTCCGACACCGAATCGAGGCTGTTGTCGGTGGGCGCATCGAAGCCCAGTGCCTGCGCGGTCATGTGGCGGTCGATCGGGAAACCGGTGCCGGCCAGCGCTGCCGCGCCCAGCGGGCTGCGGTTCATGCGCTTGCGCGCGTCGGCAAAGCGCGAACGGTCGCGTCCGATCATCTCGTAATAGGCCATCAGGTGATGGCCCAGCGTCACCGGCTGCGCGGTCTGCAGATGGGTGAAGCCCGGCATGATCGAATCGGCATGCTCGCCGGCGCGGACCACCAGCGCCTTCTGCAGCGCGTCCAAGCCAGCATCGGCCTGATCCATCGCATCGCGCACCCAAAGGCGGAAATCGGTCGCCACCTGGTCGTTGCGCGAACGCGCGGTATGCAGGCGCCCCGCCGCCGGACCGATGAGTTCCGCCAGGCGGCCCTCGGTGGTCATGTGAATGTCTTCAAGGTCCCAGTTTTCGGGCACGCCGTTGGCCTCGTACTCGGCGGCGACTGTGTCCAGGCCATCGCGAATCGCCAGCGCGTCCTCGTCGGTGACGACGCCGCAAGCTGCCAGCATCGCGACGTGCGCCTTGCTGGCCGCGATGTCCTGCCGCCACAGTGCCTTGTCGAAGGGGATCGAGGCATTTATCTCGCGCATGATTGCCGACGGTCCTTCCGCGAACCGTCCGCCCCACATCTGGTTGGAGCCTGCCCCCTTGCTGTCGTCCACTTCGCTCAAGTCGCTTGTCCTGTGTTCACTGGCGGGGGCCTCGGCCCTCACGATCGCGGGTTGCGATAAGCAAAGCGGGAAGGACGCGCAACCGCAGGCTACGGAATCCGTCGCGCAGGCGCCCAAACCCACCGACAAGCTGGACCGTTCGCACAAGGGCCAGCCGATCCCCGACGTTACCTTGGTGGACAATACGGGCGAGAGCCTGGACCTCACCTCGCTCAAGGGCAAGCCGCTGCTGATCAACCTCTGGGCCACCTGGTGCGCGCCCTGCATCGCCGAGATGCCGACGCTGAACGAACTGGCCGCCAATCCCGATTCGCCGGTGCAGATCCTGCCGATTTCCGAAGATACGGCGGACATGGGCAAGGTGGTGGAGATCCTGCATCGCCGCAAGCTGGACCATATCGAGCCCTGGCAGGACGAGCATGGCGACCTTGGCTTCCAGTACGGCGGCAACTTGCCGGTTACAGTGCTGTTCGACAGCCAGGGCAAGGAAGTCTGGCGCTTCGTCGGCGGCAACGACTGGACCAGCGACGAAGCGATGAAGCTGATCGCCGAGGCCAAGTAAGGATTGCGGCGCGGTGGCAGGCGCCTTGCTTGCCGCCACATGGCATGAGACGCTGCGGCTTCCTTGAAGGAGAGTCCATCATGCAGAACCTCCTGGGGCGCGATCCTGCCGTAACGGCGATGTTCATCATCGCCATGCTGCTGATGCTGCTGATGCTGCTGATGGGAACCGCGGCGGTCCTGATCGTGACTGTCGGCCCGGAATTTCTTGGACTGGCGAAGATCGGGATGCTGCTGACCGGCGCTTTCGCGCTGGTCGGCATCGGCTTTGGGCTGATGCGCACCTTGCGCGGGCGCGCCCCTCGCCGCTAATTCTCAGGCGCGGTGCGGCCCGAACAGGATGACGGCGGCACCGACAAGGCATAGTGCCACGCCGCCCAGATCCCAGCGATCCGGCCGCACGCCCTCCGCTGCCCAGAGCCACAGCAGCGCAAACGTGATGTAGATGCCGCCATAGGCCGCATAGGCGCGGCCGGCCTGCGAGCTATCCACCAGAGTCAGCAGCCAGGCGAACAGCACGAGCGATCCGCATCCCGGAATCAGCCACAGGGGCGATTTCCCCATGCGCAGCCAGGCCCAGAACGAGAAGCACCCGGCGATCTCCGCCAAGGCCGCACCGAAATAGATGAGGATCGATTGCATCGGCGTTCCCTAGCCGATTCAGGGTATTGCGTCTGCCTCGGAGATCCTAGGCGGCGCCGGCCATTTCGCCGAGCCGCGAACCAACCGCCGGATAACCCTGCGGCACGTGATGGGTAAACCAGATCAGCCGCCCCTGTGCCACGTCGGGATCAATGGCGAAGCGCGTTGCGGTATCGCCGATCAGCGGCAGGCCCCGTGCGCGCAGAGCGCTTGCGGTTTCCTCCGCATTACGGACCTTGAAGACGAGATGGCAGATGCCCTTCACATCGCGCGCGTGGGCGGCGATGGGCGAGCCTTCGTCGCCTACGATCGCTTCCAACACGGTGTCTCCCATGGCGAAGGCCGCGCATCGCCCCTCGGGCAGGTCCCGGGTGCCGATTTCCGGCCATTCCAGCTTTTCCGCAAACAGGGCCCGCGCTTCCTCCAGCGAGGGCGTCGAAAGGCCCAGCGCCTGAAGCCCCTCGATGCCGAGCCGATGGTCCGTCGCCGGGCGCCACGCCGGATCGCGGCGCGGGTCGCCCGGCATGTCCTGCTTCACGATTTCCAGTCGCATGCCCAGCGCCTGCCCGCGCGGGACGAGGAAGTAGAACGCCTCCATCCCCGGATCGTAATGCCGCTTGAACCCGCGCGCCGCAAACCATGCGTCGGCCTCGGCCAGATCGGTGACTTTCAGCGCCACCCCGATCCAGCGATGCGGCGCGGCCGAGCGGCGCAGCATGTCACCCAACGGACTGCCCTTCTGCGCGCCGTGACCGGCCGGGGCGATCGGGATCAGCATGGTGTCGCCGATCATGAGGAGGCTCTCCTCGCGGTCGAGCCCCATCTTCTCCGTCTCGGGCGTGATCAGGATTTCGTGCGCGGTGCTCGCCCCGAACACCTCGCGAAAGAAGGTGTCGCAGGCAGGCCGGCCGGCGTTATCGGCCAGCGACCAGCTTACGTGGACCAGCGGGAACTGCATGGAGTTTTGGGCGCGATCAGTACGTTTCCGGCGCGCCCGTGCCCATGAACTTGGCAAGGTTCATGTGCAGCGACGCCACCGACCGCTCCATGTAGGGATTGGGCTGCGCGCCCCGGAAACCGACGTTCTTCATGCCCTGCTGGACCGCTGCCATATTGGCGAAGTCCTGCTGGAGCACCGGCGGCCAATCGGTGGGGGCGGTATATTCCCACTCGGTCTCGGGCGCTTCGCCTTCGGGCCATAGTTCGTAGACGGCGGCTTCGAAAATGCACTTGTCCGGATCGGTGCCGTAAGGCCGCGCCTGATAGCAGAGCATGTTGTTGACCGCGTGGCCGATCTGGAAGTTCGGGAAGATCTGCCAGGCCGTGCCCGCCTGCGCGGTGTGCTGCGGGTCGACTTGCGCCCAGACCACGCCGCGTTCCGCGTCTTCCTTGCGCGCGGTGCCGATCCAGTAAGCGGAAACTTCCGCCGCCGGGGTGCCCTCGGGCAGTTCGTCCTTCAGGCGGTTCGCCACGCCGACCAGCGTCATCGTCGTGTTGGTATTGGCGTTGGCCCAGGTGAAGTTCTGCATGTCCGCCGTGGTCAGGCGCGGGTCTTCACCGGCGCCGAGGCGCAGTTTGCCCGAGTCTTCCTCCTGCCCCTTGGGCGCGTCGTAGCCGATGTTGGAATGGAGGCCCTGGTTGCGCGCCCAGCCGCGAAACTGGCCGAATTCCATGAATTCCGGGTGCGTGGTGGAGACGTGATAGGTCTCGCAGAAGGCCTCCATCGCGACCTTCCAGTTGCATTCGAACACCACCCACTTGCGCCAGCGCGGGCGCATGTTCTGAAGGCCGTAGGGATCGAGCATGCCCGCCGCCGGGTTCAGATAATCGGCCAGCGGCATCGAATCCGGGTCCAGATTGATCCAGATCCAGCCGCCCCAGGTATCGACCTTGACGACACCTAAGTCGGCCTTGCCGGCACAGAGATGGCCCTGCCAGTCCTCCGGATGCTCCAGATAAGTGTTCGCGCCGTCCAGCCCGAAGGTCCAGCCGTGATAGCCGCAGATGAAGCTGCGACGCGTGCCGCGCGCATTGCGTTTTCCGGCCGGGGTATCGACCAGCTTGCGGCCGCGATGGGGGCACACGTTGTGAAAAGCGTGAATCTCGGTTTCGGAGGCGCGGACCACGATCACCGAATCGTCGATGATGTCGAAAGTGATGAAGTCGCCCACTTCCGGAATGTCTTCCAGCCGCCCGGCCTGAAGCCAGACCTTGCGCCAGAGCTTGTCGCGCTCCGCCTTGGCGTATTCCGGCGAGATGTAGGCTTCCGCCGGGACGCGGACCGGGACGGTCAGGTCCTCGGGAGCCTGTACGATCTTACCTTGCTCACCCATTGCTCTCTTCCCAATTTCGTATCGCGCCGATTTGCGGCCGTTATCCCATTATTCGCACGCGAGGCCAATCGCCGTGGCGCTACCGGGCGCTAGGCGGGGGCAAATTTCAGGCTGCGCCGTGGCAGCGTACCGATGGCGAGGCTGCTGGCCGCCATCGTGGCGATCGCCAGATAGAGGAACATTTCGTAGCTGCCCGTCCGATCGTGAATCAACGCTGCGACCAGCGGGCCGACCGCCGTGCCGATCGACAGTGCCGCCAGCACGCCGCCGTAGAGCCCGCCAAAGTTCCTGAGGCCGAAGTGCCGGGTGATCAGATAGACCACCACGTCGATCTCCGCCCCCAAAGTCAGCCCGATCAGCCCCGAGGCGAGCGCCAGCACGGCAAGCGACGTGCCCGATCCCAGCAGCAGCAGGCAGCCCATCACCGGCAGCATGAACACCGCCGCGCCGACCAGCGAGGCCGGGAATCGGTCCAGCAGCACACCCGTCCCCAGCCGCCCGGCGAGCGAGAACCAGCCGACGAACGAGGCGATCGCCGCCGCCGTCATCGGGTCCGCGCCGCGATCGCCGAGGATCGAGACGAAGTGGACGACGATGGCGATGATCGTGAACGTAAACAGCAGGCTCGCCACGAAAAGCCGGTGGTAGACGCTGGAGCGCAGCCCCTCCCCCAGCGAAACGCCGGGCAGGTCGCGCTTGGCCGGCGCGGGCTCCTTGCGCCGCCCACTGTCATGCGCGCCGCGAAAGAACAGGAAGATCACCGGCGCCGCGATCACGAACCACAGCCCGCCGTGCACCGCGAAGGCCAGCCGCCAGCCGAAGGTCTTGATCGCCCAGGTGCCGATGATCGGGAACAGCCCCGCCGCGATCGAGGCGCCGCAGAGCGTTACCGCCAGCGCCATCCCGCGCGAAAGCTCGAACCGGGACGCCACCGCGCTTGTCCAGACCGAGGCTTGCACCGGCAGCGAGACCATCGCGATCAGCCCCCAGAGCAAATACCACTGCAACAGGCTGGCCCCGGTCGTGCCGAGCAGCGCGAAGGCCAGAGTCAGCAGCACGATGCCGATCACGCCGAACCGGCGCGGGCCGAAGCGATCGACCGCCAGGCCGATGAACACCCCGCCGATGGCCTGCACCAAGGTTGCGATGGTCAGGCCGAAGGTCACTTCGGTGCGGGTCCAGCCCATCGCTTCGGCCACCGGGCCGATATAAGGCCCGATGCCGTAGATATGGATCACGCTGGTGGCGTAGCCGAGCCCCGCCGCCACCGGCAACAGCCCGAACTGCCGCCATTCCTGTCGGGCCGTCAGTTCAGTCACCGTAGCGCAGCTCAACTTGCGTCGCTTCGCCATTCGGCCCCATCGGCGAATCGTATTCGATGCAGGTGCAGACCGGGTTGGCGTGGCTGGCGAACAGCTTTTCCTCATCCGCCTTGGTCATCGGCAGGCGCGCGGGATCGCTGATGATCGCCTGCGAGCGTTCGAAGTCGGCGCGGCTGTTCCACCAGATTTCCATCACGCAATCGAAGCCGGGATCGTGGACTTCGCCGGTGATCGGGTTCTTTTCCGGCACCAGATAGCGCCGCACGTACCGAACCGCGCCGGGGATCGCCGGCTGCGCGCCCATCTTCTTCGACAGCTGTGAGTGCTGGTTCTCGTAGTAGTCCATGAACTCGTCCATGGTCATATCCGGGCGTTTCCGGAAAAAGCAGATCTGCTTGAGCATGATTAGGCTCCTTTGACGATCCGGCGCAGCCGGATCGAAGCGGCACCGGCCCGCTCCCCCACCCGACCCCCCATCAGGATACGCTCGCGCGTGTTCGGATGGGGGAGCGGGCCGGTGCCGCGGGTTTTCACGAAGACGCCTTCCTGAGTGCGAGAACGGTGCCTTCGAGGTCACCGCAGATCCACACCGTGCCGTCCGGCCCCACGTCGAGCCCGGTCATGTTGCCCATCGGCCCGCACATGTCGCCCACGCCGCCCAGCGGCTTGGGATCGGTGCCCTCGGGCGCGCCCACCGGCAGGCCGGCCGCGATCACTTCGCGCGCGCCGCCGGACAAGTTGCACTGGATCGCTTCGCGGCGCTTTACGTCGAGCACGGTCACGGTGCCATTGCGGATCGCGAGACCTTCGGGGCGGACGAGATCGTCCAGCACTGTCTCGGTACGCCCGCTAACCAGCTTCACCACCCGGCCCGCGCCGCTTTCGGCCACGTAGACGGTGCCGTCCCCGGCCACCGCCACGCCCTTGGGCCGGTCCAGCCCGGAGGCCAGTTCCTCTACTTTGCCATTGTGCACCGAGTGAACCTTGCCGGTGCCGTATTCCGCGAAGACCACCGCGCTGGAGGGAGCCAGCGCCACACCCATCAGCTGGTCGTAACCGCTCGCCAAAACCTCACTGGAAGGACCGGCAGGATGGAACTTGGCGACTTCGCCGTTGGCGGTGGTGACGATCATCGTCCCCGCACCCGCCGCCGCGACGCCGCGCGAGTAACCGGGGAAGCTGGGGCTGAACAACATGCCTTCCAGCTTCACCGCCTCACCGGCGCGGAGCGAGAACACGAAGCCGCCATCGGCGATCCACAGCACCCCGTCCTCGCCCATGGCGACGTCCAGCGGCCATTGCAGGCCCTTCTCGATCAGCGGCTTCACCACACCACCCGCCGCCTTGGGTGTGGTGATCTCGTGAATCGAACCGAGGATGTGCGAGATGAACAGGCGGTCGCCCACGAAGGTGCAATTGTCGAGGCCGGCGCCGATATCGGCCAGCACCGTCTTCGCGCCGGTGCGCGGATCGATGCGCAGCACCTGCCCGCTGGCGACCTGGGTGGAGACGATCATCCCGTCACTGTCGAACTTCACCGAGTCCGGCACGCCAAGGTCGCCGCAGACCACTTCGGGTTCGCCGTTGCCGTCGAGGTCAATGCGCCAGATCGCGTTGGCGCCCATCACCGGGATATAGAGCTTGCCGTCCGGGCCGACTTCGAAGGCGTTCGGCATCGGCACGTCGCCCGCGATCACGCGCGGCGCGCCGCCGTTCCGATCGAGTTCGAGGATCTGCGATCCCATGTGGCAGCCCGCCGCGATCAGGCGCCCTTGCGAATACGTGATCGGGTTGGCCACCGGCAGGTCGCCGCAGACCACTTCGCTGCTGCCGTCCGGGCGCAGCATGGTAACGCGGCCCTCGGTAATCTCGGTGGCGAAGAGGTTGCCCGCCTCGTCGAAGGCCAGATCGTCCGGTGCGGTGATCGCACCGCCCATCGGGCTGATGATCTCCACCGCGCCGGTATCGGGATCGACCGCGCTGATCTGGCTGCCACCCACTTGCGCCACATAGATGCGCCCGTCCGGACCGGTGCGCAGGCCATTGGCACTGTAGAGGCGCGTGGGCGGGGTCAGCCGGTGCAGCATCCAGCCTTCGGAAGCGCGGGCGGAAACGACGCCGTGATTACGTCCTGCGGGTTCGAGCATCGGTGAAATTGTCCTCTCGTCCGGCGCTCTTGCGGCCGTTCTTTTCCGGCCGAGCCTATCCAGCGCTTCCGAGGCAGGCAACGCGAGGACCGGGCCGAGAGCCCTTCGGACATGCACTATCGCCCCGGCGACGTTCGCGCGGCTTTGTTCGATTGCCCCGGCTGGCTGCGTGCGCATATTCGACCGTCAGACGGAAAAGAGACCGCTTCGTTTTGCGGCCAACCCGGAGAGTTTACCATGGAAGAGATGCGTTTTGACGGCCGGGTGGCCGTGATCACCGGAGCTGGCCGCGGGCTGGGCCGGGCCTATGCCCTGCTGCTGGCCGAACGCGGCGCCAAGGTGGTGGTGAACGATCTGGGCGGCGCGATCCGGGGCGATCTCGATGCGCCCGGCGCGGACGTCAGCGTGGCGCAGCAAGTGGTCAACGAGATCGTGGCGGCGGGCGGCGAAGCCATCGCCAACACCGATTCCGTCGCCACGCCGGAGGGCGGCAAGGCCATCGTGCAGGCCGCGCTCGACCAGTGGGGCCGGATCGACGTGCTGGTCCACAATGCCGGCAACGTCCGCTACGGTTCGATCCGCGATCTTTCCAGCGCGGACCTTCATGCCGTGCTCGACGTTCACCTGCTGGGCGCTTTCCATGTGGTGCAGGCGGCGTTCGGGCCAATGTGCGATGCCGGATATGGCCGCATCGTGCTGACTAGCTCGGTCGGCGGCCTCTACGGCAATGAGAACTGCGTGAACTACGGCATCTCGAAATCGGCGATGCTGGGGCTTTCCAACATCACTGCCCTCGAAGGCGAGGCGCACAACGTGAAGTGCAACGTGATCGTGCCCGGCGCGGTGACGCGCATGGCCGAGGGGCTGGACATCTCGCAGTACCCGCCGATGGAGCCCGAACTGGTGGCCCCGGTGGTCGGTTGGCTGGCGCATGAGCAGTGCCCGGTGACGGGTGAACTGATCGCCTCGATGGCGGGCCGCGTGGCGCGCATGTTCGTGGCCGAAACGCGCGGCGTCTACCGCTCGCACTGGACGATCGAGGACGTCGCCGCCGCGTCCGATGCCTTCCACGACAAGAGCGAACTGATCGATTTCGGGCTGCACGGGCATGTCGATCACATTGGCTATTCGTTCAAGATGGCGACCGCAGGTGCGGACGCTTAATGAACAACACTGTTGACAACTAACTCACCGCTGCGCCAGATTCGGCGGTGAGAGGGCGACCGGAGCAGAGTCGCCGCCAAGAGGATGCCCATTCGATGGAAATGACCTGCCTCAAGTCCGACGTGCCTTCGCCCGAGGAACTCGACATCCCGGCGCTCAAGGCCAAGTATCGTCAGGAGCGCGACAAGCGCATGCGGCGCGAGGGCGGCGAGCAGTACGTGCGGCCGACTGACGATTTTTCCGATAACTACGCCCACGATCCGTTCACCCCGGTGGCGGAGCGTGAGGCGCTGGTCGAGGATATCGACGTTGCCATCCTGGGTGCTGGTTTCTCGGGCATTCTGGCGGGCTATCACCTGCACAAGCAGGGCGTTTCCAACGTCCGCAACATCGACCATGCTGGCGGTTTCGGCGGCGTCTGGTACTGGAACCGCTATCCCGGCGTGCAGTGCGACAACGACGCCTACTGCTACCTGCCGCTGCTCGAAGAAACGGGCTTCATGCCCAGCAAGAAGTTCTCCGACGGCTGGGAAATCCAGCAGTACTGCCAGGACATGGCCGAGCGCTTCGACCTGGCCGACAAGGCGTTGTTCCACACGCTGGTCACCGGCATCCGCTGGGACGAGAGCATCAAGCGCTGGCATGTGACCACCAATCGCGGCGACGACATCCGCGCCCGCTTCGTCGTCATGGCGGGCGGAGTGATGAACATGCCCAAGCTGCCCGGCATCCCCGGCATCCACGATTTCAAGGGCAAGATGTTCCACACCAGCCGGTGGGAGCATGACTATACCGGCGGTTCGTGGACCGCGCCGGAGCTGGAAAAGCTGCGCGACAAGCGCGTCGCCATCATCGGCACCGGCGCCACCTCGGTCCAGGCGGTGCCCTACCTCGCCAAGTACGCCAAGCACCTCTACGTGCTGCAGCGCACGCCCTCGAACATCGACGAGCGGCCCAATCCGCCGACCGATGCCGAGTGGGCCGCCTCGCTCCAGCCCGGCTGGCAGCAGGAGCGCATGGCGAATTTCCACCGCGCCGCGCAGCAGTTCTTCATCCCCGGCGAGCCCGACCTGATCTGCGACATCTGGACCGAGATCAGCCGCAACCTTGCCATCGAACTGGGTGAGGAAGGCTGGCCCGCGCTGGAACCGCTGGAGTTCATGGACCGCCGCGAAGTCGTGGACTTCCAGGTGATGGAACGCCTGCGCCGCCGCGTGGATTCGATCGTCGAGGACAAGGATACGGCGGAGAAGTTGAAGCCGTACTTCCGCTTCATGTGCAAGCGGCCGCTGTCCAACAACGACTACTACCCCGCGTTCAACCAGCCCAACGTCACGCTGATCGACGTTTCGGCGACTCAGGGCGTGGAACGGATGACCGAGAAGGGCTTCGTGGCCGACGGCGTGGAGCACGAAGTCGACCTGGTGATCTTCGCCAGCGGTTTCGAAGTGACCAGCGACCTCAAGCGTCGCTGGGGCATCGACACGGTGGAAGGACGCGGCGGCAAGTCGATCTACGACCACTGGACCAACGGGGCGAGCACGTTCCACGGCGTGATCACCGACGACTTCCCCGCGATGTTCTACATGGGCTACATCCAGGGCGCGACGAACTCCTCCACCACCGAGCAGTTCGGGCGCCAGGCGGAACACATCGCCTTCATGATCGGCGAAACCAAGCGCCGGGGCGCCAGCACGGTTTCCGCCACCAGGGAAGGCGTCGAAGGCTACTGCGCGCACTGCAAGACGAACGAGGTCGACATGTCCGGCTTCCAGAACGATTGCACGCCCAGCTACTTCAACAACGAAGGCGACAAGGAACTGAAGTGGGCGCTGTTCCGTGGCTATCTGCCCGGCTGGGACGCCTTCCGCGACATGCTGGGCGACTGGCGCAAGAGCGACACGCATGACGGCGTGAAGTTCGAAGCGTGAAGTTCGAAGCCTGAGGTTTGGGCCTGATGTTCTGAGCTGTTTGAAAATGCCCATCCGGGCATTTTCATGCGGCACCGGCCCACTCCCGTCCCGAAGAACACGAGAAGGTCCGGGGGACCTTCTCGCTGAGGGGGCCGACCTCCCACTAGTGTATCCTGATGGGAGGTCGGGTGGGGGAGTGGGCCGGTGCCGCCAAAAATCCGCGCGCAGCGGATTTTCAAACCCACCGACGAACTAACCCCTCGGGAACAAACCGGCCCCACATCCGCTACTCCCGGCAGGTAGAAAGACCTGTCGGGAGAGCAGACATGTCCAAGATCGCCGCCATCATCGGGCGATTCCTGATCGCCATCATCTTCATCGTTTCCGGCGCGTCCAAGCTGATGGACGTATCCGCCACCGAAACCCTGATCGTCGCCGCCGGGCTGCCTGCCGGGCTGGCCATTCCCACCGGGCTGTTCGAACTGATCACCGGCCTGTGCCTTGCCGCCGGCTTCATGGTGCGGCTGGTCTCGGTGCTATTGATCGGCTTCGTCGCGCTGACGATCCTGTTCTTCCATCACCAGTTCACCGATCCGATGCAGCAGATCATGGCGCTGAAGAACGTCGCGATCATGGGCGGCCTGTGCCTGGCCTTCGCGCATAGCCAGATGTGGAACCACTACTACGCGATCGCCAGCGAGCGGCGCGGCGAGCTTGCCGCCCGCGATGCGGATGCGCGGGTGCGCGAGGCCGAACTGCGCGCCGCCCGGGCAGAGGCGCGCGCGGACGCGCTGGCCGGAACCCACGTCCCCGTGGAGCATGTGACCACCGAGACCGTCCCCGCCGCCGCCCTGTCGGACTACGACCGCGGCGCCATCCCGATCACGCGCCGCCGCCGCCTGTTCGACTGGTAATATCGCTTGACGCGCCTCTCTCGCCGGGGAACCCTTGGCCTGAAGTAACGAAACACGGCGGGAGAGGCCGGAAATGACCAACGAAGACGTGCTGGCGCGCGAGGGGATTCGCGACGTGATAGCCCGCTACAACATCGCCGGCGACCGGCTGCGGATCGACGATTTCGCCGCCTGCTTCACCCATGATGCGATACTGGAAAGCGACCGCGTTCCTGAAGACCGCGCCTTCCGCTTCGTCGGCCGCGACGCGATCCGCGATTGGCAGACCCAGTGGAGAGACCGCGCCGCATCGGGCACCCCCGTCCACGAAGCGAACTTCGTGCGTCACCACCTCACCACTTCTCAGATTGACCTGGTCACGCGCGACAATGCCACCGCCCGCACCTATTGGCAGGCGTGGACCCGCATCGGCCCCGATCACGCCGGCTATTATCTGGACGATCTGCGCCGCGTGAACGGCCACTGGCTGATCGCCCACCGCCGCGTGCGCATGGACTGGGAGGCGGAGGAAAGCCTGTTCAAGCCCGCCATCGCGCGAACCCGCGACTTGCGCGGGCAAGCCTAGAGCATCTGCCTTTAGACTACTCTCAGCCCCAGTTCGGATAGCACCTGCCCCGCCTGTTCGCGTGAGATAGTGGCGCCACGAAAGCGGCTGGCATCCTCCAGCCGCACCCCGCCCAGATCGGCGCCGCGCAGATCGGCCCCGTCGAACCGCGCGCCGTCCAGCACCGCTTCGCGAAGGCTGCATTCCTCGAACAGGGCTTGCCGGAAGTCGCAATTGCGCACGTCCGCCTGCGAAAGATCGACGCGCAGCAACGTCGCCCTGCGGAACGACCGTCCGGTCAGCTTGGCGCTGACCAGCAACGTCTCCTCGAACGCCAGGTCGACCGCCCTCACTTCGGACAAGTCCGCGCCGGTCAGCCGGCACCGTTCGAACCGCGCGCCTTCCAGCGTGCTGCGCTTGAACGAGGCATTGTTGAAATCGCTGGCGACGAACACCGCATCGCCCAGATCCGCGCCAGAGAAATCCGCGAAAGCGGCCTTGCATCCCTGCCAGCGGGTTCCTTCCAACGTGGCGCGGTTCAGATCGATGCGCCGCAAGCTGCACTGTTCGAAAGTCCAGCCGGAAAGGTCCAGCCGCGACAGGTCCAGATCCTCAACCTCACAGTCGATCAGGGTCTGCGGCGTGCCGAGCAGGCCCCGAATCCGTTCGGCATCAAGCGTCTGCTGGCGAATGGCGCGGTCGGCGAAAAGGTCGTCCATCTCCGGTTGGTAGCCGAGCCGCGCGTGCGAAACCAGTCACGCCGGTCGCGATCAATTGGCCTTGGGCGTCGATCCTGTCGCCGGTGCGGCGGGCGGTTGATCACCCAACCGCTGCCCGTTGATCTGAAGCCCCTTCTGGTCAAGCTTCAGTTCCAGCGGCACGCCGTTGATCTGGCCGTTCAGCGTCGCCGCGTTGTTCTCCACCTTCACGTCACCCACGCTGACGTCGGGCGTGACGCCGCTGGGCAAGCCGGTCGGCAGTGCGGTCGGGATATCGCCGATATCGGGCACGTCGAGCGGCTGGATCGGCCCACTCGGGTTCGGGCTCGGCTTTGAGGATGGGGCCGGAATGCCGCCTTCGCGCAGCGCCTCGCGCATGAAGCCGCGCCAGATCTTCGCCGGGATCGACCCGCCGGATACGCCCTTCAGCGGCTTGTTATCGTCGTTGCCGACCCAGACGCCCACCACGTAGTCACCCGCATAGCCCACGAACAGCGCATCGCGGTTTTCCTGGCTGGTGCCGGTCTTGCCGAAGTTGGCTGCCTTCAGCATCGCGCCGCGTCCGGTGCCCTTGTTGACGACGGCGCGCAGCAGCGTCTCGATATTCTCGTGCTCGCTGCTGGACATCGAGTGGCGGCCATCGAACAGCCAGTCGAACCAGCCCTCTTCCGGCACCGGAAACGCGCGCGGCTCCACCGGGAAGCGGTTGGCGGCCACGCCGGCATAGGCAGCGGTCAGTTCCATCAGCGACATCGTGGAGGTGCCCAGCGCCAGGCTGGGATCGCCCTGCGGCATCGGCGAAGTGACGCCGAGGCGGTGGGCCATGTCGATCACTGCGGTATCGCCCACTTTCTGGAACAGGCGCACGGCGGCGACATTGCTGGAGCGCGCGAAGGCATCTTCCAGCGTGATCGTCTGCGAATAGTTTCCGCCGGCATTCTGCGGGCGGTAATAGCCGGTTTCGATCGGGGTGTTCTCGATCGTGTCCGTCGGCTTCCAGCCCTTGTCCAGCGCGGCCAGGTAGACGAACAGCTTGAAGGTGGAGCCCGGCTGGCGGCGCGCCTGCGTCACGCGGTTGAAGGTCGAAGCGGCATAGTCACGCCCACCCACCATCGCCACGACCTCACCATTGCGGCGCATCGCCACCAGCGCGACTTGCGCGGAGCCCAGCCCGGACGATTCGATGGCTCGGCGCGCGGCGGCCTGAAGCCGCGAATCGAGCGTGGTGCGGTAGGTCTGCGCCGCGTAGCTTGCCTCGTCGATCATGCGCGCCTGCGGCAGTGCCCAGTCGGCGAAATAGGTGCCGGTGGGCAGCTCGTTCTGCACGCGCACGTCCAGCCGAGGTGGGCGAATCGCCTTGGCTTGTGCAGGCGTGAGGAAATTCGCCTCGACCATCGACTGGACCACCAGCTTCATGCGGTCGGCAGCGCCGTCGTAATTGCTGGTGGGGGCAAGGCGCGACGGCGCCTTCATCAGCCCGGCCAGCATCGCCGCCTGCGCCGGCGTCAGGCTTTCCGGCTTGCGGTGGAAATAGTGCATCGCGGCGGCGCGCAGGCCGTAGCAATTGTCGCCGAAATAGGCGTTGGACAGATAGCGTTCGAGGATCTGGTCCTTGGTCAGCCACGCCTCCAGCCAGAACGCGATCAGCATCTCGCGCGCCTTGCGGGTCAGGCTGCGTTCGGAACTGAGGAAGGTGAACTTGGCCAGCTGCTGGGTGATCGTGCTGCCGCCCTGCGTGCTGCCGCCGGACACATTGCTCCACATGGCGCGGGCGATGCCGCGCGGGTCGATGCCCCAGTGGGTGTAGAAGCGGCGGTCCTCGATGGCGATGAAGGCCTGCGGGACGTGGATCGGCAGCGTCTTGATCTCCACCGGCGCGTCCACGATCGCCCCGTTGCGCGCGATCGGCGTGCCGTCCGCCGCCAACAGGGTGATCTGCGGCGGGGAGATCGGCTGGAGCGACTTGGACAGCGGCGCGGTCACCGCCAGCCATCCGATCAGCAGGAAAAACGCCAGCAGCAGCGCGGCGATCCCGCGCGTGATCCACCACAGCCGCGTGCGCCGCTTGCGCGCAGGCACCTGCGAATCGAGCGGTGCCCCGGGAATCGCGCCGGGAGTCGCACCCGCACCGTGACCGGGCTGGTTGGGCAAGACTTCCGGGGCCAGAATCGGGTTCTTGGCGGCGGAAGGCAGAGGCTGAAGGTTATCCATCGTCAGCGCGTCGCTATACTTCGTGCGCGGGCCGACGAAAAGCGCCCTGCACACGGCCTGCCGCATCGAATTGTGGGGATTACTTCTCAGCCCGCCCCCCTTGACCACGGCGGCAAACCCGCTAAATGCGGCCCTCCAGACGCGCTGCGGCGTGCTTGGGCGATTAGCTCAGTTGGTAGAGCATCTCGTTTACACCGAGAGGGTCAGCGGTTCGAGCCCGTTATCGCCCACCATTCTTAAACGCGCAGAAAACTTAGCTTTTTCGCGCTTTCAACTCAACCAAAATCTTGTTGTTGTCGCCCGTGATGGTCAGAGAATGGCCAGAGCGCCATTTGGCCGCCTCGCGCTCAACCTCACTCCATAGTTTGGTCAGAACGCGAATCGCTGTCCGCATCTTCTTCGGGTTGATGTGAGCGTAGATCTCGCTGGTGCGCTCCAGCGTATCATCCTCAGACTTGTGCCCGAGTATGGCGCTGATCTGCTCGCCCGGCACCTCATGGTCCCGCAGGTAAGTGCTCACCGTGTGCCGAATCGTTTTCGGGATCGCCTTCTCTGGCAGATTCAGCATCCTGCGCGCGGTGCCCCACCATTTCTTGCGAGACTTCACCCTTTCGCCATCGGGCCAATTGGCAAGGAACAGCTGCAGGGGCTCGATAACCGGCACGATCGGGTTTCGCTTGTTCGTAAGCGAGGCTCCCTCCGGATGCATGTCAGCAACATTCCCGAGCCATTGCTTCGCCGGATCGAACGCAAGGCCGGCATCGGGCCGAACGGCGGTGCCGATCATCAGCCATAGCCACGCCTGCACGTCCGGCTCATGGTCGGCAAAGGCCACCACTGCGCCGAGTTGCTGGACGGTGAGCGTAAGACGGCGAGGCTTCGATCTCAGCTTTTTGTCCACCGCGGGAATCTTGGGTGCCTGCGGGATGCGCTTTTCCGCTTCCGCATGGTTCAGGGCGGCGCGCAGGTCTTCGATGTTCCGCTGGACCGCCTCGCCAGTCACACCCTTGCTGGTGTGCCGGTACTGCTTACCATCCCACATGATGTCCCACGAGTGTGGCGCCATGCGCCAGCGGCGGAAACGCGCTACCACATTCTTGGTCAGATCGCCCACCCGCGCGCCGGTTGTCAGCTCGTCCTGCATCAGGAATCCGATCCACGCGCGGAATGACGACTTCACAGTGTCGAGGCGGTGAACGTCCGGCCCATGCTCGCGCAGGTAGTGGAACAGGTGAGGCAGGAGTTCGGCCTCTGTCGTCTCCTGCCTGGTCGTCGATCGCTGATTCGCCTCAAAGGCGCGAAGGACGTTGCCTGCTTCGGTTACATCCCTGCGCTTAGTGCTTCGATAGACAACGGTGCCCGCGCGGGCCGTGGCAATTTGCCAGATTTCCGGGGACTTGCCGTCGCGGCGCTTGTCGAGCCAATAGTCACCGACGATGAGGGGGCTGTTTTCGCGGGGCATAGTTCGTTCGCTTCAATCTTCGCTATGAGTTCGAGCACGCCATATCCGGCAAGCTCCTGGAGTTGTTCGAGGGTGAATGATGCGCCGGTCTGATTCCGCAGCGCTCGGCGGTATTTCGACGCGATGCTGTGTGCCGTCATTCCGACTTCTCCATTTTCTTGATGACCCGATGCTGCCGAGCATATCGGGGTGAGACGATCTTCCCGTTGAGGGCGCGATACGTGAGTGATCCTCCCTCAATCCAATCCATCGGCAGCTCGAAGAACCCGCCGTTGATCCAGGGCTCGAGGTGCTCGGGGTGATCAGCGAGATAGGAGATCAGGTGACCGGCGGTTTCCATGGCGCCAACGCCAGCCTCATTCGCAAACCCTGCCGAGCGCTTCGCCACCAGTTCGATGAACCGCGCCGGGGTCCAGTCCGCCAAGCGTTCTTCCATGCTCATGAGCGTTCCGCCTGTTCGATGGTGACAGCCTCGCACCGACCGCCCGGCCGGATGACGATGCTCTCGATTGCGTAGAAGTTCGGGCCGGCCTCAACGATCTCGTGCAGGTCCGCGATCTCCTCGAAGGAAACCATGCGTACCTCGTTGCCCGCGTCGCGCCGGTAGGTGATGTGTGCCACCCACCGGTAGAGCGTGATGGGCTGGACCGCGCTGCTGGTGATCTGGGTCATGCTGCCTGCGCCTCCCGCTCCGCGATCTCGTCGGCCATGTTGGCGCGCACCAGCGCCTCGGAGAGTGGCGGGCAGACGCTATTGCCGCACTTGGCGACCTGGGCAGTCTTCGTGATCGGCTTGCCGTGGGCGTCGAACTC
This sequence comes from Novosphingobium oxfordense, assembly GCF_044029435.1. Taxonomy (NCBI): domain Bacteria; kingdom Pseudomonadati; phylum Pseudomonadota; class Alphaproteobacteria; order Sphingomonadales; family Sphingomonadaceae; genus Novosphingobium; species Novosphingobium oxfordense. The sequence goes on along the minus strand of NZ_CP147005.1, from coordinate 3,816,216 downwards.
GATCTTGTAATCAGCCGGGAAGCCCTGCGCGTTGAAAAGCTCGCGCGGGCTGAGCATCCGCATGCCGATATCGACGATGACGTATTCTTCGCCCTCAATCATCACCGTGACGAGACCGTACCGATCCTTGGTCGTCACGGTATGTAGGGGCTCGCCCAACTGCGGATCTTGATCGGTCCCGTAGTATTTGAGCAGAAAGGCGCGGACCTCGCCCATGTGGGTGCCGCCGGCGCTGACTGTGTGCAGCGGCTCATCTACACCTTGGCCGTCCCGACAGGTGCCGCGCAGCTTCACGAGGTTGGAGGTCACGAGGCGCTGCTGGCTGCCGGACGTGGCCACCGTCGAGAGCGGAGCGTCCGCAGGTCGCCCGGCAAGGTTCTCGTTGTTCGGCCCACCATTGGCCTGCTCAACATGGGCACAGATCACCGCGTGACGCGGCGCGCCAGCCATGACGGTATGCAGAGGGTCGGCCGGGTCATAGCCCTGCCCGTTCTGCGCGAACTTCTGCATGAATGCGGTCACGGCATGGTGCTTCGTCCCGCCAGCTACGACTGTGCCGAGCGGCGCCTGTACGTCCATGGCACGGGGCGCCTGCCCCTGCCGCTCACCGTTGCCGATGTGGACCAGGTGTGCGGTAGCGACGCAATTCTGATCCTTGTTCGACGCGGTGACGGTGTGGTGCGGGTCTTCCAGCGAGCGGTTCGCGCCGCCTTGCTGGGCATAGGTAGCAAAGGGGGCAGCGGCGACCTCGACCACGCCCAGCGGCACGCTGCCGCCCGGTCGCTTGATGAAGCTGTTCGCCGTCACCGTGTGCAGCGGTTCATCGGCAGCATGGCCAATCGCGCCGGAGCGGAACTTCGTCACGTGAGGCATGATGATCGCGTGCTCGCCCCGATTCGCGCCCGTCACGGTCGCCATGGGCTGGTCAACCGATGCGCCGCGCGCGCCGCGCTGGTGATGGGTCAAGGGCACGATGAACGGCGCGGGGTTGTTGACCACGAACTTCATGATGCCGTGCGCGATGCGGCGCAGGGTCTTGTCGGCCAGTGGCTTCTTGCGCTCGAAGATGGACGGGCACGGGATCGACCAGTCGATAATCTCGGCTGCCGTGCGCCACGGCTTGCGCTTCCCGCTCAGCACCTCGGGCGAGCCCGGCTTACCATGCGTCGGCTTGGGCCAAACGATAGGCTTGCCGTCGCAGCGGGCGATCATGAAGAAGCGCTTGCGAATGGTCGGCGCGCCATAGTCGCAGGCCCGCAGCTCCTTCCACTGGATCTTGTATCCGGCCTTGCGTAACTCACGCTGCCACTTCTCGAACGTCTCGCCAGCCCGCTCCTTGATCGGCATGCCTTGATCGCAGAGCGGCCCCCAGGTGCGGAACTCTTCGACGTTCTCCAGCAGGATCAGCGAAGGGCGCACACGCTGGGCCCAGAGCACCACGACCCATGCAAGGTCGCGAATGGACTTCTCGCGCGGCTTCCCGCCCTTCGCCTTGCTGAAGTGCTTGCAGTCGGGCGAGAACCAGGCGAGGTCGACGGGCTGGCCGCCGGTCACTTCCTTCGGGTCGATCTGCCAAATGTTGTTGCGGATGTGCAATGTGCCGGGGTGATTGACCTCGTGCATGCGGATCGCTTCTTCATCGTGGTTGATGGCGATGTCCACGGCGCGGCCGAGGGCGGCTTCGATACCGGTGCTGGCTCCGCCGCCACCGGCGAAGTTGTCGACGATGAGGCCCATTATGCCATTGCTCCACGGATGCATTCGCGAGCCCTGATGTTCTCGCAGATGTGATTGTACTTCTCTCGGGTGATGAGGCCGGAGTGCTCAAGCTGGGAGGCGGCGGTGAGGTCGTCAGTGTGACGCTCGGCAAGCAGGGTTTCCACGTCACTGAGCCGCACAAGACGCTCGGCTTCCGCCGGTCCGGTGGACCAGTGGTAAGCAATAGCATCGCGCTCCCGCAGGCCCTCGATCGGGTGGTCCGGTTCCTGGATCATCCAGTGGTAGGCCGCGACCGGAATTCCGTTCCAATACTCGCGATCGATCTTCCGAACGATGCCGCGACCCATGTCCTTTTCGTCCTGGGTCACCTCCACGGTGAAGGTCTTCATGCGGAGTCTCCGGGGATAGTCTGGGCGAATGCCTGCGGCACCGCGCTCTCGTGAACCGAGCCGGTTCCCGTCTCGGCCCTGCGGGCTTCGATCGCTTTCGCGGGGCGAGCGTAGAGCGGGGTTTCGGCCCAATGTTTCGGCACCTTGTCCCAGCGCGTTGCGGAAAGGGCGACAACCGGCTTGGGCGGCGCGGTGCATTCCATTTTCGGTTCGTACTGCACCGTGTAGATATACAACCACGCCACCGGCTCCGCGGGCGATCCCGCAAGCAACGGCGTGAAATCACCGCCGGTCACGTTCAGGTGCTCGCCCTCATCCCAGCTTCCGATGAGATATCCGGCCCACCTATAGGCTCCCGGCGCAAGGTGCTCGGGCGCACAAGTGGCGAAAGTGTCCTCCCACCAATGCTCGATGTCGAACTGGTTCCAGTCCTCAGAATGCCCGAGGACCATCACCTCTTTGTTGTGAGTGACAGCGATATCGAACCACGACATGTCCGGCTCTGCCTCAATGGCTTCCGGCGTATGCTCAGTGCGGGTGTCGGTCATGCGGCTTTCCTCGCCATCTTTTCGAGACGAAGCGCCGCCTGAGCTGCCAGCATGTGCGGCGGCCATTCATCGTGCGGCATGTCGTCGTAGAGTTGTGTGAAGCAGGGCGCGCAGTCCCAGCGATCCAAATGGGCGACATACCAGTCGCGGACCTGTACGCACTGTACGCAGGTGGCATAGCTGTCTGGACGGCTATCCCAGATACCGCTGACGTAGTTGTACCTCTCGCCTGCAATGATCCACGCTGAGCATTCACAGCACCGATGCGGCTTTCGGGCCGTCCGCCAGCTTTCCGAGAAAGCCTGAGGAACTTCACAATCACACATTGTCCTTCCCCTCCTCGATCTGAGAGGGGGCGGAGGGGAGGTAATGCGTCGGATCGAACCGAAACATGCCGTCGGCGCAGACGAAACCAGCGTTGCAGGCCCAGCTATCGCCATCCCACTCACCATAGACCGGGAATATGGTCTCGACCTTCTGCGAGCTGGGATCGAGAAGATGGGCCACACGGATGCGCTGATCCTTGGGCGCGTCGGCAATCGGAAGCCATCCAGCTTCCTTCATGCCCGCAGCGATATCGGAGGTGGTGGTGCTCATGCTGCCTTCACCTTGCTGTTGCGTTGGAATTCGCCGAACGTCAGGCTGTCGTTGACGTCGCTGATGGAAAGCCACTTGGAATACCGGGCCTTCGCGCGGGTGGTGGCGATCACCTCCATCTCGTACCCTGCGTAGGACACGAGCCAGCGCCGATGCTTGTCGCCGATGGCCTTGAGGTGCGCGGCAAGCGCAGCCCGGCCTTCACCGGTGACTAAGAAGTACTCCCCTTCGCCATCCTTGCCGTCGCCAAGCCAGAACGGGGACGCCGCCATATCGCGACGCAGGTCGGTGTCGCCGATCACGTAGAAGTAATTGCGGTAGGACTCCGCCATTGGATCGACCGGACGGCCCAGCGCGTGGTCGATGTGGTCCATCGCCTTGTCTTTGAGGTAGCGGTTCACCTGCGTCATGCGGCGTGCCTTTCAGCGGGTTCGCTCCAAACGACGCCATGCTCGGCGCCGAAGGCGTACATGCTTTCGATCATGTCACTCATCTGGGCGACGGTGAGGCGGGAGGAACGGAAGCCGGTGTTCACGACACCATCGCCGTCGAGCGAAGGAACCCAGTTGGCCTGGTGGCCCATCGCGTCGAGGAACAGGCACTTCCAGATCTCGGGCTTGAGGTTGCGGCCCATCGGCTTTGCCCGGCTGATATCGGACAGCATGGCGTGCATCTTCGCGTTCTGGTCCAGCGAGCGGGTCGCCTCGCGGATGTTGAGCACGGCCCGCTCCGGCGCGCGATCGATCAACTGATGTGCGAGGCGCCGAACTTGGTCATTCGCGAGAATGAGGGTCTGACCATTAGCCATTGTTGCGCTCCCTCTTTGCTTGGCGGATTTCTGCGGCCTTGGGGCTCTCGGTGGAGAACTCAGCGGCCAGCGCGTGCAGGTCGATGCCATGCTTCCGCGCGAACGGGCCTTCGCCGATCCGGTGCTGCTCGCCGTGGTGGTCGCGGCACAGGCTGACCGTGAACCAGTCTGACGGCTTGCGACCCATTCCCGCGTCGGAGCCCGAGCGAACATGCGCGACCTCGATCGGCATGCTCTGGCAGCCGGGCACGCAGCACTGATGCGACCTGACGAAGTTGCAGTGGGCTGCCGAGCGCCAGCGCTCAGAACGGTTGCGCTCCTTCGGAATCCGACGCGGGAGCGCCATCACCAGATGCTCCGGTCGGTGATGAACGGGATATCGTCGTCGAGGTCGTCCCCGAAGCCGCCGTCATTGTGCCAGTTGTCGGCCGACGACCCACGGCTGCCATCGCCGCCGTCCTGCCAGCCACCGCGCGCCGAAGAGTAGACCTCCTTGTCGCCCTGCTGCTTGCCCCAGTTTCCGCCGGAGCGCTGGCCGCCGCGTTCGTTCCCGTCGCGCTGGCCATTGCCGCGATGCTGCTGGCGGCCGCCCTGCCCCTCGCCGCCGCTGTTGGCGCCGTCGAGCATGATGAGCTTGGCCTCGTAGCCATTCAGCACGATCTCGGTGGCGTAGCGGTCGCTGCCGTCCTGCGCCTGATACTTGCGCGTCGACATCTTGCCGGCGACGAAGACCTTGCTGCCGCGACGCAAAAAGCGCTCCGCAACGCCGATGAGACCTTCGTTGAAAATCGCAATGCTAATCCACTCAGTTTTTTCCTTTGGATTGCCCTCGCGATCCTTCCACTTTTCGGTGCAGGCTATCCGGAAATTAGCGACACGACCGCCATTCTGGAACGAACGCACTTCTACATCCGCGCCAAGGTTACCAATGAATGAGCATGAGTTCAGAGAAGACATGGAATAACCCTTAAATATGCGTCCATCGCTCGCGGCGAACAACCTTGCCAACCAGCGCGCGACTGATTCCAAAAGTATCTGCTATTTGAGATTGCCGGTGACCGATGTCGTACAGGCGCCGAATTTCCAGCGCTTGTTTGGCATCTATCTTTGCCATTGGATGGCGATCACCCTTCCGGTCGGAATTGCGACCTCTCGCAACCATATCGCGCATGTTCTCGGATGCCGTTCCGACTTCGAGGTGGAGCGGATTCACGCAAGACGGCGTGTCACACTTGTGCCGGATCACCTGATCCGACTGTGTGAGGCCGTAAACATACGAGTAGATCCAGCGATGCGCACGAATGGTTGTCTGTCGAACTTTGAAGTGGCCGTAGCCCTGTTCATTCGTGCCACCATGCCAAATCCAACAATCGCCAGCGCACTCGGGGATGGTGACGAACCCCATGAAACGGCAGAAGTCAGCGACCTTCCCTCGCGGGGAGGTGATGTCGTATTTTTCGGGGCTCGCCAACATGATCAGACCACCTGCTCGGAGCGAATGTTGAAGCCTGGAATTCCGCGAACTCGGGTCGCCTCAATGCGGGCGTCACGGGTCGCCCAGCGCTGAATCAGCCCATGGAATTCAGCCATGAACTCGGGGTTCTGCTTGTAGTGGCCATATGCGAGCGCGTAGCTGTTCGGGGCGTCGATCAGATCGGCGTGGTAGATGGTGCGCAGGGTCATTGCCCGTTGCCCCTCGCCAGCATCGACACGGACCTTTTCCTTCGAGACCACCTCGGCCTCGCGCAGCAGGGCCTTGGCTCCCGCCAGCGCGTCCTCTGCGCGGTCCATGACGGCAAGGTCAGTGGTTTCCTTCGCCTCGGTGCGGAGTGCCATGGCCTCCTGCGCAGCGGCGAACGCAGCATCGGCAGCAGCCTTCTCGCGCTGCTTCCGCTCATCATCGAGCTTCTGGAGCCATGCGCCCGACAGCCTGCCGGTTGCCGCGATGGCCTTGGTGAGCGAACCCGCAGGGATCGTCTTCATGCCAGCCTTGGCGGTATAGCCGTTCTGCCACTTGGCGATCTCGTTGACCGCTTCGTTTAGGGGGCGCTTTTCATCGTCGGCCTGCTTGTTGACCAGACCAGCGACTTCCTGAAGTGAGCGGTGCAGAGTGCCGACCTTGGCCGCCTGCCCTTCGTTCTCAATCGCGACACCGTCAGCCCAGTTGGCAGCCTCGGTCAGCAGATCGTCGGCATGCGCCTCGATGGCGGCACGGCCTTCCAGCTTCGGCGCGGGGGTTTCCTCGGGAGGGTTGTTCCCGCCAATCACCGCGCGCGGGTTCGCATCGTCACCGCCTGCCAGCGCCTTCGCTTCGGCCTCGGCGGAAAGCTTATCGACATGCGCCTGCAGGGCGTCGATCTCGGCCTTCCGTTCCGGCTCGTTGCGGATCAGCTTATTCACCGCGTTTTTTGCATACGAGAGCGGCATATCGGCAATAACCTTTTCGCCGCTGCTCGACTTGTAGATGGTGGTAGTCATCAGGCGGATTCCTTCTGGAACAGGGCCTTGAAGCGCTCGCCGTAGTGGCCGAACGCAGCGGTCAGCACGGTTTCGAGCGGCAGTTCGTTGGCTTCGGGGTCAAGGCCGGCCTCAGCCATGCCGTGGCGGGTGCCCTCTTCGCAGGCGCCGGTGATGAGGCGAAATTCCTCAATCATGACGGTGCCGCGCGATTTGATCTCATCGACCAGTTCGCCCTCGTCGAAGTCGTGCTCCATCACCTTGAAGCGGAGATCGCGCATCGCCTGCTCGACGGTCGAACCGTGGGCGAAATGCTTGCCCTGGTGCGCGACGTAGCAGGTCTTGAGGTCGGCCAGTTCGCCACCGCCGAAGTATGCGGCGCTGTAGAGCGTGACTTCGCCAACCATCCGCTCGGAGCGGATCAGCATGGTAAAGCCGTCGACATGCTTCAGGCGGATGCGCTGGCCGCGATACGTCTGGTATTCGTCGGTCAGGCTGCCCAGGTAGACGTTGCCGCCGTTCGAGAACGTGGTGCCCTCGGGAAGCGTGGTCAGGCTGCGCAGGTAGACGTAGCCGCCGTTCGAGAACGTGGTGCCCTCGGGAAGCGTGGTCAGGCTGCGCAGGTAGACGTTGCCGCCGTTCGAGAACGTGGTGCCCTCGGGAAGCGTGGTCAGGCTGTCCAGGTCGACGTAGCCGCCGTTCGAGAACGTGGTGCCCTCGGGAAGCGTGGTCAGGCTGCGCAGGTCGACGTAGCCGCCGTTCGAGAACGTGGTGCCCTCGGGAAGCGTGGTCAGGCTGCGCAGGTAGACGTTGCCGCCGTTCGAGAACGTGGTGCCCTCGGGAAGCGTGGTCAGGCTGCGCAGGTCGACGTAGCCGCCGTTCGAGAACGTGGTGCCCTCGGGAAGCGTGGTCAGGCTGCGCAGGTCGACGTAGCCGCCGTTCGAGAACGTGGTGCCCTCGGGAAGCGTGGTCAGGCTGCGCAGGTAGACGTTGCCGCCGTTCGAGAACGTGGTGCCCTCGGGAAGCGTGGTCAGGCTGCGCAGGTCGACGTAGCCGCCGTTCGAGAACGTGGTGCCCTCGGGAAGCGTGGTCAGGCTGTCCAGGTAGACGTTGCCGCCGTTCGAGAACGTGGTGCCCTCGGGAAGCGTGGTCAGGCTGCCCAGGTAGACGTAGCCGCCGTTCGAGAACGTGGTGCCCTCGGGAAGCGTGGTCAGGCTGTCCAGGTAGACGTTGCCGCCGTTCGAGAACGTGGTGCCCTCGGGAAGCGTGGTCAGGCTGCGCAGGTAGACGTTGCCGCCGTTCGAGAACGTGGTGCCCTCGGGAAGCGTGGTCAGGCTGTCCAGGTAGACGTTGCCGCCGTTCGAGAACGTGGTGCCCTCGGGAAGCGTGGTCAGGCTGTCCAGGTAGACGTTATGAAAGCTCTTCACCTCCACGCCGTTTTCGGTGACTTCGTAGACGTAGCCCTTGCGATCCAGCAGGGCGCAGAATTCGTCGCGGTTCATCGCAAGCCCTTTCAGTAGGGGATATCGTCGGCGGCGAGGTCGCCGGACTGGGCGCCGGTGCGGTTGCTCTGCTCGCGCGCCATCTTCGCCATCGTCTCTTCGAGCGTGGCCACGGCCTCGTCGTATTCCTTGGGCGACAGGTGCTTGAGGTCCTTCACGCCGAAGTGCTTGAGCATCTTGCCGGTGTCGGTGTTGGTCGCTTCGATCAGCTGGACCAGCTTTGCCCACGCATCGGCAGGCATCCCGTCGTCATCCTTGGCGGCACGGCGCGCAGGCTCCTTGGCGGCCTCAGGCTCGGCTTCTGCCTCGTCGACATGCAGGTCGCCCTTGTGCCAGAGGTCAAGCGCCGCGCCGAAGCGCATCGCCGCGTTGCGGAGCGCGTCGCCGATGGCCTCCTTGATGCCGTTGCCGCCGGGCTTGCCGTCAGCATCGCCATAGCCAAGACGCGTCACTCCCAGGACCGTCAGGCGAATCCAGAGCCCGCCATTGCGGTCGAGCGCGGGCAAGCCATCCTGTCCGAAGGCCACCGGCTCCCACGACCACGCGGGGTCGGTGTCGAGCAACCGATCGGTCAGCGCGGCGTGGCCGACGTAATCGAGGTGGATGATCTTGCTGGTGGCGTGAAATCCGCCGCAGACCTTGCAGGGAGCCTTCGCCAGCTTGTCCATTACCTCGCGCTTTGCGGTGGGCTTCGGAAGCTTGCTGATCTGGTGATCAGGAAAAGGTTCCCGCAGCTTCGCCAAAGGCGATGGCTCAATCTTGGAAACAGCGTTCATTGCTGGAATCCTTGTCCGAGGCCGCATCGAAGCCAGGGGCTAGTTGCCGCTTCCGGTAGGGGCTCCGGCGACGCAGCGGTTGGGATCAGAAAGGCGATCAGTTCCAGAGGCCGAGGCCGACGCCCGCGAGGATCACGGCGGCAATGCCGACCATTCCAAGCGACAGGCGGGCCAAAGCCACAGGGTAAGGCGGCTGCGCGTCAGCGAGGCCGGACAGATTGTGCGGGTCGTCGATCAGGTGGACCGGCTCGCGCGCTTCGGCGGCGATGCCGCGCAACTTCGCGATGACGCTGTTCAGATCGTTCTCGATCTGGCTCATGCGGGTGCGGGGCTTGGCGTCGAAGTATGCCGGGACGCGCTGACCGTAGTGCAGCCGGGTGGCGATGCGCTGGTTCATGCCGCACGCTCCCGAACAACGATGTCGAAACCGGCCTTGTCGAGCACGGCAACGATCTGGCGCGCCTTACTTTCGCTCGAAAAGTTGCTGTAGCCGAAGTAACCGGTGATCGCGTCAACCGCGCCGCTCTCCGGACCTTCCAAGGCCTCGTAGATTGCGCTGTCGATCTCGGCAGCCAGTTCCTTGAACGTGGCGGCGTGAACCATCCGGGTATCGCCCTCACCATCGTAATCGGGGTGAGTGGCTTCCCAGTCGAACCCGGCGTGCGGAATGGGCTTGGGGTCGAAGTAGACGTTCCAGTCGCGATAGGTGCCCGCGCTCATGCCGCTTCTCCGATCCCGTGGCGCGCCTGCGCGGCCTTGATCTGAGCCTCGCAGCGCATCATCTGCGTGGCGCGGTCGGGATGCTCGTTGCCGAACCGGCGCGGGTCGCCGAAGCGCTCCGACAGCACCGCATCAACGGTCGGGTTCTCGTCGTCGAAATCGAGGTAATCGTGGGCGCGGCCGGAGGCGTTCGCTTCGCGGAAGGTGCAGCCGAACAGCGCATCGACCACCTCGCGGCGCATGTCGTGCAGCTTCTCCACCGGGTCGCCGGTGTAGATCAGCTCGTCCTTGCCCATCACGATCAGCGGACGGCGAAGGGCCAGATCGTCAACGGTGACCGTGGCGAGGTATGCAGCGACAGCAGGCGTTTCGTGCCAAGCCGCGCTCGAAATCTTGGTGATGGCGTTCAAGGGAACCTCCATGCAGGCGTTCTTGCCTGATGGAGACGTTTTGACGTGTCTTTTTCTACACGTCAAGCGAGAAATGTATTTTTGTACATTTTATAGGCGGAAGGCACAAAAAACCCCGCCGGAGCGGGGTTCCGTACGATCGACAATCGAGCGCTGATTATGCCGCCTCAGCCACAACCTTACGCAGCACATCCTCACCAACTCCGGCCTCAATGACTTCGGCTTCCTGAGAGATGAGCGGGAGCCACTTACTCATCTTCGCGAAGCTTTCCACCACAGCTACTGGATGAGTTTCGGGGCCCAGGCGGCGAATGTCACTGAACTTGCTCTTTGCAAATACCACTGATGAATGGTGTGGCACCACGGCATCAAAAAGCACCCGGCGCTCGCCAAGCGTCACCTCAGCGGCAAAAGGCCAATCGAGGTTGGAGGCGCCAGCGATCTTCGTTTCGCCTTTCACGTGGTCCGCACCGAACATATCGCGCAGCCGCTGGTAAAGAACGGCGCCGATTTCATGTGCCTCCATCTCAGGGAGCGAGTTGTGTGCCTTTGTCGCTGCGTCATGCGACGCGGCAGCAACGCGCCGAATGGCGGTTGTGAGCTGTCGTTCGGTAGCGAACATTCTGATCTCGTGGCCCACCGTGTATTCGACGCCATAGCGCTCAGGGGCCTTACCTGCATGTGCACCGAAAGATCGCTGGGCATCAATTGCCTCGGCCTCACGGTAGCCCATCGCAAAATCACTGACCCAATAGCCGCCAGCTTCGGGTGTGATTTTCACGCCGACCACGGCCCCTGAAGGGTAGATCATAGGCACAGTGACTAGATAAGACGCGCCCCAAGTAGAAGCGCGCACCAGGCTGCCAACTGCCTTACGCACTGCTTCATCGCGGATGTCGTCGCGCGTCAGTGGATCGAAAGCGAGCGTCATGAGAACAAGTCCTTGGGCCACGGCCGAGGCAACGAAGACCCTGCGCCCGAGATTCTAAACAGCTTACCTACCCCGTCAAGGAGTTCCTCAACTGATTGATAGTCTGGGATAATTTCCTCTGCGATGGGTAAATTTCTCAATGGCTTGCCCGCGCTCGATGACCAATTGAGCGGGAAAGAATGGTGATGCGATCCCTCGATATCTCCAAGCAGTTCTGCCGGAGTTCTGGGATGGTCATTCCCGTGCGGGGTCTTGGGCCTCCAGTCTATACGAGCCAACTGCACAGCGTCGCGCCGGCTATCGGTAGGCAGGTAGATCAAGCTGAAGCTCACGTCTGCTTCGCGGGGATCTAGGTGTGTCCGGCCAACCAATTCAAGCCCCTGCAGAACCCGCCCCTCCAGCATCAGCGACGCGACAAGCGTCATGCGGAGATCAACCCCCTTGGGCTTTGACCAATATGGATCGCCAGCGATTGCCTTCTCGCTTTCCACGAGACGCTGATACTGACTCATCATCTAGCGCGGACCCATCGAAGGAAATTTCCTAGACTTGTTGGATTTCATCGATCATCTCCGAATGAGAACAGATCGTGAACAAGGAGGCGATTCGATGGCACTGGTTCTTGCTGAGCCTCAGTGCGAGGTTGGATGCAGCACGTGCCTCATGAGGTGCGCGATCCTTCCTGCCCGTCTTCATTGGTGGGAGCGGGAGGTAGAGCGCCTTTGTCGAGATCGGTCCCTTCGACCTGACTGCCTGGAGCTACGCCAACAGTTAAATGCAGCCTTAGCTGCTCACGAAGCGCTGACGCGACGGTATTCCGAATCTCCTCGATCCGCATACCAGCTTGGATTTCCTCTGCTGCAATCTCAGCCATCCCGCGAAGCACGTCGTCAGTAAGGGCGTTGTCATTGCCGAAAAGCAGCCAGCGCTCCGACGTTTTCAGTGGCCCCGCCAGCTTGTTTAACGTCTCGACGGTCAGCGATTGGCTCATGCCGTCTAGGAAGTTGCGCACAGTCGTTTGACCAATGCCGTGGTCCTTGAGCCACTTGCCCGTCAACGAAAGGTCGAGATCGCTGAACCTTGCGCGCAGGCGTGCGCGAATGTCTTCATGGTCTATCACGTGTACATTTTGACACAGCACGATATCTGCGCGCGAATGTCTAATTCTACTTGACCGATCGTGTATAAAAAGACATTCATGCTGCATGGATGACACTCAGAAGCTGATCGCGCGCGTCGACGCGCTGGCGCATCGCACCGGGGCAAGCACCTCCACTCTCTCGCGCAAGCTGTTCGGCAACGGCAAGCGCCTCGATGAGATCAGGGCTGGCGGCTCGCTCACGATGACTACGTATCACCGCGCCGTCTCCACTCTGCGTGACCTGGAAAACGCTCCCGCTCGTGGCCGCGCCGCATGATTGGCCTCACCACACAGCAGAGCCGCCTGCTCTCCTACCTTGCGGGCTATCTCGCGAGCACGGGCGGAGTAGCCCCCAGCTTCGATGAGATGTGCGCCGCCACCGGTATCGCATCCAAGAGCGGCATCCACCGCCTGCTCTCCTCGCTGGAAGAGCGCGGCCATGTTCGCCGCATCCCGCAGCGAGCGCGCGCGATCGAGATCGTAGACGTTTCCGCCCTCCGTGATCTGCCTACCGAAGCTCTGATTTCTGAGTTGACGCGCCGGGGCTTCCACATCGCAAGCGGGAAGGCCTGAGCCATGGCTGAAGATTGGCAGATTGGTGACCTCGCGCTCTGCGTGGATGACACGAACCTTCGCAAGGGGTTGATCCGCAAGGGCGGCGTCTATCGCGTGAACGACCTTTGCCACGGCGAGCACGTCCGGTTCGGGCCTCAGATCGCCCTCTATTTCGATGGTGTAGACGACATCATGGGTCACGCGGCCATCCGCTTCCGCAAGATCAAGCCGCTGACCGAAGAAGAGCGTCGCTCCTTCGTGGCAGAACTCGACTGCCCCGTGCTCCAGCCCAATCAGGAAGTCGCGCAGACTGTCCGCGCTGACGGACGGCCACAAGCTCTCCCCACCTCCCCCATCTCGTGCCGGGCGCATGGCGCGATGGGGGACGTGTCCCTGCCCGCCCCACTGAGCGCTCCGTGCCTCGCCGGGGCGGGCCTTTCCTCCAATCCTGTCGATGCCTGTCGTCATGACAGCGCTTCTATCTCGCAAGGGTGATAAGATCATGCCGCACTGCATTGGAACAAAAGAAGATGTTGCAAGTCGCGTCGCGGACATGTTCCGCCTCGCCGAGCGCGACTATGGCCTCGACCTCAAGCGCCTCGAACTGCTGACGCGCCTCGATTATTCGAGCCTCAAGAATTACCGCAACGGCACTGCGATCCCGCTGCACGCATTCGTGCAGCTCGCGCCGCACATGCCCGACGAACTGCTCTCGCTCTGCGTGGGCGGCGTTGGGAAGCACATCGGCACCGATGAGCCCGACGACGGCGGCGCGCACGATCTGGCTCGCGATTCCAGCGAGTACAACGTCGAGTACATCCGCGCGACTGATCCACGGGGCGACGGTGGCGCCTCGATCACCCCGCGCGAGCGCGCCCGCCTGACCGACATTCACCGCCGCATGCGCGTCCGCAAGATCGCTTCGCGCTGAGCACCCAACTCATTCCCTCCCCACGGAGCCCCTGACATGTACGCATCTGACGACACCCAAATGTCGATCCCCGGCACTGAGCGGAAAGAGAACCGCGCGGCCGACGATCGTTTGCGCCTCCTGATTGAGCGCGTGGAGCGCCTGGCCGAAGAGGGCAAAGGCATCGCGGACGATATCAAGGACGTTTACAACGAAGCCAAGGCCGTCGGGTATGACGTGAAGATCATGCGCCAGATCGTGCGCCTCCGGAAGATGAAGCCGGACGATCGCCGCGAAATGGACATGCTCATCGACACCTACAAAGTCGCGCTGGGCATCGACTGATGCTGGGGCTCTTTCGTCGGCGCGCCGCGCCCACCCCTCTTCCGGAACCTGTGGAGCGTCCCGGCGCTGCCGCTCTGCGAGAGCGTCGGGCGAAGACCCGCGCCGCCGACGATCGCGCCCTCATTCGAGCCACCGCCGACCAGATGCGTGCCGAGATGCGCGCACGCGGCATGGACAAGCCCGCAATCGACTGGAGCGCGCTGTGAAGGATTCTCGCGCCTACTACCAGCGCTACCACCTGCCTCAGCAGCTGGCCGCCGCGCGCGCCAAGGTGGATTACCTTGAGCGTAAGGCGCGCCGCCTCGGAATGGTTGAGTTGGTCCAACCGCCCAAGACGGACCCGCACGCATGAGCCGGGTGATTTCCCTCCCCTGGCCGGACAAGCGCCTGTCGCCGAATGCGCGCGTGCACTGGTCTCGGACCTCGCGTGTCAAACGCAATGCTCGGCAAGAGGCTGCGCTCCTCGCGCGCGCCGCCCTTGGCCCGACCGTGAAGGCGCTTGGTGCAGAGTTGGCCGAGGCCGGCTCGATCCCGGTCAAGGTCACGTTCTATCCCCCCGATCGCCGGTTCCGTGACGATGACAACATGATCGCCAGCTTCAAGGCTGCGCGCGATGGCATCGCGGACGCCCTCGGCATCGATGATCGCAAGTTCCGGCCTCACTACCATTTTGCCGAGCCCGAGAAGCCCGGCCGGATCGAGGTGCTTCTGTGAGCGTCCCCGCCCCCTTCGAGGTTGTGCCGGTCGACGGCGGCTTCTCGTGGCGCCTGATCGGCAGCTGCGGCCGCCCCTTGGTCTATCCTCAGGAAACCTACCCCAGCGACTTCGCTGCTGCTGACGCGGCCAAGGCTGCCCGCGCTTACCTGCACGCGCGCGCCCGGCTGATTGATGGAGGCCAACACCTGTGAGCGAAGGCAACATCTACCTTCTCGGAACCGGCGAGCCCCTGGCGGTGAAGATCGGCTTCACCAAACAGGATCCGCGTGCGCGCCTGAAGCAGCTGCAAACCGGCAACCCCGCCCGGCTCAAACTGCTGGGATGGTATCCGGGAACGCTGAAGGACGAGCGAGAACTGCACAAGCGCCTCGCCGCATACAACATCGGCGGTGAGTGGTTCCGCCTAGACGACGCCGCATCTGACCTCTGGCGGCCGATCGTCACCGTCATCCAGATCAACAATGCCCTGTGCGGCTACGACCCCGAGGCGGCCCACCCGTGAACCTTGAGACGATGCGCCTCTTGGTCGCGAAGGGCCTTTCTGCCGAGGACATCCTTGAGATTGCCGAGACTATGGCGTGCGCCCCGGAAAAGCGTTCGTCCGGTGCCGAGCGTCAGGCTCGCTATCGCGCCCGTAAAGCGCAGGCGAATGACGCGTGTGACGTAACAAGTGACGTAACGCGTGACGGTGACGGTGACGCAACGGGAGTGACGGACCCCTCCCTTCCCCGCCTCCCCAATGAAAATAATTCTAACCCCTCCACCCCTACCCACCCGGAAACTCACACCCCGCGTACGCGTAAGGCGACCCGGCTTCCTGCTGACTGGATGCCCGGCGACCTCGACGACCGAACTGCCGGGGAAATCGCGACTTGGCCCGAGGGCGCAGTCGACCGGGAACTCTCGAAATTCCGCGATTGGGCCATGGCCGCCCCCGGCTCGAAGGGGGTGAAGTCCGACTGGGACGCCACCTGGCGCAACTGGCTCCGCAAAGCACACGAAGAAGGACGGTATCGCAATGGAAGCATTCGGAACAACGCTGGATCGCCTTCTCCCCGGCATGGCGGGAAGCCACGGGACGGCGCAATCGCTGAGCTTGATCGCCAACTCGGCCTCGATGGCTTTGGAGAGCCGCTTGGACGATGGGATGCTGGCCGCAGTGCAGGCGCTGGCGACCGCGCCCTTGCCGGCCCCCGAACCCTGTGACCGCGACCATTTCAACCAGTGCCTGCGCGTGATGCTGGCCGTCCTGCCCAAGCGGAACTCGGACGAGGTGAGCGGCAAGCTGCTGATCTCTGCATACCAGAAGAAGCTGGGCGGATTCCCGAAGGACCAGATCAGCTATCTGGCCGATCAGGCGACCACGACCTGCGAGTGGTTCCCCTCGATCGCGGAATGCATCTCGATCATGGGCAAGTGGGAGCGCGAGGACGACGCCGTTCGCATTCGCCGCGAGGCCATTGGCGCCGTGCGCCGAGAAATGCACGCCCGCTTCGACGAGGCCATGGCGCGCCTCTCGCGCGGCGGGTGCGACCAAGCCGAGATCGACACCCTGCCCACCAACTGGAAGGAGATCGCCGAGACGCGCGGATACCTCTGGCGGAACGGCGACGGCACCTATTCGCCGCGCGAAGACCGGAGGGCGGTGGCATGATCCGGGTCACCTTTCACGCGATCACCCGCGCCATGGAGCGTATTCCCGGTTGCCTCACCGAGGACCAAGCCCGCGCGCTGCTGTCCACGAGGGCAATCGCCGCGGCGGCGAAGTTTGGCGCCAAGTATGTGCGCTTGGGCACCGGCCAGCGTGTCGTGATCGAGGAAGGCAGCGTCATCACGGTTCTGCCCGCTGACACCCAGGTCTGGAAGATGGGCCAGACCGGCGACCGCATCCGCCAGCACGCAAGGGGCTGGGCTCGATTTGAACAGCAGGGGGCACACTGACATGAACGCCGTCACCATCATCACCGCCAGCACCCCGGCGACCACACAGGACGAGTGGATCGCGCGCGGCCGAACCCTCGCCGACCAGCGCCGCGACGTAGACTGGCAGTTGGCCGACTGGATGGTCGAAGGCCGGGACGCCGGATACCTCAGCCAGTCGGGTTTCGACTTCCTGAGCGAAAACCTCGGCCTCGCCCCGAAGCGCCTGAAGGACGCGCTCAAAGCCGCGACAACCTTCCCGCCGGCGCTGCGCGATCGTACCCTGTCGGTAGACCACTACGCCGCGGTCGCCTCGCTGCCGCAAGACGAGGCCCTCCCCCTGCTCAAGCGCGCCAGCACAGACCACCTGCCCGTGAACGCCCTGCGCGAGCACGTGACCCAACGCCGGTACGAGACAGGCCAGAACTTCGCGGACGAGGACACGGACAGCACGCTCTGCACCCTGATCGTCCGTGCCTGGAACCGCGCCACCCCTGAGGCCCGTGAAGGCGCATTCGAGCACTTCAAGCTCGCCGCCACTCAGGGGTTCGCAATCGTAGATGAAGATGAGGCCTCCGATGTCGAAGAGTAAGCTCCTGCCCACCTCCGCACCGAAGCCCATCCCCCCCGAGTTCATGGAGAAGTTCAAGAAGCACGGATGGCGCCGGGTCGAGCAGATCTGGGGCAAGTCGACGGTGCTTGCCTGGCGCAAGGCGCTGGGGGCGAAGCGCATGGCGGCCGAACGACGGCGGTACCTGAAGGAGGAGGCTACGCGATGAATCGCCCGTACCCACCCCACGACCTCGCCACGCTGTCCGATCTCGAAATGCTGGACCGGTTCGTCCCCGCGCCGGACCTGCTGGAATGGATACGCGACACGTTCTTGGAAGAGGCGAGCCCGCTGTACAACCATGAGCACGCCCACCTGCGTGATGCCGCCCTCGGCGTGCTCTGGACCGACTGCGACAACAGCAAGCAGATGCGCGCCGTCATTGGCCAGGCCGAGCTGATGCCCCCCATGGCGATGGGCAAGTGGCAGCGCGCCCGTGCAATCCAACAGATCGAAGAGTGGTTCGATGGAATGCCCGACTTCCTGCTGACGTTCAGCGCGCCGGCTGCTGCCGGGATGGACGATCCCTCGTTCTGCGCCCTGGTAGAGCACGAGCTTTATCACTGCGCCCAGAAGCTCGACAAATACGGGATGCCCGCCTTCAACAAGGATACGGGCAAGCCGATCTTCGTGATGCGCGGGCACGACGTGGAAGAGTTCGTGGGTGTCGTTGCCCGGTATGGGGCCGATGCCGCTGGCGTCTCCGCGATGGTCGATGCTGCGAAGGCTGGCCCGACTATCGGGCGTGCATCGATCGCCGGTGTCTGTGGCACATGCCTGAGGGCGGTAGCATGACGGAGGTTGTGGAAGTTTTCGCAGCCGCGCTGGCTCAGGGCCGAACCCTATCGGACGCCCTTGATGCGGCGGGTCTGCCGTATGTCGGTTTCGGAGTGCCTCGGGGCTATTACGTCTATGCGCTGGCCGATCCTCGCACCGGTCTCCCGTTCTACATCGGGAAAGGCAAAGGGAAGAGAGCTCTCGCCCATATGCGCAACGCTCTCGCAAGCAAGGAGCCGAACCTAGCTAAGGCTGAACGCCTTCGGGCCATCGCTGCCGCCGAGCTCCCGCTCATCGTGGCCATAGTGATGGAGGGCCTTAGCGAAGGCGAGGCCTATTCGATCGAGCGTCGGATTATCCAAGCAGCCAAGCACCGGCTGACGAACATCGGCCCGGGGCAATTGGGGGACGTGGAGCGGTATCAGGCGTCAGTTCAATGGTCGCTTGCTGTATTCGAGAATGCAGACCCAGCGGTGCCGCTGGATATGTTCGACACCATGTCGACGGAAGAGCGCGCCGCCCTGTTCTCCGACCTCGCGTCGAGCGCACGGCCGCTTTTGAGCGCTCCGGACGAGTTAGTTGAGGCGAGTGCCAAAGCGGCCCGAGCCGATGAGCGTGAAGCCGTCGAGCAAATGCGGATCATCATGGCGCAGGTTGATGAGGGGTTGACATTCGAATGACCGGGAAAGCTCTCCCCAACGAGGTGAAAATCTACATCGCTCAGGCAGTTGCGTGCTTCGACAGTCCGGCGACTGTGGTGAAGGCGGTCAACCAAGAATTCGGCATCACCATATCGCGCCAGCAGGTCGAGAAATACGACCCGACCAAACGAGCCGGGCAAGGTCTGTCGAAGAAGTTGCGCGCCATTTTCGAAGCGACCCGGAAGGGCTTCATCGAAAACACCGCCGAGATCGGATGGTCGCACCGAGCGACCCGGCTGCGCGTCATCCAGCGCGTAGGCGAAAAGGCAGAGGCGATGGGCAACTTGGTCCTCGTGCTGACAGCCGCGAAGCAAGCGGCTGAGGAAGAAGGCAACGCCTACACCAACCGCCGCGAACTGACGGGCAAGGACGGCAAGGACCTGCCCGCTGCTGCGCCGGCCGTCGCGATCTTCGCTCTCCCCGATAATGGAAGGGACACCCCAGCATGACGGATATCGAAATCAACGGGCAAATCCCGGAAGGCGCGAGCCCGCCCCGCATTGCCCTGATCGGGGGAGGAACGCGTCTTGCCCTCGCCCATCTTGCCATCGCCGCCGGCGCCGGACCGCTCACAACCATCGTCATCAACCGCGACGATGATCGGGAGCGCATGCTTCGGGGCGTCTTCGACGAGTACGAGCCGCTCGCCTTCGAGCTGTTCGCGGGAAAGCACCCGCGCGGGCGGCCGACCGACTTCCGCGTCATCCAGCTTCTGCCCGATCCCGATAAGTCTCACTTCGAAAGCCCGCGCCCGCTCACCAAGCGCCAGCGCCGTCGCCTCAAAGGCAAGTGCGCATGACCGAAGACACCGTTGCCGCCCTGGTCGACGCGATGACGCTCGATCCGTTCATGGACGACGTGATCCTGATGGGCACCACCCAGCAGGACATGCGCATGGAGCACTATGCGAGGGTTGCCGTCGCCGCCCTGCAATCCCGCCCCGCCGAACCTGCGCGCGACGATGAAGGCCCCTGCACGGATTGCGACGATACCGGGATCACGATCCAGACCGAGCGTCGCTGCTCATGCGATGCTGCCGAACCTGCGGGCGAGGAGCCGGTGGCATGGATGGATGAGGATGCTGACGGACGACTTGTGTTCTATCCGCATTGCGCGTTCACAGAGTTTCCCCCGAAGGCCGTCCCCCTCTACGCTCGCCCCGCCACCCCGAGCAATCCCGAAAGGTTGGTGGAGGCAGCGGCGAGGGCCATAGCGGGCATCGTTGCGGAAAAGGGCACATTTGGGGACCGCAAAGAACAGAGGGTCGCCGAATGGGTGCGCTTGCACTGGGCAGATTATCGCGACCATGCCACCGCCGCCATTTCCGCCGCTCCTGCGCAGAATGGGAGAGAGGGATGAAGCCGATGGAACTCTTCGACCTCTGCATGGACGCGATCGATCGCTTCAACCGGGGTGAGGTATTCGCTGACCGCCCGTTCGTGATGCTCACCATACCGCGTGCGAGCAAATCCGTGGGCAAGACGATCCGCCTGTTCGGGAAGACTGGCCCGATTGGCGACGTAGCCACGGCACACCGGCGAGAAGACGGCGGCCTCGATGTCGTCGCATACTTTCCGGCCGTGCCGATTGTTCAGACGCTAAGTCGGATGGTCGGCACGAAGGTGAACGTCCGCCGCGCATGAGCCCCGCCACCGGATTCACCAGCGAAATTACGTGTGAGCGGCCGGTCGGCATCGGCCACAACGGCAGCCCCCAGATCACTGCCGAGACGATCAAGCCGCAGCCCGGCCCGCAGACCGCGTTCCTGTCCTCGCCTGCCGACATCGCCATTTACGGCGGCGGCGCGGGCGGCGGCAAGACCTGGGGCCTGCTCATGGAGCCGCTGCGCCATGTCAGCAACCCCGGCTTTGGTGCGGTGTTCTTCCGGCGGTCGACGGTTCAGATCCGCAATGAGGGCGGCCTGTGGGACGAAAGCGCCGTCCTCTACCCCCAGGTCGGCGGCGACCCGAAGGAGCACACGCTATCGTGGTCGTTCCCCACCGGCGCCAGCGTCAGCTTCGCTCACCTCGAACACGACAAGACCCGGTTCAACTGGCAGGGCTCGCAGATCCCGCTGATCTGCTTCGACGAGCTGACGCACTTCTCCGCGGTCCAGTTCTGGTACATGGTCAGCCGCAACCGCTCGATGTGTGGCGTCCGGCCCTACATTCGCGCGACCTGCAACCCTGACGCTGATAGCTGGGTTGCCGACCTCATTGCATGGTGGATTGACCAGGACACCGGCCTTCCCATCCCCGAGCGCGCGGGCAAGCTGCGGTGGTTCGTCCGTGTGGGCGAAGACTTGAAGTGGGCAGACAGCCCCGAAGACCTCGCCTGCTACACCATGATCAACGACGCGGGCGAACATGTGCCCATCCCCGCGAAGTCGCTGACCTTCATCCCAGCCAAGCTGACCGACAACAAGGCGCTGATGGCAGCCGATCCTGGGTACATGGCATCGCTTCTGGCGCTGCCGCTGGTCGAGCGCGAGCGCCTGCTGGGCGGCAACTGGAAGATCCGGCCCGCCGCGGGGCTGTATTTCCAGCGCGCCTGGTGCCGTGTGGTTGACGCGATCCCGGCCGGGACCGTGTTTGCGCGCGGCTATGACCTTGCCGCGACGCCGCGCACGGCGGAGAACCCCGACCCGGACGCCACGGCTTCGACCAAGATCGGCCGCACGCCCGACGGCAGGTTCATCGTAGTCGACAGCGCCGCCGACTGCCTCAGCCCGAACGGTGTCGAAAACCTGATCGTCAACACCGCCTCGCAGGACGGCAAGGCATGCCTGATCTACCTCCCTCAGGACCCCGGCCAAGCCGGCAAGGCCCAGGTGCAGAGCCTCAAGCTCAAGCTAGCGGGATACAACGTGCGATCGTCACCGGAATCGGGCGACAAGGTGACGCGCTTCGGGCCGTTCTCGGCACAGGCGGAGGCGGGCAACGTGGACGTGCTGCGCGGCCCTTGGAACGAAGCGTGGTTCTCGGCCAACGAGAACTTCCCCAGCGCCAAGCACGATGACACGCCGGACAGCACCTCTCGGGCTTTCGGGGCCATCGCGCTTGGATCGCGTTACAATATCAGGAATGCATAAATCGCCAATGTCACAAACATCTGATATACGTCGGTATTATCAGAAGGAGACTACTATGGCACTTGAGCCCACTGGGGACGAAATTAACACTCTGGTCGGAGCGAACAGGCTCGGAACAGACGCGGCAGGCAATCGCGTCGTTGTCGCCGCCACCAGCGAATCTATCGATGACTTTGGGTGGCGCACGATTTGGCAGGCAGCGGAATCCAAGTACGATCTCGGCGATTTCGAGGACAACGGCACCACCCGCGTCGTCAACGTGACCACCGCAGATTGCAAGGCAGAAGAGGCTGAAGCGGACGGCGACTTCGAGAGCGAAGACGAGGATTAATCTAAACGGGCGAGCGCGGTAACGGCACCGCGCCGCCCTCCATACCTTCTCCGGTATGTCCGGTGGCCGTATCCGATCCATTCGTTTCAAGGACGGGTACACCGTCGATAGCCTGACCAACGCGGTGTCGGGCTTTGGCACTCATGCCGACCCGCGCAGCTATAATCGCTATCTGCCGCGCAACCTCGATCAGTTCCACATCGCTGCCGCCTACGATGGCTCGGGCATGATGGCGAAAGTCATCGACATTCCCGCGCTCGACATGGTGCGGGAGTGGCGGAACTGGCAGGCCGACGCGAAGCAGATCAAAGCGCTTGAGGCAGAGGAACGCCGCCTTGGTCTGCGCGAGAAGGTCCGCATGGCCGAGACCTATCGCGGCCTCGGCGGCGGCGCCCTCGTCATCATCACCGCCGGCGAGCACTCGTCGGAATTGAAGCCCGAGCAGATCGCCAAGGGCGGTATCGTCGCGATCCACGTCGTGACCCGGTGGCAGATTACGGGCGTCGACTACATCGACGAAATCGCGGATCCCAATTACGGCAAGCCCAAATATTGGCGCATGGGGAACAGCCAGGCGAACATCCACCCTTCCCGCGTGATCTGCTTCCGGGGTGACCCGCTGCCGCCGATCATTCCGGTCTCGGTAGATGAGCGCTTCTGGGGCCGCTCCCGCGTTCAGCGCGTGCTCGATGCGGTCCAGAACGTCGACACCGCACAGGGCTCTTTCGCATCGCTGATCACCAAGGTGCGGAACGTCATCATCGGCATTCCGGGCCTGATGGACCTCGTTTCGGATGCGGACGGCGAGGCCGCGCTACAGCGCCGCCTGTCCGCGATGATCCTCGGCGAGAGCATGTACAACGCCATGCTTCGAGATGCGGGCGATGGTACGCCGGGCGCGGGCGAGACGATCGACCACCGCCAGGTGAACTGGTCGGGCATCCCTGAAGTGATGATGGCCTTCGCCACGTTCCTGTCGGCGGTCTCGGACATTCCGGCTACGCGCCTCATGGGCAAGTCGCCCGACGGCCAGAACGCCACCGGTGACAGCGACACCGCGAACTGGAACCGCATGGTGAAGGCCAAGCAGGAGCTTGAGCTGCAGCCGTGCATGGACCAGCTCGACCCGCTGCTGATGGCTTCTGCGGGGGTGAGCACGACCGAGGATGCCGAAGTCTGGGCCGACTGGGCGCCGCTCGACACGCCCACTGAGAAGGACGACGCCGACACCTTCAACGTCACAATGGACGCGGTGACGAAGCTGCAGGCTACCGGCACGATCCCGGACGAAGCCTTTGCCAAGGGCGTACAGAACCTCATGACCGAGCGGGGCTGGATTCCCGGCCTTGAGGGAGCCCTTGCCGATATCCCCGAAACGGAAAGATATGGCCTCAACCCCAGCGATGACGGCACCGATCCGTCTGCGCTGCAGCCGAGCGAAGGAGGTGATCAGACGTCTGCCGGCGGCGGGAACCCCACTCCCGCCCGCCGTGCCACGAACGATGCCGCCGCAGGGTTCTTCGTCGATGCTGCGCCGCGCCCGCTCTACGTCCAGCGCAAGCTGCTGAACGCTTCCGCGCTGATCGCCTGGGCCAAGGACAACGGCTTCAAGTCCACGCTGGCCGCCGACGACCTCCATGTGACGGTGCTGTACTCGAAGACCGCCGTCGATCCGATGCGCATGGGCGAGAGCTGGTCGGGCGACGACAACGGTAACATCCGCGTCAAGCCAGGCGGCCCGCGCGCGATCGAGCGCTTCGGAGAGAACGCCGTGGTGCTGCTGTTCGCCTCGTGGGAGTTGGAGAGCCGTCACCGCTCCATGGTCGATGCGGGCGGCAGCCACGACTTCGACGAATACCACCCACACGTCACGATCTCGTTCGACGTTCCGGCTGACTTCGATCTTGCCGAGCTCAAGCCCTACGCGGGCGCGCTGGAGTTCGGACCGGAACTGTTTGAGCCGCTTAACCTCGACTGGAAGCGGTCGATCACGGAGACCTGATATGGCATGGATTGTTCAGCCGCTTGAGAAGTGCGGCAGTGACGGCCTCGGCATTGGTATTTTCCACCTCACAGCCAAGAGCGATGAAGGTGGCCCTTTGTACGTGGGCTGCGATCACGATCACGCATCCGCCGATGACGCCCAAGCCTGCCAGGAAGCACGGCGCAAGATTGGTGGGATTACGGGTTTCCCCGATGGGTACGACGAGAAGCGCCGCGTGGACAGCGCCTCTGACGACCGCACCGCCAACAACGCCGTCCGCCACAGCTATCGCGTCCTGAGCGATGCGGAGAAGGCGCAAATGGTCGCCATCAAGGACAAGGGCGCCGAGTTCTTGAACCTGATCGACAGCCTGCGCACGCCGCCGGAGCCCGCCGGTGAGGCTAATGGAGAGCCCTTCGCCATCTGCACGTTCGACCGCGAGCTGACCATCGCTGCCGAGAAGGTCGAGGAAGCCGTCATGTGGGCGGTGAAGCACATCACGGCATGACCATGGCTGAGAACCACATCACGATCCACCTTCGCGCCCGCACTCGTATGGTCATGCCTGTAGCTTGGGCGCTGTATCCGCTGGTCTACCTGCGCATCATGAGCGCCGAACGTGCCGTAGCCATTGCTATGCGCTTTGCCCGCGTTGAAGCATCGATGGAAGGATGGGGTGGTGACTGACCACCAGACCGTCCACCTCGCGACCGGCGGCTTCATCGCCAATCCTGAGCGCCCGTACATTGTCGGCGAGCAGCCGCAGTGCTGCCTCGGGATGTTCTACCCGACCCCGGTGAGCAGAACCGCTGTCGGCAGGCGGTGGTCAGGAAAGGCGGTAAACATCGTCATTCCGAGCCGCTGATGCCCCGCTATGATCTCGCAGCCATGGCCCGCCGCGCCAACCCCGGCATGCGGCGCCGGAGCATCGTCCTGCGCGACATTGCGCCCCCGGCCGTACTGGCGACCAACCTCTACCGGGCTGTGTACAACCCTGTGGTTGAAGCGTGGGCAGCCAGTGTAGAACGCATTGTCGATGCCTACGCCCGCACCCTCTCCGAGCTGACCACCGACGCCCCCGCCGACGTGAAGGCAGAGATCGATGGCGCGGCCGAGCAGATCAACCGGCTGATCCTGCTGCTGACCCCGCAGATCCGGGAATGGGCCCTGTCCGTCGAGAAGTGGCAGCGTGGTAAGTGGCGCGGCGCAGTCCTGTCGGCCACCGGCGTTGACCTAGAAACGATGCTGGGCCCGGCCGACGCGCGCGCCAGCCTGGAAACCACCATCGAGTGGAACACCAGCTTGATTAAGGACGTGTCGGACGTGACGCGCCAGAAGATCGGTAACGCGGTGTTCGACGGGCTCCGCAACCGCACGCCTGCGCGCGATGTGGCCAAGACGATCAGCGATTCCGTGGGCATGAGCCGGAAGCGGTCAACCCGGATCGCCTCCGACCAACTCAACAAGCTGACCAGCAGCCTGGCAGAAGAGCGCCGGCGTGAGGCGGGCATCGAGACATGGATCTGGCGGCACAGCCGAAAGGCTCATCCCCGCGCGAACCACGTGGCCCGCGACGGGAACGAGTACACCGATGCGACGGCACCGCAGGATATGCCGGGGCAACTGCCCCACTGCGGGTGCCGGTCGCAAGCGGTTGTCAAGCTAGATTGAAATCATTTGCCATGTACCAACGACACTTTCCGCCTTGGTACTCATAAAAGTACTTTCCGCTGCGGTAAAATTCACAACGACCGCCGGAATATGCATAGAGGTACTTGTTCTCGCTCCCGGAAAGGTAGTGGGAACACTTTCCGTCCATCGTGTAGAGGTACTTCCCTTGAAAGTATCCATAACACGCTCCGCCGCTGTACTCATAAAGATAGGTTGCCATGGTCTCCCTCGTCTTTCCTTGCTCGATATAAGCGCGTGCAACGACGGTAAACCAGCCCACTGCCCAACAATAATGTTCGGGCATGCAATTTCGGGACACCCTCACCCTTGATGCCCCGCGCCGGATTGAAGGCGGTGCCATGGCTGTTCGCGCCCGCGCGGCCCGCACTGGCGTTTATCAGTACGGTGGCTCCGAGGTAGATCCCGACAACAAGCACGGCCTGCGCGATACCGCGCTTGTGAACGTGCTTCGCGACGACAGCACCGTTTTCGACGAGCGCTCGGTTCGCAGCTTCATCGGCAAGCCCGTCACGGACGATCATCCTGCCGCCGCAGTCACGACCGAGAACTGGCGCGACCACGCGCGCGGCACGATCATGGGCGCGATGCGGGACGGCGACTACCTCGCCTTCGACCTGCTGCTGACCGATGCCAGCGCAATCGCCAAGGTGGACGGCGGCAAGCGCGAGCTTTCGAACGGCTACAGCAGCGACCTCGAATTCGGCGACTTCACGGCCGCTGACGGCACCAAGTGCCAGGCTCGTCAGACCTCCATCACCGGCAACCATGTCGCCCTCGTTGATCGAGGCCGCGCGGGTTCCGAGTGCGCCATCAAGGACGGTTTTGCCGTCTGCGACGCCCTCCCCTCCAACATTCTCGATTCACTCACCCAGGAGAGCCCTGTGCCGAAGATCGTACTTATCGACGGGCTTTCCGTCGACGTGTCGAACGCGGATACCGCCGCGACGACCATCGCCACCCTTGTCGCCGCGCGCGACGCCGCCAGCACCAAGGCCGCCGGCCTCGAAACCCAGGTTGCTACCCTCACCGCCGAGGGCCAGACCAAGGACGCCAAGATCGTCACCCTTGAGCAGCAGGTGAAGGACGCCAAGCCGACCCCGGCTCAGCTGCGCGACGCTGGCAAGGCGCTGATCATCACCGCCGACAAGGCCAAGGCCCTCGGCGTGACCGTCACCGACGAGATGGACGAAGCCGCCATCATGTCGGCCACCGTCACCAAGCAGATGGGCGACGCAGCCAAGGAATGGACCGCCGACCAGATCGCCGCCTCGTTCGCGGTTCTGACGAAGGACGCGAAGGTCGAGGACAACGGCGTGAAGCCGCTCGGCTCGCCGAAGGTCCTGACCGACAGCGCGACCGCAATCGCTTCGTCCCGGGCCGCATGGCTCGCCAACAAGCAGACCGCCCATCGCGGTCAGGCCGCCTAAGGAGCGACGCCCATGTCCGTACTTCAGAGCACCTTCAACGAGGACATTCCTTACGGCTATCCTGGTATGGAAGCCGATGGCGAGTTGTCCAACGCCATCTCGCGCATCCTTGAGGGCGCGACGGCAGCCGCTTTTGGTCGCCCGGTCTACGCCGGCGTTGCGGATCGCGGCGCCTCGCTGACGGTTTCGGCCGCGCTCATTGGCTTCACCATCGCGAAGAAGGGCAACGTCGTAACGCCCAACCGCGCGGCCGACACCTATGCGCCCGGTGACGTTTTCCCGGTCAAGGAGCGCGGCAAGATCTGGGTGGCATCCACCACGGCGGCCGCGAAGCGTGACCCGGTCTATGTGACCGCCGCCGGCGCCATCACCAACGTCGCCACGGGCAACACGGCCGCAACTGGCTGGGTGTTCGACGACACCATCACCGCCGCGGGCAACGTCCGCATCGTGCGTCGCTAACGGGGGACCCCATGACCAAGCCCATCTTCTTCGACAGCGTCGCCACTGCGGTCGCTCATCTCGCCGCCGAGGACGCCTCGGTCGCTGCTTTCGTCGATGCCATCCGTGGCGTCGACCTGAACGACGCCCAGCAGGTCAACGCCTTCCTCATGCCGCAGCTGCTCCGCGTCGAGCAGGGCGTGTACATGATCAAGTACCCGCTGGCCGACTACGCCGAGTTCATGCCCATCGACACCCAGGGCACGATCTGGACGGCCGGCTCGCTGTACTACTCGGGCGATATCGCCGGTAAGCCGGAATGGTTCGACGTGGCGGCCGACGATATGCCGTACGCCGATTCGAGCCGCACCCAGTTCCTGCAGGAAAACTGGATCGCCGCGATCGGCTACAAGTGGAACCGCGCCGATCTGGAGCGTGGCCAGCAGCTGGGCATCAACATCCTTGCCGACAAGGCGGATGCTGCCAGCAAGTCGGCCGAGCGCTTCATCCACAAGACCGCCATGCGTGGCGACGGGCTGAAGTTCACCACGGGCTTCATCAACAACCCGCTGGCGACCACCACGACCGCCGCTGGCGCGATCACTGCAGCCTCGGACCCGGACGCCGACGTTGCTGTCATCAACGACGCGATCACGTCGGTCGAGGTGAACACCGGCGAAACCTTCCAGGCCGACACGCTGGCGGTCCCGACTTCGACGTTCAACCTGCTCGCCTCGAAGCGCATGACGGACACCGGCATGTCGGTGCTGAACTACATGCGCCAGAATTCGGTGATCGGCGCGCTGAACATCAAGAAGTCGCGGCACCTCGAAACGGCCGGCAGCGGCGGCACGAAGCGCCTGATCGCCTACGCGAACACCAACGATGTCCACCGCTTCCACCTGCCCGGCGGCGGCCACCAGCTGTTCAACAGCCAGCCCTACCAGAAGGGTCCTTTCTCCTGGGAGGTCCCGGGCCTGATGAGCATCGGCGGCTACGAGAACCGCATCCCGAAGGCCATCACCTTCGTCGACGGAGTCTGACGCATGAAGAAGCTGACCAATTACGCGCTGGGTGCCCGCGGCATCCGCACCAGGGATGGCGTCGTCTACCTCGACCCGGGTGAAACCCGCGAGTTTGACCCCAAGACGCTCGTGGGCGAACTGCCGGACCTCGGCAAGAAGGCAGATGCCGCGACCACCGACACCTCGGAGGTCGACGACCTCACTGCATGGGTGGCAGACCTGACCAAGCAGGTCGAGGCGCTGACCGACGAAAACGCCGCCCTCACTGCCGAGCGCGACGGCCTGGCCACCGACAAGGCAGACCTGACCAAGCAGGTCGAGGCGCTGAAGAAGCCCGCCGGCAAGTAATAGGCGGAGCGACGAAATAGTGAGGGCCGCTGCTCGAAAGAATGGCGGCCCTCAACTTATGCCCGACGGTATGCGCGAAACGGCGCGCAAATTCGCCAACGTATTCACACCCTTATAGAACTGACAATCTTTCTCGGAAGTAGTCGTACCGCCTTGATCGCGATGATGTTTTGCGCGAACATGCGCCCGCGACCCGAGGGACGATCTACGAGTCCCTATTTACCTGACCCGGACTGGCGCTGCTGGTCCGGGTCATTTTTTGGTTACTGCGATCGACGACTTTCTTCGATGAAATCGATTGCTTCCTGTCGGAAAAGTAATTTTACGTTGCGCGATGCACTCGATATGGAGCGGTCAACTCCCTCGGGTCGCACCAAGGGGGCGCCGGTGAGAACTAGGTTCCGCCGGCGCCAGTTCACAAAGATGAAAGCGGTAAGGTGCGGTGTCGCGTGCACGCAATGTGCAGCATGCCCTACACTCGCCTCCCGTTCGACCAGTTCAAGGCAATGTTCCCTGCGTTCTCTACGCTGACGGAAGATCCCTATGCCGCTTGGGCGACCAAGGCGGAGGCGCGTGTCGGCGAGAACTACGGCGATGAGCAGCAGGACGCGACCGAGCTGCTGACGGCGCACCTGCTCGCCCTCAACGGCGTGGGGCTGTCGGCCGGCACTGGCACGCTTGCCGCGACCGGCGCCACCAGCTTCAAGAGCGGCACCTTCAGCGCCACCCTATCCGACAGCGTCGTCTCCCAGCGCGCTAAGGGCGGCTATCAGGCAACCCCGTACGGCCAGCAGTTCGCCGAGATCCAGCGCCGGCTGTTCAGCGGCCCGCGCCTGGTCGGCTTCACTGGCACGCCCTGCTGATGGACCTCGCCGCCGCCTTCGCCGAGATCGGCCTTGGGTTCTCGTCCATGTTCGGCGGGCCATATCATGCCGCGCAGACGATCGAACAGGTCGACCCGGTCTATGATGATGGCGGCTCCATCATCGAGCCCGGCGGGGTCCGGTACCGAGAGTGCCAAGCGCAGATCGACACAGCCACCCAGCGCATGCGTGAATCCGAAGGGTACGTTGACACAGACGTTGCCTTTATCATCCTGGCGGAGACGCTGAGTGGTGGTCTGGACACCGAAGCGCGCATCGAAATCCTTGAGGGGCCGCACGCCGGCATCTGGTCGGTCGAGCTGATCGAACGGGACACGGTCGCCGCGGGATGGGTCGGGCGAGGCCGCCGTGCCTAAGTCTCGTCTCATTGGCGCTAAAGCGCATGCGGCCCGCCTCAAAAAGCTCACCGGCGAAACTATGGTGCGCGAGGTTGGTAGGGCACTGTTCGCAGCCGGCGAGCTTATCCAGGCGGAAGCGCAGGTGTCGATTACTGCTGGCTCTGTATCTGGGAAGAATCACACCCCCTCGGCCCCCGGGTCCCCCCCAAATAATGATTCGAGCGTGCTCCGTAACAACATCGAGACGAATCAAGTTGCGCCGCTTGTTGTCGAGGTGTCGAGCAACGCACCCTACGCCGCAGCGCAAGAGTTCGGCAATTCCCGCCTGCCTGCCCGCCCCTACATGGCCCCGGCGCGTGACGCGAAGAAAAAGGAAGTCACCCAACTCGTCCGCAAGGCTGTCGATCGCGCCGTGAAGCGCTCGAAATCATCGGAGTAACCCCCATGCAGACCGTCACATTCGCCCGCGAGTACCGCCACAAGCTGGATGATCTTCGCGAGGCCGTCTATCCGCCGAATGTCGAGATCGATGTGACGGATGCCGTTGCCCGCGCCGCCCGCACGGCAGGAGCCATCAAGGCCAAGCCCAGAACCGGAAAGGCCAAGGCCGATGGCTAGTGATCTACTGCGCGCCACGGAACGCGCCGCCGTCATTTCACTGAAGGCCGATGCACCGCTTACCCAGATCGTTGCGAAAGCATCGATCGATCCCGTCGCCGAAGCTCCCGCTTGGCCGTTTATCCGGCTCGAAGGGACGCAGTCGCTTCCCCAGGGCAGAGGCTGCACCGCCCGCGCCGAGGTCACCTTCCAACTGCATTCTTTCGCCAAGCCGATCTACAACGGCGCCGGGGCAATGACCAAGACGGCGCGCGACCATGCGGGAGAAATCAATACCGCCGTCGTCGAGGCAATCCACAATCATGCATTTGAGGTCGCCGGGCGTCGCTATCGCTTTCAGGTCCGATCCACGCTGTTGATGCGCGACGGTGCGGAAGCGGACGCTTGGCATGGGATCGCCAGCGTCGTTGCGAGGGCGTTCGCGGGCTGATATGCCTGTCGAATGAAGGATGTCGACTATCTCGTAATGACGGAACTGGCGAAGATCCTCATCCGCAAGGGTGTGATCACCCCGGAAGAAATTGCAATCGGCGTCGATGATCTAGCGCGCGTCAGCCGGACAGCCTCCACGAACCTCCATATGCTCGCCCTGGAGGCCAGTGCGATGTCGGCATCTGAGTTTGAGGCCGATTACCGGCGCAGGCAAATGCGTGAGAGAACAGCTTTCCTTGATCGGCGGCGCAAGGACGACGGCGGTAAGTCCGAGGACTGATGCGGCCTACCCTCCATGCAGACCATGCTGGAGATTTGCCGTGTCCGAGCCGAATAGTGCCGACTTCGCCCTGATCAAGGTACAGACCGCCGACGGTCCGCCTGCCGTATTCACCCTGATGTGCGGCATCGAGGGCGTGACCATCAACCGCACCGCCCAGACCAACGAGACCTATCGCCGCGACTGCGCCAAGCCCAACCGGCCTGGCACTCGCAAGCTGCGCGTCACCGGCTCGTCCTGGTCGATCAGCGGCACCGGTTCCGACAACATCGATCTCGAAGAAGAGATGACCGACGCTTTCGGTGTCCGGAAAAGCTATGAGATCACGCTTTTCAAGGACGACGGCACCGACGCAGGCGAGGCCATGGGCACCTATGCCGGCACCGCCCTCATGACTGCTCGCAACCAGTCCTATTCGCAGGACAACGCCGGGACGCTCGAAATCACCCTTGAGGGTGAGGGCTTGCTTGACTGGACCGTCGCCGCCTGATGCCGGACACCGCCGTCGATCTGACTTTCGCTGATGGGAAGTATCACTTCTGGCTCGGCCTCCCCCAAGTGGTCGAGCTGGAGCGTAAGTGTGGCGGCAAGTCCGTCTTCGCCATGTACGACGCGATGGGCGCCGGGCTCGGCATGGCTGGCGATGATCCCGTCTACCTCGGCGGCAGCACCGCCATGGTCGCTGAGATCCGCGAGACAATCCGGCTAGGCTTGATCGGCGGCAACTCGGCGCTGATCGATGGCGAGACAGTCAAGGTAGGCCCGCAGCGCGCGATCGAGCTGGTGGACACCTACGTTTTCCCCGCCCGGCCGCTGACCGAGGGGCTTCACGTCGCCTGGTCCATCCTCCATGCCGCGATCGTAGGCATCAGCCTAAAAAAAGCGGACGGCGCGGGGGAGGAGCCGCCGGCCCCCAACCTCTCCGAAAAGGACAGCTGATCGCGAACTGCGGCGGCATGCATCTGGATTGGGAGCGGCTTTCACTCAGCGGATACTTCGAAGCGCTGGAAGCCCACAACGAAGCGCATTCTCCTGCCGGACAAGAGCCGCGACCGTCCGGAGACCCGGAGCGGCTGCGGCGATTTGTCGACGCTCACCGTGGCGCCTGAAGCATCACTTGCAAGCCAAGATTTCGTCGGTTGTCTTGGCCTTGCTGATGCATTCCATTTTGGCCGGAGACATGGTTTCTTCTGGGGTCTCGGCTACCGGACCGGAAACTCCGACCGAACCGGCCGGTGCCATCGGGTTCGGAATGCTGGCGCCCACGAGGTAAAGCGCAACGGCAAATATCACGGCACCAAACCAGCCTATGACGCAGGCCGCCAGCGGCATGCCCTTCAAGTCGCCATTGGCGTTACGGAAATCGCTATTTGACGCAATTTCGAGACATTTCACGATGAGGTAGAGGCACCCCAGCCAACCGATTATCTGTAACATCCGCCCTCCTGATTCTCGCTGGATCGTAGGCGGTAATGGCCTGCCCGAGCAACTTTTACGCTCGCGCCATGGCCGAAATCGATCCCGTCATTCTGCAGCTGCGCGCTGACCTTTCCAAATACCGTGCCGACATGGACGGCATCACTCAGCGGGTCACGGACCAGTTGGGCTCCCAGGAAAAGGCGGTTGTCCGCCTTGAGACACAGATCCAGCGGTCATCCACGCAGATCTCGTCCTCCATGAAGACGATCGCAACTTCCCTCGCCGCGGGCCTGTCGGTGCAGCAAGTCGGAAGCTTCGTCGACGCGTGGACGCGATACACCAACCAGCTGAAGACAGCCGGCTTTGAGGGGCAGAACCTCGCCCAAGTGCAGGATCGCCTGTTCGCCATATCCAACAAGTACGGCGTCAGTCTGGAATCGGTTGGCACGCTTTTTGGCCGGAACGCTGCCAGCGCGAAGGAGATGAACCTTTCGCTCGAACAGCAGCTCAAGGTCGTCGAAGCCACCAGCGCAGCGCTCAAGGTCAGCGGGCAGAGCAGCGAGGAGGCCGCCGGTGCCCTGCTTCAGCTGAGTCAGGCCCTTGGCGGATCGACGATCCAGGCGGAAGAATACAACAGCCTCATCGATGGCGCGCGCCCGCTGCTGCAAGCCGTTGCCGATGGTTCTGACCGTTGGGGCGGTTCAGTCGCCAAGCTCACCAAGGATGTGAAGGCCGGAAACGTCGCCACGAAAGATTTCGTCAACGCACTTCTTCAGGGGTCGCAAGGCGTCATCGACAAAGCCGCCTCGTCCACCCTCACCCTTTCAGGCGCGTTCCAGACGCTCGACAATAGTCTCACCAAATACGTCGGTTCGGCCGCGAGCGCGAGCGGTGCAACCGGCCTAATCACGGATGGGATCGTTGCTCTCGCGAACAATCTCGACACCGTGGCCGAAGCGCTGGCGGTGATCAGCGTTGCCCTTGGCGTCCGCTATGTCGCCTCGGCCGCGACGGCCACCGCCGCAACGATCGCCGCGAGCGATGCCTTTTTCGCGATGCAGGCAGTAATGGGCGGTGCGGCAACGGCCAGCGAAGGCCTGGCATTTGCCCTCGGCGGCCTATCCGTCGCAACCGTTGTCACCGCCGCGATTGCTGCTCTGGCTGCCGGCGTCGCGTACCTGTACGTGAAGCAGAAGGAAGCTGAAGCAGAATCGGCAAGGCTCAACGCATCCATTGCCCAGCAGACCGCCCAGTTTGCAGGATTACGGAAAGCGCACGCCCAGGCGGCCGCCGAAACGAACAATCTGACCGAAAAGCAACGAGCGGCTATTACGGCGACCGCCAATCTGACGGGGGAAGTCGGCCTCTTGGGCAACGCTTGGGCCCGCGTGGCTGCGCAAGCCAAGGCGGCCGCGATCGAGCAGGCACGCGCCGCGCTGTACACCGCTCGCCGGAACGTGAATGATTCGCGTACAGCCTATCAGAACAAGGTCCAATCAGGTCTCGACAACGCGAGCCGGCCCGTTGCCGAGCGCGGGTTGAGCAAGGGCATTTTCAACGACCCCGGAAAAGCGCTATCCGATGCTCAGGCTCAGGCCGCGGCTGAAAAGCGCGCATATGATGACGCCGTCCAGAACGTCCAAGACGCCCGCGCCGAATATGACAAGCTCATCTCCACGCCGCTGGCCGATCCCAAGTTTCAACCTGCCCCGACTATCTCGACGGACAACAGCGCGAACGCGAAAGCGCTTGCGAAGCACCAGCAGACCCTCGCCGACCTCGAAAAACTGAAGGTCGGCGCAAGCGGGAAAGACTTGGCAACGATCAACAAGAAGATCGCTCGGGAACAGGCTATCATCGGCAACCTGCAGAAAGGTGTCGGCGAGACCGCCGCCATTGCCGCCGCCACATCTACCAGCGCGGGCCACGCACGCGATGCAGCCCGTGCGCAGGAGGACATGGCCCGTCTGTCCGTCGAGGAACTGCAGGCTAAGCTCGATCTGGCGACCGATGCCAAAGACCGGGCGGATTTGCAGAAGCAGATTCTCGCCGAGGAGCGAGCCCAGCGGATCGCCGAAATCAAGGCCAACAAGGACCTGACCGAGGCGCAGAAAGCCGCGGCGCTCAAAACCATCGAGAAGCTGTACGGCGCGGCACCTTCGGACAGCGGCGACATCGTAGTCTCGCCCGGTCTATATGGCCGGCGCATAGATCGCGAGCGTGAAGCCCAGGAAGAGCGTGACAATCGCGAAAAGGCGCAGGCTTCGTCCCAGAACGACGAGGACCTGCTGCGGGCCCAAGCGGACATCGTGGATACGCGCCAACGGCGCCGCGAAATCGAACTCCAGTTGCTCGATCTGGCTTACGACCAGCAGCGCGCCGAGCTTGAAGCGGTTATCGCCAGTCAGACGGCGACGGATGCTCAAAAGGAAATCGCACAAGCTCGCCTGAACATCCTCGACCAACTGAAGTCGGCGGATGTTGAGAAGACGAACCGCCAGTACGAATCGCCGCTTGAGCAAAAGCGCCGACAGGTCCGAGAGACAGCGGCCAACATGGGCGACGCGATCGAGAACATCGAGATCGATGCCGTCGATCGTCTTGGAGACAGTCTCGGCGAGGCAACTGACAAGTACATCAAGCTGGGCGGTGTGGCAGGCGATGTCATCAATGGCATCATCAAGGACCTGATCAAGCTCGCCACGCAGCAGGCGATCCTTGGCGGCGGGGGCGGCGCAGGCGGTCTATTCAGTCTGTTCGGCCTCGGCGGCGGCTCTACTTCGCTATCCAGCAGCAGCTCTGTGGCTAGCGCAGCGGGCTCCTACAACTGGAGTTCTTTCGGCTTCGCGTCGGGCGGATACACCGGCGACGGCGGCAAGGATGAGCCGGCCGGCATCGTCCACAAGGGCGAGTATGTCGTGCCGGCAGATGCGGTGCGTCGGATCGGCGTCGATAACCTCGCAGCAATGACAAGCGCGAACGCAGCATCCTCGATGGCCGGCGTTACGGCGGCAGGCGTGGCTGGGAGGTCAGTGCAGCAGCCGGTGATCGTGAAGGTGGAGGCCAACGATTACTTCGACGCTCGCGTAGACGGCCGGGCTGCCAAGGTGGCGACGCCGATCGCCACCCGGCAGTCCAATCGGGCAGCAGGCGCATCCTATGCCGCAGGCCAGCAGTCCGCTCCGGGCACCATCAACAAGTACAACCAGTTGAAGGGCTGACATGCAGCTTCGCGAGAGCTTTGCCCTGCGCATCGAGACAGACGACCCTTTCCGCATGTGGAGCGGTGATGGCGATCTGGAGATTCCCGCAGACATCGTCGAGACGGAGCCGGCCAAGTACATCGGCGCGGGCGAACTCCTGAATGCGCCGGATTTCGACCAAGGCATAAACTACACCGCTGAGCGCATCGAAATCCAGCTTTCCGGTGCATCAACACGCATGATCCAGCTCGCCTTGGAAGAGGCGGCGACCGTCACGAACGCCCGCGTCCATTTCGTCACGATGCGTTTCGACACCGAATGGCAGTTGGTCGAGGTCGAGTACGAGGCGGTTTTCAGGGCCGACAAAATCACCGTTGAAAGCCAAGACAGTGACAACGGCCGGACGCGCACGATCACCCTTTCGATCGGGACCGAGGATACGAACCGCAACCGCGCGCCGATGGCGTACTTCACGGATCAAGATCAGCGACGCCGGTCATCTACCGACGCCATCTTCAGCAATGTGTCCGGCATTAACCAGGGCACGTCCCGCACCTTTGGACCCCGCTAATGCTTGGCGACTTCCTTCGATCCGCTCAACCCGCATGGGACTACCGCCTGCATGACTGCAGTCGATGGTTGGACCGCTATCTCGTGATGTTGGGTTACGCCTCACCGATGAAGGCAACGGGCATTCAGTACGACAATGAGCGGGAGGCAAAGGTTGTCATCGGGCGAGGCGGTGGGCTGCTGGCACTCTGGTCTGCCGGGCTCGAGGCAATCGGGCTGACGGAGATTGAAGCGCCAGATCTCGGCGACGTGGCAATCCTCTCCGTCTCCACTGACGACGGCGAGGACCAAACCTGCGGCATCTGGACCGGCAAGCGCTGGGCGTCGGTGCATCGCCACGGGACCGCCTTCGGCATCGGCGAGCCTATCAAGATGTGGAGGGTCTGATGGGCGCCGTTGCTCGGGCGATCGTCTCGCCGCTCAGCATTATCGACCGTGACCTTGGCCGTATGGTGCTGCAAGTAGTCGCCGTCGCAGCGAACTTCATTCCTGGCGGCCAGCCTGTCGCCGCCGCCGCCGCCCTTGCGCTCGCCACCCTATTCAAGCCGAAGGGCCCGAAGCCCGAGCAGCAGGAGCGGGCCATCAAGATGGCCTTGCCCGCGCGAGTGTCCGCCTACGGAACGGTCCGGCTCTACGGTGCATACATCCTCTACGATACCAACGAGGACGGCTATGCCTGTGATGCTTGGGCATTCCACGAGGGGCAGGTCAATGCGATAATCCGGCGATACCTCCGCGACATTCGAGTGACGATCGATGGCAGCGGCTTCGTTCAGAAGAAGAACGGCGAGTTCGGCGACGGTGACACCATCCGCATCGGAACCCGCCTTGGTCTAGCGACAGAGACCGCCTTCTCCGAGCTGATCGCCCGCATTCCCGGCGTCTGGTCAACGAACCACCGCGGCGACGGCGTGGTCACGGGCTGCATGATCTCGAAGCCGGTGAAGTCGAAGAACTTCAACGATGTTTACCCGTCCGGAGGCCCGGACTCCAACGTGCTCTCGCTAGTTGTCGAGGCCCAGTGGGTTTTCGACTGGCGCGATCCAGCACAAGATCCGGACGATTCCAGCACATGGAAGTTCAGCGACAACGCCGCCCTCTGCACCGCCCACTATTACATGAACCGCGCCTATAAGGATTGGCAGACACACTTCCTGCCAACTATCGATTCGTGGACCGCTGCCGCCAACGATTGCGATGTCGCGATGACGCTTTTCTATGGCTCATCGATAACCACGGCCGATGCCGATGCTGGCGACCATACGGTCACACTCGACAATGTGCGCGGCCTGGCTGCCGGCAAAGTGGTAACGATAGCAGCCTCGGAGACGAACACCGTCCAATCGATTTCCGGAAACTCCGTCACTTTTGTCAACGGGTTCACCGATGACTACCCCGAAGGCACGTACGTGCAGTGGGAGGGTGGCGGCACCGAGCCACGCTATCGCGTCGCCCTTGCCCACAAGCACACCGATGCTCATAAGGTGACTATCGGCAATCTCCTGGCCTGCTGGGATGGATTTGTTGCGCCGCGCGCAGACGGCGCGCTTGTCGCCTGGTCTGGCCGCTATGTTGACCCCGATCCCGATGACCTGATCGGGCCCGATGAGATCGTGTCCTATTCATGGGACTATGGCGTCGTCGACGAGGATCAGTTCAACGAGGTAGCGGTTTCTTATCTGTCGGCCAATCACGACTATACCACCGTCGACGCCTCCGCGTGGCAAGACCTGGATGCGATCAGCGCAGCCGGCGAAACCAAGAGTACCACATTGGAGAACTCGGTCCCGAGCCACGCTCAGGCGCGCCGGCTCGCCAAACGGCTCATGGCAAAGACCATGGCAGCCAATCGTGGGTCGGTGACCACGAATGCACTCGGCCGCAAGATCCGCGGCAGGCGCTTCATCCCGCTGCACATCGAGGAGGCTGGATCGGTCTTCTTCTCCGGCACGGCCGAAATCATTCGCCTCCGACGCAACCTCTCAACGGGGGGCGTCACCTTCGACTGGGTCAAGGCAGACCCGAACGTAGACGAATGGAATCCCGCCACCGAGGAGGGCGAGCCCGCGCCGGTCGGCAACCGCGTCGCGCCGCAATCCCTCGGCACCCCGGTCATCACTTCCGCCGCCGCTGAACTCGACGCTTCCGGCACCGGCGCCCGTGTGCGGATCATCGTCGAAGGTTACGACCGCGACGACATAACCTGGTATGCCCGCTGGCGTTCCACGACCGATGCATCTTGGAACGAACAGCAGTACACCGATATCGACCCCGGCCCGGCTGCGCTGCTCGTCACCAGCGTTGTTCCGGTGGAAATCGCGGTGGACGTAGAGGTGGCCTATTCCGTCGGTGACGGCCGTGTTTCTCCCTGGTCGCCGTCGGCCACCGTCAGCACTAGCACGGCCGATCTTGCGCCCCAGCCAAATACGGCCTTCACCGCCGTAGGAGGCATTGGCCGCACGACTGGGGCTTGGTCGAACAGCACATCGTCGAACTTCGGGCACTCAGAGCTTTGGATCGGAACGACGACCAGCTTCGGCAGCGCGGCGCAAGTCGGCCCAGACTACACTGGGGGCCGCGGCGTCAGTGAAGCATTTGATGAGACGCTTAGCGCCGGAACCTATTATGTCTGGACAGTTGCCTTCAATGCCAGCGACACAGCCAACG
This sequence comes from Novosphingobium oxfordense, assembly GCF_044029435.1. Classification (NCBI taxonomy): domain Bacteria; kingdom Pseudomonadati; phylum Pseudomonadota; class Alphaproteobacteria; order Sphingomonadales; family Sphingomonadaceae; genus Novosphingobium; species Novosphingobium oxfordense. Next base: position 3,776,933 of record NZ_CP147005.1, on the reverse strand, counting down.
CCCGCACCGGACCTGTCGAGGTCACTATCACATGACGGCGGTAATCCAGCCAACCAATGATGCCCACTATCGGGGTATGTATGTTGTGCCCGCCCATTTCTTCAATCCACTCAATGTCCGCGCTGGGATCGATCCCCGCGTCATTAGCGGGGGCACTTCGCTGAGTGGTGAAGAAACCGTCATCCAGATGGACGGTGGCGGGAAATGGCGCATCGAGTGGGCCGGAATTAATATAGATGACCCTGGGACCGAGCGCCTCTGGGACATGTGGATTTCGTATCTTGCGGGCGGGTCGCGCGCGGTACTGGTACCGATCTTGTCACTGGCGACTGCCCCCAGGCCATATGTCGGTGGCGTTGAAACAGACCCGTCGGGCTTAGCTTACGATGATGAGGCTTTTCCGACGTTTGTTCGCTTCGCCTCTCCGCACATAGTCGCGCACGTCGTCAGTCCTGTCGCGTTGCGCGCAACCACGATAGAAATCGAGGTAACGCAGGGCGCCCGCATTCGAGGCGGTGAAAAGCTCAGCATCAGTGGCAACCGCGCCCACCTTATCGAGCGCGTCATCTCCCGTGCGGAGCAGCGCGCAACCTGCGTGATTTCTCCACCGACGCGCACCGCAATACCGGCAGGCGCTGAGGTCAATTTCGAGTGGCCTGTGGTCCAATGCCGTGCGGAGGTGGGCCAAAGCTTAATTCCAATGATGGAGTTTGGCCGCTTCTCGGAAGTCTCCATCAGCTTCGTGGAGGATTTTTCCGATGCGGACTGAGCGCCTTGACCTTCGGATATTCCGCAATGCCACTTACCAAGAGGGGTGGCAGATCAGCGATACGCACAGGAATCCCATTGACCTGACCGGATGCACTCTCGCGTTGAGTATCCGGGCTGTCGCGGGGCAAGGCCCGGTTCTCGCGGCAGGTATTATCGACGTTTACGACGCGGTCGGCGGATCGTTTAACGTCACAATCAATGGCTCATCGTTGGATGCCGTTGCCGGCCAATCGGAGGTGGTGCGGCTCGCCTATGACCTCCGGCTTTCCTACGCCGATGGCGTCCCGGCAATCCCCGTCTCCGGTCAAATTATTCTCACCCCTGGAGTGACGTACTAATGGCATCCTCGCCAAGCATCTCGCCTACTGTGCGCATCGACGTTGCAGGCGCGCGCGGTGAAAGCCAGACGGATATCGCCCGCCGCACCGGCGTCGGCGGTGTCACGCCAACCGATACTGATGCCGTCGCGCTGGAAAAGCTGGCGACTTACGCGATCGCGGCCGGAACGGACGCCGAACCGGGGCAGTTTATCGTCCGCGGTGCGGGAGATGATCCGTTTTTCATCGGAACCGATGGCACAGGAGCAGATTCCGCACTTCGCACAGATCTTGCTGCGCCAACTGGCGGAGTTCTCGTCGGCACCGCCGACGGCTCAAACGTCGAGCAGAACCTCGCAGAACGCAGTACCGACTTGTCTGCGCTTGGCTATCCGAAGCTTGTTTTTAGCGCGGCCGTTCCCCGCCAACCCGCAGCGGGCGGTGGGTTTGCCTCGCTCAATGACGCCGGTCACGAACCAGGAAACCTCTCCGGAGCCATGACTCTGTCTGGCCGGAACCTGGTTATTCCCTTCGGGTACACCGCAAACCGGGTCGGCACGTTCCAGATCACTCCGGATGAAACTTTTGCGGGCCTCGGGATTACCGCGGGAGCCTCTGTCGCCTTCGACAAGGCGACGGTTTCGTTCTTCATGCCGCTGTACATCTTCGGGAACTTGTCTTCGATCCCGACCACTGCGGGCACCGCCGGCCTGGCCGTGCCCACCTTTTTCACTGGTGACGTCACGGGCATCAAGTCGAGCGCGGACGTCACTATCACGCATCCAAGTTGCGGCGCGGCGACGCATACCCCTGCGGTTACGCAGATTTTCCAAGCGGCTGACGTCGTCGCATGGGACAATCGGTGTACCGGCTACACAGCCACCACCGTAAGTATCGCAACCTTCATCGATTTCGTTTTTTCGGTGACGTGGAACGGTACGGCCTGGGTCGTCACAACGCCGATGGCCGTCACCCCCACGGTGGCATTCTCCGCCGGCGTCCTGACCGTAACATTCGGCCAGACGCTTCCGTCGAACATGCTCTATGCGCAGATGAACAGCCCGTATCACGCAACCGTCAAGGGCGTGCGGCGCAACGGCAACATGACGACGACAACGATCCCGATCTCTTTCGTGGATAGTGCCGGTGCCCTCCTGACAACCGAACAAGCTGGCATGACGGCGACGGTGTCGATTCCGGTCAAAGTGAAGTCGGCGACGCCTCTGGGACGCGTAGCAATACTGCGGCCCAACGCCAGCTTGGACGCCGATAAAATCCGCAGCGATGATGGAAACTTTTGGGTTTGGGGAGCCCACAAGCTCGCGGCTTCCGTCTGATCTTCGAATGCGCCCCGGCGCCCTCCGGGCAGGATAACGACAATGACCATCAGCATCACTGTAGCCACGCCCAATAACAAACGTGCGAAGATCACCCGATCGGATGGCGTCGAACAGTTCGTCGAGCCGGGATCGACGGGCAATTTTTGCATTCACGATGGGGCGCCCATCCTGACGATCGAGGAAATCGATGCCAGCGCCGCAGCCGCCCCTCTGTCTGGCGGCACGGGCAACGGACCTCCGAAGTAATGCACTGGACGCTGATCGCCCTACTGTGCCTCTGCGCCGCCAGCTTTTTGCTGAATGCGGCGCAGTTGGCTATGGTCGGCAGCGTCCGAATATCTGGAGCGCTGGTCTGCCTGTTCTGGGCGGCGCAGGAACTGCACTGGTGGGCTACCGGCGGCGACAGCATCGTCCTTTTCTTGACCTGTGACGCGCTGCTGGTCCGCTGGTTCTGGCGCCGTGGTGCCGCAGACTGGTCGGACCGTGCGATCGCGGCGCTGATCCCGCCCACGACCGCCTGCGTGATCTACGCCTGGTGGATCGGCGGACCAACGGTAGCAAGCTGGTGGCTGAACACCTGCATGGTCATAGCGCAGATGGCGCTAGGCCTCCCCCGGCTCGTCCTTCAGCGGTCGCTCGGGTCTTTTTCACACGGAAGCATCAAGCGCCTGGGGGTGCGTAATGCGAGGGGCGCATAATGGAATTGGCAGCCATCGGGAAATGGCTTGGGGACAATGGCCCGCTGGTCGGGATTATTGGCCTGCAATGGGCGGTCATTTGGCGACTGCTCAACCGCTTCTTTGCACAGCAGGATCTGGTGATGAAGGCCCTGAGGGTAGCGGAGCGCAATACCGAGGTGGCCGAGAAGGCAGTCGGCGAGAAATGAGCCCGCTGCGCCTCCTGTGGCGGATCATGACCGGCGGCGATCATCCGCAGCTAGAAGACCACGCCAAGCGCCTGAGCGCGCTGGAGCGCCGCACGGAGGCCGTCGAGCGCCGACAGGACGCGATCGAGGCATTCCGCCGGGTGTCGACGCGGGGGCGCTCTTGATGAGCCTCCCGACCTCGTGGCTTTTCGGTGCCCTCGCTATCGCCTCGCTCATCATGTGCTTCGGGCTCTGGCCGATCGTGCGCAAGGAGGCCATCACCGTCCCCGGCCACTGGTGGAGCAACCGCGCGTTTTGGCTCGCCTTCGGCCTGTGGGTTCACGGCGCTGGTGCCGTGATGATCTTCGGCGCACTGCTGTTCGCCCAGATCGACTATCGCGGCGGCACAGTCCTGTACCTGCTCTGGCTTGGCTGGACCCTGTGGCTCGCATCCAAGACGGCGGTCATCCATGTGACCGGCCGCCTTCAACTCGCCCTCGCCATGTACCTGCTCTGGACGCTCGTCTGGGTGGCTTGGCGCTTGAATCTCGGAGGCTGATATGGACGTTCGCAAGCTCCAAACGTCGGTTGGTGTCAATCCCGATGGTGACGCTGGCCTCAAGACCTTCACCGCACTGTTTCAGAAGTGCGGCGCCACCATCGATCGAGCGCAGGAACTTGCCATCTGCGCGAACCGCTATTTCCCTGAATATGGGATCATGGATAGCCCGCTGCGCCTGGCGCACTTCCTGGGTCAGGTTCTTCACGAAAGCATGGGCTTTCGGTACATGGAGGAAATTGCCTCCGGTCAGGCATACGAGGGCCGCGCCGACCTGGGCAACACGCAGCCGGGGGACGGCATCCGCTACAAGGGGCGTGGGCCGATCCAGATCACGGGCCGGGCAAACTACCGCAAGTATGGCGCCCTGCTTGGCACCGACTTCGAACGCCATCCCGAGATTCTTTCGTTCCCATCAATCGGCCTGCACGGCGCGCTGGAGTTCTGGAAGCAGAACAAGCTGAACGCCCTGGCCGACGCTGACGATGTCTTGGCCATCACTAAAAAGGTGAACGGCGGCACCAATGGCCTTGATGACCGCAAGGCCCAACTTGCTAAGGTGAAGGGCTGGATCCTGTGACCGAGCATCGCATCGATATCGGGTTGCTTGGGCTGATCGCCCTTGGCGTACTGGTCCTCGCAGGCCTTTCAATCTGGCGAAACAGCGCCGGCGAGGCGTCTGCATGGACCGCCGTGCTGATGGCTATCATCGGGGCCATTAAGGAACGCTGGCAGCAGCGGACGATCGATCGCCAAACCGATGCGCTGCAAGCCAGCGTGCCGCAGCAGGACCAAGGGGACAAGCCATGACCGCCGCTTTCGCATGGCTGCTCGCCAAGGCCACCGGTGCCGGCCTTTGGCTGCTCGACATAGCCAAGCGCTACCCTTGGCAGTTCGCCCTGGTCGCCGCGCTTGCCCTCGCCTGGTGGCAGTGGAGCGGAAAGCGTGATGCCCTTGCCGAGCGGGACACCGCGCGCACCACTCTCGCCTCCGATCGTGCCGAATGGAACCGCAACGTCGCTGCCGCCAAGGCCGCCACCGCAGCGGCAGAGCAGAAATCACAGGAGATCGCCCATGATGCCCAAGAATCGCACGACGCACTGCTGGCCGACAATGCTGGCCTGCGCGACTATATCGCTGCTCACCGGGTGCGGAGCGAAACAGGAAGTGCCCCAACTTCCTCCAGTACCGCCCAAGATAACGGTTCCGCCGTTCCTGTCGAGCCCGCCACCGGCTCCCTCGTGGCGGTCACCGAAGCAGACCTAGGTGTCTGCGATGCGGATTACGCCTATGCCAGAAGCGCCTACGAATGGGCGCAGGGGTTGATCTCCAAGGATCTGGCAGTGCCGCAATAGCGCTTCCCGAATCGCATGAATGTTCCTATCATGTTCTCGTGCCCGAGAACGATCCATATCCCGTCGTGATGACCCAAGAGGAGATCGAACTCCTCATCTCCTTCGAGGTGGGGCAGCTTCCACGAAGCTGGATTCACACATGGGTCGGCAAGGATCGCCTGAAGGCGTCAGCTGCGCGCGATCAGGTTTCGAAGCGGATTGCGGAGCGATTTGCAGGGCTTCAAGTGCGCAAGCGTGCTCCACTTCCGGCCCATGATGCATCGGCTAGCCGCCGGGACAATTGATCGCTCATGCCTTTTCCTTTCCGAGAGCGCGGCGGGCGATGCGCCTATATGTTTCAGCGCTTGACCCGCTCGAAGCGATCATCTCCAACGCCTCCCTGAGGCGCTTGTTCTCTTCTGCCATTGCGAGGATGGCGGCGTGAACTTCCGGGAACTTCACGCGCACGGCATGTAGCTTGTCGGTGTCGATCTGGGTCATCGGCGGGTTCCCTTCCGTGGATCGGGTTCGCTCCATGTCTGCCCAAATTGCGTGACACGGAGGCCCGCGATCATTTCGGCAGTGAGGTAACAGCCAGTGCCCCGCCTATCTGCGCGGGCCATGCGGTTGAGCGCATTTTGTGCGTCGTGGTTGACGTCTTCGCTCATTCCCCCTTCTCCCCATCCTGCGCGGGTGCGGCACGATAGAGAGGGACAGTAAAATCGCCGCCCATTTCTCTGCGAACGCGTGGAAATTCACGGTTGCTGGCCAGTTCAGCCTCTTCGCCCCAAACGATAGGATCATGCTCCAGCACAGACCGCCCTCCAAGAGCGCGGCGGGCTATACCTTGCGACATGTGTGCGTCATGCGGGAGTTGTTGGCTCGTTCGTCCTTCTGCAATCCGCTCCAGCGCCTCCACCAACCTTTCGGGATTGGTCGGGGTGGCGGGGCGGTCATAGAGAGCGAGAATGGATTTCACATCGGACATATCGATCCGAAGGCTCCCAATGGAGCGATCCGCGTAAGGGCGGAGGTCGGCAATCAGAATTTCAAGGTTTCGGTCCGCCACCGGCTCCTCGCCCGCAGGTTCGGCTGCATCGCACGAGCAACGGCGCTCGGTCTGGATCGTGATTCCGGTATCGTCGCAGTCGGTGCAGGGTCCTTCATCGTCGCTCGCACGTTCGGCGGGGCGGGCTTGCCCCATCGCCCAAGTCAGGATTTTGTCGAGGTCGCGCAGGTCGAGGAACGCGCCGCCCATTGCCACCAGCATTTTGCTCTCTTCGCGCCCGCTGCATTCCAGCATGACGTTGAACGACCACGCGTCGATCAATTCGCGCAGATTCTCATTGCTCATGTCAGGCTCCATTCGTTTGGGTGGCGCGGGCGCGGAGACAAGCGACAACAAGCGCGATCGGCGCCGATGATCCGCCAGCAGCAGGCAAGCCGCCGGGCTTTCCACGGTTGAACAGCTTGGCAGCCCACCGTCCTTCGCCGTCGAACTCCATGAGAGTCCCGAGGCGGTAGCGATCGGGAATCAGCGTCATAGCCCCATCGACTGAATGCAGCGGGTCCGGCGTCTGCATGCAGCGCTGACCCTGCGGATCGATCAGTTCTGCGCCGCGATGGGTCCATCCCACGGCCAGCAGGATCGCCTCGTGGAGGTCGAGATTCGGCTGTGCCGGATCGGACAACTCACAAGCCGCCGCCAGCTTCATCAGATCTTCAGACGACATCGGCATCGGGGTACTCCTTGCGATAGGCTGCAAGAGGATCACGAACACTTTCCAGTGACATCTCGCGCAAATCATCCTTGCCGGGGTGGATGATCTTGAATGCCGCGCTGATCTGGCGCTCGGCTGTTTCCAAGCCCTTTGCCATGGCCTCGCAGTGGGCGCGCAGGCGTGACGCCTCCTCTTTCGCGCGCTCCGCAATCTCCCGCTGCGCATCATACTGCCCACTAAGAATTCCCAAGTGGGTCGCCGTGGCCGCCATGAACTGGCTGTATTCGGGATCAAGGCTGTCGCGCGATTGCATGCGAAGCTGGCCCGCGAAAGTCTCCGTTGACCATTCGTCGAACCGGCCGCCGTCCGTCTGGCTTTCGATGTTCTGAAGGCGTTCGGAATCGGCGCGGAGGCGGAACAGTTCCGCAGACTCGCCGGGACGCTCGTTCCAAGTCGCCTCAGCTTCCTCGACGCTGTGGCTGAGTGGCCCCTTCGCCCCGCAACGGGTGCAGCGGATCAGGTGATTTGAGGACGGCTTGCCCGCGCGCTGGAGGCGATGCTTTTCGTGATAGCCCTTTGCCTTGGTATTCCGCTGGAACTTGGTGTTCGCGCAGAACGGGCAAGGTTCGAGGTCGCGCGGAGTGGTCAGAAAATGGTCAGTGGATGCCAGTTTGTTCGCCATTGAATCACGCTCCGTTCTCTCTTAGAGTTACGAAAGAAGCGCGTTTTGAATGGGTTATTCTCGTTTACACCGAGAGGGTCGGCGGTTCGAGCCCGTCATCGCCCACCATTTCCCCCACTACGAATGCGAAATCCGGCCTGCCGGGCCACGCTTCGCGTTGCAATCGCACGCGCAATGGTGTTCGCTTGCATTTCTCTCCACTGGGCATGGACGGGGTGCGATGGGTTTTATCGAACGGGCAGCGCGGGCTTTGGCGGTCTCTCTGGAAAATCGCGAATGGGAGGCGCTGGACGCCGCCCTGCAACGCAAGTTCCGCGTGGCGGCGCGGGCGGTTCTGGAAACGCTGCATGAACCCGACGAATTCATGATGGAAGCGGGGGCGGAGATTGTCCGCCATGTCGGACCGGACGAATCGGACGAATCCTATCGCAACGATGCCGCCAATATCTGGCGCCTGATGGCCTCGGCCACGCTGGCCGAGAACGGGCACGCCTGAGGCGTCGCAAAACGGTGAGAGGGGGTGCGGACACCCCTCTCTAAATTCTCCGTCATCCCCGCGTAGGCGGGGATCCCGCTTATTTCTTTTTGGGTTCACGCCAGGCTCTAAGAAGCACGTCTCCCGCGACCCCCAAAAGCGGCCTCCGCCGGGCGCATACTTGTCGATCAAGCATGCCCCCGGTGCCGACTTTTGCCTCAGGCCGGGTTCCAGCCGACCACCGACTTCACTTCCAGATATTCGGCAAAGCCCTGCTCGCCCCATTCGCGGCCGTTGCCGGAGCGCTTGTAGCCGCCGAACGGTGCGTGGAAGTCGAACCCGCCGTTGACCCAGATCGCCCCGGTGCGCATCCGGCGCGAGATCGCGCGGGCCGCGTCGAGGTCTTCGCCCGAAACGTATCCGCCAAGGCCGAAATTCGAATCGTTGGCGATAGCCACCGCGTCGTCGACATCGTCGTAACCTATGATGACGAGCACGGGGCCGAAGATTTCCTCGCGCGCGATCACCATGTCATTGGCACCGACGAACACGGTGGGGCGGACGTAGTACCCCTTGTCTAAGCCCTCCGGCTTGCCCGGCCCGCCGGCGATGAGCTTGGCGCCTTCCTCCAGGCCCTTTTCGATGTAGCCCTGGATGATCTCGTACTGGCTCTTCGAGACGACCGGGCCCATCGCGAAGTTGCCCTTGGGATCACCGACGGTGACCCCGTTCGCAGCCTCAGTGGCGGCAGCAATGGCATCGTCCATGCGCGCGTTCGGCACCAGCAGGCGCGAACCGGCCGAGCAGGTCTGGCCGGAATTGCCCATCATACCCCCGGTAGCGGCGGCGACGTTAGCGGCGAGCGAGGCATCGTCGAGCACGATCCACGCAGACTTGCCGCCGAGTTCGAGGCCAACGCGCTTCACGGTATCGGCGGCGTCCTTCTGGATTTGCACGCCCACCGGCTCCGACCCGGTGAAGGAGATCATGTCCACGTCCTCATGCGTGGAAAGCGCCGTGCCGATCTCGCTGCCCTTGCCCTGCACCATGTTGAACACGCCTGCCGGAACGCCCGCGTCATGCAGGATTTCAGCCAGGATCTGGGCTGAGTACGGCGCCAGTTGCGGCGGCTTGAGGATCATCGTGCAGCCAGCGGCGAGCGCCGGGAAGATCTTCACGCAGGTCTGGTTCATCGGCCAGTTCCACGGCGTGATCAGCCCGCAAACGCCGATCGGCTCCTTGCGGATCATGGTGACGCCGCGCTGTTCCTCGAACTTGAAGTCCTTCAGCACTTCGATCGCGGTGGACAGGTGGCCCTTGCCCAGCAGCGTGTGGAACCCGCAGGCGAGCGACATCGGCGCGCCCATTTCCTCGCTGACAGCCTCACCCAGTTCGGTTTCGCGCTTCAGGTATTCGGCCAGGATCGCTTCGAGCAGGTCGAGGCGTTCCTTCGCACTCGTCTCGCCGAAGGTAGCGAAAGCGCGGCGGGCGGCGGCGACGGCCTTGTCGACATCGGCAGCCGAGCCCAGCGAGATCGTGCCGGAGACTTCCTCGGTGGCCGGATTGACGACTTGTGCGGTGCGCGGCGCGATGGGATCGACCCACTGACCGTCGATGTAGAACTGGGTGTAATTGCGCATCGTTCTCTCCCGTTCCTAAAGCAAAACCGCCCCGCACTCGGATCGAGAGGGAGCAGCTTCGCTTCAGGTCTGCATTGGTTTTCCGGTGTCCGGCTTACTGGGTGCCCTCGGCATACCAGGTGCGGAATTCGGAGTAGTTCGGCATTTCTTCCGAGTTCGCGGCCGGGTCGATCGGCACGTGGATCACGGTGCAGCCGCCACGCTCATAGGCGCGCTTGATGGCCGGGCCGATGTCTTCCGCCTTCTCGACATATTCGCCTGCGGCGCCGAAGCCTTCGGCGATCTTGTCGAAGCGGACCTTGTCGGACCAGTGCACGCCGGTTTCCTTGGTGCCCTTGCCGAAAGTGCGCTTGTAGACGCCCACTTCGAGGCCCCACTGGAAGTCGACGCCAACGATCACCACCAGCGGCAGGTTCTTGCGCACCGCCACTTCCAGTTCGCCGACATGGAACAGGAACGAGGAGTCCGACGTGATCAGCATGCCCGGGCGCTGCTTGCCCGTTTCGGCCTGGTCGGCGAGCATGGCGCCCGTCGCATAGGGCAGGCCGGTGCCGATGTGGCCGTAGTTCTGGTTCCAGATCACGTCGTGCGGCTTGGCCTGCGAATAGGTCCACTGGAAGATCACCGTGGCGCCGCCGTCGCGGATCAGGATGCCGTCCTTCGGGAAGGCCTTGGTCGCTTCGGTGACGAACTGGCTGGTGTGCATCTTCGCGGTCGAGCCATCGGGCTTGCCGGCGGCTTCCTCGGCCAGTTCGACAAGCTGCTGGGCGTCACGCTCGATGTATTCGGCCAGCGAGGGCGAAGCCTTGCGCGGCGTGTCCTTGAGGGCGCGGACCAGCTGCGGCACCACGGCGCGCACGTCGCCCACCAGCGGCACGTCGATCGGGCGGTTGACGCCGATCGCGGTCGGGTCCTGCTGGACGTAGATCCACTTGCGGTTGGCTTCGTTGTCCACCCAGTGGCGCCAGCGGCCATAGTGGCTGGGCTCGCCCAGTTCGGTGGCGAGTGCCACGCAGCAATCGCTTTCGACCACGGCGTCGATCGACGCTTCCGAGAAGCCATAGGGGAAGGTGCGGTCCTCAAGCCCCTCGATGAACGAGGTTCCGCCCGAGGTCTGGATGACCGGGCACTGCATCAGCTCGGCCAGTTCCTTCACCGAGGCGCCGGCCTTGGCGGTGTAGGCGCCGTGGCCCACCAGCAGCACCGGGTTCTTCGCGTTGCGGATGATTTCGGCCGCTTCGGCAATACGGTCGCCGTCGGCGCCCTGATTGGTCAGGCGGTAGCGGTGCGGCGGCAGCACCGGCGGCAGGTCCAGCTCTTCCAGAATGACGTGGGCGGGATACTCGATATAGGCCGGTCCCGGCGTGCCCGACATGGCGACGCGGATGGCTTCGCGCACGATCTCGTCCGTCTGGTCGGCATATTCGATCGAGCTGGAGAACTTCACCGAATCCTCGATCATCGGCTCCTGCCGCACGAACTGGATGCGGCCGCGGCGCACGCGGCGCTCGGTGATGCGGGCACGCTGGCCGCCCATGAAGATCACCGGATCGTTCTCAACCTTGGCGCACTGGATGGCCGGCATCATGTTCGCCATGCCCGGCCCGAGGGTGCCGATGCAGAGTGCGGGCTTGCCGGTGATGCGCGCGGCAGCGGCGGCCATGTGGCCGGCGGATGCTTCGTGGTGCGGCGAAACGACGGTCCAGCCGCGCGATTCGGCCTCAAGGAACAAGTGGACGAAGTTGGGATCGGGAATGCCGAACAGGGTCTTGATGCCCTCAGCCTCGAACAGGTCGAGAATGCGCTTGTAAACCGGGGTGCCCTTGCGCGCCGAGACGGGCGCTTCGGCCTGGGGTTGGTCGTCGTACATGGTGGTGCCTTCCTTCTCGATCCCAATATCGTTGCCGGCGGTTCTCGGGGGGACCTGCCCCTCCACCGCTATCGCAGCGCCCGGCTTGAACAGGTGGTTAGCGCAAGCCTCGGGACGCTGTCAGGTGAAATCAACAGTACTGTTTACTTCGAATCGACTGCTATCGCTGGGGCGACGCTGGCTTCGCCACTTTCGAGTTCGGCAAGGACACTTTCGTTGTCCTGCCCGAGCGTCGGCGCGGGTCCGCGAACCTTGCCGGGGGTCGCCGAAAACCACGTCGGCACGCCGGGAAAACGTACCGGGCCCTGCTCGGTCTCTACTTCCTCGAAGAAGCCGATGGCGTTCAGGTGCGCGTTGTCGAAAAGCTCGTCGGTGGAGCGCAGCGGCGCGCAGGGGATGTGCAGGCCGCGCAGGGCATCGAGCCATTCCTGCGTGGTGCGGGTCAGGAACGTCTCACCCAGCAGGCCATAGACCCGGCCGATCTGGCGCGCGCGCTTTTCCAGCGTCGAGAACTCGTCACCCAGTTCACCTCGCGCCCATTCCGGCTGCACCGATTCGATGAAGGCGTTCCAGTGCTTGTCGTTGTAGACCAGCGCGGCGACGTAGCCGTCCTGCGTCTTGTAAGGCCGCCGGTTCGGCTCGACCGCGCGGTGATAATGTGCGGGGCTCGTCGGCGGCGTGAACATCGCGCCGTTGGCATGCTCCACCAGCATGAACGAGGTCATCGCCTCGAACATGGTGACTTCCACTTCCTGGCCCTCACCCGTGCGCTCGCGGTGATAGAGCGCCATCATCGTCGCGTAGAGCGCGTGGAGGCCGGCCACCTTGTCCGCCATGATCGTGGCGACATAGCCGGGCTCACCGTTCATCAGGCCCTGCACATGCGGGATGCCGCATTCTGCCTGAATGGTATCGTCATAGGCGGGCTTGTCGCCCTCCGGCCCGCGCCGCGAATAGCCGTAGCAATTGGTGTAGACGATGTCCGGCCGGATGGCGCGCACCGCCTCGTAATCGAAGCCCAGCTTGCGGATCGCGCTGCCGCGCATCGAATGGATGAAGACATCCGCCGTGGCGATCAGCGCGCGCAGGCTCTCGCGATCCTGCTCCTGCCGCAGATCGAGCACGATCCCGCGCTTGCCACGATTCACGTTGACGTAGATGCCGCCCATGCCGGGCACCGGGCCCTTGGTGATCCAGCGGGTATTATCGCCCTCCGGCGGTTCCACCTTGATCACTTCGGCGCCCATGTCCGCCATGATCTGCGTGGCATAAGGGCCGAAGACCACGCTGGTGAGGTCCACCACGCGCAGTCCGGCCAATGGTCCATCCTGGGATCCGCCACCTTTCGAATCCTTGCTCGCGGTCAAGGCCCTCTCCTTCTCGTTGGCCTATGCGTAACGCACCGCCGGAGCGAAAACCATTCGTATTTGCGTTTGATGGACGCATATCGGCACGATGATGGTTGTCTCGTGCAGGCCCCGCTGTTAGTCCGGCAGGCAAGAAGGAAGAGGAACGCCATGGATTTCGCCCTGACCGACGACCAGCAGAACATCCGCGAGGCCGTTCTCAAGCACTGTTCGCAGTTCTCTGACGAGTACTGGCTGGAAAAGGATCGCAGCGGCGAATTCCCGTACGAGTTCCACAAGTCGATGGCCGATGCCGGCTGGCTGGGCGTGGCCATGCCCGAAAGCGTAGGCGGCGCGGGGCTAGGCATTACCGAGGCAGCCGTGATGATGCAGGCCGTGGCCGAAAGCGGCGGCGGTATGACGGCGGCATCCTCCATCCACTTGCCCGTCTTCGGGCTGGAGCCGGTGATGCTGTTCGGCACCGAGGAACAGCAGCAGCGGATGATCCCGCCGATCCTTTCGGGCGAGGAGAAGATGTGCTTCGCCGTGACCGAGCCGAACACCGGGCTCGACACCACCAGCCTCAAGACCCGCGCCGAAAAGGTGCCGGGCGGCTACCGCGTCAATGGCGAGAAAGTGTGGATCACGCAGGCCCACATCGCCGATCGGATGCTGATCATCGCCCGCACCACGCCGCTGGAACAGGTGAAGAAGAAGACCGACGGCCTCAGCCTTTTCTACACCAAGCTCGACCGCGAGCACATCGAGACGCGGATCATCCCGAAGATGGGCCGCCACGCCGTCGGCTCCAACATGATGTTCATCACCGACCTGTTCATCCCGGATGAGGACCTGATCGGCGAGGAAGGCCAGGGCTTCCGCATCCTGCTCAAGGGCCTCAATCCCGAACGCGTGCTGCTGGGGGCGGAGGCGACCGGGTTGGGCCGCGTCGCGATCCAGCGGGCCTCACGCTATGCGCGGGAACGCGTGGTGTTCGGGCGGCCGATCGGCCAGAACCAGGGTATCCAGCACCCGCTCGCCAAGGCGTGGATGCAAGTGGAGGCGGCCAGCCTGATGGTCTTCAAGGCCGCCACCCTGTTCGACAAGGGGCTGGACTGCGGCGTGGAGGCGAACTCCGCCAAGTACCTTGCCGCCGAGGCCGGGTTCGAGGCGTGCCAGACCGCCGTGATGTCGATGGGCGGCATGGGCTATGCGCAGGAATACCACGTCGAGCGTTACCTGCGCGAAGTGATGATCCCACGCATCGCGCCGGTCAGCCCGCACCAGATCATGAACTTCATCGCCGAGAGGGTTTTGGAACTGCCCAAGAGTTATTGAGGCGGCTCCACTTGAGAAACCCCGTCATCCCGGCGAAAGCTGGGATCGTAATCGGAAACGCGGGACTTGGCTGCCCGCGATCCCGGCTTTCGCTGGGATGACGACTGGAGAGAACATGCCCGCGACTCACGAAGCCCCGAAACACGAACCTATCGCCGCCCGCTCCTGGCTTTTCGCGCCGGGCGACAGCGAGAAGAAGATGACCAAGGCGATGGAGGGCGAGGCCGACATCGTCCTGATCGACCTGGAAGACGCCGTCGCGCCCGATTCGAAGGCCGCCGCGCGCCCGATGGTGCATGACTTCATTGCCGCGAACCCCGAACAACGCGGCCGCCTTTGGGTGCGGATCAACCCGCTCGACGGCCCGCACACGCTGGACGACCTTGTGGCGATCATGCCCGCGCGTCCCGGCGGGATCATGCTGCCCAAGGTCTATGGCCGGCAGGACGTGGAGACGCTGGACCGCTACCTCGAAGCGCTGGAAGTGGCGAATGGTATCGACCAGGGATCGACCCCGGTGATCGTGCTGATCACCGAGACCGCCGAAGCGATGTTCCACACCGGCGACTACAAGGGCGCACCGCGCGTGGTGGCGCTGACCTGGGGCGCGGAAGACTTGGCCGATTCGATCGGCGCTTCGTCCAACAAGAATGCGGACGGCTCGTATTCCTTCACCTACGAACTGGCGCGCAGCCTCACCGTGCTGGGCGCGGCGACAGCGGGCGTGACCGCGATCGAGACGATCTCTGCCGACTTCAAGGACCTCGAAGCGCTCAAAGCCCGTGCCGAGAAGGTGCGCCGTGACGGCTATCGCGGGATGATGGCGATCCACCCGGCGCAAATCCCGGTGATCAACGAAGCCTTCACCCCCACCGAGGCCGAAATCACCGAAGCGCAGGAGATCGTCGACATCTTCGCCGCCAACCCCGGCGTCGGCGCGATCGGCTGGAAGGGCGGCATGCTCGACCGTCCGTACCTTGCCCGCGCCGAACGCCTGCTGCGGCAGGCAGGAAAGCTGTAAGATGACGCTTCGGCTCACCGCATCCGAACTCGACCTCTCCCGGTTCCTGAAACCGGGAGACCGTGTGGTCTTCGGCCAGGCCTGCGGCGAGCCGACTACTTTGGTGGAGGCCCTGATCGAACAGGGGGAGGCAATCGGCGGCCTCCACGCCTTCATCGCCACCAGCTTCTCCGGCCTGTTCACGCCCGAAAGCGCGCGATCTTTCCGTCTTTCCAGCATGGGCGCGATCGGCGCACTGCGCAGCATGACCAAGGCGAATGCGCTGGACGTCATCCCCGTCCACGTCAGCCAGATCGCCTGCCTGATCGAAGCGGGAATCATGCCCTGCGACGTGGCGATGATCCAGGTCAGCCCGGCCGATGCGCAAGGCAATCACAGCTGCGGCCTGATCTCCGACTACGTGCGCGCGGCAGTGGACAAAGCGCGCATCGTCATCGCCGAAGTCAACGAACAAGTGCCTTACGTTCCCGGCGAGACGATCCCGGGAGACCTGATCGACGTTGCCGTCCACGTGAGCCGCGTGCCGGTGGAAGTGGCCCCGGCCAAGATCGGGCCTACGGACGAGGCCATCGCCCGCCACTGCGCCGAATTCATCGGCGACGGCGCCGTGCTGCAAACCGGCGTGGGCGCAGTGCCGGACGCGATCCTGCGCCTGCTGCACGACCGCAAGGACCTGGGCGTCCATTCCGGCATGCTGGGCGACGGTCTGGTCGATCTGGCCGAAGCCGGCGTGCTGACCAATGCACGCAAGGAGATCGACCGCGGCGTCTCGATCAATGGCGCGCTGATCGGCACCCGGCGGCTCTATGACTGGGCCGCGCACAATCCCGCGATCAGGATGATGCCCAGCAGCTATACCCACGGGGTGAAGCCGATCATCCAGCTTACCCGGCTGGTGACGATCAACTCCGCGCTGGAAGTGGACCTGACCGGGCAAGTCAATGCCGAGCAATCGGGCACGACCTATCTCGGTGGCACCGGCGGGCAGGTCGATTTCGTCCGCGCCGGATCGCGCGTGCCGGGCGGTGCCTCGCTGATCGTGCTGGCCTCCACCGCGAAGGGCGGCACCTTGAGCAAGATCGTTCCCGCCCTCTCCGGCCCGGTCACCACGGCGCGGACGGAAGTGGACGTGATCGTCACCGAATACGGCGCAGCGCAGCTCAAGGGCCAGACCTTGGCCGAACGCGCGCGGCGGCTGGTCGCCATCGCCCATCCGGACTTCCGCGAGGACCTGTCGCGCACCGCCCACGAGATCGGGAAAAGGGGCTTCTAGTGTCGAGTTCGCAAGAAAGTCGGGCCGTCATCTACGATGCCCATGACGATGGCATCGCGGTCATCACCATCAACCGCCCCGAACAGCGCAACTGCCTCAGCCGCGAAGTGCGCGAGGGGCTGCGCGAGGCCTGGGCGACGTTCGAGGCCGATGCCTCCGCCCGCATCGCCATCCTCACCGGCAGCGGCGACAAGGCCTTTTGCGCCGGCGGCGATCTCAAGGAGATGGTGGAAACCGGCATGGCCGTGCCGCCGCGCGATCTCTACGCGCTGCCATACGACACCATCGAACTGACCAAACCCACCATCGCCGCCGTCAACGGCCACGCCTTCGCCGGCGGCTGGATGATCGCGCAAGCCTGCGATCTCTGCGTCGCCAGCACCAACGCCAAGTTCGCGATTACCGAGGTGAAAGTCGGGCGCGGCAGTCCTTGGGCCTCTCCGCTGATCCACATGATCCCGCAGCGGATCATGATGGAGATCATGCTCACCGGAAAGCCGATTACCGCCCAGCGCGCCTACGAGATCGGCCTCGTCAACCGTCTTGCCGAGCCTGGTGCGGTGCTGGACGCGGCGATCGAACTGGCGCTGGAAGTGCTGGAAGGCGCCCCGCTATCGGTAAAGGCCGCGCGGGAGACGGTGATGCTGTCCACCGAGATGGGCCGCTCCGCCGCGCTGCAGGCAGCGCGCTCGGCGCATGAGCTTACCTATAACAGCGAGGATGCGCAGGAAGGCCCGCGCGCCTTTGCGGAGAAGCGCAAGCCGGTGTGGTCGGGCAAGTAGTCGGCCGGCGACGCTCTAACCCCGCCCAAATCACTCCGTCGCCCCCGCGAAGGCGGGGGCCCCGCTTCCTTTTCGCCACGCTCGCAAGAACAAGCGGGATCCCCGCCTTCGCGGGGATGACGAGGTTTTGCCGGGACGCGTCGAGAGTTACTCAGCGCTACCGCACACGCGCGAATCGGGGATTTGCAAGTGCAAGGGCTTAGCCCTCGGACGCCCTCAGTCTCAAAGCTTCGGCAGCGTCACACCCAGCTGCCCCATGTACTTGCCCGCGCGGTCCGCATAGCTGGTCTCGCAAGGCTCGTTGCCCTTGAGGAACAGGAACTGGCACGCGCCTTCATTGGCGTAGATCTTGGCCGGCAGCGGCGTGGTGTTGGAAAATTCCAGCGTCACATGCCCTTCCCAGCCCGGCTCCAGCGGGGTGACGTTCACGATGATGCCGCAGCGCGCATAGGTGCTCTTGCCCAGGCAGATCACCAGCACGTCGCGCGGCACCCGGAAGTATTCGACGGTGCGGGCCAAAGCGAAAGAGTTGGGCGGGATCACGCAGACGTCCGTCTCGCGGTCCACGAAGGAATTGCTGTCGAAGTCCTTGGGATCGACCACCGCCGAATCGACGTTGGTGAAGATCTTGAACTCCGGCGCAACGCGCGCGTCATAGCCGTAGGACGAGAGGCCGTAGGATATGCAGCCGTCACGCCGCTGCGCCTCGACGAAAGGCTCGATCATGCCGTGTTCGAGCGCTTGCTCGCGGATCCACTTGTCGCTCAGGATAGACATGCTCCGGTGATTGCCGATGGGGCGGACCGGGGCAAGAGGCCCGCCCCATTTGTCCACACGGGCCGCCCGCCTCTCCGGCATTGAAAGGGCGGGGTCTTGCCACCAATTAATTTCGGCAGCAGCGTGATCGGCTGCAATATCGCACCGCTGCAAGCATTTACGCGAGACTTCGATGATCGTGATCGCCTTGAAACTGCTCACCCTGTTCGCCGTGCTGACCCTGGCCTCCGCACCCCGCAACAGCCTGCGCGGGCGGATGTGGCATAATGGCCTGATGATCCCTCTCGCCCGAAAGCTGGGGAGGATCACGCGCGGGCATGTGCTGCTCACGCTGGGGCTGGCTGCATTCTTCGGTCTTCTATTCTGGTTGATGGGCGGGGAAGGCCTGCACATCTCGTCGATGGCGTTGCCGGAAGTGACTTCCTGGGCGATGACCTTCGAAATTTCGACGCTGATCGATGCCTTGGCGACCGTGGCGATCCTGGCGGCCAGTGTGCGGATCAAGGCCGTTGGCGCGCTGCTTTCGGGCCTTGCAAAGCGGCCCTTGCAGCGCACGCGCCAGCGGATGGCCCGCGCGCGGCGTCGCCCACGCATCCGACCGTCTTCCGCGAACGACGATGACCCCGTCGTACGCCCGCTCGCCGCATGACTGCTTTATCCCAAGCTTAACATTAGGCTGATAGCCCGCCTGCATGACCAAGCCCGCCCGCATCCTCCTCGTCTTCGGCACCCGGCCGGAAGCCATCAAGCTCTTTCCGCTCGTCCATGCGCTGAAGGCCGATCCGCGCTTCGAATGCGTGGTCTGCGTTTCCGCGCAGCATCGCCAGATGCTCGATCAGGTGCTGGAGATCGCCGGAATTGTGCCCGATCACGATCTGGACGTGATGCAACCCGACCAGACGCTGGATGCGCTGACGGCGAATTTGCTGACCGGGCTGGGCAAGGTGATGGACGCGGTGCAGCCCGATCGCGTGATCGTGCAGGGCGACACCGCCACTGCCATGGCCGGCGCACTGGCCGCCTATTACCGCAAGCTGCCGGTCGATCATGTCGAGGCCGGCCTGCGCTCGGGCAATATCCACCATCCCTGGCCCGAGGAAGTAAACCGCAAGATCATCGGCGCCATGGCCAGCCTGCACTTCGCGCCGACCGAAACCTCACAGGCTGCGCTGCTGCACGAGAATGTCGCCCCCGCGCGCGTCCACGTTACCGGCAACACGGTGATCGACGCGCTGCACTGGGTGGTTGCCGAGATCGAACGTCAGCCCGCACTTGCCGCCGGCCTCGCCGATCTGGAAGCGCGTTTCGCCGGCAAGCGGATCATCGGCGTTACCAGCCATCGGCGCGAGAACTTTGGCGAAGGGATGGAGCAGATCGCGAGCGCCATCCGCCAGATCGCCGCCCGCCCGGACGTGGCGGTGATCTTCCCCGTCCACCTCAACCCCAATGTGCGCAAGGTGATGAACGAGCGGCTTTCCGGGTTGGACAACGTCGCCCTGATCGAACCCCTCGACTACCCCCACTTCGCCCGCCTGATCTCCATTGCCGAGATCATGCTGACTGATTCGGGCGGCGTGCAGGAGGAAGCACCCGCGCTGGGCAAGCCGGTGCTGGTGATGCGCGAAACGACCGAACGGCCGGAAGGCGTCATGGCCGGAACCGCGAAACTGGTCGGAACTTCGGCCGATACGATCGTTACCGAATTATCAACCCTGCTGGACGATAGAGTGGCATACGAGTCCATGGCGCGCGCCCATAACCCCTTCGGGGACGGGCATTCCTCGCGCCGAATCGTGGAGTTGCTTGCCAGTGAAATCGGATAAACGAACCTGTCCGGCTCATTGGGATGCTCCGGGACGGAGCCAATTTTGGCCCAGTGCAAGACGCGAGGAGGGAGCAATGCTCGCCCATTGTGACCGACGAGCAACGCAGCAATGGGCCAAAATTGGCCCGCCCCTTCGGGGTTGGCATTGGAAGTTCGCTGGGGGCGTCACGACGCTTGGCCGGGACAGCCAGCCCGCCCGGCGCGCCGCTCCTACCCAGCGAACTTCCAATGCCAATCACGGAGTATCCCAATGAGCCGGACAGGTTCGCCGCCTGACGTTTGCGTCGTCGGCCTCGGCTATATCGGCCTTCCCACCGCCGCAGTGATCGCCCGCGCCGGGTGTAAGGTGCTGGGCCTCGACGTCTCCCAGGCGGTCGTTGATACCATCAACCGGGGCGAGATCCATATCGAGGAAGTCGATCTGGACGGCCTCGTTCAAGGCGTGGTTTCGCGCGGGCTACTCTCGGCCTCGACCGAGATTGCGCCTGCCGATGTTTTCGTGATCGCGGTACCGACGCCGTTCGATAAGGACCATGCGCCGGACATTTCCTACGTCCTTGCTGCCGGGCGCTCGGTCGCGCCGGTACTGAAGGCGGGCGACGTGGTGATTCTGGAATCGACCTCGCCGGTCGGCACCACCGAGCAGCTGCGCGACCTGATCGCCGAACTGCGGCCGGACCTGAAGATCCCCGGCCTCACCCGCGACACTCCGGATGTCTCGATCGCCTATTGCCCCGAGCGTGTGCTGCCCGGCCGCATCCTTGAGGAACTGACCAACAACGATCGCTCGATCGGCGGCATCACCCCGCGCTGCGCGCGCAAGGCGCTGGCGTTCTACAAGCGCTTCGTGCGCGGTGAGTGCGTGACCACCGATGCCCGCTCGGCCGAGATGACCAAGCTGGTCGAGAACGCCTATCGCGACGTCAACATCGCCTTCGCCAACGAACTGTCGATGGTGGCGGACCGCATGGGGCTGGACGTGTGGGAGGTGATCCGCCTTGCCAACCGCCACCCGCGCGTGAACATCCTGACTCCCGGCCCCGGCGTTGGCGGCCACTGCATCGCCGTCGATCCCTGGTTCATCGTACACGGCGCGCCTGAGGATACCCCGCTGATCCGCACCGCGCGCGGCGTCAACGATCACAAGATGCACCACGTGATCGCCAAGGCCGAAGCGCTGGTGGAAGCCAATCCGGAGGCCAAGGTCGCCTGCCTTGGCCTGGCCTTCAAGGCCAATATCGACGATTTCCGCGAGAGCCCGGCCCGCTTCGTCACCAGCCGCCTCGCCCGCAAGTTCGGCAGCCGCATCCATGTGGTGGAGCCCTATGCGGCGCAGCTTCCGATCGAGTTCACCGACACCGGCGCCGTGCAAATCGACATCGACGATGCGCTGGAGACGTGTGAGATCCTGATCGTCCTCGTCGACCATGACGTGTTCCGCGTGGTGCCGCTGGCAGAACGTGCGGACAAGCTGGTCTACGACACGCGCGGCATTTGGCCGGATCAGCCGCGCGTGGTGCGCGAGGAAGCGGCGAAGCTGGCGCTGGCGGGGTAAAGCACTCGCTTATGCCGGCAACGTAAGCCACTCGCTTATTTTGCCCCACGACGCTCCCTAATACACCTCGTCGCCCCCGCGAAGGCGGGGGCCCCGCTTTCTTTTTGCCACGCGCGCGCAGAACAAGCGGGATCCCCGCCTTCGCGGGGATGACGGGGTAGTTTTGGGAGAGGTCGCTCGCCGAACTGGCGGCGGCCCCGGAAACTCAGTGCAGCACGGCCTTCACGCCGTCGATCACATATTGCGCGGCCAAGGCGGCCAGCAACACGCCCAGCA
Source organism: Novosphingobium oxfordense (assembly GCF_044029435.1). Lineage (NCBI taxonomy): Bacteria > Pseudomonadati > Pseudomonadota > Alphaproteobacteria > Sphingomonadales > Sphingomonadaceae > Novosphingobium > Novosphingobium oxfordense. The sequence continues at coordinate 3,755,166 of NZ_CP147005.1, read as the reverse complement.
GGCGCGTGATCACCGCTTCGACCTTGTCGCCCAGCACCCGCATCAGCGGCCCGGCAGCGGCAAGCGCCACGAAGCTGATCGCCATCACGGCGGCCATCGCGGCAAGCACCGCCAGCGTCTCTTCCATGCCATGCGCGCGCGAGGTCAACAGCATGATCGTCGCGATCGAGCCCGGGCCCGCCAGCATCGGCATGGCCATCGGGAACACCGAAACGTCATCCACCTCAGGCGTTTCCATGTTGTGGGCGATGATCTTCTCGGCCCGTTCCTCGCGGCGCTGGGTGCGCTTTTCGAAAACCATGTCGATGGCGATCATGAACAGCATGATGCCGCCGGCGATGCGGAAGGCATTGAGTTCGATGTGCAGCGCGCCCAGCAGGCGGGCGCCGAACAGCGCGAAGACGACCAGGATGGCCGTGGCGATCAGGCAGGCGCGGCCCGCCATGGATATCGCCTGCGACCGGTTCGCCTCGGCCGAGAGACCGGCGTAGATCGGCGCGCAGCCGGGCGGGTCGATCACGACGAAGAGCGTGACGAAGGCGCTGAGAAAGAGTTCGTACATTCGCTTTACGGGGCCTTCGGCGCGGCGACGTCGCTGCGCATCACTTCGGTCATGGTGCCGTTCTTCATCAGCGAGACGACCAGCGATCGCGACTGATCCGCCGCGACGCTGTAGCGCCAGGTCAACGTGCCGTCGTCCGATCGGCCTTCGCCGGTCATGCCGGGCGCGCCCTTGGCAGGTTCGGGACGCTGCATATCGCCGCGGGGGCCGCCACCGGCGGGGCAATCCGCCACGGAGGCCGAGAGCATGTCGCTGTCCGGCAGCGGCTGGGCCAGGCTATCGCCCTGATCCAGCACCCAGCGATAGTCGGTCTTCTTCCAGCGCTTCTGCCAGATCGTGGTGAAGTAGCCGACCGAACCGTCCGGCTGCTGCCACGCGCCCTTGGTGACGCCCAGCGTACCGTCACAGCTCATCCAGACTTGCGTGGGCTGCCACTGGACGGAGGCCGGCGGATCCTTACGGCCGCTCAGCCAGGTTTGCGCGCGGACGGGCTGGGGCACGAACATCACCGCGTCTTCGGCAGCGGTCTCGCGAAAGGCGGTCCACTGCCCCTTTTCGCGCGCCATGCGGGCGAAGGCGATCTCCGCCGCAATCAGCGCGCTGGGGTTGGCAGTGCCGACGCCGGGCGCCCGATCCGGCCGCCGCGCCAGCGCCGGTGTCGTCACCAGCGCCAGCATGGCCGCTCCGGCGATCGCCCGGCGCAGGATCAAAGCGCGCTCTCGTCGAAGTCCAGACCGGCGTTGCGGTGGGCGGCGACGATGGTGTTGCGCAGCAGCACGGCGATGGTCATCGGGCCGACGCCGCCGGGAACCGGGGTGATCGCACCGGCAACTTCGGCAGCCGAGGCGAAATCGACGTCGCCGACCAGCCTGGTCTTGCCTTCCTCGGCACCGGGAACGCGGTTGATGCCCACGTCGATCACGGTGGCGCCGGGCTTCAGCCAGTCCCCCTTGACCATTTCCGGGCGGCCGACGGCGGCGACGACGATATCGGCGCGGCGGACGACTTCGGCCAGGTCCTTGGTGCGGCTATGCGCGACGGTGACGGTGCAGCTTTCCGCGATCAGCAGCTGTGCCATCGGCTTGCCGACGATGTTCGAGCGGCCGATCACCACGGCGTCGAGCCCGGAGAGCGAGCCCAGCCTGTCCTTCAGCAGCATCACGCAGCCCAGCGGCGTGCAAGGCACGAAGCCCGGCAGGCCGGTGGCGAGACGCCCGACGTTGACGACGTGGAAGCCGTCCACGTCCTTGTCGGGGTTGATCGTGGCGATCACCTTCTGCTCGTTCATGTGCGACGGCAGCGGCAGCTGGACGAGGATACCGTCCACGGCCGGGTCTTCATTCAGCTGGCGCACCACCGCCAGCAGATCGTCCTCGCTGGTGTCGGCCGGCAGCTTGTGTTCGAAGCTGTTCATGCCGGCGGCCAAGGTCTGCTTGCCCTTGTTGCGCACGTAGACCTGGCTGGCCGGGTCTTCGCCCACCAACACCACGGCAAGGCCGGGCTTGCGGCCCGTGCGCGCCTCGAACCCGACGGCGGCAGTGCCGACGCGGGCGCGCAGGCCTTCGGCAAAGGCCTTGCCGTCGATAATGGCTGCCTGCGTCATCAGTAGTACGCCCTTGCAAGGTTGCCGACGATGATCTGGATGACCTTCAGGCCGATGATCAGCACCATCGGCGAAAAGTCGATCGCGCCGGTGTTCGGCATGATCCGCCGGATCGGCCGCAGCATCGGCTCAAGGATCGCGTTGAGCGCGGTCCAGAGCGCCGAGACGAACTGGTTGTGCGTGTTGACCACGTTGAACGCGATCAGCAGGCCGAGCACGAACTGCACGATCACCACGAAGACGATGATGCTGATCAGGTAATCGATGATCTGGTAGAGGGTGAGGAACAGCAACGCCGGCTCCTTGGATGCGTGGGAATGCGAAGATGCCCGCGAGCTGCGGACTTTCCAGCAAATTTCTGAAGTGCTGATAGCCGAATGGACGGCGCCGGGGCAAGGGCGCGTCCATCGCAGTGCAACAGGGATCGATCAGCGCCGAAATCGGGCCCGAACGCCCGCTTGCTTCGGGCTGCGGGACCGGACTTACTGCGGCAGCGTCGACGTCCGCTCGATCCGCCAGTTGAGCTGTTCTTCGCTGGCCCCCGGCACATCGTTGACGCGGCGCAGGACGATGGTGCCGCGGCGCGAGGGGCGGCCATCGGCAAAATCGATCACCAGCGGCGCCTCGTAATAGAGCGATCCGGCAGCGCCGGCGACATCGCCCTTGCCCACCGCGATCTTCGGCCCGGCATCGCCGCCGAATTCCTTGGCCAGCTTTTCGGGCGTCATCTGCGCGTCGAGACTCCAGGCCCGGGCAGCATCCGCCCAGGCACCCGCACGCAGGGCATTGGTGTAGAAGCGCAGCAGGCGTTCCGGATCGCGGCGTTCGTTCAGCGCAGCGAGATCCAGTTTGGCGATATCGGCAGACACCGCGCCCGTCGCATCTTCACTGGGCGTATCTTCGGTGACGGCAGCGGCCTCACTCGCTTCCATGCTCGCCGCGCCGCTGGGTGCGGCGGCCGGCTCCTTGGAACAGCCCGCGAGCAGCAGCGCGAGGGCCGAAAGGGAGGCGACCGGGGCGAGAAGGAAACTGGTACGCATTGTGTTCGAATGGGCCTTTCTGCCGGAATTTCCCCCCGCTGCAGGATTATTCTAGCCGGCGCGGATCAAGGTGCCGGCGCCTTCCTGCGTGAATATTTCCAGCAACATGGCATGGGAAACACGCCCGTCAAGCACGACGGCCGCCTCGCAACCGGCCTCCACCGCGTGAACGCAGGTTTCCAGCTTGGGGATCATCCCGCCCGAAATCGTGCCGTCTTGCTGAAGGCCCTTGATGTCTGAAGGCTTCAGGTCGGTCAGCAGTTCGCCCTGCTTGTCCAGCACGCCGTGCACGTCGGTCAGCAGGAACAGGCGCGCGGCGCCGAGGGCGGCGGCAATGGCGCCGGCCATCGTGTCCGCATTGATGTTGTAGGTCTGGCCGTCCTCGCCCGGGGCGATCGGCGCGATCACCGGGATCATGCCGGCGGCCGAGATCGTCTCGATCACGCTGATGTCGATCTTGGCCGGCTCACCCACGAAGCCCAAGTCGACTACGCGTTCGATGTTGCTGTCCGGGTCCTTGGCGGTGCGCTGGACCTTGGACGCGGTGACGAGGCCGCCGTCCTTGCCGGAAATGCCCATGGCCTTGCCGCCGGCTTCGCTGATCCAGCCGACGATTTCCTTGTTGATCACGCCGGAGAGCACCATTTCGGCGACTTTCGCGGTTTCCTTGTCGGTAACGCGAAGCCCGTCCACGAAGCGCGATTCGACGCCCATGGTCTTCAGCATGGCACCGATCTGCGGGCCGCCGCCGTGGACGACCACGGGGTTGATGCCCACTGCCTTCAGCAGCACCACATCCTCGGCAAAGTCGCGCGCCAGTTCGGGATCGCCCATGGCATGGCCGCCGTACTTTACGACGAACGTGCGACCGGCATACCGCTGCATGTAGGGCAGCGCATCGACGAGCGTCTCGGCCTTCGAGAGCATGGCGGGATCGTGAGGATTCGGCATGGGCGCGCTTTAGACCCCTTGCTCAGAAATAAAACATGCTTTTTCGCGAGTGCGCCTTCGACATCCGTCGAAGGCTTGCGGCACCAGCCCGCTCCCCCACCCGACCTCCCAGATTCTACCCGGTAGGGGAGATCGGGTGGGGGAGTGGGCTGGTGTCGCCAAAATCCGCCTTTGGCGGATTTTCAATCAAACTCCGTCCAGCTTGCGGCCCAGCTTCACGAACAGCCAGATGAACGGCGGCACCATGATCGTGGAGAGCAGCAGCTTGGAAATGATCTGCCCTTCCATGATCGACCACAGCGGCAGCACGCCCGCGAACGAGATCGTGATGAAGATCAGGGTATCGACCACTTGTGACAGCAGGCTGGCAATCCACGCGCGCAACATCAGCATCGCGCCTTCGCGGCCGGCGGCGAGGCGGGAGAACACCATGACGTTCAGCGTCTGCGATACGCCGTAGGAAACCAGCCCCGCGAACTGCATGCGCGCGCCTTGCCCCAGCAGGCGGGCATAGGCCTCCTGGTCCTGCCAGAACGGAGCCGGCGGAACGACGTGGATCACCAGCGTCAGCAAGCTCATCGACACGATCAGCGGGATGAAACCGAAGCGGATCAGACGGTTGGCGACGGCGGTGCCGTGCAGTTCCGCCACCGCGCTGGACAGCACCACCAGCAGCAGGAACGCGAAGATGCCCGATTCCACCGCCAGGTCGCCCACCACCGGCCAGTGGCCCAGAGAGGCGATCTTGATGCCCAGCACACCGGCCAGCACCACCAACCCGCCATAGAGAGTGGAGAAGACGAACATCGAACGGGGAATGAGAATCGCGCGGGACTGCGCGCTTGCCGGGGCTTGCGGTTCCATGACGATGCTCTAACGGGCTTGGCACAATTGCACTAGCCGCCACGAATGCGCGCCTTTAGGTTTGCGCACAGATTCAGCATGTTTTTTGGAGACCCGGGGACGATGCACGTCGCCTACAGCCTGCTTGGCATCGTTCTCATCATGGCCTTCGCCTTTCTTCTTTCCACCAACCGCCGGGCAATCCGCCTGCGCGTGGTGGGTGCGGCGTTCGCGCTTCAGGCCGGTCTGGCCGCGCTGGTGCTCTACGTTCCGTTCGGCAAGGACCTGCTGGGCGGCGCCGCGGCGGGCGTGGAAAGCCTGCTGGGCTATGCCCATGCCGGCGTGGAATTCCTGTTCGGCCCGCTGGCCAGCCCGGAAATCGGCGGCCACTCCTTCGCGATCTCCGCCCTGCCCGTGATCATCTTCTTCGCATCGCTGATCTCGATCCTCTATTACCTGAAGATCATGCCGCTGGTGGTGCGCTGGATCGGTGGCGGGCTTGAGAAGGTGACCGGGATCAGCAAGGTGGAAAGCCTTTGCGCCGCGTCCAATATCTTCGTGGGGCAGAGCGAGGCTCCGCTGGTGATCCGCCCCTACCTTGCCAACCTCAACCCATCGCAGCTGTTCTGCGTGATGAGCGTGGGCCTGGCGGGCGTGGCCGGCACGATCCTGGCCGCCTATGCCTCGATGGGCATTCGCATCGACTATCTGGTGGCCGCTGCATTCATGTCGGCGCCGGGCGGCATCTTCATGGCGAAGATGATCATGCCCGATCCCAAACCGGTTCCGGTCGATCCTGTCGCTGAAGAGGAAGACGTCCACGAAGGCACGCTGCCGCCCGCCGGGGCCGCCGCCGCGGCGCTGAACCGCGCGGACGTGACGCACCTTCCCGGCGTGCATATCGACGAGCCCGAAGCCGTCGAGCATGACGAGGAAAAGCCCGCCAACATCATCATGGCCGCATCGCAGGGCGCACAGACCGGCGTGAAGCTGGCCGTCGCCGTGGGCGCGATGGTGCTGGCCTTCGTGGCGCTGATCGCGCTGGCCAACGGTCTGGTCGGCTGGGTCGGCAGCCTGTTCGGCTTTACCGGCGTGACCTTCCAGGGCCTGCTCGGCTACGTCTTCGCGCCGGTGTTCTACCTGCTCGCCACGCCGGACTGGCATGAGGCGATGCAGGCGGGCAGCCTGTTCGGCAGCAAGATCGTGCTGAACGAGTTCGTGGCCTTCATCGACCTTGGCAACATGAAGGAACTTTCCGCGCGCACGGTGGCGGTGGTGACGTTCGCGCTGTGCGGGTTTGCCAACTTCTCGTCGATCGCGATCCAGATGGCGGTGACCGGCGGGCTTGCCCCCAACCAGCGCCCGATCATCGCCCGCCTTGGCGTGCGCGCGCTCTGCGCCGGTAGCCTGTCCAACCTGATGAGCGCGGCGCTGGCCGGGCTGTTTCTGGGGCTGAACTAACGAGGTTGCCGGTCAGGCAGGCACCTTTCCCATCAGTCCCGTCGCCCCCGCGAAGGCGGGACCCCGCTTCCTTTTTGCCATGCGCGCAAGAAAAGCGGGATCCCCGCCTTCGCGGGGATGACGAGGCTTGGTGTTGCGGCAGGTTCGCGGACTGGCCGAGTGAAGCCCCCTACTTCCCCCGCCCCGGCTCCACATCGCGTCCGGCCCAGGCGGCATAGCGCTCCGCTTCCGGGTTCGCCGCGAAGCTGTCCGCCAGATCGTAGATCCGCACCTTGCGCGTCGCCGCCTCATAGCGCGGCCAGATATCGCCCGGATCGCCGTGCCGGACGAAATGCGCCACGTGGGAGCGCATGCGCTGCCCCAGCTCCGCGCGCCGCCCCTTGTCCGGCCCGCCGCGCACCAGTGCCATCTTCAGGCCGGAGAACGGCCAGAACACCGTCAGGTCCAGCCCATGCGCGGCACCGACCAGCGGATGCGTATAGTCGAAGCGGTAGAACCATGTCGGGTTGCCCTGCGCATGACGCTCCGCGAAGTGACGCGTGGGCATCACGAAAGTAAGGTCCGAGCCCAGCGCGATCCGCCCTTTCCGGTTGCGCGGATAAGTCGCCAGGATGCGCGCGGTCTGCTCCGGGCCGAACTGGTCGCGCAGCAGGCCCTTCAGATCGTCCCACTTGGTCGGCAGGATATCCCCCGGCATCAGGTCGAACAGACGCACTTCGTCGCGCGTGGCGCCCGCCAGCAGCGGTACCGGCGCGGTCGGAGTGGCAACCGCCTCGTCGAACGAAGCCGGCAGCACGTCCCCGTCGTACCACGGGGCGGCGGGGATCGCGTTCTTCAGCTGTTTGCCCACGGCGGCCTGCGCGCCGATCAACTCGGCAATGTCCATGGTCTTTAGCCGCTGCAGGCTGGACTGGTCCAGCTTCAGCGCCTCCGCATAGCGCCGCGCATCGCGGATGGATCGTTCGCGATCGTGGATCAGGCTTACCGCGCCGGACTGCATCACCGCCCCGTGAAACAGGCCGCGCGCACGGGGAGAGAGCATCAGCAGCGAGACCGACATCGATCCGGCGGACTGGCCGCAGATCGTCACCTTGCCCGGATCGCCGCCGAAGTCCGCGATATTGTCGCGCACCCATTCCAGTGCGGCGATCTGGTCGCGCAACCCGATGTTGGACGGAATCGCCGGAATACCCAGCGCATCAGTGAAGTTGACGAAGCCCAGCACGCCGATGCGGTAGTTGATGGTGACGACGATGATGTCACCCTCCCGCGCCAACCGCGACGCGTCGTAGGCGTTCGATCCGCCCGCCAGGAACGCGCCGCCGTGGATCCAGACCAGGACCGGCTTCGGCCCGATCGACCCGCCTTCTGGACGGAACACGTTGAGGTAGAGGCAATCCTCCCCATAAGTCTCGCTCTCCAGCACGTCGCGGCGGACCTTGCCGCCGAACTGCTGGGGGCACTGCTTGGCGAAGCGGTCCGCCGCGCGGGTGCCCTGCCACGGCGCGACCGGCCCCGGCGCCTCGAACCGGGCGGCACGGGCGTAAGGCACGCCCAGGAAGCGCGTGATCCCCGCCTCCGCCACGCCCGCCAGCGTGCCATTGCGCGTTTCGATCACAATCTCGGTCACGGTGTCTCTCCCCTCACCCGCCTGCCTGCTGCGAACCAGCCGCCCCCGCGACGTAACAGTTTGCAATGACAGTGGTAATCACGCCTTGCGACAAGACCAGAGGGTAAATTCGACAATCTGCACTCATCGCCCGCCAGCGACCTGCAAGTATTGGCACCACGACGAGAATTTCCCTTTTTGAAACAATACTTGCACCAAAGGTGCATTGAAGGCAGCATCGACCCTCAGGCCATCATGGAGGCTACCATGGACGACCTCGATCGCAGCAGCACCGGCTCCGGTTTCGAATTCAATCATCCGACGATCATTTGCCTGCTCTATCTGGCCTCGTGCGTGACGGGGGTCACGGCGATCGTCGGTATCGTGCTCGCCTATGTCTGGCGGGGGGAGGCGACGGCGGATTGGGAAGCCTCGCACTACCAATATCTGATCAACACCTTCTGGATCGGCCTGATCGGATCGATCATCGGCGGTTTGCTGCTGATCGTGGTGATCGGCATCCTGGTGCTGGCAGCGGTGGGCGTGCTGGTCATCGTACGCTGCGTGATGAGCCTGCTCAACGCGCAGAAGCATCAGCCCATGCCCAATCCCGGCAGCTGGACGGTCTGAAAGTCCTGGCCATGCAACCGGGGTTCCCGGGGCGTTGAGCGTGGGCCACGCGGCCGCGACCAGCGACATTTTCCTGCACGTTCGCGTGCTGGTGGGCCTTGTCCTCGGCCTGGCGCTTACCCGCGTGCTTTCGGGGATATCGGGCATCGTCCAGCATCCCCGGCGGCGCCCGCTCTATCTGCCGCACCTTGCCTGGGTGGCAGTGGTGCTGGTGATGACCATCCACTTCTGGTGGTGGGAATTCGGGCTGGAGCGCGTGGCCACCTGGCGCTTCGAACTGTTCGCCTTCGTGCTGGGCTACGCCTTCCTGCACTATCTGCTGGCCAGCCTGCTGTTTCCCGAATGGATGGACGATTATGCGGGGTACGAGGATTACTTCCTATCACGCCGGGGCTGGTTCTTTGGCCTGCTGGTTGCCGTATGCGTGGCCGACTGGATCGACTCCTCGATCAAGGGGCCTGCCTATCTTGAGGCGCTTGGCCCCGAATATCCGATTCGGCTGATCGTCTGCGGCCTGCTGTTCATAGTTGCCGCATGGATTTCGAATCGCCGTTTCCACATCGCGCTGCCGCTGATCTTCCTTGCCTACCTGTTGAGCTGGATCGGGCGAATCTACGACATTCTGGGATGAGAGTTTTTCAACGCTGTTGGTGCAAGATCGTCTATAAGGTAACCAGTTGGTAATCATGAGAGCGCAGGCTTGTTACTGTTCGGAATTCTGGCGCGCCCAGAACTCTGCTCAGTAAGCGAAAGACCGGGGGCCATCGGTGAGGATGTTGAGATACAGCGCGCATCAGCGCTATGCCGTGCGCCGAAAGGCCTCGATCTATCGGGAAGGCCGTCGCATCGGCAGCGGCCTGCTTGTCGAACTGTCGCAGGAAGGATGTCGGATCGGCTGCCTTTCGGCCGCGGGGCAGAGCAATATCCTCACGCTGGACAATGACGACCTGGTCATTCTCAAGGTCGAAGGCACCGCCCCGATCGAGGCGCGCGTGCGCTGGACCGGCGGCGGCACGCTGGGCATGAAGCTGACGAGCCCGCTGCACCGCGCGGAACTCGATCTGCTGATACGCACCTGCCGCGGTGAATTTGACGAGCCGGAACTGCGCGAATACGGGACCTGAAGCCGTCCTTCTTTCCGACAATTCCGACAGGTTTTCATGCGCTTCCGCCGTCGTTCGAATATCATTCCCATTGCCGGCGCCCGCGATCCTCAGCCTCCGTTCGTCCGCGCACGACCGCGACGGCGCTGGCCGCGCCTCCCCCCCATCTGGATCCTCGCCTCGTTGGGGATTGCCGCAGCCCTGGTGCTGTGGCCCAGGCTGCAATCGGGTCCTTCCTCCCCTGGACGCTCGGACACCCCGGTCGCCTCGGCGCAGGACCATGAGGCCGGGCACTTCGCGCACTGCAGCGGCCGCGCGCGCCGCACCTGCATCGTCGATGGCGACACCTTCTGGTATAAGGGCAAGAAAATCCGCATCGCGGACATCAACACGCCCGAAACCAGCGAGCCCGACTGTGCGGCGGAAGCCCAACTGGGTGCCCGCGCCACCGCGCGGATGACCGAGTTGCTGAATGAAGGCCCTTTCTCGCTGGAACCCTGGACCGACGGACGCGATGCCGACCGCTATGGCCGCAAGCTGCGCGTCGTCACGCGCGGCGGGCAGAGCCTGGGCGAAGTGCTGGTGGCCGAAGGGCTCGCCGAACGCTGGGTAGGATACCGCCGCAACTGGTGCTGAGGCTGCACGGCCTTCGCATCCGTACTGAGGGCCCGATGCCGCCTGATGCGGCTTGATGCGGTCTGGCGCGGCTTGACACTCGACACCCTATGTTCGTGATCCCCGCGAAGGCGGGGATCCCGCTTGTTCTTCGCGGCAAGGAAAAAGGAAGCAGGGCCCTCGCCTTCGCGGGGGCGACGAGGTCTATCGGCACAGGATATGGGGCTCGGGGCTCGGGGCTCAGGGCTCAGGCTTAGGTTCCGGCCAACTCGCGCTGCGTGCTCAAGCGGCACCACCTCCACTCGCCCCTGAAAAGACAAAACCCCGCATGCCGGTGGCATACGGGGTTTCGAAATCCGCCCTGGAAGCGCGGATCGACCGCTAGCGGTTACTCAGCCGCCTGGGTGCCGCCGAACATGTCCGGCTCCGAAAACTCGACCAGCGGCTCAAGATCGTTGGCCTTGGCCTTGCGGCGCGAATCGAAGTTCGACCACACGGTGTTCCAGTCGCCACGGGTGGCGCCCTTCGAGTATTCGGTCGCGCGCGTCTCGAAGAAGTTCGCGTGCTCCACGCCGTTGAGCAGCGGCTGCAGCCACGGCAGCGGGTGATCCTCGATCAGGTAGATCGGCTTCAGGCCCAACTGGCCCAGACGCCAGTCGGCGATGTAGCGGATGTACTTCTTGATGTCCTTGGCGGTCATGCCCGGAACCGGGCCCATCTCGAACGCCAGATCGATGAAGTTGTCTTCCAGACGCACGGTGGTCTGGCACTGGTCGGCGATATCGTCCTTCACCGCCTTGGTCAGGCAGCCGCGTTCCTGCACGAAGGCGTGGAACAGGCGGATGATGCCTTCGCAGTGCAGCGATTCGTCGCGCACCGACCACGAGACGATCTGGCCCATGCCCTTCATCTTGTTGAAGCGCGGGAAGTTCATCAGCATCGCGAAGCTGGCGAAGAGCTGCACGCCCTCGGTGAAGCCGCCGAACATGGCCAGCGTGCGGGCAATATCCTCGTCATTGTCGACGCCGAACTTCTGCAGGTAGTCGTGCTTGTCCTTCAGTTCGGAGTATTCGAGGAAGGCGCCATATTCGCTCTCCGGCATGCCGATGGTGTCGAGCAGGTGCGAATAGGCGGCGATGTGCACCGTCTCCATGTTGGAGAAGGCGGTGAGCATCATCTTGATCTCGGTGGGCTTGAAGACGCGGGCGTACTTCTCGTGGTAGCAATCCTGCACTTCCACGTCGGCCTGGGTGAAGAAGCGGAAGATCTGGGTGAGCAGGTTGCGCTCATGCTCAGAGATGTTCTGTGCCCAGTCGCGGCAATCTTCGCCCAGGGGCACTTCTTCGGGCAGCCAGTGGATCTGCTGCTGCGTCTTCCAGAAGTCGTAGGCCCAGGGATATTCGAAGGGCTTATAGGTCTTGCGGGCTTCGAGAAGGGGCATGGGCGGACTCCGATGGCGATTCTTGCAGGCGCGCCGACGGCTGCTGGCGGCCGCATCGGCGGCACTGCTGGCATTCGCGGCGCTTGAACTTTCCGGCCCCGAAGCGAACCTCGGAGCGCAGGCTGGCCACGATACTCAAAATCCACCACAAGTGGAGCCGCTTGCTGGAAAGTTTGCACAGCTTAAACGGCATATCTAGCGCATGCCCCAATATAGGGACGCAAGCACTGGTAGGCCATAGGCGATTGCGCGACTCGCCGGATCGCGCGAGATTGGGCCTGTTTCAAGCCACCAAAACCGGCCCTTGCGGAGAATATGCAATGAGCTTCGACGACCAGACATCATGGCCCACCGAATCGGGTTTCGTGCGCAAGGGCATGACCGTGATCGGCCCGGAAGGCACGGTGCTGGGCGTGGTGGACCGGGTGGATGGACAGGAAGTGATGCTGGAAGAGGCCGGCCACCCGTTCATCGCCATCAGCGAGATCGACGGGATCGACGGCGACCGCATCCTGCTTGCCCCGCGCGGCGACGCCACCTTCGGGCTGGGCGCCACGCCCTGATACAAAAGAGGTCCGCGGCTCACCCAAAAAATCGACGCGACCACGAAGCGTTTCTCCGGTCGGACGAGTGCCGGAACGATGCCCTTCGCCCCCCGTTTACTAGGTATCAAGCCAATACAACGGGAGAAATTCTCATGTTTGAGAAGCTGCGCATCCGTGAGCACATGGAAGTTGCCGATGCCGCCGGCCAGCATGTCGGCACGATCGACGAAGTGAAGGACGATCAGATCAAGCTCACCCGTTCCGACAGTTCGGACGGTGCGCATCACTTCATCGCTTTCGACAATGTCGATCGCATCGAAGACAACCGCGTCTACCTGAAGGAAGGCACCCCCATCCCCATGGGCGCCGGTTCCCATTAATCCCCTTTGGGGACCGCAGATCGCCCGAGGGCCCCGGTTTTCCGCCAGGAAGGCCGGGGCCTTTCACGTCCGGCCATTCGCGGGGGCGATGATCGGCCCGAAGATATGATACACACAATATAGCAAGTCTTCCCAAGCGCTTTCCCGGCTGATAGCCCTTCGTCCGAAAAGACAAGATATTCCCGGGGGAAGACGCTGTGACCGCACGTCCCGTTAGAACTGCGCTCAGGAGTGGCGCGCTCAAGCTGGCGCTGGCCATCCTGGCGCCCGTGGCGCTCTCTGCATGCAACAAGCCCGCACAGCCCATCGAACAGGGCATGATCGCCGATCCGGACGAATGGCCCAGTTGGGGCCGTACCCCCGGCGAAACGCACTATTCCCCGCTGGACGAGATCAACACCGATACCGTCGGCAACCTGAAGCTCGCCTGGCACTACGATCTGGAGCCGGGCTACACCGCCAGCACGCCGTTGATGGCGGAGGGCAAGGTCTTCCTCACCAGCGGCCATTCGCACATCCGCGCGCTGGACGCGGTGACCGGCAAGCAGCTTTGGGAATACGACGGCGGCACCCGCGAACGCGCGAAGTCGGCACTTCAGATGTCCTGGGGCAACAAGGGCATCGCCTATGATGCCGGACATGTCTTCCTCACCACCACCGACGGTTACGTGATCTCGCTCGACGCGAAGACCGGCAAGGAAACCTGGAAGACTTACGACTACCCCGATCAGGCCCCGCGCAATTCGAACGGCGCGCCGCGCGTGTTCGGCGGCAAGGTGATCGTCGGCTTCGGCGGCGCGGACATCAGCCCGGCGCGCGGCTTCGTCACTGCTTATGACGAGAAGACCGGCAAGCTGGTCTGGCGCGTCTACACCACGCCTGGGGATGAAGTGACGCCCGCCAACCAGAAGGCGGAGGCGGTCATGCGCAAGACATGGCCCAGCGGGTGGAAGAACCCCGACGGCACCCGACGCGGCGGCGGCGGCACCGCATGGAACGCCTTCAGCTACGATCCCGAACTGAACCTGATCTACCTCGGCGTCGGCAACGGCTTCCCCTACAACCAGAACTTGCGCAGCCCCGGCGGCGGAGACAACCTGTTCCTCGCCTCCATCGTCGCGGTCGATGCGAATACCGGCGAATACAAGTGGCACTATCAGGTCTGCCCCGGTGAGCAGTGGGACTGCACCGCCACCACCGACATGTCGCTGGCGACGCTGAAGATCGACGGGAAGGACCGCAAGGTGCTGATGCAGGCACCGAAGAACGGCTTCTTCTACGTGATCGACCGCGCGACCGGCGAATTCATCTCGGCCGAGAAGATCGCCAAGGTGACCTGGGCGGATCATATCGACAAGAAGACCGGCCGTCCGGTGGAAAACCCCGGCATCCGCTATGCCGGCAAGCCCGGCATGTTCGAACTCTGGCCCGGGCCGACCGGCGCGCATTCGTGGATGCCGCAGGCCTACAGCCCGCAGACCGGGCTGGTCTACATCCCGGTTCTGGAGATGGGCGCGCTGATCGGGGACGGCGGCGCCGGCGGCGGAGAGATCAGCAAGGGCATGGGCGTCACGCTGATCCCAGAGGTGGAACTGCCCGGCGGCCACAAGAGCTTCCTGCGCGCCTGGAACCCGGTGACGCAGACGCTGGCCTGGGAAGTCGAACTGCCCGGCACCTGGCCCGGCGGCGTGATGGCCAGCGGCGGCGGGCTGGTGTTCGAAGGGCAGGTGGACGGCAAATTCGTCGCCCGCGATGCCAAGACCGGCAAGGAACTCTGGTCGTTCAAGACCGAGAGCCCGATCGTCGGCGCGCCGATCACCTATCGCATGAACGGCAAGCAATACGTCACCGTCATCACCGGCGCGGGCGGCCAGGGCGCGGGCATGCAGTCGCTGGGCAATGCTGCCTTCCGCACCGACTATCGCCTGCCGCGCCGCGTGCTGACTTTCGCGCTGGACGGCAAGGACACGATCCCGCCCTTCGCCTATCTCGAACCGACGCCGCCGCAGGATCCGACGTTCAAGCCCGATCTGGCCAAGGCGCAAGCCGGCGCCATGCTGTTCGGCACCAAGGCCTGCATCGTCTGCCACGGCTGGAACGCGGTGGGTGGCGGTGCGGCGCCGGACTTGCGCTATTCGCCGATCATCACCGACGCGGCGACGTTCCGGCAGATCGTCAAGGAAGGCGGCCTGAAGATGAACGGCATGCCGCCCTTCCCCGACATTTCCGACAGTGACCTGGAAACCATCCGCTTCTTCCTGCGCGCCCGCGCCCAGGCAGCTCCGGCCGAAAAGCAGGCGCTGCTGGACAAGGCCAAGGCCGCGGCAGCCAGCACCGCCAAGCCGCAGGACTTCGTGGGCAAGTGGAACATCGTGATCCAGACCCCGGTCGGCCCCCAGAAGGCCGTGATGGACCTGACCGTGAACGGCAATGTCATCACCGGCAAAGTCACCGCCGAGCAGGGCACCGTCAATGTCGCCGGCGGCGTGAAGGACGGCCGCGCGAAGTTCGAAGGCAAGGCGTCCATGCCGATGCCGATCACGGTCAGCTACGATGTCACCGTCAAGGACGGGCGGATGAGCGGCGAGAACTCGAACGGGCCCTTCGGCACCTTCCCGATGACCGGCGCGCGCCCCTAACCTAGCGCGCGATCAAAAGAAAAAGGGCGTCGGCAGCACCCGCTGCCGACGCCCTTTTTGCCACGCGCCTGATAATCAGCGCGGACGATTGGGATTGTTCGGATCGTTCCAGCCGCCCTGATTTCCGCCTGAACCACCTCCCGGACCTCCGCCTCCAGGGCCACCATTACCGGGGCCGCCGTTGCCGGGCCCACCTTGGCCCGGCTTACCGTGTGGCGGGCGATTGTGGCCGGGATGATGATCGTCGCAGGCCGCAAGCGTGGTGGTGGCGATCAGCGCAATCGCCATTGCGGCAGTCCATTTGCGAAGCATGGGCAAGCTCCCTGTTCTGTGGGCTATGCGCCGGTGCATAGATGCGGCACCGGCCATATCAGGCTCTCATGCCCGCCGCCCAGGGAACAGTACCCAATCAGAGGGTTAGCCCGGGCCAGCCACGCTCCGCCGCAGGTGCGTGCTCACGCCCTATGTTCAAGCTGCCCGCTCCGCCAGCCGCTCGCGCAGCCAGACCATGGCGGGATCTTGCTGGGTCCGCTCATGCCACGCCAGCAGCTTGGTGAAGCCCGGCACGGCGATCGGCGGATCGCGCAGGCACAGCCCCTCCAGCCCGCGCACCAGCCGTTCGGGCAGCACCGCGCAAGTATCCGAAGCCCGGATCAGGTCGAGCACGAAGCTGAAATTCGGCGCGGAGAGCACCACGCGGCGGCTGCGTCCGATGGCGTCAAGCGCGCGGTCCGTCGCGCCGTGGAACTGGGTGCCGTCGTGCGACATCAGCGCATGGTCCAGCGCGCAAAAGGCATCGAGATCGAGCGGGCGCCGCGTCGCCGGATGGCCGTGGCGCATCGCGCAGACATAGCGTTCCTCGAACAGCCGCCGCGCGCGCAGATGCTCGGGCGCCATTTCGGGCGTGATCAGCGCGAAATCGAGCTGCCCCTGCTCCATGTCCCGCGCCAACGTAGCCATGTCGACCGGGCGGATCGAAACGCGGATGCCCGGTGCGATCCGCCGCAGCGCGGTCAGGAACGGCAAGATCACCACGCGCTGCGCATAGTCGGTGGCGGCGATGCTGATCGTCATTTCCGCGCTGGCCGGATCGAACGCATCGGGCTGAAGCAGCACTTCGATATCGCGCAGCGCGGCCTTCAGCGGCCCGGCCAACGCTTCGGCGCGCGGCGTGGGCAACACGCCGCGCTGCGCTCGAATAAACAGCGGATCGTGAAAGGCTTCGCGCAGACGCGTCAGCATCCCGCTGACCGCGGGCTGGGTCAGCCCGAGTCGCTCCGCGGCGCGCGTGACCGAGCGGGTTTCCAGCAGCGCATCCAGCGCTTTCAGAAGATTGAGGTCCAGCCCTCTGATATCACCCTGCATGATGCCTTAAATCTCGAATACTGATTTCTCTTATATCAAATGCCCGCTTATCTGTTCCCCGGTCAAGCTTTCCCCCCGAAGCGCAGGAGATCCATGTGAGCGACATCCTCTGGCCGGCCGGCTACGTTCCCGGTTTCACGGACAATTTCTGTTCCAACGAAGTGATCGTTGCCGGCCTGACCGCCGCCGACATCTGGCCCTTCCTGGCCGAGCCGCTGCGCTGGTCCGCCTATTACGCCAACAGTTCGGACGTGGCGTTTCACGATGGAAAGGGACCCGTCCTCGAACAGGGGGACCGCTTCTTCTTCAAGACGTTCGGCTTCCCGGTGGAATCGCAAGTGGTCGAATGCGTGCCACCGGTCGAAGGCCAACCCGCGCGGATTGCCTGGCATGGCTGGTCGGGCGAAGGGCAAACCCGGCTGGACGTGCACCACGCCTGGCTGATCGAGGACCTTTCCGCCGGCCGCGTCCGCATCCTGACGCAGGAAAGCCAGAAGGGCGAACCCGCCAGGGAACTCGCCAAGGCCAAGCCCAATCCCATGATCAACGGCCATCAGGACTGGCTCGACGGGTTGGTCGGTGCCGCATTTGCCGCCAAGGCGTGAAGGAGAAGACCCCATGAAGATCCTCATCGTGCTCACGTCCCACGGCGTGATCGGCGAAACCGGCCATCCCACCGGCGTCTGGATGGAGGAACTGACCACGCCCTATTACGCCTTCATCGATGCCGGGGCCGAAGTGGACCTGGCATCGACGGCGGGCGGCCAGGTGCCGGTCGATCCCAATTCGATGGCCGAGAAGGACCGCCCGGAAAGCGTCGAGCGCTTTCTGGACGATGCGCCGGCGATGGAAAAGCTCAAGCACTCGCTGAACGTCGATCATCTGACCGCCGATCCCTACGACGCGGTGTTCCTGCCCGGCGGCCACGGCACCATGTGGGACTTGCCCGAAAACACCGCGCTGGCCGACCTGCTGACCACCGCCTTCGCGGAGGGCAAGGTGGTAGCCGCCGTCTGCCATGGCCCGGCGGGGCTGGTGAACGTCAAGGATACCGAGGGCAAGCCGCTCGTCGCCGGCCGCAAGGTCAGCGCCTTCACCAATAGCGAGGAAGAGGCCGCCGGGCTTACCCACGCCGTACCGTTCCTGCTGGAAACCCGCATTCGCGATCTGGGCGCGCTCTATGAACGCGGGCCGGATTTCCAGCCGCATGCGGTGCGCGACGGCAGGCTGGTGACCGGGCAGAACCCGGCCTCTTCCCCTCGCGTCGCCGAACTGGTGCTCGAAGCCATCGGCTGACGCGCCGTTTGAAAATTCGCGGCACGCGAATTTTGCGGCACCGGCCACGAAAATGCCTTTCCGGCATTTTCCAAAAAGACTCTAACGCCTACCTCCCTTCCGTTTTTCTCTCCCCCCAACCGGAGGACGCATGTCCGCGCTTTTCACACCCTTCACGCTCAAGGACGTTACCTTGCGCAACCGCATCGCGGTGCCGCCGATGTGCCAGTATTCGGCCGTCGATGGCGTCGTCACCGATTGGCACCTTGCCCACTACACCGGCATGGCACGCGGCGGTGCCGGCCTCGTCATCGTGGAGGCCACCGGGGTTTCGCCCGAAGGCCGCATCACGCCGGGCTGCACCGGCCTGTGGAACGATGCGCAAGTGCCCGGCATGGCCGCGATTGCCGCCGAAATCCGTAAGGCGGGCGCGGTGCCCGGCATCCAGATCGGGCATGCCGGCCGCAAGGCCAGCGCCAACAAGCCGTGGGAGGGCGACGACCACATCGCCGATGGCGCGCCGGGCGGCTGGCCGACGATCTCGCCCTCTGCCCTCGCCTTCGGCGGCGGCCTCACCAAAGTGCCCAAGGAAATGACGCTGGCGGACATCGCTCGCGTCAAGGCGGACTTCGTTTCGGCGGCCAAGCGCGCGCTCGATGCCGGGTTCGAGTGGCTGGAACTGCACTTCGCCCACGGCTATCTGGCGCAGAGCTTCTTCTCGGTGCACGCCAATACCCGCACCGACCAGTACGGCGGCAAAGCCGAAAACCGGGGCCGTTTCCTGATCGAGACGCTTGAGGCCGTCCGCGCGGTATGGCCGGAGAACCTGCCGCTGACCGCCCGGTTCGGCGTGCTGGAATTCGACGGACGCGATGAGGAGACTCTGGCCGAGTCCATCGCGCTGGTGAACCGCATGCGGGAGGAGGGGCTGGACTTCCTCAACGTATCGATGGGCTTTTCGACCATCGCGGCCAATGTGCCTTGGGCGCCCGCCTTCATGGCGCCGATCACGCAGCGCGTGCGGGCTGAGACCGGGCTTCCGGTTGCCACCGCATGGGGCATGGACGTCCCGGTGGATGCCGAGCGCGCCGTGGCCGAGGGGCAGATGGACCTCGTGATGGTGGGGCGTGGGCATCTGGCCGATCCGCACTATCCGTTCCGCACGGCGCGCGAACTGGGTGTGGCCAAGGCGTCCTCGCTGCTGCCGGAGCAGTATGCCTATTGGCTCTCGCGCTATCCGGGGCCGCAGAATGGTGAAGTGATCGACTGAGCGTGGTGAGTTGGGCCTGGTCGATTGACCGGCCCCCCATCGCTTACCCAAAAACGCTTCGTCGCCCCCGCGAAGGCGGGGGCCCCGCTTCCTTTGGCCTGCCGACAGAAGAACAAGCGGGATCCCCGCCTTCGCGGGGATGACGGGTGTGTTTGCGGTAGGTTTGTTCAACACCCAGCGGCTCGTCATTGCGAGCACGGCGAAGCAATCCAGAGCGGCACAAACCGACCCTGGATTGCTTCGCTACGCTCGCAATGCCGAAAGAAGGTGGGGCCTACCCCTCCACCACCACCGAACCGAACCGCTGCGCCCGGCGGTATCCGCTGGGCGTCTCGCCCACCTTGCGGGTGAAGAACCGCGAGAAGTAAGCCACGTCGCTGAAGCCCAGCCAGTCCGACAGTTCGGAGATCGTCATGCCCGTATAGGCAAGGCAGCGCTTGGCCTCCGCCACGGTGCGCTCGTGAATCAGGGCATTGGGCGAAAGGCCGGTCACTTCATTGCAGGCCGACCGCAACTGCGAAACGCTGACGCCCAGCGTGGAGGCCATGTCAGGCAGCAGCGGCTGCTGGCGATAGCACACCTCCACCAGCGCCTTGAACCGCTCCACGGTGTCATAGCGCGAACCGGCGGCGGGCGAGGTGACGCTCGATTCCGGGCAATGGCGCAGCATCTGCAGCAGGATCGCCTGCAAGTGGATTTCGGCGGCAATGGCGCGGCCGTGGCGCTGTTCGGCCATTTCCTCGCGAAGCTGCACGAATTCGTCGCCGATACGGCTGAGGGCAAGCTCGGCCAGATCGAACAGGCGCGGCGCGTCCAGCAGGCCTTTAAGCACCGGCGCACGCACCAGCAGGTCTTCCAGATAGCCCTTCTCCACCGTCAGCATCCAGCCATTGGCATTCGGCTCGTACCGGAAGCCGTGGATGCGGTAAGGCGGCACCACCATGACGCTGCCGGGCCGGAAAGGATGGACCTGCCCTTCCAGCGTGATCTCTCCGCCCGCCTCGGTGCAGACGCCGATCTGGAGGAAGTGCGGATGGGTATGCGGCTTGATCTCCCACCCGCGTTCGCGGCAGCGTTCGTCGAGTCGCTCCACATTCACGAACCAGTCCGCCCGCGCGCCCGTCTCTCCATAGAGAACGTAGCGCGGAACAGAGGCGGCGCTCACGCTGCCGACGGCAGTTTGGTCTGATGCGGCCTCATTTGGCGAAAAGTCCAAAAGATTTTCAATTTCCGACATGGACCCGGGTTAGTTTAAAGTGGATTGGGGCACAAGCGGCAGGACCGGCGTGCCCAAGGCAGTTCCGGAACCGGGTCGCAGTGGAATGGATGCTCGACGGAAGGACGGCCCGCATGGCCCGGATCATTGGCGCTATCGCCAGTTCGCACACGCCCACCATCGGCTTCGCGCTCGATGCGAAGAAGCAGGACGATCCGGCGTGGAAGCCGATCTTCGAGGCTTACGAACCGGTGCGCGCATGGCTGGATGACAAGCGGCCGGACGTGCTGCTGATCGTCTACAACGACCACATCACATCGTTCTTCTTCGACCACTACGCCCCCTTCACCCTGGGCGTGGACGACCGCTACCACGTGGCGGACGAAGGCGGCGGGGCGCGCCATGTTCCGCCGATCGGCGGCCATGCCGGTCTTTCGCGCCATATCGTGCAAAGCCTGATGACCGACGAGTTCGACATCGGCACTTTCCGCGGACGCGGGCTGGACCATGGCTGTTTTTCGCCTCTGTCCGTGCTGCTGCCGCATGAGAACGGCGCATGGCCAACACAGATCGTGCCGCTGCAGGTGGGTGTGCTCCAGTTCCCGATCCCCACCGCGCGCCGCTGCTTCAAGCTGGGGCAGGCGCTGCGCACCGCCATCGAAAGCTATCCCGAAGACCTGAAAGTCGCGCTGGTCGCCACCGGCGGGCTTTCGCATCAGGTCCACGGCGAACGCTGCGGCTTCAACAATCCCGAATGGGACGCCCGCTTCATGGACCTGCTGGAAAGCGATCCCGAGGCGCTCTGCCGGATGACCCACGCGCAATATGCCGAACTGGGCGGGATGGAGGGTGCAGAGGTCATCATGTGGCTGATCATGCGCGGGGCGCTGTCGGCCCGCGTGCGCTGCCTGCATCGCAGCTACTACCTCCCCTCGATGACCGGCATCGCCACCGCCGTCTACGAGAACGAATCACCTGCCCCGGACGAGGCTTTCCTGGCCGCCCATCGCACCCGCATAGGTGAGCAGCTGGCCGGTGCCGAGCGATTCGCGGGTACCTATCCCTACACGCTGGAGCGCAGTGCCAAAGGTTATCGCCTGAATCGCTTCCTCCATTCGCTGGTGGAACCCGAAGCCCGCGCCGCCTTCCGCGCGGACGAGGGCAAGGCCATGGCCGCTGCCGGACTTAGCGAGGAAGAACAGGCCCTTGTCCGCCGCCGCGACTGGCGCGGGCTGATCCATTACGGCGCGATCTTCTTCGTTCTGGAGAAGCTGGCCGCCGTGACGGGGGTATCCAATCTGGACATTTATGCCTCAATGCGCGGTGAGACGCTTGAGGACTTTATGAAGACCCGCAACCAGCAGGTCACTTACTCGGTGGCGGCGCAGCCGGCCTGAGGTTCTGATTCGAAATTCGCCAAAGCGGCGCATTTCGGTTCGGTGCCGGCCCTCTCCCCCACCCGACCTCCCACGAGTATACCCTGTTGGGAGGTCGGGTGAGGGAGAGGGCCGGCACCGAAAAATCCGAAGCGAACGTTTCGGATCAGATTCTGAGTCCAGGCTTGCGTCGCCCCCCGCGTCGCCAATAATTCCCGCGCCCTTCAAGAAGGCAGCGGAACCACAGGAGAAGTGCATGGAAGACCCACGCGCCATTATCGCGCGCGAGCCGATGCATTATCGGCAGATCATTGCCGTAGCCATCGCAACCGCGCTCAACGCCCTCGACGGGTTCGACGTCCTGTCGATCAGCTTCGCCGCGCCCGGCATTTCCAAGGACTGGGGCATCGATCGCGCCGCGCTGGGCCTGGTGCTGTCGATGGAACTGTTCGGCATGGGCATCGGCGCCTTCATTCTGGGCAGCCTGGCCGACCGGGTTGGTCGCCGCCCGACCTTGCTGGCCTGCCTTGTCATCATGGGCAGCGGCATGTTCCTGGCTTCCACCGCCACTTCCGTGCCAATGCTTTCCGCCTACCGCCTGTTCACGGGCCTGGGCATCGGCGGTATGCTGGCCGCGACCAACGCCGTCGTCGCCGAATGCTCCAACGCGCGCCGCCGCAACCTGAACGTTGCGATCATGGCGGGTGGCTATCCGATGGGTGCCATCGTCGGCGGTTCGATCGCTTCGTGGCTGCTCGGCGTGACCGGCCACTGGCAGTCGGTCTTCGAATTCGGCTCGATCGTCACGTTCTGCTTCATCCCGCTGGTTATCTGGCTGGTGCCCGAAACCATGGCCTTCCTGCTGCTGAAGCGTCCTTCCGGTGCGCTGGAGAAGATCAACCGCACGCTCGTGCGTCAGGGTCGCCAGCCGCTGGCCACGATGCCGCCCGCCGATCCGGTGAAGGAACGCACCAGCGTCGCAGCCCTCTTCGCGCCGGGCCTTGCCAGCGTGACCGTGATGCTGACAGCCGTGTGCTTCTTCCACATGATGACCTTCTATTTCCTGGTGAAGTGGATCCCGAAGATCGTCGTCGACCTGGGCTTTGCGCCCGCATCGGCTGGCGGCGTGCTGGTCTGGGCTAATGTCGGCGGTGCGATCGGCTCGCTTGCCGTCAGCCTGCTGAGCCAGAAGGTCGGCATCCGTCCGCTGGTGGTCGCCTCCATGGTGCTGGGCGCGGGCGCGGTCGTGCTGTTCGGCCAGGGCTTCACCACGCTCAGCGGCCTGTCGCTGATCGCCTGTGTGGCCTGCTTCTTCCTGAATGCCGCGATTGCCGGTTTCTATGCCGTGATCGCCCAGAGCTATCCCGCCGCGCTGCGCGGTGGTGGCACCGGGCTGGTGATCGGCGTGGGCCGCGCCGGCGCCGCGCTGGGCCCGATCGTGGCCGGCGTGCTGTTCAGCTCCGGCTGGGGCCTTGCGCCGGTGGCGATGACGCTGGCCTGCGGCACCTTGATCGCCGCCGTGGTCCTTTCGATGGTGCGTTACCGTGAAAGCGTGATCGCCTGATCGAGCGATAAAAGTTGGAGGCGGCCGAGACTGACCGGCCGCCTCCGCTAAAAAGACCAAGACGTTTCAGAGAGGAATTCCCCCATGCGCACCTCCCGCGCCCTGACCCTGCTCGCCTGCGGCACCGCCGCTGCGGCCACGTTCGCCATCCAGCCCGCCCTTGCGCAGTCGGTTCCGCCCGAAACCGGAAAGACGGACGAGGCCGGCACGCTTTCCACCCAGGCCCCTCCGGGTATCCGCCCCGCCAAGTCGCAGGCACGCCCCGCCGAAGCCATGCCCGGCGGCCGCCCCGGCCCCGCCAACCAACCGCAGGCGATCCGCTGGACGGAGGACTGGTCGAAGCGCGCCGATGCCGATGCGCCGTTCCTTGAGAAGATCAAGCACATCCCGATCGCCAACGACGACGTCTACCTGACGCTGGGCGGCGAGGCGCGCGTCTATTATACCGACTGGCACCACTCCTCGCTGGGCCTGAAGCCGAACGACAACAACGACCCGGTCCAGTCGCGCCTGCGCCTGCTGGCGGACCTCCATGTCGGCCCGAACCTGCGCGCCTACCTCGAACTGGGCGACAATCGCGAATTCGGCGAACAGTTCCCCACGGTGCCCAACCGCGACAAGGTGGACATCTACCAGGCCTTCGTCGACGTGACGGTGCCGCTGGGCAAGGCCGGCAAGGTAACCTTCCGCCCCGGCCGCTTCGAAATGCCGCTGGGCAACGGCAAGCTGGTGGGCGTGCGCGAAGGCCTGAACATGCGCTTCACCTATCAGGGCGTGCGCGCCACCTACATCCTGCCGGGCAAAGTCTCGGTAGACGTCTTTGCGGTGAAGCCGATCCAGATCGATCCGGGCACGTTCGACGATGGCCCGAACCACGCGCAGGACTTCCACGGCGTCTACATCAGCGCCCCGAACCGCATCGCCGGCTTCGGCACCGATATCTACTGGTACGAGATGGAGCGCGACCGCGCCACGCTGGCCGTCGGCGTCGGCAGGGACGACCGCAACAACTGGGGCGGCCGCCTGTGGAAGCGCGGTCCGCACTGGGACCTCGACCTTGAGGGCACCTACCAGAGCGGCACGTTCATCGGCAAGGACATCAAGGCTTTCGGCACGATGTTCGAAGGCGGCTATACCTTCACCGATACCGCGATGAAGCCGCGCCTGGGCCTGCGCGCCAACTACTTCAGCGGCGACAAGGACCTGACCGACAACAAGGTAGGCACTTTCGTTCCCGCCGCGGCCCGCCTGCCGCTGATCAGCGAGGCGGCGTTCTTCACCTTCTCCAACCTGATGGACCTCTACCCCTCGGTCACCATCAAGCCGACGCCGGCAATCACGGTCATGGCCGGCCCGGACTTCCTGTGGCGCGCCCGCAAGGGCGACGGCGTCTACATCGGTCCGTCCGGCGCCAGCTTCGCGCCTTACGATTCCAGCCGTGCGATCGGCACCGACCTCAACCTCGAAGCATCGTGGCAGGCGACCGACCGGCTGGCCTTCCGCCTTTGGGAAACCTACTTCGCCGCCAGCAACTCCTTCCAGGACAACGGCGGCAAGAGCGGCAACTATTTCGGCCTGATGGCCAACTACAAGTTCTAAACGAGACGCCGGAACTCAAGAAGGAAGGCGGGGGAGCGAACGCTTCCCCGCCTTTTCTTTTCCCGACGCTTCGGGCCGCTATCAGGCCCGGCCGTCCACAGCCTGACGGCCGATGGCCGGATCGTCGGTAAAGAACGAATCGATGCCCAGCGCCAGATAGCGGCGGATTTCGGCGATCGAGCCCGCCGGATTGCGCGCGCCCTGCCCGCCCCCGTCGCGCAAGTCGGTCGGCAGGAAGTAATTCTCCGGACGGAAGGTCCAGGTCGATACCAGCAGCCCGGCCGCGTGAGCGCGGTCGACAAGTCCGGTCCCCTGCGCCAGCAGCTTGCCGTCCTTGTCACGCCCCAGCAGCGCCATGTTGTAGGGCGAGATCCAGTCGGCATAGGTCGCCATTTCGGCCAGGCCGGCATCGCTGTGCATCTGGTCGAAAGTCGGCCCGGAACCCACGGCGACGACATCGGCCGGCCGCATAGATCCCGGCATCGTCAATTGCAGCAATTGAACATTGCCCAGCCCATCCAGCCGTTGCCGCAACCACTTGAGGTTGGCGATCTCGAAGCTCTGCACGATCACCGGCGCGGCCTGGAGATAGGCGCTGGCATGCAGTCGGTCGAGAAAGCGCTGCTCCAGCGGCAGGCCGATCGAGGCGAAGTAGGTCGAGTGCTTCAGCTCGGGGATCACCCCCACCACCCGGCCGCGCGCGGCGGATTCGGCGGCGACGAAATCGGCGATTTCCTCGAACGTCACCACCTGGAACTTGCCGTCGTAGCCGTGGCTTTCCGGACGCAGCGCGCCCAGACGCTCCTTGGCGCGCAAGGTCTTGATCTCGGCCAGGGTGAAGTCCTCGGTGAACCAGCCGGTCACCTGCTCGCCATCGACGGTCTTGGTGGTCTTGCGCGCGGCGAATTCGGGCCGGGCAGACACGTCGGTGGTTTCGGCAATGTTGTTCTCATGCCGGGCGATCAGCACGCCGTCCTTGGTGCTGACCAGATCGGGCTCGATGAAGTCGGCCCCATCGGCAATCGCCTTGGCATAGGAGCCCAGGGTATGCTCGGGCCGCAGCGCCGAGCAGCCACGGTGGCCGATCACCAGCGGCTTGGCCGGACGCGTCGGGCGGGTCCCCCTCGGTGCCGATACCGGCGCCGCCAGCACGCCGGGCGTGAAGCCCGCCGCCAATCCAAGTCCAAGCCCAGCGCCAACAAGCGAACGGCGGGACAGGCGGCTGTCGATCATGGGGGAGTGTCCTTCGCAAGCGTGTCTGGCTCCATCACGGCTTCGCCCCACTTTCACGAGGACAACCAGTGACATGGCCTTCGCGCCCGTCGCTAGGACCGGAGAATGACAATTTGTGGTCAAAGCGGGCTGCACGCATGCTCTCCAGCGGAGCAGCTCATGCGAAGCACTCGGCCCCAGACCCATTACGCGCCTAAAGTGCCTCGTCGCCCCCGCGAAGGCGGGGGTCCCGCTTCCTTCTGCACCGCCCGCGAAGAAAAGCGGGATCCCCGCCTTCGCGGGGATGACGGAGGATGGTTGGGATGGCGCAGGGCAAAACGAAAACGGCCCTCCAGCAAAGCCGGAGGGCCGTCTCTCGGTGATCTTGTCTGGCTTACCTTAGCGGCAGGACCTTACTGGCAGGCAAGGCACTCGTCGTAGTCGGTCGTCTCGCCGATCTCGAACTTGGGCGCTTCGGGCGTATTGTCCGCCTCCACGCCGCCGGAGCCGGCGAAACCGGCGCGCTGCACCGACTTCGAGCGCAGGTAGTAGAGCGACTTGATGCCCTTCTCCCAGGCCTGGAAGTGCAGCATCATCAGGTCCCACTTGTCGACGTCGGCCGGGATGAACAGGTTCAGCGACTGCGCCTGATCGATGTAGGGCGTACGATCGGCCGCGAATTCGAGCAGCCAGCGCTGGTCGATTTCGAAGCTGGTCTTGTAGATCGCCTTTTCGTCGGGGCTGAGGAAATCCAGGTGCTGGACCGAACCGCCGTGTTCGAGGATCGAATTCCACACGTTGGTGGAATCCTTGCTCTTCGAAGCCAGCAGCTTTTCCAGATAGGGGTTCTTCACCACGAACGAGCCCGAGAGCGTCTTGTGGGTGTAGATGTTCGCCGGGATCGGCTCGATGCAGGCGGAGGTGCCGCCGCAAATGATCGAGATCGACGCGGTGGGCGCGATCGCCATCTTGCAGCTGAAGCGCTGCATCACGCCCATTTCGGCCGCATCCGGGCACGGTCCGCGCTCGTTGGCGAGCATCAGCGAAGCCTCGTCCGCCTTGGCGGCGATGTGCTGGAACATCTGCATGTTCAGCGCCTTGGCCATCGCGCTTTCGAAGGCGATGCCGCGCTTCTGCAGGTACGAGTGGTAGCCCATGACGCCCATGCCCACCGAACGCTCACGCGCGGCGGAATAGCGGGCGCGGGCCATCTCGTCCGGCGCGCGATCGATGTAGTCCTGCAGCACGTTGTCGAGGAAGCGCAGCACGTCTTCCACGAAGCGCTTGTCGCCCTTCCACTCTTCCCAGGTTTCCAGGTTGAGCGAGGAGAGGCAGCACACGGCCGTACGGTCGTTGCCCAGATGGTCGCGGCCGGTCGGCAGCGTGATTTCCGAGCAGAGGTTCGAGGTCGAGACCTTCAGGCCCAGATCGCGGTGATGCTTGGGCATCATGCGGTTCACGGTGTCGGAGAACACCAGGTAGGGCTCACCGGTGGCGAGGCGCACTTCGACCAGCTTCTGGAACAGCGAGCGGGCGTGGACGGTGCTGCGCACCGAACCGTCCTTGGGGCTGCGCAGCGCGAAGTCGGTGCCATCGCGCACGGCTTCCATGAACTCGTCGGTCAGCAGCACGCCGTGGTGCAGGTTCAGCGCCTTGCGGTTGAAGTCGCCGGAGGTCTTGCGGATCTCCAGGAACTCCTCGATCTCGGGGTGCGAGACGTCGAGGTAGCAGGCGGCCGAGCCGCGGCGCAGCGAACCCTGCGAGATCGCGAGGGTCAGCGAATCCATCACGCGCACGAACGGAATGATGCCGCTGGTCTTGCCGTTCAGGCCCACCGGCTCACCGATGCCGCGCACATTGCCCCAATAGGTGCCGATGCCGCCGCCGCGCGAGGCCAGCCAGACGTTCTCGGTCCAGGTCGCCAGAATGCCTTCGAGGCTGTCGTCCACCGAGTTCAGGTAGCACGAGATCGGCAGGCCGCGTCCGGTGCCGCCGTTCGAAAGAACGGGGGTGGCCGGCATGAACCACAGCTTCGAGATGTAGTCGTAGATGCGCTGGGCGTGGTCCTGATCGTCCGAATAGGCATCGGCCACGCGGGCGAACAGGTCCTGATACTTCTCGCCGGGCAGCAGGTAGCGGTCGTCCAGCGTTTCCTTGCCGAAGTCGGTCAGCAGCGCGTCGCGCGCATCGTCGGTGACGATGGTGAAGCGGCGGGCATTGATCGTCTTCGAATCGGTGACGCGCGGTTTCGGCGCTTCTGCGGCGGCGGCCAGGGCGGCTGCGGCGAGAGCGTCAGCCACCAGCGCGGCCGAAGCGGTATCGGTCTTGTCCATGGCGATTGCCGGGCTCACGCCCGCCTCCTTTTCCTGCTTCAGCCCAAGTGCTTTTGGCGTTGCCTTTTGGGGGGCCTTTACCGGCGCCTTCGGGGCATTGCTGCGGCTCATTTCAAAGCCGGGCATTTCGACCTGACCATCATCAATTACATCGGAGCTGTTCACTTCAGCGTCGCTTCCGTTCCTGAAATCCACGTTTGCCCCCGTGCTTAAAATCCGGCGTCATCGAAGCGCCACATGGCGCCTTCACAACATGGCTTCGGGGCCGAACGACCATCCGCGCGAGTCGCCGGGACGAGAGGATCGACCCGGCTAGCACGGACGGCACAAAAAGAGAACAAAATTCCCTGACCGACCCCGGCGCCAACTGTCGTGAAGCTTGGCAATCCAACCCGGAATCGCTCCCGCCCAGCCCCCACAGCCTGGAAACGACAATACCTAGGTCTAGATGCCCCGCGACCGACGCGCCACAACCCATAGTGCCCTTTCTGGTTTCCAACGCAAGTGGGGGTGCCGGGGCCTAAGGTCAATTACCTAGAAGGGGTTTACACCTCGCTAGCCATCGCGACGCGTGGGAACTCCTTCACCGGGCATCGATGCAAGGGCCAATATGGGGTCTGCGGACAAAAATTTTTCCACATAAAACGGCGACGAAACGAATCGCGTTTGCGACGAAATGAGTGCGCGAAAATCCGGGTTTTCCCGCCTATCTAGGTACTTGACGCGTGTTTTCCCCGCATCGATCCACCAAAGCGGCTCAACCCGTCGCATCGTTTGCATCCGCGCATTCGACGGGCCTGATCCGCGCTTTGCCGATTCCCCCCTTGCAACCGCCTTGCCATCGGATGCTTCTACGCATCGCTTACCCTGTGATTCTTCAAGGACATTCCATTCCATGATCAACCTGATCGGCGCCATCATCAGTGGCTTCATCATCGGTGTGCTGGCGCGTTGGCTCTACCCCGGGTTCGTGGACATGAGCTGGGTGGCGACGATCCTGCTCGGCATCGGCGGGTCGTTCGCCGCCGGACTGATCACCACGCGCGGCGAACCCGGATTCCAGCGCGCGGGCTGCCTCGCCTCGGTGCTGGGCGCGATGGCGCTGATCTACATCGGCCGCGCGCTGCATATCGGGATGTGAGCGCGTGGGCAGGACGGCTCAGGCCGACCGGCGCCCGTGTCTCGTCATGCAGGTTTCCCCGATGGTGGCACCGAGATGTGCCACCAAAGGTCATCTAGTCGCAAATCACTCCGTCGCCCCCGCGAAGGCGGGGGCCCCGCTTCGTTCTTACCACGCGCGCGAAGAACAGGCGGGATCCCCGCCTTCGCGGGGATGACGGGATTTAGTAGGTCGAAATTTGCGCGTGATGCGCGACCTGAGCCTCTTACGGCACCAACACCGTGTCGTGCGGCGCGGTTTCCGTCGCCGGGTAATCGAGCGTGAAGTGCAGTCCCCGGCTCTCATGACGGTGCAACGCCGAGCGCACGATCAGCTCCGCAGTCTGAAGCAGGTTGCGCAGTTCGATCAGATCGGTCGAAACGCGGAAGTGTCGGTAATATTCCTCCACTTCCCCATTCAGCATCTGGATGCGGTGCATGGCGCGCTCCAGCCGCTTGGTAGTGCGCACGATGCCCACGTAATTCCACATGAAGCGGCGGATCTCGGTCCAGTTCTGCTTGATGACCACCTCCTCGTCGGAGTCGGTCACCCGGCTTTCGTCCCAGGGCCGAACCGGCGGCGGCGCGTCGAAGGCGTCCCAGTGGTCGAGGATGTGCGCGGCGCAGGATTCGCCGAACACGAAGCATTCCAGCAGTGAGTTGGAGGCGAGGCGGTTGGCCCCGTGCAGCCCGCTTTCGGTGCATTCGCCGGCCGCATAGAGGCCTGGCAGATCGGTCTTGCCGTCCAGATCGATCAGCACGCCGCCGCAGGTATAGTGCTGCGCGGGCACGACCGGGATCGGCTCCCTGGTCATGTCGATGCCAAGGCCCAGCAGCTTTTCGTAGATGTTCGGGAAGTGCTCCTTCACGAACGCTTCCGGCTGATGGCTGATGTCGAGGTGGACGTAGTCGAGGCCGAAGCGCTTGATCTCCGAGTCGATGGCGCGGGCGACGATGTCGCGCGGGGCCAGTTCCAGCCGCTCCGGATCGTAGTATTCCATGAAGCGCTTGCCGGTGCGCGGGTTGATCAGCCGCCCGCCCTCGCCCCGCACGGCCTCGGTAATGAGGAAGTTCTTCACGTCCAGGTTGTAGAGGCAGGTCGGGTGGAACTGCATCATCTCCATGTTGGAAACGCGCGCGCCCGCACGCCAGGCCATGGCAATGCCGTCTCCCGTGGCGCCGCGCGGCGCGGTGGAGAACTGGTAGACGCGGCCGGCACCGCCGGTGGCAAGCACTGTCGCGCGCGCGGTATGCGCCTCCACCCGGCCGGTATTCTCGTCCAGCGCATAGACGCCCCAGACGCGGCCCGATCCCGAATAGCGCATCTCATGCCGGCCGGTGATCAGATCGATACACGACTGGCCCGGCAGCAGGGTGATGTTGGGATTTTCCTCCGCCGCCTTCAGCAGCGCGCTCTGCACCGCCCAGCCGGTGGCGTCCGCCACATGGACGATGCGGCGGTGCGAATGGCCGCCCTCACGCGTCAGGTGCAGTTCGTTGCCATCCATGTTGAACGGCACGCCCAGTTCCACCAGCCGCTCGATCGCGTGGGGAGCGCGCTCGATCACGTACTCCACCGTCTCGCTGCGGTTCAGACCGGCGCCCGCGATCATGGTGTCGCGGATATGCTCCTCGAACGTGTCGCCAGCGTCGAGCACGGCGGCAATGCCGCCCTGCGCCCAGGCGGTGGACCCGCCGGTGAGCGTGCCCTTGGCGAGGACGAGAACCTTCAGCTTTTCGGCCAGCGCCAGCGCGGCGGTAAGGCCGGCGGCGCCGGAACCGACGATGATCACGTCATAGGGGATCACATCATGAGCAGGCGCGGCAACAGAATCCGTAGTCATGCCGGCTCCATGCCGAGACTAAGCAGTCTGCGCAATAATTAGCTTTGCATTCCCGCTTGCTCCGCAATCATGTTGCAGTGCAGCAGAGCGTTCGGATCAGGCGGCAGCAGAACTCGTCAGGCTGACGAACACGTCTTCAAGATCCGCCTCACGCGTGGTCACATCGACGATCGAGAAGCCCTGCGCCTGCACGGCGGAGAGAATCTGGCCGGCGTTGGAGCGATCCTTATCGTAGGTGATCTGCAGCACGCGCTCACCCGCCTTTTCGCACTTCACGAAGCCAGGGTGGCTGGGCAGTTCGGTCATGTCGCGGTCGAGCGTCAGGACCAGGATCTTCTCGCGCGCCATGCCCACCAGTTCGCGCGTGGGCTTGTTGGCGATCAGTTCGCCGTGGTTGATGATGGCGATGCGGTCGCACAGTTCCTCGGCTTCTTCGAGGTAGTGCGTGGTCAGCACGATCGTCGCGCCTTCGCGGTTCAGTTCGGTGACCAGTTCCCACAACTGGCGGCGCAGTTCCACGTCGACGCCGGCGGTCGGCTCGTCCAGCACCAGCACCGGCGGCTGGTGGACCAGCGCCTTGGCGATCAGCAGGCGGCGCTTCATGCCGCCCGACAGCGTGCGGGCATAAGCGTCGCGCTTGTCCATCAGGTGGACGGCGCGCAGCAGGTCTTCCGACCGGCGCAGGGTCTTGGCCACGCCATAGAGCCCGGCCTGATTCTCCAGCACCTCAAACGGCGTGAAGAACGGATCGAAGACGATTTCCTGCGGCACGATCCCGATCGAGCGCTTGGCATTGCGCTGCTGCTTGTCGATGTCGAAGCCCCAGATATCGATCGAGCCGGAGGTCTTGCGCACCAGCCCGGCCATGATGTTGATCAGCGTGGACTTGCCCGCGCCGTTGGGGCCCAGCAGGCCAAAGATGCCGCCTTCGGGCACGTCGAAAGAGACGCCCTTCAGCGCCAGCTTACCTTCTCCGCTGCCCACAGGCGCATAACGCTTCTTGAGATCGCGGATAGAGATGGCGGCGGAAGTAGTGCTGGTCATGCGCCGCATGTGGGACAGGATCGCCTGCCAGTAAAGGGCGCGCGGCACCGCCCCCGCACGATTGCGCGACAATTGATCGATTGACGCTCCCCGGCGCGCGACATACGATCCATAATATATCACAAAAGGCAGGCGAGTCAGACCTGCCCCCGGCGGGAGAGCAGTCATGGCCACGGCGACGCTGAACAGCGAGCACGACTACTTCACCGATCACGCGGTGCTACTGGATCCTTACGACTATTTTGAGCGGCTGCGCGCGCAGGGGCCGGTCTGCCCAATGCCCGGGCGCGATATCCTGCTGGTCACCGGCTTTCAGGAATCGCTGGAAGTGCTGCTGAACGCGCGCGATTTCTCGTCCTGGCTCAATCCCGATCCGCTGACGCCGCTGCCCTTCGCGATCGAGAGCGACGACATTTCCGAACAGCTCGCCAACCATCCCAGCAGCGAGATGGAGCTGCTGGTCTCCTACGACGGGAACCGCCACGCCGCGGCGCGGGCCTTGCTCAATCCGCTGTTCGTCCCTTCCCGCCTGAAGGAAAACGCCGCCTTCATGCGCAGCTACGCGCAGGACATGGTGCGCGATATCGTGGCACGCGGCGGCTGCGAACTGGTGGGTGAAGTGGCGACGCCGTTTGTCACCATGGTCATCGCCGATCTGCTGGGCGTCCCTGCCGAAGACCGCGAGGCATTCCGCGCGCTGATCGATGCCGCGCCGCCGCCGGGCAACATGGACGCGGGGGACGAGGGGCAGTCTATCCACCCGCTGCTCGCCATGGCGGGCTACTTCGCCCGCTACGTCGCCGAACGCCGCGCCCAGCCGCAGGACGACGTGATGACCGAGATGGCCTCCGCCACTTACCCCGATGGTTCGACGCCGGACGCGATGGAAGTGGTGAAGTCCGCCATGTTCCTCTTCGCCGCCGGTCAGGACACCAGCGCCAAGCTGATCGGCAACGCGCTGCGGCGGCTGGCGGAGGACCAGCCGATGCAGCAGTTGTTGCGCGACGATCCTTCGAAGATCGGCCCGTTCCTGGAAGAAGTGCTGCGGATCGAAGGCTCCACCAAGGCGACCTTCCGCATCGCCGCGCGCGATACCAAGCTGGGCGACATTGCGGTGCCGGCCGGGCAGCGACTGGTCATCTCGCTCTCCGCCGCCAACCGCGATCCGCGCCGGTGGGAAAACCCCACGGACTTCGTGATCGGCCGTCCGCGCATCAAGGAACACCTCGCTTTCGGGCGCGGCGCGCATACTTGCGCCGGAGCGCAATTGGCACGGGCGGAAGTGGCGGTGCTGCTGGAATGCCTGCTGGCCGCAACGCGGGCGATCACGCTGGACGAGGCACATCACGGCCCCGCCGACGCACGGCGGATCGCCTATGAGCCCAGCTACATCATTCGCGGGCTGGCGGAGCTGCATCTGAAGGTCGAGTGAGGGTATCGGGCGGCTCACCCGTGGGGCCGCCGCCAACTTCGTCATTGCGAGCGTAGCGAAGCAATCCAGGGGCGGTTTGCGCGGCTCTGGATTGCTTCGCTACGCTCGCAATGACGAGCGCAGGTGAGATGGGCCCACACGAGCGGGACCCGACAACTAACCCGCGATCAGCCAGTGGCCTCGCCCAAAACACTCCGTCGCCCCCGCGAAGGCGGGGGCCCCGCTTCCTTCCGCCTCGCCGCAAAGAACAAGCGGGATCCCCGCCTGCGCGGGGATGACGGGGATTAGCTATGATTGGGCGGTGCTGGCAGAACCTGAAGTTCAAGCCGCGTCGCTGCGGCTGTCGTAGAACGACCGGCTAGCCTCGATCGACGGGCGGTTGGTTACCGCCCAGGCGCCCAAAGCCTTTACCGGCTCCGAAAGCGAGCGCCCCAGATCGCTCAGCGCATATTCGACGCGCACCGGAACGCTGGCATGTACCGTGCGCACCACCAGCCCGTCGCGCTCCAATGCCCGCAAGGTGCGGGATAGCATCTGCTGCGAAATGCCCTCGATCCCGCGCTTCAGCTCGTTGAAATGGCGGTTGTCCTCCAGCAGCGTCATGACCACCAGCATCGACCACTTGTCGCCCACGCGGGCAAGAATGTCGCCGACCATGCGGCAGCTGCGCGCGGAATGGACGACTTCGCCGGCCGGTGCGTGCACGGCGGCATGGGCCGAAGCTGGGCCCGGCTCTAGGCCCGGCTCTAGGGTAGTCAGTTGCATGTTACCTGGTCCTGAAAAAATGCGCTCTTGGCGGGCGTCGCAGTGCAACATAGCTATGACCAGTCATTTTTCCAGACTACCTCCCAACTGAAGGCACACCCCCATGAAGCTTCTCCACCTCGATTCCAGTATCCTTGGCGAAAACTCGGTCAGCCGCGCGGTTTCGGCCGCCGTCGTCTCGACGCTGACGCAGGCCGATCCCTCGCTCGAAGTCAGCTATCACGACCTTGCCGCCGAAGCCCTGCCACACCTGACGCTCGACGTGCTGGGCAACCCGGACGGCACGCCCGAACTGGCCGAATTCCTGGCCGCGGACGTGATCGTGATCGGCGCCGGCATGTACAACTTCACCATCCCCAGCCAGCTCAAGGCCTGGTTCGACCGCGTGCTGGTGGCCGGCAAGACCTTCCAATACACCGCCGAAGGTCCGCAGGGCCTGGCCGGCGGCAAGAAGGTCTACATCGCCCTGTCGCGCGGCGGTTACTACGGTGAAGGCCAGCCCGGCGCCGCTGTGGAGCATGCCGAATCCTACCTGCGCGCCGTGCTTGGCTTCGTGGGCATCACCGATCCGATCTTCGTGCTCGCCGAGGGTATCGCCATCGGGCCGGAAGTCCGCGAAAAGGCCCTGGCCGACGCGCTCGCCGAAGCCGGTGCACTGGCTGTCGCAGCCTAAATTGCATGTGATGGTACCGGGTGCGCGCATTTCGCCGCGCACCCGCATCATTTGCCCGCTGGAAATTCCTCTGAAGGCTTGGTAATCGGCCGATCCATGAGCACGCAGCCCGAAACCGTCTTCACCGATTCCCACCGCGTTTCCTGCGACGGGGCCACCGAAATCCGCTCGAACGGCACCTACAAGGCAGCCGCTCTGGGCCACCCGCGCGTGTGGCTGGAGATCGACGAGAAGGGCTATGTCGATTGCGGCTACTGCGATCGCCACTTCGTGCTGAAGGGCGGCCCGGCCGACCAGCAGGCGGCCTGAACGCCATTCCTTTCGAGCCGGGCCTAACGCTTGATGGCGTGCCCGGCCCTCAATTCGATTTGATACCGCGGATCGCCGCCCTATATCCGTGGGCATGACCAGCCCCGATCCGCGCTCGCTCCTCTATCGCCAGCTTTCGCCCGAAGAGGCCCAGGCCCTCGCCCGCGAAACCTTGCAGCGCTGCGAGGACGGCGAACTCTACATGCAGTTCATCGCCACGGAGGCGTTCGGCTTCGACGACGGCCGGTTGAAGACCGCCGACTATTCGCGCGATGCCGGCTTCGGCCTGCGCGGCGTGACTGGTGAGATGACCGGCTTCGCCCACGCCAACGAAATCTCCGCCGCCGCCATCCGCCGCGCGGGCGAAACGCTGCAACTGCTCGATCCCGCCACCGGCACTCGCCCCGGCCCGCCCCCGCGCAGCAACCGCCACCTCTACACCGAAGCCTCGCCGCTGGACCTCGTGCCATTCGAGGACAAGGTGCGCCTGCTGGAACGGATCGATGCCGCCGCCCGCGCGCGCGATCCGCGCGTCTCGCAAGTCAGCGCCAGCCTGACCGGCCAATGGTCGGTGGTGGAAATCGTGCGGCCGGACGGCTTCATCGCCACCGACGTGCGCCCGCTGGTGCGCCTCTCCGTCTCGATCGTCGCCGAAAGCAACGGCCGGCGCGAAACCGGATCGTTCGGCATGGGCGGCCGCCATCTCTACGACACGCTGTTCGATCCCGCGAACTGGAACAACGCCATCGACACCGCGCTGGCGCAGGCGCTGGTAAACCTGGAAAGCGTGGACGCGCCCGCCGGTGAAATGTCCGTGCTGATCGCCCCCGGCTGGCCCGGCGTGATCCTGCACGAAGCCGTGGGCCATGGGCTTGAAGGCGATTTCAACCGCAAGGGCACTTCCGCCTTCTCCGGCCGCATCGGCGAACGCGTGGCCGCCCCGGGCGTCACCGTGATCGACGATGGCTCGATCTCCGACCGGCGCGGATCGCTCTCGATCGACGACGAAGGCACGCCCACGCAGGAAACCGTGCTGATCGAAGACGGCATCCTGAAGGGCTACATGCAGGACCGCATGAACGCGCGGCTGATGGGCGTGCAATCCACTGGCAACGGCCGGCGCGAAAACTACGCCTATGCCCCGCAAGTCCGCATGACCAACACCTTCATGAAGGCCGGCAACGACGATCCCGCCGAACTGCTGTCGCGCATGAAGAAGGGCATCTTCGTGAAGTCGATGGGCGGCGGACAGGTCGATATCGTCTCCGGCAAGTTCGTGTTCTCGTGCAACGAGGCCTACAAGGTGGAAGACGGCAAGCTGGGCGCGCCGATCAAGGGCGCCACGCTGATCGGCGATGGCCCGACAGTGCTGACGCGCGTGACCGGCATAGGCAACGACCTGGAACTCGATCGCGGTGTCGGCGTCTGTGGCAAGGGCGGACAGAGCGTTCCCGCCGGCGTCGGCCAGCCCACACTGCTGGTGGACGGCATCACCGTGGGCGGCACTGCCTGACGGCGAAGCGCCCCGCACGTGCGACGGTCATTGTGGGTTAAGCCTTGCCGTGCCAATGTCTTGGCAAGGGCGGGCTTTGTGGAAGGTAAGACAATGGCATTCAAACATGTCGCCGCAGCCGCGTTGATCACGGCCAGCCTCATCGCCACCCCCGCCGCCGTTTCCGCCCGTCCGAAGCTGACCGGCGAACAGCAGCTCGCCAAGATTCTCGAAGGGCGCGAGGCGGGCAAACCGGTCACCTGCATTCCGCTGAACCAGGCGAACGATACCCAAGTGGTGGACAAGACCGCGATCGTCTATCGCATCGGCGGCACGCTCTACGTCAACCGCCCGACCAATGCCGACAAGCTCGATTCGGACAGCATCCTGGTCACCAAGCTGTTTTCCAGCCAGCTCTGCCGGCTGGACACGATCCAACTGCACGATCGCAGCACCCGTTCATGGCGGGGCTTCGTGGGCCTGCAGGACTTCGTGCCCTACACCCGCGTGAAGCAGCCGGCCGCGCCCGCCAACTGAGCGAACACCAACGTCCCCTGAGGAAGGCGGCCGGGATTTCGATCCGCGGTCGCCTTCTGCATTGTCGCGCCTATGCGTCGAGCCGGCGGCCCAGCGTCACCACATCCTGACGCTCGTAGCCGATGGCATCGTAGAACCCCAGCGCCACCGCATTGTCGCCGCGCACCATCAGCTGGATCTTCGGACAGCCACGCGCCACCAGCCACTGTTCACAGACCGCCATCAGCGTGCGGGCGACACCCCGCCCGCGCCATGAGTGACCTACGCCGAGGTAGTAGACCCAGCCGCGATGACCGTCGAAACCGACCATCGCCGTGCCCGCCAATGCGCCATCAATCCGCGCGACCAAGACGGTGCTGCCGGCTTCGCGCAAGGCCAGGGCAAAATCGGCGGCCGGATCGTTCCACGGCCGGGTCAGCCCCACGGCGTGCCAGAGCGCAATGACTTCCGCGCCTTCGCCGGTGCCGGCCTCGCCAATTTCCACGTCCATATACCTGCTCCTGCGGAACGAGGGGCGGAAACTGCCGAATGCCCGGAAAAAGGAAAGCAAATACGGCTACATGGACCTTAGGCACTTTCACTCGGACGTCGCGCGCCTATCTTGGCGCTTCCTCCTGGAGTTGCCCGATGCCCCTGTTCCGATCCCGCATGCCCTCGCCCGTTGGCGAACTCACGCTGGTCGCGAGCGATGCCGGGCTGGTCGCGGTATTGTGGGAGGATGACGATCCCCGCCGCGTGCCTCTGGCCGATCTCCTCGACGATGCGGGCCATTCCGTGCTCGAACGGGCCACCGTCCAACTCGGCGAATACTTCGGTGGCGAACGGACGCGGTTCGACCTGCCGCTCGATTTTCGCGGCACCGATTTCCAGAAGAGCGTCTGGCACGCGCTGCTCACCATCCCTTTCGGAGAGACGCGCAGCTATCGTCAGATCGCCGAAGCCGTGGGCCGCCCCACCGCCAGCCGCGCGGTCGGCGCCGCCAACGGGCGCAACCCGGTGTCGATCATCGCACCGTGCCACCGCATAGTCGGCGCCAGCGGCGCGCTGACCGGGTTTGCCGGCGGGCTGGAGGCCAAGGCGTTCCTGCTGAAGCTGGAAGGCCCGAAACTGCTGCTGTGACAAAGCGCAGAGCCTCCCCCATCGCATTGCTCATGGCAGCGTGAGGATGTTCATGGCTGATAGCCGAGATAGGCGAAGTCCTGCCGGTACTTTTCCTCCAGCAGCCGCTTGGACGAAGGCGAAAGCGGGCTCTGTTCCTGGTACAGAGACCGGCTTGCATTCAGGTGCTCCAATTTCGCCGTCAACTGGAACATCTCTGCCAGCATCTCAAAATCGCGGCCGATATCTTCGGTTTTTCCGAGCACGAGATTCTCGGGCGGAACGCCTTCCACAAACGAAAATTGCGTCTTCAGCGACCGTATCTTCTGCAAATACGCCTTTTCGCCACGGCAGAATTCGACGACAAAATCGTCCACGCCTTGCGGCACATCCGGATAGATGTTCGCATGGGTTTTCAGAAGATAGGCGTGCAACGAACAGAAACGCGCGAAAGGATGGCGCGAAAAGGCAATGAACTTGTAATTTGCCAGCGCCTCCAAACCCAGCCCCGTCCTCTGTTGGAACGCGGCATGAAATTCCAGGAAGCTTTCATGCTTGGTGTTGGCGTTGACCGCCCGGGAAATCGGCACCGCGCCCTGCCCGTTCGGGGCGGCACTTGCTACCGGTTGCAATGCGCTGCGCAGCGATGTGCCGGCGCATTTGGGAATGTGAATGAAAACAAAGCACTTGTCGGGATTGATTATCATGCGTCCACCTGCCTGACGGTCCATCCCGCCGGGCGGATAGACCGTCAGGCAGGCGACTTACCCAGACATTATAGGCAGACCCCGCAAGGATCGGTTGGGCACGGCGGAAGAGCTCGGCGGGTAATCCTTTGCCACATGTAAAGAAAAAAGCCCGCATCGCTGCGGGCTTTCTCCGTTATCGCATCAAGCGGCCGACGAACGCCAGACGCCAAATCATTCCCACTCGATCGTGCCCGGCGGCTTCGACGTGTAGTCGTAGACCACGCGGTTGATGCCCTTCACCTCGTTGATGATGCGGGTGGCGACGCGCGACAGGAAGGCGGCGTCGAACGGGTAGATGTCGGCGGTCATGCCGTCGGTGGAGGTGACTGCACGCAGGGCGCAGACATTGTCGTAAGTACGGCCATCGCCCATCACGCCCACGGTCTTGACCGGCAGCAGCACTGCGAAGGCCTGCCAGATCGCATCGTAGAGGCCGGCGTTGCGGATTTCCTCAAGGTAGATCGCATCGGCCTTGCGCAGGATGTCGCAGCGCTCGCGCGTCACTTCGCCGGGGATGCGGATGGCCAGGCCCGGTCCGGGGAACGGGTGGCGGCCCACGAAGATGTCGGGCAGGCCCAGTTCGCGGCCCAGCACGCGGACTTCGTCCTTGAACAGTTCGCGCAGCGGCTCGACCAGCTTCATGTTCATGCGCTCGGGCAGGCCGCCGACGTTGTGGTGGCTCTTGATCGTCACCGAGGGACCGCCGGTGAACGAGACCGATTCGATCACGTCCGGATAGAGCGTGCCCTGCGCCAGGAACTCGGCGCCGCCGATCTTCTTCGCTTCGTCCTCGAAGACGTCGATGAAGGTCTTGCCGATGAACTTGCGCTTGGCCTCTGGGTCGGTGACGCCTTCAAGCCCCTTCAGGAACAGCGTCGACGCATCGACGTGGACCAGCGGGATATTGTAGTGGCCGCGGAACAGGCTGACGACCTGCTCGGCCTCGCCCATGCGCAGGATGCCGCCGTCGACGAAGACGCAGGTCAGCTGGTCACCGATCGCCTCGTGGATCAGCAGCGCCGCAACCGCCGAATCGACGCCGCCCGAAAGGCCGCAGATCACGCGCTTGTCGCCGACCTGGGCGCGAATCTCGTCGATCTTGGTCTTGCGGAATTCCGCCATTGTCCAGTCGCCGGCAAGGCCGCAGACGTGGCGCACGAAGTTCTTCAGCAGCTTGCCGCCATCGGGCGTGTGCACGACTTCGGGGTGGAACTGCATCGCGTAGATGCGCTTCTCGTCATTGGCGATCACCGCGAACGGTGCGCCTTCACTGGAAGCGACCGGGCGGAAGCCGGAGGCAAGGCTGGTCACCTTGTCGCCATGGCTCATCCATACCTGGTGGCGTTCACCCTTGGTCCAGAGCCCGTCGAACAGCGCGCAATCGTCGCCGATCTCGATGAAGGCGCGGCCGAACTCGCCCGAATCGCCCAGCAGCACTTCGCCGCCCAGCTGGTGCATCAGCGACTGCTGGCCATAGCAGATGCCCAGCATCGGCAGGCCGCTTTCAAGGATTTCGTCCGGGATCCGCGGTCCGTTCTCGTCCAGCACCGAAGCGGGCGAGCCGGAAAGGATCACGCCGGCCGGCTTCATGCGGGCGAAGGCTTCCTTCGCGGCATTGAAGGGGGCGATTTCCGAATAGACGCCCGCTTCGCGCACGCGGCGCGCGATCAGCTGGGTAACCTGGCTGCCGAAATCGACGATGAGGATGGAATCGGAGCCCTGCCCCGGATTCGTGGAGGAAGTCTGGTCAGTCATGGCCGGCCACTATAGCGACATATCGCGAGTGTCCAGTGCAGGCGGCGGATTTGCGCGCGTGGCCCATCAAACCGGACTGGCAAGATAGCGTCAGTTGCAAAATAATCACGTAATTTTGTTTCTTTGTGATTTGCAAAAATTCCGCCGCTTGGTAATTAGCTCCTCATGACAGGGCGTCGTGACCGCCCGGTCAGCATAAGCCAAAAAAAGCTAAGTTTGCAGGAAATAGCCATTTTGCGGATGCCCCTCGCGGCATTCGTCGCCGTCGCTCGCGCAGGGTGTGTGCGTCGCGGCGGAAGTCCATGCTCCTCCTCCCGGCATTGGACGAACATCATATGGCAAAGGGCGGCTCCGCAAGGGGCCGCCCTTTCTTGCGTCCAACTCTGGCATCCGGCGCCGCCAGCACGCTGCCTGTCGCGAACCTGTGTCCAGTCTTGTGGAAAAGAACGGCCCTACAGCCGGTTTTGCTTGGGTTCCTCGGCCCCAAACCCTATATCCTCAAATATGGCTAGCACCGACGACAGCACTCCCGGCACCGCCGATAACGGCAAGAACCAGAACAGCTACGGCGCGGATTCGATCAAGGTCCTCAAGGGTCTCGACGCGGTTCGCAAGCGCCCCGGCATGTACATCGGCGATACCGATGACGGTTCGGGCCTGCACCACATGGTTTTCGAAGTGTCCGACAACGCGATCGACGAGGCGCTGGCCGGTCATTGCGACCTGGTGCTGATCGAACTCAATGCCGACGGATCGGTCTCCGTAGAGGACAACGGCCGCGGCATTCCCACCGGCCTCCACCCGGAGGAAGGCGTTTCGGCGGCAGAGGTCATCATGACCCAGCTCCACGCCGGCGGTAAGTTCGAAAACACTTCGGACGACAATGCCTACAAGGTGTCCGGCGGCCTGCACGGCGTGGGCGTCTCGGTGGTGAACGCGCTGTCCGAATGGCTTGAACTCACCATCTGGCGTGAGGGCAAGGAACACTGGATGAAGTTCGCCAACGGCGATGCCGTGGCCCCGCTCAAGATCGTTGGCGATGCGCCCAAGGTGGCGGACAATGCGGACGACAACGGCTTCAAGAAGGGCACCCGCGTCACCTTCCTGGCTTCGACCGAGACGTTCAAGAACGTCACCGAGTTCGATTTCGACAAGCTGGAGCACCGCTACCGCGAACTGGCGTTCCTGAACTCCGGCGTGCGCATTCTGCTGCGCGACAAGCGCCATGAAGAGATCAAGGAGCACGATCTCTATTACGAAGGCGGCATCGGCGCTTTCGTGCAGTTCCTGGACCGCAACAAGCAGGCCCTGATGCCCGAACCGATCGCCATTTCGGCGGACAAGGACGGCATCGGCATGGAAGTCGCGCTGGAATGGAACGATTCCTATTACGAGAACGTGCTGTGCTTCACCAACAACATCCCGCAGCGTGATGGCGGCACCCACCTGGCCGCATTCCGCGCCGCGCTGACGCGCACGCTGAACGGCTATGCCGAGCGTTCGGGGCTGCTGAAGAAGGAAAAGGTCTCGCTCTCGGGCGACGACATGCGCGAAGGCCTGACCGCGATCGTCTCGGTCAAGCTGCCCGATCCCAAGTTCTCCTCGCAGACCAAGGACAAGCTGGTCAGCTCCGAAGTGCGCCAGCCGCTGGAAGCGCTGATGAGCGAGAAGATGACCGACTGGCTGGAGGAAAACCCCGCCACCGCCAAGGCCATCGTCATGAAGGTGATCGATGCCGCCGCCGCCCGCGAAGCCGCGCGCCGCGCCCGCGAACTGACCCGCCGCAAGGGCGCGATGGACATCGCCTCGCTCCCCGGCAAGCTGGCCGACTGCCAGGAACGCGATCCCGCCAAGTCCGAACTGTTCCTGGTCGAGGGTGACTCGGCAGGCGGCTCGGCCAAGTCCGGGCGCGACCGCAAGACGCAGGCGATCCTGCCGCTGAAGGGCAAGATCCTGAACGTGGAGCGTGCGCGGTTCGACCGCATCATTTCCTCCAAGGAAGTGGGCACGCTGATCCAGGCCATGGGCACCGGTATCCGCGACGACTTCAACCTT
Source organism: Novosphingobium oxfordense (assembly GCF_044029435.1). Classification (NCBI taxonomy): domain Bacteria; kingdom Pseudomonadati; phylum Pseudomonadota; class Alphaproteobacteria; order Sphingomonadales; family Sphingomonadaceae; genus Novosphingobium; species Novosphingobium oxfordense. The sequence goes on along the minus strand of NZ_CP147005.1, from coordinate 3,711,623 downwards.
GAGAAGCTGCGCTACCACAAGGTCGTCATCATGACCGACGCAGACGTCGACGGCGCGCACATCCGTACGCTGCTGTTGACGTTCTTCCATCGCCAGATGCCGGAAATCATCCGCGCCGGGCACCTCTTCATCGCCCAGCCGCCGCTCTACAAGGTCGCCAAGGGCCGCAGCGAAGTTTACCTGAAGGACAATGCCGCGCTTGACCGCTATCTGGTCGAGGCCGGGCTTGCCGGGCGCGTGCTGGAAACCTCCGGCGGGGCCCGCATGGGCAGCGACCTTGAGGCGTTGGTCGAACACGCGATTCGCTTCCGCAACCTGATGGGCTTCGTGCCGCGCCGCTTCGATCCGACCATCATCGAAGCGCTGGCCCTGTCCGGCGCGTTCGAGCCGGACCTCAGCGCCACCGCCCGTACCGAGGCGCTGGATCGCACCGCGCAGTGGCTCGATCGCGGCGATCCGGAGGCCAAGTGGTCCGCACGCCTGACCGAAGAGGGCAATCTGGAGATCGAGCGCGTGTGGCGCGGCGTCACCGATCATCACAAGATCGAAGGCACCTTCCTGGCCAGCGCGGAAGCCCGCAAGCTGGCTCGCCTCGCCGCAGAAAATGCCGACGTCTACTCCGGCGCCGCCCGCCTCACCCGCGCGAGCGCCGTGGCAGAGGCCGAAACCACCGACGCCGAGGATGAAGGCGCCGCCACCCGCCCGATCGTGGGCGCGGACGTGATCACCCGCCCGGCCCAGCTTCTGGACGCCGTGCTGGCGGTGGGCCGCAAGGGCCTGTCGATCCAGCGCTACAAGGGTCTGGGCGAGATGAATGCCGAACAGCTTTGGGAAACCACGCTGGATCCGGAAAACCGCGCGCTGCTTCAGGTGAAGGTAGAGGACGCGGACGTCACCGACGAAATCTTCACCCGCCTGATGGGCGACGTGGTCGAACCGCGCCGTGAATTCATCCAGGACAACGCCCTGAACGTCGCCAACCTCGATATCTAAGGAAAACGCCGCCGCCCCGGAGCGATCAACGCGCCGGGGCGGCAGCCAGCGCCTCGGCAATGGCGTGGTACATCGACTTGGGCTTCAGCTTGTCGTCATAAGGGCAACCGCGCATGGGCAGCCCATCCGGCCGCCGGCGCTGCACCGGATAGCTGGGCCGGTTTAGGTTCGAATGCCGGTCGGTCAGCCCCCAGACCGTCACCCCGCGCACATTGGTGAAGCTGAGCGTGAGGTCCAGATAGCCCTTCACGAAAGCCGCCACTTCCCTGTCGCGAACGACGGGATCCCGCGATTCCAGGTAACGGTCCGCGCAATCCAGCTCGGTGATTGCGACTTCCAGCCCCAATCCCTGCACTTCGTCCAGAAACCGCCGCCAGTCGCGCTCATCCCGCTGGCGGCCCAGCGTGTTGCCGATGTGGCTCTGAATGCCCAGCACATCGATCCGGACCCCGCGCTTCAGCGCATCTTCCAGCAGACGAAGCGCACCGTTCCGGTGCCGCGGGTTCGCCTCCCAGTTCATGTTGCCGTTGTAGACTGCCTTGGCCCAGGGAAAATGCTCGCGCATCAGTTCGAACGCGACGTCCATGAAGCGTTCGCCCAGCACGCGCGTGAAAATCGAATTGGCCAGATTCCCCGTCGAGACTTCCAGCGCCTCGTTGACGCAGTCCCAGGCGTTGACGTGGGGAAAGCTCGTGCCAAGAAACGCGGCGTGGCGGCGCATGACCTCCACCAGCCCGCGTCCCCCCAGTGCGCCAAGCGCACGCTCCATCCCCAGCATCCATTGCGGGATGCGATCATCGTTGTTCCAGGCGAAAGTGTGCCCGTGAATGGCCATGCCGTGCGTATCGGCGAACTTGTAGATCCGGCGTGCCTTCGCGGTTTCGTAGGCCCCCCGCTCCGGCTCCATCCATTTCCACTTGAAGTCGTTCTCAGGCGTCAGCATCGCGCAGTCGCGCAGCAAGAGCCCGCGGTACGCCGCTTCGTCCAGATGGCTGGCCATGACCGCCGCCCCAAACCGCAAGCTGCGCCGGCGCGCGATCTTGTCCAGACCCTGCGCCGCTGTCGCCGCAACATCACGTTCGGCGGCGGCATCGGGGCGATCGGCCATGCGAAACGGTTCTCCGGAAGCCATGACAGGGCACGGCGGCCAATCTATTCCACCTTCGCAAATCCAACTATCGGGGATGACCGCGTTTTTCGCCCCGCTTACTACTGACAAGCACGCCCCGCCGCCTTAGCATCGCAACCCTGAAATGGGGGATTTGATGACGAAGATGGGTCGAAGTGCGTTGGTTCTGGCCTTGCTGGGCGGAGTAGCAACGCTGTCGACAGGCGCGCAAGCGCGCGAAGATGTCAGCCGGGCAGCGGCCAAGGCGATGCCGCGCCTGCAAGCGTCGATGAACGGCAACGACTGCGCCGGCGCCATGAAAGCCGTTTCGCCGATCCTCTCCCGCAAGGATTTCGCGACGCTGGACCAGAGCATGCAGGCGCGGATGCTGCTGGCGGCGACACTCTGCGAAGGGAGCAGCAACCAGCTTGAACCCGCGCTGGTCCACGCACGCGCCCTCACTGCCCTGCCCAATAGCCCGAACGTGGCCTGGCGGATGCGCTTCGGCATCGAACTTGACAGCGGACGCTATGGCGATGCCGTCACGACGCTGGAAACGATGCAGCGCCAGTTCCCGGCCGCGCTGGAAGCGATCGAAAGCCGGTGGGTCTTCGATCTGGCCGCCAGGTTCAAGGGGCGCGAGGACGATCCCGCCTACCGCCGCCTGCTGACGCTGGCCATCGATCCGAAATTCGCGCCCGCCGGTGACGACCGTACTTACCAGAGCATGCGCCTTCCTCTCGCCCGGCTGCTGGCCAAGGCCGGCGACACGCCCGGCGCAACCGCCCAAATCGCCGCGATCCGCGACGCCCAGCTTTTGCGCGACGTCAGCCTGGACCCGACGCTGCGCGGTTTTCTGCCGCAGCCTTTCGACTTGCGCACGGCTTACGAACGTCAGGCCGACGATCTTGAAAAGCGCAGCATCGCGCGTCCAGGCCTGCTTGAATTGCCGGTTTCGCTCGCCGCCACCCAGCGCACGCTCGGGCAGACGGACAAGGCGCTCGCCACGCTGGAAGCGGCAAGGCCCGAGGGCGTACTGGCCAAACAGTTTGCCGATCGTAACAAGCACATCAACTGGTGGTGGGACGGTCTGGCCCGCACTTACGAACAGCTTGGCCACTATGACCAAGCCGTCGATGCCTATCGCAAAGCCATCGAAGGCGGCGAAAGCGGGGGCGCCAATGTCAGCCAGACGATCAACCTGGCCTACCTTCACGTTCGCTTCGGCCATCCTCAGGACGCGCTGACCGTGCTGGCGCCTTTCACCGGGGCCTCCGAGCAGAAGACCAGCCCTTACGGCATGATGGAATTTCATCTGGCGCACGGTTGCGCCGCGCAGGCGCTTGGCCAGACGGACGCAGTCAATGCGGATCTGGCCTATGCGCAAGATCATGTGAAGGACCATCCCACGGCCTTCACCGACCTTCAGCTCTGCACCGGGCGGATCGACATGGCTGCAGCCTCGATGATCGCACGGCTCGACAATCCGGAGATGCGGGTGGATGCCCTCGCCCAGTTGAGCCTCTATCGCGCGCCGCCCACCACGCTTCCCGCCGATCCGTTCGCCGCCGGCATGGAGGCCCTGCGCAACCGTGCCGACGTGCAGGCCGCCATCGCCCGTTCCGGCGGGATCGGGCATTTCGACATCTATCCCACCACTCTCTAGCCCGCTTGCGCCGGATCATGGGCGCGGCCATAAACCGCGCCCATGCGTAACCTTCTTGCTGCCGCGCTGCTTGCCGGCTCCGCTTCCGTCGCCATCTCGCCTGCTGTGGCCCAGAATACTACAACTTCGATTCCCGCACCGATCCTGACGACGCCTGAGGCGAAGGACGTCTGGACTCACGCAGAGCCGCAAGTGGCCCGCGTGACGCACGTGGCGCTGGATCTCGACGTCGATTTCCAGAGCAAGACGCTGGCCGGCAATGCCGTGCTCGACATTCTGGCCGCGCCGGGCGCCGCGCAGATCGTTCTCGACGTCAATGACATGGATATTTCCGCCGTCACCGACGCCGCCGGCAAGCCGCTGAAGTGGACAGTCGGCCCGAAGGATCCCAAGAACGAGGATATCGGCTCGGCCCTGACCATTCAGCTTGCCGGCGCCACGAAGATCAAGATCGCCTACCGCTCGAAGCCCGGCGCCACCGCGCTGCAATGGCTGCCGCCGGAAATGACCTTCGGCAAGAAGAAGCCCTTCCTGTTCAGCCAGGGCCAGGCGATCCTCAACCGTTCGTGGGTACCCACGCAGGACAGCCCCGGCATCCGCCAGACCTGGGAAGCCACCCTGCGCGTGCCGGGTGACATGGTTGCGGTGATGAGCGCCGAAAAGCTCTCCGGCGACAAGGGAGAGGCCCTGCCCGACGGCCGCCGCCAGTTCCGCTTCCGCATGGACAAGCCGGTACCGCCCTACCTGATCGCCTTCGCGGTGGGCGACCTGAAGTTCAAGTCGCTCGGCCCCCGCTCCGGCGTCTGGACCGAGGCGCCGATGCTGGACAAGGCGGCCAGGGAATTCGTCGATGTCGAAAAGATGATCGATGCCGCCAGCAAGCTCTACGGCCCCTACCGCTGGGGTCGGTACGACATGCTCGTGCTGCCGCCCGCCTTCCCTTACGGCGGCATGGAAAACCCGATGCTGACCTTCCTGACGCCGACGATCGTCACGGGCGACCGCTCGAACACCGACGTCGTCGCGCATGAACTGGCGCATTCGTGGTCGGGCAACCTCGTCACCAATGCCACCTGGTCCGATTCCTGGCTGAACGAGGGCTTCACGACCTATTTCGAGAATCGCATCATGGAGGCGCTCTACGGCAAGGAGCAGGCCGCCATCTATGCCGACCTCGACTGGGACGTGATGCAGCGCGAGATTACCGAGGCCGGCGGCCAGACCGGCGCCGCCACCCGCCTGCACGGCGATCCGGGCGCGGGTGAGTTGGACTACACCAAGGGATCCAACTTCCTGCGCATGATCGAATACACGGTCGGCCGTGAGAAGTGGGATGCCTACCTCACGTCCTACTTCGACCGTCACGCCTTCCAGCCGCAGACCACTGCCGGCTTCCTGACCGACTTGCGTGAGCGGCTGCTGAAGGGCCAGCCCGAACTGGAACTGAAGCTTCAGCTTGACCGCTGGTCCTATGCCGCCGGCTTGCCCGACAATGCCGTGCGCGTGAACAGCGCCACGTTGGCCAAGGTCGATACCAAGCTGGCCGCCTTCAACGCCGGAGGCCCGGCCAGCGCGGTTCAACCCACCGGCTGGACCACGCAGGAATGGCTGCGTTTCCTCAACGGGATCGACCGCCAGCAAAGCCCCGCGCGCCTGAAGGAACTGGACGAAACGCTGGGCCTTTCCGCTTCGGGCAATGCCTATATCCAGTCGGCCTGGTTCGAACTCGCCATCGCCAACCGCTACGATCCGGCAGTGCCGTACTTGCGCACCTATCTCTCGCGGATCGGGCGCGGACTGCTGGTCTATCCGCTCTACAAGGGGCTGATGAAGCAAGGCGATTGGGGCCAGCCCAAGGCGCGGGACTTCTTTGCGGAAGCCAAGCCGACCTACCATCCATCGACCGCTGCGGGCATCGCGCGTATCGTCGCCGGACAGGAGTAACCAGATGCACCAGCGCTTCGGCAATGCCCCCAGCCCGGCCGTGTTCGAGGCGCTGGCCCACGCCGCCTTCGCGCGCATTCCGGAACCTTTCGCGAAGCACCTCGACGGGATCACCGTCCATGTCGAGGAATTCGCGGATGAGGAAACGCTGGAAGCGCTGGGGATCGAGGATGCCTGGGACCTCACCGGCCTCTACCACGGCCGCCCGCTGGACGAGGAATCGGTGTGGAGTTCGGGCGAATTCCGCCCGCGCATCACGCTCTACCGCCAGCCGCTACTGGCCGAATGGTGCGAGACCGACGTGACGCTGGAAGACCTGGTGACGCACGTGGTGGTGCATGAGGTGGGGCATCACTTCGGCCTGTCCGACGACGACATGCACGCGCTGGAAGACGACGCCGATTGACCTGACCTCCCCGGCACGGGGAGGGGGACCGCCCGAAGGGTGGTGGAGGGGAGTTTCGCCAAGGCGCGAGGCTGCGGGAGGACGCGAATCCCCTCCGTCAGCGCTTCGCGCTGCCACCTCCCCGTACCGGGGAGGACTTGCCAGCCGGCTGGCTCACCAAACCCCGTCGCTCCCCGAGAAGAATAAGCGAGATCCCCGCCTTGGCGAGGATGACGAGAATTATTGGGCCAAGGTCTGCAACGAAACCTCAGCTCGTGAACAGCGCCTTCCGGATCACCGCATGCACGCCGAAATTGCCGTTCACCACTTGCGACACCCCGAAGTCCACGCCCACCGATAGCAGTGAGATCGCCTCATCCTCGGTCAATTGCTTGGCCGTCATCAGGAACCGCCGCGCCTTGCGGAAGGCGTCGCGCATGGCGGCGTCGATCGAGGAGTGCTTGTAGACCTCGCTCTGCGCGTCAGGCCCCAGTTCCTTCAGGTAATTGGGGTGCGAGAAGCCCATGATTACCCATTCGCTCTCGGTCTCGATCAGCGGGTAATCCACGTCCTTCAACTGCTCCATCACGCCCGAAGCCTTGTGGTGGACGATCTGGACCAGCCCGGTCATCGAACATTCGATGGCCGTGCCGCATAGCTCGCTATCGCCCTGAGAGGCGTGCGGATCGCCCAGCGAGAGCAGCGCGCCGGGCACTTGCACGGGCAGGAACACCCGCGCACCGGGGCCGGTGCGCCAATTGTCGAGATTGCCGCCGAAGCTGGCGGGCGGCACCGAATCCACCAGCCCGTTGTGATTGGGCGCCACCGCGATCACGCCGAAATGCGGGCGGATCGGGATCTCGACGTTCTGGAGGATGTCGTAATTGCGCTCGATGCTCTCCGGGTTCACCGGCACGCCCGGATAGTCGTAGCGCGCATGGGTCACGCCCGAGGGATCGACTTGCGGCGTCCAGCGATAGGAATAGACCGCGTGTGCCGTCGGCAGCCGCCCGCCGGTCGCTTCCACCTCGTAGATCGTCACGACTTCGCGGTTCTTCGGCTCGGTCAGCAGGTCGTTGTAGTGGAAGCCCCAGTAGGTCGCCGCGTTGGAGCCGAAGCTCTTGCCGGCAAACCGCGAATTGCCGCTGGGGCGCGGCTTCAGGTCGAGGATGCGCACTTCGATCAGGTCGCCCGGCATGGCGCCTTCGACATGGATCGGCCCGGTGCAGATATGCACGCCGAAGCCTTCGCCCGGCCCACGACCAAAGGCGCTGGCATCCATCGGCCCGGCACCGCGCCGCTCCACCGTCTTGCCGCAGTGATCCCAGTGATAGACGCTCTCCACGCCGGCATCGCCTTCGACCATCCGCTCGGGATCGTCGTTGGCGTGGTGAGTCAGCGTCTCGATCGTGACGAAGTCACCCGAACGCACGCGCAGAGCCGGTTTCAGGTCCTTGCTGAGATAGCCCCAATGCACCGTGTCCGGCGTAGCGGGCAGGTGGTGATGGCGCGAAGTGCCGGTCTCGCCCATGTAGGCGGGCACTTGCGGGGTATCGTCCGCAGCCTGCTCCTCAAGCTGCTCATCCAGGACTTCCTCTACCTCGACAGCTTCTTCCGCCTTGGCCGCGCGTTCCTTTCGCGCGGGCCGGCCACGGCGGAGCAGCTCGACCGCTTCCTGCTCCTGCGGCGGCGCCTTGCGGTATTCGCGGGGAGAAATGCCGTACTGTTCGCGAAAGGCGCGGCTGAACGAGGCGCTGTCGTTGAAGCCCCATTCGAACAGGATGTCGGAGATCGACTTCTGCACGTGCAGCGGGCTGCGCAAGTCCAGCCGGCAACGCTCTAGACGGCGCACCTTCACATAGTGGCCGAAACTGTCGTCGATCGATTCGAACAGCTTTTGCAGATAGCGGGGCGAGATGCCGTGCTCGGCCGCCACTTGCTGGTAATTGAGGTCCGGGTCGGACAGGCGGATTTCGATGGTCTGGAAGATGCGTTCCAGCAGCGCGGCGCGCATGCCTGCCGCGCCGCCCAGCGCCTTGGCCGGGGCATTGTCCAGCAAAGCGGTAACAAGAAATTCGGGGAAAGCCAGTTCCACCGGCCGCGCCTGGTCGGTGGTGATGTCGGTCAGGGTATCGGCCAGCGATCGCAACATACCGGCGAAGACGCGCGCCGATCCGCTGTCCGTGGCGATCTTGCGCGGCGGGCCGCTGATCGGCGTCTTCAGGCGGGCGCTCAGTTCGCTGTGCGGCACTTGCACGATCAGGCTGCGGTTATCGCCCGCGAACGCGATGCTCACCGGCGAATCGCCGCGCCCGCAGATGATGTCGCCATCGGCAAGGCGCAGTTCCTGCTGGGCGTCGCGCATCGTCGCGCTGCCGTCCAGGATCATCGCCAGCCAATAGGTGGCCGGCTGGTCGCGGAAATCGATGGTCCAGGCCTGCGCGGTGCCGGTGACGCGGATGAAGTCGATATGCGTGCTGGACCGAAAGTGGATCAGCTCGCCATAAAGCGTCGCCTCATCCGCATCGTCGAGCGTGAGCGACAGACGCTTGAGCGCGAAACGCCATGCGTCGCGGCGCTGTTCCTTGGGGTAGACGTTGGTCGTTATGCGCAAGCGAGAACCACCCTGATAGACCGGTGGCACCCTTCCCGAACGGGCGTCCAATTTAGTACTTTGGCAATTTCGTACTTTGGCGACCTTATGACGAAGGTCTATCGGGCCTCCGTTCACTCGGCAAGGGCGGCGTATACGCCAGAGTTCAACCTTGATCGAAAGGCGTCTCGTTGCCGTACACACTGGTGCCTGCGCGCTCGATCGGCGCCTCGCCCCGGCCGCAGACGGCCAGCATCGTCAGAGCGTAGACCAGCGCGCTGGAGGCCATGTCCTCCGGCGTCGGCCGCCAGCGCGGCATGCCGGTGGTAACCGCCGGAACGCGGTGCATGTTGAACACGTTGTGATCGCGCCACATGCTGGAATAGACCGGGTGCGCGGGCTCCACCGCCGCGCCGCGCGCCAGCCGGGTGGCGGCATCGACCGCGCCGACCAGTGGGGCGACCTCGGAGGGGCGCGCCTCGAAACCGTGGCGTACCACCACCGGCTCCACATCGAACGCCTCCACGTCCACGCCGCGCATGGCTTCCATGATGCCGTGGTAGGCATCGGCCGCTTTCTGGCGCGGGTTGAGCGAGACGTCGATGTAGAGCGCGCAGACCTCGGTGCCCGCGCCGAAATCGATCGGCATGCCGCCGCGCACGGAGGCGATCTGGACTTTGGGATGGATCGCCCCGCTGGCGGTTTCCATCACGGAGTCGCGCTCGAACTTCAGGCCCCAGGCGTGGAGCGCGTCGATCACCGGGCCGAGGCGATAGATCGGGTTCGGGTGGCGGCGCGGATCGGTGGGCGCATCGAGGATCGGCGAGAACACGCCCTGACCGAAGATCCGCACGCGGTAGAGCGCATAGCCGCAACCCTGCCAGGTCAGGCCAAAGTCGGTGCCCTCGGCGGCGATGGCATAGTCCGGCGCGACGCCGCCGTGGTGGAACAGGTAATGCGCGCCGATGTCCTTGCCGTTCCAGCCGATGCCGGCGAATTCCTCGATCGGTTCGGGGCCGATCTCTCCGGGACAGGCGGTGAGCCAGGTCTTGCCGGAAAGGCCGATGCCGGCCTTGCGCAGCGCCTTGGCGGCGATCAGGAAGCACGACATCGGGCCGCGATCGTTGCTGATCGGATAGCCGCGCAGGCGCCCTTCCTCGTCCAGCCAGCACTGGGTCCATTCGGGATCGGCCAGCGTGGAATCGCGATAGCGGAACTTGTCATGCTCGCGCATGCCGCTGGGGCTTTCGGTGTCCAGGTGCGCGGTGAACAGCAGGTTCGCGCCGCGTCCCGTTCCGCCGTACTCGCCGATCACATTGGGCCGTTCCGGCGTGGCGCCGACCTTGCGCGGGTTGAAGCCTTCCTTCGCCATCCAGTCGTGCACGAACTCGGCCGCCGCCAGTTCCTCGCGCGATCGGCTGGGGATGTTGCCGAGCGTCAGCGCCAGTTCGACCAGTTCGTCGGTGTCGATGGCAGCGGCGATGGCGGCGCGCTCTTCCTCGCTGACGGCATAGGGCGCCTTTGCGGGATCGGCGAAACTGGGGAGGGGATCGGACATGTCGGCCAAAGTCGGGCTCCGTGAGAAATCAGTGACCGGAGACGAAGAGCGCTTCACTCTCCGCCTCGCGGTCATAGCGGGGCAGCAGCATGAGCAGCAGCGCGCCGGCCAGCAGCGCCGCGCCGACGCCGACCAACGCCGGGCGGTAGGAATGGCGTGCGTCGAATACGAGATCGAGCAGGATCGGCGTCGTCCCCTGCGCGGCGATGACAGCCGAATACATGGCGCCGATCACCGAACCGAAGTGCCGCGTGCCGAAGTAGCGCGCTATGAAGTAAGGCAGCGCGCCGAACTGCCCGCCAAGGCCGATGCCCAGCAGCGCCCCGCCCAGCAGGAGCAGCGGCGTGCCTTGCGCGGTCTCCAGAATTACCAGCCCGATCACCGCCATCAGGTACATCGGCACCGCTACGCGCGGCGTCGGGATCTTGTCCATGATCCGGCCCGTGGCGATCTGCCAGCCCGAGGTGACGAGCGCGAAGACGCTGACTACCGCGGTTCCCGTCGCCACCGAAAACCCACGGTCGGACAGGATCGGCACCACATGGCTGAACACCGCCGTGGTGCCGCCCGCCCCCGCCGCCAGCGCGATCAGGATCAGCCAGAACATCGGCGTCTGCGCCGCCTCGCCCAAGGTCATGCCATCACGTTCGACGGCCGCTTCGGCGCCCGCCACCGTAGCGCGGTCACGCAGCAGCAGGACCAGCAACGGCAGCGCGATCACCAGCATGAAGGCGGCAATGCCCAGATAGCCCGCGCGCCAGCCCCATGTCTGCACCAGCACGGCGGCCAGCACCGGCAGCACCACCGAGCCGATCCCGCAGCCGCCGCCCGCGCTGATGCCCAGTGCCGTGCCGCGATTCTCGTCGAACCAGTCGGCGATTACCTTCTGGAAGATCGGCGTGCCCGCCATCGCCCCGAACACTGCCAGCACCGTGAACGTCGCGTAGAACTGCAGCAGACTGCCGCTGTTGAGCGCCAGCGCCGCGATCGAGAGCGAAAGGCCGAAAATGCCGACCAACAGCGTCCGCCTCGCCCCGGCCTTGTCGACATGGCGGCCGATCAGCGGATAGGTCACCGCGCCCACCAGCGCGAGAATGCCCAGCACGCCCGAAACGCTCGCCCGGTTCCAGCCGAACGCCTCGGTCAGCGGCACCAGGAACAGGCCGAAGACGGCGTGCACCGCCGGCGTCACGCTGACCGCATTGCCCAGCGTGCAGGCGAACAGCACCCCATTGCGCGAGCCCAAAGCGGACGGGCGAGAGGCGGCCATCAGGCGCTTTCGCCCTTTGACCAGGCCCTCTCGACAGCATCGGTCGTGGTCAGCAGCACGCAGTTCTTCTCCATCGCAGAGAGCGAGCTTTCGTGCAGTCCCGGCTCATAGGCGGCGCTGGCGTCGGAGACGAGGAACACGTCGTAGTCGTGATGGAAGGCGGATCGCGCCGTCTGGTCCACGCAGCAATCGGTGGAGAGGCCGCAGATCACCAGCGTCTGGATGCCGCGTGCGCGCAGTTGGGCATCGAAATCGGTGCCATGGAAACTGTCGTAGAGCAGCTTGGCAATCTCGATATCGCCCGCCTCGGGCAAGATGCGATAGTAATCCGCCCCACCGTCCTCGACACGGCAGATCGCTTCTCCGCCCGGTTGCCCGCGCCGGACCATCAGCGTTTTCAGCGCGCGCGAATCCGTCTCGGGGCTGGTGACGACGCGCATCAGCGCCACAGTGGCCCCCGCGCCGCGTGCCGCCGCCACCAGCTTCTCGCAATTGTCGATCGCCGCCTCGGCCGGCGAGAGATCGACCCCATAGCGCCCCAGCAATCCATGCGGCGCGGCGAAATCGACCTGGATATCGACCACCACCAGCGCGGTGGTCTTCGGATCGATCATCCCGGCCAGCGCGGCCGCGTCGACATGGGGCAGGTCCTCGCTGCGAAGCGGCATGGCGATCAGCCCTCCACCGCGACGGCAACCTTATCCGGGAACCGCTCGCGCAGGGCCGGCAGGATCTCCGCGCCGAAGATCGGCAGGCTCTTGATGTAATCGTCGAAGATCAGCATCAGCCCATCGGTGCCGGAGGCTTCCAACAGGTCGCCCACCTGATCGGTCACGCTCTTCGCGCTGCCCACGATCTGCGCCGACATGAACGAACTGCGCGCCTTGCGGGTGAAGTCGTTCTCCTTGCCGATTTCGGCATCCAGGAAGCCGTAAGCGCGCATCATGCCCGCCAGCGCGCCTTCGTCCAGACCCGCAGCATAGTGCTGAGCGGTGGCCTTGGCGGCCTCATCACTGTCGCCGATCACCAGTGTCATCATCGAATAGGTGCGGATGTTGCGGCCGTATTCGGCAGCGATGGCCTTGGCGCGATCGCTGTTCTTGGAAAGCTCCGCCCCGGTGCCACCCGAAAGGAAGATCGCGTCCATTTCCTCGGACGTCAGGCGCATGCCGATCTCGGACGATCCGGCGCAGACCAGGAACGGGCGCTGTTCCGGCTTGGGCCAGGATTCGCAGTCTTCCAGCGTGAAGTAGTCCCCCTTCGTGGTGACCGAATCCTCGCTCCACAGTGCCTTCACCGCGCGCACCCATTCGTAGGCAAGGTCGTAGCGCTGGTCGTGATTCACATCCTCCGGCCAGGCGCCCATCTGCGCGAATTCGCCCTTGTAGGAGCCGGTGACGACATTCAGCCCGGCGCGACCACCGCTCACTTGCTGCAAGGTCGCCATCATCTTGGCGGCCACCGCCGGGTTCTGGAGCAGCGTGTGCAGGGTGGTGACGATGCGCGTCTTCTTCGTCACTTCGGAAAGCGCCGCCATCAGCACGATCGGATCGAGCGAGGAATCCCAGTGCTTCGTCTCGCCGCCGTAACCGCGAAACTTCGACATGGACATGATGAAGTCCATGCCCGCCTGCTCCGCCAGAACCGCGCACTGGCGGTTGTAGGCGTAGGATCCATCCAGTTCCGGCTTGTTCTTCGACAGGATCCAGCCGCCATTGGCGACCGGCAGGAACAGACCAAGGTCCTTGCCGCCATTGTCGGAGGGAAGGCCAAAGGGTGTCAGCGGGTGCGGGTTCATTTCTGTCCTCTGATGCTGGTTCGGTGCTGTCCTGATCCTCAGCCTAGGGAAACGCCCGCCCGGTTCTTGATCGGCGGCGCATGTTCTGTTGCCCGGCCCGAAAGCAGATCCTCCACCGCCGCGCGCATCGGCATCGACGGTGCCGCGCCCTGGCCCAAGGTGCAGAGCGCCGCCGCCGCGCTGGCCCAGGGCAGCGCTTCCTCAAGACTGCGGCCTTCGTCCAGCAGCGCCGCCAGCGCGCCGCAGAAACTGTCCCCCGCGCCTACGGTATCGACCGGGACCACCGGCACGGCGGGGACATGGAACTCCCGATTACCCTTCACCGCCACCGAACCGCGCGCGCCCAGCGTGACGACCACCGCCTGATCCGGATGGCGCAGCAGCCCGCGCGCCTCCCGCACCACGGCGGGCAGGCCCTCAACCGGCCCGCAGCAGGCGAAGGCCGCAAGCTCGGTCTGGTTCACCACCAGCACATCGACATGATCGAGCAGCGCGTCCGCCGCCAGCACCGCCGGCGCAGCGTTGAGAATGCGGATGCATTTCGAATTGCGGAACACCGGCAGCAGCGCGCCCACCGGCACTTCCAGCTGCGCCAGCAGCACGCCCTCCATGACCGGGCCGGGCGGAGAGAGCCGCGCATTGGCGCCGCTGACGACGATGATCTGGTTCTCGCCGTCGGCATCGACAGCGATGTAGGCGGTGCCGGTCTCCGCCCCTTCCAGCGCGACGACGCCGGACACCGCGATCCCGTCCCGCGCCAGCCGATCGCGCATCCAGCGCCCCGCATCGTCATCCCCCACCGCGCCGACCATGCGCGTCTTCGCCCCCATTCGCGCAGCGGCGACCGCCTGATTGGCGCCCTTTCCGCCGGGCAGCCGGGCAGTCGCCTTGGCGATGACCGTCTCGCCCGGCATCGGCAGGTGGTCGAGCGAGGTGATGATGTCGAGGTTGATCGAACCGACGATGTGAACTGCCAAGTGTGCCGCTCCGCTAGTCTGGAATGCCCCTTCGCGGGGCCACGTTCTGCAAGTGCAACATTGGGTGCAGCATGGCGCGTCCGGCGGGGTCAAGCCCGTGCTGGCGCCGTGCGTCCCCGCACAATAATTGCGGGGTCCAGCGCCAAGAGCCTTCGCGCGCGTGCGATCTACCTTTGCCGCACACTCTACGCCTTTCGCCTTTGGGGAGACACGCGAATTATGACAACCTGGCTCATTACCGGCATCGGCGGAGGCCTTGGCCGCGCCCTTGCCGAAGCCGCGCTCGCGCGCGGGGACACTGTCGTGGGCACCACCCGCAAGACCAGCGATCTGCAGTTCGAGGCGCTCGCGCCCGGCCGCGCCCACGCACTCTGCGTCGATCTGACCGACGAGAATTCAGTCAAGGCCGCCGTAGCCCGCGCAGAGGAGATCACGGGCGGGATCGACCGGCTGGTCAACAACGCCGGCTACGGGCTGATCGGCGCGATCGAGGAAGTCTCGATCGAGGAAGCCAAGGCGTTGTTCGACGTGAACCTCTTCGCCCCGCTGCGCATGTTGCGCGCCCTGCTTCCTTATATGCGCGCGCGCCGGGCCGGGCATGTGATCAACATCACCTCGGTCAGCGGCCATGCGCCGTGGGCGGGCACCGCGCTCTATGGTGCCAGCAAGTATGCGATGGAGTGCATCGGCCAGACCTTGGCGCAGGAAGTGGCGCCGATGAACATCCGCGTCACCAATGTCGCCCCCGGAGGCTTCCGCACCGGCTTCGCGGCGGCGGGACTGAAGATCGCGGCGGCCGACATTGCCGATTACGAGGACGTCGCCCATTTCGCCCGCCGCAGCCTGACCGAAGGCGCAGGCAAGGAAAAGGGCGATCCGGCGCGCGGCGCTGCCGCGATCCTCAAGGCCCTCGATGCCGCAGAGCCGCCGCTGCACTTGTTCCTGGGCGAGGACGCGCTCCATTACGCAGGCGACCAGCTGGAATTCGTGGGCAAGCAGATGCGCGAGTGGGAGGCGCTTTCGCTTTCCACCGCCTTCGAACCGGCCTGATGCACCAAACCGACTTGCCTGATTGGGTCGTCGAGCGCGGGCGCGGCTACAACAGCTTCACCGCGCTCGATCCCGCCACCACCGCGCTGGTGGTGATCGACATGCAGAGCGCCTTCGTGGGCGAAGGGCAGGTCTTCGGCAATGTTCATGCGCGCGATGCCATCGGGCCGTGCAATCGCTTGGCCGAGGCCATGCGCAAGGCGGGCGGCACGGTGATCTGGATGCGGCAGACCACCAGCGATGCGCCATCTTTGGCGATGCCGCATTGGCAGTACGACCGCTCCGACCCGTTCGTCGCCCGCGCCATCGCGGCCTTGCAACAGGGAGAGGCTTCGCACGACCTCGATCCGGCAATGGTGCGCGATGCTGGTGATCTGGTGCTCGACAAATACCGCTACGGCGCGTTCTCCTGCCCTGACGGGGCCTTGGAGAAAGCGCTGCAGTCGCTGCGGATAGAAACGCTGGTGCTGGCGGGCACGCTCACCAACGTCTGCGTGGAATCGACCGCGCGCGAGGGCAACATGCGTGGGTGGAAAGTGGTGGTCGTGAGCGACGCCTGCGCGGCGGTGACCGATGCGGAGCACAATGCGGCACTGATGAACCTGCGGCTTAACTTTGCCGATGTGCGGACTTCAGGAGAAGTGCTGGCAATGCTTGACATTGCCGAGACGGTCTGACTCCAGCCACCGAGCTACCATCCTGCCACATAACACTTCGTCGCCCCCGCGAAGGCGGGGGCCCCGCTTCCTTCCTGCCACGCCCGCGAAGAACAAGCGGGATCCCCGCCTTCGCGGGGATGACGGGGTTTGGTGCAAGTAGCCCAAATCCTCCCCTGCATGGCGAGGGGGACCGCCCGAAGGGTGGTGGAGGAGTGTCAGCCTCTCGGTCGCGTACAACCGAACCCGTTACACCCCTCCGTCAGCCGCTTCGCGACTGCCACCTCCCCTTGCAGGGGAGGAGATTCTCAAACCATCAAGCGCGGCACTGAAACCGAAAACACATCGAAGTGCGCATCCGGATGCTCCGCCTGCCCGTCGCGCGGGGCCTGGCGCACTTGCACGACGCCGTTCTTGCCGAAGCCATCCACCACCGGCCGCCCGGCATCGCGGCTCAGCCACAGGCGCAGGAGGTGGCGCTTGCGCTGCGGTTCGGGCCAGTCCCAGAACGTCGTGCGGGCATGCAGCGCGGCGTAGTTGGAGAGCCACTGGATGTCGCCGGGGCGGAAATCCATCTCGATGGCCATGCCTTCTTCGTAAGTGATCGTGTCGAAGAGTTCGAGCACCTCGATCTGCTCCGGCGTCAGCTTGGGCACGCCCGCGTATTCCTGCGCGGTGAGGATGTAGAGCGAGCCCGCGTACATCGAGAACACGCCGTCGACGAGGCTGACGATAGGCGAGGTGTAGGTGTCCGCCGGGGCATTGTGGTCCTGCCGGCGCCAGTCCCAGTGGAAGGGTTCCAGCAGCAGCGGCGCCAGATCGGGGCGGCGGCGCAGGATCTCGTTGTAAATCTCCGCGCCGGAAACGAGGCAGGACAGGCCGCCCTCCTTGGCCGGGCGCAGGCACATCAGCGCGACGATGTCCGAACTGTCCGAGTGGTAGACCAGCTTGTC
This sequence comes from Novosphingobium oxfordense, assembly GCF_044029435.1. Lineage (NCBI taxonomy): Bacteria > Pseudomonadati > Pseudomonadota > Alphaproteobacteria > Sphingomonadales > Sphingomonadaceae > Novosphingobium > Novosphingobium oxfordense. The sequence continues at coordinate 3,694,672 of NZ_CP147005.1, read as the reverse complement.
CCGCACTTTGGAGGATAGCGCGGTGGGATCGTCCATGGTCTTGTCGCTGGTGGCGTAGACGTGGTCGATCAGGTCGCCCATCTCGTTCTGACGGATCGGATCGCCCATGTGCAGGCCCAACACGTAGTAGATCGCGTTGGACAGCGCGTCCGAATAGAGCTGGGTGCGCAGGCCGCGCACCAGCACGAAACCCCGGCCGTAATCGACATCGGCGCCCCATGACTTCACCGCATCGGCACAGGCGACCAGCGGATATTCTTCGGCCGTGACGGTTCGCAGGTCCGGATTCTCGGCCAGGAAGCGGGTGCCGAGCGTTTCCAGTTCCTGCACTTGCGCGTCGGACAGCATGTAGATCCACTCATCGCTCCCGGCGAGCCGATCCCCGCGCCAGGCGGCGGCGGTGGTGACGGGCGGGAAGACCTCGCCAGCCATGGGGGCAGAGGTGGAGGCGGAACTGGCCATGCTTTCAGGTCCTTTTGAGCGGCATTGCGGGATGCCCCCTCTCTAGGCCGCCCGCGCGCCCGCGACTTGTCATGCCATGTCCGAAAGTTTTCCGGACTGCGTATCCGGGCCTTCCGCTCCCCCACAGGATGGCGCGTCCATTACGGCGTCATCGCAGTCGTTACTGCGGGGCGCCGAAGTAAAGTGCGTTAGATAAAGAAATCATACCCCCGCGTGACACCAGCCAGACAGTCGAGCCGGGACCACAACGCTTCATTTTTGCAACAAGGTCATCGCAATAAAAGAAAATTCTCGAAAGTGACTGGTCGGTGCGCAATAAGCAGGTATTATCATGCACTTCATGAAGTATCGCTGACGGAGACCGCATGGTATCCCGGAAGAAGATTTTCGTGCTGGGTGGTGACGGCTTCTGTGGGTGGCCCACTTCGCTGCATCTTTCCCGCCTGGGCCATGACGTCGTCATCATCGATAACTTTTCGCGGCGCCGCATCGATGCGGAGCTGGGCATTCGCAGCCTGACGCCGATCGTCTCCATCGAACAACGGATCGACGCCTGGCGCGATGTCAGCGGCCGGCAACTGGGCTTTCACTACATCGACATCGCGCAGGATCCGGCGCAGCTGACCGCGCTGATCGCGGCGGAGATGCCGGACACTATCGTCCACTTCGCCGAACAGCGCGCCGCGCCCTATTCGATGCGCGGGCCGGTGGAAAAGCGCTACACCGTGGGCAACAATGTGCAGGGCACGCACAATGTGCTTTGCGCGCTGGTCGAATGCGGGTTGGACACGCATCTGGTCCACCTAGGCACCATGGGGGTCTATGGCTACGGCGGCGCCGGGTTCGAGATTCCCGAAGGCTACCTGGGCGTCGAAATCGTCGACAAGGCGGGAGAGCGGCATGACTGGGAGATCCTCTATCCCACCCGGCCCGGCAGCATCTATCACCTGACCAAGTCGATGGATCAGCTGCTGTTCCAGTTCTACGCCCAGAACGACAAGCTGCGGATCACCGATCTGCACCAGGGCATCGTCTGGGGCACCCAGACCGAGGAAACCCGCCAGCACGAAGACCTGATCAACCGCTTCGATTATGACGGTGAATACGGCACCGTGCTCAACCGTTTCCTGGTGGAAGCGGCAATCGGCCATCCACTGACGGTCCACGGCACTGGCGGCCAGACGCGCGCCTTCATCAACATTCAGGACACCGTGCGCTGCATCGCCCTGGCCGTCGCGCACCCGCCGCAGCGGGGGGACCGGGTAAAGATCCTGAACCAGATCGCCGAAACGCTGCGCGTGCGCGACCTTGCCGCGTTGGTCTCCCGCGTGACCGGCGCGTCGATCGAGAACCTGCCCAATCCGCGCAAGGAAGCGGCGGAAAACGATCTGGTGGTCAGCAATGCCACGTTCCGCTCGCTGGGCCTCGATCCGATCCTGCTGGAAGAGGGCCTGCTGGGAGAGACGATAGAGATCTCCACCCGCTTCGCCGACCGGGTGGACCTTGCGCATATTCGCGCACGCACCGCCTGGTCGCACGAGGAGCGCGAACTGCTGGGCAGGCAAAACCACACGGTGGGAGCGCGGACGGCAGTTTGACGGCCGTGTCGAACGGTAACGATCGGGGGATGCTCCCGGCAGCGGAGGTAAGGCGTCGATGAGGCTGTGGGGTATCGGACTGCTGGCACTGCTGCTGGTCGGCGTGCTGATGGCTATCGGGCAGACAGGTCTGTTTGCCGGGCTGACCAACCGCGATCGTCTGGGACCGCCCTATTTCGACGATTACGAAGCAGGATCGATCAAGTACACCGGCGATGCCGGCCGATCGGTTTTCGTGGCGCAGACCCATCCGGATACACCGCTGATCCTTTCCGGGCTGCCGTCCTATGTCAGCAAAGCCTTTCGCCTGCCGGTCGATGCGCGCCCGCGCAGCGGGGTCTACAACGTGTTCTTCCGCGTCGACGCCGCCAAGGGCGCGCAGGGGGCGCTGCGGGTCACGATCAACGGTATCAAGCGGGCCGACGTCCTGCTGGGCGAAGGGCGTACCCAGCAGCAGGCCGAAGTCCAGCTGACGCCGTCCGAACTGGCCGCAAGGCAATTGGACGTGAAGCTGGCCCTGATCGGGCGCGGGCCGCTGGCCGAATGCACGCCGGCCGAAGCGATGTCCGCCGTGGTGACGATCCTGCCGCAGAGCGGGCTTTCGCTGCGGCTGGACCGTCCGGTGGCCAGTTTGCGCGACAAGCTGGCGCTGTGGGGCAGCCTGATCCCGGTCGATTGGGAAGATCGGGGCGATCCGGCCGACACTGCCGCGATGATCGCCGCCGCCCGCCTGGTCGAAAAGGGCCAGATGACCTACTTCGGCGAAAAGGGCCTGTCGGCAAAGGAACTGGGCGACATGCTGAAGGTCGCCTCGCAGCCTGATTTTGCATCCGATTTGCGCATCCGCCAGGGCCTGCTGACCTATCCGATCCCGCTGGTGTCGGACATCGCCAACGGCGGCGCCCGCCGGTTCGATCGCGAGACGACCTGGCGCTATAGCTACAACATCGCGGACCTGCCGGGCGGTGCCCTGCCCTCCACGCTGGACCTCCACATGGTGATGGGCCCGCTGGCCGGCACCCGCACGACGATGGTGGTCATGCTGAACGATCGGCTGGTCTGGACCCGCGCGCTGGGGCAGGCCGGCGACAAGGACGAGACCGGCAAGCCCGCCGCCAGCCAGTTCCACGTCAACCAGTCGATCCAGCTTCCCGCCGATCTTCACAAGGCGCGCAACGATCTGGAAATCACGCTGACCTCCTATAGCGAGACCGACATGCGCTGCGGAGCGATGCGCCTGATCGCAGCGGAAATGCTGCCGAATACCGTGCTTCAGGCCGGGCCGCGCACGATCCTGCCGGCCATGCAGTTACGCGCCGCCCTCCAGGCCGCACAGCCGGTGCGGCTGGCGAGCGAGCCGCTGACCGCGCCCGATGCCCAGGCGGCAAGCCTGCTGCTCTCGAACCTGGCGCCCAGCCGCCTGCGCTTCGACGACAAGGCGCCGCGCGCCACCGTGCAGGTCTTCGCCGGGGACGTTGCCGCCAAGGTCGCCCGCCTGCGACCGGGGCCGGCCCGCTGGATCGTCTCCGCCCCGGCCGACAAGCGCGATGAAGTGAGCGCGGAGCCGCTTACGCCCAGTGCACGCGCCCTGTCCGACAATGTCGTGCTGGTCGTCACTTTCGCCCAGCCGCCCAGACTGCCCACCGTGCCGGTGACCATTCCAACGGCAACCCCCAGCCCAACCGGCACCGCATCGCCGGCCGCGCGCGGCGCCAGCCAGCAGTAATGGCCTCCGCCGGCGAGTATTCCCGGCGCGATGCCAATTTCCGGTCGGTGGACAGCCGCCCCGGCCAGCTTGCCGTACAAGTCTCCACGCTGCGGGCCCCGGCGCTGTTGCTGACGTTCGCGATCCTTTCCTCGATCCAGATCGCCGCGTTCGAACTGGGCTGGCTGGACAAGCTGTTTCCCGCCCGCGATTACGTTTTCGGGCCCTATATGGGCATGCACGCGCTGGCGGTGCGGGCCTTCATCCTCTCTTTCTACATATCCTTCGCGATCTTCGCCTCCGGCACCGCGAAGGCCCGCGCGCTGATGGCGTTCGACCTGGTGCTGCGCTTTCTGGTCGTCTGCGCGCTGCTCGACCTGGGCAGCACCGCGCTGCTGGGGCTGATCGGCGAACCCTATCCGCTATCGGTGATCCAGGTGATCGCCGGCTTGCTGGGGTTCGGCATCTTCGCCTTCATCATGCTGGAACGCGGGACGATGCCCAAGGCGGTCTATGTGCGGATCGACCGGCACCACAACTACCGCTCGCTGTTCCGTATCGCCGCGACCGGGGCCGTGGCCATGGTGGTTTCCGCATGGGCAGGCTTTCACAACGTGGCGCTGCTCAACGATCTTCGGGAACTGAGCCTGCTGGGCGGGATCGGCCCGGGCGTGGTGCTGTTTCTTACGGTGTTCTTCGCGCAGCTCTACGTGATCGCCGCCGTGGAACGCCGGATGCTGGCCCGGCGCGACTTTGCCGCGCCGATCAGCGTGATCGTGCCCGCGCACAACGAACGCTACATCATCGAAGAGACGATCCGCTATATCGACCGGGCCGCCGCCGAATACAGCGCGCCGGTCCAGCTCATCATCATGGACAACGCCTCCACCGACGGCACCGGGGACCATGCCCGCGCCGCCATCGCCGCATGCAATGCACTGGATGGCCACGTGGTGGAAGTGCCCCGGCCCGGCAAGGCCCATGCGCTGAACGCCGGGGCCGCCATCGCCAGCCATGAATTCATCGTGCGCATCGATGCGGACACGCTGGTCCGCAGCGATACCTTCCGGCTGGCCATGCAGAACTTCGCCAATGCGGAGACGGGCGCGGTGGGCGGCATTCCGCTGCCGCCGGGCGGTGCCCTGTTCGATGGCGGGCGGCTGGTGGAAGTGCTGCTGAAGCACGGCTACTATTCGCCCGCCCTCTCCGCGATCACCGGCCTTGTCGGCATTCCCGGCATGTTCGTGATCTACCGGCGCAGCGCGCTACAACGCGCCGGATCGTTCCCCGCCGGCATGAACGGCGAAGATACCGACATCTCGCTGCGGATCGCCGAGCTGGGCTATCACTCGATGGTGGACGAACGGGTGCGCTATGTGTCCGAAGTGCCGACCAGCTTTGCGCACTTGCGCGAACAGCGGCTGCGCTGGTTCCGATCCGTCTACCATGTCAGCGCGCGGGCCAGTTCGCTGATCCTGTCCCGCCGGATCACCATTCGCGGCAAGCTGATCCTGCCCTACATGCTGCTCAACAATGCCCGCCGGGCGATGATGGTGCCGCTGCTGGTATTTGGCCTGCTGGAAGCGATCTTTTCGCACAACACCAGCTATCCACTGGACTGGCATGCCGTATTGGCGGTGCTGCTGGGCGCACCGCTTCTGAATGCGGTCCTCGCGATCGTGCTGAGCAAGGAACCCCGCGCTTTTCTGTCTTTGCCGCCCTACGTCTTCTTCCGCACGCTGCGGGCCTGGTACACGCTGGAATCGGCGCTGACGATCCCGATCAACACGCGCCGCACCCGCGTTGCCCTGCCCGATACCGGGCATGCCCTGGCATCCGCCGCACCAAGTCTTGCGCCACTGGAGGCCCCGTCTGCCGAACAGGCGGTGCCCCAGCCCGCGCCTTCTCCGAACATCCCCCCTCAGGAGACGCCATGACTCCCGCATGCCGCCGCATTTCGCTCTCCGCCGCCCCCGTTGCGCTTGTCCTGACTGCCATGGCCCCGACGGTCGCCATCGCGAAACAAGGCGATCTGGTGTTCGACGGTTCGGCCTGGGTAGGCCGCGGCGTGGTGCCGCCGGACGTGATCGATTCCACACCCGATCAGGATCGCATCCAGACCGACCTCGGCACCAGCATGCGGCTCAGCTACGATACCGGCCCGGTGATCCTGCGCGCACTGGCCGGGGCAGACGTGTTTCCGGTGGAGAGCGACTACAACCGCTACCGCCTTGGGACCGAGGCGCAGTACGATCTGGCGCTGGCGGACAAGGGCCGCGTCAAGCTGCGGCTGATCCCGGGCTTCGACTATGTGTTCAGCAACAATGGCCGCGTGTTCGACCGCTATCGCATCGATGGGCAGCTGATCATGCGCCACAACCGCGAACACACCACCACCGTCCGCCTGCGCTATGGCTTTCGCAACCAGTGCGAATGCACGTTCCGCGGCTACGACCAGTCCGAATGGCTGGGCGAGTTGCGGCATTTCTGGCGGCCGGGCAACGGGCCCACGCGCATCCAGGGATCGCTGCTGGGCATGCACCACGATGCCGATGCCCAGCGCTTCAGCTATGACGGGTTCGGCGCGCAACTGATCGGCCGCACGGCGCTGACGCCCAAGCTGGACCTTTACGGCCGCGCCTATTTCGCCAAGCGCTATTACAAGGCCGCCTTCTCCAACTTCTACGATTTCAAGCGGCGCGACACGCAAGTGCGCGGCTCCGTGGGATTGGAATATGCGGTGGCGCGGAACTATGCGCTCTATGCCGAAGGCGGCTATACCAACAACGATTCGAACGTGCCGACGCGCGCCTACCATGGCTTCATCGGCCAGTTGGGTGTGCGCTGGAACTTCCTGCTGGCGCAGGGATCGTGACCGCCTGCGAAGCGGGCCGGAATGCAGATCGATATCCCGATGGGAGGAACAAGCCGATGAAGCGGATTTCCCTGATTTCCTGTGCGACACTGGCGGCGCTGGCGCTTGCCGGCTGCCAGACGGCCCCGCAAGCGCCCCAGCCTGCCGGTCCTCCCGCCGGCCCTCCCGCCGGCCCGCCATCCACGGTTCCGCAGCCCCCTGCGACGGGCGGCCTTGCCGGCACCTCGTGGAAACTGATCGGCTTCCAGTCGATGGACGATGCGCAGGGCACCACCAGGCCCGACGCCGGGCGCACCTACACGCTGGAATTCGGGGCCGACGGGGCACTGGCCATGCAGCTGGACTGCAATCGCGGCCGCGCATCCTGGACCGCAACACCCAATGAACAGGGGGGTGGAGAAGGCGGCTCGCTGACGATCGGCCCGGTCGCCTCCACCCGCGCGCTCTGCGCGCAACCGGATATGGGCCAGACCATGGCCGCGCGCCTGCCGGACGTGGCCAGCTACACCTTGCGTGACGGACATCTTTTCCTTGCGCTGAAGATGGATAGCGGCATTTACGAATTCGCCCCGCTCTGACCTCCGTTGCGGCCGGCATTTCGGGGAAACGACTTGGACCGCGATACGTCGATGGATTGCCGGCATGGATGGCACGGTGACCTGCGGGCCGTGAGGCGCAACGCCCCGTTTCGGCGCGCCGTGCTCATGCTGCTGGCGTTCTGCGGTCTGCTGGCGAGCGCTTCCGCGCAAGCGCAATTGCCGATCCTGCCGATCCCGCTTCCATCCGCCAGCCCGAAGCCGGATGCTTCCGCCACGCCTGTCACGGAATCCGGAGCCGCCGATTCCGGGCCTGCCAATTCCGGGCCCGCCCAAACCGAGACAGCGCCCGCCCATCCCATCGTCTCGCTGATCGGTCCGGAGGCGGTGGCGAAGTTCAACGCCGATGCCGCGCAAGCCCAGGCAGTGCTGGCCAAGCCCATCGGCAATTACGACTACTACGGCGTCCACCAGCTCAACAAATTGCGTGATCGGCTGGCCGCGGACCGCGACCTCGCGCGCCAGATCGCCGATCGCAGCAATCTGGATGCGCGCATCATCCAGGCCCAGATCGCCGCGCTCGGCGCCGTACCGGCAGAGGGCAAGACCGAACCCGGCGCGATCACCGCGCGCCGCAAGGAGCTGGACGCGCAGCTCTCGGTAAAACTCGCCCCCGTGCTGGACGCGCGCGAGGCGCAGGCCCGCGCATCCACGCTGGTTTCGGAACTGGACGAACGCATCGCCACGCTGGAACGCAACCGCCGTTCCGAACGGACGCGATCCATCCTCGATCCCCGGCTGTGGATCGATGTCGCCGGCGACGGGCAGAAGGGGCTGGACATCGCCGCGCGAGAAGGCGCGAAAGGCGTGGCGCGCGACGGCGCCAGCCATTTCGCGCTGCGCCTGCTGGCAGTGGCCGCGCTGGTGCTGCTAGGGCCCTTCGCCTCTATCCGCCTGCTGCGCATCGTCCGCCGCCGCTTCGTGGAAAAGCACCAGGCCACGCCGCAGACCGCGCCGCGGCTGATCTACATCGTGATCGAGGATGTGATCGCCGCGATCTTCCTGTTCTTCGCGATCGGCTGCTCGGTCGCGGCCTTCAACCTGCTGATGCGGCCATTCCTCGATAACGAGACGCTGGCCGCGCTCAGCGTGCTGCTGCTGCTGGCCGCGCTGGTGGTGGCGATCGCCCAGTGGCTGGCGAAAAGCACGCTGCAATCACCCTTTCACGAACTGCGGCTGGTCCGCCTGCGCCCGGACCTGATCGACCGCGCGGTGGGCACCGTGCGCCTGCTGGGCATCGTGCTGGCGCTGGAAATCGTGGTGGAGGGGATAGAGGACCAGGGCTTCCTGGCCATATCGGTGATCGATCTTGCCTCCGCGATACTGCTGATCTGCGGCGGCGCGCTGGTCTGGCGTTTCGCCGATATCATCGGCAAGGGGCGCGACAAGACGCCGGATGCGCCGGCTACCCCGACGCTGCATTCACGCTCCACCCGCAAGCAGGGCGACCCCCTCGATTTCGCGGGGCCGCTCGCCAAGATCCTGATGCTGCTGGCAGCCGGCTGCATCACCGCCGCCGTCGTCGGCTACATCGTACTGGCGCGCGAGCTGTTTTCCGATCTCGTCATGTCGGTAGCGATCATCGCCATCGCCATATTCCTTCACCGGCTGGTCAGCCTGATCGTCGGCCTGCTCGCCGAGGGCGGGCTGAAACGCTACCGCGCCAGCATCCATTTCGTGCCGATGCTGGCCGGCGTGGTGCTGACCCTTTCCGCCCTGCCGCTACTGGCGATCACCTGGGGCTACAATAGCCGCGAGATCGGCGACGCGGTGGTCATGCTGCGCACCGGCGTGACCTTCGGCAACGTCAATATCTCGGCGGGAGACATCCTGACTTTCGCCTTCGTGTTCCTGGCCGGCTACATCGCCACGCGGTGGACCCAGCGGATCATCAACCTGACGATCCTGCCCCAGTTCGAGATAGACCGGGGCTCGCAGGCCTCCATCGTCACCATCATCGGCTATGTCGGCATCGTCATTTCGGCGGCCATCGCCATCGCCACCACGGGCCTTGACCTCACCAGCCTGGCCTTCATCGCCACCGCCCTTTCGGTGGGCCTTGGCTTCGGCCTGCAATCGACGGTGGAGAACTTCACCAGCGGCATCATCCTGCTGGTCGAACGCCCGATCCGCGAGGGGGACTGGATCGAGGTGGGCACTTATTCGGGCATCGTCCGCAAGGTCTCGGTCCGCTCGACCCATCTCGAAAGCTTCGACCGGCACCAGATCATCATCCCGAACTCGCAATTGATCACCGGCAGCGTGAAGAACCTCAGCCTGGGTGAGCATCTGGCGCGCGTGGTGGTGCCGATCAGCGTCGCCTACGGATCGAACCTGGAACACGTGCGCGAGGTGCTGGTCGAGATCGCCAAGGCGCAGGACGGCGTGCTGTCCTGGCCCGAACCCAACGTGACGCTGGATGCCTTTGCCGACAGCGCGGTCCAGATGCGCCTGCTGGTCTTCGTGCGCGACGCAACCGACGGCACTGCCACCGCCTCCGCCATGCGCTTCGATATCGCCCGGCGCTTCGCTGCCGAGAACATCGAAATGCCCTTCCCGCAGATGGAAGTGCGCATGCACCAGGAAGACCCGCGCAAGAACCGGTGAGGGGCTGGTCAGTCCCCCGCCACGGTCAGCCCGTCCACCCGCAAGGTCGGCACGTTCAGCGATCGGTCGCGCACAAGATCGTTGGCCGGGATCAGCGCCGCGAACATCGCCAGCAGGTTGCCCGCCACGGTGAATTCCGCGACCGGGCCGGCGATCTGGCCATCGACGATGCGGAAGCCCGATGCGCCCCGGCTGTAATCGCCGGTCACTCCGTTCACGCCCTGGCCGATCAGTTCGGTGACGTAGACGCCATCCTTGATGTCCGCCATCAGCTCGGCGGGGGAGAGCGTGCCCGGCAGCAGGTCGACATTGCCCACCGAAACCCCCGGCGCGCCGTTGCCGCCGCGCGCGGCATGGCCGGTGGGGGCGAGCCCCAACTGGCGCGCAGAGGCGCTTTCCATCAGCCAGCCGGTCAGCCGCCCATCCTCCACCAGATTGCGCGCGCGCGTCGCCAGCCCCTCGCCATCGAACGCGCGCGAACGCAGCCCGCGCGGGCGCAGCGGATCCTCGACGATGGTCACGCCGTTGGCGAAGATCGCCTGATCCAGCCGGTCGAGCAGGAAACTGGACCGGCGGGCGATCGCACTGCCCGACATTGCGCCCAGCAGGTGGCCCACCAGCGATCCGCCCACGCGCGGGTCGAACACCACCGGCATCGGCCCGCTGCGCAGTCGGCCCGGCGCAAGCTTGGCCACGGCCCGCTCACCCGCCAGCGTGCCGATCGAGGCCGAGGTCGGCAGGTCGGACCAGTGGTGCATGGCCCGCCAGTCGCTGTCGCGCTGCTTGTCCACGCCTTCTCCCGCAACCACCGATGCGCTGACAGAGCGGCTGGTGGAGCCGTAGCCGCCGCCGAAACCATGGCTGGTGGCCAATGCCACCACGCCGCCGCCCGAACTGGCCGAGGCGCCATCCGAATTGGTGACGCCGGCCACCGCGCGGGCGGCGTCCTCCGCCTCCTCTGCCATCAGGCGCAAGTCCTGCGGGCCGGGCTCGCGATCGTCCAGCAGGTCCAGATCGGGCCAGGGGCCGGTAGAGAGCAGTTCCTCAGGCGCCAGCCCGGCAAAGGCATCTTCCGGCGCGCTGCGCGCCATCGCCAGTGCCCGGTTCGCCAGTTCGTCCAGCGCCTGCGGGGACAAGTCGCTGGAGCCGATGCTGGCGGACCGCCGGCCGACGAACAGGCGCAGCGAAATATGCTCGCTTTCCGACCGTTCGACGTCTTCCAGCTTGCCAAGGCGCACCTGGATCGCCTCCGAAGAACTGGCGCCATAGACCGCGTCGGCGGCGTCCGCGCCGACCCGGCGCGCGCGCTCCACCAATTGCTGTGCGCGGTCCAGCGCTTCGTCGGGGGTCAGCATCCTTGATCGATCTCCATGAGCGCGGCCCGAACATGGACCACGCACCGCATTCCTTGCTGACCTAAGCGCACCGGCGGCGAAGGGCAAATGGTGGTCTGGTGATGGGCGGTGGTTCCGGTTGAGGTTGAGGTTGAGGTTGAGGTTGAGGTTGAGGTTGCCCACCCCGCTGCGGCTAGGTTCGCCTGTGGCTCACCAAGCCTCGCGGCCCTCCCGCTTGCGGGAGGGCGTAATTGCGCTTTGCACGACTTGGTGCGCTGTCATCCCCTCCCGCAAGCGGGAGGGGAGCGAGACTTGGCAGCCTGCTGCCTAGTCGCAGCGGGGTGGGCAAGCGCAAGGTCTGATAACAGGATAACGGGACAGCGACAGTATCACCGAACCAGCAGTGCAAGTCCCTTGAACAGCCCGGTAAGCGCGAAAGGCAGGCCGATCGCCAATCCCCAGAGCATCATCAGATCGCGGCGGTAGAACGGCTGAAGTGCCGGATCGTGTGCCTGTTCGTCGGTCAGGCGGTTCCAGCGGGCTTCGAAACGGCGGCAGGCGGGGATGATGGCGATTACCAGGATAACCAGCGCCAGATAGGGCAGCAGCGATTCGCCGCCGGCCTTCAGCGCGCCGATCGTCACGAAAATCTGGAGCGCGGTGTAGACCAGCAGGGCATAGGCGATGTGATCGCTCATCTTGCGGCGAAAGTCGGGCAATGCCTTAGCCTGATCGCGATCAGCTTCCGGCGGGGTATGTCGAACCGGCTGCGGCGCTTGTGTAGAGCGCAGATCCGCATGCCCCCCCTCGGCATTGCGGCTGAAACCGTCTGAAATCCCTGTATGTCTGCCGGTCTTGGCCATCGAGCCTAACCTTTCTGTCCTGAGTGCGACCTTTGTTGTCTCTCCCGCGATCACTAGATCACGCGGCGCATGGATTGGCAAGTTCGCGCCATGCGGAACGCAATTTTCTATCCCTGCATTATGGACCTTATGACGGTACTGAAACTGTCGCACCGTCCCCGGCGTTCCCGCGAACAATGCACGCTCTGGCGCCCATCCGGTCGCCAGCCGGAAATGGCGGCTTGCGATAGGCCGGTGGGCTGCGTAAACGGCGGGGAAGATGACCGAAACGAGCGAACGCATGAAGGAAACCCCGGCCGCCGCGCTTACCGTGGCGCAGAATGGCGGGCTTGAGGTCATCTCGATCGCCAAAAGCTATGACAAGCGCGCGGTCCTGACCGACATTTCCGTCTCGGTCGCCAAGGGCGAAGTGCTGGGCCTGCTGGGCCCGAACGGCGCCGGCAAGACCACCTGCTTCTATTCGATCATGGGCCTGGTGCGTCCCGACTCGGGCCGCATCCTGATGGACGGCGTCGATGTGACGCGCCTGCCGATGTATCGCCGCGCGATCCTGGGCCTGGGCTATCTGCCGCAGGAAACATCGATCTTTCGCGGCATGACCGTCGAACAAAACATCGGCGCGGTGCTGGAACTGAACGAGCCCGATCGCGATGTCCGCGCCTCCGAACTGGAGCGTCTGCTGGACGAATTCGGCCTTACCCGCCTGCGCTCCAGCCCGGCGATGGCGCTTTCGGGCGGCGAGCGCCGCCGCTGCGAAATCGCGCGCGCGCTGGCTGCCAAGCCTTCGATCATGCTGCTGGACGAACCCTTCGCCGGCATCGACCCGCTGTCCATCGCCGACATCCGCGACCTTGTACGCGATCTGAGTTCGCGCGGAATCGGCGTGCTGATCACCGACCACAACGTGCGCGAGACGCTGGATATCGTGGACCGCGCCTGCATCATCTACGGCGGCCAGGTGCTGTTCGCGGGCAGCCCGGAAGCGCTTGTCGCCGATGAGAACGTGCGCCGCCTCTATCTGGGCGAAGGCTTCACCCTGTGACGGGGCACCGCCCCGTTATCATGTTCCGCGTCGTGAGGGGGCTCCACGGCGCGATCGGGGTGGCAGGGACGAGGCAGCCCCCTTCGGGAACCTGAGCCATGGCGCTGGGGCCCAGGCTGGACCTGCGGCAAAGCCAGTCGCTGGTGATGACCCCGCAGCTCCAGCAGGCGATCAAGCTGCTGGCGCTCTCCAACCTTGAGATCGAAGCCTTCATCGGCGAAGCGCTGGAGGCCAATCCCCTGCTGGACGTGGGTGGCGCTCCATCCGGACCGGATGTCGGGCCGGTTGTGGGCGAAGGCCCGGCCGAAACCCCGCGCCTGACCTCTCCGGAAACGTCCGCCGTGGACCGGCTGATCGGCGAAGGACGCGGCGGAGAGGATCGCCCGCTCGACATCGAAGTCCCCGCCGGAGAGCGCGAGCGCGACACCGGCGACGGCAACGAGCGCGCCGAAGCCTCCTCCAGCGATTCGGTGACTGGCGACTGGGGCGGAGACTTGCGCGCGGGCGGCGGCGAGGACGGCCCCGGCATCGACCAGCACGGCGGCGGCGAACTATCGCTGGTCGAGCATCTCGAAGCGCAACTGGGCACCGCCACCGACGACGATCTGCTGACCGGCATCGCCCGCTACATGATCGGCCTGCTGGATGAGGCGGGATACCTGCCCGTCTCGCTGGGCGAAATCGCCATCGACCTGGGCGTGGAGGAAGCGGAGGCGGAGGCGGCGCTGGCAGTGCTGCAATCGCTGGATCCCACTGGCGTCGGCGCGCGCACGCTGGGCGAATGCATTGCGCTGCAGGCGAAAGAGGCGGACCGCTACGATCCCTGCATGGCGCGGCTGATCGACAATCTGGACCTTGTCGCACGCGGCGACCTGCCCCGGCTCAAGCGCATCTGCGGCGCCGACGACGAAGACATGGCGGACATGCTGAGCGAATTGCGCGGCTACGATCCCAAGCCGGGCCTGCGCTTCGGCGGCGAACCGGGCGCGGCAGTGGTGCCGGACATTCTGATTACGCCGGCCGCAGCCGAAGAGAAGCAGGGCGAAAAGCAGAGCGCGCAACCGGGCTGGGATATCGCGCTGAACGAGGCGACGCTGCCGCGCCTGATCGTCAATCGCGGCTATTTCCTGGAACTGCGCAGCGGCTGCACCGACAAGGCATCGCGCAACTGGCTTTCCGAAAAGCTGACCGATGCCAACTGGCTGATCAAGGCGCTGGACCAGCGGCAAAAGACCATCCTGAAAGTCGCCGCCGAACTGGTGCGCCAGCAGGACGGCTTCTTCCGCCACGGCGTCTCCCACCTGAAACCGCTGACCTTGCGTACGGTGGCCGAAGCCATCGGCATGCACGAATCCACCGTCAGCCGCGTCACCTCCAACAAGTATCTCAACTGCCCGCGCGGGACCTATGAGTTGAAGTACTTCTTCACTTCCGGCGTGGCGGCGGCAGGCGGCGAAGGCGCGTCGGCAGAGGCGGTGAAGGCAGCGATCCGCCAGCTGATCGATGCGGAAGATCCCAAGGCGATCCTGTCCGACGACACGCTTGTGGACCTGCTGAAAGCGAAAGGTTTCGAACTGGCCCGCCGCACCGTGGCCAAGTATCGCGAGGCAATCGGCCTTGGCAGTTCGGTGCAACGTCGCCGCCAGAAAGCCATTGCTGCAGCGCGGTAACTACTAAGCATGGTGATAGTCAGTATTGCCAGTTAAATGCTTGTATTGCTGAGTATTATTTTATTTGAAACGATGGGATTCGTGTTAGCTTTCAAACCATGAAGTGCGCCAGGCTTGCGATGATCCGAAAACGGAAATCGCAAGAATAAGGGCACCATATTGGAGAGAATGCCGATGTCCTACGTCGATCGGAATTCCAACCCCAACCAAAAGTTCCTCACCGGGGGCGTGGTCGCATTGATTCAGGGCGGCGTGGCGCTGGCCCTGATCAACGGCTTTGCGGTGACGATATTCCAATCGGAACCGAAGCCTCGCACGGAGGGCGTAATGGTCCATCTGGACCCGCCGCCTCCCCCTCCCACGCCCACATCCAAGCCGGAACAGCCCAAGTCGATCGACACGGTCATCACCACCACGCACACGGTGCTCAAGGACCCGACGACCACCACCCAACCCACCGACCTTCCCTCCCTGCCGCCGGTGGCCACCGGCACGCCGACCGGCACCGCGCTCGATCCCTTCCCGCAGCCTTCCACCACCCCTTCGCCGCGCTTTCAGCCGCGCGGTGCGATGCCGCGTAACGATCCGGGCACCTGGGTCACCACGCAGGACTATCCCGCCGGAGAACTGCGCGCAGAGCACCAGGGCATGGTCCGCTTCCGCGTCGACGTGGATGCACGCGGCCGGGTGGGGCAATGCACGATCATGAGTTCCAGCGGCTATTCAGGGCTGGACGAGGCGACCTGCAAGTACGTCAGCCGGCGCGCCCGGTTCGAGCCCGCCACCAATGCCGACGGTGAGGCTTCCGCCGGCTCATACATGGGGACGATCCGCTGGATCATCCCGCGGGACTGACCCTTGCACCCCCATGGGTCATCCCGCCCGGAGCGGCGCACATCCGCACCACCGTGCCGCTCCGGCTCGTCAAGGGAAAGGGACCGTTCCCGTCCCTGACCCGGGTCCCGCCCGCACGGCGTACCCCTCGCCGCGCGGGCGGGCCGCCCCATGGGCCCGAAAGACCGTTTGGAAATTCGCCAGAACCGAACTTCGCAGTACCAGTCCGCTCCTCCGCCCGACCGCCCACAACGGTGTATACTGGATGGGAGATCGGGCGGGGGAGCGGGCTGGTGCCGCTCCATAATAGTCGTTTTCCCTGGGGGGGAGCTTCGTCCTCGATCAACCCTGTTGTCCTAGTTCTCGGGATCGAGATCGCCGGCAGGGTGAAACGAGGGCGAAGCATGATCCCGAAGACTTTCCACTTCATCTGGGTGGGCGACGAAAGCCGCCGCCCCGACAATTGCATCCGGACCTGGCGCGATGCCCATCCGGACTGGGCCTTCCGCCTTTGGGGCAATTCCGATCTCAACGGGCGCGACTGGATCAACGCCCGCCACATGGCCGAAATGCGCCAGCGCGAATGGAACGGCGTGGCGGACATGATGCGCTGGGAAATCCTGCACGAACACGGCGGCCTGGTCTTCGACGCGGACAGCATCTGCACCCGCCCGCTGGATGACGGCCTGCTCGATTGCGAGGCCTTCGCCTGCTGGGAGAACGAGATCGTCCGCCCCGGCCTGATCGCCGCCGGCTATTTCGGTTGCCGGCCGGGCAATGCCTTCGTGAAGCAGATCGTCGAAGACATCGCCGTCAGCCCCTCCGTAATCGGTGACATGGCGTGGAAGACGGTGGGTCCCCAGCGGCTGACCGATTGCTACCGCAAGTTCGCCTATACCCCGCTGCGCATCTACCCCAGCCACTACTTCATCCCGCGCCACTTCACCGGGGTGACGTACGAAGGCCGCGACCCGGTCTATGCGCATCAGCTTTGGGGATCGACCCACCGGACTTACGACCAGATCCATAAGACCGATCTTAGGGCTGATCTTAGGGCCGATCTTAGGGCCGATCCGGGCGCCGATCCGGGCGCCGCCGCCGCGCCCGCTCCGGTTCCGGCATCGTCACCTGCTCAGGCCCCCTCACCCGAGCAGGCGCCCAAACAGGTGGCCACCGATGGCTCGCCGCTGGAAAAGATCCACGCGCCCTACTTCCTCCAACGCGTGCCGGTCAGTTCGGAACTCGCCGCGCTGGGCCGCATGGATGTTTTCGCCAGCCTGCTGTCCGGAAAGCGCGTGCTGCATGTCGGCTGCGCGGACTGGCCGATCACCGACCCGCGCACTTCGCTCCACGTCCGGCTGGAAGAACACTGCGCCCACCTGGACGGCGTGGACCCGCATGGGGAGGCGCTGGAACAGCTGCGCCCTTACGTGAAGGGCGAATTGTTCACCGACCTGTCGCAGGCGACCGACCGCTACGACGTGGTGCTGGTGCCCGAAGTGATGGAGCATGTGCCGGACGTCGCCGGATTCCTGGCCCAGATCGAGGCGGTCGATGCCGGCCTGTTCCTCATCTCCGTGCCCGATGCCTTCCAGTGCCGCGCCCGCCACTTCGACTATCGGGCCGAGAGCGAGACGTTCCTCGAAGGCGTCCATCCGGACCACAACGTCTGGTACACGCCTTATACGTTCGCCAATACCTTGCGGAAATACAGCAGCCTGGAAATGCAGCGAATGTGGTTCTTCAACCGGATCTCGCTGCTGGCGCTGCTGAGCAAGCCGGCTTTGGCGCGAGCAGCGTAAATGGCGGCCTGAACGCAAATTCCCGACCGAGCACCCCGCATCGCGGAACTTCCACGAACGGGTCATGTTATGGGCATGTCGCCCCGGCCTTTCGGAACTCCGCTTCCGGTTTTCAGGGTTTGTGTCGATTGCCCACGCTGCTCAAACGGGCGCAAGACCACGAAAGACGGACGGAAGGGCGCGCTGCACCAGACATCACATTAGGGAAGGACGATCGATGATCACCGGAATTACGCGCAGATCGGCGATTTTCACTCTATCCATTGCGGCCTTGGCGACAGCCATGCCCAGCCAGGTGATGGCGGCATCGTCGGCCGCCGAGATCGAGGCGAAGTCGCGTGCGGCGCTCCATCAGCTTTACGCAGCCAATCCGAAGGCCGCCGCCATCGGCAAGCGCGCGAAAGGCATCATGGTATTCCCCAAGATCATCAAGGGCGGCTTCGTGATTGCCGGTTCGTCCGGTGACGGCGTGTTGCTGGTGAACGACAAGGTCACGAAGTTCTTCAACATATCCAGCGCATCGGTGGGCTTGCAGGCCGGCGCGCAGGGCTATGGCTACGCCCTGTTCTTCATGAACAACGAGAAGCTGGCCGAAGCGACATCCAATGAAAGCTGGGACGTCGGATCGGACCCCAACGTGGTGATGATCGACAAGGGCGCCGCCGCCGAACTCGATACCACCACGCTGAACAAGGCAGTCTACGCCTTCGCCTTCGGTCAGAAGGGCTTGATGGCCGGCATCAGCCTGAAGGGCAGCCGGACCAAGCAGATCCATCCGAAGTAACGGCCCGTGCGGGAGGCATGGCCTCCCGTCACTCCACCTCGAAGTGATCGGGCGCCAGCCCCGCCTGCCGGCGGCGATGCATTTCCGCGAACGCGCGCTCCAGCCGGCGGGTATAGTCCGCCGTGCGGAACAGCGGCGCGCTCGGCCGGTTTTCCACTAACTTCGCGCGCAGATCCGCCAGCCGCGCCGGATCGCGTGCCAGGGCCAGCGCGGCGGCTTCGTAGGCCGCCGCGTCCGCCACCGCCATTTCCGGCAGCCCGATGGCGTGAAGCAGGCTGGTCGCCACCCGCGCCGCAAACTGGTTGCCGCTAAGCGTCAGCACGGGAAGGCCCGCCCATAGCGCGTCGGACGCCGTGGTGTGCGCGTTGACGTTGAAGGTATCCAGGAACAGGTCGGCGTGGGCCAGCCGGCCAAGGTGCTCGCCATGGCGGACGTTGCGGGCGAAGACCAGCCGGGCGGGGTCGATCCCCCGCGCGGCCGCTTCTTGCCGCAGGTTCGCCTCGGCCCACTCGTTGGATCGCAGCAGCCAGAGCACACTGCCTTCGACCCGGTCCAGCAGGCGCATCCAGATATCGAACTCGGCCGGGCCGATCTTGTAGGTGTGGTTGAAGCAGCAGAACACGAAGCCCCCTTCCTGCCTTTCCGGCCCTTGCTGCCTTTCCGGCCCTTCCTGCCTTTCCGGCAGTCCCCAGTCGCCGCGGGTGCGGGCATCGGGCACGATCGCGCGCCGGTCGTCATTGGCCTGATAGCAGCCGGCAAGGCGCACGATCTTCTCGCTGAACCACGCCTCGCCGCCCGGAGGCAGGGCAACGGCGTCGGCCACGAAATAGTCGATGCAGGGATGACCCATGGTGCCAGGATAGCCCATGTGGCTCACCTGCACGGGCGCCAGCCGCTGGCCGAACATCGAACTGCGGGTGCCGCGCGTATAGCCCTTCAGGTCGACCGCGATGTCCAGCGCATCGTCGCGGGCAAGGTCGCGCACTTGCACGTCGGTCAGGTGGCCGATCTCGGTAAAGGCATCGACCTGGCGGCGCAGGGCGATGCGGGAGGCATCGTCCTCGCGCGCCGGGCCGTAGCTGTAGAGGCGCACGTCGAAACACGCACGGTCATGCTCGCGGAACAGCCCGCTCATCAGGTACATCGTCGCGTGATCGTGGAAATCGGCCGAGAAGTAGCCGATGCGGATGCGCCCGTCGGCGGACGGCGCGGGATCGGGCAGGTTTTTCGCCAGGGATTCCGGACCGGCGCCGAACTTCACCGCCGCGCAGGCCAGCGAACGGCGATACTGGTGCTCCGGATCGTCGACGAAGGGCAATGTCGCGAAAGGCTGGACGGCGGCGGAACCGGCGGTCAGCGCGTACTGGTCGCGATTGCTCCAGTCGCAGATGTGCGCTTCCTCGAACAAGGCATGCAGCAGCGCGGAGCGATCGTCGGGATTTATCGCGTAGGCCTTGCGGAACGCGGCGATGGCATCGGGCAGCGCGCCCGTCAGCACCAGTGCCTTGCCCCGGTTGACGATCGCCTGGGTATTGTCGGGATCGGCCGCCAGCGCGCGGTCGTAAGCGTCCAGCGCCTCGTCGACCCGATCCAGCAGCAGCAATTCGCCGCCCATGTTGTTGTAGGCGTCGGAATGGTCGGGCTTCAACGTCACCGCCTTGCGGTAGGAATCGATCGCCGCCGCGCGCGCGCCGCGCTTCGCGCGCAAGTTGCCAAGGTTGTAGTGCGCCTCCACATAGCCGGGGTCGATCTTGACGGTAGCGGCATATTCCACCTCGGCCTCCTTGGGCCGTCCGGCAAGGTCCAACAGGTTGGCAAGGTTGTAGTGGGCGTCCGCATACTCGGGATGGCGGGCGATCACGGCGCGATAGGTCGATTCGGCCTCCAATGTGCGGTTCTGTCGCCGCAAGGTAATCGCCAGGTTGTTGTAGCAGGCGGCGGCGTCGGGGTCCGCAAGGATCGCCCGGCGGAAGGCCGCCTCCGCCGCCGGCAGCACGCCCATCGCCAGCAAAGCCGCGCCTTGCAGGTTGTGGACGGCGAAGCTCTGCGGAAATTGCTCGGCCAATCGGGTGCCGTGGCGCACTGCCTCGTCCAGCGCGCCGGCGCGGTAGGCGGAAATCATCGGATCGAGCTGGTCCGGCGGCGGATTGGCGTTGGCCGCCTCCAATGCGTCCAGCGCGGCACGAGCCCGCGAATTGCGCGGAAACCGCGTTAACGCCTCGCGATAGAGCGCCCGCGCCGCATCGGTCTCGCCCCGCCGCGCGGCGCCACGGGCCTTGATCATCAGTGCTTCCAGTCCGCTCACACAAACCTCCCCAGGCCGTCAGGTCCGCTGCGCCCAGAGCTAGGCAAACAGGGTTGACGGGCCATGAGCCGTCGAATCCGGAAAAACCCGCAAGAAATGGCGTTTTACGCTGGGTTAACCATTCCGACGGATAAGGCGGAGGACGCCGTCAGGGCTGTTCGGGGGAACACGAAGACCATGAAGATGGAGCCGATCGCTTCGCAGCTGGCAACCGCGCCGCCACGCCTTTCCGTGGTGGTGCCCTGCTACAACGAACAGGCCGTGCTCGACATGCTTGAGACGCGACTCACCGCCGCCTGCGCGGCCGAGATGGGCGACGATTTCGAGATCGTGCGGAGAACCGCACGGTGAGGGGCCTGACCGCCCGCGAACGTGGTGTCGGCCTGATGCCGGCCACCAACTGGCGCGACGGCGCGGTGCCCCGTTCCTGGTGCATCATCGCCGTGCTGCTCACGGCCGTACCCCTGCTCTATCCGCAGGTTCCACCCCTTACCGATCTGCCCGCGCACATGGCGCGCTTCATGGTGCAGATGGACGGTGGCCGCTCCGTCGATGTCGCGCGCTGGTACACGTTCAACTGGAACTTGCTGCCCAATCTGGGGACCGACCTGCTGGCCCTGGTCTTGGAGCCGGTTCTGGGCCTGAGCGCCACGATGAAGGCCATCGCGATCCTGATCGTGATGCTGCAGAGCGCCGGTTTTCTGCTGCTCTCGCGCGCGGCGCATGGCCGCGTGATGGCGACGGCGCTGTTCGCCGTGCCCTTGGCTTTCGGCCATTCGTTCAACTACGGCTTCCTCAATTTCTCGCTCGCCATCGCGCTGGACACCCTGGCGCTGGCCCTCTGGATCAGCCCCTGGATGATGGCACGCCCACGCTTGCGTTGGGTAACGTTCTGCGCCGTCGCAAGCGTGATCTGGATCTGCCACCTTGCGGGCTGGGCGGTGCTGTGCATCGCTGTCGGGTGCTGCGAATTCGCCTTCCGTTTCGAACGCGATCGGCGCTTCCTGCACTCCGCGTTCACCGGCTTGCTGGCCAGTTCCTGCCTGCTGGTGCCCCACGCGCTGAGCATGCTGTGGCCGCACACCCCCGAACACCTGCCCACCGACGGCTGGTTTCTCCTGGCGATGAAGTTCGTCTTCATCGCCGACGTTCTGGCCGATCGCTGGAGCACTTTCGATACGCTGTGCGCCCTCGAACTCATCTTCGTGATCGTGTGCATGTGGCGATCCAATGCTTTTGCCTTGCACAAGGGGCTGGCGCTTGCCGCTGCCGTGCTGTTCGGGATTTTCTGGCTGATCCCCGTACGCATCTACGGGTCCTTCTTTGCGGACATGCGCATGCTGCCGATCACGTTCGCGCTAGCGCTGATCGCCGCGCGTCCGGCGAATCCGATGGGCAAATTCGGCTGGTTGTCGCTAGCGGCCGTGGCATTCGTCGCCGTGCGGCTGGCATCCAACACCGCAAGCCTTGCCACGTGGGACCACCAGATCCAGCAGGAAACTGCGGTGCTGGACCATGTTCCCCGTGGGTCGCAACTGGTGACCTTCGTTGCCCTGCCCTGCCGCGATAGCCCGTTCGCCGGCCCCACGCGCAACACCCATATCGCCAGCTATGCCCTGATCCGCAGGCATGCCTTCGCCAACGATCAGTTCGCAATGTCGGGCGGACAGCTGCTGAGCATTTCGAACCCGGTCGCCGCACCGTTCGACCGTGATCTATCCGCGATACAGATCGGCGAGCAATGCGACGGCACCGTCCAGGTACAGACCAGCGCCGCGAAGATCCCTTCGGCCATTCCGTACCTGTGGATCGTCTGGCAGGACACGCACGAGCTTCCGATCCCCGGCTGGACGCCTCTCGCCCGCACCGGCGCGCATGGCCATTCGGTGCTCTACCGCCGAAGCGAATAATCCTCGCGAAGCGCCGGCGGCCGTGTAACGTCGCGGGGCTTCGCGACGAACTCCTGTGGACATGCTGATGCGCACCGGCGAGACCGAACTCAGGGACTGGATGGTCCGCGCCCTCGATGGCGACGCCAAGGCCTATGCCCGCCTGCTGGAAGCGCTGGTGCCGCGCCTGCGGTCCTTTTTCCGGCGCCGCATGACCGGCCAGGACGACGATATCGAGGATCTCTTGCAGGAAACGCTGATCGCCTTGCACACCCGCCGCATGACCTACGATCGCGCCCGCAACTTCACCGGCTGGCTCTATGCGATCGCGCGATACAAGATGATCGACCATTTCCGCCGGCAAGGCCGCACCGTCCCGATCGACGGGATGGAGGACGATCTTTCCATCGACAGTTTCGAGGATGAGGTCGGCGCCGGCCTCGATACCGAGGCGCTGCTGTCCACGATCCCCGAAAAGCAGGCCCGCGCCATCCGTGCGACGCGGATCGACGGCCTCTCCACCTCCGAAGCCGCCCAGCGTGAGGGGATGGGCGAATCCGACGTGAAGGTCTCCACCCATCGCGGGCTAAAGGCACTCGCCGCGCGCGTGCGGGAGGCGATGAAGTGAAGAGCAGTGATAACGTGACGAACGACGGCGGCCCGAACCGGGGCGAGAACGCATGCGACCGTCTTGTCGCTTCGCTCAGTGCGGATCTTTGCGCGGTACCGCGCCATGCCGCTGCACGGCGTATCCTGACCGGCCTTGCGCTTGGCATGGCGATGACGATCGCCCTGCTCATGTTGGGGCTCGGCATACGGCGCGATCTGGGCGATGCCATGCAAAGCAGCCACTTCTGGATGAAGACGCTCTATGCCGCCGCGCTGGGCGCACTGGCGCTGATCGCCACGCTGCGCCTGGCCCGGCCGGACTGCGGCCCTCAACGCAAGCTCTGGCTGATTGCCCTTCCCCTAGGCCTGCTGGGCGCGTTTGCGGTGCTGGAGATGACCCGAACGCCGGCGTCGCAATGGCTGGCGATGTGGCTGGGCCATAGCTGGAAAGTCTGCGCGGCCATGGTTCTTGCCCTGGCGTTGCCGATCCTGACCGGGCTGCTCTGGGCCTTGAAGCGCCTTGCCCCCACGCGCCTGCGTCTTGCCGGGGGAACCGCCGGGCTGGCGGCCGGAGCATGGGCGGCATGCCTCTATTGCCTGCACTGCCCCGAAACCTCCGCGCTGTTCGTGCTGACGTGGTATTCGCTGGGGATCGCGCTGTCCGCCGCTCTCGGCGCCTTGCTGGGGCCGCGCGTGCTGCGCTGGTGATGGGCTGATCCGTCCCGCATGGCGCGGGTTACCATCGGCTGATTTCGGTAAAAGACCCGATAACCCGGCACGCCCGCGCCCGTCAGCTTTCCCGTCGGCCATAACCGACGGAGACGAATCATGCCGAATGGAAAGCCGAACATCCTCGTCATCTGGGGCGACGATATCGGGATCACCAATCTCAGCTGCTACAGCCACGGCCTGATGGGTTACGAGACCCCCAACATAGATCGCATCGCCAAGGAAGGCATGATGTTCACCGATTCCTACGGCGAACAGAGCTGCACGGCGGGCCGATCCTCCTTCATCACCGGGCAGAGCGTCTATCGCACCGGGCTTTCCAAGGTCGGCCGCCCCGGCGGGCGCGAAGGGCTGCTACCGGAAACCGTCACCATCGCCGATCTGCTGAAGAACCATGGCTACGCCACCGGCCAGTTCGGCAAGAACCACCTGGGAGACCGCAACGAGTTCCTCCCCACCGTCCATGGCTTCGACGAATTCTACGGCAACCTCTACCACCTGAATGCCGAGGAAGAGCCGGAGATGGACGACTATTACCCGGAAAAGGACTTCCCCAACATCCGCAACAAGATCGGCCCGCGCGGCGTGCTGCATTGCTGGGCGCAGGAGGCGGACGATGCCACCGAGGAAAAGCGCTGGGGCCGCATCGGCAAGCAGAAGATCAAGGATACCGGCCCGCTGACCAAGAAGCGCATGGAAACCTGCGACGACGATTTCGTCGACAAGGCCAGCGCCTTCATCCGCAAGGCCAAGGCGGACGATCAGCCGTTCTTTGTATGGCTGAACACCACGCACATGCACATGTTCACCCACACCAAGCCGGAGAGCAAAGGGCAGGCAGGGCGCTGGCAATCGCCCTACCACGACACCATGATCGACCATGACAAGAACGTCGGCCAGATGCTGGACCTGCTCGACGAGCTTGGCATCGCCGACGATACTTTCGTCATGTACTCAACGGACAACGGTCCGCACCGCAACAGCTGGCCCGATGCCGCCACCACACCTTTCCGCAGCGAAAAGGATACCAACTGGGAAGGTGCCTTCCGTGTACCGCTGGCGGTGCGCTGGCCGGGCAAGGTTCCAGCGGGATCGATCTCGCACGGGATCGTCCAGCATCACGACTGGCTGCCGACGTTCCTGGAAATGGCGGGCGAGGCCGATGTCAGCGAGAAACTGAAGAAAGGCCATCAGGCCAACGGCAAGAGCTTCAAGAACCATATCGACGGCATCAGCATGCTCGGCCACATCACCGGCAAGGAGAAGGAAAGCCCGCGCAAGCTGTTCTTCTACTTCAGCGACGATGGGGATGTGCTGGCCCTGCGCTACGACAACTGGAAGGTCGTGTTCATGGAACAGCGCTGCCAAGGCACGCTGCAAATCTGGGCGGAGCCATTCACGACCCTACGCCTGCCCAAGCTGTTCAACCTTCGAACCGATCCGTTCGAATATGCCGACATCACGTCGAACAGTTACTACGAATGGTTCCTCTACCACGACTACATCCTGTTCGGAGCCTTCGGCCTGGCGGATCAGTTCGTGGCTACATTCAAGGAATTTCCCAGAGTGCAAGCGCCAGGCAGCTTCACGATCAACGATGCCTTGGTGAAGTTGAACGCCATACAAGTGGCCGACTGACAAAACCGAAGGGAGCGGCCAATTCCCGCCGCTCCCGCATCGGTGGCCTTTCGGGCACGCCGAACGGTCCGCGCCGATCTGCGCATCAAGCTGGTGAAGGGAATCGCAACGCTTACCCACGCGATTGATTTTCAAGAAAATGCTGCGTTGCAACAAAATTTTAGGCCCCATGGTGGGCCCCATTCCCTGTTCATAAATCGGGTTCGAAGCATAAACAGGAATCGCTGGTCCCCCTCAACTTATGAACTGCAATCTTACTCTATGAGTTCGCGTAAATTGCGACCGCCTACGGCGAACCAGTTCGCAAGGACTTGGCGTTGCGCGTTCGCACAGAGCAAATTATGGCGGAGCAATCCGTGCAATATTCTTCGTCAATGTCGCCATGTCGACGCTTCGATCTGCTGATATGATCTGGCTCCCGTTTCGTCCGGACACCCTCAGGCATAGCATGGAGGCTTGGGGCTATTCCCTGAGCACGTGCCTATGTCTGGACAAGAGGTTGTCGCTGATGGCGGACATCCCCGTTTCTGGTCGGCTGCGGAGAAGCTGAGAATCGTAAAGAACACACTGGACGGCAGCGTCAACTTGTCGGTGGTTGTGCGGCGCAATGGCGTCTCGGCCAATCTGCTGTATCGTTGGCGCCGACTGACGCTCGAAGGAAGCAGTGTTCCGGTGACTAGCGATGGCGACGCACGGTACGCCTCTGCGTGATCAACCCAGGGCCTCTTTATAAGGCCTCGTCACACCAACGCCTGAGAACTTGGCGTCGAAGCTTGCCCTATCAATCCGATGTCCGAATGGTCATCTTGTGACTTTAGTTTGACGCTAATACCCAAATCTCAGGTTTGGCGACACTCCAGCGCAATGGGAAACAAATACCAATTTAATTAATGTTAATTACCTCAATAAATCCATGCAATCTGAATCTTAATATCTAATTTCCCTTGCGATGGTTAACTATTTTTAATTTTCATATACCGCTCAATACCATTGAATAAGGGTTATATATCTTCAATGACCATACTTTGTAGAAAAATCTATTGATTTCAGAAGGTTCATTCTGGATCTGAGTCGGTATTGACCATTCTTTCAGTTCTGCATTATTCGGAAGAAAAGGTGGGTCGCGAAGGGGTTTGATCGTGGATAGAGAGTTGATCGCTTATGGGCTGATCGCAATTTCGGTGGCTGGCGTCGGAATCTGGTCGAGCATCGCGTGGCGTAAGCATAAACGCAAAAAGCTTAGGCTCCGGGGCATCAAGACCCACGTTCGCTGAGTTGGCGATGACATCCTTGTATCCTGGGAGAATGGATAAACAGGTACCGATATCCCCAGCCGAAGTGGAGGCGAAGGAGCTAGAGCGCATTGGCCGACGCCCAGCAAACCGGCATGCCGTAAGCTGATCGCTGGATTTCCCATCCTCAAGATGAGCTTCGCCATGCACATGTGAGCTCGCCGGAAGGGCTCGGCTTGCAGTCACTAATGGCGGAAGCCCGCAACAATGTGCTGCGCAAGCATGGTGAAAGCCCAGCAATGGGGTAGTCGGGGGCCTAACGCCCCTCGACAGCTTTCAAGATCGCACGCCCGTAAGCGGTTTTTTTGAAGCGTTCTCCTGCTTGACGCGCTTGTTCAGCAGAGATGAAGCCCATCTCGAATGCAATCTCCTCGAGGCAGGCAATCTGAATACCCTGGCGATGTTGGAGGGTTCGAACGAATTCCCCAGCTTCCAACAGACTGTCGTGCGTACCGGTGTCTAGCCAGGCATAGCCACGGCCCATCTGTTCGACGTACAGATCACCGGCTTCCATATAGAGGCGGTTGAGGTCCGTGATTTCCAGTTCGCCGCGTGCTGATGGCTTCAGATTACGGGCAAGCTCCACAACGCGGTTGTCGTAAAAATAGAGACCGGTCACTGCATGGTTGGATTTAGGCTGCGCCGGCTTTTCCTCGAGGCTGATGGCACGGCCGCCTTCACCAAATTCAACCACGCCATACCGCTCCGGATCCTCCACACGGTAGCTGAATACCGTCGCGCCCGTCTTGCGTTCGACTGCGCTCACCAGCAGGTCGGTCAGGTTGGCACCGAAGAAGATGTTGTCGCCCAGGACTAACGCCACGTTATCGTCGCCGATAAAGTCTGCGCCTATCGTAAACGCTTGAGCCAGGCCGTCAGGGCTTGGTTGTTCGGCATACTCAATGTTCAATCCGAACGCAGATCCATCACTGAACAGGCGTTGGTAATTGTCTAGATATTCTGGGCTTGAGATAATAAGAATTTCGCGAATGCCCGCCAGCATAAGAACGCTAAGCGGGTAATAGATCATCGGCTTGTCGTAGACAGGAAGTAACTGCTTGTTAACGGCAAGCGTAGCCGGATGGAGCCGCGTGCCAGTGCCTCCGGCGAGAATGATGCCCTTCATTTACGTACTCCGATGAGTTCGTCGAGAATATCGCTGAGCGCTTCTGGCCAAGGTCGCGGTGTGATGCTGTACCCATTGCAGATCGCGTTGTGGCTTAGGAGTGAATTGGCCGGTCGCCGTGCAGGTGTGGGATAGTCCGCAGTGGTGATTGGCGCGACGTTGGCAGTAGGCCCACCGCGTTCGCCCGACTGACGGAATATCTCCGTCGCGAAGCCAGCCCAGGTTACGGTCCCGGCATTGCTAAAATGGAAGGTGCCGGTAGGGGCAGATTCATCTTCAACCAGGCGAACCGTAATTGTCATCAGTGCCTGAGCCAGATCTGCAGCGCTGGTGGGAGAGCCATGCTGGTCGTCGACGACGCTCAGCGTATCGCGGCCTTCGCTGACGCGCAGCATCGTCTTGATGAAGTTGTGGCCATGCGCCGATACCACCCATGCAGTGCGTACGATCGCGTGGCGAGCACCGGATGTCCGCACCGCCAGCTCGCCGCCCAGCTTGGAGGCCCCGTAGACGCCTAGCGGTGCGACAGGGTCGTCTACTTCCCATGCTCCGGCTTTGTTGCCGGCGAACACATAGTCAGTCGATACCTGAACAAACGGAATTCCGGCCTTGGCGCACGCCTCGCCGAAGGCCGCCGGAGCCATCGCATTGATGGCCCAAGCGCTTACGATGTCGCTCTCAGCCTTGTCTACAGCGGTATAGGCCGCGCCGTTGATGACAGCTGCCCAGTCGCGCTCTGCCACTTTGGCAGCGATCGCAGCGGTGTCGCGCAAGTCGAGCGTATGGCGGCCAACTGCTACGACTTCCCAGCCTTCAGGCCATGTGCAACGCTGAAGTTCCGTGCCAAGCTGCCCATCGGCACCGGTAATGAGGATCGCGTACGGCTTCGTCACGAATTTCTCCGATTTGTAGATGTGTCGACAGTTCTACGCCACGACACCTCGACGTTCCGAAGCCTTGGCCGCCACCAGCGGGCGCCACCACGCTTCGTTTGCCAAGTACCATTCGACGGTCTTGCGAATGCCGGTTTCAAACGTTTCGACAGGCTTCCAGCCCAATTCGTCACCGATGCGCGTTGCGTCGATGGCATAGCGCTTGTCGTGTCCAGGGCGATCGGCAACCTCGATCATCTGATCGGCGTAAGGCTTGCCGTCTGTGCGAGGCCGAAGCTGGTCAAGGATGGCGCAGAGTGTTTTTACCACCTCGATATTCTGGCGTTCGTTATGGCCGCCGACATTGTAGGTGCGGCCGGGCTGACCCTGTTCGAACACCGCCTGCAGGGCACGCACATGATCCTCGACATAGAGCCAGTCGCGAACCTGATCGCCCTTGCCGTAGATTGGCAGCGGTTCACCATCGAGCGCCTTGGCGATCATCAGCGGGATCAACTTCTCGGGGAAGTGATAAGGCCCATAATTGTTCGAGCAGTTGGTGATTAGCACCGGCAGGCCGAAGGTGTGGCCCCAAGCGCTGACCAAGTGGTCGGATCCAGCCTTCGACGCCGAATAGGGCGAGCGCGGGTCATAAGGCGTTTCCTCGGTGAACAAACCGGTATCGCCCAGCGTTCCGTATACCTCATCTGTCGAGATATGGTGGAAGCGGAAAGCCGCCTTGGCTTCTTCATCCAGGCCCAGCCAATATGCGCGCGCTTCGGCGAGCATGGTGTAAGTGCCGACGACATTGGTCTGGACGAACGCGCCAGGACCGTCGATTGATCGATCGACATGGCTTTCGGCCGCCAAGTGGGTGATAACGTCCGGACGGAATGCCGCAATCTCCGCGCGGACCGCATCGGCATCGCAGATGTCGGCCTGCACGAAACGGTAGCGGTTGGAAGATGCCACGCGCTCGACCGTCGACAGCGTGCCGGCATAGGTCAGCTTGTCAAAATTGAGCACTTCATGCTCGGTATTCTCGATCAAGTGTCGAACAAGTGCCGAGCCGATGAAGCCGGCGCCGCCGGTTACGAAGATACGCATGGGTTTTGTGTCCTTCAGGCGAACGGCGCGAGTGGGCGGCCATCATAGGGGAAGGGGCTGTCGAATTCGGCAAGCGTTGGCTGTACCTTGTCCTTTGCGGACAATTCAGGCGCTGTACCATCAGGGAGCGGCCAGTCGATCCCGACACTGTCCCAGCGGATACCGCCATCATGGTCGGGCGCATAAATGTCCGAGCACTTGTAGGTGACTTCGCAATCGGGCTCCAGCGTCATGAAGCCGTGCGCGAAGCCGATGGGGATGAACAGTTGATGCCCGTTTTCCGCACTTAGTTCGGCACCGACCCAATGACCGTAAGTCGGGGACCCTTTACGGATATCGACGGCCACATCGAATATCCGCCCGCGAATGCAGCGCACCAGTTTGTCCTGCCCCTTGGGGGGGGTCTGAAAGTGCAGGCCACGGAGTGTGAAGGCGGGGACTGACAGCGAATGATTGTCCTGCACAAAGGTGCAGGTAATGCCTAATGTCGTGAATTTGGGCTCCGAGTATACCTCGGTGAACCAGCCACGGGTGTCGCCATGGCGCTTAGAACGGATGAGTTGAACAGGTGAGTGCATAGAGCCTTCAAATAACTTCGAGACCGAGCAGCTGCAATCGGTCAGACATGGTGGTGTTTACATGGCTTGTTAGGGCGAAAGGAAACCGCCTTCAAACGTTATGTCTGCATGTTTGCGCTAGATGATACACAGTATCCTAGCGCAGCCTTGGCCGCAGGTTGGTTCTCGGCGACCGAGACTGATCAAGGAAGCAAAGGGACAATGGGCCGGAATTAATTCCCGGACACTGACCACCCGAGCTCCATCAAGCGCGCCACACCGACTTCAGCTGGCTCAAAATGCACGCCAAAAATGTTTCAGGCAGGCTGCGCGATGGATGCCTGAATACGCACCAATTCTTGTTCATTGGACGATCCCAAGAGCAAGATTCGAGGGCATGGCGAAAGCCACGCCTCACACGCCTACGGGATTCACGCCACTTGGCGATTTTAGTTCATCGACCGGCGGCAAAATTGGTACAGGATCAATCAATCTGAGGCAAAAATCATCACGACGAGGACCTATGAAATCCAGCTCCGACGCTCAGAACATGCGGTTATCTTCCGAAGCCGGCTTGGATGCCGCCCACACCCACCTGTCGCGAAGAGCGCTAGTGGGGGGGGCTGTCGGAGCGGCGATGGTTTCACCGTCATCGCATGCGCAGCCAGGTACAGCGTCGGGCAGTCAGGATGTCGAGGCGCAAGGAGCTTTTAAACTGAGCACCGATGGCACCGTTACGCGAAGTATAGTGAGCAAATTGCGTGAACAGGTGTCGGTACTAGACTATATTCCATCGGAACATCACGCGGCGATAAGATCCGGCGATTCACGATTTGACTGTGCCAATGCATTTCAGCAAGCCATCAACGAAAACCTTACGATCACTGTTCCCGATGGCACCTATCTGGTTGGCACCACAATACGTGAAAAAACCAATGGTGGCGCCCGCAGTATTATCGGTCAAAGTCGCCTGAACACCCGCATCATGGCTGCTCCGAATCTAGCTCATCAAGGGATGCCGATTTTTTGGTTCGGCAACAATAGCGGTCATGGCAATTATCGCCTACGGTTCCAGCATCTCTCACTGAATGGGGCTGGTGATCAAACCAACGGCGCGGGTGGCGCGATCGGTATCCGTGCACAGGAATGCGGGACCAGCGTGATTGGTGATCTGTACATTTCGCGATGCCAAATCGCAATCGACGCCATCGGTTGCATCGGAGCATCGTTCGGCGGGGAGAAAACGGAGATAATGGCTTGTGAGCAGGGGCTTTGGCATAGCGCCCCGAACTCAGGGAAGCCGACTGGTCCTGATGACATCACATTGACCGCCAGCCCCCTTTCTCTGAAGGATAATGCAAACCGGGCTAGCAACTTCTGGTTTTCCAAAGTTGCCCGGCCTGTCCGGCTCATGGGAGGGCTGTCACACCTTGGCCATGTCGTACTCCAGTCGTGCGGCAGCGGTACTTCTGACGATCTAATCCATCTCCTTAGCGCGAATGAGAGCTATGATTATGGGGGCGGCCCAACGCTGTCCGACATATGGTGCGAAGGTGGCAATTACAGATCCATCATCCGGGTGGAGCACACCCGGGATGCACGTATTCGTAAAATATTCCTGTCAGGCGCCGGCACGACGAGTGAACAAGGCATCGTCGTGATTAATTCCAAAGGATGTCGCGTTGATGATGTCGCCGCTCGCGGTTCCTGGCTTCGCTCGCCGACCGAGGAACGCTCTGGAAATCACTGGCTTCATGTAGATTCCACATCGTCGGGCGGCGTCTTCGGCCCATTCTATTTCACTCAAAACAGTTGCACCTATTACATTGATCGCACTGCGCCCCGCCACAATCACATCATCATCGACAATCATCGCGCAGATACAACGACCCAAGGTATTATTGTCGGACCCATCCAGATATCCGGCAGCACGATCCAGAAAGATCCCGCTATTCAAGCAAAAATCGATCTCCAGATCCACGATTTCGATGTGTACGCCGAGCATGAATTGCGCGTGCAGAATAAGCGTGTGGTCGGCCCGCAACAGCCGGCTATCGCCGACGCGAAGGGAGGAAGGACGATAGATGCAGAAGCCCGGACAGCACTCCACGCCATCCTGAGCAGCCTCCGCCAGCATGGACTAATTTCCTCCGAATAACTGAGAGGCTGTTTGGAAACTCGGTGCCGGGGGTTGTCGAGGGGCTCTGCGCCTGATTCAGGCTCTGCATGTGGATTCGGCAGAGCCGATGGAGGACGCCAGTCCGAGCACGGCGGTGATCGGGAGCCGGTCAATCAAGGCACCATCGGCAGAAAAAAGTGTAAGCGGTAAAAATCCCCCACGTGGCGGCGGAGCCACCCCGTCAGGTTTGGCGATGTCATTTCGGTGATCAAGCAGCGGTGACGACGTTGCTCATTTCGAACATCGTTTGCCCGGCGTTTGTATTGACCCAGTTGTATGGGAGCAGATCGTCGATCGGATCGGTGTCGGAGCGGCTGATAACTCGGGCGAGTACATCCGAGAGGTAGGCGTAGGGCTCGAGGTCCAGCATCTTGCAGGTTTCGACCAGCGAGGCGATCGCCGCCCAATTTTCGGCGCCGAGTTGGTGGCCGGCGAACAACGCATTTTTTCTCTGGAGAGTCACTGGCCTGATGGCACGTTCGGCGGCGTTGTTGTCGAGCTCGATCCGTCCGTCGTCGAGGAACCGGCTGAAGCCCGCCCAACGTTTCAGCGCATATTTCATCGCGTCGCTTGTCGCCGAGCCAGCCATGATGCGGGGGCTGATGGCAGTGAACCAAGCATGGAGGCTATCGATCAGCGGACGGCTTCGCTCCTGCCGTACAGCAAGGCGCTCCTCGGGCGAGCGACCACGGATGTCCTTTTCGATTCCGTAGATCCTGGCGATGCGCTGCAACGCATCCTGCGCGATCGGAGCATCACTGCCCGCATCGACAAACTTACGTCGCAGGTGCGCCCAGCAGTAGGATTTCCAGACGCCAGCATTGGCGCGGTCATCCTTGCCGAACTGGTCGTAGGCTTGCCAGGCATCGACCTGCAGGATGCCGTGGTAGGCTCCCAGCAGCTGCCTGGCCCACATGGCCCCGCGGCCGGGCATATAGGTGTAGAGCGCCAGCGGCGGATCGGCACCGCCATGGGCCCGGTCGTCACAGACGATGACCCACATGTAGCCGGTTTTGGTCTTGCCGGTCCCCGGTGCCAGCACCTTGACGGTGGTTTCGTCGACGAACAGCCGTGATCGTGCAAGTGCATCCACGCGCATCCGGTCGACGATCGGCTGCAGCGCCGCAATGCCCCGGCCGACCCAGTTGGCCAGCGTGGCGCGGCTGATCTCGATGCCCTGCCGCACGAAGATCTTCGACTGGCGATAAAGCGGAAGGTGGTCGCAGTACTTGTTGATGAGAACATCGGCGATCAGCGCTTCTGTCGGCAAGCCGCCCGGCACCACGCGCGCCGGTGCCGGAGCCTGGTGTACGCCATCGGTACAGCACCGGCACGCATAGCGCGGCCGGATCGTCACCATGACGCGGTGCTGCGCTGGGATGATGTCGAGCCGTTCCGCACGGTCCTCACCGACCTTGTGCAGCGCGCCGCCACAGGCGCATTCCAGGCTGTCGGGTTCGATCACCACCTCGAAGCGCGGCAGATGCGCCGGCAGCGATGCGCGCTGTGTGTCGGCGGGCCGGCGTTTGCGAGGCACGAGGCCATGACGCTCGATTTCTTCGTCTGTCTTATCCTGCAGGCCCTAGGCCTCACCAAGGGCCACGGCCTGGTCTTCCAGCGCGAGTGCGAGCTGATCGACAGGAAGCTTCTCCGACCGCTTGCCGAAGGTCGTGCGGTTGATCAGTTTGAGGATATGCTCGAGCCGCGCTGCGCGGGCGCGCTCGGCCAGCAGCATCGCCTTGAGCTGCTCGACGTCGTCGGGAAGCTCGTCGTATCCGGCTTCTGCGCCGGTCGCTGCGGGGAGTTCTGGGTGCGCCGCCACGCCTGCATTCTAGCGGATTTTGCCTCGCGAGGAACAGCCTTGCGCCAAGCAGAATCAGGCATGCGGCCTACTGCGCATGGATCGGTTTGGGCACGCGCGGCACGTGCACGCGCGACCAGTCCAACCCCTCGATCAACGCCGAGGCTTGCGCCGCTGACAGCTTCATCACCCCGTCTCCCGGGCGTGGCCAACGGAACTTCCCATCGTGCAAGCGCTTCGTCACCAGCACCAGCCCGGTGCCGTCCCAGACCAGGAGTTTGATCCGGTCCGCTCTGCGGCCCGGAAGATAAACAGCATACCTGAGAAGGGATCGAGCCTGAGCTCGCGCTCGACCAGCGAGGCAAGGCCCACCATTCCTTTCCTGAAGTCCACGGGCTGCGTTGCGACCAGTACCTTCAGGGGGCCGGGCGGGATGATCACGCGCCCACCCGCGCGGCCAACAACACCCGCTCGATGTGATCCGCGCTCACGTCGGGAGGGATGCGGATCAACAGCCCGCTTGCCTCGACGACGATCTGGCCGCTGACTGGTGGCACTGCCGCGCTGGACAGTTCGTCGACCTTCCCACGCTCGACCATTGCCGGCACAAAGGTCATCGCCTCCGCGCGCTCCCGCAATCCGCGCCGCCATGTGTACAACTGCTGGGGAAACAGCCCGTGGCGGCGCGCCACCGCTGACACATTGGCACCCGGCTCCAGGCTTTCCGCGATGATCTGCGCCCGCGCCTCGGGCGTCCAGTGCCGCTTGCCCCGCGGGCTTTCGATCACGTCAAGCCGCTGCACCTGACCCGGGGCGCTCGTTTCGAAACATGTTTCGAAATCAGTTTCATCACTCACTGGTAACCTCGCCGTTCATTGCGACGAAACTACCAACCTCGGAGCTTCTGAAAATGTGGGGGATTTTGACCGCTTACAAAAAAGTGAGCTTGACGCAGGCAAGAAGGTTATCGGATGCGAACGGCACATTGCCGTCGATACCGGTAGACGGCTCCTACTGGTCAACCTGACCATTGCAGAGATTTCGGACAGCGCAACCGCCCAGAGTATCCTCGATGGCATCGGCAAACGCTCGCCCCGGATCAAACTTCTCTTCGCCGATGCCGCTTATGACCGCCTTAAGGCAAACTATCTGGATTTCAACGTCGAGATCATCCGACGCAGCGATCAGCAGCAAGTCTTCAAGGTTCTGCCCCAACGATGGGTTCTCGAACAGACCTTTGACTGGATGCTCCGATAATGCCGATTGGTCCGCGATTACGAGAAGCGCATCGACGTCTCCTAGACCATGACCCTCGTCACTATCGGCGGCAATCTCCTACGCCAAAACGCTCACCCCTGACTTTCCAAACGAACTCTGAGGGAGCGAGAACCGGGCCAGAAATCACATGCCTTGGCGCGTATCAAAGCAATATAAACGAAATACAATATAGACGACCACACAGAAAATACGATATAGTAATTTACAGAACGTATAAAAAATAGCGAAACTGCTAAAATTGTCGTCCTTACAACATCAACAGCCAAAAAATACGCCTCTTTTTTAAGCGGCAACCTTACGTTGGCCACGGTATTGATAGCAACCTGACCTATCGTTACAAGAGAAAGTGGGATAATCATGTAGGGATTTGAAATATTGAGAACGCGACTCAATAAAACAACAGCTACAATCACAAATGGTAACAAGAACGAATAAAGCATCGCACTGCGCAACATGGCATGACGTGTTATGCGCCAGATATCTCTGCCGGGCGTGACCGAATTGCGCACTAGTGCAAAGGTATCAGCAAGATACGAATGGCCGTAAGCCTGTCGGATCAATGTGATTGGACCGGTCAAAAGGCGCATGACGAAACCAAAGTCGGCAACAAATGCCGCCGACTGGGTTGCCGAGGCAATAACTACGGGTATGTTGGCGTAGACGGTATTGACCATCACGGCAGCAGTCAGTGCGATGCTTCGCTTTAACATAGTGACTGACGGGACGCCCAAGGCTATTCGACCCGGAACGTTTATTATTGCCATCGCTAGCCAGAGAAGAATTGGCGCAGCTACCCCTATTGCGTATACAAAAAAAACAGCACTGCGGCCAATGCCACTCCATACTATTATAGCTAGAAGAACAAGAATTACGGTTTGGATGAATCTTGTCGCTACGAGTTCGATTACGCGACCCATCTGAACGCAAAGAAAAGATTGAGCCTCAATCATCCCGAACCCGAAGGCTAAAACATAAGACATCGGCGATATATCAATAGACAAATCGAATACTGATAATATCAGTTTCAGAAAAACTGCGCATACACTTAACGTCACAACCGAAATCGCGAGTGTCGAAAAAAGTACTTCTTTATCAACCTCACCTTTGGATTCGAACAATAAGAGCTCGAAGCGAAGGGTTGCAACGGATCCGATGATTGATGCAATCGATATCTGAGTTATGAAAAATGCAAAATGCTCATGCCCCAAGATAGGTTTGAGGACTATCAGCATCAAAAAAGAAGCTGCCTGAAAAATGAGGCTCCCTAAAGCCATGCCTCCGGCGTTCGACCGGAAACGCGAGACTATCGACTGCATCTTCTACGCTCTATCTTCGGGGTAGATACACGGGACGATGATATGCGCCCGCTTCGTCTAATTTCTGGTAATGCTCTAGGTCGCGATGGCCGATCGGCTGCGCCTTGGGAGCGCCGACTATAGCACATTGAGGGATTTCACCAGCCACCACAGCACCAGCACCGATGATAGCGCCGTCACCGATGTGGGCTCCGGGGAGAATCGTCACATTAGCGCCAACCCACACGTTTCGCCCAATGAAGACTGGGCGAAATACATTGGAATGGTCGAAAGGTAGTTCACTGCCTCGATGATCATGATTGCGCGTGTAAATGGTCACGTTGCGCGCGAAAATCGTGTTATCACCTATCGTTAACCCGCCTTCACAGACCCAATATGCGCCCGAATTAACATGGACATTATGACCTATCTCAAGTTTCGAAATATTGGTGAAACGCCCATGTCCCGCAAATTTTATCGAACCACACTTGCCTGCCTTCCGAGAAAGGTAGGACTCCAGAGTCCATGCCCAATAGCGCGATACAGCAATTGCTATGACCCGATTAATATAATGAAAAAATAACCCGAGATTAACACTCATGCCAATTTCCGACCGGCGCAATATTGGAACATATCTTCAGTCGAACCTTCAAGGTTCTTGTATAGCTGCACCAAACGGTCAGCATTGGCTGTCAGTGAAAAATCGTTTCGGGCTTCACGCGAAATACGCAGCCTGTCTCTTGCTTGATCCAACAATTTCGCAACGGTTTCGGCGCACGGGCCAGCTTCGGGATCATATGCTGCACCAGCATTCCGTGCGAGGGCATATTCCCGCACGCCGCCACAATAACGGTTCACTAGCAAAGGCAGGCCAACAGCCAAATACTCAGCTGATTTCGTTGCGAATACCGGCTCAGCCAGTTCGCGCTCAAAAGCGGTTTTTGGGGTGCGATAGCTTAAAATGGAAATGTCAGCGCCTTGCAGCAACTGCACGGTTTCCGCTGGTGCGCTTGCCGAAGTGAAGGTGATGGCATCCACCAGATCCGCCCGGCCGAAGGCAGCAAGACTGCTCTTTAGGGCACTATGATCCGATTTGGTGATCAGCAGCAGCCGCGCTCCGGGACAATGATCGCGGAATCCAGCAAAAGCCAGCCAGAGATTTTCCGGTTGGTGCCAGCTATTCTCTGCGAGATAGCCGGCATATGCTAGCACCGGTGCCCCAGCATCAAGACGGCTTGTGTCGGAAATCTTGTCCTCATTCAGGCCTCGCACTTCGGCGTTCAAATGTACGAGCGCCGTGCGTCGGGCACCCAGCACATCGAACCGGTCCTGCATGGGAGTTGATACGGCGTTTGAGAGATCGGCCGCCGCCAGCATCGCTTTCTCCGTATCTTTCCAGAAACGATATGCAGGCGAGCCATCCTTCCATCGGCCCGCCAGGCGCGCCTCTTCCGGCATGAGGGAACGTGCATCGAACACGATTTTTACTGGCAACCGGTATCGCGCTCGCACCTTAAGTGCAAAATGAGTGGCCACATACGAGCGGCATTGAATAATATCTGCGCCGAAATTTTGGATGTGTTTAGCGAGGAAGCGCTCATGGCCGGCGGTAAAGAGAGGCAATTGCCAAGGTTGAGGATGGACGCCGACAGGAGGAACTGCAAGCCGCCGAGTGACGAAGCCATCGCCCCCCAACCGACTTCGGATTGCCGAGATTTGGCGATGGTAGTGCCATTTCTCGCGTACCATCCCAGAATGGATCAGCGGAAATCCAGCCAGCAGTCCCGCACGTTCAATTTCAGGATGGCGCTGAAGCGCGGCAACCACTTCAACAACCTGCCCACCATATACCGACGAGAGGCGCGGCACCTCCCCCCAACTCATGTACAGCACACGCATTACCGCTTCTTCCCGATTGCCATTGCCATCAACAACAGCGTGATTGCACAGGCTTCAGACAACCGCCGGCGATATTCTCGACTATGAGCTAAGAGCTTGCCCCAGGACTTGACCTCAGGCTTGCGCAAATATTCCAGCAGCGCGTTTGAGGCGCCTGTAAGTTTGCCTACTGCCAAGATCTGCGAGCGGTACCAGCCATTGCTAACAAGGTCGAGGCGGGCGAGCCGCGCGCGCAAGCCCGCCGCGGCGCCCACAACATTGCTTTCATGCTGCCGGTAATCAAGGCCTGCAGTAGCATCTATCAGCCAAGGCATAGATGCTTCTCGAAAATAAGCGTAGAACAGCCAGTCATGCCTTTCGATGCCGCCCAGCGTTTCAGTGTCCGCCTTGTTCAATTGCATACGCAGAAAATTGGCTGCTTTCGCAGGAAAAACGAAGGTGCTTCCCGGGCCCGCACTCTCTAGCAGATAATCGAAGCGGCGGAGCGGCTGGCTTTTACGAATATAGCGTCGGCGGCCATCCGGCCAGAAAGCCTGCACGTCCGATGAATAGCCGGCAAGATCGTGAGTTTCGATCGCGCGCACCGCCTTCGCCAGCTTATCCGGGAACCATCGATCATCCTGATCCGCCAGCGAGACATAATCGTAACCATCCCACTCTGCTTCCTGAACCAACCGAATGAAATTCTGCGCCGCTGAACGGCGGGGCGCGATGGGCAAAAGCGTGAGGCGTTCCCCTCCCTCGCAGCGAGCGACATTCACGGTATCATCGCCTGAACCATCATCCGATAGGAAGATATGGCAATCAACGCCTTCGCTGCGCAAGATCGACTGAATTTGTTCACCGATCCAATCAGCGCCATTATAGCTGGCGAGCAGCACGGCCACTTTAGGAACACTACCCATAAATAATTGTTGCCTGAACAAGATACACAACATTCATAACAATAGCATAAAAACAATACTTATTTTGATTATCTCTTGAATTGCACAAATATTTTATCAGAATGGGCAGCAAAAATACATAATACCTGAACGTCTGAATTGTCGGAACAAAGCTTATGACTAGAAAATATGTGAAAATGAATGCATATAAATAGGACTTCATGTCCTCATTCATTCGCTCTTTCCACAGCCACTTACCGCCAACGAGAATGACAAGGAGATAGTCCACACCAATACCTAATATGGCATTGGTACCCCCAAGGTAAACAAACGAAACAAAAAGAAGACCAAGGCTGACTATCGGATTGTCATAATAATCAGTCAGACTTTGGCTAATATCACCGATAGTCGAGTCGCCACCAACGAATATATTGCTGGCCTCCACGTAAGGCCGAATGACTATCGCCACCACAAGAAGGACAATCATCATTCCAAGTGCGATTTGGGGTCGCCAACGAAAGCCCATAAGGCAGCCCAGATAAATCGTCAGCGAAACAAAGGACCTATCAATCAGTACCAAAGCGATAGAGGCAATGGTGTAAGGCCAGATCCGCTTTGAAGCCAGCGCGCCCACCATGACAAGAACAGAAAGCGTGCAAAATAGCGCCTGCTGATTTATACCGGTCATGTAAAAAAGATTTGCCGGCCAAATCAGTGACATCAAGTATAGGTTTTTATAATTAGAATCCTTTAATAAAAACACACCTAACAAAGCGGAAATAAGTATCATCGCCGCATTTACTAGCTTCATGTCGTAATAGCATTCATACCCACCTGTCATTCGGGCATGGAATACATTAGATAGATACGACATATCGCTTCCGTTCACATAGGAAACGATGCAATAATTCGTCGTGGCACGAGACAACAGGTCTAGATAAATATTTTCATCAATGCCGACACGGGAAACCTTATAGATTTCATCAGGCCAGTTGAGCGCCGGAAACAAGAAGGTCCATGCTAGCACGCCAATAGCGAACAGCAGAAACAAGCCCCATGGGCGATAGGCAGCTTTGAACGCCAATTGGGTTACTCGCGCCAGTCTTTTATCGCGCCAACGATTTCATCGATTTGCGCAGTTGAAAGATAGGGGTGCATGGGCAGGCTCATGACCTCTCGCGCGGCCTGGTCGCCCACAGGGAGCGAAACATCCGGATCTGCTACGGCAGGTTGTCGGTTCAGGGGAAGCGGATAGTGAACAGCTGTAGGGATGCCCGCGCGCTCCAGAGCGTGTTGGACCCGGTCCCGTTCCTTGACCCTGATCGTATATTGCGCCCAAGCGCTCGTCGTTCCCGCCGCAAGGGCTGGTGGCTGTACGCCGATCTCAGCCAAAGCGTAGGCATAGCGATCCGCCGCGTGCTGCCGAGCCGCAATTTCGTCATCCAAGATTTCGAGCTTTGGCAAAAGAATCGCGGCCTGCAGCGTATCGAGACGAGAATTTACCCCGATACGAATATGATGATATCGACGCTCCTGACCATGCCGGGCGATTTGTCGCATGACAGTCGCCAGTTTCGCGTCAGATGTGAAGATTGCCCCCCCATCGCCGTAGCACCCTAAGGGTTTCGACGGAAAGAAACTGGTGCAGCCTATTGTGGAGAGGTTACACGATTTGCGGTTCTGATAGGTTGAACCGAAACTTTGAGCTCCATCCTCAACGACAGGAATGCCATGACGTTCCGCAATGGCGTTAATCTTGTCCATGTCGGCAGGCTGGCCATATAGCGATACGGGAATAATCGCTTTGGTGTTTGGCCCGATTGCCGCCTCAAGCACATTAGGATCTAGCGTGTAAGTGACCGGATCGATATCGATATAGACCAACTTTGCACCGAGCAGCGCAGCTGTTTCGGCAGTAGCGATATAGCTGAAACCCGGCGTGATGACCTCGTCTCCTGGCCCGACGTCGAGCGCCATCAACGCTATCTGCAATGCATCCGTACCGTTGGCAACGGAGATACAGAATTGCGCGCCAGTATATGCGGCCAGCTTCTCTTCAAGCTCGTCGACTTCAGGGCCTAAGATATAGCGGCCGTGCGCGAGAACGGCAGCAATGCCAGTCTCGATCTTTTCTCGGATACGGTCCTGTTGTTTTGCCAGATCGATGAACGGAATCATTTAAATCCTCGCATGAACGATAGCCATTTGCGATGGTCAACAGCAAAATGGCCTGTCACCCGACTACCTTCACTGACATCCCGGGCTACCACTGCACCAATGGTCACATGTGTGCGGGGGCCAATATTGCAGCCATTACTGATTGAAACATTCGGCCCGATGAAACTATCATCGCCAATATTTACTCTTCCGGAAATTTCGGCGCATGCGGCCACCTGTACTCTCTTACCGACACGGCAATCATGAGCTAGATGCACCTGACAGTCGAACTTGGTTTCGTTGCCGATTTCGGTGAATCCACCAAAGGTCGCGCGCACCAACGTGCATTTAGATTGCACGTCCACATCGGTCCCAATTCGCACACCTCCAGCCTGCTTGAGGATTGCACGAGGGCTTACTTCCGCGTTCACCTCAAAAGCGTCCGCCCCAACAATCGTGCCAGGGCCAATCGTGCTCCGAGCACCAATGATCGACCGCGCGAGAACGATGGCCCCCGGATGGATGACCACGCCCTCCCCAATCACAACATTTTGTTCTGCGATATGAGCGCTGGGATGAACGATCGCAGTAGGATGCACCCGTGTCGGAAAATCCTCCCATTGGAAGTTGGGAATGGCGACGAGGGCTTCATGCAGAAGCATCGCTGAAACCCTTGGACTGTCAGATATTGCCAATCCAAGGGTTTCGGGAACCTGTGATGCAAGCTCAGCCGTTGTGATTACGCCGCTAATTCCGCCCATTGCCAGGGCTTCGCGGATATGCGCAGGCTTTCCGCAAGGTACCACTCGCTGATCGAGTAGTGTCGGTACCTTGCCGACAAACGCCACAGCACAATCTCGCTGCACTTCCAGCCCGAAACTTCCTGAAAAGCCCTTCAAAGGGAGTGTGGCACC
Source organism: Novosphingobium oxfordense (assembly GCF_044029435.1). NCBI lineage: Bacteria > Pseudomonadati > Pseudomonadota > Alphaproteobacteria > Sphingomonadales > Sphingomonadaceae > Novosphingobium > Novosphingobium oxfordense. Next base: position 3,651,969 of record NZ_CP147005.1, on the reverse strand, counting down.
AGTAAACATCGGCCGATCCTATCAGCGTAGAAATGGATGCTTCTCGCCCGTCGTGACCACCGGGCCGTTGCGGATTTGCGAAACGGTTTCGATGGCCACACGATTCTCCTCGATTCCGAAACCTCGACCCGCCAGCACTTCCTCATAAATCCGGTTATGAAGTTCCGTGAAGCCATCGGAAAACTCGATATCCTCGCCGTCTGCAAGGATCGCGCGGAAGGTACGCTTACCCTTAGCGCGCTCCGCCTCAGGCACATCGTTGGGGTCAATTGAAAGGAACCAGCGCACTCGCGCCCGGGCATATTCCAGGTATCCAGCTGCCTTCGTCGGGGTATTCAAATGAACGATGTTTTCCTGTAGATCGCCATAGACAAAATGCAGCATATCAAAAAAATGCACGCCAATATTCGTGGCGATACCACCGGATTTACTATCCGAACCCTTCCAGCTCTTAAGATACCAATTTCCACGCGACGTGATGTACGTCAGGTCAACGTCCACCTTCTTTCCTTCGGGCTGCGCCATAACTTTGTCGCGCAATGCGATAATTGCAGGATGCAGGCGTAACTGAAGGACCGTGTTGATCTTACGCCCAGTCTCGTCTTCGAGAGCCCGCAGACGACTGATGTCTTCAGGATGAAGCACCATGGGCTTTTCACAGATCGCATCGGCACCCGCCCGCATCGCGAAACGCATATGTGCGTCGTGAAGGAAATTGGGCGATGCAATAGCGACGTAATCTACCGGGCTTTTTGCACGGCGCTCATCATCGACAAAGGCTTCAAGCTGTTCGAACTGGGTGAAGAATTGCGCCGACGGAAAATGACTGTCGAGAATTCCGACGGAATCGTTGACGTCCATGGCTGCGACTAGATTTCCACCCACGGCGGCAATCGCCTTCATATGGCGCGGTGCTATGTAGCCCCCTGCGCCCAAAAGTACAAATCGCTTCACTTCTCAGGCCTTTATAACGTTGTCGTGTTGTTCGCGATAAATACCGCGACTATCAATTATAAGCTGGGCATTTTCCCTAATCATCTCGTAATCAAATTTCGAATGATCGGTGGTTATGACTACAGCGTCATACGAAGAGATAACTTCTGGCGAGAGCGTTTCACTTTTTAGATCGAACTTATGCTCACGCATCTTTGGGAAGACCGGAACATGCGGATCCGAATAAGCGAGTTGAGCCCCGCTCGCGCGAATATGCTCCATCACTTCGACGGAAGGGCTCTCGCGCATATCGTCGACATTCTTCTTATATGCGATACCCAGCACTAGGATTCGGCTACCATTAAGCGCCTTCCGTCGCATGTTCAGCCCAGTCACAAGCTTAGCCATCACAAATTCAGGCATGCTGCGGTTTATTTCACCCGAAAGCTCGATAAAGCGCGTGTGCAAGCCATATTCGCGAGCCTTCCAAGTAAGATAGAACGGATCAATTGGGATGCAGTGCCCCCCAAGGCCTGGCCCAGGGTAATAAGGAGTAAAACCAAAAGGCTTGGTTGCAGCTGCATCGATGACCTCAAAAATATCGATACCCATCCGATCAGCTACAATCTTCATCTCGTTAACCAAGCCAATATTCACTGCACGATGAATATTCTCGAGCAGTTTCGTCATCTCTGCTACTCGGGTCGAGGTTACAGGAACAACCCTATCGATCACTTGGTCGTATAGAGCTTTACCTACATCAAGACACGCTGAGGTATGCCCCCCCACGACCTTCGGAATCGAATGCGTGCTGTACTTCTCATTACCAGGATCTTCACGCTCGGGGGAATACACCAAGAAGACATCTTTGCCGACGATCAGCCCAGTAGACTCGATTCGCGGAAGCAGCTCCTCTTCGGTTGTGCCGGGATAGGTGGTGCTTTCCAGCGATACGACTTGCTCTGCGCGAAGGTAGGGCAACACTGCCTCGATCGTGCGAGTAACGAACCCAAGATCAGGCTCCCGGTACTTGTTAAGTGGCGTCGGCACACAAAGGATAAGAGCATCCACTTCGCACGCACGCCGGAAGTCGGTTGTGCAGACCATCCCTCCTGCTACGGCATCCATGACCTCGTCATCGCTGATATGCTCGATTTGCGAATGCCCTGCATTCAGCCCGTCAACTTTTTCGGCGTCCACATCGAAGCCGACAACCTTGTAACCGAGCTTTGCGTAGCGCAGCGCTAAAGGCTGCCCAACATAACCAAGCCCTAGAATGCCAATTACTGCGTCACGAGCCTTAAGCTTCTCTAACAACAAAATTTAAAACCTTTCGTTATCAACTGCGGCAGGCGCAATTAATTTCCAATGGAAATGGCTTATTTACTTTGAACCAAATCCCGTCAGGATGGTAATAATGGTGCGCGCAATGATAACAATATCAATCCACAGAGAAAAGTTCTTGATGTAATAGAAATCAAAATGCAATTTTTCTTGGACCTGATCAACATCTGCCACATGACCCTGATTGACCTGCGCCCAGCCAGTGATGCCAGGACGAACGATATGGCGATATCGATAGAACGGGATTTCCTGTTCATACCATTGAGAAAGAACGTGCGCCTCGGGGCGGGGGCCGATCCAACTCATTTCTCCCCGCAGCACGTTCAAAATCTGAGGAAGCTCATCTATCCGACTGCGCCTAAGAAATTGACCAAGTCGCGTGATCCGCTTGTCCCCATCCTTGGTAATGGCAGCATCGCGGATTGCGCCATGATCAAGGGCAACCTGCGCACCGCCCGCCATGCAGCCCGATGGCTCCGACGCCATTGTCCGAAACTTGAAAACACGGAAAGGTCTCCCGCGATAGCCCACTCGCGTTTGCAGGAAGAGCGCGGGGCCTTTCGAATCCAATCGAATCAGAAGTCCGACTACCAACAAAAAGGGGAAAAGCACGACGATCGCTAGGATTGCTGCAAGCAGGTCCATGATCCGCTTCACTGCCATAAAGGTGTTTAGCGGACTTAGCGTGCCAAAGGTGTTTTCCGACAAGTGTTCGATTTCAACGCGGCCGGTTAACGATTCCAGCAGATGTTTCGAGTGATAAACCGGCGTTCCCTGCAGCGCGTAGGATGCCAGCCGGCGCTCCCAAGCGTCTGACAAGTCCGCCCAAAGGTCCGCACTGACGGCGTCGAGCGGTGTCGCGTCAGCGACTGATGGATCAAGCGGCCTCCAGTCGATGCCAGGTATTTGCGTTAGCCGCGCATACCCACCCTCAGGGACGACACCGATCGACAATCGAGATCGCTTACGAAATGCAGAATACATAACCCCGAACAGAATTATGCTAACCAAGAATGACGATATTAACACAAATCGGCTATAGGGAATTCTGCTAAAAATAAGAAAAAAAGTCACCACGCCGTATGATAAAGAAAAGGCCGGAAGAATATATGACCGTTCTTCAACACCGGGGTATTTTCGAACATTGTTCACCGCAGCCACGCTCAATGATGACGCAACCACGCATGCCAATACGGAATACATCACAATATTGGTATCAACTTCGATATGACTCGGTGCAATAATGACAAAAAGCGCCGCACTAATAATCACCGACATTATTGTAACAACATGACACCATGTTTTAAATGTCGCCGAATTTTTATTCCGGATCTCAGCCATTAAAAATTCTTCTTTTTACACATTATTCAATATCTCGACATGACCGTCACCACGAGAGTTCCGAGTGGCAGGCCATAGTGCGAAAGTGTGAATTCGTAAATAGCTACTAGGGTTTTGGCAAGGCGCCAGCAAAGCTCGATTTGCCCTTCAGCCAAAATCGAATATAGGGCACAAATGCCCGTTTCTCCTCGTCCGGCTCGCCGTGTGCTGCCGAGCCCCGCTTTTTCGTTATTGACGTTGTTTATGGCCATGCTGCTAGTGGCGGGCGGCGCCTCCCGTGCTGACGTGTACGGCCAGGCGGTGATCCGGGGTAGCGCTGCAGCCTTGATGACATTCTGTATCTTGATGGCTGATAGGCGAGAATTCGCTGTTGGATCGAGAGCGGTATATTTGTTCGCACTCCTTTCCCTTGGTTTACCCTTACTTCAACTTGTTCCAATGCCGCCATCGCTTTGGGAAATGCTACCATCGCACAAGATACTGCTTCAGGCTGTGCACGGACCCCAGCCTTGGCGACCGCTTGCCATTGTTCCGGACGCAGCTATCAACGCTGCGGCATCGCTGCTTGTGCCACTGGCAGCCTTGGTGCTGAATGCCACCCTGCCAGCGTCCGAACGGAATTGCGTGGCCACTCTAATACTTGCATTCATCGTGTGCTCAACCTTGGTCGGATTGCTCCAACTTTCAGGGGCAGGCATTGACAATCCGCTGATCAATGATGTTCGCGGAGCTGTCAGCGGTCCGTTTGCAAATCGCAATCATTTTGCATTACTGCTGGCGATTGGAGGAGTGCTGACACCTCTCTGGGCCTTCCGACATGGCGAACAATCATTGTGGCGATTGCCGGTTGCTATTGTGCTTTGTATATTGTTTTTCCTTCTGATTTTGGCGACCGGTTCGCGCGCAGGCATAGTGCTGGGCGCGCTTGGAGTTGCGGCCGGGCTCGCTATTGAATGGTCATCGTTTAACCGCATTCTTCGACGCGTTCCTCAAAGAATGAGGTTGTTAATCTGCGGAGCCGGCGTCGCATTTGGCGCGCTGTTAATCACCATCAGTATTTACGCGGATCGAGTGCAATCGATCAATCGCGCAATGTCGCTGAATGCAGCAGATGACATGAGGGTTCGAGGATTCGCGACCGTTCTCAGCATGGTACGAACCGGCTTTCCCTATGGAAACGGATTTGGCAGCTTCGAACCCCTGTTTCGATTGAATGAGCCTGATCACCTGCTCAAACCCACCTATTTCAATCATGCTCATAACGATTTCATCGAAATCGTGCATGATGGAGGTGTTATCGGATTGCTGCTCCTGATCACGGCGCTCGGATGGTGGGCCTGGGCAAGCATTCGTGCTTGGCGACTTGAACCATCGCCATCTTCCAAACTTGCCCGTACCGGGTCCATCATTCTAGGGTTGGTGTTTCTGGCCAGCATCGTCGATTACCCAGCCCGCACTCCAATCATCATGACGATCAGTTCGATCGCTGCGCTATGGCTTGCATGGGCTAGAGGAACGAAAGGCACAGGCCGCTTTACCCTACCGTGAATAGCTTCTATAGCCCCGCGACATTTCAGTCAAAAGTAGGATCAGCCCTTCTAATGCGTAGGCTTTCTGCCGCTCTTTTCCTTGCGGCTGTATCTGGTGGGTGTGCCCAACGGGAACCCTTGCAGTCAACTGCAAACCTTACGGTACTCAGCGACACCACGACACTTCCAGCGCCCGCTCGCGCTGATCTGCTTGCTCCTGACCGTCCGGCGCTGATTGGCCCCCTCGATGTCATTCAGGTCGAGGTGGTGAATATACCCGATTTCAGCCGAGAAGTTCAGGTCGATTCGAGTGGGCGAATTGCATTGCCTCTGGTCGGAACGATCGACGCACGGGGAAAAACCTCGGAAGAATTGGCTAAAGTCATCGAGGTTGCGTTGCGCGACAACTATGTCCGCCAGCCTGAAGTGGTCGTCAATATTAAGACCTCGGTCAGCCAGGTCGTTACTGTGGACGGCCAGGTGCAGCAACCCGGACTTTATCCGGTAACCAATCAGATGACGCTTATGCACGTGATCGCTTCGGCGCGGGGTCTCACTGAGTTCGCTCGACAGGATGATGTTGTAATTCTGCGTACGGTTAACGGTCAACGAATGGCAGGCTTATATAATATCGGCGCCATCCGTCGCGGAGTCTACGGCGATCCGGCGGTTTACGCGAACGATATTGTGGTGGTCGGAGATTCGCCGCAGCGTCGCCTGTTCCGAGACATTATTGCCAGTGCACCGCTAATCGTTGCACCGCTAGTCACTATTCTGCGTTAAGGCTGGTTGATCAATGAACTTCCCATCTTCTAACCTGTACGTGGAAAGTATCGCGGCAGACGATAAGCAGAACAATTCGACCCACTCCAGTAAGGATGCGATGCCCATTGTGCGTCAGTATCTTCGTATGGCATGGCGTCAAAGATTTATCATTCTTGGCTCGGTGCTTGTTAGCCTTGTTCTTGGCTTGATCGTCACTTTGCTGATGACTCCGCAATATACAGCGACCGCAACAATCGAAATTTCGCGGGAAACAGATCGCCTAACCAATTTTCAAGGGGCTGAGCGAGAAACAAGCGCAGCCGACCAGGAATTTTATCAGACCCAATATGGTCTTCTGCAATCTCGTTCGCTGTCTGAGCGCGTTGCTGTACAGCTTCAACTTGTAGATAGCCCCGATTTTTTCAAGATGTTTGGTGTAGACACAGGAAACGCTGCGTTCGAGCAGGTCCAAGGGCACTACACAACCTCCGGTCGAAAACTGCGTGAACGAGTTGCAGGAGATATCCTTCGCGACCATCTCAACGTGGCACCAACCCGATTGTCTCGCCTCGCCGACGTTCAGTTCACCAGCCCGAGTGCAAGTTTTTCAGCAAAAATTGCTAATGCTTGGGTTGATAACTACATTCAGATGAATTTGGAGCGGAAGGTTCAGGCGACTTCCTACGGCCGGAATATGCTGCGCCAGCAAATCGGCCAAGCGAAGGAACGTCTCGATGAATCACAGCGCCAGCTTGTAGCTTACGCGTCGGAACAGCGTATCATCAATCTTCCATCCGAAGGCGGGAACTCCCAGAGGTCGATTGTCGCGGATGAATTAGCGACCTTGAACGGCGCACTCGCCAGTGCGACCGCTGATCGCGTCCAGGCGGAAACGCGCTATGGCGTACTCACCTCATCTAGCTCGACTAGCCAAGCGTTGCAAAATCCGACGATAAATACACTTCGGACCCGTCGCGCCGAACTGGCCGCGCAGCATGAACAACTCATGACGCAGTTCGAACCTAGCTATGCGCCTGCCCGCGCGATCAAATCGCAAATCGCCGAGCTCGATCGCAGTATTGCTAGCGAAGAAGCGCGGGTTCGTAACTCTATCCAAGTCGAATATCGACAAGCGCAGGCTCGTGAATCGTCGCTCTCGAAAGAAGTTGAACACCGCAAGAATGACTATCTGAATCTGCAAAACCGCAGCATTCAGTATAATATATACCAACAAGAAGTTGATACAAATCGCTCGCTCTATGATGCGCTGCTCCAGCGTTACAAGGAGATTGGCGTCGCCGGAGGTGTAGGTGTCAACAATGTGGCCGTCGTCGATAGTGCTGAAATCCCGATGCGCCCCTCGGGCCCCCGGATGCTGCTCAACCTTGGTGTCGCGTTCGTAGTTGGATTCCTTGTTGGCGCCGGCCTCGCGTTTGTTCGGGAACAATTGACCGAGGCGATTGATGATCCTGAAGAGGTCACATCGCGTCTTGGCCTTCCGCTTCTCGGGACGGTACCGAAGGTCGCAACCGATCGGCCAGAGAAGGAGCTACTTGACCGTAAATCAGAGCTGGTCGAGGCTTATATGGCCGTTCAAACAAGTCTGGCATTCGCCACCGAACATGGCGTGCCTCGCTCGTTGTCGATCACATCGACCCAACCGGCGGAAGGGAAGTCAACCACCTCCTTGGCATTGGCGACAATGCTGGCCCGAGCGCAGCGTAAGGTCATCTTGATTGACGGGGATATGCGGTCTCCGTCTGTCCACCTCCTCGGTGGCGTGGGCCACGAACGCGGACTCAGCAACTATCTCTCCGGCGAAGATGATATTTCGAGCCTGACCTTTGAAATGCCCGATTTTGGTCTAACGGCCATGTCGTCTGGGCCGTTGCCACCGAACGCTGCGGAACTGCTGACCGGAAGACGCTTGCCGCTATTGATCTCCCGTTTGTTGGAAAGCTATGATCACGTTATCATTGATGCGCCCCCGGTTATGGGCCTTGCGGATGCACCCTTGATCGCAAGTCATGTAGAGGGGCTTGTCTATGCCATCGAATCTCACGGCGTCAGATCAAGCCAGGTTCAGGGGGCCCTGGCCCGCCTCGCAACCACGAATGCTCGTATCTTCGGTGCGGTATTAACGAAGTTCCAAGTTAAGCGTGACGGTTACGGTTACGGTTACGGTTACGGTTACGGGCGCGATTCGCGAGCGGATGCGAAGCGCGCGCAATACGAACAATGACACTGAAGGGAGCCAAAGTTTCGCACCGATCGCTTACTGAGTGGGGTGTGCGTGCGATGCTCGCTATCACTGTAGGGATGTGCGGATATCTTGCCGTGGCGGATTCGGTTGCCACGGCATTACCGAAAAGCGGTCTGCCCCTTGCCCATCGTATCGCACCTTGGAATGCGCGTGTTGCCGGCGCCTTGGCTCGCGAGGAAATGACGGAAGGGGCTCAATTGCTCTCCGGAAAAGGCTCGATTTCTGCGGGACATCAACGACTAGCGAGCGCTGCTGTGCTCGCACGAAATGCGTTGCGCCGAGATGGAACTGTTGTTTCCGCAGTGACAACGCTGGGGATGGACGCGCAGATAAACGAGAATGTTAACGTTGCCCGGGGCTGGTTCCGTTATTCAGAATCACTTTCGCGTCGAGATTTAACCACGCAATTATGGATGATCGAAGATGCGGTGCAGCGCGGCGACATCAGTCAAGCATTGCGCCATTACGATATTGCGCTGCGAACCCAGCCTTCGGCCCCCGACGTTATGTTCCCAGTCCTGGCTAATGCAATCGGGGATCCCATAGTAGCCAACGGCCTAGTGAATATCCTGCGCCAGCGGCGGGCATGGGGGCCACATTTTATCTCGTTCATAGCTAGTAACAGTGATGAACCGGTGGCCGTTGAGCGATTTTTTGTCGCACTCCGGGACATTGGGGTCAAGGTTCCTAATGATGCTTCCGTTGCCTTGTTGGATAAACTGATTGCCAATGGCGCGTATGATGAAGCTTGGCGTTACTATGCAATGGGTCGGCCAGAAGTAAAACGGCAGCGTTCGCGAGATGCTGATTTCTCGGCTCTGATACCGGAACCCTCCGAGCTCGACTGGAAGACCCAGAGCACTGCCGAAGGCATGGTCGCATCGATTCAGCCGACCGGAAATGGGGCCGAATTCAGCTTTTCTGCTCCTTCTAACGTGGGTGGAGAGGTTCTTCGGCAGCTTCAATTGCTGACGCCCGGAGATTACGTTCTCGAAGGCAGAAGCACACAGATCGAGCAAACCCGGGGCACCAGTCCCTACTGGCGTATTGTCTGCCTCAATAACGATCACGAAATCGGCCAGATCGATGTGCCAAATTCCAGCGTGGATAACGGTCGATTTAGTGGCGAACTGACCATTCCGGATAATTGCCCAGCGCAGAAAATTAGCTTGAACATCCGAGCTTCCGATGAGTCAGGCGGCGTCACGGGACAAATCGTTCGAGTGCAAGTCCGTCCACGCAACTGACTGGCATATATTCGCACGAAGCGGCCGATCACACGCTATGTCGCTGAATGGAACGAGTCGGGTGGCGGCTGACAGATCGCATCAGCCCATCCTTGCAATGCCAGTTTGCTGGTTCCATCGAGCGAATTGAACCCCAACCGAAGCCGCCAAGGAAGAGGCCAACAACTAGCGTCACGCCTGCTACAAGGATCATCCACTTGGTCTGCTCCTGCTCCTTGCGTGCCGAAGCGACAACGGTACCAATGGAAGCAGCAGCGGCCTGGAGATCCTTCCTCGCCCGTTCCCAAGCCTGATGATCGGCCTGACGCCCATCCCTGGCCGCCGCCTCGATCTGCTCAGCGATCGTCTCCGGTGTCAGCACCATGGCCGGCAGCTCGATGAAATTCTTCACCGCGCCGCGCACCTTCTGGAACTGACCCTCGATCTTCGCCAGCTCCGGACTGTAATCGCGTCCATGCATCTCCTGTAGTTTGACGGCGAGGCCGTCGACGGCAGCAGTCAATCCCGCCAAGCGCCGTTCCATAGCCTGGAACGCGGTGGCGGGATCAAGCTCTTCGGGGGTGTGGATGTCATGCATCCTACCAGCCTATCTCGATTCCACGATCGCGCGAGCGATCCAGCCAGGTCCGGATCTCGTGAGACAGCGAATCATTCCCAGAGAATGCCATGTGTCTTTCCCGCTGCTGGCGGATCAATGAATCCAGTTGAGGATCGTGCTGAAAACTCTTGGCGAGGTAATCGATTCGCTCCGCTACGCGCTCTGCCCCGACTTCGTCGCCGAGCTTGCGTAGGCGCTGGAACTGCCGCGTCTTGGCCTGCCACTCGGCGACAAAGCTGTCGGCGCGCTCCATGCCTTCGACACGTAGCTGCCCCTCTATCATCATCGCCTGCATGGTCCGCGCGGTGCGTCCCTTGGCGCTCTCGTCGACCAGCGAAAGATCCTTGGTCATCGCCGCGTGGAGATCACGCGCACCATATTCCCGCTGCCCATCGAGTTCAGCGGCGGCGCGCTCCAGGGCCTGAAGCTGGTGAGTGATGGGGTTGAGCCCTTGCCGGTGCATCTTCGTGATATCCTGCATCGCTCGCCCATAGCGCTCGACCGCCGCCTCCAGCGGATTGGCGCGCACTGGCTCGGCCGAAGGCGCCTTGAGCCTGAGCCCGGCAAACGGATCACGCTTGATGACGACTTCGGCTTGCGGCTCGCGCTTCATCTCGCGAGCGGGGCCATAGTCCGACGCCATGTCCTTCGAGCGATCGCGGCTGAGCGCGCGCACCAGCTTCGAGCGATCGGCAAAGTCATCCTTGCCATAGTGAAGATCGACCTGGGTCCGATGGCGTGACAGCGCCACATAGGCCCCATGCCGATCGAGCCCCGGGGTGGCGAGCACCTGCACCCGATCCACCGTCATGCCCTGCGCCTTGTGGATCGTCGCGGCATAGCCGTGATCCACATCGGCATAGTCCTTGAGATCGAAGGCGACCGATCGGCCGTCGTCGAGCATGACCGCCATGCTGAAGGGCGAGACGCTGCGCAGCGTGCCCAGCGATCCGTTCTTCACCCCCATGCTGCGCTCGTTGCGGAAGAACATGACGCGGTCGCCGACGGCAAAGGCCCGCTCGCCGCGCTCGACCTTGAGCGCAACGTCTTCGCCCAGTTCGCCGGCTTCCCGCATCTTTCCACGCGCTGCCTGATTCAGCTCGCCCACTTCGTCATTGGTGTGCGTGAGGATGATCCGGCTTGCGCCGGGATTGAGCTGGCGATCGCGATCCCACTGACCGACCAGCGCTTCGCGCGCACCCTCGCGTGTCGCGGCAACATGAACATGCCCGGCCCCCTCATAGGCCAGCACCGCCTCGCCGGTCCGACCGGTTGCGAGATCGCGCGTGGCCTCGCGCTGCCACTCCTCGCTCTGGCGCCGCACCTGCATGATCTCGACGCTGCCATGACGCTCGGCAATGCTGCGGAACGCGGCCCCCGCTTCGATGGCCTGAAGCTGCTCGGGATCGCCGACCAGCACAACCTTGGCCCCGCGCTTCTCGGCCTCGGAGATCACCCGCTCCATCTGCCGGGTTCCAACCATCCCGGCCTCGTCGATGACCAGCACCGACCGATCGGTCAGCAGTTCGCGGTCCTGCGCCCACTGGCGCTCCATGCTGGCGATCGTGCGGCTCGCAATCCCCGAGCCACTTTCGAGGTTCTCAGCCGCGATACCGGAGAGCGCTGCACCGCGTACCTCGTAGCCCGCCGAGCGCCAGGCATCGTGGGCACCCCCCAGCATCGCGCTCTTACCGGTGCCGGCATAGCCGATCACCGAAGAGAGGCCCCGGCTATTGGTCACATGCTCGAGGGCGCCGCGCTGCTCGGCCGAGAGGACCAACCCCCTCGCCTCGGCGCGCGCCAATGCCTTTTCTTGCACCGCGCGGCTGACGCCATGACTGCGTTCGGCATCGAGTTTGATGGTGGCCTTCTCGAGCCGCTTCTCGGTCTCGATCATCGCGCGCGAGGTGAAGCGATCCTCGCCGCGTCCGTCCTTGCCGAGCGCGACCAGCTCCGGCGAGGCGCGCACGGCGCCCAGCACCTGATCGAACTGCTCCTTGCCGTCGCTGTGCCGGTGGACGAACCTGGCCAAGTCACGGTTGGTGAAGGTCGCCTGTTGGTGGGTTATGGCATCGAGCGCGATCGATGGATTGGCGAGGATCTTCTCGCCATTGGCCCGGGCAATCGCGTGATGCTCTTCGAGCCGCTCGCTTTCGAGCCCCTGCCCGGCCATGCGCGAGGCAGCGGGACCGATCTTGTGCTGCGGTTCCAGCTCGATGCCCTGGGCTTCCAGCGAGCGATGATCGATCCGCGCATCGATATCGAGTTCGGCAAGCCGCTGGTTGACGTGATCGGCCCAGGCTTCGCGCCAATGGGTGAGGAGTTCGGTACGGTTCCAATCGCGCACCTTGGGACCGAAACCTTCTTCGGTCACTTCCCGCATGCCGAGCATCACATGAGCATGGGGCTTGGGCTGTCCGTCTTCTCCCATATCCCAGTGCACATTGAGATCGGCGACCATGCCGCGTGCCACGAACTCTTGGGTAACGAAGTCGCGGGCGAGGCGAATGCCTTCGGCCTGATCGAGCTCGCGGGGAATGGCAAACTCGACTTCGCGGCACAGCTGGGCGTCCTTGCGCTTCTCGGCTGCCTCGACGTCGTTCCACAGCCGCTCGCGGTCGCGCCACTGTTCGGGAGCGTTCTCGGGAAGCAGGATCTCCGAGTGCACGACGCCCGCCTTGTTGGAAAAGTCATGATCGCGCCCGAGCCGCTTATCGTGCAGCCGCGAGGCGGAGCGATAGGCGGCGGCGGCCACCGCCGAGGAGCCGGCGGCGCGCGAAATGACTTTGGCCGAGAAATGGTAAATCGCCATGACGGCGATCCATTTACACTTCAAGCAGCACGTCGGCACGACGTATAAGCGCGCCCTCGAACGATTTCATCGCACTCGGGAACGCGAAATCCCAGAAGATTTCACGCACTTGTACGGCGCTGAGACTCCCGATAGCTGAACTGTCCGCCTCCATCAACGAAAGGACGGACAATGCGTAAGCCCCGTGACTATGACGCCGAACTCAAGGCACTCACCGACAAGGCGCGGCAACTCAAAACCCGCAAGACCAGCCAGCTCGGAGAACTGGTGAATGCGACCGGCGCCGACACTCTTTCAGCCGAGGTCCTGGCCGGCGCGCTGCTCGATGCTGCCACCACCACCGACGCGGCCAGAAAGGAGGCATGGCGCAAGAGCGGCGCCGCGTTCTTTTCAGGGGAAGACAAAGGCTCTCGCGCAGGAACTGGCAGCGAACCTCGCAGCAACTTGGGCAGCGCTGCGGCGGAACCAGGCAGCGCACAATTGCCACTTGGCAAGCCGGGCGCGGCATGACGCCCGCGCGTGGCAAGTGAAGCGGCGCGAACGCACCCGCCAGCTTATCGAACTGGGCGGGCTGATCGTCAAAGCCGAGCTGGTCGAGCTGGCCGGGGATGACCGCGCGGTGATCCTCGGTCTGCTCGTCGAAGCGGCGGCCAAGTTGCGCGGCGAAGATCGCGAAAAGGCGCTAACGCTATGGCGAAGACGCGGGGTACGGGCCTTTAACGATCCTCTGGACAAATAGAGGCCCAGTCTCGCAGCCGGGGAAGCAAACAGGCGCCCGGTCATGCGTCTGCTTCGGCTTCGGGGCCAGCCTCTCTATCGGCGTGCTGGCTGACAGGCCGCTGCGGCTCGATCGGCCAGTTCGAAATCGCCGGCCCTAAGCGCTGCCTTCTTGGCGTCTTCGCACTTTCCATCGGCCACGAGCGCGCCGACTTCTTCGCGAAGGCCTTGCTCCTTGCGCGCTTCGTCGCGTTCCTCGTTCTTGTCGCGAAGACGCTCGACTTCGTTGAAGGACGAGTACCGCTGCTGCGCCGGATTGTCGCCGGACACGCCATCACGGAGGCCACAACTCGTCACGTTACCGAGGCGGTAGCAAGTCGCGGTCTGGGCCATGGCGAGCGATGCGGAAAGAGCCGCCAAGACCAGAGCGGTGGCCGTAAGTGCAAGCTTCATCATCACCCCCGAAACATCATTGCCCAGTCACGATCCCAATGACCGCGCGTTGAATTCGCGTCAAGAATTGGCTGCCGAGGTCTTGGCCGTCCAAGTCTTCGTCTCTGAGCGGGAAACGATGAGCCCGGCAAGTATCAACCGTCGGGGACAAGCCTACATAACGGATACGCCAATACCCTTGCGCTTTGCTGCGCCGACCTCTCTGTACCCCCTCACCTACCGATCCAGTCAGACCTTGGCCTAAGGATTCCCGTCTGTTATCCTGCCAAGGCGCTGCGCAAAGGGCAGCGCCGGGACTGGTAATCCCGCGAAGGCAAATGAACTCGGAAAACTCAGTTTTCCGGGGTGCCGTCGTGCATGTCCAAACCTTCGGGTGAAAGACGGCGGCGCATGTGCTTTCGCATGTTACCAGCTCCGGCGGCTCCCGCGCGTTAGCGTGCGGGAGTTCGGGACTGGTCCGCAAGTTGTCTCGAGCCTTCCGCCAACCCGCCTTGATGCGGACCCGGAGGTGCCAATGGACGTGCAAGTTCCTGTTGCTTCACCCGATCAAATCGCCGCTGTCACTGCGGCGCTCAACTCCTTGCCCAACGACAATTCCGCGCTCGCTGCGCTCTGGAAAATCTACGGCGCCGAGCCGGTGCGATTGCTGCGCACCCAGCAGGGGCGCAGCCTCAGCCGCGAGCGGGTCAAACGGGCGGAAGGCTTCATGGGCGGGCTCGCCCCTGACGCGCCGTTCCACTGGCACTATTTCCTCTACACGTCGGGGATCGTGGTGCAGCTGGCGCTGTCCTCGCACCTGCTCGATGTGGGCTTTCCGGATAGCTGGTGCGCACGCCACATCAGCCTCCACGTCGACAGATCGCTTGCCTACGCCAACGTCACCGGCTTCGGTTACGATTGCCCCGAGACGGCGCGGCTGCTGCAGGTGCTCTCGCCCTATTGGAAGTGGAACCGCAACCGCCCTGGCGACGGCAATCTGCTCGACGATGGCGGCTTCACGCCCGACGAGGTTCGCACGCTGGTTTCCGCGCTGGTCGAACACGTCCGCCATGTGACCGGCCATGCCCGGCCCCGGCAGCGCGCCATGCGATCCTGATCTGACGCCCGCAGCAACCGTGCTGCGGGCCCGCCGAACGTTGAGGGGCCGCCCACACATCGTGCGATTCGTGCGCCGATGAAGGCGACGCCGCGTGCGCGATGCCTGCGATGATACGGCCTGAGATCGAACCGCCGGTCACAACCTCTCGGCGGCCAATTTTTTTTGGTGTCCGTAGACAGCCGCCAATGTCCGTTACGGTGCACCGAGAGGAATCTCGCGCGTTTTTGGCCGTTTAGCGCTGTTTGATGCCCTTGCGCCGGGCTCGCTTGAGCCCAATCTTGCTCATGGCCGGCCAGTCCACCTCATGAAAATGAAAGGACAACGCCACATGGAAATGAAGCCTCTCGATCGTTTTCTGCGCCTCAATACCGTGCTCGAACGCACGGGCCTGTCCCGTGCGACCCTCTACCGCAAGATCCAGACCGGAACCTTCCCGAAGCAGGTCCGGATAGCCGAACGCTGCTGCGGGTGGCGCGAAAGCGCTGTCACGCAATGGATGGACAATCCCGTCTCGTATCTGGTCGAAGATTGCCCGCCGCAGGCCTGAACGGGCGTCACGTCGGAAGACAAGGCCGGGACGCGCCCGCCGTAGCGGGCCCGTCCCGATCCCTTACCAGCCCTTGCGCTCCTGCCGATTGCGCGACCGCACGATCAAGCCGATGGCACGGCCAAATTCGATCTCCACCCGGCGAACGCTGATGCCGAGTTGCTCGGCGATCTCTTCATAACTCTTCCCCTCGAACCGGATCAGATGGAACACGGCGCGCGGGAGCCAGGGAAGCGAACGTACCGCCCGCGCCAGCCGGCGCAGTTCGGGCTGTTCGTACTCGGGAAAGGCATCGCGCAGGAAGGCTTCGCGGATGCGCTGTTCCAGCAGATAGATGTGCCAGATCATGCCGCGTCCTCCCCGAATGCGAGGAGGAAATCGGCGCCCTTGCTGGCTGCACTGGCTGCCCGAAAGATCGCCTTCTCATCGGCGCGGAGGACTTCAAGCCACGATCCGATGTAATCGCTGTGCCGCACCGTTGGCTGGATACCGAGCGACGCGCAGGCAAAGGCCGAGGTCATCTCGGCGACAAGCTCTTCCTTGGCATACGATGCCGAACCGTACTTGCCGGTCTGGTCGCGGTCCAGTCGCCCCTTGCCGCCGACCCAGTGGCCCAGCTCATGAAGTGCCGTCCGAAACCAGTTCACCGGCTCATGGAAAGCCGCCTGCGGAGGAACCTGCACATAGTCCTGCTTGGGGGCATAGAATGCCTCATCCCCGCCGATCCGGAAGTCGGCGCCAGTTGCCGTGATGATCCGATCCACCTCGGCAATCGCCATGACCGGGTCGGGCACCGAAGGTTCCTCGGCATACCGCTCCGGCAGCCCCTCGATCTGATCGATGTTGAACACGACAAAGCGCTTCAGAAAGGCAATCGTCCGCGCCTCACGATCCTCGCACCGCGCCTGCTCCGCCTCGTTCCTCGGCGTGAAGCGATCTGCATAGCAGATGACCGTACCCTTCTCGCCGCGCCGGACATGCCCACCTGCGGCCAAGGCCTGCCTGTAGGTCAGCCAGCGCTGCGATGCGAAATGGCGCTCCACTGCCTCGCACCACAGGATCAGCACATTGATCCCCGAGTACCCCCTCCCGGAAACGGCATTGTGCGGCATCAGGCAGGGACACCGCGCACTGTCCCAGGGCTGCACCCATGGGAGCCTGCCCTCCTCCAGCTCGGCAATGATGCGGGAAGTGACCTCTCCATAGAGGCTCTGGCGATTGGTCCTTTCCATTTCTCCTGTTCCTTTCCTCAACCGCCATTGACCGGCGCCGGGGTGGCGGGGGGCGGCAGGAGCGGACCAAAAGCCTCGCCTGAAATGGCGGGGTGCACCCGTAGGGCCGAAATGAAATGGAGGACCTGGGCCCCGCCCAGGTTGCGGCTCGCCATGGCGGGGCTAAGGGGCCGTGACGCCCCCCGTCACCCAGGAGCCGAGGCACACGCCGACGCGCCAAAGGCGCGGCGACCGCTGACGGGACGCGATGAGCGTCCCGCCCCGCCAGCGATCGTTACGGCTGTGCCGACGAGACGCCGCAGGAGGCTCGGTTAAGCGTCAGCGAAATAGAGCGCGGCCGTGCCCTGGCACGGGGCGGATTATGCTAGGGTCAAAAGCCCAGTTTCGGCACGTGATAGTTATAGACCACTCGAAATTGCGCCATTTCGCGGACATCGCCCTTCTGCGGCTCTGATTTCGGTAATGGCGGAGCGTTTGCGCCTTCGCGCAAGTTATCCAGGAAGTTCGACCACCACTGCGCCATTGCAACGCGTTCCTTCCAATGCGCGCCGCGGTGATAGGCTGCCCTCACCTTATTCCCATCACCATGTGCCAAGGCTCGTTCGATGGCATCGGAAGACCATTTGCCAGATTCATTAAGCAACGTGCTCGCCATCGCCCGAAAGCCGTGACCAGTCATTTCATTGGTAGCATAGCCCAAGCGGCGCAGGGCGGCGTTTAGGGTGTTTTCTGACATTGGCCGCGTTCTGGATCGCATTGACGGAAAAACATAACCATAGGGCCCTGTAATCGATCGAATTTCCTCCAGTACCGCTATCGACTGCCGGGAGAGCGGCACATGATGCGGCTTACGCATCTTCATTTTCTCAGCCGGAATCGTCCAGAGCGCGGCATCGAGGTCAATTTCGTCCCATCGGGCATGACGCAATTCTCCAGGCCGTACAAAGACATGTGGCGCGAGTTGTAGCGCCCATTTCGTCATGCCTTGACCTTCATAGGCATTTATCGCTCGGAGCAGCGCACCGACCTTGCTGGAATCTGTAACCGCGCCGTAGTGTGTGACGGAAGGCGTCGTCAGCGCCCCCCGCAGGTCTCGCGTCGGGTCAGACCTTAAGCGGGCAGTTGCTATAGCGTAGCGGAAGACGGCACCTGCAAGTTGCAGGGTGCGTCGTGCGCTTTCCAGCTTGCCTCGTTTTTCAATCTTCCGGATAGCGGCAAGGACTTCGATGGGCTCGATCTCATGGATCGGCATACTACCTATCGAGTTGTCCAACAGACTGAGAAGATATTCGCAGCGCGCGGCCGTTGAAGGCGCCCAGGCCCTGTCACCATCCCGGCGCCGCTTATTACAATATTCGTTAGCAATGCTAGTGAAGGTGTTCCCCGCTAAAGCGGCCGACCGGAGCTTCTCACGCTGCTTTTCAAGGGCAGGATCCTTCCCCTTCGCTAGCAGATCACGAGCTTCGTCACGTCGCTTGCGGGCGTCTCTCAAGCTCAATTGCGGATAGGCGCCAAGGCTCAGCTTCTTCTCAACACCCTTGAACCGATATTTCATCCTCCAGAGCTTGGAGCCCGAGGGCGAGATAAGAAGGAACAACCCCAACATGTCACTGATTTTATAAGATTTTTCTTTAGATTTCGCATTGCGAATGGCGACATCCGTCAAGGGCATAATGGTGGCCTTTCCCAGCCGGGGACCCCGCTTGGGGGCCTCGAGCAAAAATCGGCTCATAGTTCTTGCGAAAAGGCCCCCATGGACGGGAGATGCCTTGATATGGCGAGGAACCTTACAAGCCGGACAAGGCGAAAAATACCGCAGAATTCCACGGTTTGCAAAGCTAAGAGGGATGTCATGGGATTGAGAATTGGAGCGGGTGAAGGGAATCGAACCCTCGTATTCAGCTTGGGAAGCTGCTGCTCTACCATTGAGCTACACCCGCGCGCCGGCTTGGCCGGAGGCGAGGCATTGGCACGGGGACCGGCTCCTCGTCAATATGGCCACCGCATCAATTCGAGAAAAGCCCGGCTCGATGGGGATCGAGCCGGGCAAGGTGGGAGAAAGATCGTGCGACGCGCGATCAGAGCTTCAGACGCACGCCCGCCAGGAAGGCGCGCCCCACCGGATCGTCGCTCAGCGCGAACCCATCGCGCAGGCCGGCGCGGGTACCGTTGCCCGAATAGGCGGCCGCTGGCGGCTTGGTGTCGAACAGGTTGGTGACGTTGACGTAGAACTCCGCCTTGCCGAAGCCTGCGTCGGCGTCGAAAGTCAGCGTGAGGTTGGTGGTGGCGAATGAATCGACGTGGTTGCTCGCCCAGTACTGCGTCGGATCGCCGCCCAGCTTCATCGCGCCGCGCCAGCGTTCCAGCAAGTCTACGGTCAGGTGCTCTGCCGGCTTGAACTGTGCGAAGGCACTGATCCGCCAGGCCGGGCCGGCCGACAGCCCCAGCGGGCCGAAAGCGACATTGCCCTGGTCCAGCGTGGCCGTGCCCTCCTGACGGTAATAGACATGCGGCTGCCACGACGTGAGCACGCGCAACGATGCAGGGCGACCGAACAGGCTGGTGCGGTAGTTGCCCTCCACATCGATGCCCCAGGTCTCCACTTGGGCGAGGTTCATGTAGAGGGTGTACCAGTGCGTCACGGCATTCGCGGCGCTGGTGTCCGTGTAGCCGTTCGGACGATCCTGCAAAGAGCAGTAGAACGAGGTTCCCCCGCTGTCGTAGCAGGCCTTCTGGTAGGCGGTCGTCGAACCGGCGATCTGCGTCACCGCATCGTCGATGGTGATGTGATAGGCGTCCACCGCGATGCTGGCATGCGACGTGGGCGTCCAGACAACGCCCCCCGTCAGCGTATTGGCGATTTCCGCCTTGAGGTTCGGGTTCGAAAGATCGGTCTGCTGCACGCTGGGGCTGGTGTTGGTGAGCAGGTCCACCGGATTGACCGGCACCGAGTTGGCCGGGGCAAAGAGTTCATACAGCGTGGGCGCCCGGATATCGCGCGACCGGGTGCCGCGGATCCGCAGCGTATCGGTCACGTGCCAGTCCAGCCCGGCCTTCCAGGTCCAGTACGTGCCTGAAGTGTTGTAGTGCGTGTAGCGCGCGGCGCCGTTGACGTTGAGCGCCTGGATGAACGGCACGTCCTTCAGCAGCGGAACATCGACTTCGATCGCCGCCTCGTAGACGGTCTGGCTGACTTTGGGCGATGCCGCAAAGCTGTTGAGCCAGAGCTTGGTCGTGGCGGTGCAATTGTAACGCAGGCCCGTGCAGTCCGCATATTCGTTGGGATCGGTATCGCTGTCCGCATCGAAGCTGACCTTGCGCCATTCGGCCGAGAGCGCGGCGTTGATCGGGCCGGCCCAGGTGCTGAGCGGCGATCCCGCGATGCTGCCGGAGACGTTGTTCATCCGCGTCTGCGCCCGATAATGGGTGCTGGGCATCACATAGGCCATCGCGGCCTGGCTGGCGGCGGTGGGACCGAAGACGTTGAGCGGCACGCAGCCCGGCATCTGACCCGGATTCGTGAGGGTGACGCGGCAGACCACGTTGCCCGTCGCCGGATCGGTGACCGCGTCGAGCGCCGCGGCTAGGTTCTGGTTGTTGACGTTGTTGTTCAGCGTGGTCTTGAGCGTGGTGACGCCCCAGACATAGTCGAGCTTCCAGTCGAAGGTTCCCAGCTTGCCATCGAACCCGGCATTCGCGGTCCATTGATCGGTGTGCGAAACCGAGTTGAGGCGGCCGGATTCATTGACCATCTCGCCGAACTTGAAGGAGCTGACACCCGCCATCGCGTCCTGATAGGCCTGCGGCAGGAAGGCATTGGTCGAACTCATCGTCACGCCCGAGAGGCGGAGCGGATCGGCCCAGTTCTGGTTGCTCTTGATGTCGCCGGCAACTTGCGCGTGGAAATGGACCGTGTCGCTGACGTCGAAGTCGAAGCGGCCGAAGAGCTGGTTGAATTCCAGCGGAGAGACCAGCGAACTGTCGTAATAGCCGCCGTCGCCGCCGATCTCCAGGCCGCTGGTGCCCGTCGTCGCGCCGTGGACGAAGGGCCGCAGAACGCCATTCTCGCCAAAGATCTGCCCGGCCAGCGGGCCGCTGGTGATCAGCCCGCCGAATGGGGTGTTGGCCTGGCGAACGTCGTGCTGGAGCACGTAAGGATTGGTGGCAGTGCCGGTGCCGGTCAC
Organism: Novosphingobium oxfordense; assembly: GCF_044029435.1. Taxonomy (NCBI): domain Bacteria; kingdom Pseudomonadati; phylum Pseudomonadota; class Alphaproteobacteria; order Sphingomonadales; family Sphingomonadaceae; genus Novosphingobium; species Novosphingobium oxfordense. The sequence goes on along the minus strand of NZ_CP147005.1, from coordinate 3,630,905 downwards.
GCCGATACTGTCGAGATAATCGCGCGAGGAGCGATACTTGACGCCGCCCTCCTTCCGATACTCGTAGCTCGCCTCGATATGGCCGCGCCCGCCGAACAGGCTGGTGCCACCGGCCACGCCGATGTCATATTGCGAGGCGTCGCCCCGCTGTGAAATGCCGCTGCTGGCTTGCACCTTCAGGCCGTTGAAACCCTTGTCGATTACGTAGTTGACGACACCGCTGACCGCGTCCGAGCCGTAGACGGCGGAGACGCCGCCGGTCACGGTGTCGACACGCTGAACCAGCATCTGCGGGATGATGTCGACATCGACCACGCCGTTCAGCAACGTCGGCGGAACGCGGAGGCCGTCCATCAGCACCAGAGTGCGGGTGGGGCCAAGGTTGCGCAAGTTGAGCTGGTTGGCCGAACCGTTGCCGGCACCGCCGCTACCGGTCGAGGTGGGATTGCTGGTGCGGCCGCGCGCGCCGGCGAACACCGGCAATGCATTGAGGGCGTCGGCCAGCGTGCCGGGCTGGACTGCCAGAAGGTTCGAGGGTTGCACCACGGTGACCGGCGACGGCATGGAATCGCCATTGCGGATCGCACGGGAACCAGTGACGATGATGTCCTGTGCCGGGACGGCGGCGGGTTCGCTGGAGGAAGTATTTTCTGCAGGACCCGACGGTGCATCTTGCGCCAGCGCCGGAACGGCATGCAACAGACTGGCGCCGCACAGTAGTGCGGCAGCCCGGTGGGCTTTCCTCATCACAACCTCCCATTGGATCGGCGACTTCATGCGCCGAAAAGACCTTGTTCGGCGATCTGCGGGATCGCCGTTATTTTGCTGTCTTGTTGCAGCTTTGTTATCGGTCTTTGCAGGAAGGGTGTGATTGAAACAGGCACCCCGGGTATTCACAACGGGTATTCACAATGAGGTGGGAGTGCTGCAGTCGACGGGGATGCACCTGGGGCTAACCTTTGGCGCATCCCGGCAACTCATTTCGCGATATCAGGGCGCCAGCGTCACCATTACCACGTCGTGCGGCGCGACCGTGGCCGAATAGCTGCCCTTCATCGCGCCCAGATCGCGGTGGGCCCAGAGGTCGCGCAGTTTCAGCGACTGAGCGGCCGGATAGTCCAGCTGCGTCCAGTTCACCGTCAGTTTCACCGGTGTCTCACCCCGGTTGAACAGCAGCGCGGCGCGCTTGCCGTCGGCCAGCGTGCGAACCCAGACTTCACCGTCCCCATCCTTGGCGATGCGGCGACCCTGGCGGCCCAGCTTGTCCTGATCGACCGCGATCACATCCTTGTTCAGCAGGATCGCCTTGGTGTCCGCGCTCATGTTCGCCACGTCGTTGCCGGCGATCAGGGGAGAGGCCATCATCGACCAGAGCGAGAAGTGGCTGCGATACTCTGCCGTGGTCATGCCGCCGTTACCGACTTCCAGCATGTCCGGATCGTTCCAGTGTCCCGGCGCGGCATAAGGCCAGAGCGGCTCGTTCAGGTCGACGATACTGAGCATGCCCAACGCATAGCCGTGCTTGCCGGACCACTTGTCGGTAATGTCGCCCGTGGTGCGCCAGATGTTGCCGATCTTCGAGGCCCAGAGCCACGGCTTGTTGGTGCCCCATTCGCAGAGCGAGAGCAGCACGTCCCGCCCGGTGGAGCGCAGCGCGTCGGACATCAGCGCATAGGCTTCCTCGGCATTGCGGCTGCCGGTGCTGCACCAGTCGTACTTCAGGTAATCGACGCCCCACGACGCGTAAGTGATCGCGTCCTGATATTCGTGGCCCTGACTGCCCGGGCGGCCGCCGCAGGTCTTGGTGCCGGCATCCGAATAGATGCCGAACTTCAGGCCCTTGGAATGCACGTAATCCGCCGTGGCCTTGATCCCCGAAGGGAAGGCCTTGGCATTGGCGGTGATGAAGCCCTTGGCATCACGCTCGCCATGCCAGCAATCGTCGATCACCAGATAGGTGTAGCCCGCGTCCTTCATCCCGGTCGAAACGATCGCATCCGCCGTGTCGCGGATCGTCTTTTCCGAGATATTGCAGGCGAACTTGTTCCAGCTGTTCCAGCCCATCGGCGGCGTCTGGGCCAGACCATTGGCCACGCGCGCCGGATCCTGCGAGGGCGGCAGGCGGTTCTGGTCAACCTCATCGGCCAGCGCCGGATTGGTGAGCGCCAGAGGAGCAAGGCTCAGGGCGAGCGCGGCGAACTTCGCGAAACGCGGCATCGTGTGCATTTCTCTCTTTCCGGCTTGGAGCAGCTGATCCGATTGCATCGGAGTAGCTGCTCCAAGATTTTGATTTTCCGCGTTTTCCGAGTCATCAGGTGATCCCACCTGATTAGAAAACGCTCTAGTTCGGGCAGATCGCGCCAGTGGGATCGGCATCGAGCTTGATGGTGGCGACCGATATCGTGTCGCCCGCATTGCCTTGCAGCACGAAAGGACGCGCGATCTTCGTCATGTCCGCGCCGGCCTTGGCGAAGCACGAGAGCGAGACCTTGACGCTGCTCCATTGGCCGGGGGCGCCGGTGAAGACCTTGCCGCCGTCGAGGAAGGTTGTGCCTACCCCCAGCTTCGGCGCAGCGGCTCCCTTGGCATCGACGCGGTAGTCGATGCGCAGGCTGAGCATGGCGTTGCTCTGGCGGTTGAGGTCGACCGTGGGCCCTTCGATGCGCACTTCGCCGGGGCCGGAGAAAGTCAGCTGGCGCGCGCCTTCCTGCGTGCCGCCGCCGTCCACGTTCTTCACCGCGACCGCTCCGCCGGTGGCGAGCTTCCACGGCGTCAGCACCTTGCCCGGCAGATAGTAGACCGAGACGTTCGAGAGCGAGGCATCAAGCCCGGCCACTTCGCTCAACTGCGGGACCGTGGTCTTGTCCTTGTAGGTGAGGCCGTAGCCATAGGCGAACTGCGGGTCGTAACCCGGCTGGCCCACGTTGTTGGCGAACTGGCCTGCGTTCTTCGGCCAGGAGTAGCTGAGCTTGCCGCGGAAATCCTTGTTCGGCGTGCCGTCCTTCTTGGCGACCAGTACATCGGCCAGCCCCTCACCCTCCGAACCGGGCAGGAAGGCGGCGACGAAGGCGTCGGACTGGTTGATTTCCGGATTCACCCAGAGCGCGCGGCCGGAGATGAAGACCGAGACGACCGGGATGCCCGCCGCTTTCAGCGCCTTCAACTGCGCCAGTGCCTGTTTGTCACCCGGCTGGAATTCCAGCGTGGAGATGTCGCCGACCATTTCGGCGTAAGGCGTCTCGCCGAAGACGACCACAGCAACGTCGGGCTTCGGCCCCGTCACCTTTCCGTCGGCGCTGAGCGTGGCGGTGCCGCCTGCTGCTTCGATGGCAGTCTTCAATCCACCCCAGATCGAGGTGGCACCGGGGAAGTCGGCATTGGTGTTCCCGGTGCCTTGCCAAGACATCGTCCAGCCGCCGGTCTGCATGCCGATATCGTCGGCATGGGTGCCGGTGACGAGTACCTTCTGGCCCGGCTTGATCGGCAGCAGTGCGCCGTTGTTCTTCAGCAGCACCAGCGATTCCGCCGCAGCCTGACGCGCCACCGCGCGATGTTCGGGCTTGCCGAGTTCGGTGCGCTGCTCATAGGGACGCGCGGGATCGAACAGGCCCAGCTTGAACTTCACGCGCAGGATGCGGCGCACCGCGTCGTCCACGCGTGCCATCGGGATCGTGCCGTCCTGAACCTGCTTCAGCGTGTTGTTGAACAGATCCTTCCAGTCGTTCGGCACCATCGCCATGTCGAGGCCGGCGTTGAACGTCTGCGGGCAATTGCCGTTGGTGCAGCCGGGAATCTGCCCATGCGCGTTCCAGTCCCCCACCGTGAAGCCCTGGAAGCCCAGGCGGCCCTTCAACACATCGGTCAGCAGTGTCTTGTTGCCGTGGTTCTTGACGCCGTTCCATGAGGAGAAGCTGGCCATCACCGTCATCGCGCCGGCATCGATGCCGCTGACGTAGCCCGGCGAATGGATCTCGATCAGGTCCTTTTCGGGGATCTGCGCATCGCCCTGGTCGATGCCGCCATGGGTGCCGCCATCAGCGAGGAAGTGCTTGATCGATGCGGCGACATTGCCGTTCTGGATGCGGCTCTTGCCGGGCACCCCCTGAAGTCCGCGCACCATGGCGGCTGAATATTCGCGGGTGATCTCCGGCCGTTCCGAATAGCCTTCGTAGCTGCGGCCCCAGCGATCGTCCTGCGGCACGGTGACGGTGGGTCCGAAGGCCCAGTCGAAGCCGGAGGCGGCGCTTTCGGCAGCAGTCACCTGCCCGATCTTCTCCATCAGCGCCGGATCGCGCATCGCGCCAAGGCCGACGTTGTGCGGGAAGATCGTGGCGCCGAAGACGTTGGAGTTGCCGTGGACCGAATCCATCCCAAAGATCACCGGGATCGGCACGTGGCCGGGGCGCTTCTCGATCGAAATCTGGCGGAAGGCTTCGGCGGTGGCGATCCAGTCGCTGGCCGGGCCACGATCGTTGCCCGAAAGCGGCGGGTCATTGCCGCCACCCAGGATCGAGCCGACCGGATATTCGCGCAGCTCCTCCGGCTTCATCGAGGCGATGGAGGGCTGGATCATCTGCCCGACTTTCTCGCGCACCGACATTTCGGCCATCATCTTGGTGATCTTGGCCTCGGTCTCCGGATCGACCAGCCCAACGCTCTGCGCCTTGGGCCAGAGTTCGGGATGCGCGGTGGCGGCAGCAGGCAGCGGCGCATCGGCCGAGGCCGAAGCCAAAGGCGCAACCGCGCAGGACAGGGCGAGAAGGGAAAGCGTCAGTCGCATCGGGTTTCCTAGGCGGAGTGTAGTGCGGATTGGGGCGCAGAATATTGCGCAGCAGAGGCGGCGCAAGTCTCTGCAATAAACTCTGCGTGCGTCCCCGCCTGCCCCACGGCGCGGGCAATCGCGGCACGCATCTGCGCGAACGAGCCGGCCAGTTCCTCATTGGAAAACTGGTCTGCCAGCGGATCGTAGCGCTGCGGCAGGATGCCGAAACCGGCGAACATCGATAGCCAGCTTGGCGCCTGGAACGAATCCCATTCGAAGCGCGGCAGCTTGCCCGAGCCCTGGAAGGTCCGAATGCGATTCGCCAGCGTCTCCGGCAGGTCCAGCGCGCGGCACTGCTGCCATATCGGCTCATCCCGTTGCCCGCCCCAATAGTGCAGCAACAGGAAGTCGCGGATACGCGCATACTCCAGCGCGGTAATGCGGTTGAATTCGTCCGCCAGCGTGGGATCGAAATCGCTATCCGGGAAGTGGGCGAGCAAACGCTCGATGCCGCTCTGGATCAGCACGATCGAGGTCGATTCCAACGGCTCAAGGAAGCCCGCCGCCAGGCCGAGGGCGACGCAGTTCTTCTCCCACACCCGGGTGCGATGCCCGGTGCGGAAGCGCAACATGTTGGGCTCTGCCAGCGCTTCGCCTTCAAGGTTGGCGATCAGCGTGGCGGTCGCCTCGTCATCGGAGATATGGCGACTGGAATAGACGTAGCCGTTGCCGACGCGATGCTGGAGCGGGATGCGCCACTGCCATCCCGCCGCAAGCGCGGTGCTGCGGGTATAGGGCGTCAGTTCGTCGCCATGGGCGCAGGGCATCGCCACTGCCCGGTCGCAGGGCAGCAGGTGCGTCCAGTCCTCGTAAGGCACTTCCAGCGTCTGGCCGAGGAGCAGGCTGCGGAAGCCCGAGCAATCGACGAACAGATCAGCCTCCAGCGTGCGCCCGTCGCTCAGCGAGACGGAGGCGATGCGGCCGGTTTCGCTGTCGCGGCTGGCACCGGAAATCGTGCCTTCGATATGGCGCACGCCCAGCATATCCCGCGCGCGCTGGCCCAGGAAGCGGGCGAACAGCCCGGCGTCGAAATGGATCGCCCAATCGAACACACCCAGATCGTTGGCGGGCTGTTCGGGCGGCAACACCATCAGGTTGCGCATCGCCGCCTGCGTGGGCAGGCAATATTCGGACAGCGGCGTATCGTCCCCGGCCATGCGGCGCTTCAGCCAATACTGGTGGAACGGCACCGAAAAGGCATCGACGCCATAGCGGCCGAAGGGGTGGAAAAAGCTGGTTTCCGGGCGTAACCAGTCACGGAATTCGATGCCCAGCTTCACGGTGCCCTGCGTGGCCTGCATCACTTCGGCTTCGGTCACGCCGATGGCCTTGAAGTAATCGCGGATCGCGGGAACGGTCGCCTCGCCCACGCCGACGGTGCGGATGTCGGGGCTTTCGACCAGAGTGATTTCGATGGGAAGACGGCGCAGGCGCGTCGCCAGAAGATTGGCGGCCATCCAGCCGGCTGTGCCGCCGCCGACGATCAGAATCGAGCGAATCGGTTCGTTTGCCATTGCTTACTCTCCCGGCAAGCTTGTTAGGCTGCAGAACCTGTTTGGAAAATGCTTGGAATGGCATTTCCAGTGCGGCATCGGCCCGCTCCCCACCCGACCGCCCATAGGGTACTATCGTTGGGTGGTCGGTTGGGGGAGCGGGCCGATGCCGCGAAATTCGCTTCCGGCGAATTTCCAAACAAGCGCCTAAACTCGCCGATACTGCCTGAAAGGGATCCCCCCGCCCGGAGGAGGAGTGGGCGGGGGGAAGAGGGAGGGAGCGGGTTAGAACTTGACGCGGACGCCTGCGGTGTAACGACGCTCGAAGATGTTGTTGTAGGCCTTCTGGTCCTTCCAAGTGAGGTAGTACTTTTCGTACTCACCCGTCAGGTTCGAACCCTGCGCATAGAGCGTCACGTTGGGCGTGAAGTCGTAGCTGACCGAAGCGTCGACATAGTTGGTCGGCGCTTGATAGAGTTCGAGGCCCTGAATGCCACCGAAGTCCGACTGGACAGCGCGCTTGGAACGGAAGTTCCATGCGACGCGCGCCTGGAAGTGCGAGTCCTGATAGAACAACGCGGCGTTGGTCTGGATCTTCGAGTTATCCTGGAACGGGATCTTGCCGCCAGCCAGGTCCTTCTTGCCGGTGTCGGACGGCGAGAAGGTGAAGTTGGCATCGATGCCGAAGTTACGCAGGAAGTCAGGCACGAAGTTCAAGTCGAGGAACGAGAGCTTGGCGCCCGCCTCGATGCCCTGCAGCGTGCCACCGGTGCCCTGCACCGGCGTGCTGATCGACACGGTACGGCCACGCACCACGCCATCGTTGTCGGGCAGGTCGGTACGGACGACGTTGCCGCTCTGGATGAAGCTGTCGACCGCGATGTGGAATGCACCCAGGCTCAGCAAGCTGCCGCGGCCCATGTAGTATTCCAGCGAGGCTTCGACGTTGGTTGCGCGCCACGGATCCAGCTGCGGGTTACCGTTCTGGCTACCGCCGGTCACGCGGAACACCGGGCTACCCGGGTTGCTGGTGTCGATCGCGTAGTTCGGCGTCAAACCGCCGCCCCACTGGTTGAGGTCGAGCAGCGTCATCGTCTTCGAGAAGGCCACGCGGAGCTTCAGGTTCTGCTGAAGGTCGAAGGCGACGTTGAAGGCCGGCAGAATGTCGGTGAAGTCGCGCTTGGTCTGCACCGACCCTGCCAGCGTGTTGGCCATGCCGTAAGGCTGCGGGCTGCCGGTGACGTACTGCGTCACGTCAAGGCGGGTGTCGATGATCTTGACGCCCGCGTTACCCGAGAACGGCAGGCCGAACAGGTCGCCCTTGAAGTCGGTCTGGACGTAGCCCGAGATCTGCTTGACGCCCACCTTGTAGGACGAGCCGGGGTTCATGACCTCTACGTTGCCGGGGTAGAAGCTGTTCTGGAATGCCAGCGCGTTGTCCATCGCCTTCGGGTTCAGGACATACATGTTGGGCACGCCGGCAACGCCGGTGTTGAACTGCTTGACCATGCTGGCCAGCGTGGGATCGGTGGCGAGACGGGTCAGCCCGGCGGTGTAGAATCCGGAGGCATCGCCCGCGCTGCACGAGCTGTCGCTCATCGGCACGTCGAAAGCCTTCCACTTCACCAGGCAGCCGTTCGGATCGCTGGCCTGACCGGCATAAAGCGGCGCGGCGCGGTCGAACTCGTAATCGCTGACCGAACGGTCCGAATAACGGGCGCCGAAGCTGATCGTGATGTTCGAGTTCGCTTCATAGGAACCATCGGCACGCACGACCTTGAGGTCGCCGTTCTTGCGGAAGTTGCCTTCCGACGACATCGTCTTGAGCGCGTAGTTGCTCATGTCGCCCAGTTCACTGACCAGCTGCGACGGCAAGGTGAAGACCGGCTTGTTCCCGGTGAAGTCCACCACGGCGGGCAGCGAGTTCAGGCCGGCGATCGTGTTGACGGTGTAGCCGTTCGAATTGAACACGCGGTCGCCGGTGGGATAGTGGCCCACGCCGCCCGGCTGCCACTGCTGGCCATCGGACATGCTGAACTGCAGGTAGCTCTGGTCGTAGTACTGGTGAGCCTTGCCATAGACGCCGCGCAGGCTGCCCTTGAACGGGCCGCCGTTGTCGAACTTCAGTTCAAGGTTGTAGTTCTGCGATTGCGAGCGATAGCGGTCGTTCTGGGCATAGGAATCGAAGTTACCCAGATCGTAGTTGTACACCTGCGTGGTGTTGATGTTGTAGGTACGGCCGTCGTTGCCGACGATGGTTGCACCGGTATCGCGCGACTGACCGGGCACGAATTCCGCTGCCTGCCAGTTCACGTCCTGCATCTGGAAGCCGGCCGTGCGGTCGTGCTCGTCCTGCTTGGTGAAGAACGCGTCGCCGGTCAGCGTCAGCGCGTCGTTGATCTCCCACTGCGCGGAGCCGTTGATGCCCAGGCGTTCACGCTGGTTGATCTTGTTCCAGCCGGTGAAGCCCTGCGGCACGATGAAGGCATCGTTCGAATCGCCGTCGCCGTTGACGTCCACACCGCCGGCAACAGCCGTGCCGCGCGGGCGGTTGGCGGGCGAGAAGCCGCCGCTCGACGTGGCGTCGGCAGTGCCTTCGTTATGCAGCGCGGCGCCGTAGCCTTCCTGGATGCCATTGTGCGAGTTCGACAGGCGCACATTCGAATAAGCGGCCGAGACCATGAAGCCGAAGCGGTCGTTATGCCAGGAAACCAGGCCATTGAAGTTCGGATCGAACTTGTGCTTGGTCTTGTCGCCATAGGAACCTTCGGCAGCGGCGGCAAAGGTGAAGCCTTCCTTCAGGTCGAAGGGACGGCGCGTGCGCAAGTTGACCGTACCGGTGATGCCCGCGTTCAGCAGGCTGGCGGTGGTCGACTTGATAACGTCGGCGCCGGAGAAAAGCTGCGAGGGAATGTCGCTGAAGTTCGGCTGGACCGCCGTGATCGACTGCGCGCCAAGGTAGGATTCGCCGTTCATCAGCGTCACCACCTGGGGCAGGCCGCGGATGTTGATGGTCGAACCTTCGCCGGCGCTGCGCAGGATCTGCACGCCCGGAATGCGCTGGAGCGAGTCGGAAATGGTGACGTCCGGCAGCTTGCCGATGTCCTGCGCGGAAATGGAATCGACCACGGAGGTGGCGTCGCGCTTGATGGCAACCGCGCGCTCCTGCGAACCGCGGATACCGGAAACGACGATTTCACCGCCGGTGGAAGCATCTTCGTCGCCATTCGCGGCGGTCTGCGGCGCGGCGGCGGCATTGAGCGCCGCTGAGTCTGCCACTGCCAGGCGGGTGGCGACGCCGGTAACGACCGGGGCCACTTCCTGTGCGATGGCACTGTGCGCGGTACCAAGCGCGACGAGCGATGTCGCCGTCAGCAGGACGCCACGATTCACGAAACGATGTCGGATCATTCCCCCAAAACTCCTCTCCTCGCACGCCGTTGGCGTGGACCTTGTTTTCTATGCGGAGAGGATGCCGGCGGTTCGCCGGTACTATCTTCCTCTCCTGCCACGAGGTTTCTTGTTGTGACTCGTGTTGCCTTAGACATCCGCTCAAACCCAAAAGGCGTCAACTTAAATTTTTTCTTTTTTGTTAGTTTGCGTGACTGGGTGGTTGTATTCAGGACCGATGAAAAGAGAGGATCGCACCCGCAAGGGCACGGAAATGGCGGCAAAGCAGACAGACAACGCCCCTGGGATGTCAGGCGGGCCCCCGGACGCAACATTGGCAAAAATGCAACTCGCCACCGGAAAAACGACCGCCGCGGCCCGCACGGGCAAGCGACTTGCGGTATCGCTTTCCGGCACCAATCTGGCGCGCGCCAGCGACTACAACCAGCGCATCGTCCTGCAGGCGATCCGTCTGGCGGGCGAAACCACGCGGATCGCGCTGGCCAACCAGACCGGGCTGACCCCGCCGACGATCGCCAATATCACCACCCGGCTGGAAGACATGGGCCTTGTCGCCCAGATCGGGCGCAAGCATGGCGGACGCGGCCAGCCCGCGCTGCGGCTGGCGATCGACCCCGACGGCGCCTTTGCGATCGGCCTCAATGTCGACCGCGACCACATCACCCTCGTCACGCTGGACCTTGCAGGCGAAGTGCGCAGCCGCGTCACCCGCGAAGTACGCTTCGCCATGCCGGCGGACGTGGTGGCGATCATCGGCGATGAACTCGACGGACTACTGGCGGCCGGCGAGGTGGACCGCGAGCGCGTGCTGGGCGTCGGAGTCGCGCGGCCGGACGACCTTGGCGGCATCGCCCTGCCCCACAAGCCGGCAGGCTACGAGAGCTGGAGCGCAGTGGATTTCTCCCAATTGCTCAAGGACGTGCTGCCCTGGCCGGTGCATGTAGACAACGACGCGGCGGCGGCGGCACTGGGCGAGGCGCAAGGCGTTGGCGGGCAGGATCGGCCCAGTTTCTTCTACCTGCTGATCAGTGCCGGCCTTGGCGGCGGACCGGTGATCGACGGCACCTATTATCGCGGCGCACGTTCGCGCAGCGGCGAAATCGGCCTGCTGCCCGATCCCGGCGGCGCCGCGCCGGGCGCACTGGTGCAGGACACCGTCTCGCTCTCCGCCATCGAGGAGCGGCTTGAACTGGCCGGCCGAAAGCTGGATCGGCTGGACGATCTGCTGGCGCTGGACCCGGTGATGGCGACCACGGTGGACCAATGGATCGCCGATGCCACCCGCGCCCTCACCGCGCCGTTGGTGGCGGTTTCCTGCCTGTTGGACCCTGACGCCATCCTGATCGGCGGACGCCTGCCGCTGCCCCTTATCACGCGCCTCTCGGCCCGGATCGAAGCGGCGCTGGGCCAGGTGCCGATGCCCAACCGGGTTCCGGTTCAACCCGCGCAGATGGCCAGCGATGCGCCTGCCATCGGCGCCGCGATCCTGCCTTTCCTCGACGAATTGCTGCCTTCGGACACGATTTTGATGCAGGCCGGTCGCTCACTCGCTGGCTAAAAAAAAGAATTTGTCTTAATTTTGCGACATGCCATGATAAGGCCCTAAGCGGCGCGCACCGATGGGGAAGCGCGCACGCGACTGGAGAGGGTTCTATGACGCGCACCTCGCGCAACGGCCGGGCAGCAGCGTGAGCTTGCGCATCGGTATCGATTTCGGCGGCACCAAGATCGAGGCGGCCGCCCTCGACGAGCAGGGTACGGTCATCCATCGGCAGCGGACGGAAACGCCCGACCGCTATGACGTGGCGCTGTCCACGCTGCGCGACCTTGTCGCCGCCGTGGAAGGCCACCTTGGGCGCCGCGCGCTCGTCGGCATCGGCACCCCCGGTTCGGCGGTGCAGGGCACCGGGCTGATCCGCAATGCCAACTCCGTCTACCTCAACGGTCAGCCCTTCCAGCGCGACCTTGAGCAGACGCTGGGCCGCGAAGTGCGGCTGGCTAACGATGCCAACTGCTTTGCCCTTTCCGAAGCCGTGGACGGCGCGGCCGCGGGCAAGGCATCGGTGTTCGGCCTGATCATCGGCACCGGCTGCGGCGGCGGACTGGTGATCGACCGCAAGGTGATCGGCGGCGCACACGGCCTCACCGGCGAACTGGGGCACATGCCTCTGCCCGATCCTCAGCCCGACGAACTGCCCGCGCCCGCCTGCTGGTGCGGGCTGCGCGGCTGCTTCGAATCCTGGGTTTCCGGCACCGGCTTCCGCCGCGCATTCGTGGTTGCAACCGGGCGCGACCTCAGTTCACCGGCCATCGTCGAGGCCGCGCTGAATGGCGATCCGGACGCGAGAGACGCGCTGGACCGCTATCGCGACCGACTGGCGCGCGGCCTTGCCGTTGTCGCCAACCTGATCGATCCGGATACGATCGTACTGGGCGGCGGCATGTCGAATGTCGCGCCGATCTATGAGGGGCTTGCCGAGGGCGTGCGCGCGCGCAGCTTCTCCGGCGCGTGGACCGGCGACGTGGTGCAGGCGCGCTGGGGCGACAGCTCCGGTGTGCGCGGCGCGGCGCTGCTGTGGACTGTCGAGGAAGCCGCGGCGGCTTTATGAGCTTTTCACACGGAGGCTCGGGGGAAGACCGCCGCGCCTCCGTGTGAAATCCTTAAGTCAGGGCGCCGCGCGCAAGGCGCAAGTCTGCGCCGACAAACCGTTCACCCGCCGCGCGCCGGCCGCCGTCAATTCAAGGCTCGTCGCCTGCGCACCAAAGCCCGGCCATGCGGGTAGCCCCGGCCCATTCGGATCGCCGGTTTTCGCGAAGTTGGTCCAATAGGCCGCCAGCGGCGCCACGGCATCCGGCGCGGCCCCATCGTCCGCCAGCACGAAGCGGATCTCCGAACCGTGGGTCACCGGCTTATCCCCAGGGCCATCGATATCGAACTGATAGTGCCATGTCGCACCGCCCGTCCGCACGCGCTCGGCAGCGACATGCAGCGAAGGACAGCGGAAAGTAAGGTCGTTGGCCAGCCGCAGGTCAAGGTCCGCTGGCGGCGTACCGCCCGGCGCCAGCCCATAGGCCGCCATCGCCTTCTGGGCATTGGCGCCGAACCCCTGCTCGATCGCGCGCTGCGGCGTACCGTAGAGGCCGAGTTCGAGCCGGTTGTTGCCAAGGATCAGCGGAATGTCGCTGCCCACCCCACGCGCAAGCGAGGCGGCTGGAGTTTCCTTCAGCACGACACCATCGACCACGGCCTGAAGCCAGATGAAGCTGTCATCGTCGAGCCCGGGCACGTCGGCATGCTCGCTCGCCTCGATCAGCGCCTTCGCCGGCAACGCGCGGAGCTGTGCGGCGGTGGCGTGGGTGGGCGCACCAGCGGCCGTGGCGATGATCTCGCCCAGCGCCTCGCTCTCCTTCAGCGAGCGCGGGGGCAAGCCAAAGCCGGCCGTGCCGCTTTCCTCGATCGCCTTGTGAAACAGGCCCTTCGCTCCGGGCGAGAGCAGTTGCAGCCCTACATCCTGCGCACCGGCGGATTCGCCGAAGATCGTGACGTTCTTGGGATCGCCGCCGAAGCGCGCAATATTGGCCTGCACCCAGCGCAGCCCGGCTTGCTGATCCATCAGCCCGTAGTTGCCCGAATGCGCGCCCAATGCGGCGTGCGATAGGAAGCCGAGTGCCGAGAGCCGGTACTGCACGCTCACCAGCACCACGCCGCGCGCGACGATCGGGGAATCTCCGGGACCGGGCCCGCCACCTGCACGATTGCCGCCGCCGTGGATCCACACCATCACCGGCATCGACTTGGCCGGGTGCAGTGAGGGCGTCGCCACGTCGAGGTAGAGGCAGTCTTCCGACTGGTTCACCGCCGCATCGTGGTTCCAGCCGTAATCGATCTGGAGGCAGGCCGGCGCCGACTTCATCGTCTGCCGCACGCCCTGCCAGTGCTTCACCGGCTGCGGCGCGCGCCAGCGCAAGTCACCCACCGGGGGTGCGGCGAAGGGGATGCCCCGGAATACCGCGCGGTCATCCGGGCCGGTTTCGCCCTGGATCGTGCCGGCATCGATCTGGACAACCGGCGACGTCGCCGCCGCCGGTGTAACAGCCGTCAGCGCCAGCGCCGCGAACGCCAAACTCATGGAATATTCGCGGCGGGAAGCGGGCGCGGGGCGGGCTTCAGCATGGCCGCCTTGAACGCCGCCTCCGCCACCTTATTCATTACTTCATATCCGGCAACCGTGGGGTGCACGTGGTCAGACGTCAGCCCGTCGCGCGCGCCAAGGCCGGACCCCTTCATGGCCGTCCAGTAATCGGCGTAGACCGATCCCGTCTTCGCCGCATAGCTCTTCAGCCAGGTGTTGAGCTTGACGATATGCATCCCCGTTTCCAGCCCCGGCCGCCACGGAAACTGGTCCGCCGGCGGGATCGAGGCGAGGATCACGCGAATGCCGTGCGCCTGCGCCAGTTCCACCATCGAGCGGTAATTGCCCTGAATCGCCTCGTCGCTGATCGGGCCGGTGTTGCTGGCGATATCGTTGGTGCCGGCCATGATCTGAACGACATCAGGCTTCAGGTCGATCACGTCCTGCCGGAAGCGCAGCAGCATCTGCGAAGTGGTCTGCCCGCCGATGCCGCGCCCGATCCGACCGGGCGTAAAGAACGCGCGGTTGAGATCGTACCAGCCCTGCGTGATCGAATCGCCCATCAGCACGATGCGCGGACGCGGCGCCTTGGCGGCATCCACCGCATTGGCATCGCGATAGCGCGCGGTCCACGCCCAGTCGGTATGCAGCCGATCCTCCGCCGCCTGCATGCCTGCCTGCGCGTTTGCGGCGGCAGGCGCGGTGGGCGCGGGCTGGGCCCTGGCCGATACCGGCAGAGCCAGCGCGGCCAGGGCGAGAAGCGAAGCGGATTTCAGATTCACGATCAGTTTCCTACGGCAAGGGTCCGGGGCTCAACGTTCCAGCCGCGCAGCTTGACCGACGGTGAATTGCCCGCCGCATCCTTCGGCGCGGTGATCGTCACGCTACGGGTTTCGCCCGGAAGCAGCGAGACATAGTTGTCCGAGAAGTAGGCCGGAAGCACCTGCTTGCCCTTGGCATCGAACAGCGTGAGCTTGGTCTGGATCGCGGCGATCTTGCCGGGATTGGTCAGCGTGACCTCGATCTTCGTGTCGTTGCCATCGGTGCTGACCTTGGCCGCGCCGGTCAGCGGCACCGGCGCCATCGCGCTCAGCGCCTGAAGCGCATCGTCGCTGGCGGCCTGCCAATAGAAGTTGTCCGAAAGCCGCGTGCCCGCGCCGTCCAGCGCTTCCAGACGCACCAGCACCGGCCCCGAAGCCATCAGCGGGGCGAGGTCGAGCGTGAAGGCCTCCGCCACCTTGCCGGCCACCGCGTCCACCCTGGCATCGCGCGTGGCGAGCGTACGCCCATCCAGCGCCTGCACCGTCGCCCGCACCGTCACGCCCGGCAGTGCGGCCATGCGGTTGTTGACCAGGATCACCTTGTGGTCAGGCAGGTTCATCTGCACGTGCACCGGCTCCGACGCCTTCTTCATGCCGTAGAACGCGCCGTGGGTGTCGTAATCGGACGAGAACACCTGCCAGGCCGAGCTGGGCCAGGCCGGCTGCGTCATCCACAACATGCGGCCCGAATTCTGGGTCCAGAGGCCGGCATTCATGCCTTCGAAGATCGCGCGGTAGCTTTCGTATTCCAGCATCTGCGCCTTGCGCTCGAAATCGGGCAGGCTGGTGGCCTTGCCGAATTCACGGTCCATAGCATCGGTGAAGCTCTTCACCGCGCCGTTCCCGGTCTGGTGCCAATCGTGATAGGCCCAGGTATCGCTGACCGGCCAGCGCTCACTCGCCGGGATCGCGCGTTCCCACGATTCCAGCGTGGGGAACGAAGGCGTGCCGACTTCCACCGCGAAGCCCTTCGAATATTCGGTGAAGTACTTCTCCGGCTCACGCCAGTTGTACGGCCCGGAATCGTGCAGGTTGATGCGGTTGGAAGAGGCCATGTAGAGCCGCGTGCCGTCTTCCTTGCGGAGAAGCTCGTCCAGCCCTTCGTTGAGGATCGGCTGCGGCACGCCTTCGTTGCGGCCGAACCACAGGACGATCGAGGGGTGGTTGCGGAAGCGTGCAACCACGTCCTTCGCATTGTCCAGGAACAGCGTCGGGTCCTGCGCCTCGATATTGTAGTCCTGCGTCGATTCCCAGAAATCGCTCATGACCATCAAGCCGTATTCGTCGGCCAGATCGAAGAAGCTGGCCTGCGTGTTCTGGCCCACCCAGTTGCGGATCACGTTGACGTGCGCGTCCTGGTGCAGCTTGAAGTAGGGCTCCAGATGCGCGCGATCGACGCGCTTCATGAAGTCGTCCATGCCCACCGAGCCGCCGCGCGCGGCGATGCGCACGCCGTTGACGCGGATGACGAGGAAGGGCGAGAGGCCCTCATCCCCGGCGATCGGAGTGACGGCGGGCGACTTTTCCGCACCCGGCGCGAACGAATAGGCCCAGCCACCCGGCACCTGCCGGATCGCGTCGTGGCGCTCATCGACGATGTGTTGGCCCAGCTTGCGGGCCTTCTCCAGGTCCACGGTCACGCGGTCGAGCTTGCCCTCGCCGTCCACCAGCGACATTTCGTAAGTGACCTGACGCATGCCGAAGCGCACGTCCTTGCTGTCCGAAGGCTGGCCGTCGATCGCGGTTGTCAGGTGCAGCATGTGCAGCGCCGGGGCGCCATAGCCATTCGGCCACCAGAGCTTCGGGTTCTTCACCGCCAGCGCGGCGTCGGTCTCCGGCGAGAAGCGCACGTCCATCGACTGGCGCGCCGGCACGGTCACGCTGCGCTCGACCGTTACGTCGTCGAACGCGGCGCGCACGGTGGCGTTGACCGGGCGGTCGGACAGGTTGGCGACCGGCACGGTGATTTCGATATCGGCCACGCTGTT
The DNA here is from genome assembly GCF_044029435.1 of Novosphingobium oxfordense. NCBI lineage: Bacteria > Pseudomonadati > Pseudomonadota > Alphaproteobacteria > Sphingomonadales > Sphingomonadaceae > Novosphingobium > Novosphingobium oxfordense. The sequence continues at coordinate 3,614,237 of NZ_CP147005.1, read as the reverse complement.
GTCCGCATTGGGGAGCGTGGTGACGACTTGCGGATCGCCAATCCGCGCATCTCCGCTGGCGAGCAGTTGCACGTCCTGCCAGAGGCCGGTCTGGCGATCGCGGATGGTCGGGATCCAGTCCCAGCCTTCCGATGCACCGAAGGTCGGGCCGTCCAGCATCATCATGCCGCCGTTCTCACCGACGCCGGCGGTCAGCGATTCTTCATGGGCAACGCCGGGGCGCGGCGGCGACGAAACGCGCACGGCAATCGCGTTGCGGCCCGGCTTCAGCAGCGGCGAGACATCGAACTTGCCGCGCACGAAGGCGCCCTTGGTGGTGCCGACTTCGATGCCGTTGACCCATACCTGCGAGGCGAAGTTGACGCCGTTGAGCAGCAGTTCGAGGTGGCGGCCGGAAGCACCGGCAGGAAGATCGAACTCGGTGCGGTACCAATAGTCCTGATGCGCCAGCTTCTCGGGGATGACCAGGTTGTTGAGGCCATGCGCCGGGTCCGGATAGACGCCGCGATCGACCAGCGTGGTCAGCACCGTGCCGGGAACGGTCGCCGCGTACCACTTGGCATCGCCGAAGCCGGGGCGCGAGATTGCGGCGGCATCGCCGTTCACATCCGGCGCGGCGGCGAGCGTCCATTTCTGGAGCGTCCACTTGCCCGCGCCTGCCTCCGCCAGCGGCGCGACTTGCGGCACCGGCTTGGCGACCGGCTTGTCCGGCGCGGCACCGCGCGGCAGCGTCGATGCGGGCTGCGGGGTAACCTGACCCTGCATCTGGCGCACCTGCAATGGCCAGCGCGGGCTGGTTTCCGCGAACTGGATCAGCGCCGGATTGGGCGGCGTGGCAGCAGCGGCATAAGTCCCGGCATCGAGACGCAGGCCGGCAATGTGCGCAGCAGGCGCCGGAGCCGATCCGACCAGCAGGCGCGCGGGCTGCGCGTTCAGCGACTGCGCGAGCGTGGCGACAGCTTTGCCATCGACCGAAAGGGTCAGGCCCTTGGCCGTGCTGACAAGTGCGAAACGATGCCATCCGCCACTGCGCAGCGCAGCGCCTCCGGCGGTCTGGCCATTGGCGCTGAGCACCGGCTTGCCGCCGGTCACTGCAACCGAGACGAGCGCGGTATCGCTGTCCTTACCGGCCAGGGCGGCCAACGTGCCGCCTTCATTGCCATCCAGCGATGCCCAGAACGAGAGCGTCCAGTCGCCCGCCGGCACGGTCACGTCGCGCGACCATACGGGGCTGGCAGGAATCACGGCGAGATCGAAAGGCCCGGCGACTTGGGCGGTTGCGGCCTGCGATGTGGCCAGCACCGCCATGGCGCAAGCCGTCATCCATACCGTGCGCGCACGCAGTTTCGCCCCGTTTCTCATCCTCTTCCCTTTCAATGTCGCAGCCCGTTTCGGGCTTTCGCGGACACCAAACACGTCCCTGCGCAAAAGCCAAATGTTTTTATATAATCGGTTGCGGATAGATGGGTGTTTCGGTTGATCGCGCGGCGCTCTCGCATCGTCACCCGTGACCGCCCACCAAACAACTCTCTCGCTCAAAGCCGCCCGTCATCCCCGCGAAGGCAGGGATCCCGCTTTTCTTCGCGGCGTGGAGAAAAAGGAAGCGGGCACCCGCCTTCGCGGGGGCGACGAGGTATGTGTTGAACGGGAGTGCCTGACGCGCAACGTCGAACAGTCCACCCGGCCAAAAACGCAAACGGCGCGGAAAGAGCCCTGCTCTTTCCGCGCCGTGCGAAGTCTTGGATCGAAGCCTGAACTCAGGCCCGGCCGATCTTCAGGAAGCGTTCCTCGCGGCGGGCCAGCAGTTCGCTGGCCGGCAGTGCGCGCAGCACGTCCAGTTCCTGTTCCACCGCGTCGAGCAGCGCCTTGGCGGCCCGCCCTGCGTCGCGATGCGCGCCGCCGGTCGGCTCGGGCACCACACGCTCGATCACGCCCAGCGAGAGCAGGTCCTGCGCCGTCACCTTCATCGCCTCCGCCGCGTCGGGGGCCTTGTCCGGCGTGCGCCAGAGGATCGACGAAGCGCCCTCGGGCGAGATCACCGAATAGATCGAATGTTCCAGCATCAGCACGCGGTCGGCCGCAGCCAGCGCCACGGCGCCACCCGAGCCACCCTCGCCGACGATGGCCGAAACCATCGGCACCGGTACGCCAAGGCATGCCTCGATCGAACGGGCAATCGCCTCGGCCTGGCCACGTTCCTCGGCCTCGACGCCGGGGAAGGCACCGGCGGTATCAACCAGCGTGATCACCGGCAGGCCAAACTTGCCGGCCATTTCCATCAGGCGGATCGCCTTACGATAGCCTTCGGGCTTGGCCATGCCGAAGTTGTGACGGATGCGCGAAGTGGTGTCCGAACCCTTCTCGTGGCCGATCAGCATGACCCGGCGGCCGTTCAGACGGGCCAGGCCGCCGATGATCGCCTGATCCTCGCCATAAAGACGGTCGCCGCCCAGCGGCACGAACTCGGTAAAGCCCAGCGCGAGGTAGTCCACGAAGTGCGGACGCTGCGGATGGCGCGCCACTTGCGTCTTCTGCCAGGGCGAGAGCTTGGCATACGTGCTGCTCAGCAGCGCCGCGCTCTTCTTTTCCAGACGGCCGATCTCGGACGCGATGTCGAGTTCGCTGCCGCTGGCGGTGGCGCGCAGTTCGGCGATGCGCGCTTCCAGCTCTGCAATCGGCTTTTCGAATTCAAGAAACGAGATCATGCTCTATCCGTTCAGGCCTGTTGTCGCGCGCCTCAGGAGGCGCGCTTCGCCAGCCAATCTTCCAGCCACTTGATGGTATAGTCGCCGCTTTGGAACTCGGGATCGTCCAGCAGCGCCTGGTGCAGCGGGATCGAGGTTTTCACACCGTCGATCACCATCTCCTCCAGCGCGCGCTTCAGGCGCATGATCGCGCCCTTGCGGGTACGGCCCGAGACGATGAGCTTGCCGATCATCGAATCGTAGTACGGCGGAATGCGGTAACCGGTGTAGAGCCCCGAATCGACGCGCACGTTCATGCCGCCCGACGCGTGATAGCTGGTCACCTGGCCCGGCGAAGGCGTGAAATTCCACGGGTCTTCGGCGTTGATGCGGCACTCGATGGCGTGGCCCTTGAACTCGATCTCTTCCTGGCGGAACGAAAGCGGGTTGCCTTCGGCCACGCGGATCTGTTCGCGGACAAGGTCGACGCCGGTGATGGCCTCGGTCACCGGATGCTCCACCTGCAGGCGGGTGTTCATCTCGATGAAGTAGAACTCACCGTTTTCCCAGAGGAACTCGATGGTGCCGGCGCCGCGATAGCCCATGTCGGCCATCGCCTTGGAGACGATGCCGCCCATGCGGTCGCGCTCTTCGGGGGTGATGACCGGCGAAGGCGCTTCTTCCAACACCTTCTGGTGGCGGCGCTGCAGCGAGCAGTCGCGCTCGCCCAGGTGAACCGCTTCGCCCTTGCCGTCGCCAAAGATCTGGAATTCGATGTGGCGCGGGTTGCCGAGGTACTTTTCCATGTAGACGGTGGCGTCGCCGAAAGCGGCTTTCGCTTCCGACCGGGCCTGGCCCATCTGGCTTTCAAGTTCCTCGGCCGAATTCACGACCTTCATGCCGCGACCGCCGCCGCCCGAAGCGGCCTTGATGATCACCGGGTAACCGATCGTCTCGGCCAGCGCGCGCGCTTCCTCGAACTCCTCGATCGCGCCGTCCGAACCCGGAACCAGCGGCAGACCCAGCGCGCCGGCGGTGCGCTTGGCTTCCACCTTGTCGCCCATCGTGCGGATGTGCTCGGGCTTGGGGCCGACCCAGATCAGGCCATGCGCCTCGACGATCTCGGCGAACTGGGCGTTCTCGGACAGAAAGCCGTAGCCGGGGTGGATCGCGTCGGCGTGGGTGATCTCGGCCGCGGCGATGATCGCCGCGACATTGAGATACGAATCCTTCGCCGCCGGCGGGCCGATGCAGACCGCATGGTCGGCAAGGCGCACATGCATGGCGTCGGCGTCGGCGGTGGAGTGCACTGCGACGGTTTCGATGCCCATCTCGCGCGCGGCGCGGTGGATGCGCAGCGCGATCTCGCCGCGGTTGGCAATCAGGAGGCGCTTGATGGCCATCAGATTACGGTCCTCAGGCGATCACGACGAGCGGCTGGTCGAATTCGACCGGCTGCTGGTTCTCGATGAGGATCGACTTGATCGTGCCGGCCTTGGGGGCGACGATCTGGTTCATCACCTTCATGGCTTCCACGATCAGCAGGATGTCGCCCGCCTTGACCTGCTGGCCAACGCTGATGAAGTTCGGGGCGCTGGGCTCCGGCGCGAGGTAGGCGGTGCCCACCATCGGCGACTTCACGGCATCGACCGGAGCGGCCGGGGCCGCTTCGGCGGCAGGAGCGGCAGCGGCAGCCGGGGCCGCTGCGGGGGCGGGATAGCCCATGGCCGGGGCGGCAGCGGCGAAGACCTGCTGCGCGACCTGGCGCGTGACCTTGATCTTGCGTTCGCCGTCCTCGACCTCGATCTCGGTCAGACCGGTTTCAGCCAGGAGCTCGGCGAGCTCGCGTACCAGCGCGCTGTCGATGTTCACGCAACTTCCTTTCGTTCAAGATAACCGAGCAGCGATGCCAGCGTGCCTTTGAGGTCCTTGCGGTGGACCACCATGTCGACCATGCCGTGGGCATGGAGGTACTCGGCGCGCTGGAAGCCGTCGGGGAGTTTCTCGCGGATAGTGTCCTGGATCACGCGCTGGCCGGCAAAGCCGATAAGCGCGCCCGGTTCCGCAATGTGGATATCGCCCAGCATCGCGTAGCTGGCGGTGACGCCGCCGGTGGTGGGATCGGTCAGGACGACGATGTAGGGCAGGCCCGCGCGCGCCAGGCGGCGGATCGCGACGGTCGCCTTGGGCATCTGCATGAGCGAGAGGATACCCTCCTGCATGCGTGCGCCGCCCGCGGCGGTGAAAATGACGTAGCCGCAGTTCTCGGCAATGGCGCGTTCCGCGGCTTCGACGAAGGCCTCACCCACGGCCATGCCCATCGATCCGCCCATGAAGGCGAAGTCCTGCACGCCGAGGACGACCTTGCGGCCCTCGATCGTGCCCAGCGCATTGGTCAGCGCATCCGGGAACGGGTTGGCGGCGCGAGCGGCCTTGAGGCGATCCGAATACTTCTTGGAATCGCGGAAATTCAGCGGATTTTCCGGCACGCGCGGCGCGGCCAGCACGCCGTAGCCGGCGTCGAGCAGCTGGTCGAAGCGCTGCTGCGCGCCGATGCGGCCATGATACTGGCAGCGCGGACAGACCGAGAGGTTGTCCTCGAACTCCTTGGTGAAGAGCATCTCGCCGCAACCGGGACACTTGGTCCACAGGTTGTCGGGCGTATCCCGCTTCTTCAGGTTCCCTAGGGAATTGCGTACTTTGCTAAGCCAACTCATGACCAACCCTTGCGTGAGACCCGAGCGGCCCGGTGATTGTCCGGGCTCATCTCGCGGCCGTCCGGAAGCCGTGTGAATGCGCCGATTTCCGGCATATCCTGCGACCGAACGATCCTTGCGGACGACAGACACCGTGCCGGTCTGCCGGCCCGTCGCCGAGCGCGGCAATACGCGGCAGATATGGGTAGATCAATCGCCTGCGCGACCGGACATGGACAAAAAGTGCCATGCGGGCGCAAGGTTCCCACTGTGGGACAGTGCTGAAGGGCGCAGGAATCCGGGATTTCCATGGTCCTGACGCCGCCCCTGTAAAGTTACATGGTAGCCCTGAATCTTTGCTGCATCCCACTGCCTTCCCATTACGTCAAGTGAGAAATTTTCCGTCCTTGGAAGCCCCCGCTGTTGCTCAAATGAGACATATTTGCTCACCGATCTTCGGGTTGATCGGGGGAAGTCCTGCGATCAGGATGGCTTCCGCATGAAACAGGCAACCACGATCCTTACCTTCGACACCCCAGGCCGGGGCCTTACCGATATCACGCGGGCGATTGCCGACTGGCAGCGAGACAGCCGCATCGGCGAGGGTCTGCTGACGCTGCTGTCTCGCCATACGTCCGCCTCGCTGCTGATTCAGGAGAATGCGGCGCGCGAGGTGCGCGGCGATCTGGTGGCCTGGCTGGACCGGCTCGCGCCCGAAGGCCCCTATTATGCGCACGACGACGAAGGGCCGGACGATATGCCAGCCCATCTGAAGGCCACGCTGACCGGCGCGAACCTGTCGATCCCGGTGATCGGCGGACGCATGGCGCTGGGCACATGGCAGGGCATCTATCTGGCGGAGCATCGCCGCGCGCCCCATCGGCGGCAGGTGGCGCTGCATCTTTCCGGCCAGTAACTAGTACCCCCCTGCCTGTAACTTCGCGCTGTAACCGGCTGACCGCACGGGACGAACTGAAAGCATGAGCGAGATCGCCCCACCCGCCGAATCGGCCCCTCTCGCCAAAGAGGTCCCGCAGGCCGGCGATCTGGTGAAGCGCCACCGGCTCTCCACGCGAATCTGGCACTGGACCAACGCGGTCACGCTGCTGATCATGCTGATGAGCGGGCTGATGATCTTCAATGCCCATGCCCGCCTCTACTGGGGCGAATACGGCGCAAATTTCGATAGTCCCTGGCTGAAGATCGGCTCCGCCCGGATCGGCGCGCGCGAATATGGCTATCTGCAAGTGGCGGGGCAGCGGATCGAGACGACCGGATTGCTCGGCTATTGGAAGGACCCGGACGGCACCCCGCACCGCCGCGCCTTTCCCTATTGGGCAACGATTCCTTCCAACTACAGCCTGGCCGATGCGCGAACCTGGCATCTGGCCTTTGCCTGGGTGCTATCACTCGGGCTGGCGGGCTATCTGATCTGGTCGCTGATCAACCGCCACCTTCAGCGCGACATTCACATAAGGCGCGGCGAGTGGCGGCTTCGGCATATCTGGCAGGAAGTGAAGGATCATGCCCGCCTGCGCCTGCCCACCGGTGCGGCGGCGCTGCACTACAACACGCTTCAGAAGATCGCCTATGCCGGGGTGCTGTTCGGCCTGCTGCCGCTGATGATCCTGACCGGGCTCGCCCTCTCGCCCGGCACCGACGCGTGGCTGCCGCTGGTGACGGAAGTGTTCGGCGGGCGGCAGACGGCGCGGTCGATCCACTTCCTCTGCGCCTTCGCGCTGGTGGCGTTCTTTATCGTCCATATCGCCATGGTCGTGCTTGCCGGGCCGTTCAACGAACTGCGCTCCATGGTGACGGGCTGGTATCGCCTGCCGAAAGAGCGAAACCGATGAGCAAGCTGATCCTCTCCAGAAGGCGGCTGATTCAGGCGGGCGCCGTTGGCGCGGGCGGATTGCTGCTCTCCGGCTGCGACCGGCTGACGCGCGATCCCAAAGTTCTCGATTTCCTCGGGCAAGCGGAGGACCTGCACCGCGTCACCCAGCGTGGCCTCGCCGGCGACGCCCTCGCTCGCGAGTTCGCCGAATCGCAGATGTCGCCCACCTTCCGCGCCAACGGCAGCCTTGCCGTCGCTGATCCGGTCTACCGCGCCCATTTCGCACAAGGCTTCTCGCAATGGGCGCTACGCCTGGACGGCATGCTCGAACGGCCGCTCATGCTGCCGCTGACAGCGCTGAAGCAGTTCCCCCAGCGTACCCAGATCACCCGTCACGACTGCGTGGAGGGCTGGAGCGCGATCGGCAAGTGGACGGGCCCGCGCCTTGCCACCTTGCTCGATCTGGCACGACTGCGGCCGGAGGCGCGCTACCTCGTGTTCCACTGCGCCGATCTCTACGGCGGGCGCCCTTACTACGAATCGATCGATCTGGTGGACGCGTTCCATCCGCAGACGATTCTGGCCTGGGCCATGAACGGGCGCCCGCTGGAAGAGCAGCACGGCGCCCCGCTGCGCCTGCGCGTGGAGCGCCAGCTGGGATACAAGCACGCCAAGTTCGTCACCCGCATCGAAGCAGTTGCCGCGCTCGACGGGATCTACGGCGGCAAGGGCGGGTACTGGGAGGATAACGGCCGCTACGCGTGGTATGCCGGGATTTAGTCGGCTGGACCCCAGCATCCCCCATTGCATCCCGGCCTATCTGGCCTATCCACGCTGCTTCAAAAAAATATCGCGAGAGCGTGCCCCCCCGTGACTTCCCCCCTCAATCGTGAGTTTCCGTCGTGATTTCCGCGCTCGATCTGTTTCGTATCGGCCTTGGCCCCTCCAGTTCGCACACCGTAGGCCCGATGCGCATCGCCGCGCGCTTCCTTCAGGGGCTGGAGGCCACCGGACAGTTCGACGCCATCGCCCGCGTCCGCGTGGACCTGCAAGGCTCGCTGGCGCTGACGGGTGAAGGCCACGGCACGCCCGACGCCTGCCTGATGGGTCTGATCGGCTTCGAGCCCGAAACCGCCGAGCCGGCCGAAGCCCACGCCGCCGCCGCTGCTGTACGCGAAAGCGGTCGGATCGTGCTGCTGGGCCGCCATGAAATCGCGTTCGACTGCGCGCGCGACCTGATCCTCGACTTCGATCATATCCCCGATCTGCACCCTAACGGCATGGTGCTGACGGTGTGGGACGCCGCTGGCGAAGAACTGGCGCGGGGCGAGTATTTCTCGACCGGCGGCGGCTTCTATTCCAGCCGCCACCAGCTGGAACAGCCTGCGCCGGACGATCAGGTGGTCAACGGCCCGCCGGTCCGCTTTCCGTTCACCTCGGGCGCCGAGCTGCTGGAAGTCTGCGCGACAAGCGGTCTCGATATCGCCGAAGTCATGCTGGCCAACGAAGCCGCGCGCCGGCCTGAGGAGGAGACTTTCGCCGGGCTCGACATGATCGCCGATGCCATGAACTTGTGCATCGATCAGGGGCTGACCAAGGAAGGCCATCTGCCCGGCCCGCTCAAGGTCCGCCGCCGCGCCCGCGCCATCCACCAGAAGCTGATCGCGCGCCCGCAGGACAACCAGGCGGAAACGCTGATGGACTGGCTGAACCTCTACGCCATGGCGGTGAACGAGGAGAATGCCAGCGGCGGCCGCGTCGTTACCGCGCCCACCAATGGCGCGGCGGGCATCGTCCCCTCGCTGCTGCGCCAGTATTGCAGCGACGGCAACGTGGCGATTCCCGTGAAGGCGCGCCGTTATCTGCTCACGGCGGCCGGTATCGGCCTGCTCTACAAGCAGCGCGCATCGATCTCCGGCGCGGAGATGGGTTGCCAGGGTGAAGTGGGCGTGGCCTGCTCGATGGCGGCGGCCGGTCTCGCGGCGGTCTGGGGCGGCACCCCGGTGCAGGTCTGCGCGGCGGCGGAGATCGGCATGGAGCACAACCTCGGCCTCACCTGCGATCCGGTGGGCGGGCTGGTGCAGATCCCCTGCATCGAACGCAATGCCATCGCGTCGGTGAAGGCGGTGAACGCGGCCAAGCTGGCTTTGCATGCGGGAGAGACGCCGCGCGTGTCGCTCGATCAGGTGATCGAGACGATGCGGCAAACCGGGCTCGACATGTCGAGCAAGTACAAGGAAACCAGCCAGGGCGGATTGGCGATCAACGTCGTCGCCTGCTGAGCCGGGTCTATTGAGGCGCGCCTGCTGAACCTTCAGCTGCCAACGACGCACCTATCCCAAAACTCCCCGTCATCCCCGCGAAGGCGGGGATCCCGCTATTTGCGACGGGGAGAAAGGAAGCGGGGCCCCCGCCTTCGCGGGGGCGACGAGGTTCGGTGATGCAAGGGTTGTGGCAGCACAAGTCCGACCGGACGGCTGCGCCCTACTGCAACGTCGCCCCACCCTCATCGTCGTCATCCGCGCGGCGGCCGAAGAACTGCATCAGTTGCACCAGCAACTCGCACCGCTCCGGCAGGCTGGACGCTTCCAGCAGCGCCTGCTTGGCCGCCGCATCGAACGGCGCGATCTGCGAGACGCCGTTGATCAGCGAGCGATCGTCCAGCCGCGCCACTTGATCCCAGTCCACCGCATAGCCCTGCGCATCGGCGAACCGACGCGCCTCGCGCTCGAAGCTCGCGCGCTCGACAGCGGCCAGCACCTCATTGTCGTCATCGACCAGCAGTTCCGCCTCGATCTGGCGGAACGGGGTGGAGACATCGAGTTCGCGCAGCAGGCGAAAGCGCGATTCGCCTTCGAGCAGGATATTGAACCGGCCATCCTCCAGCGCCTCGACATCGCCGATGCGGCCAAGGCAGCCCACGAAGTAGAGCGGCGCGCCCTCCGCCGGGCGCTGCGGCTGGATCATGCCGATGCGGCGATCCCGCGCCAGCGCATCGCTGATCATCGCGCGATAACGCGGCTCGAAGATATGGAGCGGCAATTGCAGCCCCGGATAGAGAACGGCGCCCGGCAGGGGAAAGATGGTGATCCGCACGGGCGCCGCTCCGATCAGCCGAACAGCACGGTGGAGAGCTTGCGGCGCGTGGCGGCAACCCAAGGATCTTCCAGGCCGACCGCCTCGAAGATCTGGAGCAGCTTGGCGCGCGCGGCGCCTTCGTTCCACTCGCGATCGGCAGCGACCATGCGCAGCAGCGTGGCGGCGGCATCGTCGCGCTCACCCGCCGCGAACGCCGCGTTGGCGAAAGCAAGCTGTGCGTCCATGTCGGCCGGACGTTCGGCAGCGGCGGCGCGCAGTGCGGCCAGTTCGCTGTCCTCCGGCTTGTCCTTGGCCAGTGCCAGCGTCGACCGCGCACGCTCCAGATGCGGATCGGCGGCGAGTTCCGGCTCAAGGCTGGAAAGCACCTGCTCCGCTTCCTCGATTCGCCCGGCGAGGACGAGGCCGCGCACGAAGCCCGCGATCACTTCCGCATTGTCCGGCGCGATCTCCAAGATCTGCATGAAGATCGACGCGGCACGCTCGCCATCGCCGCCGGCCAGCGCTTCCTCGCCCATGGCGATCAGCGGCGCGATGTCCTGCTGCGGCTCGTCGCCCGCCTGGACGGGAAGCTGCGCCAGAAGCTGATCCAGCATCTGCTTCAGCTGCGATTCGGTGCGCGCGTTGGTCAGGTCTGCCACCGGCTGCCCCTGGAAGATCGCGTAGACCGTGGGGATCGAGCGAACCTGGAACTGCCCGGCGATGAACTGTTCCTCATCGACATTGAGCTTGGCCAGAATCACGCCCTTGTCGGCATATTCGGCGGCGACCTTTTCCAGAACCGGGGTCAGCGCCTTGCACGGCCCACACCATTCCGCCCAGAAATCCAGGATCACCAGCTTCGTCATCGACGGTTCGGCAACGGACTGGCGGAAGCGGTCCACCGCCTTCTGTTCGTCGAGGTTGAGACCCATGCTGGCCAAGATTCTTGCTCCCATGAATGCGTGCGTAAATGCTTTCGAGGGCCCTAGATCGGCCTTCGCGACCGATTTGTGAAGGGTTTATGGGCTTGTTGCAGGGCTTCGTACGATTCTTTCAATTTTGCTCTTGCCGACCCCAAAAAGCACTGCTAGTGGGCCGCCTCCACCCCGGACCTGCCGGTTAATCCAGCGGGTCTCGAACGTCAGAGCGGGCGTAGCTCAGGGGTAGAGCACAACCTTGCCAAGGTTGGGGTCGAGGGTTCGAATCCCTTCGCCCGCTCCAGTTCACATACGGGAATTCCGGTTTTTCCGGAAGGTCTCGAACGCCAGAGCGGGCGTAGCTCAGGGGTAGAGCACAACCTTGCCAAGGTTGGGGTCGAGGGTTCGAATCCCTTCGCCCGCTCCAGTTCGACAATCAGCGAAATCGAACCCTCGCTTTGTAGAGCGTTACGCGGCAAGCCGCTTCACTTGGCGGTTCGAATCCCTTCGCCCGCTCCAGTTCGACAGTCAGCGAAATCGCAGAAGACGAAGCGCAAAAGCGCTTCGCTCGGCGTTTCGCCTCCCCACGATCAGACGCGATTCGCTGCCCTCATCCCCGCGCGGCGAACCATTCGGCCATGCGTTCGATCGCCTGCTCGATCAGCGGCGTCGAAACCGCGAAGCTCATGCGGAAATGGCGGTGGCCGTCCACGGGATCGAAATCGATCCCCGGCGCAGTAGCAACGCCCGTGTCGCGCAGAAGCTGGCGGCAGAAGGCCAGGCTGTCATTGGTCAGGTGGCCGATGTCCGCATAGATGTAGAACGCCCCGTCCGGCGGCGCGATCTCGCTGAGGCCCAGACGCGGCAGCGCCGCCAGCAGCAGTTCGCGATTGCGCGCATAAGTATGCAGGTGGCCTTCCAGCTCCGCCGTCTCATCCATGGCGATCAGGCCGGCATGCTGTGCCAGCACCGAAGGTGTCAGAAACAGGTTGTTCATCCGCGCGCGCGCCGGCGCCACGACCTCAGGCGGCACCACCAGCCAGCCCAGCCGCCAGCCCGCCATCGAATAGTATTTCGAGAAACTGTTGACGATCACCGCCTCGGGCAAATGCTGCAAGGTGGACTGCGCAGCATCGCCGTAGGTCAGCCCGTGATAGATCTCGTCCGACACCACGCGGATGCCCTTGCGGCGGCACACTTCGGCAATGGCGGCCAGTTCCTCCGCCGCGATCACGGTGCCGGTGGGATTGGCCGGGCTCGCGAGGATCAGTCCATCCGGCACTGGGTCTAGCGCATCCAACGCGGCGGCCGTCACCTGATAGCGCTCGGCCGGGCCGCACGCCATTTCCACCGGCTCCAGATAGAGCGTCTTCAGCGTGTTGCGGTAAGCGACGTAGCCCGGCCGCGCCAGCGCTACCCGCGCGCCGGGCGCGAACAGGCTGGTCAGCGCCAGCACAAAAGCGGGCGAGGCGCCGCAGGTCAGGATCACCTGCTCGCGCTCCACTGCAACGCCATAGGCATCGGCGTAGTGGCGCGCGATGCGATCCAGCAGTTCGGTGCTTTCCCAATAGCCGCCCGGATCGCTGTCCAGCACCTGGTGCGCCGCGGCGATCGCCGCTGCTGGCGCCCCGGTGGAGGGCTGCCCATATTCCATGTGGATGACGTCGCGCCCCTTCGCCTGCAATTCATAGGCAAGGCAGCCGATCGCCATGGCATGAAAGGGATCCACCTGGGCGATCTTGCGGGCAATCTTCTGCGGGGCGTTCATAATCGCGTGCTAGGCCGCTTGGAACTTGCAGGCAATCCCGCTTGCCCGTGACCGCAGACCCGCTCCATTCCTGTGGCCCGCCACCCCGGCAAGCGCCACATACCGCCGCGCACCAAGGAGAGTACACTTGCCTACTCAGCTCGATCACTATCGCCTGCTTGGCCGCTCGGGCCTGCGCGTCTCCCCCCTGTGCCTCGGCACGATGACTTTCGGCGTCGGCCCCGGCGGCTGGGGCTCCACCGACGAGGAAGCGGCGCGGATGCTGGACATCTACGCCGATCGCGGCGGCAACTTCGTCGATACCGCTGACTTCTACGGCCAGATGGGCGGTTCCGAACGACTGCTGGGCCAGATCGTGGGCGACCGGCGCGAGAAGCTGGTGATCTCCACCAAGTATTCGATCACCACCAGCCCCGGCGATCCCAATGCGGCGGGCAATTCGCGGCGCAACATGGTCCGTTCGGTCGAAGCCTCTCTGAAGCGGATGAAGACCGACTGGATCGATCTGCTCTATCTGCACATGTGGGATTTCCGCACGCCGGTGGATGAGATCCTGCGCGCGTTCGACGATCTCGTCCGCAGCGGCAAGGTGCTCTACATCGGCCTGTCCGACACGCCGGCATGGCAGGCGAGCCGGATGCAGGCCATTGCCGAAGTGCGTGGATGGACGCAATTCTGCGCCTTGCAGATCCAGCACAACCTGATCGAACGCACGGTCGAGCGCGAACTGATCCCGATGGCGCGCGAGATGGGACTGGGCGTTTGCCCATGGTCGCCGCTGGGTGGCGGCGTGCTGACCGGCAAATACACCAATGCCGATATTGCCGCGCCCGCTGGCGAAATGATGGGATCGCGCAAGGCCATCAACGTCGCGACCGGCCGGTTGAGCGAGCAGAATCTGGCGATTGCGCAAGTCACGGTCGAAGTGGCGAAGGATATCGGCTGCACGCCGGCGCAAGTGGCGCTCGCCTGGCTGCTGGCCCATCCCGATGTCGATTCCCCGGTGCTGGGGGCCCGCACGCCGGCGCAGTTGGAAGATAACCTTGGCGCGCTGGATGTAACGCTTTCCGAAGAGCATCTTGCGCGTCTCGAAGCCGCGAGCGCGGTGCCCCCGGTCTTCCCGATGGACATGCTCAGCGGCCCGGCGGAGCATATCATGACCGGCGGCGTAACCGTCGAAACGCGCCGCTGAGGGGGCTTCGGATACCGACTAAACGGAGCGTGATCTTGCTCACGGATTTCGCACCGGTGAAGTGCCATAAGCGGGCATCCGAAACGGCGCCGTGAACCACCGTTTCGGATTCACCCCATGCCTGCCAGCCGGCAGCGTATGCGGGTGAGCTAGCGGTATATTGGCGGCACCGATGCCTGTTTGCGCCCGATACTTGGGGTGGGGGTTGCGCGGCGGAGGAACTGTCTGGCTGGACGACCGGCCATCCGGCACTGCCGGAACGCGGCATCGGCCCGCATCGCTTGCGGACGCGCGACGAATCCGGGGGGAATTCGTCGCCCCGCAGCGATTTCTCACCGGGGGGTTTTGTCCGCAAGGACGGGTGAGAGCGGGCCGATGCTGCGTCTAGGCTACTGCTGGACGCTGGCAATCGGCCCGCCAAGGCCTAGCCCGGATTGGCGCTGGCGATGCCGGGACGCTCTGCCCCCATCCCCGAAAAACCGATCGAATATCCGCCGTCCACCGGCAGGACCACGCCGGTCACGTAGGCGGCCTCATCGCTGGCGAGATAGAGCGCGGCCTGCGCGATGTCCTTCGCCAGCCCCCAACGCCCCATCGGAATGCCTGCCAGCACCGGAAACTCTGCCGGGGGCTCGGCATGGGTGCGCGAGGCCTCCACCAGCCCCGTCCACATCGTGCCGGGCGCGATGGCATTCACGCGGATGCCCTGGTCCGAATAGTCCAGCGCCGCCGCCTTGGTCAGCTGGTTCACGCCCGCCTTGGCCGCGCCGTAGACCGAATGGTGCTTCCAGCCGATCACGCCCGAGGCCGACGTGGTGTTGACGATCGCCCCGCCGCCGGTCTTCAGCATGGAGATTATGCCATACTTCATGCCCAAGAACGCGCCGCGCAAGTTGGTGGCGTGAACCCGGTCCCACGTCTCCAGCGATTGCGTGTGCAGCGGCGCCATCGGCCCGCCGAATCCGGCATTGTTACAGAGCACGTCGAGCCGGCCGAAGCGATCCTCTGCCGCGAGGATCATCGCCTGCACTTGCGCCTCGTCGGAGACATCGCACTGCACACCCACCGCGTCGCCGCCGAGCGATGCCGCCACTTCGTCCTGCTTGCCCGAGATATCGGCCAGCACCAGCTTCGCGCCTTCCGCGTGGAACAGTTCGGCCATCGCCCGGCCCATGCCCGAACCCGCGCCGGTGACGATGCAGACTTTATCCTGAAGCCTTCCCATGATCTTTCTCCCTCTTAAGCTCCGGATTCTCAGGCGCTGGTGTCGATAGTCGGACGGATCGAGATCTCGGAGATGTTCGTCCGGCGCGGCATGGCGAGGATGAAGACCAGCGCCTCGCCGATATCGCGCGGCTTCACGGCGCCTTCCTTGCTGACATGCGCCTTGATCGCGGTGCGCCACTGCGGGTCGGAGATCGAATCCGCCACTTCCGTCTCGGTCGCGCCGGGCATCAGCGTGGTGACGCGGATGTTCTTGCCGCCCAGTTCCTGCCGCATGCCGTCGGTCATCATGTTCACCGCGTGCTTGCTGGCCGAATAGGCGCTGGTCATCGGACCGCCCTTGCGCCCGGCGAGCGAGGAGATGGTGATGATGTCGCCCACGCCCTGCTCCAGCATGTGCGGCACGGCGGCGGCGCTTGTGTAGACGGTGCCCATCAGGTTGATGTCGATCACCCGGCGGTAGATCGCGGTATCGCAGTTCTCGATCCCGCCGGCTTCCATGATCCCGGCCGAGTTGATCAGGATGTCGATCCGCCCGAATGCGGCGACCGTCTTCTCCACCGCCCCGCGCGCGTCTTCTTCCAAGGTCATGTCACCGGGGACTGCCAGCGCCTTGCCGCCAGCCGCCTCGATCTGGGCGACCAGCCCCGAGAGCCGCTCCACCCGGCGCGCGCAGACGACCACGGTCGCCCCCGCCTCGGCAAGGCAGAGCGCCGCCGCCTCCCCGATCCCCGACGACGCGCCGGTTACGAGCGCGACCTTTCCTGCAAGCTGGCCCGACATGGCTTCTCCACTCTCCCAACGCGGCGCCTTGCGGCCGCTTTCGTATCCATTGGCTGGAGGGTGGCGGGTGCGAAGTCAACGGAAAATGCTGAACATCTGTTCAAATCGCTGCTGCGGGGTGAAGGAAATGTATCCAACTGCCGTATTGTAGCTCAAGCGATCGCCAGCACACTGCGATGAATGAACCGCACCAGATCCGCCTGCCCCCGCGCCCCGGTCTTGGCATAGATCCGCTTCGAATAAGTCCGCGCCGATTCCACCGTCAGCCCCACTTCCGGCCCCGCCTCGGCAATCGACAACCCGCGGCTCAGGGCCAGTGCCAGTCGCGCCTCACTCGCGGTAAGGTCGAACAGTTGCGCAAGCTGCCCGCACCTATCCGCCGAAGACCAGTGATCGGCATGCAGGTAGCAAAGCACCGCCGGCGCCGCCCGTGTCGTGCCTGTACGCCGCCCCGAAGGCACCAGCAGCAGATCGAGCCAAGGCTCCCGGCACAGGACCAGCGCACGCGGCCGGGCGTCCGGATCGCGCGCAAGGTCACCGATCGCCTCGGCAAGCTGCCGCCGCAGCTTGGTATCGTGGGCACTCAACCGGCCGTCCCGCGTCCGCGTCAGGCCGTTCGAACCCGCCAGCATTCGCGTACCCAAGGGATCGGCATCGAGCACCCGCCCCTCGCCATCGAGCGTCACCCAGCCGAAGTTCATCCGCCGCACCGCCTCGCGCTCAATCTCGGCCCCCATGCGCTCGCGCTCCAGCGCCACGAAGCTGCCCAGTGCTGCACGCAGATGCGGGGCAAGGTCTTCCAACAGGCCGTCGATATCCGGCGCGAACTCGCCATCGCGCCGGGTAATCGTGATCCAGCCGTTCACTCCGCCGGCCTCCGCAAAGCGGATCATCCGCATGTGATTCATGCCCGATGGCGCGAGAAGCTGGTCGAGATAGGCATCGTGGCGCGGATCGCCGAAGCGCAGCAATTCGTGCAGCGCATGGGTCCGACCCTCCTGCATCGCGTGATAGGGCATCGGATCGCGCAGATAGAGGCTCTCGCGATAGAGCCGTGAAATCGGCGGCGGAGAGGGCTGGCCGGAATAGAGATGGATCACCCGCGCCTCCGGCGTGCCCAGCGGCAGCGGACGAAACACCAGGCTGGCATAGTCCGCCGCGACACGTGCGCGCAGAACATCGAGGAAGCGCCGCCACGGCGGGTCTTCCACCAGTCCCTCTATCAGCGGCACAAGCAGCGCCGCGTCCTCTCCTTGCAGCATTTTCGTGATCCCCAAATGGGAATTTGCCTTGGGCGAGGGCTAACCCACAACCGGCCCCGGAGACAACGAGCGGCGCCGAACCATCACCCCAGCGGTGCGGACGCTGCCTGAGAGGGATGAGCCAATGAAAGTGCAGCCCGCAGCCTTCCTGCGAACCACCCTGCCACTCGGCATCGACATGGCGCAAGACTACGATTCGGGCCGCTACCACTCGATCTGGCTGCCCGATCACATGGTCAGCTTCTGGCCCGATTCGATCTGGACGCCGGAGTTCACCGATCTCGCCAA
The DNA here is from genome assembly GCF_044029435.1 of Novosphingobium oxfordense. NCBI lineage: Bacteria > Pseudomonadati > Pseudomonadota > Alphaproteobacteria > Sphingomonadales > Sphingomonadaceae > Novosphingobium > Novosphingobium oxfordense. The sequence goes on along the minus strand of NZ_CP147005.1, from coordinate 3,596,511 downwards.
GGCATCGCCCAGTCCGCACCGCCATCTCGACGGGCTGGCCGTCGCCGCTGCCACCGCCGTGCTGACGAAGAATACGCCGCTGGCGACCACCGTGGTCGATACCGTGCGCCGCCACCCCTCATTGCTGGCGCAGACGGCGCTGACGATCAGCCACTTGTCGAAGGGCCGCTTCATCCTGGGCCTCGGTTCGGGCGAGCTGGAAAACACCGTCCCCTACGGCTTCGATTTCGACAAACCCGTGGGGCGGCTGGAAGAAGCGATCAAGGTCATCAAGCTGCTGTGGCATGCGGACGGCCCGGTCGATTTCGAAGGGCAGTTCTTCCACCTCCACCACGCGCGGATGGACACGGAGTTTTATGACGGCAAAGCCCCGCCGATCTGGCTGGGCGCGGCGGGGCCGCGCATGCTTGCGATCACCGGGCGAGAGGCAGATGGCTGGTGGCCGGCGGGATCATGGACGCCGGAGGACTATGCGGCGAAGCTGAAGGTCATCCTCGACGCGGGCGACGCGGCGGGGCGCGACATGAGCCACTTCACCCCCGCAATCACGCAAATGTGCCTGATCGGCGAGCCCGACGAAATCGACGAAATGCTGCGCGCGCCGATGGTGAAGTCGATCATCCTGATGATGACCGCGAAGGACCTTGCGCAGTTCGGTTACGAGCACCCGATGGGCGTGGACTGGCGCGGCATCATGGACTTCGATCCCGTCCGCCTCAGCCGCGAGAAGATGCTGAAATTCTGTGACGAGATGAACCCGCAGGCGATCCGCGACGTGCTGCCCACCGGCACGCCCAAGGAAGTGGCACGGAAGATCAAGGGCTTCGCCGATGCCGGGATGCGCGTCTACAAGCTGATGGAATATGGCGCGATGGGCGGCATGAAGTTCTCCGCCACCAGTGCCGCCAAAGTCCGCGAGACCGAAGACGAAATCGCGCGTCTGGTGGAGGCTTGAGCATGGCCGATCTGAACGCGCAGCAATTGCTGCGGGAAGCGCGGCAACGCACCGGCCTGTCCGACTGGGCAGATGAAGGCTTTCCCGAACGCTTCGCCCTCGCCGTGGACCACATCAACGGCATCGCCATGGATGCGGCAGGGCGCGCCGCAGCAGCGGAGAACGTGCTCTGGCTGCTGACAGACCGCCTGCGCTTCTTTGAGGACCGCAAGCGCTTCCCTCTGGCGGAGGAAGTGATCGACCGCCCCATGTTCGTCAGCGGCGAACCCCGCTCCGGCACGACCTTGATGCACGCTCTGCTAGCGGTCGATCCCGGCGCGCAGGCGCTGCGGTTCTGGGAGGTCATGCACCCCTCGCCTCCGCCGGGCACGATCGAGGGCACGGATACCCGCATCCCGCAGGCCGATGCCGAATGGCGCGAGATCAACGCCAAGATGCCGCGCTGGCTGCACTGCCACCCCTACAACGACATGCTGGGCAACGGCCTGCCGGAGGACGAGCGCACCTGGGCCTTCGACTTCCGGGTGATGACGCCCACCGCATGGTGGCGCGTGCCGATGCAGAACCTCTCCTTCGGCCTGCCCACCGATCCGCCCGCGCAATACCGCATCCACAAGGCCATGCTGCAGGCGCTGCAATACCGGCGCCCGCCGCGCCACTGGGTGCTGAAGGGCTTCCATACCACGCGGCTGGACGCCTTCTTCGACACCTACCCCGATGCTTCCCTCGTCTGGCTGCACCGCGACCCGGTGATGGTCGCCGCCAGTTCGACGATGATGATGGCGGACATCATGGATGGGATCGTCGGCAAGATCGATCTGGTGAAGGAAGCCCGCGCCCATCTGGAGCGCGTGCGCTGGTCGATCGGAAATACGATGGCCCATCCGCTGGCGAACGATCCGCGCATCCACCATGTGCGCTATCGCGATTTCGTGGCCGATCCGATCGGGACCATCCGCGACTACTACGCCTTCGCCGGCCGCCCCTTCACGCCCGAAGCGGAAGATGCGATGCGGCGCTACCTTGCCGAGAACAAGGGCGATCGCCACGGCAAGTTCCACTACTCGACGCAAGTGCTGGTCGATGCCGGCTACGACATCGACGCATTGAACGCAGAGTTCGCCCCCTTCCGCGCCCGTTTTGGCGTAGAGATCGAGCAGCGCTGATGCACCCCCGCGTCAGCCTGCATCAGGTGGCGATGGTGGACCGGGAGACCGGCCCCTTCCTCCAGTTTTGCTGCGAGATCGGGGTGCAGCATGCCACGCTCGTTTCGCCGCGACTGTTACAGGCAAGCGAGCTTCGTGCTGCGCGCGAAGCGGTGCAGCATGGCACGATCCAAATCGGCTGCATCAACCACCCCTTCGCGCTCCAGCCCGACCTAGAACGCCACACCGAACGCGCTGCCAATGGGCTGATGCAAGTGATCGACATGGCCGCCGAACTCGGGGCGCCGTCGATCTACCTCATCACCGGCGGACGCGGCGCGCTGCTTTGGGAACAGGCGGCCGAGCGCTTCGCGGACCTGCTCGCCCCCTGTCGCGAACACGCTGCGCGGCAAGGGGTCGCGCTACTGGTCGAGAACGCCTCACCGCTGACAGTGGACATCCACATCGCCCACACCCTGCCCGATGCCCTGCGCCTCGCGCGGCTCGCCGAGATAGGCCTCTGCGTCGACCTCCATGCCTGCTGGTTCGAGGCGGACTTGCGTGAGAAGCTGGCCGAAGCCTTGCCGCTCACCGGCCTCGTGCAAGTCAGCGACCATGTCCCCGGCGATCGCACCACGCCCTGCCGCGCCGTGCCCGGAGACGGCGCGGTGCCGCTGGAAGCGATCCTGCGCGACGTGCTGGACCTTGGCTATACCGGCCTGTTCGACCTCGAACTGCTCGGTCCGCGTATCGAGGCGGAAGGCCCCGCCAAAGCCTGTACCCGCGCGGCACACACCCTTTCCAACCTCCTCACCCAGCTGGGAGCCTGACACGATGGCCTATGGCGACGGAACAGACGACGCAGCCCTCAAGACCGCATGGGACACCTTCTGCGAACAGCTGAAGCACGCGGGCATGTCTGCCTTCAAGGACGCCAACCCGGCAAACCCGCTCCAGCGCGCCGATGCCTTCCGATTCCTTACCCAAAACCTCGGCCAAGCCTTCGACCTCGCTCTGGAAACGCACGATCCGGCCTTCCCGCAGATCCACTGGTTCACCACACCGACGATGAAACTGGGCGGCGACCTGGCCGACTTCACTTATCGTCAGGCATGGATCTCCGGCGATCACGTCTACCGCCTCAGCGGCCGGCGCGGCACCGCCCGTTGGCTCAACGTCACGGTGCAAGGCGCCCGCCCGGACAAGATCCCCGGCACCGACTGGCCCAGCCTGCACGAACCCTTCGGCGACATTCCCGAGGCGAACCTGTTCGGCCACCAGATCGAAACCGACGCCGATGGCCGCTTCGAAGTAATCATCGGCGGCCAGCCGCAGGAGAAGAACTGGCTTCCCACCACGCCCGGCTCGCGCAAACTGTTCATCCGCGAAGCCTTCGACGCCTTTGGCGAGACGCCCACGACGCTCACCATAGAGCGGATCGGCATGGCCGCCCCGCGCCCCCTGCCCTCGCCCACACAGATGGTGGAAGCAATGGATTGGGCAGGCCAGTTCGTCACCGGCCTGATGCGCGACTGGCCCGAACATGCCTGGCTCACCTCGCGCGGGGTCTGCGATCCGGCCAGCCTCAACACGTTCCCCGCAGACAAGGCCGCCAACGACGCCAGCGACGCCAAGCGCGGACGCATGGCCGCGCACATGGTCTGGCACCTCGAACCCGAAGAGGCGCTGATCGTCGAGATGGACTTTCACGAAGGCTTCTGGCTGTTCGGCATGGGCGGCGCGCTGATGGGATCGATGGACTTCCTCCACCGCCCCGTCAGCCACACCCCTGCGCGCACGAAAGTGGACGAAGACGGCGTGGTCCGCCTGATTCTCGCGCATCGGGACCCAGGGCTCCACAACTGGCTGGACACGCAGGGCTTTTCGGACGGAAACCTCACCTACCGCAACCTGATGAGCCAGCAACCGGCGACATTCCGCACGCATCTGGTGAAAGCGGCGGACTTGGCCGACCACCTGCCGAAATCCACCGCAAAGGCCGATCCCGACGCCCGCGCGGCCATGCTGCGGGAGCGATATCGCGCCATCAAACTACGCTACGGCCTGTGACCGGAAAGAAATCCGAAAAAGTTCATCGCCTGTGGTTGCAAAGCCCCTTGCGCGATCCTGCGGCGCTCGGTAAAGGCGCCCCCTGCCCATGGCCGGCTTGCCGGTTCACATCAGGCATGCCGCTTTAGCTCAGTTGGTAGAGCACATCATTCGTAATGATGGGGTCACGTGTTCGAGTCACGTAAGCGGCACCACTTTCCAATACGATCAGACGCTCAAACCGCCGTCTAGAGCAGTTTGTAATCCGATTGCATCGGATCAACTGCTCTAAGTTTTTGGCTTGCCGCGTTTTCCGAGTCATCAGGTGATTCCACCTGATTAGAAAACGCTCTAGCGCTCGCGCATGGCTTCGCGGGCTTTGTTGATCGGCTTCATCAGGTATTCCAGCACGGTCTTGCGGCCGGTGCGAACTTCCACCGTGGCCACCATGCCCGGCATGATCGCGTGGCTGCGGCCGTCGCGCGTGGTCAGGCTGGACTTCGCGGTGCGCACGTAGACGCGGTAGTAGACCTGATCGCGATGTACTTCGTCCTGCAGCGTGTCCGGCGAGATGCGATCCACCGTGCCTTCCAGCGTTCCGTAGATGGAGGGATCGTAGGCGGTGATCTTTACCGTCGCGGTCTGGCCGGGGCGGATGAAGGCGATATCCCGCGGGGACATGCGTGCTTCTATCAGCAGCTGTTTTTCCAGCGGCACGATCTCCATCAGCGTGCCGCCGGGCTGGACGACGCCGCCGATCGTGGTGATCTCCAGATTCTTGACGATGCCGCGCACAGGGGAGGTGAGCGTCGTGCGGTCCAACTGGTCGCGCCGGCCGCCGATCACCTGCACCACCTGATCCAGTTCGGCGCGGGTCTTCGCATAGTCCGCGCTGGCGTCGATCACGAACTGGTTGCGCAGTGAATCCAGTTTGGCCTGAATCTCGTTTTCCTGCCGGCGAAGCTGGATGATCTCCACCTGATTGGCCGCCCCCAGTTCGACCAATGGCGCAGTCATCGCCAGTTGCCGGCGGGTGAGCGCCAGTGACTGGCTGAGGCTGGCCGTCGCCACTTCCAGATTGCGCCGGCGGGAGTGCATCAGTTCCATTTCGCGCCCGACAAGGCCGGGCACTTCCTTCACGTCCGGCGGGAACTGCGGTTGGCCGCCGCTGATTTCAGCCTCCAACCGGGCCGAGGCGGCTTCCAGCGAGCGGGCCTTGGCCTCCGCTTCGCCCAGCATCGAGCTGAAGCGGGCGCGGTCCAGTCGGGCCAGCTTCTCACCGGGGCGGACGATATCGCCTTCGTGGACGTAGATGCCGTCGACGATGCCGCCTTCCAGGCTCTGGATCGTTTGCGATCGCGATGGCGGCGTCACTTTGCCGGGGCCCGTCGCCACCTCGTCCAGCACGCCGAAATAGGCCCAGACGAAGAAGGCCAGCACCCCGGTCGAAAGGATCGGGATGATGCGCAAGCGTTCGAGCGCGTGCAGCCACCGGCTCTCGCCCTCGCTGCCGGGTGCATCGAACGCATCGCTGGCGGTAAGGCTGGTCATGCCCGCTTCTCCTGTCCCGCCCCTGCACCTGCACCTGCACCAGCTCGGCCAGCCCCGGCGAGCACCGGCAAGACTGCGCTTTTCGGCCCGTCCAGCGTCACCCGGCCGTTGTCCATCAGCACCACCCGGTCCACCAGATCGAGCAGGCCGGGGCGATTGGTGGTGACGATCAAGGTGCGGCCACGCAGCCATTGGCCAAGGTTGGTGACGAGGCTGCGTTCGCTGATCTCGTCCAATGCGGCCGAAGGCTCATCCAGCAGCAGGATATTGCTCTTGCGCAGCAGCACACGGGTCAGCAGCAGGGTCTGGCGTTGACCACCGGAAAGCCCCACGCCGCCTTCCTGCAACAGCAGGTCCAGACCCTGCGGCTGGTTCTGGACGAGGCCGATGCCACCAGTGACGGCGAGCGTCCGCAGGATTTCCTCGTCACTGACGCCCGGGGATCCGACCACGAGGTTTTCGCGGATCGTGCCGAGGAAAAGCTGGGCATTCTGGCCCAGATAGGCGGTATCCCGGCGAACGTCCGCCGGACTGATCAGGGGCAGGCCGGTGCCGTCCAGCAGCGCCTCTCCCGCAGTCGGCAGGGCCAGTCCCGCCAGCAGGCGTAGCAGGGTGGACTTGCCAGCGCCGATCCGGCCCAGCAGCGCAACCCGCTCCCCGGCGGCGATCGACAGGTGCTCGATCTTCAGCGCGACCGGGGCTTCGGGATCGTAGGCGTAAGTCACATCGCGCAGCTCGTAATGGCCGCGCAGCGACGGACGGCGCAGCAGCCCGCGTTCGGGATCGTGGTCGACCGGCTTGGTGAACAGCTCCTCCAGCCCGGCCAGCGCGATCTTGGCGTTCTGCCAGCGGGTGAAGATCTGGCCGAAGGGAACGAACAGCACCAGCGCGCGGCTGGTCAGGATCGAACAGGCGATCAGTGCGCCCATCGTCATTTCGCCATCCATCACGCGGAACGATCCGGCGACGATCACCACCGTGTAGGCCAGCTGTTGCAGCGTCTGCGTCCAGTTCACGAACAGCGCGGCCAGAAAGCGTTGCTCGGCACCGATGCGGGTGCCGGTAAGCGTCAGCCTTTCCCACATGGACTGGAAGCGCGCCTCCGCCTGCGCAGCCTTGATCTCATCTATCCGTTCGATCGATTCGACCAGGATGGCGTTGCGCAGCGCCGCATCGCGCATGCCTTCGGTGGCCAGACGCGAGAGCGGCCGTTGAAGCAGAAGGCCGGGGATCACGATCAGCAGCGCCGCCCCCACCAGCACGAGGGTCAATTGCCCCGCCAGCAGCGAAAACAGCACGAGGAACATGGCGATGAACGGCAGGTCGATCAGCGCCGAAACCGTGGTGGAGGTGAGCATCTCCCGCAATTGCTCGATATCGCGGAGCTGCGCGATCAGCGCTCCGGTGGAGCGGGGCCGGGCATCGTTACGCAAGTCCAGCGCACGGGCGAACACGCGGGAGGAGATCGCCAGATCGGCGCGGCGTCCGATCCGGTCCACCAGTTGCACGCGCGCGCTGCGCAGCAGAAGCTCCAGCACCAGCGCCATCGCCGTGCCCAGCGCCAGGACCCAAAGCGTGGGGATGGACTGCGCCGGTATCACCCGATCCCACACCTGCATCGCGAAAAGCGACGTGGCGAAGGTCAGCAGGTTGCCGGTGAAGGAAGCCAGCGCCACTTCGCCATAGCCGCGCCGATCGCCGGTGATGATGTCGCGCAGCCATGTCTTTGCAGGCTTGCGCAGGAATTCGTCCAGCCGGGCATCGCCCGATCGGGTGGAGAGCGGCTCCACGAAGCCGACGCGGCCGGTCACTTGCGCACGCAGGGTTTCCAGCGGTAGTTCCACCGGCGCATTGCCACCGGCGCCCGGCAGCGTGGCCTGCACATGATCGGCATGGCGGGCATGGACGATGGCGGCGCCGTTGTCGTTCAACTCGAAGATCGCGGGCAGCAGCATCGCCGGCACTTCGTCTATGCCGGTCTGCAAAATCTCGAAATGGAGGCCGGACAGGCGCGCGGCATGGGCCAATGTAGCCTCGCTGCCCTGCCCGTCGCTCCAGTAAAGGCGGCTGACCAGTTCCGGTTCGCCCACCGGCACCCCTTTCAGCCGCCCCAGCGCCGCGATGGCGGCGATCCAGGACTTGTTCGCGATCGCGGGGCCATCAGCCATTCGGGTTTTCTTCCTCGCTGAGATGGGCTGGCAGGCCGAGTGACGGCCGCAGGTTGCCGCACAGGTTCTCGAACCGGACGCGGGCTTCCATGATGTCATGCTCCGCCACGATGCGGGCGCTCGCGGCGCGGTAGATTTCCAGCTGGGTGTTGAGCAGTTCGGTCAGGGTGCGCTTGCCCAGCTTGTATTCCTCCAGGAATATCCGACTGGCCGTCTCCGCCTGCTCCTCCTGAAGCGCATAGGCGGAGATCCGGGCATTGCCTGCGCGGATCTCCTGCTGGGCGGAGAGCGCGCGGCCGCGCGCCTCTATCACCGTGCTGTCGTGCGCCGCCTCTGCCGCGCGGCGATCTTCCTCCGCCGCTTCGACCAGATAGTGGTCGCTGCGGCGATAGAGGTTCCCGGAAACGGTCATCAGCGCGGTCACCGAATTGTCGCGCGTGTTGTAGGTATAGTTGTTGCGCGTGTAGCCCAGCTGCAGGCCCAGCCGAGGATAGCGCTCCGCCTTGGTTTCCCCGATCTTGGCGGAGGCGGCATCGGCGGCTTCCTTGGCGGCGGCGACCGTGGGCAGCTTGTCGTAGTCCGGCTCCTGATCGGCGGGTTCGAACCGCGAGATCAATGCGGAGGCATCGGCCAGTTGCTGCGGCATCCCGCCGATCAGGTTGGCCAAAGCCGCGCGCGCCATGGCCGCCGAAGTCTGCGCCTGGATCGAATCGCCGCGCGCGCTTTCCACCCGCACATCCGCCAGCATCAGGTCCGACTTGTCCGAAATCCCGGCGTGGACGCGCATGCCGATCAGTTCGCGAAGGTGGGCCAGATCGCCGAGCTGTGTTTCCGCCGCCTGCGCCAATGCCTCGAACCGGCGCACTTCCAGAAAGGCCATCGCGCTCTGTTCGGCCAGCTGGTCGGCCGCGGCCTCCCGCTCATACCAGCGCTGGTTCGTGGTGGAACGCGCCGCGCCGATCTGGCCCTTCGAACGGCCGAAATCCCAGACCTGCTGCTCAAGATAGACCGTAGGCCCGGCCATGTTCTCGTTCAGGCCGGAACTGTTGGAGCCGGACAGCATGTGCGGCCCAAGATTCGCCTGATAGGCCACTTGCGGCGTCCAAACCGATCGCGCCGCGCCCAGATCGGCGCGCCCGCGTGCAAGGGCGGCGTTGGCCCGCGCAATGTCCGGATGCCGTGCCAGCGTCAGCGCGACCGCCGTTGCCATGTCCAGCTGCCGTGGCACGTCGCCGGACAGGTCGCCGGATGCCTCGCCAAGTGGCGCATCAGTTACCTGGCCGGATTCCGGCACAGGCATCCGGCCTTCCATCGCATTCGGTGCCGTGACCGGGGGCAGTTCGCCTTTTTCGGCCCCCGCCTGCCCCGCCACGATAGCCAACCCCATAAAAGCACCCGTCATGACAATCGTGCGGAACGTCAGCGTCATGCACCCTCTTCATTTGCGACCCGTATCTTCAGGCTTCGTCTTCGACAGTGCGACCCGTCGGGGCTCATCGGTCAAACGACCACCATCACCGCATGCTCGACGTAGATGTCCGTCGAACCGAGCGTGAAGTGGTTGTAGGCTTCTCCGTTGATCTGGGTCTGACCAGTCAGCACCGCGCCGGTCATCGTCACCGAATCGTTGCCGTCGCCCAGGATCGTCAGCGTATGGTTGCTGTCCGTGGCGCGCAGCACGCCGGCTTCCGTGAGGGTGATCTGGCGGCCGGCATCGCCGGTGCCGAGGTCGATCCGCTCGATATTATGAATGTTGGTCACCGTGTTCAGGTTCAGCACGGGGCCGGTGCCGCTGGCGATCACCAGCGTATCGGTGCCTGCACCGCCATCGATCGAGGTGTCGTTGGCGTCATAGATCAGCGTATCGTCGCCGTTGCCGCCGTTCAGGATATCCGCGCCGGCGCCGCCGCGCAGCAGGTCGTTGCCATCGCCGCCGTTCAGCGTGTCGTTCCCGGCATAACCATAGAGCCGGTCGTTCCCCGCCGTGCCGGTCAGGATATTGCCACTGGCATCGCCTTCGAAGATGTTCGACGGCACGCCGGAATTGAGCAGGCTGAGATCGAGCAGCGATCCCACCGCAGAGGTCGACGTGAGGTTCCCCGTGTCGGTCGCGGTGATCGACGTGGCATTGAGCACGTTCAGCGCCAGCAAGGTCAGGTCCTGCTGGAAATGGACGGTGGCCAGCAGCTCGTTCGCGGCAAGGTTGTCGATCGCACCGCCACCGATCGCGGTGATCGTCAGCGTGGAGCTGGGCGCGATAATGCCAAGGATACCGGAATTGTTGCTGATCTGGATCTGCAGGCCCAGCTCCGCCGCCAGCGCCGCCGAAGCCGTGAGCGTATAGGCGCCCAGGTTCACCGACAGCAGCGGCGCGTATTTGACCTGCACGCTCTTGAGGTTGTTGTTGACGTCCATCGCCGTCAGCGATTGCGAGCTGAGGTCCAGCAGACCCAGCGCCTCCACGCCGATCAGCCCCAGCAGCGCCGTGCCGCTGGCCTGGACGATAGGCGCCTGCTGGGTGACGGCGGCAATGGTGAACGTCTGCGACGTGCCGTTGCCCAGATTACCGGCCGCATCGATGATGCGCGCGGCGACCGTATGCGCTCCGACCGAGAGCGTGCCCGGCCCGTAGAACCAGCTGGTGCCCGCCGATGTGGCGTTGACCCACGTGCCGCCGTCGATCTGTACCTGCACTTGCTCGCCGGTGCCCAGCGCCGTGCTCAGCGTGCCGCTGATCGTCGGGCTGTTGTCCTGCGTGATCCAGTCGCCCACCGTGCCCGTGTCGACGAACAGCGTGGTGACGGCGATCGTCGCGGTTGGCGGCACGCGGTCCAGCGTCATCGCATAGGCATTGGACGCCGCGCTGGCATTGCCGGCCGTATCCACTGCCACAGCCGTGAAGCTGTGCGCCCCGTCGACCAGCAGGGTGGTGGGCGTGAAGGTCCATGCTCCGGAACCGTTCGACGTGGTAGTGCCCAGCGCCGTGGCACCATCGTAGATCACGATCGTCGTATTGGCGACGGCGGTACCGGTCAGCGTGGGCGAGGCATCGTTGCTGGTGCCGCCGCTGGCGATCAGACCCAGGTTCGGCGCGACATCGTCCGTAATGCTGGAAATGGCCGGTGCGGCGGGCGCCGTCGTGTCCACCGTGATCGTGAACGCGGTGGAGGCCGGGCCCTGGTTGCCGGCGGCATCCGTGGCCCTTGCCGTCAGCGCGTACGTGCCTTCGGTGAGCGGCGTGCTGGGGCTGAAGCTCCAGTTGCCGCTCTGGTCGGCCAAGGCGGTGCCGATCGAGTTTCCATTGGCATAGACGGTCACGGTCGCGCCGATCTCCGCCGTGCCCTGCAACAGCGGGACGGTGTCGTTGGTGACGCCGCCAGTGGCCACGGGGCCCTGCACGCTGCCCACATCGTCGGTAACGCTGACGATGGCAGGCGCAAGCGGCGCGGTGGTATCCACGCGCACCACGAAGGGAGAGGATGCGGCGCCCTGGTTGCCCACCGCGTCGGTCGCCCGCACGGTCAGGCTGTGGTCCCCGGTTCCGAGGGCAGCCGAGGGTGTGAAGGTCCAGGCCCCCAAGGCGCTTGCCGTGGTCGTGCCGATCAGCGCGCCGTTGTCATAGACCGAGATCGTGGCATTGGCCTCCGCCGTGCCGGCCAGCGTGGGCTGGGTATCGTCGGTCACGGCGCCGTTGGTCAGCAGGCCAAGTTTCGTGCCCACATCGTCGGTCACCGTGGCGATGAGCGGCGCGGCCGGCGCCGCGGTATCGACCGTGATGACGTAGGACGCCGAAGTGGCCCCGACATTGCCCGCCGCATCGCGGGCGATCGCGGTCAAGGCATGCGACCCATCCGAAAGCTGGCTGAGCGGCGTGAACGTCCACGCGCCCACCCCGTTGGCGGCGGCCGTGCCGATCAAGGCACCATTGTCGTAGATATAGACGGTCGAACCAGCCTCCGCCGTGCCTGCCAGCAGCGGCGTGGCATCGTCCGTACGGCCGCCGCTGGCCACCAGACCCAACGTGACGCCTACGTCATCGGTGGCCGAAACGATGATCGGCGCGGCCGGTGTGGCGGTGTCCACGGTCAGGTTGAAGGCGCCGGTCGCCAAGCTCTGGTTGCCGGCAACGTCGCTGGCGATCACGGTCAACGCATGCGCGCCGGTGGCGAGGCCGGAGGACGGCGTGAAGGTCCACGCGCCCGCCAGGCTGGCCGTGGTCGTGCCCAGCAACGTGCCGCCGTCATAGATCGAGATGATCGCGCCCGCGTCGGCGGTTCCGGCCAGCGTCGGGCGGGCGTCGTCGGTCACCGCGCCACTGGCCAGCGTGCCGACGATGGTGCCGATATCGTCGGTAACCGAAAGCAGCACGGGAGTCGCCGGCGCGCTGATATCGATCGTCAGGCCGAAGCCGGCCGAAGCCAGGCTGGCATTGCCCGCCGCATCCGAAGCGACGGCCGTGAAAGTATGCAAGCCGGCGCCAAGCGCAGCAGGCGTAAAGGTCCACACCCCGGCGCCGTCCGATGTGGTCGTGCCCAGCAAGGCAGCGCCCTCAAAGATCGAGATGGTGACATTGGCCGCCGCCGTGCCGGTAAGCGTCGGCGTGGTATCGTCGGTCACGCCGCCCGCGATGAGGGGCAACTGGATCGACCCCACATTGTCCGTCGCGCCGGTGATCGCGGGCACCGCCGGTGCGGTGATATCGACCGTGACCAGATAGGGCGCCGAAGTCAGGCTGACATTGCCCAGCGTGTCTGTGGCCGTGATCGTGAAGCTATGGCTGCCCTCGATCAGCGGCGTTACCGGGGTGAAGCTCCAGGCCCCTGAGCCATCGGCAGTGACGCTGCCCAGCAGCACGCCCCCGTCATAGACGGCAACGGTGGCCCCTGCCTCGGTCGTTCCCGAAAGCGTGGGGGTGGTATCGTCGGTGGAATCGCCGCTGGCGACCGTGACCTGGATCGTCCCGACATTGTCGGCCACGCCGGCAATCGATGGAGTGGCCGGGCCATGCCGATCGATCGTGGTGGTGCTGGAAAGCGAATGATTCCCCGCCGCATCGACCGCGGAAACCGATACCACCGCACCGTCGCTGAGCGGCAAGACTGGCGTATAGGACCAGTTGCCCGATGCGTCCGCCGTCAACGTGACGTCGGTGGTGCCGTTGTTGTCCAGATCCAGCAGGACGGAGGCGCCGGCTTCCGCCGTGCCGGTCAACGCCGATCCATTGCTGGCATTGATCACTGGCGGGGGCGGCGCGACCGTATCGACGGTGAAGGTCACCGGCGCGCTGTTCAGGCTGGTCAGCCCTCCGCTGGATGCCGTTGCCGTGATGCTGTGCGGACCGTTGCCCAGACCGACCGAGATACTCCAGTTGCCGCTGGCGTCCGCCGCGGTGGTCGTCAGAGGGGTCACACCGTCGTAGATCGTGATCGTCGTGAAGGGATCGGCCGTACCGCTGAGCAGCGGCGTATCGTCGTCGGTGATGCCGCCGCTGGCGATCGATCCCATGGTCGTGCCGACATCGTCCGAAATCGTCGGCACGCTTGGGACGGCCGGCGGCGTGGTGTTGACGCCGGTATCGACGATCACCGTCGCCAAACCGCCCACGTTGCCGGCCGCGTCCACGGCATAGGCCCTGACCGTCGTGCCATTGGCCAGCGGGGAACCGAGCGTGACGCTCCATTTCCCGAAACTGTCGACCGTGGCGCTCGTATCGGGCGTAAGGTCTCCGTTGATGTCCAGCTGGATCGTGGTGCCGGCTTCTCCGGTGCCGGAAATTGTGGTGCCGTCGGTCGGGTTCAAGCCGGGCAAACCGGGCAGGTCCGTGTCGACGGTGATGGTATATCCGGCAGAGGGCAGGCTGACGTTGCCGGCGGTATCGGTTGCCGTGACAGTGAATGTGTAGGTATGCGTGCCGCTGGCCAACGGCGGGGTGAACGACCAAACACCGCTGCCATCTGCTACCGTGGTCAACGGATAAGCGACGCCATCGATATAGAGCGTGACGGTGGATCCCACTTCCGCCGTGCCGGAGATCGTCGGCCCCGTATCGTTGGTGGAACCGCCGCTCGGCACATTGCCCACTTGCGGGGCAACCACGTCGGCAACGCCGGTGATGGCCGGCATTCCGGGCGCAGCCGTATCCACCGTGAAGTTGAACGCGCCCGAGGCAATGCCGGTATTGCCGGCCTGATCGGTTGCCGTCAGCGTGATGGAATGCGGGCCTGTTCCCAGCGGATTGGAAGGCGTGAACGTCCAGCCCCCAAGGCTGTCCGCCACCGTCGTCCCGATGGAGACGCCGTTATCCAGCACGGTGACGGTGGCGAATGCTTCCGTCGTACCTGAGAGCACCGGCAGAGTGTCGTCGGTAAACCCGTTGGTGGGGATCTGCCCAAGGATGGCCCCTTGATCGTCGATCGTCGACACCAGTACCGGCGCGATGGGCGCGGATGTATCGATCGTTACACTGGCAGCGTTGGAGGCGTTGCCCGCCGCATCGATCGCGGTGACCGAAACCACGGTCCCACCGCCCGGATTGCCGACGAAGTTATAGGTCCAGACGCCGGAAGCATCGGCCTGCACCTGACCGTCGACCGAGCCGTTGTTGCCGATATCGATCGCGATCGTCGCATTGGCTTCCGCCGTGCCCGTCAGCGTAATGCCGTTGGAGGCCTGAACCAGTGGCGCCGTGGGGGCGGCATTGTCGATCGTGAAAGTATAGGGCGAAGACAGCGTGCTGACATTGCCGGCGGCATTGGTCGCGCTGACGGTGATGCTGTGCGCGCCCCCGCCCAGCGTCGGCGTATAGTTCCACGCACCGCTGCCATCGGCCGCAACGGTGTTCAGCAGCACACCGTTGTCGAAAATCGATACCTGCACATTGGCCTGCGCAGTGCCGGCCAGCGCCGGCGTCGTATCGTTGGTCAGTCCGCCATTGGGAACGTTGCCCGTTATCAGCGGCGCATTGTCCGTGACGGTGCCGATCTGCGGCGTCGTCACCGCGCTGGTATCCAGCGAGATCGCATAACCCGCCGACGTCGCGCCCGAATTGCCCGCGCCATTGGTGGCGATTGCCGTGAAGACGTGTGACGTACCGGTCAGCGGAGTGGTGGGAGTCAGGCTCCACGCCCCGCTGCCATCGGCCGTGGTCGTGCCGATCAGAGTGCCGTTATCGTAGACCGAGACTTGCGCATTGGCCTGCGCGGTGCCGCCGATCGCCGGCTGTGCATCGTCGGTGGTGGTGCCGGCGGCCACATTGCCCTGGCGCGTGCCCACATCGTCGGTGACCGTCGTGATGCTCGGCGCGCCGGGCGTGCCGACATCGACGGTGATGTTGAAGGCGGCCGACGCCGGGCCAAGGTTGCCGCTGGGATCGGTGGCCGTAGCCGTGATGGCATGCGCGCCCGGCGTGAGCGGGACGGTTACCGATATGCTCCAGACGCCGCTGCCGTTGGCAACGGCCTGCCCGATCAGGCTGCCGTTGTCATAGACCAGAACCGTGGATCCCGGCTCCGCCGCGCCAGAGATCACCGGCTGGGTGTCATCGGTCGTCCCGCCATTGGCCACCTGGCCGACGACCACGCCGACATCGTCCACCACGCCGGAAATCGACGGCGCCCCCGGTGGAGTCCGGTCGATGGTCAGGCGAGCGGCGGCGGACGTATTGCCCGCTTCGTCGCGCGCGGCCACCATGACCGTATCGCCATTGGGAAGCGTGCCTGCGGGCGTATAAGTCCACTGGCCCGCCCCATTCGCCACGGTGGTGGCGTCCTGCGTCCCATCACCGTCGAGATCGAGCAGGATCGTGGCGTTCGCTTCGGCCGTGCCGGTCAGGATCGTCCCGTTGCTGGGATCGATCGTCGGCGTTGGCGGAGGCGCAATGTCGATGTTCAGCGTGAATGCGGCCGACGCAACGCTGGTATTGCCGGCGGCATCGGTGGCTGTCGCCGTGAAAGTGTGCGGACCCGAAGACAGCGCGGTAGTGGGGGTGAAATTCCAGATGCCGCCGATGCCTGCTACTGCAGTGCCTATCGCGGTTCCATTGTTGAGGATCGTCACGGTCGCCCCGGCGGCGGCCGTTCCGGACAGGGCCGGCAGGATGTCGTCCGTCACCGCGCCGCTGGCCAGCGGCCCGGTGATGCTGCCCGCATCGTCCGCGGCGCCGGTGATCGCGGGCGCGGCAGGGGCAGTGGTATCGACGACGATCACGAAGTCGGCCGAAGCGAGACTGTCCGTGCCGGCGGCATTGGTGGTCACCGCCGTGAACGTGTAGGATGCGTCGGCCAGCGGCGTAGTGGGCGTATAGCTCCAGTGGCCCAGTGCATCGGCGGTCACCGTGCCGACTTCCACGCCGTTCCTCAGCACCGTCACTTCGGCATTGGCCAAGGCAGTGCCGGTGAGCGTGGGCTGGGTATCGTCGGTGGACCCGCCATTGGCGATCGACCCACGAACAGCACCCACATCGTCCGTCGCGCCGCCGATCGATGGCGCTGCCGGGATGCCGGTGTCGACGGTGATCGTCCAACCGGTGGAATCGGCGCTGACGTTGCCTGCGGCATCGGTCGCGGTCGCCACGAAATTGTGGCTACCCGGCGCAAGGACGGATGCAGTCGGGAAAGTCCAGGTGCCGGTGCCATCGGCTGAAGTGGTCCCCAGCAGCGCCCCATTGTCATAGATGGTGACGACCGCGTTGGCTTCTGCGGTGCCGGACAGCACGGGCAGGGCATCGTCGGTAACACCGCCCTGCGCCACCGGCCCCTGCACCGCGCCCGCATCGTCGGCGATGGTGACGATGGCCGGTGCCAGCGGCGGCTGGACATCCAGAGTGAGCGTGAAGGAAGAAGACGTAAGGCTGACATTGCCTGCCGCATCGATCGAAACGGCCGTAAAGGCGTGGCTACCCGTTCCCAGCGCTGCCGGTGTGAACGTCCAGACCCCGCCCGCGTCCGCCACGGTCGAGCCGATCAGCGTGCCGTTGTCATAGATCCTGATGGTGGAACTGCCCTCGGCGATGCCGGTCAGCAACGGTTGCCCGTCATCCGTGGTTGCGCCGCTGAAGATGGTCCCCTGGGAGGCACCGACATCGTCCTGCGCGAACACGATCGCCGGTGTGAACGGCGCCACGCCGTCGACGACGACGGTTGCCGGCGACGAGGTATTGCCCGCCGCATCGCTGGCCGTCGCGATAACTACGCTACCATTGGCAAGCGGCGTGGCCGGCGTATAGCTCCAGACGCCCGATGCATTCGCCTGGACTTGCGCATCGACCGAACCGTTGCCGTCCAGGTCGAGATTGACGATCGCGCCCGCCTCCGCCGTGCCCGCGACCACCGTGCCGTTGGAAGGCGCGAGCACGGGCGCGGCCGGGATCAAGGTATCCACCGTCACGGCAAAGGCGGCCGAAGGCAGGCTTTCGTTGCCCTGCGCGTCGGTCGTCGTCGCTGACAGGCTGTGCGGGCCTTCGGTCAGGGTCAGCGCGAAGCTCCAGTTGCCGGAGCCATCGGCGGTCGTCGTCCCCAACAGCGCGCTACCGTCGTAGACGGAGACCAGCACCCCTGCCTCGGCCGTGCCGTGAAGCACCGGTGCGGTATCGTCGGTCGCCGCGCCAGCGGTCAGCGGCCCCTGTATGGCGCCGACATCGTCCTGCAGGAAGAGAACGTCCGGAACCGGCGGGGGCGTGCTGTCGATCGTGCCGTCCACCGCCACGGTCGCCGGCGCGGAGACATTCCCGGCCGCGTCGGTGGCGGTCACGCTGATCTCCGTGCCGTTCGCCAGCGCGGGAGAGAAGGTCATGCTCCAACGCCCATCGGCGTTTGCGGTCGTCACCGCGCCATGGATGCCGCCATCGCCGCCGGCATTGACGGTAACGATGGCTCCCGCCTCGGCAATCCCGGACAGGGTCGTGCCGTCGGAAGGATACAGCGTGGGCGCGGGGGGCGCGGTCAGGTCGATGGTGACGGCATAGCCGGCAGTCGGACCGCGCGTGATGCCGCCATCCACGGTCGAAGTCGCGGAAAAGCTGTGCGCGCCTTCGCCCAGCGCCGGCGCATGGAACGTCCACGCGCCCGAGCCGTCGGCGGTTACCGTCCCCAGCAGCACGCCATTGTCGTAGATTCGGACCGTCGCTGCGCCTTCGGCCGTGCCGGTGATCGTGGGCGTCGCGTCATTGCTGATGCCGCCGCTGGGAATCGTGCCCGTCCCGCCCGCCACATCGTCGACGACCGCCGTAATGGCTGGCCCCGCGATCAAGCCGGTATCGACGACCACACTCGTCCCCAGGGACGTATTGCCCGCGCCATCGGTGGCATGGATGGTGATCGTCGTCCCATCCGGGATCGGCGCGGAAGGCACATAAGCCCAGTTGCCGTTATCACCCGCCCGAACCGTTCCGTCGACCGTGCCGTCGCCGTTGATGTCGATCGTGACAGTCGCGCCGGGTTCGGCCGTGCCGGTCAGGCCCAGCCCCGCCGTGGGAGCCACTGCGGGCGCATCGGGCGGCGTGGTGTCCACGGTGAAGCTAAGCGGAGCCGATGCGGCGCTGGTATTGCCGCTGCCGTCCGTCGCCGTGAAAGTCAGCGCGTGGCTGCCCTGGCCCAGCGGACTGGTGGGGGTGAAGCTCCAGTTGCCGCTGCCGTCCACCGTGGCGCTGCCGATCGGCTGGCCATTGTCGTAGACGGTGATGGTAGAGCCCGGCTCCGCGCCGGCGCCGTCGATCCGGGGCGTGGTATCGTCCGTGGTCGCGCCGTTTGCCAGGTTGCCCTGCACGGGGCCGACATCGTCGTGCACCGTTCCGGGCACCGGAACCGGCGGCGGCGTCGAATCCACGCCGACATCGACCGTCACCGTGCCGTCCGGCGACACGTTGCCCGCGGCATCGACCGCGACGGCGTGCACAGGCGTGCCATCGGCCAGCGGCGGATCGAACGTCACGGTCCAGGCGCCGCCAGCATCGGCCACGACCGTCACGTCGGCGGTACCGTCGCCATTCGTGTCGATCTCTATTGTCGCGCCGGGCTCCGCCGTGCCCGACAGCGTGGTCCCGTCCGATGGGTTCAGCACCGGCGCCGCCGGTGCCGCCGTGTCGACGGTAACCGCGTAGGGCGCGGAAGCGGCGCTGGCATTGCCCAGCGCATCGGTGGACGTGACCGTGAAGCTGTGCGTGCCGTCAGCCAGCGCGGTGCCGGGCGTGAAGCTCCAGCTGCCGTTGCTGCCCGCCACCACCGTGCCGATAAGCGTGCCGCCGTCGAAAATCGAAACGGTCGCGCCGGCTTCCGTCGTCCCGCTCAAGGTCGGCCGATTGTCGTCGGTCGCGCCGCCACTGGCTACGGTCCCCTGCACCGCGCCCACATCGTCGGTAATCGTGATCGCGGGAACGGCGGGTGGGGCGCGATCGATCGTGATCGTGGTGGGATTGCTGACGTTCCCGGCCGCGTCGACCGCCGTGACGCGCACCGTGGTGCCGTCCGTCAGCGGCGTGCCGGGGGTGTATGTCCATTTGCCATCGGTGCCGGCGGTAACCGTGGCGTCGACCGTGCCGTCGCCATTGACGTCCACCCGCACGCTGGAGCCGGGTTCGGCCGTGCCGTGCAGGGTGCCGCCGTTGCTGGGATCGACCACCGGCGCGGCTGGCGGCGTGGTATCGGGCGGTGTCGTCGGCCCTCCGCCGTTGCCGCCACCGCTGCTTCCCCCGTGCCCGCCGCCGCTGGCGGCCAATCCGATGCCGCCGGCCAGACCGGCCACGCCAAGGCCGATCAGCGCGGGGCTGATGCCGCCGCCAGCCGCCGCCGCGCTTGTGGCAGCAGCCGTTCCGGCCGCCGTGGCGTCCAGCGGGGTGAGGCTGTAGTTCAGTGCCTCGCTCGTCGCGTCGGTGGGGGTGAAGCAGGCCGCCTCGCCCAGATGCGCCACCCATTGCCCGGCACTGGTGGGATCGGCAAACGTGAGTTGGCCGATATCCTCTGGTGGGCAGGAGAAATAGCCGCCCAGCCGGATGCTCGACCCGTCATCGAAGGCGATAAGCAAGTCGTCCCCCTCGCGAACCATCGACACTACCGACTTGGGAGACGCAAAGACCTTTATGGACGATCCCGGCTGGACCGGCAGGTCTGTCCTGCCCCCGTGTGCGACGGCGGTATTGACCGCCTTGGTGGCACGGTTGGTAACGTCGACGCGGGTATCCATCGCATGATCTCCCACAGAATTGCCATCGCCTGGCAGGTCGTCATGGGCTTCCGCTGGGGGGAAGTCGGCTCATCGAACACGGGAAATTGAAAGGCACGGATTGAACGGCCCGCCCTCCGCCAGCGGATCGCGGGGCAAAGACATCGGATGCAACAACAAGTAACCCGGCGCACAGGTGGCGCCCGAAAGATCGGCAGGGTGACCGCCATTTGACGCCCCAGCCCGTCGATCGCGACGGGTTGCCCATCGGGGCATGCCGGTTCAGTTCTCCCTCAAGGGGCAATTAGCGTTATTATTCGAAGAGATAGATCGACCGCTTGGAGACGAACAGCGCTATCGTCTCCGCTTTGAACGTAAGCAAAAGGTTCCCGGATTTTGTGCAAGACGGCAAATTTCTTGTCGAAAAGCTTGCCAATCCGGCGGCTTGCTTTGGGGGATACTCAAAAATCGGCGGCCGGGATGCCGTCGCCGCGGCTATGCATTTTCACAAACTGTGCCAAGTAGAAACATCCGATCTGAACCGAACTCTCGGCAGGCCGTTTCCACCCTTTCGCATCGTGCGTACAACAGTAGACACAAGGACTTGGGCGCCGCCGCCTCACATCGCCAATGAGGCGGAAAGGAACACCGTGGTCGGGCCCTGCGGCGTGAACTGCGGCATCGTGCGGTAGCGCAGGGCATTGCCGAACGCGAAGACATTGCCCTTGTCGCCCAGCAGGTTCTGCGCCGTCAGCGCCACCTGCCATGCCCCATGCGCAAGGTGCATTTCGACATTGCTCTCCACATAGTCGCCCATGCGCCGGTCCAGGTCCGGATCGAAGCTCATGCGCGCCGGGCCGACGTAGCGCAGGCCCAGCTTCACCCAGGCGGCCAGCGAAGCCAGCGTGAAGTCATGCCGCAAGGCGCCGCGCACGGTATATTTGGGAACGACCGGCAGGCGCCGGTCGTCCAGCCGATAGCCCAGCGCATTGCGGGTGAGCTGCGCGTCGGTAAGGTTGCCGCCCAGTTCGGCATGCCAGCCATGCGCCACCGGCAGGGCAAGGCTGCCTTCGACGCCAAGGATGCGCGCATCGCCGGCCGTCGTCGTGGTGATCAGGCCATTGTCCTCCAGCACGTCTGACTGGACATCGTCCCAGTGCGAATACCAAGTGCCGATATCGATCTGCGCGCCGCCGGGCAGTTCCTCACGCCAGCCGGCTTCGACCGAGGCCAGTTCGTCTCCCTTCAGCGTCTGCACCGCGCCGTTGGAATCGATCATCGTCCCGCCCTGCCGGAATGCAGATCCGTAGCGCACATAGAGCAACCGCCCCGCGCGTGGTTGCCAGGAAAGCGCCAGACTGGGCGTAACGCCCGCCTTGTTCTGCTTGCTTTCCGCCCGGCCGCTATCCAACCGCCGCCGCTCCCGGATCGAGGACGCGAAAAGCCGCGCGCCGCCATCCAGCGATAGATGCCCGATCAAGGGAACCGTCACGTCGAAATAGGCAGCGGTATCGTGGCTGTCGCGGTGGTCCTGATCCACCAGCAGATCCTCGCCCGCCCCGCCCTGCAATGTGGTGTCGATCGACTGGCGCGCATCCAGGTGGGAAAGGCCGGCCAACCAGTCCAGCCCGGCCAGATGGCCGCGCAAACGCAGCTCGCTGTCCCACGTGCGGTAGCGGCGTTGGTCCAGTAGCAGCCGGGGATCGGCCATGCCGAAATCCTCTGCGCCGATGGTGGCATCCAGCGTATCGTCCACCTCGTGCCAGGTCATGGCGGTGGCCAGCATCACGTCGACGCTGCCCAGCTTGCCGGTCAGCCGGCCGGCAAGGTGCGTCAGGTCGTTGTCGTGCGGTTCGGCCAGCTGGGCATCGCGGCTGTAGCTGCGCGGCGCGTAGACATAGCGGCTGTCGCGCGATTCGATCCACTGGCCCAGCCCGGTCACATCGATCCGCCAGCCGTTGACCGGCTCCACGCCCAGCAGGACGCGCCCGCCCGCCACATGGGTGGTATTCCCGTCCTTGCGCGTGCCGGTGTCGACCCAGCCGGGCTCCTGCGCGATATAGCCCACCAGCCGCAGCCCGGCGGTGCCCGGCAGCACCGGAACGTTGGCCACGGCCGATCCCGAATAGCCCATCTCGCCATGCGCGGCGATGCTGCCGCCGCCGGTAAGCGCAAGGCTCAAGTTGTCGAGGTCGGCCGGATGCGAAACCATGTGGTAGATGCCGCCCAGCGCACCGGTGCCGTACAGCGATCCCTGCGGCCCCTTCAGCACTTCGACCCGCTGGATATCCACCAGCCGAAGATCGGGATCCGGCGCGGCATAAGTCAGGCGCGCCTCATCCAGCACGACTGCGACGGTGGACTGGCTCTCGCCCCCGAAGGCGCTGTCGGCCACGCCGCGCAGGAACATGCGGTTGCGTCCAGGGCCCAGCGCGGTCAGCGCCAGCCCGTCCACCTGCCCGGCAATCGTGGCGCTGGAGCGGCGCGGATCGTCGCGCCCGATGTTCTCGCCCGACACCACCGAGACGGCGGCGGGCAGCACCGAAAGCTCAAGCGGCTGCTTGGTCGCGGTGACGATGATCGGCTTGGAATATCCCTCTTCGGGCGGCGTCGCCGGTACCGGGGCGTGCGGGGCCGGCGGTGGCGGAGCAGCGGGTGCACGCTCGATCCGCCAGGCGGTATTGCCCACCTGCCGCGCCCGATAACCGCTGCCGGCCAGGAGCCGGGCCAGCGCATCGCCAACGCTCAGTGCGGCATGGATCGGCCGCGTGTGCAGCGGGGGCAAGGGTCCGTCGGTACCGATCGAGACATGCGCCTCACGCGCCAGTTCGGTAATCGCATCGGGCAACTGGGTGGCGGAAATATCGAGGCGGGCGGCCGCTCCCGACCCTGGGCCAGCGCCCAATCCAGCCTCCCGCGCGAAAGCCTCAGGGCTGCTCCAGACGCCAAGCGCCAGCGTGGCCGCCGAGACGCAGCCCCATGAGCTGGACCAGATCGCGCAACGCCGCATCGCCATTGTCGACAATCAGGGTCCCCGAAAAGCGCCGGTCCCGCAAGGCGGGCGGCACGTCCACCGTCACCCCCGCATAGCGTTGCAGATCGCCGACGACCAGAGCCAGAGTCGCATTGTCGTACGTAAGCCGCCCATCCTTCCACGATCCGACGTCACCCGCGTTAACAGCGGCGACCGTCGCCGTCCCGGCCCGGCCGTCGTAGGACAGACCCTGCCCGGCCGGCAGCCGCACCGGCGCGTCCATCGACTGCGCGTTGACCTGCACGTTGCCTTCCACCACCGCGACGCGCACCAACCGGTCCTGCGCCTGCACATCGAACCGCGTGCCGATGTCGCTGATCGAAAGATCGCCCGCCGTCACCGTCAGTTGCCGGTGGGGATCGTGGCGAATCGCGAACAGCGCGCCGCCGGAAAGGTCGATATGGTCCTGCCCGCGCCCTTCGATGGTCAGCTTGCTGCGCGGCGCCAGCAATACCGTGGAACCATCGGCCAGCGTGATCTGCTGCGACGATCCGCCGGTGGCATAGGCCTGGACGGCCGGATTCATGAACTGCGGCACCGCGATCACCGCCGCCAGCGACGCGGCTACGGCAACCCCGGCCCAACGCCATGCCCGGCGACGCGGCGGCATTTCCACAACCCTGGCGTCTTCGGCAGGCGCAACGTCCACTTCCACGGTTTTCGCCAGTTCACCGCGGTGTTCCAAAAGCGCTGCATCGGTCAGCGCGATCTCGTCGAACGCGCGGCGGTGCCGGGGATCGCTTTCCAGCCAGAGCGTGAAGGCATCCCAGTCCATCGCATCGCTTTCGCTGGCGAAATGCCAGCGCGCGGCTTCGGTCCATATCTCCTCGGGCAACTCCTGTCCGGACAGGAGCGCATGATCGTCGCGGTTCATTGTCCCTGTTCCTTTTGCGCGCGATCGCCTCTTGTCCGATCCGCGCTTTCCGGTTCCTGCAGGGAAGACGGCGCCCCGCCGAAACATCCGCAGTCCGCCAACGCCTGCCGCAAGCGTTTCATCGCCAGCGCCAGGTGTTTTTCCACGCCGCTGCGGCTGATTCCCATGACCCGGGCGATCTCGCTCTGGCCCAGACCGTCGAACCGATAGAGCCGCAGCGCCTTGCCCGCCCCTTCCGGAAGCGCCGCGATGGCGCTCCGCAGGATCTCCGCCTCCTGTTGCCGGGCGATCGCCTCGTCGGCGGGTTCGGAAAGATCGGGCCGATCCTCGGGCACGGTGGCGGTTCCTCCGCTTTCCGTCTCCAGCCAGATCCGTTCGCGCCGCATCGCCCGCTGCCGCCCGCGCACGCGATCTAGCACGAGGTTGTTGGCCATGCGGAAAAGATAGGCGCGCGGCGTGGCGATCGGGCCGGTGGCTTGCGCACCCACCTTGATCCACAAATCCTGCAGAAGATCGTGCGCCTCATCCACCGAACCGCAACGGGCGGCGAGGAATTGCAGCAGGGCGCCGCGATTTTCTTCAAGCACGAGCGCCAGACCGGACGCGCGCGGCGGCTGCGGCGAGGGGGGCATCTCTGTCTCCGCCTGGAACATCATCCGCGTCTGCCCCGGGCTTGCGGCCTTTCGGCAGAGCGCATCACCGCCACTTCATGCACTTCGCCGCACTCCCTTGCAAACCCTGCCGGAGAAGGACCGCGCAAGAGATTTCGCGCGGCCGTGGTCTGGGAAGACGCCGCGCGCTGAAACGATCCTCAGTGGGTGGTGCGAAAAAAGTTCAATGAACGACTGATCGACAAGGAAAGCTCAAGTCCAACGGCAAAACTCTTAAACCGTCGCCCCCGCGAAGGCGGGGGGCCCGCTGCCTTCTGCCACGCTCGCCGGAAAAAGCGGGATCCCCGCCTTCGCGGGGATGACGAGGTTCATTGTGCCATTGAGTATGGGAGGAACGTGAGAACTACCGCCCTCACTCCTTCGCGGTAGACATCGAATAGGGCCGCGCCGACCGCGCCGTGCCCCATTGGCGATTGGGCGTCGCCTGCATGGTGAAGCGCAGTTCCCCACCCGCGCGAATTTCCGCATCGCGAAGGAAAGTGCGGTCCAGCGGCACGCCGTTCAGCGTGACCGCGCCGACATAGCGGTTGGCATCCGAAAGCCCGTCCGCAACCACGGTGAAGCGCTTGCCGTTGGGCAGGTTCATCACCGCGCGGTCCACGAAGGGACGCCCGATCACATATTCATTCGACGCCGGTGCCACCGGATAGAAACCGAGTGCGGTGAACACCAGCCACGCCGACATCTGGCCAAGATCGTCGTTACCGGCAAGACCGTCGGGCGCCGGCTTGTACTGGCTCTGCACGATCTGGGCGAGGCGTTCCTGCGTGCGCCACGGGGCACCCGCATAAGTGTAGAGATAGGCGACATGGTGGCTGGGTTCGTTGCCGTGGATGTACTGGCCGATCAGCCCGGCAATGTCCTCCGCATGGCTGTAGTCCAGCTTGGAATTGTCGAAGTCGAACATCTCGTCCAGCTTCGCCACGGCCTTGGCATCGCCGCCCAGCACGCGGAACAGCGCGGCCTGGTCTTGCGGCACGAACCACGAATATTGCCAGGCGTTGCCCTCCGTATAGTCGGAGCCATAGTTGATCGCGGTGGGATCGAACGGCGTGCGGAAGGCCCCGGTGGAAAGCCGCGCGCGCAGCCAGCCGGTCTTTGTGTCGAAGCTGTTGCGCCAGTATCCGGCACGCTTGTCGAAGCGCTCGGCGATCTGCTTGTGGCCCATGGCCTGGGCCATCCGGGCGATGGTCCAGTCGTCGAACGCGTATTCCACGGTCTTCGACGCCGCTTCCGGTTCCTTGTCGATGGGCACGTAACCGCGCGCCATGTACTCGCCAAGGCCTCCGTACGGGGCATGTTCGGCACTGGCCACCATCGCTTTCAGCGCGGTTTCGGCATCGAAGCCGGGAATGCCCTTCATATAGGCATCGGCGATCACCGGCACCGCGTGATAGCCGATCATCGTCCAGGTTTCCCGCCCGGCGAACTGCCAGACCGGCAGGATGCCGTCCGGGCTGTGCTTCTGGCTGGCGACCAGCGAATTGACGACATCGGCGGTCACTTCGGCGGGCTGCACCAGCGTCAACAGCGGATGTTCGGCGCGGAAGGTATCCCACAGCGAAAAAGTGGAGCGGAACGTGAAGCCCTGCGCCTTGTGGACCTGATCGTCCGGCCCGCGATACCGCCCGTCGGCATCGCTCCAGACGCTGGGCGCCAGCAGCGCGTGATAGAGCGCGGTGTAGACATTGCGGCGCATCGGCTCCGCCGCGTCGATCTCCACGGCGGACAGAGCCTGCCGCCACGCCGCGTCGGTCTTCGCATGGATCGCATCGAAATCGCCGGGTTCGGATTCGAGATTGGCGACGGCTGCATTCTCATCGACGCCCGAAAGCGCGACTTTCACTTCCAGCGGCGCGTTCAGCACGCCGAAGTCCAGTCGCGCCTCTAGCGCCTTGCCCAGTTTTTCCGCCAGCGCATCGCTGCCGCGCCCGGGGCCCTGGAACCCCTTGTAGGCCACGTTCGCATCACGATCGATCAGCGCATGGTCGGTCAGCGGCGCGGAAAAGCGCATCGCGAAGTACAGCTTGCGCCCCGGCGCCCAGCCGCGCGTCTCGCGAAAGCCGGTCAGCGTGCCGTCCGGCCGCAAGTGCAGGCCGGACCACAGGATCTTGCCCGGATAGTCGTAGAGCGAGGTGCGGAAATCGAGCAGCAGATGCGCCGCCTGCCCCGCCGGAAAGCGATAGCGATGCACGCCCACGCGCGTTCCCGCCGTCAGTTCGGCGGCAATACCGCTGTCGGCCAGCGTGACCGCATAGTAGCCGGGCCGCGCTTTCTCGCTCGCGTGGTCGAAGCGGGAGCGATAGCCGGAGCCGGGCTTGGCCGGATCGCCGGGATCGAGCCGCACGGCATCGCCGGCTTGCGGCATGACCAGCAGGTCACCCAGGTCCGAATGGCCCGCGCCGGAGAAATGGGTATGGCTGAAGCCCTGGATCGTCGGGTCTTCATGGCGATACCCGGCGGCGTGACCATAACACTTGCGAATCTCGCAGGTGGCGTCCGTATCGGGCGATAGCTGGACCATGCCGAACGGCGCGGTGGCGCCGGGGAAAGTGTGGCCCTCTCCGCCGGTGCCGATCATCGGATCGACGGCGGCTACCGGATCGGCGGCTACCGGATCGGCGGCTACCGGATCGGCGGCTATCAGATCACTGGCGGCCGCCTCACTGGCAACCGGGACCTGGGCAATAGCGGTGGAGGACAGCAGGACGGCGGGCAGGATCAGGCATCGCATGGTCCTGCTATGACAGGCCTTCCCTGCCGCTGTCCACGCCTGCGCGCCGCGCAACGAACAAGCGGGTGACGGGTCTTTGGGTGGAGGTTGATGGTTGAAAGGCGCGCGAGGGAGGGTTGCAGGGGGCGCGGGTCAGTCCTGGCTGACCAGCCGGTAACCGACGCCCGGCTCGTTGCGCAGCAGCGTCGGGTGGGCGGGATCGTCCTCCAGCTTGCGGCGGATGCCCCGCGCGGCCACGCGCAGATATTCCACGTCGCTCTCATGCCCCGGTCCCCAAACCGCGCGCAGCAGCTGCGCATGGGTGATGACCCGGCCCGGATTGCGCGCCAGTTCGGCAAGGAAGCCGTATTCCTTGGGCGTCAGGTGCACTTCGGCGCCGGCCTTGCGCACCAGCCGGGCGGCAAGGTCAATCTCCACCTCCCCGCGCCGCACCGGGCGCTCGGCCGCTTCGGCCGGGATGCGATGGCGCAGCGCGGTGCGGATGCGGGCGAGCACTTCCTCGCTATCGAACGGCTTGGCCACATAATCATCCGCGCCAAGGTCCAGCGCCGCCACTTTCTGCTCGGTCGCCTCGCGCGCGGAAACCACGATCACGGCCGCTTGCCCGCGCATCAGCGGGATCAGCTCCAGCCCGTCGCGATCGGGCAGGCCAAGGTCCAGCAGCACCACTTCCGGCTTGTCGATGGCCATGGCGTTCAACGCCTCTCGCGCGGTGCCCGCCTCCACCACGGAATAGCCGGCGCGGGCCAGCCCGGCGTGGAACAGCCGGCGAATGGCAGGCTCGTCATCGACGACGAGGATGGTGATGCTTTGCGTCATGTTTCTGGCCATTCCCTGAGATGGGCCCCATCGAACCGGATAGTGAAGCGCGCGCCCGGCCCGTCATCGCGATTGGCGGCGGTGACGGTAAGGCCCATGGCCATGGCGAAGCCCTTGACGATGGCAAGCCCCAGCCCGGTGCCGCCCTTGCGATCGGACCCTTCGATCCGCGTGAAAGTCTCGAAGATGCGTTCTTCCTCCCCCGGCGGAATGCCCGGCCCCCGATCGCTGACCGTCAGCGCCAGCCCTTCGCTCTCCCGCACGGCGCAGATCGCGATGGGTGAATGGGGATCGCCGTACTTGGCCGCGTTCTCGATCAGGTTGGTCAGGCAGTGATGGAACAGGTTGGGGTCCACCAGCACCATCGGCACATCGTGCGCGACCTCGATCTCCACCGCATGATCCGCCAGCAGCGCGCGCAACTGGTGCAGAGCCTCCCCCACCGCTTCGGCAAGGTCCACCGGCTCCACTTTCCCGTGCAGCGCGCCCGCCTCGATCCGGGCCATGTCCAGCAGGTTGGTGACGAAGCGGTGCAACCGCTCCGCCTCACCCCGCGCGGCAGCGATGGGCGCGGCCTGCTGCGGTTCGCTGGCCTCGATCGCCGCCAACGTGCCCATGATCGTGGTCAGCGGCGTGCGCAAGTCATGGCTGACGGAGGAGAGCAGCGCATGGCGCAGCCGGTCCCGCTCACGCACTTGCGACAGCTCGGCCATCTGCGATTCCAGCGCCATGCGCTCCAGCGCAAGGCCGGCCTGGTCCAGCAGGCTCAATAGCAGTGGCAGCTGGTCCGGCCGCACGGCGGTACGCGCATCGCTGCGGGCCAGCCCGAAGACGCCGGTCACCGCGCCGCGCGCGGCCAGCGGGTGAAACAGCCATTCGGACGCGGTCAGCGTGTCCGATCCCTGCCCGGCCGGCGTATTGTTGTCGAAAGCCCAGTTGGCGGCCGCAAGGTCCAGCGTCTCCAGCCGCGCCGGACGGGGCCAGCTCCAGCGGCGCGACAGGCCCTCGTCCCCCGGCATCAGCAGCACGGTATTGCCATCGAACAGGCGGCCGACTTCGCCGCAGAGCACGTGCGCCAGTTCGTCGATCGTGCTGATCCCGGTCAACTGGCGGGCGAAACCGGCCAGCGCGCTGTTCTGCGCTGCGCTCGCTTGCGCCTGCAGGGCATGTTCGCGCACCCGGGCCGCCAGCTGGCTGCTGACCACGGCCACGCCCAGCAGGACGAGCACCGTGATGAAATTGCGCGGATCCTCGATGGTCAGCGTATGCGTGGGCGGCAGGAAAAAGAAGTTGTACGCCAGCGAGGATGCCAGCCCCGCGGCAACGCCCGTCCGCAACCCGAAGCGCGTCGCCGCGACCATGACGGGCAAGAGGTACAGCAGCCCGAGATCGGTGATGTTGCCGCTGGAAAGAATCAGCGTGCCCACCAGCGTGACCGCCGCCGTCAATCCCAGCGAGATCAGGTAACCGGCCGGCGATCCCCATTGTCCGGACGGCTTGCGCCCCGCGTCCCGCCCCACGCCGGGGGTCGTCGGCACGACCTGGATCGAAAGCCCCGGCATCTCGCGCACCAGCCGGTCGACGATCGATCCGTGGCGCAGTTCGAACCAGCGCGAACGGGCGGATTTGCCAACGATCAGCTGCGTCGCGCGGGCCTGCGCGGCAAAGCTCTTCAGCCCGTCGAACACCGTTTCGGCGGGCACGCTGGCCACTTGCCCGCCAAGCTGCGTCGCCAGATGCAAGGCATCGGCAAGCTGGGCATTCTCGACATCGGTAAAGCCGGCGGCGCGCGGGGTTTCGATGTGCACCGCCGTCCACGGCGCGCGCAAGGCATCGGCCAGCCGCTTCGCCGCGCGCACCAGTTCCAGCGCGCCGTGCTGTTCGCTCACCGCCACCACCAGCCGATCGCTCGCCGCCCAGATCCCTTCGATGGCATGGGCGCGCACATATTCCAGCATCTGCGCGTCGACCGTCTGCGCGGCGTAGCGCAGCGCCATCTCGCGCAGGGCCGACAGGTTCGACTTGGAAAAGAACGCCCCCAGCGCACGCGTCGCCTCGTCGGGAACGTAGACCTTGCCCTGCCGCAGCCGCTCGATCAGCTCGTCCGGCGGAATGTCGACGACCTCTACCTCGGCATCGGCCAGCACTTTGTCCGGCACCGTCTCGCGCACACGGACCTTGGTGAAGGAGGCGACGACGTCGTTCAGGCTCTCGATATGCTGGATGTTCAGCGTGGACCACACGTCGATCCCCGCTTCCAGCAGTTCCTCCACGTCCTGCCAGCGCTTGTCGTGGCGGCTGCCGGGCGCATTGGTGTGCGCCAGTTCGTCCACCAGCACCAGCGTGGGCCGCCGCGCCAGCACAGCGTCGATATCCATCTCGTCAAGGACATGGCCCTGATAGGTGACCTGGGCGCGCGGTATCGTTTCCAGGCCGCGCAAGCGGGCAGCCGTGTCCGCGCGGCCGTGGGTTTCCACCACGCCCACCACCAGGTCCACCCCGGCATCGTGCCGCGCAAGGCCTTCGCCCAGCATCTCGTACGTCTTGCCGACGCCCGGCGCCGCCCCAAGGAAAATCTTGAGACGGCCACGGTGCTCGCGCGCTGCGGCGCGC
This sequence comes from Novosphingobium oxfordense, assembly GCF_044029435.1. NCBI lineage: Bacteria > Pseudomonadati > Pseudomonadota > Alphaproteobacteria > Sphingomonadales > Sphingomonadaceae > Novosphingobium > Novosphingobium oxfordense. The sequence continues at coordinate 3,565,745 of NZ_CP147005.1, read as the reverse complement.
AGCAGGGCTTCGGGGTCAGGGCGCTGGTCGTTCACGGTTGCGCTTGTGCGCCGCGGTCAGCCGCGCTGTCGAGAACAAGATTGCATTCCGCCACCGCGCGCGCGGAAAGATCCGCCCCGGGCCGAACGCCGGGTACATCCCGGACATGCGTCCCGAGGCGGAAGTAGTCGCCAGGTCGGAAGGAACACGGGAACCTGGGGATTTCGGGAAATCGGCAGTGCCGATCCGGCATCGCGGCATATCCATCGCGGCTCGGGAAGGGTGGACGCCAGAAGTGCGCCGGCGTTCAAGTGACTGGCTTAAAGGGGACTGGCCCTAGAAATGACCGACCCTAGAAATGACCGGGAAGCTCGACCTCCCTGGCCAGCCTCGGCCCCCAGACGGTCAGCGCCAGACCAAGGCTGAGCAGCAGGATGAACAGCGCGCAAAGGCCCAGATCGGCCACGGTGGGCGCATGGAGCACCGGCGTAATCGCCATCCGGTGCTCGGTCAGAAGCACCCGCGCGGCAACGAAAAGGATCAGCAGGCCCAGGGCGCGCATCCCGATTTCGGCCGGCCACCAGCGCTTTCCGGCACGCAGCGCCGCCAGCCGTTCGGGCGAGGGAAATCGGGACATGGCACCAAGCTCCAGTCGTGGGGTGACAGGAGCGAGATGGCCCCTCAGGCCGTTAAGGTTCCACGGGGAATTGCCCCTGCCGCATAAAGAAAGCATAAAGTGGATGGCGCCTTCGCGCGCGCGAGACTAGGCGCCCGAACCATGAGCGAATCCTCAGGGCACCACGCCCCCAATGAAAGCCTTGCCGCGCTGGCCATCGGCGCCATCGGGGTGGTCTTCGGCGATATCGGCACCTCGCCGCTCTATGCCCTGAAGGAAAGCTTCATCGGCCATCACCCGCTGGTGGTGGACCGGATGCACATCTTCGGCGTGATCTCGCTGATGTTCTGGACGATGATGCTGATCGTCACCGTCAAGTACGTCTTCATCATCCTGCGCGCGGACAACAACGGCGAAGGCGGCAGCCTGGCGCTGCTGGCGCTGATCGGCCGCAAGCTGGGCAAGAGCCGCTGGACGCCGCTGATTGCCATGCTGGGCGTGATCGCAACCGCGCTGTTCTATGGTGACGCCATCATCACGCCGGCCGTCTCCGTCCTCTCCGCCGTGGAGGGGCTGACCGTGGTGAACGAGGAATTTGCAGAGTTCGTGCTGCCGATCGCGGTGGTCATCCTGATCGGGCTGTTCTCGATCCAGTCGCACGGCACCGCGACGATGGGCAAGCTGTTCGGCCCGGTGATGATCGTCTACTTCCTGGTGCTGGCCGGCCTTGGCCTCCACTCGATCGCCAAGGCGCCCGAAGTGGTCTGGGCGCTGAGCCCGCACCACGCGCTGCAATTCTTCCTGATCAACCCGAAGCTGGCCTTTCTGGCGCTCGGCTCGGTGGTGCTGGCGGTTACCGGCGCGGAAGCGCTCTATGCCGACATGGGGCACTTCGGCCGCAAGGCGATCTCGATCTCGTGGCTCTACGTGGCGTTCCCGTGCCTGCTGCTGAACTATCTGGGGCAGGCCTCGCTGGTGCTGCGCAATCCCGATGCGATCCAGAACCCGTTCTTCTTCATGGCGCCGGACTGGGCCCGTCTGCCGCTGGTCCTGCTGGCGACGATGGCCACGATCATCGCCAGCCAGGCCGTGATTTCCGGCGCGTTCTCGGTCTCGCAACAGGCCGTGCAGCTGGGCTTCCTGCCGCGCCTGAAGATCCTGCACACCAGCGCCAAGGCGGCCGGGCAGATCTACGTGCCGCTGGTGAACTGGGGCCTGCTGGTCATGGTCGTGCTGCTGGTGTTCGGCTTCCGCAGTTCGGGCAATCTGGCGGCGGCTTACGGTATCGCGGTGACGGGCACGATGCTGATCACCGCCTGCCTGCTGGGCGTGCTGACCTTCACCGTGTGGAAATGGCACCCGCTTCTGGCGGGCAGCGTCACCGCAGGCTTCCTATTCATCGACGCGCTCTACTTCTTCTCGAACGTCACCAAGATCCCCGACGGCGGCTGGTTCCCGCTGCTGGTGGCCGCCGTGGTCTTCACCCTGCTGACGACCTGGGCCACCGGCCGCCAACTGATGCGCGACCGTATGCGCGAGGATTCGATCCCCTTCGCCACTTTCATCCGATCGGTGGGTGAACGCGTGCGGCGCGTGGCAGGCACCTCGGTATTCCTCGCCTCTTCGGTGGAAGGCGTGCCGCCCGGCCTGCTGCACAACCTGAAGCACAATCACATTCTGCATGAGCGCGTGGTGATCCTGACCGTCGCGGGACAGGGCGTGCCCCATGTCGCGCCGGAAAACCGCGCCGAAGTGGAGGACCTGGGCCAGGGCTTCTACCGCGTGGTCCTACGCTACGGCTTCATGGACGAGATCGACATCCCCGCCGCCCTGGCCGAGGAAGACCGTGCCGGCGGCCCGTTCAAGCCGATGGAGACCAGCTACTTCCTCTCCCGCCAGACGCTGATCCCCTCCAGCCGACCGGGCATGGCCATCTGGCGCGAAAAGCTGTTCGCCACGATGGTGCGCAATGCCGAAAGCGCGATGGAGTTCTTCAAGCTGCCCACCAACCGCGTGATAGAACTGGGCAGCCAGCTGGAGATTTGAGGGAGTGGGCCTTCATTGCCCCCTGACCCCCACGTCAAACTCTCACCAGACCTCGCATTATCAAAACCGTCGTCGCCCCCGCGCAGGCGGGGGCCCCGCTTTCTTCTGCACCCTCTCGTCCAACCGCAAGAAAAGCGGGATCCCCGCCTTCGCGGGGATGACGGGTTTTGTGAGGCTAGCGGGGTTGGTGGGAATTCTTGGCCTCAGCGCGCTTCGACAAGCTCAGCCTGAACGGGTTGGGCAGACTTTTGCGCCTCCCCCTGCGCCGCCAGCCGGCGGGCAAGCACCGCACAAACCATCAATTGGATCTGATGAAAGAACATCAGCGGCAGGATGATCGCGCCCACTTGCGCAGCCGGGAACAGCACGCCGGCCAACGGCACCCCGGTAGCGAGGCTCTTCTTCGACCCGCAGAACAGGATGACGATCCGGTCCTCGTGATTGAAGCCCAGCATCCGCCCCAGCACATTGCCGATCACCATAATGACCGCCAGAATCCCCAGCGACAGCGCCGCGATCAGGCCCAGTTCGGCCAGCGTCACCTTGTGCCACAGCCCTTCAAGAACCGCCGCGCCGAACGCCGTATAGACCACCAGCAGGATCGATCCGCGATCGGTATAGCCCAACAGCTTCTTGTGGCGGCTGACGAAGCCGCCGATCCACGGCCGCAGCAAGTGCCCGGCGATGAACGGCAGCAACAGTTGCACGGCAATCGCGATGATTGGATCGGTCGAGAAACCCTGCGTTTTGCCGGTGATGAACAGCGCCGTCAGCAGCGGTGTAATGAAGATGCCCGCCAGATTCGAGAACGAGGCACTGCACACCGCCGCCGCCACATTGCCCCCGGCGATCGCGGTGAAAGCGATCGACGACTGCACCGTCGATGGCAGCAGGGTCAGATAAAGCACGCCCATCGCCAAAGAAGGCTCCAGCCCCGGAATCGCGCTGACGCCAAGGCCGACGATCGGGAACAGCACGAAAGTAAGGCAGGCGACCGTCAGGTGCAGCTTCCACGCCTTCGCGCCATCAAGGATCGCCTCTCGCGAAAGCTTGGCGCCGTGAAGGAAGAACAGCAGCGCAATGCCCGCATCCGCCACCCCGCCCGCGATTCCCGCCCATGCCCCGCGCGCGGGCAGGATCGAGGCAAGGCCCACGGTCGAGATCAGCAGCAAAAGGTAGGGATCGATGTTCAGGCGGGCGAGAAGGCGAAGCATGGGCAGTCCTGATCTGGAAAAGAGCGTCTGGGTCAGTCCGGAATCGGGCCGGAACCCGCGCTGCCTTCGCGAATGGCAGCGGCAATCCCGGCGCGGTCCTCGTCGGTGAGGGCAAGGTTCGCGCCGGACACCCAGCCGTCGACTTGCGCCGGGCTGCGCGCGCCGACGATAGCGCCGGTCACCCCCGGCACCGCCAGTACCCATGCCACCGCGACCGCCGCTTGCGAGACGCCGTGCCGCTCGGCCACCGGCTTCATCGCCGCCGCCACGGTCAGATTCCGCGTCAGATTTTCGCCCGTGAAGTCCGGGTGGCGCGAGCGCCAGTCGTCACCGGCCAGCCCGGCCACCCGCTCGGCCGAGAACGCGCCGGAGAGCAGGCCGGACTGCATCGGGCTATAGACGATCACCCCGGTATCGTGGGCCAGGCACCAGGGCAGTTCGCGCGCCACCGCATCGCGTTTCAGCGCGGAAAGCGGCGGCTGCAGCGTATCGACATGACCCATGGCCTCCGCCGCCGCGAGTTGATCGGCATTGTGGTTGGACAGGCCCACCGCGCGCACTTTGCCCGCCGCCTTCAAGTCCAGCAGCGCGCCCCAATATTCATCGAGCGCGGTGCCGTCCTCCGCCGGCCAGTGCATCTGCAGCAGGTCGATCCGCTCCACCCGCAAACGGCGCAGCGACGCCTCACACTCGGCCACGATCGATTCCCGCCGCCCCATGCGCAGCTTAGACTGGCGGTCGTTCGGGGCCCACACCTGCCCGCACTTGGTGAAGACATAGGGCCGCTCGCCCTCCGGCATCTCCGCCAGCGCCTTGGCGACGACTTCCTCCGAATGGCCAAGGCCGTAGATCGCGGCGGTGTCGATCCAGTTCACCCCGCGCTCCACCGCGTGACGGATCGCGCGCACCGAATCGGCATCGTCCTGCGCACCCCATCCCACCGCCCAGTCCGGCCCGCCGATTGCCCAGGCGCCAAAGCCGACGCGGCTGATCTCCATGCCGGTGGTGCCCAGCGGGCTGGTCATGGGCGGGGTATCGAGAGCGGCGGTGTTCATCGGGTATCCTCCCTGGGGCCGGCACGATCAAATCCGGCCTCCTGTCCTGCCCCCATGGCAGGGGCATGGAAAGCGGTCTTGTCGCTGAAAGCGCCAATGGCTTGACGCGAGACGCCCCTGTCCCCGCCGACACACCGACCTGCGCTGCAACGCAAAATGGCAAAAACGGTTCCAGAGCGCCGCGCACCCACAAAAACAGCGGATTTGCGCGAGTTCTGAGGCTTCACTCGGAGCCGGCCGGGTTACGGCGGTCAACTACTTATTCGCAACCGCACAAGACCGGACTGTCATCGAACCGCCAAGTTCCCCTTCAAGCGGCCACCCCAGCAGCAAGCATGAGCCGCAAAGCCCGGGAATCGATCTTACGACCTGCTTCGGGGAGCTGACATGAGAACCAAGTCCACTTTCGCCTATGCCCTGGCCACGGGCATATCCCTGCTTGCCTTCACTTCCGCCTCTGCCCATGCCGCTGATGGAAACGCGGAGGGCGCGGCTCCCGCAGCAGCTGCCGCAGACCCTGCCGCAGATCCCGCCGGCGGCACCCTGACCGACATCGTCGTGACGGCAGAGCGCCGCGATGTCAGTCTGCAGCAGGCCCCGCTTTCGGTCAGCGCGATCACCAGCGATACGCTGAAGGCAGGCAACATCACCGACATCACCGGCCTCAACGGCACCGTGCTGGGCCTGGTCATCGCCAAGAGCGGCGGCGGGGAGCGCGTGATCTCCATCCGCGGCATCGGTTCGGAAACGCCGGAGAACACCAACACCCATCCCGGCGTCTCCTACCACATCGACGGCGTCTACATCTTCAACTCGATCGCCGCGAGCGCCGCCTTCATCGACGTGGCACAAGTGGAAGTGCTGCGCGGCCCGCAAGGCACGCTGTTCGGCCAGGGATCGACCGGCGGCACCATCAACGTCGTTTCGATCGAGCCCAGCACCGATGCGCTGAAGGGCAACGTCAGCGCCGGCATCGGCAATTACAACTACATGGAAGGCTCCGCCGCCTTGAACGTGCCGGTTACCGACACGCTGGCGATCCGCGGCGCCTTCCAGTTCACCAAGCACGACGGCTATGCCCACGCCACCGAAGTGCCCGGCTTCAAGAAGTACGACCTGGACGATCAGGATGAAACCGGCTGGCGCCTGGGTGCCAAGTGGCAGCCGCTGTCCAACCTGTCGATCACGCTGAACACAATCCAGTTCAATTCGAACACCAATGGCCCGGCGCAGAAGAACATCCTCGACCCCAACCCCGATCCGCGCGAACTGACGCAGGACTATCCGGGCCGATCGAAGGTGAAGACCCAGCTCTACACCGGCGTCATCAAGTGGGACACGCCCTTCGCCACGGTCAAGTCGATCACCGGCTACCAGAAGCTGCATTCCGAACAGGCCTGGGATGCCGACGGGCTGGACACCACGCTGTTCTACCAGAACACCTACAACCCGATCAGCTACACCGGCGTCACTTACGACCACGTGCCGCTCTGGGCGTCGGACACCAAGAGCTGGAGCCAGGAACTGAACCTCACGTCGAACGGCAACGGCCCGTTCCAGTGGGTGCTCGGCGGCGTCTACCTGCACTCCGAGAACAGCCAGTACGTCAACGAATACCGCAGCGACGACGACAACTTCCTGCAGCAGGCGCTGCCCGAAGACACCGCCTGGGACGATCCGCTGGTCGGGAACCTGACTTATGCGGAGCTGTCGTCGATCAAGCGCGAACTCTATGCCGCCTTCGCGCAGGGCACTTATGCCGTGACGGACAAGCTGAAGCTGACCGCCGGCATCCGCTACAACCACGACAAGTCATCGGGCATGTACGATTCGATGTCGGGCGGCGTGTCCAGCCAGACCTCGGGCGCCTACCTCCAGCCGGCCTCCACCGGATCGGTCAGCGACCATGCCTGGACCGGCAAGCTAGCGGCGGACTATCAGTTCACCCCCAGCAACATGCTCTACGTAAGCTATACGCGCGGTTTCAAGCCGGGCGGGATCAACAGCTCGTCGGCAGCGTGCGGCGGTGCCTACTGCATCTTCGGCTGGGAAGATTCGATCAAGCCCACCTACAAGAAGGAAACCGTCGATTCCTTCGAGATCGGCTCCAAGAACCGCTTCCTAGACGATACGCTGCAGATCAACGCCTCCGCCTTCCTCTACAACTACAAGAACATGCAGTTCCTTGAGGAAGACCCGGTGCTCTACGGCGAAGGCATCAGCAACGCGCCCAAGGCGCGGGTCTACGGCCTGGAACTGGAAAGCACTTACGCGCCGACCGAGCACTTGCGCTTCGACGCTTCGATGTCGTGGCTGGAGGGTGAATTCACCTCGCACTACTACGCGCTGGATCCGAATGCGGCCGCCAATGCCCAGAACGCCGCCGGTTTCCCCGATTACCTGTTCTGGACCAACTTCTATGCCGCCTCCGCCGCCCGCGACGCGGCGCGAGAGGACATCAAGGGCAACCGCATTCCCAAGCTGCCGCGCTGGCAGGGCAATATCGCCGCCACCTGGAACGGCGAAGTCGGCCCGGGCACGCTGACCGCCCGCGCCCAGCTGATCTATCGCGGCAAGTACCAGTACCGCCTGTTCAACGACGGCGCGGTGGACCTCACCCCCTCGTACACGCAGGTCAACACCATGCTGAAGTACGAACCGAAAGGCACCAACACCGACATCACCCTGCGCGTGATCAACCTGTTCGACAAGAACGGCATCAACTCGCGCTTCTCGGACCCTTACGGTTCGGCGCAAGTGATGGACACCTACATCCCGCCGCGTCAGGTGATCCTCTCGGTCGGGTACAAGTTCTAAGAGGGAGCCGATCGGGTCGCACCGTTGGTTTTTATGGGAACGCGCCGGTCGCAAGGCCGGCGCGTTCTTGCGCTTGGGTTACCCCACAACCGATCCAGGCTGCCTCACGTCCACAAATACCCCCGTCGCCCCCGCGAAGGCGGGGGCTGGCTCGCAAATGTCGCGCCCCTCCGAAATGATTCCGAACGCCGTCCCCAGACTTCAATCAAATTTTAGCGGAGAATCGATAACTTCTGACTTGAGGGAGATAAGCGATGAATCGTCTGACTGTGCTTGGAGCGATCGGGTTACTCGCAGGCAGTTCATTGCCGGCAAGGGCGGCTGACAGTCCCGATCTTGCCATTCACTTTTTAAATGCCATCCCCGACGTCTGTTTTCAAACGGCCAGAGGCAAGCCGCCAACCCGCGAGAATCCCGCAGGCCTTCTTCCCGTATCTGCATCGGACGTGCCGCCAACGATCAAGACGCATTTCTATCGCGTTCCCACGTGGTTCCGGCTGAAGTCACAACCTGACGAAATTTTCATTGGCGTGGGCGATAGTCCGGGTGCTTGCCATATCGTGTTAGCCAATACGGTTCGAACGACCGAGGTCAGCGGCAAGGTTAGCGTGGTTCTCAAGGCCACCGGATTTCAGGTTCTTTCCCAAAACACCACTCCGGGTTCGGACATCGACGTGCTTTTCGTTTCCAAAGCGCCCGATGGCTACATGCTTGTCTCCCTACAGGCCCCCCGAAGCGTAGTTCGCAATGGCGTTGGCGATCAAGGGGCTGTTCACGTCAAACTCATGCCAACGGCAATGTTCGAAGCCATGACCCATAAGCCATGACTCACAGGCCATGACCCTCAGGCGATGACGAACAATCCTGCCCCTTGCCCCAGCGTCGCGATCAACTATTGAGTCGCGCACCATCAAGAGTGTGCAGGTGCAGCATGTAAGCCTGCAAGGCATGATGGTCCCGCGATTCCGTGCGGACCGAAAGCCCGCAGGAGTTGCCATGCCGTCCGGATTGTCCATTCCGCGCCGCGTCCCCCGCAGCGCCCTGGTCATGTTCGCCGCATCGCTCGGCTTCTTCTTCGTGACCGCGACGACGTTCACCTCGCTCGGCTACGTGCTCTACACGATGATTGCCGAACTGGGTTGGTCGAAGGCGGCCGCCGGGCTCAGCTTCTCCCTGCTCGGCCTCGCCTGCGGACTGGCAAGCCCGCTGCCGCCGATGCTGATGAAGGCGATCGGCACGCGGCTGACGGTGTTTGCGGGCTGTCTGGTGCTGGCCATCGGCTTCTTCATCGCCTCGCAGATCCATCATCTGGAACTGTTCTTCGTGGCGACGACGCTGATGGGCGTGGGCTTCTCGCTCGTGGCGCCCTCGCCCGCAGTCTACCTGCTGGCGACGTGGTTCCCGCGTACCTCATCGCGGATGATCGGCTTTTACTTCATGACCGGTGCGGCGGGCGGCATTGCCGGGCCGCTGATCGTCGGCACCATCGTCGGCCTCACCGGCAACTGGCGCCTGCACTGGATGGTCATGGCCGCCAGCGCGCTGGTTCTGGGCGTGATCTCGCTGCTCTGCATCCGCGATGCGGTGAAGGTGGAGAGCGTCGATCAGGTGAAGGGCGCCGGGCATGAGGGCGACGGCCCCGCAGCCAGCCCGTGGACCGTAAGACAGGCGTTGATGACGCCCAGCTTCGTGATCCTGGCCCTCGCCATGACCGTGGTGCAGACCGTGGTCACCACCACCCATTCGATCCTTGTCGCGCATATTGCCCAGCTCGGCCAGGGCGCGGCGCCGGGCGCCATCGCGATGAGCCTGCTGGCTTTCGCGGGCACCGGCGCCAAAGGCGTGACCGGCAGCCTGTGCGAGCGGGTGGACCCACGCCGCATCTTCATCGCCGGCCTTGCCGTGCAGGCGCTGGCCATGGCGCTGCTCTGGTCGGCCAGCCATGTGCTGGTCGCCACCGTCGCCGCCGCGCTGTTCGGCATGGGCTGGGGTATGGCCTGGCTTTCCGCCCACATCCTGCTGCTGCGCTACTTCGGCGCGGGCATCGCCGGGGACATGACGGCGATGGCGACCACCGTCACCACGCTGGCCGTGTTCGGCCCGATCGGCGCCGGTCGTATTGCGGACGTGACCGGAAGCTACGCGCCCGCGCTGCTGGTTTTCGCGCTGATGCTGGTAGCGGCGACGGCGATGTCCATGCTGTTCCTGCGTGCGCCAACGCGCACTGAGGAGCCGGAAGCGCTCGAACCCGCTGAACTGGTCCCCGCCGAGTAAAATCCCGCGTGGAACTTGCCAAAAGTCCCTTCGCCCAGCGCAAAGAGACTACGGCCAAGGCCCGCTAGGGTCATCCTGTAGCAAGCGCAGTTTGCATGAGACGGGAAGCCGAAATGACCATTCTCACCGACAAGTTCATCGACAGTCTGGAAAGCTCCACGCTCGACACGCTGGAAGCCGAGACGCTGCCGGCGGAATGCTATGTCGACGAGGAATTCTACCGGTTCGAGAAGGCCGCGCTGTTCGAACATGAATGGCTCTGCGTCGGCCGGACCGAGTGGTTGGAGAACCCGGGCGACTTCTTCACCGTCACCCGCGCGGACGAGCCGATGGTGATCTGCAAGACGCGCGACGGATCGATCAAGGCGCTGTCCTCGGTCTGCCAGCACCGCGCGATGCTGGTGGCCGAAGGGCACGGCAATGCCCGCGCCTTCGTGTGCCCCTATCACCACTGGACTTACGATCTCGACGGCACCCTGGTCGGCGCGCCGGCGATGAACCGCACCTGCAATTTCGACAAGAAGGCCGCCAGCCTGCCGGTGATCCGGCATGAGATCTGGCACGGCTTCATCTTCGTGAACTTCGATGCCGATGCCGCCCCGCTCACCCCGCGCCTGGCCGGGCTGGAAGAGGTCGTCGCCAATTATGACTTCGCCAACCTGCGTGGCCCCCGTCCGGAGGAACCGACCGTGTTCCCGTGGAACTGGAAGGTCATGCTGGAAAACAACAACGACGGCTATCACGCCAGCCGCCTCCACGCCGGCCCGCTGCACGACTTTATCCCGAGCGGGCTTGCCAGCTTCCCCGAAGTGCCCACCGATTCCGCCGGCTATTACCGGCTGAACGGCACGCTCCATAAGAACGCGGCCTTCAACGCCACGCAGAGGGCGGTCTTCCCGGTGTTTCCGAAGCTGACCGAGGAAGAGCAGAACCGCCTGCTGTTCGTGAACCTGCCGCCCAGCCTCTCGCTGGTGGTGCTGAACGATACCGTACTCTACCTGATCATGGACCCGCGCGGGCCGGAGAGCCACGCGCTGACCATCGGCACGCTGATGGTGCCCGAGGCGATGGACGATCCGCTCTACGAACTGAAGATGAAGATGAACGACACCGCGGTCGAGGAGATCGTGGGGCAGGACTTCCACGTTGACGAGCTGGTCCAGCAGGGCCTGCGATCGAAGTTCGCGCCCCGCGGCCGCTATTCCTGGCAGGAAGGTGCGCAGCGGCTGCTCAACGTCTGGCTGGTCGAACGCTACCGCGCCGAATGGGATCGCCGTCGCGGTCCGTCCGCTCCGGTCACGCGCCTGCACGCCTGATTTTACACGTTTACCGTCACCCATTCCCGACGGCTGCGGCGTCCGACTTCGGTCGGGCGCCGCCTTTTTTAGTGCGCTCTTCACATCCGTGACGAGCTTGCGGCACCAGCCCACTCCCCCACCCGACCTCCCAGATTCTACCTCGTAGAGGAGGTCGGGTGGGGGAATGGGCTGGCGCCGTGAGAGGTCAGCGCCGATTTTCGCGTCGGTGTCGTTCAGCTACTCTTAGGTGCACTTCAGCACTGGCGCTCAAGATCAAGGATTCGTGCGCCCCGTGCCGCGCATGCAAACTCCCTCCGGCTAGGCCTTGGACAACCACCAAGGGAGCCTTCTGCAATGACCAACACGCTCATCTTCGTCGATTTCGCGACCGACGATCCCGCCAAGGCCGGCGAATTCTACGCCGAAGTCTTCGGCTGGGAGAACGATGCGCGCCCGCACGGGATCTACCACCGCATGGTTCCCGGCGGCTTCTTCCAGAACAAGGATGGCACCGACAGCCAGATCGGCAACCTCCACCTCGGCGTGTTCGACGCGAACAACGCACGCCCGCACCCGAACCCTGAAGGCGTGGAACCGCGCACACTGGCGACCGAAGGCCGCAAGGCCCGCATCTGGGTGCTGGTAAGCGACGACGACAGCTATGAACGAATCCTCGAAACCGCCGAAAAGCTCGGTGGCAAAGTGCTCTGGCGTGACCACTACTGGGCCGAGTTCAACGGTTACAACCATGCCTTCGCCGACCCTTGGGGCAATGAGATCATCCTGTGGGGCAAGGCGGGTGAGAACCCCGAGATTCCTGCGGATTACACCAAGGAATAAGGCGGTTTTCCGGGCCTACCAAACCCACGCCCCCGGAAACTGCAAACCTATCCTCGCCAAACCTCGTCGTCCCCGCGCAGGCGGGGATCCCGCTTTTCTTGCGTCGTAGCAAAAGGCAGCGGGGCCCCCGCCTTCGCGGGGGCGACGGAGTTTGGTTGGAAGGGAACTGCACTCACCACCCGCTCCTCCGCCAACAAGTTCTTGTGCGCTTGCCCGCAAGACCATCCGCCCCCGCCCTCCCTAGCCTTGAACCACTGAGCAACGGAGCAATACGCGAATGAGCCGTCTTCCGATCGTCTTCTACGGTCACGGCAGCCCGATGGTGGCGCTGGAAAAGAGCGACGTGACCAGAAGCTGGAACGCGATCGCCGGCCGCATCGGCAAACCGCGTGCGATCCTGTGCATCTCCGCCCACTGGCAGACGCGCGGCACCGCCGTCACCGCGATGGCCCAGCCGCGCACGATCCACGATTTCGGCGCATTCCCGCAGGCCTTGTTCGACGTGCAGTACCCCGCCCCCGGCGATCCGGAGCTGGCCGAGCGCGTGCGCGAACTGCTGGAACCGATGCCGGTGAAGATGGACGCCAACTGGGGCCTGGACCACGGCACCTGGTCGGTGCTGGTCCACGCCTATCCGGAGGCCGACGTGCCGGTGATCCAGCTTGGCATGGACCTGGCCAAGAGCCCCGCCGAGCACTGGCTGGTCGGCCGCATGCTGCGCCCGCTGCGTGACGAAGGCGTGCTGATCATGGGCACCGGCAACATCGTCCACAACCTGCCGGCGATGGACTGGGCCAACCCGCTCGCCACGCCCTATCCCTGGGCCGAGCAGTTCAATTCCACCATGTGCAAGGCCATTGCCGAGGACGACCCCAAAGTGGTGATCGACTATGAGGCACTGGGCGAGGCAGCGCGGCTTTCGGTGCCCAGCCAGGACCATTTCCTGCCGCTGCTCTACGTGCTCGGCGCCCGCCACGAAGGCGAGCCGGCCGAGTTCGCGCCCCACTTCATCCAGCACAAGTCGCTCAGCATGACGAGCGTGCTCATCGGCGCGGAATAAGCGCGCCCTTCCCCGATTTCCCTGCGTAACAGGAGTTTCGATGGCACTGATCAGCCTTAAGCCCGCGCTTGAAAAGGACCCCGTCCAGCCCAGCGCGCTGCACCACCTGAGGGCCACGCCCGAAACGGTGCACTGGGGCTATTTCTCGCCCGAGATCAAGCCGGCGCTCACCGTGAAGAGCGGCGACCTGATCATGGCGCAGGCGGTCACCCACCACGCCGGCGACGATCCAGACCTGATGTTCGACGAGGACATCCGCCGCATCTTTACTGAGATCGATCCCGCCACCCGCGCGCCGGGCTGCCACATCATGACCGGCCCGATCTATGTCGAGGGCGCCGAGCCGGGCGACATGCTGGAAGTGCGCTATTTCCAGATGAAGCCGCGCTTCAACTACGGATCCAACCTCGCGGCCAACTGGGGCCATCTCTACGAGGAATTCGGCCAGACCGAACGGGTGACGATCTACAAGCTGGATCCCACCGCCAACACCGCCGCCGCGCTCTACGCCTATGACGTGGAGGAAAAATACGTCGTTCCCGGCCGCATCACCCATTGCCCGGAATGCGACCGTTCGACCGCGCTGCCTGGCATCACCATCCCGGCGCGCCCGCACCTCGGCACCGCCGGCGTGGCGCCCGCCGTCAACGATCCGGTGAGCACGATTCCCCCCGGCCTCCATGGCGGCAATATCGACAACTGGCGCATCGGCGCCGGCGCGACGATGTATTACCCGGTGCAGGTGAAGGGCGGCCTGTTCTCGATCGGCGATCCGCACGTTTCGCAAGGCGACGGCGAGATCAGCGGCACCGCGATCGAAGCCTCGCTGGACGTGCTGTTCCAGATCGTGCTGCGCAAGGACTTCTCGTTCCCCTCGCCGCTGCTGGAAACGCCCGATTGCTGGATCGTCCACGGCTTCGGCGAGAATCTGGACAAGGCGATGAAATCCGCCTCCACCGACATGCTGCACCTGCTGACCGAGCATCAGGGCCTGTCACGCAACGATGGCTATTCGCTGATGAGCGTCGCCGCCGACTTCGGCGTGACGCAAGTGGTGGACGGCACGCAGGGCATCCACTGCCGGATCGAGCGCCGCATCTTCCCGCACAAGGGCAGCGTGGCCGATCCGATCATCAAGGACAGCGAAGCTTGAGAGTGCGTTCGTGCCGGGCGAACCTTCCCCCGCCCGGCACGGACAAATTCTGCCAGATTAACCGGAGCCGCCAAGCAAATGGCCTATGAACTGATCGACGTGCGCCCGATGACCAAGCGCATCGGCGCAGAAATCTTCGGGGTGGACCTGACCAAGCCGATGGGCAATCAGGCCTTTGCCGAGATCCACGACGCGCTGATGCAGCACCAGGTGGTGTTCTTCCGCGACCAGCCCATGGACCATGATGCACACAAGGCGCTCGGCCGCGCCTTCGGCCAGCTCGCCATCCACTCGGGCGTCGCCGGGCTGCCCGATCATCCCGAAATCGTTGCCATTCATGCCGACGAAAACTCGAAGTTCGTCGCGGGCGAGAACTGGCATTCGGACCTGTCCGCCGATGCCGAACCGCCGATGGGATCGATCCTGACGCTCCACACGCTGCCGGAGGACGGCGGCGACACGCTGTTCGCCAGCATGTACGCCGCCTACGACGCGCTTTCGCCGGCGATGAAGGCCTTCCTCGATCCGCTGACCGCCGTGCATGATGCCAATCCCGTCTACAAGGCGATCTTCCCGGATTCGACCAAGACCTATCCCTGCAACTCGCACCCGGTAGTCCGGACCCATCCGGTGACCGGCGGCAAGCTGCTGTTCGTGAACTCGTCCTACACGACGAAGATCAACGGGCTTTCCGGCCCGGAGAGCAAGGCCGTGCTCGATTTCCTGTTCGAGCATGTGAAGGATGCGAACTTCCACGTCCGCTTCCGCTGGGAAAAGCACTCGGTGGCCTTCTGGGACAACCGCTGCACCCAGCACTTCGCGGTGTGGGATTACTTCCCCGAAGTCCGCTCCGGTTTCCGCGTCACCGTCGCGGGCGACAAGCCGTACTGATCTGGCCCTACTGATCTGTTTGCCGCCACGGTGCTTGCCCTCACGAGCCCGGCGGCGGCAACCGCGCCTGTGTCGCCCCCCAGCAAGGCGGCACAGGCGCTCCGCCAATCTTTCTCGCACATGCAAAAAACGTCCTTGGCGCGTCATCTTGCAATCCGATAGAGCGCGGCCATGACCAGTTTCCGCATCGCGCGCATCACGCCGCTCGTCGCCGCACTTCTCGTTTCCGCCTGCGCCACGCCGCAGGGGCATCATCAGGCTTCCGATCAGCCGCCTGCCGCCGCGAAGGGCCCGATCGAGATCGGCGTGATCGCCATCAACGACTTCCACGGCGCGCTGGAACCGCCCAAGCAGACGGTCGACGCGCCCGACGGCAAGGGCAACGAAGTCTCCGTCCCGGCCGGCGGCGCGGCGTGGCTGGCCTCTGCCGTGGATGCGCTGAAGGCGGAGCATCCCGAACATGTGGTGGTGGCCGCGGGCGACCTTACCAGCGCCTCTCAGCTTGCTTCCTCGCTCTATCTGGACGAGCCTTCGGTGGGCGTGATGAACCGCATCGGGCTGGAATTCAACGCGGTGGGCAACCACGAGTTCGACCGGGGCTGGCAGGAACTGAAGCGCCTCCAGAACGGCGGCTGCGCGAAGAACACCCGCTTTGAGCCGTGCCAGCTGGAGCAGTTCGAGGGCGCACACTACAAGTACCTCGCCGCCAGCACGGTGATGCCGGATGGCTCCACGCTGTTCCCCGGCACCGGACTGAAGACCTTCGGCACGGGTGACCGCAAGATCACCATCGGCTTCATCGGCCTGTCGCTGAAGACGATCCCCACCCTTGTGGCGCCGGACCGCGTGGCGGGCCTGAAGTTCGAGGATGAGGCCGAAACCATCAACCGCGCCGTCCCCGCCCTGAAAGCGGCCGGCGCCGATGCCGTGGTCGTGCTGATCCACCAGGGCCTGCGCACCAAGGGCGTGGCCGATCCCAACGGCTGCAACGAAGCGGCGGGCGACATCCAGCCGATCCTCGATCACCTGAACCCCGGCGTGGACGTGGTCGTCTCCGGCCACACGCACTGGGCCTATATCTGCAACTACACCGCCAATGCCGCGGCGGGCCCGATCCTGCTGACCAGCGCGGGCGTCTACGGCAAGCTGGTGACCGACATCACGCTGGATTTCGATCCGGCCACGCACAAGCTGGTGAACAAGCAGGCACACAACGTGATCGTGCAGTCGGAAGCCTATACTTCCGGCAAGGGCCCGGTGCCGACCACCACGGCCTTTCCGCAGTTCCAGCCGCGCGCGGATGTGTCCGCCTATGTGAAGCGTTATAAGGACGCCTCTCTGCAATTGGTGGAGCGGCCGATTGGCCATCTCTCCGGCCCGATGGAGAAGGAAGGCGAAGGCGGCGTCGGCAACGGCGGCTCGCTGGGCGCGCTGATCGCGGATTCGCAGCTCGCCGCCACCCGCAAGTCCGGCGCGCAGATCGCTTTCGTCAATCCGTTCGGCATCCGCACCTCGCTGGTTCCGGCGGCCGACGGCACGGTGACCTTCGGCCAGATCTACGCGGTCACTCCGTTCAACAACCAGATGGTGACGATGACGCTGACCGGCGCGCAACTGCGTGCCACCATCGAACAGGGGCTGGACGATAGCGGCGACAAGCAGATCCTCTCGCCCAGCCAGGGCATGAAGATTGCCTTCGACATGCGCCGGCCTTCCGGTTCGCGCATCACCGCGATCTCGCTGGACGGCAAGCCGATCGATCCGAAGAAGAGCTACCGCGTCTCGGTCGTGAACTTCCTGGCGGAAGGCGGCGACGGCTTCGCTGGCTTCAAGGACGGCACCGATCGGGTAAACGGCCCGATCGATATCGAGGCGTTCGAGGACTGGATCGCCGCCGTGCCGGTGCGTCAGGTCCCGGCCGAGGACCGGACGCCGCAGGCGAAGTGATTACCAGGCCGTAGCGCCGGCATCGATGGCGATGTCGGCGCCGGTGACGTAGCGGGCTTCCTCGCTGGCCAGCCAGCAGGCGGCCCAGGCGATATCCTCCGGCTCGCCAAGGCGTTTCAGCATGTTCTTGGCGAGCACCTGCTGCTCGAAACCCGGATCGGCGGCCAGGTGGCGCGCGGTGGCGGCGGTCTTGATGAAACCAGGCGCGATGGTGTTGGCGCGGATGCCGTGCGGCGCGCCTTCCATCGCCAGTTGCCGCGTCATCGCGAGTACCCCGCCCTTGCCTGCGCAATGCGCCAGCGCCGGCGATCCTTCCAGCGCATGGCGCGCATTGGCCGAAGCGAAGTTGATCACGCTCGCCGTGCCGCCCACCTTCAGCCACGGCCACGCGGCGCGGGTGGCGAGATAGACGATGTCCAGTTCCCCGATCAGCGTCTTCTTCCAGTCCGCGTAGGACAAGTCCTCTATCCACGCGAAGACGGCGAAAGCGGCGGCATTGACCAGCACGTCGATACGGCCATGCGCTTCGCCGATGCGCACGAAGAGGGCCTGTGTCTGCGCCTCGTCAGTAAGGTCGCAATCCTCATCCGCGCCGGAAAGGTCGACGCCGATCACGGTCGCGCCTTCCGCACGGAAAAGGCGCGCAATGCCTTGGCCTATGCCGTTGGCCGCCCCGGTGACGACGGCAACGCGGTTCTTCAGGCGATCAGCCATGGGCCACCTCCATCTTGCCCGCACCGCGCAGGCGCGAGGCGACGAGCGCGATCACCACGCCGCCCAGCGCCGCGATCGAAAGCACCATGAACGCGCCCAGCAACCCGCCGTTACGCTGCGCGGCAAAGGTCACGACGACGGGCGAGAGGAACTGGCCCAGCGCGAAGGCCGATTGCCAGAACCCAGTGCCGCGCCCGCGAAATTCGAAGGACAGGATCGACATCGACCAGACCAGCAGCGTCGGCAACAGCAGCCCGGCACCGATCTGGTTGACGAAGCAGCCGATCAGGAAGCCCGGCACGTTCCCCGCCTTGCCCATCAGCGCGAAGCCGAGCGAGAGCAGCGCGAATTCCACCAGCAGTAATCGGCTGACCGGCCACTTTCGGCTGAGCCGCGAATAGAAGAACGTCCCCAGCGGCACGCCCAGACTGGCCGCCGCCGTCAGGATGCCGCGCAGCGGGTTGTCGATACCCAGTTCGGCAAGGCCGCTGGGCGCCTGAATCTGCACGGTATAGAAGAACACCGAACCGTAGATCGTGATCAGCACGATCATCGCCATCGTGCGCCAGGGAAAGCCCGCCCAGGACAGGTTGCGCGGCGGCGCGTCCGCCTCGTCATCCGGGTGCGCGGCGCCGGCCGGCTCCCACGTGAACTTCAGCACCAGTGCGAACATCAGCAGCGCCGAGATGTAGACCGCAAAGGGAATGCGCCAGCCGAAGCTGCCGAGGAATCCGCCCATCACCATGAACAGCAGTGCCGAGACGGAGGCGAAGGCAGTCTGCGCCGCCAGCCAGCGGTCGCGCGCGGCACCCTTGTAGTAGTCGCCGATCATCGTCGTCGACAGCACGTAGATCAGCGCTTCGGCAATGCCCACGCC
Source organism: Novosphingobium oxfordense (assembly GCF_044029435.1). Lineage (NCBI taxonomy): Bacteria > Pseudomonadati > Pseudomonadota > Alphaproteobacteria > Sphingomonadales > Sphingomonadaceae > Novosphingobium > Novosphingobium oxfordense. The sequence continues at coordinate 3,546,964 of NZ_CP147005.1, read as the reverse complement.
CACGCGGGAGATCAGGATATGCGTCAGGTCATGCAGGAACACCGGCAGCACGCCGACCGCCGCATAGAGCACGAACGAGAACAGCAGCAACCGCCGCCGCCCGAAATAGTCCCCTAGCATCCCCGCCAGCGGGCAAAGCAGCGCCACGCAGAGCGAGGGCAGCGTCAGGATCATCGGCACCCAGTATTCGTGATTGGGCACCGAGGAAAACTCGGCCATCAGGTTGGGCAGAACCGGCGTCAACAGCACGATCGCCATCGTCGTCAGCGTGATCGGCAAGAGCAGCGATACGCCGGTCATCCAGCCGGCCTGGTGATGTCGAACCATTCTCTCCTCTTCCCGACCCGAAGTGCTTGGAGCCCGGTCTATCCGGGTCTCCACAATGTTATTGCGCGGATGCGCGTGTGCGGACCTTCGGGCCAACGTTGTCCGCGCCCGGCGTGCCAAGTCCAATCGATTATGCGGAACTGTTCCTATCGGCGGCGCAGGTAGGCCGCCGGACCGCCTTACGCCGCGCCCAGAAGTCCGGCGATCCGCGCCTCTGCCGCGCGCCAGTCCAGCCCGCGCCCGGCCAGCCAAGCCTCGTCGTAATAGGTGCAGCCGTAGCGTTCGCCGCCGTCGCAAAGCAGCGTGACGATGCTGCCCTGCTGGCCGGCCGCGTGCATTTCCTCGACGATCCGGGCGCAGGCCCAGAGGTTGGTGCCGGTCGATCCGCCCACGCGCCGCCCCAGCCGCGCCGAAAGCGCGCGCATGGCGCCGATGCTGTCCGCATCGGGCACGGCGATCATGCGATCGACCACGCCGGGCACGAAGCTGGGCTCTACGCGGGGGCGCCCGATCCCCTCGATCATCGCCGCGCAGCCTTCGGGAAGCGTGGTCTGGGACCGGTCTGCATAGTGGCGGTGGAAGATCGAATGCTCCGGATCGGCCACGCAAAGTTGCGACGAAAGGCGGCGATAGCGCAGGAAACGGCCGATCGTGGCGGAAGTACCACCGGTGCCCGCGCCGCAGACGATCCAGCTCGGTTCGGGATGCTCTTCTTCCGCCATCTGGTGGAAGATGCTTTCGGCAATGTTGTTGTTGCCGCGCCAATCGGTCGCCCGCTCGGCATAAGTGAACTGATCGAGGTAGTGCCCGCCGGTCTGCCGGGCGAGGTCGTGCGCCACCTGATAGACGGTGCGCGGATCGTCCACCGCGTGGATTTCCCCGCCGTGGAAGCGGATCTCGTCCAGCTTGGGCTGCGCGGTCGTGGCCGGAACCACGGCGATGAAGCGCAGGCCCAGCATGCGCGCGAAATAGGCCTCGCTTACCGCCGTCGAGCCGGAACTCGCCTCGATCACGCAAGTATTCGGGCCGATCCACTCGTTGCACAGGGCATAGAGGAACAGCGATCGCGCCAGCCGATGCTTCAGGCTGCCCGTGGGGTGCGAGCTTTCGTCCTTCAGGTAGAGCGTGATGCCCGGATAGCGCGGCAGGTCCAGACGGATCAGGTGGGTGTCGGCGGACCGGTTGTAGTCCGCCTCGATACGCCGAACCGCCTCGCGCAGCCAGGCGCGCCGGTCTTCCGCTACTGGGCCCCCGCTCACGCCAGTAGGCCACGCCGTTCGAGCAGGGCCGTCACGTCCGCGTCACGCCCGCGGAAGGCGCGGAAGCTGTCCGCCGCCGGGCGCGTGGCCCCGCGCGCCAGCACTTCGTCGCGGAAGGCATCGCCAGTCGCGCGGTCGACCACGCCGGCCTCAACGAACTTGCGGAAGCCGTCCGCCGCCAGCACTTCGGCCCAGAGGTAGCTGTAATAGCCGGAGGCATACCCGCCAGAGAAAACGTGGGTGAACGAGTGCGGAAAACGGTGCCATTCGGGCGGAATGACCACGGCCACTTCCTCACGCACGGCGCCGATCACTTCCATCGGATCGCTGCCCATCGTGCCCAGGTGGAGCAGCAGGTCGAACAGCCCGAACTCGATCTGGCGCAGCACGAACAGGCCGGATTGGAAGCGGCGTGCGGCCAGCATCTTCTCGAACAGGTCCGCCGGCAAAGGCTCGCCCGTGCGGTGGTGGCCAGACATGCCGGTCAGCACTTCGCGATCCCAGGCGAAGTCCTCCATCAACTGGCTAGGCAGTTCCACCGCATCCCACTCGAAGCCGCTGGTGCCGGCCACGCTCGGCCGGTTCACGCGGGTGAACAAGTGGTGGAGGCAATGCCCCGTCTCGTGCAGCAGCGTCTCCACTTCGGTGTGCGAGAGCAGCGAAGGCGTTTCGCCGCCCTTGGGCGCGAAATTGCAGGTGAGGTAAGCCACCGGCACGCGGGCGCTGCCGCCGTCCGCCAGACGCGGGCGCGCCTGCGCCATCCAGGCCCCGCCCTGCTTGCCCTGCCGCGCGTGGAGGTCGAGATAGAGCCCGGCGATCACCGCGCCATCCTCGTCCGCCACGTCGTAATACCGCGCATCCTCGTGCCAGAGGGCAACGTCGGTCCGCTCCTTCAGCGTGATGCCGAAGAGGCGGCCCAGCAGCACCTGCCAGCCCGCCAGCACGCGCTCCACCGGGAAATAGGCGCGCACTTCCTGCTCATCGACAGCGAAGCGCGCCAGCTTCATGGCATTGGCGGTGTAAGTCAGATCCCACGGCTGAAGATCGGCGATGCCAAGCTCCTGCGCGGCAAATTCGCGCGCATCGGCCAGATCGCGCTCCGCCCCCGGACGCGCACGCTTGGCCAGATCGCGCAGGAAGTGCAGCACTTCGCCGGCATTGGGCGCCATCTTGGTGGCCAGAGACAGTTCCACCGGATCGGCGAAGCCCAGCAGCGCAGCGGATTCGCGCCGCAGTTCCAGGATGCGGGTGATGCGCTGCGTATTGTCGAACGCGCCCGCGTTCGGGCCCTGGTCGGAAGCGCGGGTACCGAAAGCAGTATAGACACGCTGGCGCAGCCCGCGATCCTGCGCGAAGGTCAGCACCGCGTTGACGCTGGGCCATTGCAGCGTGACCACCCAGCCTTCCAGCCCCTTTGCCTTGGCATTGGCGGCGAACATGCCCATCGCCGCATCGGGAATGCCGGCCAGCAGCGCCGCATCGGTAACATGCTCGCTCCAGGCGTCGGTCGCGTCCAGAACGGCGGCGGAGAAGGCATTGGCAAGGCCGGCCAGTTCCACCGAGACTTCGGCAAACCGCGCCCGCTGCTCCGGCGGCAGCGCCACGCCGGACAAGCGGAAGCTGCGCAGCATGTGCTCGACAGCGGCGCGATCGGCGGGGGAGCGCTGGGCGAAGTCCGGGCTGCTCTCCAGCGCGGCGATCACTTCGTAAAGCTCGTGGTCCTGGAACACCGCCGTCATGGTTTCGACGATGCGCTGCTCGCCGGCGGCATGCGCCTCACGCAGTTCGGGGGTGTTGGCCACCGATTTCAGGTGAGAGACGGCCGACCACAGCGCATCCATGGCGGTATCCGCCTGTTCCAGCGGCAGCCAGGCGGTATCGAAATCGCGCGGCTTTTCCGCCACGATCCGCGCCACCACCGCCTGCATGTCCGCCAGCGACTGGTCCAGCGCCTTCCCGATCGCCTCTGGCGTGAGCGCGGCATAATCGGGCAGCGACAGGGGATCGAGCAGGGAGGAGGTCATCGGCATGCTTTCAGGTAGTGTCGTTGCCCCAGACCTAGTGGCTGGCAGGCCGGGGTTAAACCCCTTCGCACCGATTGCACCGCAATAGCCCCCGGATAAGCCCCCTCCCTGCACCCATTTCGGCGCCGATATCCGCAACGATCCCTAGCCGCACGGAAGCCCGCGACAAGGATTGGTTAGCTATCCTGACGATGCAGACAGATTTTCACCTCGTTCGGATTGGAGTGCATGGACGACCCTCGGATCGCCTCACGGATCGACGGCCAGACCGCCCTGCCCGGGCAAACGCCCCGCCAGCCGCGCGAGGATGTGGAAGTCATGGCAAACTTGCGCAGCGCCTTTTCGACATGGACCGTGGTCTTGAAGGATCTTACCCGCTTCGGCGCCAGGATCGAGGGGATAGAGGGGCTTGAGATCGACGAGGCGGTCAATCTCGGCCTGCCCGGCCATCGTCCGGCCATGGCCTTCGTCAGCTGGAACGGCGCGCACGGCACTGGGCTGGAATTCGCCGAACCGCTGGCCGAGGCGGTTTATGAAGACCTTGTCGAACGGCACGGGCTGGGCCGGCAAAACGATCCGATCCTGAGCGTGCGCCCTGCCGGCGGATCGACCGTCAGCTGACGCACTATCAACTGACGGCTGGTTCCAGCAGGCGCATGGTCCCGGCATCCGCATCGATTTCAACCGGCAAGCCCACCGGCACGCTGATCTGCGCGGCGATGTGGCCGATCTGAAGGCCCTGGAACGCCGGGACTTTCAGGGTGTCGAACTGACGGCCCAGCACTTCGTAGATGGTGAAGTTCGAAAAGCCGCCATCGGGGTTGGTGCAATTGGTGCACTGGCCGAAGACCACGCCCGCCACTTTGTCGAACACGCCTGCCAGCGACAGTTGCGTCAGCATCCGGTCGATGCGGTATTCGGATTCGTTGGTGTCCTCCAGGAACAGCACCGCGCCGCTGAAATCAGGCAGGTAAGGCGTGCCGACCAGCGCCGACAGTACCGAGAGGTTGCCGCCCAGCAGCCGCCCACGCGCCTTGCCGCCGTGGAATGTGCGCACGTCCCTGCCCCGCCCGGCCAGGTTGACGCCCGCACCTTCAGGCACCTGCCAGGTCGGCGTCGCCCCCTCGAACGCCAGTGCGTGGAAACTGGCCCATGCGGCCGGCGGCCACGATGCGCTGGCATTGGGGCCGTGAATGCTGGCGACACCGGTGCGCGCCGCGAAGGCGAGGTGGAGCGCGGTATTGTCGCTGAAACCCACGAACAGCTTCGGATTTCGCACAATCTTCGCATAGTCCAGCAGGGGCAGGATGCGCGCGCAGCCCCAGCCGCCCCGCACGGACATCACGCCGCGCACGTCGGGATCGGCGAACATGGCCATGAGATCGTCCGCCCGCGTCCGGTCCGACCCGGCCAGATAGCCCTCCCGCTCCAGCATATGCGGCGCAGGCTTGGGGACTAGGCCCATGGCCCGGACCGTCGCCATCACCTCCTCCAGCCCAAAGCGATCGCCGATGAAGCCGGCCGGCGCGACCAGCCCCAGCACATCCCCTTCACGCAGGCGCGGCGGCTTCACCAGCCGGGGCGGAGCGGGCGCGGAAAATGCCGGCAGCGCGGGCACCGCCGCCGAAGCCGCCGCGATGCCCAAGCCCGCCAAAGCGGTACGACGCGTAAGGATCATATTCGTCATGGAAACGAAACTAGGCGCGCCCATCTCTTGCATGCAACCGCAAGCATCCTAGATATTTGTGCTTTCTCACGCCGCGTCCTGCGGCCATGGTACCCCGATGAGCGATACTGAAGACACCAACGTCACCAAGCGCCGGTTCTACAAGGCCGAGCAGGAAGCCTCCTTCGCAGATGCCCAGCAGGGCACGCTGCAAACGCAGAACCCCTCCTACCGCCTGGCCTTCCAGGACACCGAATTCCTGCTGCGCGACGAACTGCGCCCGGTCCGCTTCCAGCTTGAGCTGCTGAAGCCCGAAATGCTGCTGGAAGAAGCCAACATCGGCTCCACGCTGGTGATGTACGGCTCTGCCCGCATCCCCTCGCCCGAACAGTGCGACGCCGTGCTGGCCCGCGCCACCACCGATGAGGAAAAGGTGGTTGCCGAACGCCTTGTCGCCAAGGCCAAGTATTACGAAGTGGCCCGCGAGCTCGCCCAGATCGCCAGCAAGTGCGCGGTCGTGGAAAAGGGCATGCGCCAGTTCGTGGTCTGCTCGGGCGGCGGCCCCTCGATCATGGAAGCGGCCAATCGCGGTGCGCGCGAAGTCGGCGCCGAGACTTTGGCGCTGAACATCGTGCTGCCGCATGAACAGGCGCCGAACCCCTACGTCACCCCGCGCCTCTCGTTCCAGTTCCACTACTTCGCGCTGCGCAAGATGCACTTCCTGCTCCGCGCCCGCGCGGTGGCGGTGTTCCCGGGCGGCTTCGGCACGTTCGACGAGTTCTTCGAACTGCTGACGCTGATCCAGACCGGCAAGATGAAGCCGATGCCGATCCTGCTCTACGGCCGCGAGTTCTGGGAACGCGTGGTCAATTTCGAGGCGCTGGCCGAGGAAGGCGTGATCAACAAGAGTGACCTCAAGCTGTTCCATTGGTGCGAAACCGCCGAGGAAGGCTGGAAGGTCGTGCGCGACTTCTACGACCTCGACTGCGGTTGACGGGATGATGGGGGCGCAGCTTCGCACCGAAAGGCTGCTGCTGCGCCCCGCCCTTCCGGCCGATGCCGAAGCGCTCCACGCGATCTTCGTGCAGCCGGATGCCATGGCCTACTGGTCGCGGCCTCCCCATTCCGACATGGCCGAGACGCGCGACTGGCTGGACGGGATGATCGCCATCCCGCCGGATCAGGGCGAAGACTTCATCGTCACGCTGGACGGCAAGGTGATCGGCAAAGCCGGGCTCTGGCGCTTTCCCGAGATCGGTTTCATCCTCGATCCTGCCTACTGGGGGCAAGGGTTTGCGCGGGAGGCCCTGGCAGCGGTGATCGACAATGCTTTCGCGGTCCACCGCCTGCCGCATATCACGGCCGATGTGGATCCGCGCAACCGGCGCTCGCTGGCGCTGCTCGCCCGGCTGGGCTTTCACGAAACCGGCCGCGCCGCCCGGACCTGGCAAGTGGGCGAGGTCTGGTGCGACAGCGTCTACCTCAGGCTCGACGCGCCCCGATAACCTAGAGCAGTTTCCGATCCGATCGCATCGGATCAACTGCCTTAAGTTTTTGGTTTTCCGCGTTTTCCGAGTCATCAGGTGATTCCACCCGATTAGAAAACGCTCTAGCGGATCGCGTGATGCCCCAGCGGCCCGTGCCCGGCCCCGAAGCCCGGCGCAGCCAGCAAGGCGGCGCGCACGAAATCCCGCGCCTGCTCCACCGCCGATACCAGATCGTCGCCACGGCCCATGCAGGTGGCGATGGCGCTGGAAAAAGTGCAGCCGGTGCCGTGGCTGTGGCGGGTTTCGATGCGCGGAGCCGTCCAAATCAGCGGCGCTTCGCCAGGGCGCACCAGCCGATCCTCTACCTCCGGCCCATCGGCATCGCCGCCCTTGGCGATGTAGGTGACGCCGCGCGCCGCCATGCCTTCGTCCCCGCCCAGTACGGCCAGTTCGGGCACGTTGGGTGTCGTCAGCGTGGCCAGCGCCATCAGGCGCTCGAATGCGGCAATCGTGACCTTGTCCGCCAGAACCGAACCGCTGGTGGCGATCATCACCGGGTCGAACACTACCGGCACGTCCAGCGCCTCCAGCCGCTCGGCCACGACATGGGCGATTTCCGGGCTGCCGAGCATGCCGATCTTCACCGCATCGACGCCGACATCGCTGACGCAGGCATCGATCTGTGCCGCCACCACCTCCGCCGAAAGCGCCACCACGTCCGTCACCCCGCAAGTATTCTGCGCGGTGATCGCGGTGATTGCCGTCATGGCGTAGCCGCCCAGCACGGTGATCGTCTTGATATCGGCCTGAATACCCGCGCCGCCCGAGGAATCGGAACCGGCGATGGAAAGGATGCGGGCCGGGGCTGATCTGGGCGCTGTGGTCATGGGCTGGCTGATGGCAGCGCCAGCCTTGCTCGGCAAGTGCTGCCTTGGGCGCTACCGCCTGCCTGTTACCCCTTGAAACGCCGTTCCTTCGAGGGCGGGGCGGAATCGAAATGCCGCTTCGCCCGCGTCGGCCGGTCGACCAGTTCGCCGCCGCAGTTGGGGCAAAGGTCATCCAGCGCGTCGGTGCACTCGACGCAGAAGGTGCATTCGAAGCTGCAAATGAACGCGCCGGGGGCATCGGCCGGAAGATCGGTGCCGCAGCGTTCGCAATCGGGGCGCATTTCCAGAGCCATCAGGCAGCAGCCTCTTCCACGGCGGCGCAGATCGAGGCGACGGCCGCCTCGACATCGCCGGCATTATCGCCTTCGGCCATCACGCGGATCACCGGTTCGGTGCCCGAAGCGCGGATCACCAGGCGCCCCTTGCCATCAAGCGCGGCTTCCGCCTCGGCGATCACCGCCTTCACGCGGTCTGCCTCCAGCGGCTTGCCGCCGGCAAAGCGGACGTTGCGCAGAAGCTGGGGCACGGGATCGAAAAGGTGCAGCACCTCGCTCGCCGGCTTGCCGGACTGGACCAGCGCGGCCAAGACCTGAAGCGCAGCGACAGTGCCATCGCCGGTGGTCGCGTGGTCCAGCAGGATCATGTGGCCCGACTGCTCGCCGCCCACGTTGAAACCGCCCGCACGCATGCGTTCCAGCACATGGCGGTCCCCGACTTTGGTACGCTCCAGGGTCAGGCCCTGTGCGTTCAGGTATCGCTCCAGGCCCAGGTTCGACATGACCGTCGCCACCACGCCGCCGCCCCGCAGCGCGCCGCGCGCGGCAAGCTGGGTGCCGATCAGTGCCATGATCTGGTCGCCGTCGACCGTCTTGCCCTTCTCGTCGACCACAATCAGGCGGTCCGCATCGCCATCGAGCGCGATGCCGATGTCCGCGCCGCAAGAAACCACGGTTTCCTGCAAGGCCTCGACATGGGTGGAGCCGCACTTGGCGTTGATGTTCTTGCCGTTGGGCGTCACGCCGATCGATACGACTTCGGCGCCCAGTTCCCAGAAGGCGGAAGGGGCCACCTGATAGGCCGCGCCATTGGCGCAATCGACAGCGATCTTCAGCCCGTCGAGCCGCACCGCTTCGGGCAGCGAGCGCTTCACGGCGTGGATGTAGCGGCCGCGTGCGTCGTCGATGCGGCGGGCCCGGCCGATTTCCTCGGACGCGGCGAGCGGGATGTCCTGCGCCAGCATCGCCTCGATCGCCAGTTCATCCTCGTCGGAAAGCTTGAAGCCGTCGGGGCCGAACAGCTTGATGCCGTTATCCTCATAGGGGTTGTGGCTGGCGGAGATCATCACGCCCACGTCGGCGCGCAGTTCACGGGTCAGCAGGGCGACGGCCGGGGTCGGCATCGGGCCCAGCAGCACAACGTCCATACCCACGCTGGTGAAGCCGGCCACCATCGCGTTTTCCAGCATGTAGCCCGAGAGGCGCGTGTCCTTGCCGATCACCACGCGGTGCCGGTGACTGCCGCGCAGGAAGCGGGTGCCGGCCGCTTGGCCGACCTTCATGGCGATGGCGGCGGTCATAGCGCCCTGGTTGGTGCGGCCGCGGATGCCGTCGGTGCCGAAGTACTGTCTGCTCATGACCTGCCCCCTTGGAGACCATTTCGTGAATGGCGAATGACGCGCGCTCTTACTCAAGCCGCGATCAAATTGCCATGCGCCACAGTGCTCATTATGGAGAATGAGGACGAAGGTCGCATTTCCCCAGGAGCCAAATGGATACGTCGAGCGAAAGCCCAAGAGACAGCGGTGCCTCGCGCATTCCCGAAATACGCGTCCCCGGCAAGCTGACTCTACTGGGCCTTATTGCCGGGCTAGTGATCGGCCTTATGCTGGCGGGCAATCCGGCTGCGGAACCGATCCTGAAAGTGGCCGGCCCGGTCGGCTCGCTCTGGCTGCAAGGCCTGCAAATGACGATCCTGCCGCTGGTGGCTGGCCTGCTGTTTACCGGCATCGTGGAAACCATCGCGGTTGCCCAGGCCGGCGCCATGGCCCGGCGCACGCTGGGCGCCATTGTCGGTTTTCTCGCTTTCAGCGCCACGCTGGGCGCGATCGCCATGCCCGCACTGCTGAAATTGTTCCCGATTCCTGCCGGCGTGCAGTTCCCGCACCCGAACGATCCGGGCAAAGTGCCCGACATCGCGGACTTTCTTTCGTCCCTGATCCCCGGAAACGTGATTACCGCCGCCGCCGCCAATGCGATACTGCCGGTGATCGTTTTCATCGCCCTGTTCGCCATCGCCTCTACCCGCCTTGCCGACGAACCGCGCCGCCTGCTCGCGCTGCTGTTCGAGGGGCTGGCAGGTGCGATGATGGTGATTATTGGCTGGGTGCTGATGCTTGCGCCCATCGGCGTTCTTGCGCTGGGCTTCAGCCTTGGGGTGCGAAGCGGCAGCGCGGCCTTGGGCACATTGGCGCATTATATCCTGCTCGTCGTATCGACCGGCGCCGTGATGATGATCGCGGGCTATCTGGTCGCGGTCTTCGCGGGGCGCCGCTCTCTGCCGGCATTCGCCGCCGCCGTGCTGCCTGCGCAGATCGTCGCGATCTCTACCCAGTCCTCCATGGCAACGGTCCCTTCGATGCTCGCGGCCAGCCGCAAGCTGGGCGTTTCGGCAACGACGGCGGAGTTCGTCCTACCACTCGCCGTCACGCTGTTCCGCGCAACCGGACCGGCGATGAACGTCGCCGTCGCCGTTTACGCCGCAAAGCTTGCGGGCATCGAACTGACGACCGGCGCCCTCATCGCCGGCGTGCTGGTGGCGTTCGCAACCACGTTCGGCACCGTCTCTCTTCCCGGTACGATCAGCTTCGTCTCCTCCATCGGCCCGATCGCGGCGGCCATGGGCGTACCGCTCTGGCCGCTGGGCGTACTGGTGGCGGTGGAAGTGCTGCCGGACCTGATGCGCACGGTCGGCAACGTGACGATGGACGTCGCCCTCACCACCGCCGTCGATGAAGGCGTGGAGGCGGTTCAGGCCGAAGCCGAACTGGAAACCATCCACTGAGGGAACCCACACCCTGCCTGACGCGCTCCTGACCCGATCCGGCAAAGGAACACGGCATGGTGAAGTGGCACGACGTTCCCCCCTCTCACGCACGGCAGTTCCTGGAGCCTGGCCCGGTCGTTCTGCTCGCCACGCACGACGGCGGGCGGGACAACGTGATGACCATGGGCTGGCACCAGGTGCTGGAATTCACGCCCGCGCTGATCTCCTGCCTCGTCTCGCGCGGCAACCATAGCCACGCCATGCTGCGCCGAAGCGGCGAATGCACGATGAACGTGCCCACCAGCGCCCTGCTCGATACCGTGGTGCGGATCGGCAATTGTAGCGGGGCCGATCTCGACAAGTTCGCCGCGCTCGACATCGCGCGAGAGCCGGCCCGGCACGTCGCCGCGCCGCTGCTGCCGCAGTGCCACGCCCAGCTTGAGTGCCGCATCCACGACGATGCGATGGTCGCGAAGTACGACCTCTTCATCCTGGAAGTCCTGCGCATCCGCGTCGCCACCAGCCCCAGGGAGCCGGAATTCGTCCACTATATCGGAGACGGGAAGTTCATGCTGTCCGGCAGGCGAGTATCGCGCAAGCGGCTGTTCCGGCCGGACATGCTGGGAAACTGAGGTCTGGGCGCGATCGCCCGCCGCAAATTCAAGCCTCCAGCTCGATGTCCCAATAGAGCCAGTCGCGCCAGGTTTCGTGGAGGTAGTTCGGCGGAAAGGCCCGGCCGCGTTCCTGCAATTGCCAGCTCGTGGGCCGGATCGGCGCCACCAGCGGCGGCATGTTCGCCTGCTTCGGGGTACGGCCGCCCTTGCGAAGGTTGCAGGGCGCACAGGCAGTGAGGATGTTTTCCCAGCTGGTCCGCCCGCCCAGGCGGCGCGGGATCACGTGATCGAACGTGAGGTTATGGGGAGAGCCGCAGTACTGGCAGCTGAACCGGTCGCGGAGGAAAAGGTTGAAGCGGGTGAAGGCCGGAAACTCGGAAGGCTTCACATATTGCCGAAGCGCAATCACCGAGGGGATCTGCATAGACCAGCTGGGGCTGTGGACCACCCGGTCGTAGCTGGAAACGATGTCCACCCTTTCGAGGCAGATCGCCTTGATCGCGGTCTGCCAGGGCCAGAGGCTTAGGGGATAATAGGAAAGCGGCGTGTAGTCCGCATTAAGCACTAGCGCAGGGCAGTCTGAAAGACTTCGGGAGGGGTCATCCTCCGCGCTGCGGAACCGGGCCGCGCGCTCGATCAGCTCCGATCTGAGCATGGCCTCCTGTCGCAGGCTGTCATTGCGGTTTCATGGCAACGCATGGGTTTCTTTGCAGCATCTACACGAGTCGGCGTCAAGCCGAGACGGGGGTGGCTCCATACAACAATCCACAGCTTCGCCACAACGATTCCACAAGCTATCCTCATAAAGCCAACAGGCACCGCACAGGTTATGCAGGCTTTATCCACACACTGCCCCACACGTCGCCCCCGGCCGCCACACCCCTGCTCCGGCCCGAAAGCCCAGCCCCACTTCGTTATTGCGACACCCGGCGGCGGGGCTAGGAGCAGGAGTGATGATCCGCACCCGCTTCGCCCCCAGCCCCAACGGCCCGCTGCATCTGGGCCACGCCTTCGCCGCCGTGGTCGCGCACGATCTTGCCCGGACGCGCGGCGGCGCATTCCTGCTGCGGGTCGAGGATATCGACGGCGAACGCAGCCGGCCCGAATTCGTCGAGGAATTTTTCCGCGATCTCGAATGGCTCGGTCTTGTCTGGGACGGTGAGGCGCAATTCCAGTCCCATCGGCTGGAAAGCTATGCGCAGGCTGGCGAACGGCTGAAGGCCATGGGACTGCTTTACCCCTGCCGCTGCACCCGCGCCGAGATTGCCGCGGCCGCGACCGCGATGGGGCCGGACGGCCCCATCTATCCCGGCACCTGCCGCCACAAAAACGTCGATAGCGAAGGCGCGGCTTGGCGGCTTGACGTCGCCCGCGCGCTAGACATGGCCGGCCCGCTAGAATGGACCGACGAACTGGCCGGCATCCAACGCGCCACGCCCGAGATATTCGGCGACGTCGTATTGCTGCGCAAAGACCTGCCCGCCAGCTATCACCTTGCCGCCACGCTAGACGATGCGGCGGACGGCATCACCCTGGTCACCCGCGGCATGGACCTGTTTCCGGCCAGCCATGTCCACCGGCTGCTCCAAGCACTGCTCGGCCTGCCGGCGCCCGTCTGGCACCATCATCCCCTGCTGGTGGAGGCTGACGGGCGTAAGCTGGCCAAGCGGCGCGGCTCGCCCTCGCTGGGCGACCGGCGCCGCGCGGGAGAGGACGGCAAGGCCATCGCCGAGGCGCTTCGGCAGGGCCGCTTCCCCGCTGGCATTTCGCTTTCCATGGGCTTACACCAAAGCCCATGAGCACCATTCTCATCCCCATCATCATCCTGCTGATGATCATGGTCGTCATCAGCCTCGTGCGCGGCATCGTCGCCTTCATGAAAAGCACGAAGGAAGATCTGCACCGCGATCCAAGCGCGACCGGGCCGACCGCGAACCAGCTGCTGCAGAACAAGATGATGTTCAACCGCATCAAGTATCAGGCGGCCGCCGTAGGGGTCTGCATAATCCTGCTGGCGATGGCGCGCTAAAGCTTTGGTACGTCTCAACAAGATCTACACCCGCACGGGCGACGACGGCACCACGGGCCTTGTCGATGGCTCGCGCCTGCCCAAGAACGCCGCGCGCATGGAAGCGATCGGCGCGGTGGACGAGACGAACTGCGTTATCGGCCTCGCCGTCTGCGCGCTGACCGATACGCCGCACGCCGCCACGCTGATCCGCATCCAGAACGACCTGTTCGACCTTGGCGCCGATCTCGCCACCCCGGGAGACGATTTCACCCCCGGTGAGATGACGCTGCGCGTGGTGCCTTCACAGGTGACGTGGCTGGAAACGGAGATCGATGCGATCAACGTCCATCTCCAGCCGCTGAAAAGCTTCATCCTGCCCGGCGGCAGCGAAGCGGCCGCGCGCGTCCACATCGCCCGCGCCTCCGCCCGCAAAGCGGAACGCGCCGCCGTGGCCATGGCGGCCGAAGTGCCCGCCAATCCGGCCGCGCTGGGCTACCTCAACCGGCTCAGCGACTATCTCTTCGTCCTCGCCCGGGCGGTGAATGCCAACGGGGCCGACGACGTGCTTTGGGTACCCGGCCAGAATCGCTAGGTTCCCTCCCCGCAAGCCGGTGATAATCCTTCCGGCGCAACGGGATCAGCAGAGGAGTTTGGCAGTGCGGAAAGTCGGAATTATCGGCGCGGGCATTATGGGTTCGGGCATCGCCCAGACCGTGGCCAGCAAGGGCATGGACGTCGTCCTGTCCGACATCTCGGTCGACATCGCCGAGAAGGGCAAGGCCGGCATCGCCAAGGGCCTGGCCCGGCTGGTGGCCAAGGAAAAGATCGCGCAGGCCGATGTCGACGCGCTGCTGCCGCGCATCACCACCGCCGGCGACTACTCCACCATGGGCGATTGCGACCTGATTATCGAGGCCGCTACCGAGCGGGAGGATATCAAGCTCAAGATCTTCACCGCCGTAGGCGAAGTGCTGGGCGCGAACGCGATCCTCGCCTCCAACACCAGTTCGATCCCGATCACCCGCATGGCGGCCAGTTCGCCCGATGCGACGCGGTTCTGCGGGCTGCACTTTTTCAACCCGGTGCCGGTGATGGGCTTGGTGGAAGTGATCCCCGGCCTTGCAACCTCGGCGGAGACCACCGCGCGGATGAAGGCTTTCGGTGAAGCCCTTGGCAAGACCGTGGTTCTGGCCGGCGATGCCCCCGGCTTCGTGGTCAACCGCATCCTCTGCCCGCTTCTGAACGAGGCGATCTTCGTGCTGGGCGAAGGGCTGGCCTCGGTCGAGGATATTGACGCCGGCATGCGGCTGGGCGCGAACCATCCGATGGGTCCGTTAACCCTGGCCGATTTCGTGGGCCTCGACACGCTGTACGAGATCATGAAGGTGTTCCTGGCGACCACCGGCGATCCCAAGTACCGCCCGGCGCCGCTGCTCCAGAAGTACGTGGAAGCCGGCTGGTACGGCCGCAAGTCCGGCCGCGGGTTCTACGACTACTCCGGCGAAGTGCCCGTGCCGACGCGCTGAGGGAAATTCGCGACGGGAAGGTTCTTTCCCGTCGCATCCCTCCAATACCGGAACCCGCATGATCCCTTAGCCGTTAACCCGGCAAAGGAGACACGCCATGATCGAACGTCCCGACGATTCCGCGCCCGAAAACTTCAACCCCGAACAGGAGGATGAAGAGGCGCAGGCCCAATCCTTCGCCGAAGAAGCGCAGGACCGCGCCACCACCCCGTTCGGCCTTGAAGACAGCGAAAAGGTGAAGGGCGGCATCGACGATGAGGATGACGTCGAGGATCTGGTCGATCACATGAACCAGATGGACACCAGCGGCATCATCGACATGTCCGCCTATCGCGGCGAGGAGACGATGGACGATCTTGAAAACCGCTATGGCCGCGAAGGCGTGGCCGACGAGGATTTCGAGGACGACGATAGCTAAAGATTGGCGGGCGGCGGTTGAAAACCAACCCCGCCCCCACCAATCCCGTCATCCCCGCGAACGCGGGGATACCGCTTCTTCCTTCTACCACGCGCGACGTCGCCAAGAGACAGCGCGGCCCCTGCCTTCACGGGGGCGACGAAGCGTGTTGGGAAATCAAAGGGCGTCGAAATCAGTTCGGCGCCGGGTCCTTAGCCCACGGGTTCTTGTGCCCAGCGTTCTGCTCGCCCGCATGCGCCGCCACGTTCGTGGCGAACTGCGTGACCGCGTCGTCGCTGCCGCCATCGTCCGCCGAGGGGATCGAGCAATAGGCCGTTACCAGCATGCTCGCCGCCCAGAACAGCGCGTGCCAGCGACTCTTGAAGACATTCCTGATCTTGGGCCCGAACATGCCCGCAGGCTAGCGCGCCCTGGTTAAGACTCCGTGCCCGCCTCACGCTTCAGATCGTAGAGGATTTCCAGAGCATCGCGGGGCGATAGCGCGTCGATGTCCATATCCCGCAGCTTGTCGCGCAAGGCGTCGCACTGTTCCTCATGCGCTTCGTGCGCCGCCGCAAACAGCGGCAGATCTCCAAGCCCGGCAGCGAGGCCGCCGGTTTCCGCGCGGCCCTTCTCCAGCTTTTCCAGCACCGACTTGGCACGGCTGATGACCTTGGGCGGCACCCCGGCAAGGCGCGCCACGGCCAGGCCATAGCTGCGATCCGCCGGTCCCTCGGCCAGTTCATGCAGCAGCACCAGATCGCCCTTCCACTCCCGCGCGCGGACGTGGTGGAGCGAGAGCGCCTCGCAGGTTTCGCCCAGCCGCGCCATCTCGTGATAGTGCGTGGCGAACAGGCAGCGGCAGCGATTGGTCTCGTGCACCGCTTCCGCCACCGCCCATGCCAGAGCAAGGCCGTCGTAGGTCGAAGTCCCGCGCCCCACTTCGTCGAGGATCACGAAGCTGCGGTCGGTCGCCTGTGCAAGAATGGCAGCGGTTTCCACCATCTCCACCATGAAGGTCGAACGGCCGCGCGCCAGATTGTCGGAGGCGCCGACCCGGCTGAAAAGGCGGTCCACCATGCCGATCCGCGCCGACTTGGCCGGCACGAAGCCCCCCGCCTGCGCCAGCAGCACGATCAGCGCGTTCTGGCGCAGGAAGGTCGACTTACCACCCATGTTGGGGCCGCCGATCAGCCAGAGCCGGTCATGGCTGGCAAGGCGGCAGTCGTTGGCGACGAAGCGCTCGCCCTGAACCTTCAGGGCCGCCTCGACCACCGGATGGCGGCCGCCTTCGATATCGAGCGAAAGGCCATCGACCACTTCGGGCCGCGCCCAGCCACCTTCGGCGGCTCGCTCGGCCTGCCCGGCAGCCACGTCGAAACGGGCAAGTGCGGCAGCGGTGCGGGCGATGGCGTGACGGGCGGCGACGGCTTCCGCCACCAGCTCTTCGAAATGCGCTTCTTCGGCGGCGAGCGCATGGGCGCCCGCCTCGGTGATGCGGCTCGCCTCCTCATGCAGGGCGAGCGCGTTGAAGCGCATGGCCCCGGCCATGGTCTGGCGGTGCGAGAAGCCGCTGTCCGGCTCCAGCAGCTTGTCGGCATGGCGCTGCGGCACTTCGATGAAGTAGCCGAGCACGTTGTTGTGCTTGATCTTCAGCGCCGCAACGCCGGTCTCCTCACGGTACTTCGCTTCCAGCGCGGCAATGGCGCGGCGGGCATTGCCCGAGGTGACGCGCAGTTCGTCCAGCCCGGCATCGTAGCCGCTGGCGATATAGCCGCCCTGCCCGCGCTCGGTCGGCGGGGTTTCCACCAGTGCCTGCGCGAAGTGATCGACCAGGGCACCCCAATGATCTTGGCTCCCGCCGAGTTCGGGCATCAGGCGGTCCAGCAGCACCGGAAGCCCGTCCATCTGCGCCAGCCGCGCACCGATCCGGCGCGCACCCGAAAGGCCGTCGCGCAACTGGCCGAGATCGCGCGGAGAGCCACGCCCCGCCACCACGCGGCCCAGCGCACGGCCGATATCGGGCAGGGCCCGCAGTGCTGCACGCATGTCCTCGCGCAGCAGATGATCGTCGTGCAGCCATTCCACCATTTCAAGGCGCTCGGCGATGGCATGGCGGTCGGTGAGCGGTGCGGAAAGGTCTTCCGCAAGCTGGCGCGCACCGGCGCCGGTGACGCAGCGGTCGATCGCCTCGACCAGGCTGCCCTTGCGGCCGCCCTGAGAGGATTCGAGGATTTCCAGGCTGGCGCGCGTCGCCTCATCCATCGCCAGTGCGGCATCGCCGGCCCGCGCTTCAGGCGGCAGCAACAGCGGCAGCTTGCCTCGGCCCACATGGTCGAGATAGGCGATCAACCCGCCCGCCGCCGCCAGCATGGCGCGGGTGAACGTGCCGAAACCATCCAAAGTGGCAACGCCGTGGACAAGCTTCAGCCGCTCGTCGCCGCCATCGGACGAGAATTCATGGCCAGAGCGCGGGATCGCCCCGTCGGGGGCCAGTTCCCAACCATCCGGCACCACCAGTTCGCGCGCGCCAAGGCGGGCCAGCGCCGCGCCCAGCCGGTCCGGCGGGCACTCTTCCAGTTCCATGCGCCCGGTGGAGATGTCGCAGGCCGCGATACCGACCGTGCCGCGCAGATCGCAGGCCGCCGCCAGCACATTGGCGCGGCGCGGTTCCAGGAGCGATTCCTCGGTCAGCGTGCCCGCCGTGACGAAGCGCACGATATCGCGCCGAACCAATGCCTTGGACCCACCGCGCTTCTTCGCCTCGGCCGGGGTTTCGGTCTGCTCGGCTATTGCGACGCGGCAACCCGCCTTGATCAGGCGGGCAAGGTATCCCTCGGCCGCATGCACCGGCACGCCGCACATCGGGATCGGCTGGCCGCCATGCTCGCCGCGCGTGGTGAGTGCAATGTCGAGAACTTGACTTGCAGTTTTTGCATCTTCGAAGAAAAGCTCGAAGAAATCGCCCATTCGATAGAACAGCAGGCAGTCCCCCGCCACCTCACGCAAGGCAAGGTACTGCGCCATCATCGGGGTTACGCCGGCGGTATCGGAATTGCTGCTCATGGGGGAGAGCGTTAGCGCCCCGGCTTGGTTCTTGTGAAGCGGCAGCCACGCGCCTTTCCCCTATCGCGTCGTGCAAACATTCGATAGGGCCCCTCCCAAATCCGGGAGAAAAAGCTTGTCCGAGAAGCCCAAGGTCCAGTTTACCGAGCGCGAGGCGCTGTTCTACCACTCCACGATCCGGCCGGGTAAGATCGAGATCATCGCCAGCAAGCCGATGGCGACGCAGCGCGATCTCAGCCTCGCCTATTCTCCCGGCGTTGCCGTGCCGGTGCAGGCCATCGCCGACGATCCCGCCACTGCCTATGACTATACCGCCAAGGGCAACCTGGTCGCGGTGATTTCCAACGGCACTGCCATCCTGGGCATGGGCAATCTGGGCGCGCTCGCCTCGAAGCCGGTGATGGAAGGCAAGGCCGTCCTCTTCAAGCGCTTCGCCGACGTCGATTCGATCGACATCGAACTCGCCAGCGAGGATACCGACGCGCTGATCGAAGCCATCGCCATGATGGAACCCAGCTTCGGCGGCATCAACCTTGAGGATATCAAGGCCCCCGAATGCTTCATCATCGAGCAGGCCCTGCGCGAACGGATGAAGATCCCCGTCATGCATGACGACCAGCACGGCACCGCGATCATCGCCGCCGCCGGCCTGATCAACGCCTGCCTCATCACCAAGCGCAAGCTTGAGGACATCAAGGTCGTCGTCAACGGCGCCGGCGCCTCCGCACTGGCCTGCACCGCGCTGATCAAGTCGATGGGCGTGCGGCACGAGAACGTGACCGTCTGCGACCGCAGCGGCGTGATCTATCGCGACCGTCCGGGCGGCATGGACCAGTGGAAGAGCGCGCACGCGATCGACACCACGGCCCGCACGCTGGAAGAAGCGCTGGTCGGCGCCGACGTGTTCCTTGGCCTGTCGGCCAAGGGCGCGCTGAAGCCCGAATACGTGAAGAAGATGGCGGAAGAGCCGATCATCTTCGCGATGGCGAACCCCGATCCCGAGATCACCCCGCCCGACGCCAAGGCCGTGCGCCCGGATGCGATCATCGCCACGGGGCGTTCGGACTATCCGAACCAGGTGAACAACGTGCTGGGCTTCCCCTTCATCTTCCGCGGCGCGCTGGACGTTTCGGCCACCGCGATCAACGAAGAGATGAAGATCGCCGCCGCCAAGGCCATCGCCGAACTCGCACGCGAGCAGGTGCATGAAGACGTTGCCGCCGCCTATGGCGAAGCGCAGCAGTTCGGCCGCGACTACATCATCCCCGCCCCGTTCGATCCGCGCCTGATGGAAGTGGTGTCGATGGCCGTCGCCAAGGCGGCGATGGATTCCGGCGTTGCCGGTCGCCCGATCGAAGACTTCGAAGCCTATCGCGACCAGCTGAAGGCACGCCTGAACCCGACCACGTCGGTGCTCACCCGGGTCTACGAGCAGGTTCGCGCCAACCCCAAGCGCATGATCTTTGCCGAGGCAGATAACGAAGTCGTGCTGCGCGCGGCGATCCAGTATCGCGATTTCGGCTATGGTGAACCGATCCTGGTGGGTCGCACTCAGGTCATCCTCGACAAGATGGCCGAACTGGGCGTGCCCGATCCGGAAAGCTTCCATATCGAGAACTCGATGGTGTCCGATCACGTCGGCCCGATGGTCGAGATGGTCTATGAGCGCCTGAAGCGCCGCGGTTTCCTGCAGCGCGACGTGCAGCGCATGGTCAACACCGATCGCAACATCTTCGCCTCCGGCCTGCTGAAGCTGGGCGTGGGCGATGCGCTGATCACCGGCATGACCCGCCCCTTCGCACAGACCATCAAGGAAGTGCGCCGCGTGCTGGATCCGGCCGAGGGCAAGCTGGCGTTCGGCATCCACATGCTGGTCGGTAAGAACCACACGGTGTTCATGGCCGACACCACGATCAACGAGCGCCCGACCGCCGAGCAGCTTGCGGTGATCGCCAAGGAAACCGCCGCCGTCGCCCGCCGCCTCGGCCATGAGCCGCGCGTGGCCTTCCTCAGCTACTCCACCTTCGGCAATCCGTCGGGCAAGTGGCTGGAGCAGACGCGCGAGGCGATCCACATCCTCGACGAGGAGCAGGTGGACTTCGAGTACGAGGGCGAAATGGCCCCCGATGCCGCGCTGAACCCGAAGATCATGAAGCTCTATCCGTTCAGCCGCCTTTCGGCGCCTGCCAACGTGCTGATCATGCCGGGCCTGCAGTCGGCCAATATCTCGGCCAAGCTGCTCAAGGAGATCGGCGGAACGACCTCGATCGGGCCGATGCTGATCGGCGCGGAAAAGCCCGTGCAGATCGTACCGATGACCGCCATCGCGCCGGACGTGCTGACGCTGGCCGTGCTGGCCGCAGCGGGCATCACCGGCTGATTTTTGTCGGACTGGTAAAATGAAGACGGGGGCTTGCGGAC
The DNA here is from genome assembly GCF_044029435.1 of Novosphingobium oxfordense. Taxonomy (NCBI): domain Bacteria; kingdom Pseudomonadati; phylum Pseudomonadota; class Alphaproteobacteria; order Sphingomonadales; family Sphingomonadaceae; genus Novosphingobium; species Novosphingobium oxfordense. The sequence continues at coordinate 3,526,237 of NZ_CP147005.1, read as the reverse complement.
ATCCGCAAGCCCCCGTTTTTCGTTTGGGCTTTCAACAGGCTGCCCGAGCTTGAGCCCACCTCACACAATCCACTCCGTCGCCCTCGCGAAGGCGGGGCCCCGCTTTTCTTTGCGACCTCTCAGGAAGAAAGCGGGATCCTCGCCTTCGCGGGGATGACGAGGAATTATGGGGCGTGAGCCTTTATCCCTGACGCGCGACCTGGAAGCCAGCGAAGGACTGGCTGACCGGCATCAGTTCCAGCGTGTTGATGTTGAGGTGCGCCGGCAGCGTCGCCACCCACAGCACGGTTCCGGCAATATCTTCGGCCGTCATCGGGTTCGCACCGCCGTAGAGGTTGTCCGAAGCCTGCTGGTTGCCGCCGGTGCGCACCAGCGTGAATTCGGTCTCCACCATGCCCGGCTCGATCGAGGTGACACGCACGCCGGTGCCCGCAAGGTCCGAACGCAGGCCCAGCGAGAACTGGTGCACGAACGCCTTGGTGCCGCCGTAGACGTTGCCGCCGGTGTAGGGATAAGTCGCCGCAACCGAGGACAGGTTCACGATCGCGCCCTTGCGCTCCACCAGCGCGGGCAGCAGCTTGTGGGTGAGCGAGACCAGTGCAGTGACGTTGGTATCGATCATCGTCTTCCACGCGTCGAGCGAGGCGCTCTGTGCCGGCTCGGTGCCAAGCGCGAGGCCGGCGTTGTTCACCAGGCAATCGATCTGCGCGAACTCGGCCGGAAGCGAGTCCAGAGCGGTATCGCGCGCAGCTTCGTCACGCACGTCGAACACCGCGGCGTGGAACTTGTCTGCGCCCAGTTCGGCCTTCAGCGCGTCCAGACGCTCGGCCCGGCGGCCGGTGCCGATCACGCGCCAGCCCGCCGCGATGAATGCGCGGGCGCAAGCCTCGCCGATACCGGACGTGGCGCCGGTTACGAGTGCGGTCTTCATGGGGATCTCCTTCAGTCGGCAGTAAGGACGGTCACGTCCATGCGGAAACGGCGGTTGGCGCCGGGGGCGAGCGAGAGCATGCCCGGCTTGGCGCGGAAATCGCCCGAATAGCCCAGCGGATCGGCGTGGCCCTGCCACGGCTCGATGCAGAGGTAGTTAGCGCCGGGCTTCTGCCAGATGCCCAGCATCGGCAGGTCGGGAAAGGCCACGGCAAGCTGGCCGCCGCCGGGCGCGCCGAACGTCAGCGCACGGCTGGCAAGGCGATCCCAGATGACCGCGTCCTCCACGAAGTGCGCGGCATCGGGGCGATAGAGATGGCCCTCCACCAGCGTCGGCACCGGCTCGGGCAGGACAAGGCCGGTGGCAGGGTCGATCCGGCGGATCGGCTGCGGCTCGGCCTGTTCGAAGGCGATGGTGTGCTCGGCCTTGGGCGCGCCGCCGGGCAGCGGCCACGCGAAAGCCGGGTGATAGCCCAGGCTGAACGGCATCGGCGCATCGCCGGGGTTGGAGACTTCCGCCTCCACATGCAGCGTCGCGCCCTCGATCCGGAAAACGAGGTCCAGCACGAAGGCAAAGGGGTAGACCTTGCGGCTCTCCGCACTGTCGCGCAGGCGCAGGCGGACCATATCGTCCGTCGCCTCCGCCACTTCGAACGCGGAATGGCGGGCGAAGCCGTGGCGGGGCAGTTCGTAGTCCTGCCCGTCCAGCCGGTAGCGATTGCCGGCAAGCCCGCCGACGATCGGGAACAGGATCGGCGCATGGCCGCTCCAGAACGCCGGATCGGCGTCGGTCATGTATTCGCGGCCGGTCCGGTCGGTCAGCGACCAGAGTTCGGCCCCGAACGTGGCAATGCGCGCGGTAAGATCGCCGGCGGAGATGGTCACGAATTCCATGTCAGTCACCGGCGATCTTCCCTTTTTCCTCAGCAGCCTCTTCAGCCGCCCTTTTAACCGCGAAGCACGGCTCCGAGCTTGGCGGCGGCGGCGGTCACCTTGTCGCTGATCGCCTTGAGGTCTTCCTCCTTGTAGCTCTTTTCAAGCGGCTGGAGTGTGACTTCGAGCGCGAGCGACTTCTGGCCTTCAGGCACGCCCTGGCCGCGGAAGTCGTCGAACAGGCGGGCGGAGACGATGTTCGCCTTGTCCGCGCCCGCCACCATGCGGACGAGGTCGCCTGCCGGAAGCTCGGCCGGAACCAGGAACGCATAGTCGCGCGTCACCGCCTGAAGCGCCGGGGGCGCATAGCGGGTGCGGGCGAAAGTGGCGGCGCCCTTCTTGCCGGGGATCGCGTCGAGATAGATCTCGGCCACGGCCACCGGGCCTTCGATGTCGAACTGCTTGGCGACCGTGGGGTGCAGCATGCCGAAGCGCGCCAGCACGTTCTTGGGCCCAAGGCGCAGCGTGGCCGACTGGCCGGGGTGGAACTGCGGGCCAGCCTCGCCCATCACTTGCAGCTTCTCGACCGGAGCACCGGCCTCGGCCAGCAGCGCGGTGACTTCGGCCTTGGCGTCGTAGGCGTCGAACGCGGTCGCCTTGCCCGTTGCCCAGCCGCGCGAGACCTTCTCACCCGCCAGCACGAAGCCGAGCGCCAGACGCTCGTCGCTCGCACCGCCCGCGCCGCGCAGATAGCGACGGCCGAGTTCGAACAGGCGCAGCGACGAAGCACCGCGATCGAGGTTGCGCTTGGCCGCCATCAGCAGGCCCGGCAGCAGCGAAGGCCGCATCACCTTCATGTCCTCGCTGATCGGGTTCGCAAGCGACCACAGGTCGTTGCCGTCCGCAAAAGCATCCGCCTCGGGAGTGGGCAGGAACGACCAGGTAACCGCCTCGTGCAGACCACGCGCGGCAGCGGCGCGGCGAACGCGGCGTTCCAGCGCCTGTGTCGGCGTGGCCGTCGGACGGGCAACGCCATCGGCGCGCGGCAGGGCGACACTGGTCACCTTGTCGAGACCGTTGATGCGGACCACTTCCTCGACGATGTCGGGCGCGCCGTCGACGTCCGGACGCCAGCCGGGAACGGTGACCGCCCAAGCCTTATCGAAACCGGCTTCCTGCGCGACGACCGAGAAGCCCAGGCTCTCCAGAATGCGCTGCTGCTCGCCGGGCTCGATCGCCACGCCGCCCAGCTTTTCGGTCAGCGCCGGATCGAAGTGGACGATCTTCGGCGTCGCCGGGGCCGCGCCGCTGCGCACCGCCTGCGAAGCTTCACCGCCGCAGAGCGTCTGGATCAACTTGGTCAGGTGGTCGAGGCCGGTGTCGAGGAAGTTCGGATCGATCCCGCGCTCGAAACGGCTGCGTGCATCCGAGGTAAGGTTGAGCTTGCGGCCGGTCTTGGCGATGCGTTCGGGATCGAAGTAGGCGATTTCGAGCAGGACGTCGGTGGTTTCGTCACCGCAGCCCGAATGCTCGCCGCCCATGATGCCGGCAATATCGTGCACGCCCGAATCGTCGGCGATCACAGTCATCTCTGCGTCGAGCGTGTAGGTCTTCTCGTTCAGCGCGACGACCGTCTCGCCGTCCGTCGCACGGCGCGCGACGACCGCGCCGTTCAGCTTGGCAAGGTCATAGGCATGCGCCGGGCGGCCATAGGCCAGCATCAGGTAGTTGGTGGCATCCACCAGCGCCGAGATCGGGCGCTGGCCTGCCGCCTTCAGGCGATCCTGCAGCCACTGCGGCGAAGGGCCGTTCTTCACACCCTTGATCACGCGGCCATAGAACGCCGGGCAACCCTCTGCATCGTCGGTGCGCACTTCCACTGGGCAGGGGAAGCTGCCGGGAATGTCCAGCACTTCGATCGGCTTCAGCGTGCCGATGCCGACGGCGGCGAGGTCGCGCGCGATGCCGTAGACGCCCATGCAGTCCGGACGGTTCGGGGTGATCGCCACCTCGATCACCGGATCGGCGCCGTGGTAGTCCGCGAAAGGCGTGCCGACCGGCGCGTCCTCGGGCAGTTCGATGATGCCGTCGTGGTCTTCGCCCAGTTCCAGCTCACGCGTGGAGCACATCATGCCGTTCGATTCGACGCCGCGCACGGCCGCGACCCTCAGCACCATGCCATTGGCAGGCACCGTGGCACCGGGCAGGCCCAGCACGCCGACAAGGCCCGCACGCGCATTGGGTGCGCCGCAGACCACCTGGAGCACGCCCTCACCCGTATCGACGGTCAGGACCTGCAGCTTGTCCGCCTGCGGATGCTTGTCCGCCGTCAGCACCTTGGCCACGCGGAAGCCGGCCAGCTTGGCGGCGGGGTCTTCGATGCCTTCAACCTCAAGCCCGATGGCGTTGAGCTTCAGCGCGATATCCTCAAGCGAGGCGTCGGTCTCAAGGTACTGCTTGAGCCAGGAAAGCGAGAACTTCATTTTCTAAATCCTTCCCGCGCTCAAGCCGGAGTGCCAACGCCGCCCGAAAGGGTCGGCACGTCGAGGGCGGAGAAACCGTAGTGGGAGAGCCAGCGCACATCGCCGTCGAAGAAGGCGCGCAGGTCGTCCATGCCGTACTTCAGCATGGCAAGGCGATCGATGCCGATGCCGAAGGCAAAACCCTGCCATTCGTTCGGATCGAGCCCGGCGAATTCGATGACGCGGCGGTTGACCATGCCCGAGCCGAGCACTTCCATCCAGCCGCCCTCGCCCTTCGACGGATCGCCGCCGATCACGCGCTTGCCGTCGATCAAGGTGAAGCCGATATCCGCTTCCACCGAGGGTTCGGTGAAGGGGAAGTAGCTGGGGCGCAGGCGCAGGACGATATCCTCACGCTCGAAGAATGCCTTCAGGAAGGTTTCCAGCGTCCACTTGAGGTGGCCGAGGTGGACGTCCTTGTCGATCACCAGGCCTTCGACCTGATGGAACATCGGCGTGTGGGTGGCGTCGCTGTCCGAACGGTAGACGCGGCCCGGCGCGATGATGCGCAGCGGCGCGCCCCCAGGACTTTCCTTAACAGTCGCGAGCATCGTGCGCATCTGCACCGGCGAAGTGTGCGTGCGCAGCAGCATCTCGCGGTTTTGGGCGTCGCGGTCCGGGAAGTAGAACGTATCGTGCATCGCGCGCGCCGGGTGGCTTTCCGGCATGTTGAGTGCGGTGAAGTTGTGCCAGTCGTCCTCGATCTCCGGCCCGGTGGCGACGGAGAAACCAAGGTCGGCGAAGATCTCGGCAATCTCGTCCATCACTTGCGAGATCGGGTGAACGGTGCCGCGCGGCGCTTCGGGTGCGGGCAGTGACAGGTCGATCGTCTCGGCGGCGAGGCGGGCGTTCAGCGCCGCCGTCTCCAACGCGTCCTTGCGGGCGGTGAGCGCGTCGCTCACGCTTTCGCGCAGAGTATGGATCTTCGGCCCTTCGACCTTGCGCTCTTCGGGATCGAGCTTGCCCAGCGTCTTCAGCAGGCCGGAGATCGAACCCTGCTTGCCCAGAAACTCGACACGCAGCGCCTCCAGCGTATCGAGATCGGATGCTTCCGCAATCCGCGAAAGCGCCTCCTGGCCGGTTGCTGCGTAGTCCACTGGTGTCTGCCTGACTGTTGCTGATATCTGGAAGCGCGGTCCTTAGGGCGCGCGGGCAAGAATCGCAACGGCGCGCGATGGTTGAGAGTGTGTTTCGGGAATGCCCGGATCGGCATTTTCGAGTGTGGCGCCAGCCCTCTCTCCCAACCGACCTCCCACAGGGTACTATCGTCGGTAGGGGGAGAGGGCCGGTGCCGCAAAAATCCGCCTGCTGCGGATTTTCAAATAGTCGCCATCATCCCGCCGCCAGCCGCAGGGCATTGGCCTGACGGGCCAGACGCGCGCGTTCGCGCAGCAGCGGTTCGGTCAGCGGCTTGTCCAGCGCGGCGTATTCGCGCGGGGTCATGCCCATGAAGGCGCGGAAGTCCCGCACGAACTGGGCCTGGTCATGATAGGCTTCATCCATGGCGCCGATCCATTTCAGCGCGGGCATCAACGTGAACTGCTCCACGCTGCGCAGAAAGCGCTGGCGCCGCAGCAAAAGCTTGGGCGGGAAACCGAAGGTGGCGCGGCAGACGCGCTCCACCATGCGCGGATGGGCATCGACGGCGGCGGCGAGATCGGCCACTGCGCGCAGTTCGGGATCGATCAGCGCACGGCCAATCGCGCCGATCAGCCCTTCATGGGCCACCGGACGGGGCTCTACCGCCGAAAGAAACGTCACCAGGCGTTCGAACTGGTCGCCGGGCGACAGCGCATCTTCTGCCAGCAGATCGTGGAGCGGCCGGAAGCGGGCGAACGCGTCGTCCAGATCGCCATCGACCATCCTGTCGGCATAACGATCAGCGGGAACCTCGGTCAGCGCTGCCCATCCCAGCGGGCTGAGGCGGAAACCCCACTGCCGGGCCGGGCCCATCGAGAAGCGCACTTCCTGCGAACGCGGGCCACCGACCGAAAAGCGGCACCCTTCCAACTGGCTGCCCGTTCGCATCGATGCACGGATGGGCGCACCGTAGTGGAACCGGAACGTCGCCCAGTCCGGGCAGAGAACATCGTGCAGACGTTCACCCTCACCGATGCCTACATCGCAATAGAACAGGGTCGATACGTAGCGTTCGAGCCCCGAAGGGACAGGGCAGTACTGGATGATTACCCGCCTGGCTGTCATTCCCTGTTTCTTGTCTCCGTGGCGCCGCCACGCCCCCAGTAAAGAGTACTGGCACTTCGGCGGGCGCGCAAAACAATTCGGCCGAAATGATCCAAAATGAAACAATTCCGAAACGAAACGACAAAGGGCGCGAGTGTCGCAACACTCACGCCCCGTATCGGTTTCGCTGATCGCGAGTTCCGGTGCCCAAAAGCACCGGCGCTGTGGCTTACGCCGGCAGCGCGGCCTTCGCCTGAGCGATCACGGCGGTGAACACCGAACCCTCGTTCATGGCGAGATCGGCCATCGACTTGCGATCGAGTTCGATGCCGGCGAGCTTAACGCCGTGCATGAACTGCGAGTAGGTCAGGCCCTCGGCGCGGACGGCAGCGTTGATACGCTGGATCCACAGAGCGCGGAAGGTCCGCTTCTTGATCTTGCGGTCGCGGTACGCGTACTGGCCGGCCTTTTCGACGGCCTGACGGGCAACGCGGATCGTGTTCTTGCGACGGCCGCGGTAACCCTTGGCCTGTTCCAGAATACGCTTATGCTTGGCGCGGGTGGTAACACCCCTCTTGATACGGCTCATCGGTCAGTACTCCTCAGTTGAGCCCGTAGGGCGCCCACTTTTTGATCGTCTTGGCATCGGCGTCGGAAATGACTTCGGTGCCGCGATTCTGGCGGATGTACTTGCCGTTATGGCTCATCAGGCGGTGGCGCTTGCCGGCAACGCCGTGCTTCACCTTGCCGGTGGCGGTGAGCTTGAAGCGCTTCTTCACACCGCTCTTGGTCTTCAGCTTGGGCATTTTCGTCTCCTTTCACAGGGACACGTCCGGTCAGCCATGGCAGCCCTTTTCGCCAGGCGGACGCGCGAATCTCTTTATTCAAGACTCAACCGTGTCGATTGAAGGGCGCGCCTTTAGTGGGAGAATGGCGGGAACGCAAGGGGGAGGAGAGTCTTTGCCTGGTACGGTGCAGGCATCCGCCTGCACCTTGCGGCACCAGCCCGAAATCAAACATAGATCATCTTGCGGGTCATCCCGCCATCGACGACGATCTGCTGCCCCGTAACGAAGCCGCCGCCCTCGCCCGCCAGCCATTCGACCGTGGCGGCAATATCCTCAACCACGCCAATACGGCCGACCGGATGCTGGGCACGATCCGCGTCCGAATGGTGCACTTCACGACGCTTGGCCGCCTTTTGCCATGGCCCGGTCTCGATCCAGCCCGGCAGCACTGCGTTGACGCGTATCTCCGGCCCCAACCCGATTGCCATCGCATGAGTGAGCGCGCAGAGCCCGCCCTTCGATGCGGCATAGGCATAGGAGTCCGGCTCTGACTGCAAGGCCCGGGTCGAGGCGATGTGCACCACACTGGCCGGCGCCGCGGCGCGCAGCAGGCCCAGCGCCTCCTTCGTGCAGAGGAATGCAGAGGTAAGGCTGGAATCGATCCAGCGCTGCCAGGATTCCAGCGTCAGGTCCTCCAACGGCCCAGCGTTCGGATTGGCGATTCCGGCATTGTTGACCAGCAGGTGGACGGCATCGGTCCATTCCCCGATCCGGGCGAAAGCCGCCTGCACCGCCGGTTCACTGCCGACATCGCAGGTGATCGGCAGGAAACGATCCGCCGGCAGCAGGCCCGCCAGTTCGTCCAGCGCCTCCCCATCAAGGTCCAGCGCGGCGACCCGCCAGCCCAGCGCCGCGAAATGCGTCGCCAGCCCGCGTCCGATACCCGCACCGCCGCCGGTCACGATTGCCACCTTGCCCGTCCTCATTGCTTCCGTCATCGCCGCCTCCTCACGCGCCATTGCGCAGAGTGGTAAAAGCCTGCCGCCCCGTCCGTTCCAGCCAGCCGAGATAGTTGCCGTCGCGGATCACCAGCGCCGCATCGGGCAGGGCCACGCGCCAGCAATAGACTTGCGCCCGCGCGCTGCGGCCAGAGGCAGTGCGCACCGGCAGGCTGACGCGGCGATATTCGCGCCCTTCATAGCGGTCCAGCTTGGCAAGCTCACCGGGACGCAGCACCAACCGGCAAAGCGTGCCCTGAACCCGCGCGCCGGAGCGCGGGGAGACCAGCGCCGGAAACCACCCATTGCCGCCCTTCACCGCCCGGATACGCCCCGGCACCCGTGCCGGTTCGGCGCTTTCAAGGCGATCCGCGATCCACTGCCCCATCCGCGTTCCCGCGTGGGGCTGGAGCGTGCCGTAAACGAACAGGCTGACCCGGCGCACCGGCCGTCTGTCAGTGATCGCAGGCCATCGCCTCGACCACGTCCTCCAGTCGTGCCGGATCGCCGATCGCAAGGATATGGCCTTCGGAATCGATATGGAGCGGCTCTCCATTCCAGTCGCACATCGTACCGCCCGCGCCTTCGACGATCGGCACCAGCGCCGCCCAGTCGTGCAGCTTCAGGCCCGCCTCGCACACGAGGTCGATCTGGCCGGAGGCAAGCAGGCCGTAGTTATAGCAATCGCCACCCATCATCATGCGCTTGTGGTCGGTCTTGGACGCCAGCGACATGAAATGCTCGCCCTCGTGATCGTCGAAGTACTGCGGGCCGGTGGTCGCCAGCATCGCTTCCGACAGTTCGCGGCAAGGGCGCGTGCGCACTTCCTTGCCGTTGAACGTCGTCGCCATGCCGCTGGCGCCCACCCAGCGTTCGCGCAGGATCGGCTGGTCTATCACGCCCAGCACCGGCCAGCCATCGACCAGCAGCGCGATCAGCGTGCCGAAGATCGGACGCCCGGCGATGAAGGAGACGGTGCCGTCGATCGGATCGAGCACCCAGGTCCGGCGCGAGGTGCCTTCCTCTGTCCCGTACTCCTCGCCGATGATCCCGTCGCGCGGGACTTCGGCCTTGAGGATGCGCCGCATGGCTTCCTCCGCCGCCTGGTCCGCGATGGTGACGGGGGAGGCATCGGACTTGCGCTCGGCCACCAGGCCGGAACGGAAGTGCGGCCGGATCGCCTCGCCCGCCGCATCGGCGAGTCGCAGGGCGAGAGCGATGTCCTGATCGAGTTTCATGGCGGACCTCCTGCCTGTTCGGGCCCGGCAAGGTCAAGCACCCCCCGAAAATTCCCAAGGCTGGCAGAATATTGCATATGCCCGGAACCCTTATGTGTTTTTCTCACATTGCGGGAAGTTTCCGGCCATCCTATTCCCGTAGCGGGGGGCATATCTTCTGCAAGAGTAGGGGCATGCTGCGAAGGAAACTCCCGGCCGTCGATCCGGCGATCGCGCCGGAACAGGGATATACGAGGGACGGGCAACCGCTTTCCTACAACCGTGCGCCGGCCGCAGACATCGCGCCGTGGATCGCCCGGGTGTATGTAACGCGGGTATCGGCGCCGGCGGACTACACGCTGTCGTGCGGGCTGTTCAACGACACGGCTATGCTGCGCATCCAGACCGAAGGGCGCTGGACGGCGGAGACGGCCGACGGCAGCCGACGGCTTTGCAATGCTGCGCTGTTCTTCGGCCCCCAGTCGCGCCGCATGCCCGTGTCCGTTACCGGCAGCTTCACCAGCGTGGGCGTGGCACTGCGCCCCGGCGCCTGCACGGCGATGCAGGGCCCGCGGGTGGGCGACTTCGTGGACCGGCTGATCAGCACCAATGCCGTGGGCATGCCGTCCGAACGGTTCATGGCCCTGCTCGAACCCGGCGCGCCGATGGAAGAATGGCTGCAGCAGCTGGAACAGGCCTTCCGCAACCGGATAGAGCAGATGGCCTGCCCGCCGCCCGACCCGGTGACCGCGCGCTTCGAAGCGATCTCCTACCGCGACCCGTCGATGACGGTGAGCGAGGCGGCGCGCGAATGCGGCGTGGACCGGCGCACGCTGGAACGCGTGGTCAACCGGGATTTCGGAATGCCGCCCAAGCAAGTGCTGCGCCGCGCCCGCGCCCTGGACATGGCCAGCTATCTACGCGGCGTGGCCGACAGCGACGAGGCGGACGAGATCGCGCTGCGCTATTACGACGAAAGCCACCTGATCCACGAATTCACCGAGTTGTTCGGCATGTCGCCCAGCCAGTTCGTGAAGCGGCCGCAGCCGATCCTGACGCTGGCGCTGGAATCGCGGCAAGCCCGGCGGCTGGAAGCGCTCAACCGGCTGGTGCCCGGGCAGATCCGCCCCTGGGAATGACGGCCTGAATCGGGGAGCCTGAATCACGGGGCCTGAACGAAAAAGGCCGGGCGCCTTGCGGCCCCGGCCCTTTCCAATTCCCGTGGGCTTGCGCCCGTCAGCCTCAGTCGAACAGGCTGGAGACCGAGCTTTCGTCCGCAATGCGGCGGATTGCTTCGCCGATCAGCGGGGCGATGGTCAGGATGCGGATCTTGTCCGAAGCCTTGGCCGCCTCGGTCGCCTGGATCGAATCGGTAATCACCAGTTCCTTCAGCGCCGAATTGGTGACACGCGAAACCGCCGCGCCCGAAAGCACGCCGTGGGTGATGTAGGCGGTGACGCTGGTGGCGCCCTCGTCCATCAGCGCCTGCGCGGCGTTGCACAGGGTGCCGCCCGAATCGATGATATCGTCGATCAGGATGCAGGCACGGCCCTTCACATCGCCGATGATGTTCATCACTTCCGACTGGCCGGGCTTGTCGCGGCGCTTGTCGACGATGGCCAGCGGCGCATTGTCGAGACGCTTGGCGAGCGAGCGGGCGCGGACCACGCCGCCCACGTCGGGCGAAACCACCATCAGCGACTGGTCGCCGTAACGGGCCTGGATGTCGGCAGCCATGACCGGCGCCGCGAACAGGTTGTCGGTCGGAATGTCGAAGAAGCCCTGGATCTGGCCGGCGTGCAGGTCGACCGAGAGGACGCGGTCGGCGCCGGCCTCGGTCAGCAGGTTGGCGACCAGCTTGGCCGAGATCGGCGTGCGCGGACCGGGCTTACGGTCCTGGCGGGCATAGCCGAAGTAGGGGATCACAGCGGTGATGCGCTTGGCCGAAGCACGGCGCAGCGCGTCGATGCCGATCAGCAGCTCCATCAGGTTGTCGTTCACCGGATAGCTGGTCGGCTGCACGACGAAGACGTCCTCACCGCGCACGTTCTCGTGGATTTCGACGAAGATTTCCTCGTCGGCGAAGCGGCGCACCGCCGCGTCCGTCAGCGGCAGCTCAAGATAGGCTGCGATGGCCCGCGCGAGCGGAAGGTTGCTGTTGCCGGACATGATCTTCATGGCGAATCCCCGAGACGGCTGGTGGTGATGGGTGGCTGAACGCGCCCGCCTCTACTCATGAGTCATCGGATTGCAACAGAAAGCGTCAGCCCGTCACGGTGACTCGAACGCGAAAAGGCCGGTGTGGAGTGGTCTCCGCACCGGCCTTTCTCTATTCAAGCTCTTGATTTTTCGTGTGGGCGTTGCCCCGGACGAAACCTCAGCCGCGAACGCGGTGTTCGCCCTTGATCCAGCGGACGGTGCCGGAGCTGGCGCGCATCACCACGCTCTCGGTCGTCATCTTGCCGCCCTTCAGACGCTTCACGCCCGAAAGCAGCGACCCGTCGGTCACGCCCGTCGCCGCGAAGATGCAGTCGCCCTTGGCCAGGTCGCGCAGCTTGTAGATCTTGTCGAGGTCCTGGATGCCCCACTTGCGGGCGCGGGCGCGCTCGTCTTCGTTGCGGAACAGCAGGCGGCCCTGGATCTGGCCGCCGACGCAGCGCAGTGCCGCCGCCGCCAGCACGCCTTCCGGCGCGCCGCCCGAACCCATGTACATGTCGATCGTGGTGTGCTCGTCGGTCACCGCGATCACGCCGGCCACATCGCCATCGCCGATCAGCACGACACCGCAGCCGATGCCGCGCAGTTCGGCGATCAGTTCGGCATGGCGCGGGCGGTCCAGCACGCAAACGATGATCTCTTCGGGCTTCACGCCCTTGGCCGCCGCCACCGCGTTGACGTTTTCGGTCGGGCTCTTGGTCAGGTCGATGATGTCTTCGGGATAGCCGGGGCCGACGGCCAGCTTTTCCATGTAGACGTCGGGCGCGTTCAGCAGGCCGCCTTCTTCCGCTGCCGCCAGCACGGCCAGCGCATTGGGGCCGGCCTTTGCGGTGATGGTGGTGCCTTCCAGCGGATCGAGCGCGATGTCGATCTTCGGGCCGCGACCGGGGGCGCCGCCCACCTTCTCGCCGATGAACAGCATCGGCGCCTCGTCGCGCTCACCCTCGCCGATCACGACGGTGCCGTCCATGTACAGGGTGTCGAACGCCTTGCGCATCGCCTCGACCGCCGCATGGTCCGCCGCCTTCTCGTCCCCACGGCCGACCAGTTCGGATGCCGCGATGGCCGCTGCCTCGGTTACGCGGACCATCTCGAGAACGAGGACGCGATCGAGGACTTTACTTGCTTCGGGCATGATCACTCCGCATTAAGGCGTGGAGGGAATAAGGTTCGGGACGGGGGCTTAGACAGAGGAATACCAATTGTCGAGGACATGGCGCGCCCTATTTGCAATCGCGACCTTCTATCCATTAGCCGCGCCTGTTGCCGCCATCGCGCAGGATGCTTCAAGCACCAAGACCACCGCATCCACCGCCGCCCAGGCGGGCAGTTCCGTATCCGACGCGGACCGCGCGGTGGCAGAGAAAATGATGTCCGGCGGCGGCCGGGTCGTGCCCGATACCTCGCACCGCGCCTGCGTGCGGCAGGGCCGTCCGGGCGAAATCGTCGTCTGCGCGCCGGACCAGGATCAGTTCCGCGTGGAATCCTCTGCCGACAGCGATCCCACCGGCAAGGCCGGCACCAATGACGGGCGCCTGCATCCACCCAATTTCGAAAAGAACATCGGGGGCGTCACCGCGGCACGCGGCTGCTTCGTGCCGCCCTGCCCGCCCGCGCAACCGCTGATCATCGACCTTTCGCAGATCCCCCAGGCGCCGGCCGGATCGGAAGCCGATCTTGTCGCCAAGGGTGAACTGCGAGCGCACTAGAGCGTTTTCTAATCAGGTGGAATCACCTGATGACTCGGAAAACGCGGCAAACCAAAATCTTAGAGCAGTTGATCCGATGCAATCGGATCAACTGCTCTAGTTTGTCGGGCGCGCCTTCGACATCCGTCGAAGGCTTGCGGCTCCGCCCACACCCCTACCGGACCTCCCGCAAGCATATCCTGATGGGAGGTCGGGTGGGGCGTGGGCCGGTGCCGCTCAAAATAGGCAGATGCCCGTTTTGCCCGACCCTAAGGTCGGACAAAGGCTGCTATTACCGTTCGATGATCTGCATCACCAGCGGCGCGGCGGTCAGGCTGTCGGAGCCTTCAAGAACGCGCACCGCTTCGCGCACCGCCGATTCGGGCCCTTCGTGGGTGACGATGGCCAGGATCACCTCGCCCTCTTCGCCCGCATCGCCCTTCTGAATCATGCTGGCGATCGAGACCCCCGCATCGCGCATGGCGGCGGTGATGTCGGCCAACACGCCCGGACGGTCCGGCACGGTGAAGCGAATATAGCTGCGGCTGCGACGGTGGCCGGTCGCGGCCGGCTCCATCGCTTCCAACTCGCCCGCCGGCATGGAGAACGCCGCGCCCTTTTCGCCGCGCGCAATGTCGATGATATCGGCAACCACCGCGCTCGCGGTCGGGCCGTCACCGGCGCCGGCGCCCTGGAACAGCAGACGGCCCATGAAATTGCCCTCAGCCACCACAGCGTTGGTCGCGCCATCGACATGGGCGAGCGGATGGTCGAACGGCACCAGGTGCGGATGCACGCGCTGGAACAGGCGCGCACTGCCGCCAGTACGGTCGATCTCGCTCATACCGATCAGGCGGATCACATAACCCAAGGAGCGGGCCTGCTCGATATCCGCCGCCTTCACGCGCGAGATGCCGGTGGTCTCCACCGCATCGAAGCGAAGCCGCGAACCGAAGGCGATGGCGGCCAGGATCGAAAGCTTGTGCCCCGCGTCGATCCCCTCGATATCGAAGGTGGGATCGGCCTCGGCATAGCCCATGCGCTGCGCTTCGGCGAGAACGTCGCCGAAATCGCGGCCCGTGTCCTCCATGGTGGAGAGTATGTAATTGCAGGTGCCGTTCAGGATGCCGTAGACGCGCTCTATGGCATTGGCGGCAGCGCCTTCGCTCAGCCCCTTGATGACCGGGATGCCTCCCGCGACGGCGGCCTCGAACTTCAGCGCGACGCCGGCTGCTTCGGCGGCGGAGGCCAGCTCAAGGCCGTGGTGCGCGATCATCGCCTTGTTGGCGGTAACCAGTCCCTTGCCCTGCGCAATGGAGTTCCTCGCCAGTGCCAATGCCGGACCGTCCGAACCGCCGACCATCTCCACCACCACGTCCACATCGGGCCGGGCGGCCAGGGCTGCGGTATCGTCCACCCAGTCGTACCGGGAAAGGTCGACCCCGCGATCCTTGGTGCGATCGCGCGCGCTGACGGCGGCGATGCGGATGGGGCGGCGCGCGCGCCGGGCAATCAGTTCGGCATTGGTCTCGATAAGACGGACGACGCCCGCCCCGACCGTGCCGAGACCGGCTAGCGCAATATTCAGCGGTTCAACCATGGAGTTCCCTTTCGCGAGCGCGCCCTAAGCGAGCCCACCGGGAAATTCCAGTACCTTCGCGCCGAGACAGCTTAATAAACGAACGCTCAGCGCCCGCCGAGATTGTGGGTGCAGGGCCCCAGCTGGTTCAACACCATCCGATAGTCCGCCGCGGCCTGGCGCATGGCATCCATCCCCTCCGAAACATTCGCGCGTGCCGGCGGATTCGCGGGCAGGAAGCAGGCCAGGCGATACCATTCCAGCGTTTCGGGCTGGGGCGGATGACCGACTTCGGCGATCAGCTCGGAGAATGACACCCCCCAGGCCGGCGCGGCACCGGGCTGGTGAACGACCGTGATCGAGGCGGCCGAGCCATCATGGGTGGAAAGGAAAATCTGCGTCTCGCCCTGTCCGGCGAGGTTGCCGGGCACGTAGAGCAGTTCGCGTACGCCGGTGATTCGCGCCGGGGCATTGGGCGCGACCAGCGCCTTCAGGATGCCCCGCAGCCGTGCCTCGGCAGGTTCGCTCCAGAGCTGCTGGGCGGTCGGCGTCACCAGTTGCAGCTCACCTGGGCGTCCCGCAACGGGACGGGCGAACAGCAGCACGTCCACCTTCTTCAGCGCCGGCGGCTTGCCCTTGGCATCGAGCGGAAGGTCCACGAGATAGGCAAACGATTGCCCGATCGGTGCAGAACCGGTGAGCAGCGCGCGCGTTTCGGCATTTACATAGAAACGGCCCATGCCGGGGGTCAGCCCCGGCGCGCGCTCGTCCTCCACACGGGCCATCTTGCGGATCGTTGCCCGCACCACGATTCCCGCCGATTCGGACAGCGCGGCAAGGTCGGCAAACGTGGCCTCGCGCAGCGCTCCCACCTGCGCGGCGGCATTGCCCTGCCCTGCCTGCGCATGGGCCGGAAGCGCCTGTGCGGCCAAGGCAACGCACGCCAGTTTCAGGGCCAGGCGGGGCAGATTCGCAGACATCGTCAATACTCTCCGGGAAATGCGGGGCGAAGCCTTAGCGCCTCGCGCCAGGCAGTACAAATCGCCCCCGTCTGCTTGGAACTTAACACCCCTGAATCAAGTGTTAACGATGCGATTGCCGATAAGGCGTTGCACAGGGGCAACGGTGTCGCTAATGAAATCGGCAAAATGGGGCAAAAAAACGAAAATGCCTCACGGTTCGCCAACCCGTTTCATCGTTTACGGATAGGCAGACTGACAGCCGTCAGGGTGGGTAATTTAGAGTTTCGTCATGGACCTTTCCCCCCGGGGAATGGGCCATGGGCGCCTTTGGGCTTGTCCGCACCCGGGTTGGGTCCAGGGCTTGGTAATGGAGTGATGCGTTTGAATGGCTTACGCTGACCAGCAAATGAGCGGTAACAAGATTACCGCGCTTGTCATTGTCGCGCTGATCCACGTCTTTGTAGGCTATGCACTCGTCACGGGGCTGGCCTACTCAGCGGTGAAGCAGGTCATGAAGAAAGTGACCACAGTCGACATCAAGGAAGAGAAACCGAAGGAGGAAGAGCCGCCGCCGCCGCCTCCCAAGCAGGATACGCCGCCGCCGCCGATCGTGGCACCGCCGCCGCCTATCAATATCGCACCGGCTCCGCCGCCGGTGACCACGGTCACCACGCCGCCGCCGGTTCCGATTCCCGCGGTTCCGGTTCCGGCTCCCCCGGCCGCACCTCCGGCTCCCCCGGCTCCCCCGGCTCAGTCGAAGGCGCGTGGCGCAACTGCAAAGAATCAGAACAGTTGGGCTGCCCGCATTCAGGACAGCTACCCGCCCAAGGCCGCTCGTGAAGAGCGTGAAGGCCGCGTCGGCGTACGCGTCTCGATCGGTCCGGACGGCAAGGTCACGTCTTGCTCCGTCACCAGCTCGAGCGGCAGCCCCGATCTCGATGCTGCGGCTTGCGACGGCATGACCCGTTATGCGCGCTACAACCCCGCGCTTGACGATGCCGGCAATCCGATTGCGGGCAGTGCCGCTACGGCAATCGTCTACAGGCTCAACTAATTCTACGGTCTGGCCGGAACCCGATCGATGGATCTGGCCACATCCTGCATTCTTCTTGAGAGGTAAATCGCATGCTTATCGTTGACATCCTTGCCGCCGCTGGCGAAGCCGCGCCGCAGAACAAGTTCGGCTTCGTGGAAGCTCTCCAGGCCGGTGGTTTCATTTCGTACGCCACCGTGATCATCATGGGCATCATGTCGTTCGGCTCGTTCTACATCCTGTTCACCAAGTGGTTCGAGCAGGCCAAGATCATGCGCCAGTTCGGTGCCGTTCGCACCCAGTTCTGGAAGGCTCCGACCCTTCGCGAAGGCGCTGCCAAGCTGGAAAAGAACAGCGCATGGCGCCAGCTCGTCGACGACGGCATCGCCGCTGAAGACCAGCACTCGAAGATGACCGACTCGCTCGAAGCCCACGACTGGATGCACGCTTCGCTCGCCCGTTCGGAAGCCTCGATCAACTCGCGTCTGGCCCAGGGCCTGCCGTTCCTCGCCACCGTCGGCGCGACCGCACCGTTCATCGGTCTGTTCGGTACCGTCGTCGGCATCTACCGCGCCCTGATCGCCATCGGCATCGCCGGTTCGGCTTCGATCGACAAGGTTGCCGGCCCCGTCGGTGAATCGCTGATCATGACCGCGCTCGGCCTGATCGTCGCCGTTCCCGCCGTTCTCGCCTACAACTACCTCCAGAGCCGCAACAAGCGCATCGCCGAACTGCTGACCGGCTTCTCGAGCGATCTGCTGGCCAACATCAACTCGAAGGGCGCTGTGAAGCCCGCCGTTGCTGCTGCCCCGGCGAAGCCCGCCGCTGCTCCGGCCAAGCCGGCTGCTGCTCCGGCCAAGCCGTAAGCAGCACGGGACGCGCTGCCTTTCGGCGGTGCGTCCATGGGGAACCCAGGCGGCGGTGCCAACCGCATCGGCCGCCTCCCCAGGGCAACGCAAGGAATAGGATAAGACTATGGCGATATCCTCGGGCGGAGGCGGTGCCGAAACACCGATGTCCGACATCAACACGACGCCGCTCGTCGACGTCATGCTGGTGCTTCTGATCATCTTCCTGATCGCGGTTCCGGTCGCGATCCAGACGATCGAAAAGCTGAAGATCCCGGTCATCAAGTCGGAAGAATCGAAGGACAAGGTGGAGAACCTCCTCCTGACTGTCACGACCACCGACGACTCGGGTCGCAGTGCGGGTGAACCCGGCTACCAGGGCGCGTCGCGCAACGGTGAATGCCGCGTCTACTTCAACAACATCACGCCGGTTACCTCGCAGGAACTCTACGACCAGGCCTTCAAGCGTCTCGATGCTATCGTGAAGCGTGCAGGCGGTCCGGAAGCCCTTAGGGACAACCCGGATCTGGTCCCGCAGGTCCACATCCGCGGTGACGTGAACGCCCCGTGGCGTTGCGTGGCCGGCGCGATCTACAACGTCCAGATTGCGGGCTATCCGACGGTTGGGTTCATCTCCAACCCGGTTGACCCCAACGGCTGACGGTCGAGAAGGAGTAACATTCCATGGCAATGTCAGGCGGCAAGGACGATGGCGCGCCGATGATGGAAATGAACACGACGCCGTTGATCGACGTCATGCTCGTTCTCCTCATCATGTTCATCATCACCATCCCGGTTGCGACCAACTCGATCGACATCGATCTGCCGGTTGCAACCCCTCCGACGAACACCCCACCGCCGGTGGACCCGATCAAGAACAAGATCGTGCTCACCGCGGATTCGAAGATCCTCTGGAACGGCAATCAGGTCGACCAGAGCACCCTGCAGAACCTGCTGGCGCAGTCGCTGACCTACAAGGTCGAGCCCGAACTGCAGTACCAGCCGGAACCGCAGGCCGGATATGAACTCTCGGCTCAGGTTCTCCAGCTCATCAAGGCTTCGAGCGTGACCAAGTTCGGCTTCGTCGGCAACGAACAGTTCCGCGACTTCGGCAAGTAAGCCGGGCAAGCGGACCGATCCTTTAGGGGATCAATGAAGGGGCGGAGAAATCCGCCCCTTTTTCTTTGCCTGCGGCCCGCGTGCTGGGCCGGCGGGCGGGGCTAGGCGCAAGCCCTTGGCACATCGCCGAATTCGGGTTAGATTTCACGGCAGTGCGGAAGAGATCCCAAGAGAGAGGACTTGCCCCATGACCACCGGAGAGGCCGTTACCCGCGAATCCCCGATCGGCACGATCAACACCACGCCGCTGATCGACGTCATGCTCGTGCTGCTTATCATGTTCGTCATCACCATCCCGGTCGCCACGAATTCGATCCAGGTGGACCTGCCCTCCGGCATCACCGATCATCCGGTGCAGCCGCTGCAGAACACCGTCTCGCTCGACGCCGATGGCACGATCCGCTGGAATGGGGACCGGGTGGACAAAGCCGAACTCGCCGGACTGCTCCATGGCACGACGCGCATGCCGACGGAGCCCGAACTGCGCTTCCGCCCCGACGCCAATACGGGCTATGCCCGGACTGCCGAAGTGCTTGAGACGATCAAGGCCTCCGGCGTCACCAATTTCGGCTTCGTGGACAACGAGCGCTTCCGGACTTTCGAGCAATAGAACACGCAGCCCGCGTCCACACGCGGGCAGGTGCACGCCGGGCGATCAGCCATCGTCGTCCGGCGGGTCCACCCGCATTGCCAGCGCGGCAAGGCTCTCAGCCTCCACCAGCAGATCCTCGTCCGCCGAGCCGGAGGGCAGCGATTCGCGGCCGATCATCGACAGCGCCGGCACCGACAGCGGGCTGATCCGATCCAGCCGGACATGGTCCACCTCGCGCGCCGCGCGATCGAGCACGTCGGCCACGCGCGCCACATCGGTCATCCGCGCCCGGGCATCGGCCCAGGCCGCCTCGATCAGCAGATGATCGGGTTCGTACTTGCGCAGGACGTCGTAGATCAGGTCGGTGGAGAAAGTGACTTGCCGGCCCGACTTGCGCGTGCCCGGCTGCTGGCGCTCCACCAGGCCCGAGATCACCGCCACTTCGCGGAAAGCCCGGCGCAGCAAATAGGATTGCTGCACCCAGTCGACGAATTCGTGCGTCAGGATATCGGGCGAGAGCAGCGCCGCCGGGTCCTCCACCGGCTTCAAGCCCCAGACCACCAGCGCATAGTCGGTGGCGACGAAGCCCAACGGGCCCAACCCGCGATCCTCCATGCGGCGGGTGATCAGCATCCCCAGCGACTGGTTCGCGGGCCAGCCCTCAAAAGTGTAATACGTCGTATATGCCGCGCCGTGGTGCGGAAAGCTTTCGACCAGCAGCCGCCCCGGCGCCGGCAGGTGTGAACGCCAGTCCTGCACTTCCAGCCATTCGCGCACATCGTCGGGAAACCGCCCCCAGCCCGCCTGATCGCAGAGCATCGCCCGCACCCGCTCGGCCAGATGCGTGGAGATCGGCATGCGCTGGCCCATATAACTGGGGATCGTGGCCGAGCGCTTCGCCGCGCGCACGATCAGTTCCAACTCGCGCAATGCCTCCACTTCCAGATCCATCCCGGCGAAGCGGAAGGTGTCTCCCGGCTTCAGGCTGGCGCCGAAACCTTCCTCCACTTTGCCCAGCGACCGGCCATTTCGGAAGCGGACCTCCAGCATTTCGGCATCGACGATGATCCCGGCATTGAGCCGGTGCCGCGCCGCATGCTCGGGGTGGGTGAGCCGCCATTGCCAGCCGCCCTTCCCGTCCTTTTCGCGCACGATGCGGCGGAAGCGGTCGTAGGAGCGCAGCGCGTAGCCACCGGTCGCCACGAAATCGAGCACGCGGGCAAAGATCACCTCATCCACCCAGGCATAGGCGGCGGAGGAGCGGACTTCGGCCAGCACCGCATCCTCGCGGAACGGCCCGGCGCAGGCAGTGCCCATCACGTGCTGGGCCAGCACGTCGAGCCCGCCGGGCCGAAATGCCTCGCCATCGCGTTGGCCTTCGCGCACGGCTTCCTGCGCGGCGAAAGCTTCCAGGAATTCGAAGCGGTTGCCCGGCACCAGCATGGCCTTGCTGGGCTGGTCGAGCCGGTGATTGGCGCGCCCGATGCGCTGGAGCAGGCGCGAGGATCCCTTGGGCGCGCCCATTTGCACCACCAGATCGATGTCACCCCAGTCGACACCTAAGTCGAGGCTGGCGGTACATACGAGCGCCCTGAGCCGCCCCTCTGCCATCGCGCCCTCCACCTTGCGCCGCGCCTCCTTGGAGAGCGAGCCATGGTGGATGCCGATCGGCAGATTGTCCTCATTCACGTCCCAGAGTTCCTGGAAAATGTACTCGGCCAGGAAGCGGGTGTTGGTGAAGATCAGCGTGGTGCGGTGCGCCTTGATCTGGTCGATCAGTTGCGGGATCGCCCATGTCGCCGCGTGGCCGCTCCAGGGGATGCGTTCCTCTTGCGGCAGCAGGATGGAGACTTCGGGTTCGGCACCTGGTTCGCCCTCCACCAGTTCCACTGCGTCGATATCGCCCCATGGCGCCAGCCAACCGCGAAAGGCATCGGGGTCGGCCAGTGTCGCCGAGAGTCCGGCACGTTGCAGCCCGGGGCTGAGCGCCTGCAACCTTGCCAGCGACAGCGCCAGCAAGTCGCCGCGCTTGCCGGTGGCGAAGGCGTGGATTTCGTCGATCACCACGCGCTTCAGGTTGGCGAACAGCGCCGGCGCTTCGGGATAGGTCAGCAGGAGCGAGAGCGATTCGGGCGTCGTCAGCAGGACATGCGGCGGGCGGGCGCGCTGGCGGGCCTTGCGGTCCGATGGGGTGTCGCCGCTGCGCGTCTCGATCCGGATCGGCAGGCCCATCTCCTCGACCGGGGTGAGCAAGTTGCGCTGCACGTCATGCGCCAGCGCCTTCAGCGGCGAGACGTAGAGCGTGTGCAACCCCTCCGGCATGTCCGCGCCCTCCCGGCGGGAAGGGCAGAAATCGGCCAGCGTCGGCAGAAAGCCCGCCAGCGTCTTGCCCGCGCCGGTATCGGCCACCAGCAGCGCGTGCTTGCCCCGGTCGGAGGCTACCAGCATTTCCTGCTGGTGACGGCGCACACGCCAGCCGCGCCCGGCGAACCAATCCGCGATCTCGGCCGGGATATCGGGAACCTTCGGGTCGGTCTTTCGGGGTCTGCGCACCACCATAAGCAATAAGGTGGAGAGAAAAGCCTTCTGCCGCAAGCACGTCCGGCTTGCACTTCGTGTCCCGTCCGGTCACCATTGCACATCCAGCTAGCGGAGCGAGGCCCATGCCGATCGCCCTCGACCTTTCCGATCTGCTCAGACTGGCGGTAAGCCTTGCCCTGGGGCTGCTGGTGGGTATCCAGCGCGGCTGGGCCCAGCGCGAGCGATCGGCCGGCACCCGCTTTGCCGGCGTGCGCACTTTCGCCTTGATGGGCCTCGCCGGCGGCATATCCGGCATCCTGTTCCGGGGCGCGCCCGGCCCCGCCACCGTATTGCTGGCCGGCGCGGGGCTGCTGATCCTGATCGGCTATTTGCGCGACAGCCGCGTGAACGAAACCGTCAGCGGAACCACCAGCCTGGTCGCCCTGCTCACGCTGGCCAGCGGTTTCCTGGTCGGCGTGGGGGAGCGCATAACCGGCACCGCCATCGCCGTGGTCATGGTGCTGCTGCTGGCGCTGCGCGAACAACTGTACGGCTGGATCGACAAACTGAGCCAGCGCGAGGTGCTGTCGATCGCCCGCTATGCGTTGATTGCCCTGGTGATCCTGCCCTTGCTGCCGGACCAGCCTTTCGGCCCCTATGACGCGTGGAATCCCCGCAAGCTGTGGCTGGTGGTGGTGCTGGTGTCCGGCTTCTCGTTCGCCGACTATTTCGCCACGCGCGTGTTGGGCGCCAAGCGTGGGATCATCGCCACCGCTGCCGCCGGGTCGCTGGTCTCCTCCACGGCCGTTACCGCGTCGCTGGCGAGCCGGATGAAGCTGGGGGAGGAGCCGCGGGTCGTCTTTCCCGCCGCCATCGCCTTCGCCTCCGTCATCATGTTCCTGCGCGTCTTCGTGCTGGTCGCCCTGCTGGCCCCCGTGGCCCTGCCCACGCTGGCGCGGCTGATCGCGCCGGGGCTTGTCGTGGGTATCATCGCCGCCGGCTGGTACTTACGCCGCAGCCGCGCGGCGACCGTTCCCAATCCCGGCCACGAACTGGCGATGCGCAACCCGTTCGACATCGGCCCGGCGCTGATGCTGGCGGGGCTGGTCATGGTGCTGACGGTCGCCTCGCTATGGGTGCTGCGCAATTTCGGGGAGCGCGGACTGGCCGTGGTGCTGGCGATCTCCGGCACGGTGGACGTCGATTCCGCGATCATCACCATGGGCGGGCTGGCCGGCCAATCGCTCGACGCGCGCACTGCCGGGGTGGTGCTGGCCATTCCGGTGGCGCTCAACACGCTGTTCAAGGCCGGCGTGACGGTAAGCCTTGCCGGTTGGCAGCAAGGCAAGAGCGCGGCCTTGCCGCTGGCGGCCAGCGCGCTGGCGGTAGGCATCGCCGTCCTGACCCTGCCCTGAGCCTGTAGAACCTATCGCGACAATCCCGACGCCGCGAGTTGAGCGTCGATCTCGCCCAGCAGCCGCTGGAGCCCTTCCACCGTCTCGCTCTCCGCCCGCGCTGTCAGCATCGCCTGCGTGTTGGATGCGCGCAGCAGCCACCAGCCATCCGGCGTGGTGACGCGAACCCCGTCCACCGCCACGACATCCGCACCCGCAGCCAAGAGGCGCTCTCGCACTTCCTCGACAGCCGCGAACTTGCGGGCTTCCGATGCGGAGAACCGCAATTCGGGCGTGGCGATCAGGCGCGGCATGGCGTCGTGCAGTTCGGCGACGCTACGATCCAGCCGCAAGGTCGTCCCGATCAGGCGAAGCGCTGCGTAGAAGGCATCGTCGAAGCCGTAATAGTCGTCGGCGAAGAACATGTGCCCGGTCATCTCGCCCGCCAGCAGCGCGCCGGTTTCCTTCATTCTGGACTTGATAAGCGCGTGCCCGGTCTTCCACATGTCCGCCACGCCGCCCATCCGCGTGACGCCGTCGAACAGTGCGCGGGAGGCCTTCACATCGGCGATCACCTGCGCTCCCGGATTCCGGCGCAGCAGATCCTCTGCGAAGATCAGTAGCAACTGGTCCCCGGCCAGCGCACGCCCCGCACCGTCGATCACCCCGATCCGATCGGCATCGCCGTCAAAAGCGACACCGAAATCGAGGTTCTTCGCAGCGACGAGCGCGCGCAGGTCTGCAAGATTGGCGTCTTCGCTCGGATCCGGATGGTGGTTCGGAAATGCCCCATCCACTTCAGTAAAGAGAAGATGATGCTCCCCAGGCAATCGGGAAGTGAGCAGCTCCAGAACTGGACCGGCAGCCCCGTTGCCGGCATCCCAGCCGATCCGCAACCGGGCCAGCCGGTCTTCGGGCAAGCCGACCAGAGCCGGGAGCATTCCCGCGACATACTCGGCGATGACGCTGCGATCTTCTATGCCGCCATCCTTGAGGCCGGGGTCGTCCTGCCATTCCCCAGCTGCCGCCAGATCACCAAGCCGCTGGATCGCCGCCCCGAAAAAAGGGCGACCGTGCAATACCATCTTGAAGCCATTCTGATCGGCGGGATTGTGGCTGCCAGTTATCTGAATGCCGCCCTGCACGTCTTCGGCTGAGGCTTCGGCGAAATAGAGCATCGGGCTACTGGAGAGGCCGATCCGCACGACCCCCACGCCGCTGGCCGTAAGGCCCTCCACCAACGCGGCTTCCAGCGCGGGAGAACTGACGCGGCCATCGCGCCCGACCACCGCCTTGCGTCCGCCTTCGCGCCGCAACATGGTGCCGAACGCGCGGCCGATGGCATAGGCATCGTCCGCGCCCAGGTTTTTGCCGAAAGTGCCGCGAATGTCGTATTCGCGCAGGATCGTGGGATCGAACCGATGCGCCCGCATCAGGCCTGCGTGCCGCCGTCCAGCGTTTCCAGCAGCAGGTCGCGCGCGGCATTGGCCTCGTGAATCTTCTCGCTGGAACCGCCGCGATCGGGGTGGACCTGGATCACCCGGCGCCGGTGCGCCTCAAGGATCGCTTCCCGGCTGGCCCCCTCAGGCACGCCCAACACGGCGCGGGCCTGCGTCTGCGCGTGGATTTGCGCGAAGCTGGGGGCCTTGGACTCGCGCGATCCGGCAAGGTAGCGGCGCCAGTTCCGCCAGGGCCATTGCCCGGTGGCGAGTTTCCAGGCGATGCAGCCCAGCGCGAT
This sequence comes from Novosphingobium oxfordense, assembly GCF_044029435.1. Classification (NCBI taxonomy): domain Bacteria; kingdom Pseudomonadati; phylum Pseudomonadota; class Alphaproteobacteria; order Sphingomonadales; family Sphingomonadaceae; genus Novosphingobium; species Novosphingobium oxfordense. Next base: position 3,501,035 of record NZ_CP147005.1, on the reverse strand, counting down.
CAGCCAGATCAGCTTCATGGGAGGGGCTTCAGCCTTCGTCCGACAGTTCGAACTGCGGCTCACGCCGTTCGGGCATCGGCAGGTTCAGGCCAGCCACCAGCCCGCGCAGTTCCTGCCGGGCGACGAGGTGGCTGGTGCCCAGCTCGCCCAGATGCCCCTTGTCGAGCAAGGTCAGGCCCGACGGGAACAGCTCGCGGAAGATAACGCGTTCGGACAGGCCGGGCGAAATGCGGAAGCCCACGCGCTTGGCCAGTTCCTTCAGCGCGCCTTCCAGGCGGCGCATGTTCTTCGCTTCCACGTGCTGGACGCGGTTGCGCACCACCACCCAGTCCAGCTCGCGGCGGCCTTCGTTGATGGTCTTTAGGCCGCGCTTCTTGCGGGTTTCCCACATGAGTTCGGCGTAGAAAGACAGCTTCTTCACGCGGAAGGTCTCGTTCTCCACCTGTCCGATCAGGTCGAAGTCCACGAAGCTGTCGTTCAGCGGCGTCACCAGCGTATCGGCAGTGGCGGCCACGTGGCGGGCGAACTGGTCGTCGCGGCCGGGCGTGTCGAACACCAGGAAATCGTAGCCGTCGGCGATCTGCTCGGCCAGTTCGTCCAGTTCGTCGATATTGTCGCCGTCGTAGACCGCGAAGCGGGCGCCGGGCAGCGCGATTTCGCGCTGGCGTTCCGTCTCCATGCGGTTTTCCAGATAACGGTAGAGCGTGCGCTGGCGCGGATCGAGGTCGATCGCGGCCACCTTGGCGCCCTGATAGGCCAGTGCGATGGCGACGTGGACGGCTGTGGTGGACTTACCGGTGCCGCCCTTTTCATTGGCGAAAACGATGCGATGCGCTGTCACGGACCCTAGCTTTCCCTGTTACCGCCGGCCCTGCCCGGCAGGCGAATTCTCAACCGCTTCTTGCCGCCCGGGGCACGCCGGCGCTAAGGGCTGGCGCGAGGACCGGTCAAGTCCATCCTAACGGAGCAGCCACCCCCAATGCAAACCGTCCACAGCCTTGATCCACTGCGCAGTGCCATCGCGACCTTGCGCCAGACCGGGACTGTAGCCCTTGTCCCCACCATGGGCGCGCTTCATGAAGGTCACCTGACACTGGTGCGCGAAGCGCGGAAACGGGCGGATCACGTGGTCGTTTCGATCTTCGTGAACCCCCTGCAATTCGGCGTGAACGAGGATCTGGACGCCTATCCGCGCCAGCTCGAGCGCGATTGCAATCTGCTGGCGCCCGAAGGCGTGGCGCTGGTCTGGGCGCCCACGGTGGATGCGATGTATCCGCAGGGCTTTGCCACCAATATCTCCGTCACCGGCGTGTCGGACGGCCTGTGCGGCGCCTCGCGCCCCGGCCATTTCGATGGCGTCGCCACCGTCGTCTGCAAGCTGTTCCATCAGGTGCTGCCCGATGTAGCCCTGTTCGGGGAGAAGGACTGGCAGCAACTGGCCGTGATCCGCCGCATGGCGCGCGATCTGGACCTGACGCGCCCGCATGTCGATGCGATCATCGGCGTGGAAACGGTGCGAGAGGAAGACGGCGTCGCCCGCTCCTCACGCAATGCTTACCTCACCGCCGAACAGCGCGCGGCGGCGGTTACCCTGCCCACCGCGATGAAGGCCGCGATTGCCGCCATCGAAGCGGACGCACCCGTTTCCGCCGCTCTGGCCGATCTGGAGAAAGCGCTGCTGGCCGGCGGCTTTGCCTCGATCGACTATGCCGAACTGCGCGATGCCGAAAACCTCGTCCCGCTGGATGCCCGCTCGGATCGGCCGATGCGACTGCTGGTCGCCGCGCGGATCGGCAAGGCTCGCCTGATCGACAACATGGCCGTCGTCCCGCTTTGAGGCGTTTTCTTACGCGAGAAACTGTCAATAGGGATTGAATCTGACAGAAATAGTCATTTGTTTGCAAACGATTCAACCTTAAGGTCCCCGCGCAATGGGCACGCCGCGCCAGGTCACCGCGCGGCGCAACAGAGGGACCAACATCATGAAGACGTTCGCATGCGCGCTCGCCGCGCTTGCCATTGTGGCAGGCGCTCCTTCGGCTTTCGCGGAAGACAGATCCTCCGGCCGCAAGCTGCAGGACAAGGGTACGCAGCAGATCCCGGTCTGCCGCAAGAACCTGGGCACCGTCGCCATTATCGAGCCGGATAGCCAGTGGTGGCGCGAACTCAGCCTGGGCAGCCCGGAAGCGATCCTGCGCGTGTTCGTGCAGCAGTCGCACTGCTTCACGCTCGTCAACCGTGGCCGTTCGCTGCAGAACAGCGCCATGGAGCGCGCGCTGGCCGAACAGGGTGAGCTGCAGCGCGGTTCGAACGTCGGCAAGGGCCAGATCAAGGCGGCGGACTACTTCCTGCAACCGGACATCGTCTCCACCAACAACAACTCCGGCGGTGGCGGCGTGGGCGCCGTGCTGGGCGGCGTGGGCGGCCTGTTCGGCCATGGCATCGGCGCCATCGCCGGCGGGCTGAACGTCAAGAAGGGTGAAGCGAACGTCACGCTCTCCATCGTCAATTCGCGCACCACGGTGGAAGAGGCGCTGACCGAGGGTTATGCCCGCAAGTCGGACGTCAGCTTCGGCGGCGGTGGCGGCGGCTTCTTCGGCGGCACCTTCGGCGCGGCCGGCGGCGGCGGCTATCAGAACACGCAGATCGGCCAGATCATCGTGCTCGCCTACCTCGACGCTTATACCAAGCTGGTCACCCAGCTCGGCGGCCTGCCCGAGAATGCCTCGGCAGCAGCGCCGACGGCCACTTCGGCCCCGCGCTGAGGAATACCTATCTGGACGGGGGTCTTTCCGAAGGTCCCCGCCAGAATGAGGCAACTGCATGACCGAAACAGCACGAAGCGCTGAAGCGCGGGGACGCGCTCCGGCATGAGCGCGCTTCGCATCCTCTATATCGAGGACGATGCCCGTGCCGCCGCGCAAGTGGCGGAAGTGACCGAAAGCGCCGGCCTTGCCCTCACCTGGGCCGCGAACGGGCAGGACGGGTTGAAGCGCGCCGGCGTCAATCGCTACGACGTGATCATCCTCGACCGCATGCTGCCCGACCTTGACGGGTTGACCATCCTGGAACGCCTGCGGGAATCCGGCGTCGGCACCCCCGTGCTCATGCTGTCCGCACTGGGCCGCACATCGGACCGGGCAGAGGGGCTGGACGGCGGGGCGGACGACTATCTGGCCAAGCCGTTCGAGGCGGAGGAACTGCTCGCCCGCCTGCGCGCGCTGCACCGCCGCGCTTCCGGCCGCGAACACAGCGCGGTGATCCTCTACGGCGCCTTCGAATGCCACGTGAAGGCTCGCACCGCCTTCCGCGACAACCGCCACCTTGCCCTCAGCCCCAAGGAATTCGACCTTTTCCGCTACTTCATGGAAAATGCCGGTGAAGTGCTGACTCGCGAGATGCTGCTGCGCGACGTGTGGAAGATGAATTTCGATCCCCAGACCAACGTGGTGGACGTCAACATCGGCCGCTTGCGCCGCAAGCTGGAGGACGGGTTCGACAGCCCGGCGCTCGAAACCATCTGGGGTTCGGGATACCGCCTGCTCGACGGCGCGCGCTGACCGCAATGGCCCGGCTGGTTGACATCCGCCGTTCGATCTTCGCCCAGATCGTGCTCTGGGGCATCGCGATCGCCGCGATCATCACCGCAAGCCTTTGGGCGCTGACCGATACGACGATCCAAAGCACCAGCCGCATCGCGCTGCAACGCGCGGTGGATGTCGATCTGGCCGGCATGATCGATATCCACGCCAGCGGCGGGCGCGACGAACTGGCCCGCCGCATCGACGATCGCTTGGCGCTCCAGCCCCGCGACGGCCATCTGGCCCATTACATGCTGGCAGACCGGGCAAACCGCCGCGTGGCAGGCGATTTCGACATATGGCCCGGCCTTCACGCCGCGATGTCCGAAAGCCGCGACATCGCCACGCCCGACGGCGCCCGGGCCTATGCCCGCGCGACCCAGCTCGGCCCCGACCTGAAGCTGGTGGTCGCGCATGAAGACCGCGATATCGGCCCGCTGCGCCGTCAGGTCGCCCTGGTCTACGTGGCCGGCGGACTGCTGGCGATGATGGCCGTGGCGCTGGCGGGCCGGCTGGCCGTATTCAAGCTGGGCGCCCGGATCGAGCGGATCAACGCCGCCTTCCGCCACCCGGACGACGATGCCCTCGCCCGCCTGGGAAAACGCCATCACGATCGTGACGAGATCGACGAACTGACCCGCCATTCGGCCGACGCCCTCGCCCGGCTGCGGCGCCTTGCCGGGGCCCAGCGCGAAACCACCGACCAGCTGGCGCACGAGATGCGCACACCGCTGATGCATCTGGACAACCGGCTGGTGAAGGCGCTTTCGGCGACGCCCGATGCCGAGACCGCCGCGCGCATCGCCGATGCCCGGCAGGAGATCCGCCGTATCGTCCGCATGCTCGAATCGCTGCTGGACATCGCCACCAGCCAGGCGCGGCAAGGCGACCGGCACGGGCTCTGCCCGGTCGACCTCAGCGCGCTCGCCAACCGGCTGGGCGAACTCTATGCCGACAGTGCCGAGGAATCCGGCCACACGCTGAAGCTGGACATCGCGCCCGGCGTGGTGATCGAGGGGGAGGAGATGCAGCTGACCCGCCTGATCACCAACCTTTTGGACAATGCTTTCAAGTTCGTGCCGGCCGGCGGCACCGTGGAACTGCGGTTGAAGCCCGGCCCCTGCCTTACCGTCAGCGACGATGGGCCGGGTGTGCCGGAAGCCGACCGCGGCCGGATATTCGACAAATTCGCGCGGGGGAACGAGCCGGGATCGCAGGATGGGGCGGGCCTGGGGCTAGCCCTGTGCCGGGCGATCGCGGAACGCCACTTGCTCGAAATCGTCCTGCAGCCCTCCCCGCGCGGCGCCTGTTTCAAGGTCACCCCACGGGCCGGACGGTGATCGCAAGGATGTTGGAATCGTGAGAAAGGCCGGCTTCCCGCGCGCCTGCCTGTCACTTTGCGGCGGGCTTGTGAGCGCCGCTGCGGCCGCCAGTCCGGCTTACGACGGAACCTCCAGCACCGGGCAACTGGTAGCAATGGCGCTGGCCGAGGCGCAACTCGCGCGCGATGGAAGCGACGATGCGGCGCTTACCACTGCCTCGAGCGCGATCTTACGCGGCAGCCCACTGGGCTCCGGCTATCGGCTGGGGCAAGTCGCCGCCGGGCAAAGCGAGAGTTTCGAGCAGGTCTTCTTGTCGGGCCGCAAGGCCAGCGTCTCTCTCGCGGCGCGCGGCGGCCAGCCGGTCAATCTGCGCGTGACCGACCGCAATCGCCACACGGTCTGCCCGTCCGGCCCCGCCTGCAACTGGGTGCCACGGTTCACGCAGCGCTATCGCATCGAAGTGCGTAACGAGGGTCGGCAGCAGGCCAACTACTACCTCGTCGTCGACTAGATCGTCGGGGCGGGACAACTTGTCCGATGACGGCGCGACGATTTCCCGCTAGTCACGCTTTTCGTGGGCACCCTTCGGCACTTCTTCCGGACTCATCCGGGCCTCGCGGCATTGCTGCTGGCGCTGACGCTGTGCCTCAAGGCGGTGGTTCCCACCGGCTACATGCCGACGGCGCAGGGCAGCACGCTGACGGTGGAGCTATGCTCCGGCTCGATGCCCGGCGCGAAAGTAACGATCGTGCTGCCTACCAGAGACGGCCACGCCAGCGAGAATGCCGGCAAGACGATGGACCATCCTTGCGCCTTCTCGTCGCACGCAGCGGCGGCCATCGACACCGTGCTGCCGGCGCTTCTGGCTGCGGCGCTGGCCTTTGTTTTCGTCGCGGCAATCCTGCGCGAACCACTGGCCCTGCGCGCCATCCGCGCGCAGATCCGCCCGCCCTTGCGCGGACCACCCGCCCAAGCCTGATCCCCGCCATCGCCGCGCGTTCGCGTGCGGCCCTTCCGGCTTGAGTGCACGTCGCCGCAATCGCGCGCGTGCCGGTCAGGTGACTTTCGATGACCCGTATTCTGCTCGCGCTCGGCGCGGCTCCGCTTGCCCTTATTTCTTTCTCGGCACTGGCCGACGAACCTGCCGATGCCCCTGCTTCCGATTCCATTCTCGTCGTCGGCCAGCGCAATGCGCCGATCAGCCTCGACGCGCGCGGGCTGTCGGTCAGCCTTGGCGATGAGCAATTCCAGGGCGTGAACGCCCAGAACGTGGAGGATCTGATCAAGTACGCGCCCGATTTCTTCGTGCGCAAACGCTTCGCCGGCGATTCCAACGGCGTGCCGGGCTTTCGCGGCACCCATTCGACCCAAAGCGCGCGTACGCTGGTAATGGTGGACGGCTTCACCGTCTCCAACTTCCTTGGCAACTCCTTCGCCTATGCCCCCAAGTGGGGCGTGGTCGGCCCCGGCGAAGTCGAGCAGTTCGACGTGGTCTACGGCCCCTATTCGGCGCGCTATGCCGGCAATTCCATGGGCGGCGTGGTCAACATCACCACCCGCTCGCCCGAACGGACCGAGGCTTTCGCCACCGTGCAGGGCCTGGTCCAGCCCTACGATCAGTACGGCACGCATGACACGTACTGGGGCTGGTCCGGCGAGGCCGGCGTGGGATTCCGGCAGAAGGATGGGCCCTGGTCGCTGCGCCTATCCGGCCGCCACTTCCGCAACACCGGCCAGCCGATGATGTTCTACGGCCTGACGCCATCGACCAGCACCGCCGCCGCCGCGGCAGTCACCGGCGCGGTGGTCGATCCCAAGCAACACATGACCGGCGCGCCCGGCACTGCCACCAACCCGATCTTCGCGGCGCAGAGCCCTGCCGAAATCACGCAGGATCAGGCCAAGCTGCGCCTCGGCTACGACGGAGCCTCGGGCGTGACCGGCGAAGTGCTGCTCGCCTATTGGCACAACCTCGACAACGAGACCGCGCCGGACTGCTACTTGCGCAATGCTGCGGGCGACGCGGTCTGCGAGGGGCTCGTCTCGATCGGCGGGCAGAAATACACCGCCAGCGGCGCCAACTGGTCGCGCGCAATCCGCGACGAACTGCTGGCCGGCGCGAAAGTCTCCGCACCGGTTTCGGACGCGCTGACGCTGGATCTCAATCTCTCGACCTACCAGATCCTGCGCTCCGACGGGTTCACCTCGAAAGGCTACGCGGCCGGAGCATCGGATGGCGCGGGTACGCTGGCGCGGCAGGGGCCAACATACTGGTACACCGGCGACTTGGCGCTCACCGCCGATCTGGGCGGGGCCGAGCTGGCCGGAGGGCTGAGCGGCAATCTCTACAAGACCGATCAGGTCAACTACACGCTCACGAACTGGCGCAGCGATGCCGGCAAGGCGTTCTCGACCGAGACTTTCGGCAAGACCCGCAACCTTGGCGCCTGGGCCGAACTGCGCGTGCCGATCGAGACCGTGACGCTGACATTGGGCACCCGGTTCGAGGATTGGCGCGCTTTCGATGGCGGGCTGGGGCGGCTCAATAGCGGCGGCCAGCCGGTGTTCAATCGCTACGCCAGCCGCCACGCCACCGGCTTCCAGCCCAAAGCCTCGGCCGAATGGGCGATCGATCCCGACACGCGGCTCCAGCTCAGTCTGGCCAAGGCCACTCGTTTCCCGACAGTGGGCGAACTTTTCCAGGGCAGCCTCAACGGTGACGGCAGCTTCAATCCGGACAGCTTCGATCCCAACCTGAAGCCCGAACGTTCGACCGACGCCAACCTGCTGCTCGCCCATCAATTCGGCAAAGTGAAGCTGACCGGATCGGTGTTCTGGCAGCGGGTGAAGGACACGATCTTCAGCTTCACCGGCTTCAACCAGAACGGGGTGACCACCTCCAGCTTCAAGAACATCGACCTGACGCGCCAATATGGCCTGGAGCTGATCGCCGAGGCGCGCGAAGTGCTGCCCGGCCTCGACGTGGACGCCAACGCGGCGTGGATCGATTCGGTCACCCTGCGCAACGATGCCGCCCCCGCTACCGAGGGCGTGCAGTTCCCGCGCATCCCGCGCTGGCGGCTCAATGGCAACTTGCGATACCGGGTGATCGAGCCCGTCCTGCTCTCTATCGGCGTACGCTATGCCAGCCGCCCGAATACCGACCTGTTCGGCCTGCAGCGCGGCGATACCTACGGCTATACCTCCGAACTCTTCGCGCTCGACGCCAAGGTCAGCTGGGATGTGACCGAGCAACTGCGCCTGAGTGCGGGCGTCGACAACCTCACCAACGATCGGGCCTGGGTCTATCACCCCTACCCGCAGCGCAGCTTCCTTGTCGAAGCGGGATGGAAGATGTGATGACGGCCGAGATGCGCCCCGAAATACGCCCCGAAATACGCCCCGAAATACGCAGAGAACGCTGGTACCGCGCGGTCTGGCGCTGGCACTTCTATGCCGGGCTGTTCTGCGTGCCGTTCGTGCTGTGGCTCTCCGTCACCGGCGGGCTCTACCTGTTCAAGCCGCAGATCGAGCAGGCGCTCTACGCCCCCTATCGCAATGTCGCGAGCGGGCCGGCCCCGCGCCTCTCGCCCGACCGGATCGCCGCGCAAGCGGTGGCGGCGGTGCCGGGATCGATGCTGCACAAGTATGTCCTGCCACGCTCTGCGACGGACGCAGTGGAAGTGCTGGTGGGCAAGGGCGCCGGCGAGATGCGCGTCTGGGTCCACCCGCAGACCGGCGCGGTGCTTTACAAAGTGCCAGAGGAAAGCCGGTTCATGCGCGTGGTCTTCCGCCTGCATGGCGAATTGCTCTCGGGCGACTACGGATCGGCGCTGGTGGAAACAGCTGCGTGCTGGACGGTGGTGATGCTGCTGACCGGACTGTTCCTCTGGTGGCCGCGCGGGGCGAGCGGGCTGGCCGGCGTGCTCTACCCCCGCCTGTTCAGGGGGCGCACGCTGTTCTGGCGCGATATCCATGCCGTCACCGGCCTGTGGATCTCACTCGGCGCGCTATTCCTGATTGCAACCGGCCTACCCTGGGCCAATGCCTGGGGCGACTACTTCCGGCAGGTGCGCATCGTCACCGGCACGGCGGCGGACCGGCAGGACTGGTCCGCCGGGTCTTCCGCCGAAGCCCAGCAGCGCATGATGGCGGACGCAGGAATGCGCGCGATGATGTCCGAACATGCCGAACATCACGGCATGACGATGAGCCACTTGCCCGCCAACCCCGCCGCGCTCGATGCCGTGGTGGCGCGCGCCGGTGGCCTTGGCTTCGCGCATCCGGTCGAGGTCAGCCCGCCAACCGCGCCGGACGGCCCGTGGCAGGTGCGCAGTCAGGCCGAGAACCGGCCGATGCGCGACAGTGCCGAAGTCACAAATGACGGCACGCTGATCGGGATCGAGCGCTTTTCCCAGCGCCACTGGATCGACCGCGCGGTGGGCTACGGCGTTGCCATCCATGAGGGCGAGTGGCGCGGACTGGCGAACCAGCTGGTCAATCTGGCGGTCCTGCTCGGCCTCGTCACGCTCTGCCTGTCCAGCGTGGTGTTGTGGTGGCGGCGCAAGCCGCAGGCCATGCTGGGCGCCCCGGCGACATTCGCGCCGCTGCGCCATAGCTGGGCGCTGGTCGCGCTGGTGCTGCTGATGGCGATGCTGATGCCGCTGTTCGGCCTCTCGCTGGGCCTTGCCGTGCTGGCGGAATGGAGCCTCAAACGCCTGGCGCCAAGGCTGGGCCCGTGGATGGGCTGGCGCACCGCATAGGAAAACGGCGGCGCTCCGGATGGGAGCGCCGCCGCTTTCATGACGTCAATCGAGGACCGTCTTCTCTTCGGACGGATCGGTGTGGAACTCATGCCACACGCCGTTGATGATGCCGAAGCCAACCGCCAGGCCGACGCCGAGGATCCAGGAAAAGTACCACATAGTCGGCTCCTCAATAGAAGTCTGGGTTCATGCCCACTTCGTGCTGCGTCACCCGGCCGAACATCACCTTGTAGGCCCAGGCCGTGTAGAGCAGCACGATCGGCAGCAGGATCACCGTCACCAGCAGCATGATGAACAGCGTCGTGTGGCTGGACGACGCGTTCCACGCCAGCAGGCTGGAGCGGGCGTCGATCGAGCTGGGCAGGATGTACGGGAACATCGAAAGGCCTACCGAGGCGATGATGCCCAGGTTCGCCATCGACGATCCGGCGAAGACCAGCGTATCCTTGCGCCCGCGAATGCCGAAGAAGGCGACCAGCGGCCCAGTCAGCCCCAGCAGCGGGGCCAGCACCATCCATGGATAGGCGCTGTAATTCGTCAGCCATGCGCCGGGGGCATGCACGCTTACGGCAAGGCGCGGATTCGATGCCCCCTGCGGATCGACGGCGCCGACCAGCGCGTAGCCGATGTCGCCCATCGCCAGCCACAGGCCGCCCACCGCGTAGAGCGCGAAGGCAACCAGCGCCGCCACTTGTCCGTAAGCCTGCGCCCGATCGCGTGCAGGCCCATGTTCCAGCTTCAGCGTCAACCAGCCGGCGCCATGGAGCACGATCATCGCCACCGACACCACCCCGCAGAGCAGCGCGAACGGCGTGAACAGCCCCAGCAGCGTTCCCTCGTAGAAGCTGCGCAAGTCGCTATCCAGCCGGAAGGGGACGCCCAGCAGCACGTTGCCGATCGCCACGCCGAACACCAGCGAAGGCACGAAACCGCCGACGAACAGCGCCCAGTCCCAGCGCGAGCGCCAGGCCGGATCGGGCCGCTTCGACCGGTACTTGAAGCCCACCGGGCGCAGGATGAAGGCGGACAGCACCAGGAACATGGCGATGTAGAAGCCGGAGAAGCTGACCGCATAGACGAAGGGCCAGGCGGCGAAGATCGCGCCGCCGCCCAGGATGAACCACACCTGGTTGCCTTCCCAGGTGGGGCCGATGGCATTGATCACCATGCGGCGTTCGGCATCGGTGCGCCCCACGAAGGGCATCAGCGCGGCCGAGCCGAGGTCGAAACCGTCGGTCAGGGCGAAGCCGATGAGCAGCACGCCCATCAGCGTCCACCAGATCAGCCGCATCGTTTCATAGTCGAAGGGAATGGACATCGTTGCCTCCATCTTATTGGGGCGTCTTATTCGGGCGTCTTACTCGGCCGGGATCGCGGTGAAGGTGGTGGCAGGCGCACGCTCGGGAGCGGGCTCGCCATCGTACCCTTCGTAGACCTCGGGCCCCTTGCGGATCGTCGCCAGCATCAGCTTGACCTCGATCACCGCCATGATCCCGTAGAGCGCGGTGAAGCCGAAGATGGTGGACCAGATCTGGGGCACCGTCAGGCTCGATGCGCCCAGGAAGGTGGGCAGCACGCCGTCCACCGCCCAGGGCTGACGCCCCAGTTCGGCAACCAGCCAGCCCACCTCGATCGCGATCCACGGCAGCGGCATCACCAGCACCGCCGTGCGCAGGAACCACTTGCGGTCGAACCGGCGCCGGACGGAGAAGGCGAAAGCGGTGGCGAAGAAGGCGATGAAGAAGAAGCCCAGCCCCGCCATCACGCGGAACATCCAGAACAGCGCCGGCACATTGGGCACCGTGGTCCACGCCGCCTTCAGGATCGTGGCATCGTCCGCCGTGCGCGGGTCGGCCACGAAACGCTTCAGCAGCAGGGCATAGCCAAGGTCATCCTTGTTCCGCTCCCACGCCTCACGCGCGGCAAGATCGGTGGGATTGACCTTCAGTTTCTCCACCGCGTCATAGGCCAGTACGCCGGTGCGGATGCGCTGGTCGGCGCGTTCTACCAGCGGAATGATGCCGGTGACTTCGCCCGTAAGGCTGCGCGTCGCGATCAGGCCCAGCACATAGGGGATCTTGATCTCGTGCGTAGTCTCATGCGCGGTGTTGGAAGGCAGGCCGAACAGGTCGAGGCCGGCAGGCGCCTTCTCGGTTTCCCACATGGCCTCCATCGCGGCCATCTTCATCTTCTGGTTGTCCGAAACCGCGTAACCGCTCTCGTCCCCCAGCACCACGACCGAGAGCGAGGAGGCAAGGCCGAAGGCCGCCGCCACGGTGAAGCTGCGCTTCGCCAATTCCAGATGACGCCCGCGCAGCAGATAATAGCACGAGACGCCCAGCACGAAGAGGCTGGCGCAGACGTACCCCGCGCTGACGGTGTGGACGAACTTCGCCTGCGCGACCGGATTGAAGATCACGTCCTTGAAGTTCGACACTTCCATGCGCATCGTTTCGGGATTGAACACTGCGCCCGTCGGATGCTGCATCCAGCCGTTGGCGACCAGGATCCACAGCGCCGAAAGGTTGGAGCCGATGGCGACCATGATGGTCGTCAACAGGTGCCCGCGCTTGGAAAGCCGGTCCCAGCCGAAGAACATCAGGCCCACGAAAGTCGCTTCCAGGAAGAAGGCCATCAAGCCCTCGATCGCCAGCGGCGCGCCGAAAATGTCGCCCACGTAGTGCGAGTAATAGGCCCAGTTCATGCCGAACTCGAACTCCATGGTGAGGCCGGTGGCCACGCCAAGGACGAAGTTGATGCCGAAAAGCTTGCCCCAGAACCGCGTCACGTCCCGCCAGATGGGACGATCGGTTATCACATAGACACTTTCCATAATTACGAGAATGAAGGAAAGGCCAAGGGTCAGGGGAACGAAGAGAAAATGGTACAGCGCCGTAAGGGCGAACTGTAACCGGGAGAGTTCAACCACTGCCATGTCGATCATGTCGAATCCTGCCTTTTGAGCACTCTGGCGAGACAGATTAGGTTGCCTCGAACAGGTTGGTTTCGTAGGGTCGCGTTAGGCTTAGCCACTTGGGCTGTCAAACAATACTTACATGGTTTCCGTAATTTGATCTATGTCAAAACAACAGTGCCGTGGCTGGCCGACGTTGCCGGCGCAGCGCTCCTCTCCTGGGGATTGGCCAGTGGTGTTGGGCTGATTGCCGGACACGCGACTGGGCCGATTGCCGCGCCCGCATCCGGACCCAGCCCCCTGCTGCTGCCCGCCGCGTTGATACTTGGCGGGGCGACCCTGCGTGCCGCTGCGGCTTTCGCCGTCGATCGGCTGGCCGTCGGCTCCGCGCAGGCCCTGGGCCGTGAACGTCGCCGCCGATTGTGGTCAGCCCTCCTCGGCGAACCGCTTACGGATCCGCTAAGCACCGGGGAAAGCACCACACTTGCCATTGACCATAACACGGCAATCGAGAATCGCGATGTCAGGTTTTCCCCTGTCCGCCTGAATGCCGCGATCGGCCCGCTGGTGGTCGCCGCAGTGGTGGCGCCGGCCAGTTGGGTGGCCGCCGCGATCATGCTGGCAACGCTGCTGCCCTTCGTGCTCGGCTCGATCCTGGCCGGCACCGCCGCCCGCCGTGCTTCCGAGCGCCAGCTGGCTGCCCTATCCGCACTGTCCGGCCTGTTCGTCGACCGGATCACCCACTTGCCGCTGATCCGCCACTACGGCGCCGAGGCGCGCATCTCGCAGCAAGTGCGTGAGGCCACCCGGCAGGTCGCGAAGCGCACGGTCGCGGTGCTGCGCGCGGCCTTCCTCTCGAACGCGGTGCTGGAATTCTTCGCGGCGCTCTCGATCGCGTTGGTCGCCGTCTACTGCGGCTTCTCATTGCTCGGCCTGCTGCCGTTCCGCGCCCCGGAAACGCTGACCTTGGTTCCCGCCTTCTTCGTGCTGGCCATGGCGCCCGAGTTCTACCTGCCGATGCGCCGCCTTGCAGCTGCCTATCATGAGAAGCAGTTGGGCGAAGCCGCTGAGGCAGCACTGGCACCCTTTGCGGCGTCCCCCAGACAGCCCGCCGCCGACCACAGGTTCGATGGCTTGCACGTCAACGACCTGACACTCGCCTTTCCCGGCATCGCGGTGGGGCCGCTCAGCTTCACGCTCGCCGCAACCGATCTGGTCGCGCTGACCGGGCCGACCGGCAGCGGCAAGACCAGCACGCTGGCCGCAATCGCCGGACAGCTGGCCCCTGCCGCCGGCTCCGCCACCGGCATGGACGGCTCCCCCCTCCCCAACGCAGCCGTGGCATGGGCCGCCCAGCGCCCGTTGCTGGTAACCGGCACGCTGGCGCGCAATCTGGCGCTGGCCGCCCCGCAGGCAACCCCTGCAGAGATCGGCGCGGTAGCCGAACAGGTTGGCCTCGCCCCCCTGCTCGCAAGGCGGGGAGGCCTGGACATGGCCATCGATCACGCCGGATCCGGCCTTTCGGGCGGCGAGCGCCGCCGGATCGGGCTGGCCCGCGCAATCCTCTCAGGCCGCCCGCTGATGCTTTGCGACGAGCCGACCGCAGACCTCGACGCGGAGTCCGCCGCCGCCGTGATCGCGCTACTGAAGGACCTTTCCTCCTCGCGCTGCATCCTCGTCGCCACGCACGATCCCATGCTCGTTCGCGCCGCAGGGAAGGAGATCGCGCTGTGACCGCCCCCCATCGCAATCCCCTCGCCGTCGCCGGCCTTGCCCGCGGCCGCCTGCTTTTTGCCAGCCTCTGCGCCGGCCTTGCCGCCATCGCGGCCATCGGCCTGCTCGGTGTGTCGGGCTGGTTCCTGACCGGCGCGGCGATGGCGGGCGCCGGCGGAACCGTGGCCGTAGCCGCCTTCAACTACCTCATCCCCAGCGCGCTGATCCGCCTGCTCGCCATCGTCCGCACCCTGGCCCGCTACGGCGAACGCCTGCTCTCGCACAAAGTCGCGCTGGAAAGCATGGCGGACTTGCGCGGATCGCTGTTCGACAGGCTTGCCGCGCAGGACAGCCGCCACGCGCAGGACTCCTCGCCGGGTGAGGCCAGCAACCGCCTGATCGACGACGTCGCCGCGCTGGAAGACCTGGTAATCCGCGAACCCGCATGCCATGCCGCATTGGTTTCAGCGGCAGTGGGCCTGGCCGCCGCATGCCTTGCCGGGATTCCGGCGCTGATCTGGCTCGGTGCCATGCTCGGAATGCTTCCAGCCCTATTCGGGCGCGTATCGCTGGCCCTGACGCGCAAGCCCGCAGACGCCGCCGCCGAAGCACTGGGCAACTTGCGCCGCCATTACATCGAGCTCGCCGCATCGCGCGCCGAGATCGCCGCCTATGGATTGGCCGACGAAGCGCTGGCCGAACTCGAACCCATCGCCGATCGCCTCGATAACGCACGCGCCCGCCTGTTCCGCGCCGAAGCGCTGCAAGGCGGATTGCTGACGCTCTACGGCGCTGCCGCGATGGCCGGCATCCTGCTGCTGGCGCAGGCGAGCGCCCCGATCGTGGCGCTCGCCATGCTGGCAACCGCCTCTGCGGTGGAAGCGATGGGCGGCTTCGCACGCAGCCTCCTGCGCCGCGCATCGCTCGATGCCGGTCTGCGCCGGCTCGCCGTGCTGAGCGCGCTCGATCCCACGCTTGCTCAGCCGGAAACAGCGAAAAACGCGGCGGTCGTGACTCTCGGCGGCCGACAATTCGCGCCGGGCGCCCGCATTGCACTCACGGGCCCATCCGGCGCAGGCAAGACCCGCGTCCTTCTGGCGCTTGCTGGAATGCAGGAGCCCACCGTTCCGCTCGCCGTCGACGGCGAGCCAGTGGACCAGTGCCCTGCCCG
The DNA here is from genome assembly GCF_044029435.1 of Novosphingobium oxfordense. NCBI lineage: Bacteria > Pseudomonadati > Pseudomonadota > Alphaproteobacteria > Sphingomonadales > Sphingomonadaceae > Novosphingobium > Novosphingobium oxfordense. Next base: position 3,485,568 of record NZ_CP147005.1, on the reverse strand, counting down.
CAGACTTGAAGGCCAATTCGCTCTCTCGCCGCAGGACGCGCCGATGCTCATCGGCACCGTGGCAGACAATCTCCGCCTGGCCCGTAAAGGCCTCACCGAAGCGGAAATGTGGCACGCGCTGACGGTAGCGCAGCTTCGGGAACGTATCGCCGGCAGCGAACTGGGCCTGGACACGCCGCTCGGCGAGGCAGGCGGCACACTATCCGGCGGTGAACGCAAACGCCTCTCACTCGCCAGGGCTCTGCTCGCCGGACGGCCATGGCTGCTGCTCGACGAACCCAGCGAAGGATTGGACGCGAAGACAGAAGCCGCGCTGGTAAAAAGCCTCGACTCATGGCTCCGGGAGACGGGAACGGGGCTGATTCTGGTGTCCCACCGCAGAGCCCCGCTCGCACTGTGCGACGCGGAAGTGGAGATCGCTTCGCTGGCCTGAGCGCTCAGCGCAAAACGCGTGCGAAGCCTGCTGCGCCGCCCGGAGACGTACTCACCACATCCACCTGCCGGGAAACCTGCGCGACGCCCGCTTGCGCAGAGCCGGTGCCCGCCTTGGCGATGCCATCGAGAAAGGCGCTCAACGCGCCCATGCGCTCGCCATCAACGCGATAGAAGACTTGCTTGCCGGTCCGCTGCGTCGCCACAAGCTCCGCCTTGCGGAGCACCGCAAGCTGTTGCGAGAGGCCCGGCTGCCCGATTCCGGTCACTTCTTCGATCTCGCCCACCGAAAGCTCGGCAGCGCGAACCGCGTAGAGTATCTGCAATCGCAAGGGATGCGCCAGCGCCCGTAACAACTCAGCGGTCGCGTCAAGGTCATCCTCCCCCACGTCAGCCCTCCTTACCCAACGGCGCGTAAAACCACGCAGCGGGATCCGCCGCCGCGAATGCGGCCGCCGCAGTATCTTCCGGCGCACGCAGCAGATCATCGCCGGCCTGCCAATCGGCTGGAGCCAGCCCCCTGCCACCTCGCACCTGCTGGAGCGCCGCCAATAGTCGCAGCATTTCGGGGATCGAGCGGCCGACAGTCAGTGGATAGCTATTCAACGCCTGCAACACGCCTTCAGGATCGATGAAATAGGTCATCCGCACCGTAGCGCTATCGCCGGCATCAGCCCCGACCATGCCGAAGCCGCGCGCAATCTCCATCGTCGGGTCTTCGATAATGGGAAACTCGACGGCGACCCCGGTCGTGTCGCGAATAAGGCGAATCCAGGCGAGATGCGAATAAAGGCTGTCCACAGACAGCCCGACCAATCGACAATCCAGCGCAGCAAACTGCGGCGCGCCACGTGCCAGAGCAAGCACCTCGCTGGTGCAGACCGGCGTGAAATCGGCGGGGTGCGAAAAAAGAATGAGCCACCTGCCCCGATAGTCCTGCAGATCGAACGGCCCTTGAGTACTGCGCGCCACGAAACGCGGGACGCGATCGCCGATGCGCAACGGCTGTAGCTCGCTCTCCTGCGTTTCCACTCAATCCTCCACTTACCGAAACGAGAACACTTACACGATTATGCGCTATGGCAAATCATGCCATTCAATTATCGGGGGTATCCTGCCGCTCTTTCGCGTTCAACGATGAAATGCACCGAGCATCATCGGATATGCCTTAAGTGAACAATAGCGGGAGCTGATAAGCAAACAGCCCGCATCTCGCCTTCATGAGGGCCCAAATCGAAGCCCCTTGATGGGTTTCCACAATACAAACGGCCAAGAGCCCATTCAACAATCCGCTATGTGCAAGTTCTGCGACAGCGGCCCAGCCCATCAGCCTCGGCCGGGGCATTTCCTCTTACTCATCAGGCTGCCTTACCATAGATCGCTTCGCAGACGCCGCCAGCGCCTACTCCCATCGCCATGCCCTATTCAAAGGGACGTTCGAGATTCAAGTGTCCCTATTTGCGGATCATCCCCATCACCGGCCCGCGACCTGCAGCCTCTGCCAATCGCCATCAAGCGGCTTGTCTCGCTCTGCCAGTATCGCTGGATGAACGGGGCGCTCCGGCCCCAAGGACTTGATGGCATGCTCGATCGTGGCAAGGCGATCCTTCCATGCCGGGTGCGTGCGGCTCCGCAACATCCCGCCGGAATGATCAGGGCCGAACAGGCGCCAGAACCGAACGGCGATCTGCGGATCGTAGCCCGCGTTGGCAAGCAATGATACGGACAGAATGTCGGCTTCCAACTCGGTTTGCCGGAAGTAGCCTATGTTCCGACCGAACTCGGACATCATGCCGTATGCGGCGCCCTTAGCCTCAAGTCGATCCCGATGATGCAAAATGTTGTGCGCCAATTCATGCGCGATCGGTGCTGCCACCAGATCCGGATAATCGGCAAAGAAGCGGCTGCCGATCTGCACCATCTCTCCGTCCGCCTTCGCGATGAACTCGGGACCGGCCACCACCTCAAAACGGGTTCGGCACGCAGGCACCGGATCGACCGTGTAGGCGTAATCGACGCCATCGCGGCGACCGTAGAGTTGCAGCGGTTTATCGGCGGGCAGATGGGCAATCTGTCCGGCGATCTTGATGACCGCTTCCGTGCTCCCCTCGGCATGCAAGTCGGATGGCGCGAAGCGTATCGGGCCGGCGCCAAGCAGGGTATCGTCCGGCTTTACGCCTGCGCCAGCCGCTGGAGATCCATCGATCACGGCCTCCACACCTGCGGGACCATCGAGATGAAAATGGCGAAGGGCTATATCGCGAACATTCAACCCATATTGAGTCGGTGTATGAACGAGAATGCCAAGGCCGGGTTCTTGCCGATCGCACAGGGAAGCGTTGGCGACAGCAAGGCGATAGCCGATTTCCGCCATCTCTGCATCCACGGCGCGGATATCCTCGAGAGGCGGCGGCGGGTCGCTGGCAAGCGATAAAGCGGGATCGCCAAAGGCGATAGTGGAGGCTAACAATATGCAGACCGTACGGCGCATGCCAACTTTCCGGCGTTTTGTGCTTGCAAGTCGGCCGAGTTTCATCATTGCGAACATTCTTCGCTCATTACGAATAAGAGGTACTGCATCTTCCGATGCTTGCGAAATTTTTCTCTCGTACGGCAAAGCCCGTTGCGCCTGTTGCGTGCGCGCCCCACGGGCGACGCATCTACGCCATCGGTGACATCCATGGCCGACTGGATCTGCTGAATGGCCTTTTAGAGCAGATTTTTCGCAACTCAACAGCTCTGGGCGGTCCTCCGGCCGAACTGATCTTCCTCGGGGATCTGATTGATCGCGGCCCGGATTCGGCGGGGGTTATCGAGCGTCTCATGTCCGTGAAGGCCGAACGGCCGGAAACGCGCTTCCTCTTGGGCAATCATGAAGAAGTTTTCCTGAAGGTTTTGGGCGGTGATCGCAAGGCATTACGCCTTTTCCATCGTATCGGTGGTGCTGAGACTGTGCAGAGTTACGGAATAAGCCCTGAAGTTTACGCTGCCGCAGATTTCGACGAGTTGGCCGCAATGCTGGAGGCCGCTGTGCCCGAATCTCATCGAGTCTTCCTTGCCGGTTTCGAGGACTTGATCGCGGAAGGCGATTACGTCTTCGTCCATGCGGGAATTCGCCCCGGCGTTCCCCTCGAAAACCAGAATGCCAGCGATCTGCGTTGGATTCGCGACGAATTTGTCTCTCCTGCGACCGGTCAGCAATGCGGCATACCAGGCAAAGTCGTCGTTCACGGCCATACAATTACCGAGGGCGTCGTCGAAAAACCCCATCGTATTGGCCTAGACACGGGCGCCTATCGCTCAGGCATTTTGACAGCGATGGGATTTGAAAACGATCAGCGCTGGATTCTACAGGAAGAACGCGTTCGCGAATGCGACATGGTAGGTTAACAAAATTTTATTCAATGAACTATTCTGTCAGGGCCGCCTGATTATGGCGCTTTCGCAACAAGCACGCAGGAATTTGTCGTGCAGTATCAATTCGCTTGCGCCGGCGTTCACGCGTTGCTAGCGAATTTAACTCTAGTAACGTTTTCTAGAAAAAAGGCCAATGGATATGCGTATCAGCAACCTCCTCGTCGCCGCAGCCGTAGCATCGTCCCTCGTGGCGGCTCCGGCTATGGCTAACCCGGCAGCTTCGCTGTCGATCGCCAAGGCGAGCAACGTTAAGGCTTCGTCGAAGGGCAAGAAGTCCAGCAACCTGACTTCGACCGCTGTCATCCTCGGCGGCCTCGCCGGCGCTGCTGCTATCGGTGGTATCGTCGCTGCGACCACCGGCGGTGGCAATAGCGACAGCAACTAAGCTGTTCGCTTGCGAATAAAGAAATGGCGGCCATTTGGCCGCCATTTTTTTTGGACACTTCCCTACGTTTGATTGGAAAGCAAGAAGGCAAACAGTGGATAGGCCTTCTCTCCAATCAATCATGCCGTGATCTGACTAACTGGCCTCTGGCGTGCTTGGATGATCAAGCGCCGCTGACCGCGCCGCTCCCGTATCAGCACCATCTCGGGCGGGCTTATCGCAACAGCCTTCGTGCGTCAGGCTCGGTAGTGGATGCGAGTGCTAGACGGACACATCGCATCGCACGTTACCTGCGAGCCGGCATCCCCAACGTTATTTGCTGTTCTGAATGACCGAGACTGCGCTGGTCACCGTCATGATCGGCGAGAATAATTGGCTAATAAGCTGAATCAGCTTGCTGGGCTGGTTCGCCGCTGCATTACCGAAGTAAAGCACATCCTTATCCTTCATGGCGAAGCGCTGTGCCACGAAATAAGTACCGGTCTTCATCATGTTGAGGTGATACACAATCGGTACCTCCTTGCCCTGCTCATCCTGGACATAGCGAAACACAAAGATCGCAGCAGGATCGCCCAGATTCGGGTTCGTACCGCCAGCGGTCGCGATCGCCTCGGCCAACGACACCTTTGAACGGGGGAACGGAATCTGCTGGACAATTCCCGGCGCGCCCATAACGGAATAGGTACGCGGGTTGCTGATGAGCATCAGTCGGTCGCCAGGATAGGCACGCACGTCGAGATTCGGTGTATCGATCAGATCGTTAATGGGAATGTCGACACTGCTACCGTGCCGATACACCCTCAAAGTCAGGTCTTTGGCATTCCCGCGATAGCCCCCGGCCAACGCGACCACATCGGACAGCGTCTCACGGTTGGTCTGCAAAACCAGGCGGCCGGGCCGTGCCACTTCGCCACTGACGATAACCGAATTGGTGATCGCCTGGCCCAGCGTTATCAGCACCTGCGGGTTCTGCGACAGCCCACGCAGCGAGCGGCGGACCATGACCTCGACCTCACCTACGGTGCGGCCTACCACATGAAGCTTGCCGGCATAAGGGATTGAGATGTCGCCATTGTCGTCCACCCGGCTCGGCGGCAGGTGTTGAGCCTGTACCCCCGGATTGGCGCCGATCTGACCAAGCGACCCAGCAGTGCCGACGGATCCGCCGGCAGAAAACAATGTGACGCCAGCCTCATAGATATTGATGTCCAGAACGTCGCCCGGCCCGATCATATCGGTCGGCGGCGGCGGCATATCGGCCAGGGTTGCTGGTGGAGAATCGTTCCCGGGGGCGGGAACGTCGGCGGTCGATTCGACCTGCACCAACTTGATCGGCAGTTCCCCATCAGCCTCGCGCGCCGACTTTTCCACCTGGCTGCCCGTAGGGCCGCTCGCAGGAAGTGTGGCGCAGCCGGCAAGACCCGCAAAGAGGGTCACGGCAACGAACTTCTTTACTTGCATCGTTGGATGAACTCGGGACCACTTGACCAGTCCTCGCTTTAGCACTGCGCTTTGAGAGTGGACAAGGGTGCGCCTTGTTTTTGCGACTGAATGCAGACGGAATAATGGCCAAGCCCACCGCCGGTCTTGCACCCTGCGACATGTTGGCTTAGCCCAGCACTATGCCGTGGTATGGCAAACCGCCCCTGAGGTGCTGCAAAGATATTTATGAACGTTGAGCATTCGTTCCTGTCCGACACGGTCGCCGCAGCTCGCCCTTCCGTTCTCTCCCGATGGATGAAGAAACGGCGCTGGTTCATCATTTTTGTTATCGCGCCGACGATGTTGGCGGCGTTATATTTCGGGCTGTTCGCTTCGGATATCTACGTCTCCGAATCCCGCTTCGTCATTAAGAGCCCCGACCAGAAGCGCGCGCAGCTATCCTCGTTGGCAAATCTTATCCAGACCACCGGGTTGTCGGGCGGACAGGAACAAGCCAACGAAGTCCTCGATTTCGTTCGTTCGCGCGATGCCCTCAAGGCGCTGGAGAAAACCCCCGGTTTCCGCGCCCGCTACGCCTCGCATGATGTAGACTTTCTCTCCCGTTTTCCTCAGCCACTGCACGACAACACGTTCGAGGATTTGTACAAGTACTACGGGAAGCAGGTCGAAGCCCAGCTCGACACGGAGACCGGAGCCTCGGTCATTAGGGTTAAGGGATACACGGCACAGGATGCCTATGAGGTGAACCGCCGCCTTCTCGAACTAAGCGAAGATCTGGTCAATCGCCTCAACGACCGTGTCCGCACCCGCGCCATTTCGGAAGCGCAGCGGCAAGTCGACCTCGCCACCGACCGAGCCAGAACCGCTCGGATCGCCTTGGCTCGATACCGCAATTCTGAGGAACTGATCGATCCTGCGAAGCAAGCGGTGGGTGTACTGGAAATTTCGAACGGCCTGATCGCCCAGCGCGCCGCACTCCAAGCGCAACTCGATCAAATGCGGCGCGTCACTCCCGAGAATCCCTCCATCCCGGCCCTGCAGAACCGAGTGAATGCGATATCTGGCCAGATCGGCGCTCAGGACAATCGTGTGGTCGGATCCCCAAGCGGCATTGCCTCCAAGCTTGGCGGCTACGAAAACCTCCTCGTCGAACAGGAATTTGCAACTCAAAACCTTAACGTTGCCAACGCCGCACTGGTTCAGGCCCGCGCCGACGCCCAGCGCCAACAGTATTATCTTGAACGCGTCGTCGAACCTAACCTGCCCGACATGCCGCTGTTGCCGCGTCGCCTACTGGACATCATCATTGTCGCGGCCGTCGCAACCTGCCTTTACTTCATCGGATGGATGCTGGTTGTCGGTATTCTTGAGCACGCACCGGAAGAGTGACCATGGCGCGCTCAAACCTAGGCAGGCTGCAAGAAGGATGGCGCATCCAAACGCGGGTAATCCACGCGCTCATGATCCGCGAGTTGAACACTCGCTTCGGGCGTGAGAATATCGGCTTCCTATGGATCATGGTTGAGCCCCTGCTCTTCGCCAGCCTGGTCGCGATCCTGTGGCGCTTCATGAAAGGTCCGCAGGAGCACGGCATAAGCATCGTTGGTTTCGTGGTTTCAGGATACATCCCTCTCACCATGTTCCGACACTGTGTGTCCAGATCGGTCAGCATCTTCGTGGCCAATGGCAGCATGATGTATCACCGCCAAATCAAGGTCATCGACTTCGTCCTGGTACGCTTCCTGATCGAGATGCTGGGCAGCATGATGGCATACCTGTTCATCGGCGTAGTGCTTATTCCATTTGAACTATTCCCGATTCCGGCTGACATCGGCATGTTCGTGATCGGATGGCTTCTCTATTCGTTGTTCTGCCTTTCCTTGTGCCTGATCATCGCTCCATTGTCTGAGATGTCGGAAGTGCTTGAGAAATTCATCCCCGTGACCACTTATATCATGATACCTGTCTCAGGCGCGTTCACGATGTCTTCGTGGCTGACGCCGGCTTTGCGCAAATACCTGATGTGGTCCCCTTTCGTGAACTCCATGGAACTGATGCGCGGGGGCCTCTGGGGCGAAAAGGTGACGCCTCATTATGACATCGTGAACCCACTCATCTGCTCTATGATCGGGGCACTGATCGGTTTGGCGCTATGTCGGCACGTACGCCGTACGTTGGTGGTCGAATGATCGTATGCCGCAACCTGAGCAAGAGCTACGCCCATGGCGGAACACGCAAGGACGTGTTCAAGGACGTCAACTTTGCTGTCCAACGGGGCGACCGGATTGCCCTGCTAGGCCGCAACGGCGCGGGCAAATCCACACTAATCAAGCTCATCGGCGGCGTAGAGATGCCTACCGCCGGCAAGGTCGAGCGACGCATGTCTGTATCCTGGCCGCTGGGTTTTGCAGGCGGTTTCCAAGGCAGCCTGACTGGTTATGACAATGCGCGCTTTATCGCCCGCATCTACGATCGCAGTTACAGTGAGATGCGAGACTTCATCGAGGATTTTACCGAGTTAGGTCGCCAGTTGAAGATGCCGGTTAAGACCTACTCATCCGGGATGCGCGCACGCTTGGCCTTCGGGCTCTCGCTGGCAATCGAATTCGACTGTTATCTTATCGACGAAATTATTCTGGTGGGCGATCAGAATTTCAATCGCAAGTGCGCGCAGGAATTGTTCGAAAAGCGCAATGATCGCACCATGATTTTAGCGTCCCATAGCACGGAACTGATCAGCCAAGTCTGCAATCGAGCCATCCTCATCCACGACAAGCAGGCGATGGAATACGAGGACGTGGGTCAGGCAGTGGAAGCCTATAAACAGCTTTGATTGGTCCAGCCTGCTTACCCAAGATAACCTGGACCCTGGTACTGCTCATGATTAGGTAGAGGACATGGATAGCGAAACAAGGCAATCGGCAGCCCATTGGGACCAGATGTATGCAGCGGCACGAGGGGCAACCTGGCATACCGATGAAACGATAAGTGCTTATATCGAGCAGCGTCAGTTCGGTAAGCAGGGGCATTGGCTTGGTCACATATTCCAGGACGTTGTCAAATTTCGCCCCAAACGTCTGCTATCGATCGGGTGCGGCGCCGGTGATCACGAACTGGCTATTGCCAGGGCAGGATTGGCTGAAGAAGTTCACGCCTTTGATGCATCCGAGGTGGGCATCGCGCAGGCACAGCAAACTGCCTTGGCGGAAAACCTCAACGCAAATTTCTTCGTGGATACTTTTGAAACATTCATCGACAGAGAATTTCCTCAGAAATTCGATACGATTATGTTCGTCGGATCGTTGCATCACGTCGAAAACATGAATGACATGCTGGCAAAAGTCAGTTCACTACTGACCGATGACGGCAAGGTCATGTATAACGAATATATCGGCCCGTGTTACATCTCGTTTCCGGATGAACGGGTCGCGCTGATCAACCATGTCTTGCGCAGCATACCCGCCGAGTTCAAGGTCAGCCCCGACGCCCAATGGCGCAATCCCACCATGCAGGAAATCCAGAAGCTCGACCCGAGTGAGGCAGTGCGTTCCGCGTTGATCCCGCAGTTCCTGCGTCTCTATTTCGATGTCGAATGGGAGCGAGGCTTTGGTGGAGGGTTGCTCCATCCCTTGTTCCAGCAGCTCAATGTCAATCGCCTGGCCGTGGGGGATGCTGCAAGCGATGCAGTCGTCTCCATGTTGATTGGGATCGAACAGTTGCTGGAGGACCAAGCTATTCTGCCGTGCGACTTCGTTCTTGGCATTGCTTGCCAAAAGGCGAATGCTGCTTGAAAAGCCTTCGGGTCATGTCTGGCACACTGACCAGATTTAGGATGCCATCGATGTGACCCAAGGCACCGCCGTAACCTTGTTTGGGCGTGAAGTCTCTCTATGAATTTGCCTAATTTTGGACATGTCCGGGTACTTTGCATCGGCGACATCATGTTGGACCGCTTCGTTCAGGGGCGCGTCCGGCGGATCTCTCCCGAAAGCCCGGTTCCGATCATCGAAATGGACGAAGTCGAGAATGTCCCCGGAGGCGCCGCCAATGTCGGCCGCAACATCTGTGCACTGGGTGGGGGCTGCACACTGATCGGAGCGATCGGGCGAGATCAGGCAGGGGACGAGCTGAAAGCGTTGCTGACCTGCGACGGCATGATACCGGTACTCACCTTGGACGATACGCGCCCGACCATCGAAAAGGTGCGCTATGTCGCATTCGGCCAGCACCTGCTTCGCGCCGACAGGGAAATCCCCGGCGACATTTCCGATGATACGGCAGCCGAAATCATCCGTCAGGTGACGGAGCAAATAGCGGATCATCACGTTCTAATCCTCTCCGATTATGCAAAGGGCGTGCTGACGGATGCGGTCATCTCGACCATAATCGGGATTGCTTCCCAGGCAGGGGTTCCAGTTGTCGTTGACCCCAAGTCGATACGGCTCGAACGATATGCCGGTGCAAGCGTAATCACCCCCAATGCCAAGGAAACATCGAGCGCAACCGGCATCGACATTGTCGGAGACGCCGATGCCGAACGCGCCGGGGCGAAAGTCCTGGCGGATACGAAAATCGCCGCGCTCCTGATGACCCGATCAGAACAGGGCATGACCCTCATGACACGGGACGGAGAGGTTGTCCACGTACCCGCCAGTGGCCGCGAAGTTTACGACGTGGTCGGAGCAGGCGACACCGTGGTGGCCACGTTGGCATTGTGCATGGGCGCGGGAATGCCGATGGAAGCATCGGTTCACATTGCCAACGCGGCCGCCGGCGTCGTGGTCGGCAAGCGCGGAACGGCTACGCTCACCCGATCAGAACTGCTGGACGAGCTTTCACGACTGAGCCGCCTCGGCATGTCTTCGAGCAAGGCCAAAGTCATGTCTGCCTCGAGTGCGTTCGACCTTCGCACCCAATGGGATGCGGATGGATTATCGGTAGGCTTCACCAATGGTTGCTTTGACATTCTGCATATCGGGCATATCCGCATTCTGGAGTTTGCGCGCAGCCAGTGCGACCGGCTGATCGTCGGCGTAAATTCCGATGCTTCGGTAAAGCGGCTGAAAGGCCCGACACGCCCGGTAAACGAAGAAGCTGATCGCGCGCATATTCTCGGCGCGTTCGGCTTCGTGGATGCAGTCGTGATCTTCGACGAGGACACGCCCTACGACCTCATCGCCCAATTGCAGCCTGATGTGCTGGTCAAAGGAGCGGACTACAAGATCGAAGAGGTCGTGGGATGCGATATCGTGCAGAAGCGGGGCGGCAAGGTCGTAACCTTCGAACTTGTTCCGGATCGCAGCACGACCGGGATCATCGCCAAGGCGGCGGCAACTTCGAAGGATACAGCATGATTGTCGTAACCGGCGCAGCAGGTTTCATAGGATCCAACATCGTCGCCGACCTGGAAGCCAGAGGTCTGGGGCCGATTGCCGTCGTTGACTGGTTCGAACACGACGAACGCTGGCGCAATCTGGCGCGACGCCAGATCGATGCATTCGTCCGTCCGGACGAATTGGGTCCCTGGCTCAAGGCCCATGTCAGGGAGGTGCGGGCAGTCATTCACATGGGGGCCATATCGGCAACGACCGAGCGTGACGTCGACAAGCTCGTCGCCAATAATATCAACTTCACGATCGGGCTGTGGGACTGGTGCGCGGAACACCAGGTACCTTTCATCTACGCCTCGTCTGCGGCGACATACGGCGGTATCGAGAGCCGCTTCGTCGACGATCAAAGCCTTGAGGCCATGAGCGCACTACAGCCTCTGAACGCCTATGGCTGGAGCAAGAAGGCCACCGATCTGGTTTTCGCCCGGCGCATCGCGCAAAATCGACCCAAGCCTCCTCAATGGGCCGGTCTGAAGTTCTTCAACGTCTATGGGCCTAACGAGTACCACAAGGGCGACATGATGTCTGTGGCCTGCAAGGTGTACGATCAGGTCATGCGGGGCGAGAAACTTCGCCTGTTCAAGTCCTATCGTGACGGGATAGGGGATGGCCAACAACGTCGCGACTTCGTCTACGTGAAGGATTGCGCGGCATTTGTCATGTGGCTGCTCGACAATCCTGACATGAGCGGGATTTTCAACGTGGGTTCCGGCCATGCCCGTTCATTTTTCGACGTAGCGCAGGCGCTTGGACTTGCTACTAGCCGTGAGATCGAAATCGAATTTATCGAAATGCCTGTCCAAATCCGGGATCGATATCAATATTTTACGGAAGCCGACATGACGAAGGCCCGAACCTGCGGCATGACAACCCCACCCCATACTTTGGAGGATGGTATCGGCGAGTACGTGCGTGAGTATCTGGCTCGCGACAATCGCTATCGATAAGTTCTCTTTATGATCCAGCCAGGTGCTATTCTGCTTGATCGCGACGGGACGATCATAGTCGAACGCGACTACCTTCGCGATCCGACGTTGGTGGAGTTGGAGGCGAGCGCTGTCGAGGGGTTACGCAAGCTGACCTCGGCAGGTTGGCGACTGGTCGTTCTTACCAACCAGTCCGGCGTCGCCAGAGGCTATTTCGATCGCCAGTTGGTGGACACAATCAATGCCGTAGTGCACAAAAAGCTGGAACAGCATGGTATTTGCGTGTCAGGCTGGTTCGTCTGTCCCCATGGTCAATCGGACGGCTGCGCTTGTCGCAAACCTATGCCAGGGCTTGCTGTGGAAGCTTCCGTGATGTTGGGAATAGATCTGAAAGCGAGCTGGATGATAGGAGATAAGGTGTCCGATATCGCTCTGGCTCAAGCGATCGAAGGGCGCGCGATTCTCGTCCGAACAGGGCATGCAACAACGATGGACGAAAACGCAGCCCATGCTTGCAACGCCTGGGTCGCCGACAACCTGGACGAAGCAGCAGAAATTGTCTTGAGCAATACCGTCGGGAGAAGCAGCTCGTTGCGATGAGGCAGGGTCAAGGCATGGGTCCTCCTGACGTTGGCGAGGCTGGTGCTAGCGCATCCCTGCCTGACGAATTGTGCCGTGCGTCCCGCTGGCTGCGCGACGCGGCACTTCCATTGTGGAGTAGCGCCGGTTTCGACGCAGTGCGTGGTGCATTCCACGAGCAGCTCGACTTCTCGTTGACGCCATTGGTCGATAGGCCATCCCGCCTGATGGTTCAGGCGCGTCAAATCTCCGTGTTCTGCTCGGCCGCCCTGTCCGGGCGCTTCGCAGCCGGCGAAGAGCCAGCCCTCACCGCAGCGCAGAACATGATCGACCGTTATGAAAGCGTCGACGGACTGCCTGGCTGGGTTTTTTCACGCCGCGAAGACGGCTCGCTGGACCCTTTGAGGGATCTCTACGCGCATGCCTTTGTCTTGTTCGGATTATCGTGGGCAATTAGACTGGCGCCCCGGCGTAGCTTTCTCGACGCCATTGAACGCACGGTATCGTTCATCGAAGCCAATATGCGTGATGCTGAGCACGGGGGCTACTGGGACAGCCTGCCCCTAATGGATGCGCTCAGACGGCAAAATCCACATATGCATCTATTTGAAGCGTTCATCGCGCTGCATGAGGCCACCGGTGAATCGCGCTTTCTAGTCGCGGGAGAAAAGCTTCGTGAACTGATGGTATCACAGTTCCTTGCTCGCGAGGGCGGCGCTCTGCGTGAATATTTCTCACAGGACTGGACGGTTCATCCAGCCCAGGGAGCTGGCAGTGTCGAGCCTGGACATCTTTTCGAATGGTCTTGGCTATTGACGCGGTATGAAACGTTCAGCGGCAAGGACCAATCGAATCCTATCGGGCGCCTGATGGCCATGGCACTCCGGCATGGGCTCGACAAGCGAACCGGCCGCATCATTGACGAGATCACTGAAGACGGCCGCCCCGTCCGAACATCCAGTCGATCATGGCCCCATGCCGAAGCGTTGAAGGCACTCAGTACCGTAAAGTCAGAACTGGGCGGTGGCGATAGTTCGGCAATGGCGGCTATCCTGCACCGCCTCATGACTGTGTACTGCCCGCCCTTCCTTAATGGAGGATGGCAGGATCAAATGGACAACGAAGATCATCCGTTGCGCCCAGACATCCCTGCTAGCACGTTTTACCATATCTATTTCAGCATAACTTGTGCTGAAGATTACTTGGCCCACTGAATTTTTCTCAAGATACTTTGCCGCAAAATCTATTCGTAATATTCTATTCAGGAATGGTTTCCAGCGATGGGCGAACTGATTAAGCAGGAAGTTCCAGAAACTCCCATGACCTTTTCTGGGGAGCGATATACAACTGAGAGCCTCGGCCAAACACTGATGGAGCATCTCCATCGCGCCTTGATGGCGCGCACCTTGTGCCGCGGGAAAGACGTTCTGGATATCGCATCCGGAGAGGGATACGGCTCGGCGTTAATTTCGCAGGTCGCCCGCAGTGTCATTGGCGTCGATATCTCAGAAGAAGCTGTAGCCCATGCCACCGCCGCCTACGGTCGTGAAAACCTGTCATTCAAGCAGGGAAGCGCCCATGCAATACCTGTGGCCGATGCGTCCGTCGATGTCGTCATCTCCTTCGAAACCATCGAACACTTCTCCGGTCACGAAACATTCCTCTCCGAGATTCGGCGCGTGCTCAAGCCAGGTGGGCTCGCTGTCATCTCGACCCCCGATATCGCCAACTATTCGCCTGAGAGAGAACCACCAAACCCCTACCACGTCCATGAAATGAGCCGGGACGAATTCCGGGACCTCATGGACAGTTTCTTCCCTCACGTGGTGTATCTTGGACAGCGGACCCTGATCGGCTCAGCGCTGATCCTCGACGAGCCCCTGACAGGAACGCATATCGAGGCATCGATCTCAACGTACGAGGCTCGCTCGGTAAATGCCTTCGAAAGGCTCAAGGGGCTCGCGCGGTCCAAATATCTCGTCGCACTTGCCTCCGACGATCCGGCAGCCCTGAACGGACTGGAGCAGAGTCTATTCGTCGCGACGAGCGAAATAGATCACGTCACACGCAGCAACGAAGGTCTCCAGCGGGAAGTCGATGCGCTACGCTCGGCGATCCACGAACGCGACCTGGTCGAAAGTCGCTGGCAACAAGATCTGGAGACGGTCAGAGGCAGCTACGAAAGCGCTAAGGAACAGATAGCGGCCATGCTGGCCCATCTGAATGCATCACAGCGCCAATTGGGCGAGAAAATTGCATTGGCCAACCAGTTGGAAACACAAGTCGACGAGGCGAACACCGAGGCCGCCGCGGCTGCCGGCAAAGCTGCTGCCGCCACAGCCGAAGCTGCCATCGCCACCGCCGAAGCCACCGCAGCTACAGCAGAGGCGGCACGACTGAGGCTGGAACTGGAGCGGGTGATTGAAAATCCGCGCGGCATTGCCGATCCCGTAAACAGTCGAGTCTGGTCCGACAAAGCCGCCGACCTCCATCGCCAGGAAGCCTGTCACGCCGCATCGGCGGCCTATCGGCGTTCGGTGATCCTGGACGATGATAACGCCCTAGCATGGAAGGGTCTTGGCATAACCTTGCGGGAAATCGGATCGGAAGAAGAAGGCGTCGCCGCTTTGAAGCGGGCTTTCGCACTGGCACCCTGCCTGTCCGACGTCGCGGTAAATTTGCGCAGATCGGGCGTGACGTTTCAGGAGATGCTGGATCTGGCAATGCATTCGGCGTCGAAACGGACCTCTGAACGCGGGTTCACCGCTTGGCTGGGATCGGTTCTGGATCAACGGGAAGCCCTGAATGCTGAACGTGGCGGAAAACCAAAACTGGCAGCAAGACAGTATCGTGAACTCGCCGATCGAAGCACTAAGAGCGCACGGCTTCTGGCATTCGGTGATGCCGCTGCGCGCAATGCCGGGCTCGACGTCGCTATCGGCGCCTATATGAAGGCGTGGTCCTTAGCTCCAGAAAATCCGCGCATAAATCGAAGGTTGGCCGACCTTAAGCACAGAAGCTTCGGCTTTCTCGTCGATGCCAAAGCCAATCTGAAAGCCCTGGCCGGCGGCTCCTGGCAAAGCCTTTCAGACGACCCGCAATTCCTTCTTAATCCAGACGGACGCCGATTTCCGTCGGGATGGACGCTCATTTCCATACGGGCAGAATCTCATACCCATTCGCTGCGCCCCATTCTCTATGCCTGGTACGGCAAGCGCGGGAGGGAAATGAAAGCATTCACGCTCCCTTCCATCGAAGGACGCGGAGAAATACAATGCCTTCTTCCCCTGCCAGAAGGAATTACATCACTCCGTCTAGACCCGACGAGTCACGCGAATGTGTCGTTCCGCTTGCATCGCGCCGGATGGTCATGCGGCGCGATGCTCGAAGGGCGGCAATTCATGCCTGCCGTGGCCGGTATTGCGTTCGTTGGGGAACAGCCGACTGCCAACGGCAGTATCGCCACGACATCGCACCTCGAAACGCTAGAACTTATCCCGGCCCATCACCTCGCCCCATTACCCGATGGCTGGTTCCAGGCCGTCGGTGATGATCCCCAATTCGACGTACGCACTCCTAAAGCACTGCCGCAGGGCTGGAGTTGGGTCGAAATCGAGGTCGGCGATCTGGATGCACCACTCGATCCAGTCCTGTACGCCTGGAGCGAGAATGAGAGCATAACGATCGAAATGCCCCGGATCGAGCGACCAGGCACCCTTCGTCGGTTGGTCTGCCTGCCTGAGAAAGTCACAGCGCTACGCTTCGACCCCACTGCGATTTCCGGAACTGCGTTTCGTATAAGCGCCTTGCGCATCGCACCGGCCGCACCAATCGATCGCGTCTATGTTCCGTCAGATCTGTCGACCAGATCAGCGACAGGCGAATGGCTTGAGGTTGAAGAACGCTTCACGCAGCAGAAATGGCGCGTTGAGCCTGCACAGAATCTTGAGGTCGCCCAGAATGACCTCTTCCGGTCGACCGATAGCCACTCCACATTCACCATCCAGGATCATACATCGTCATCCCAGGGTTTGGTAAAAATCACGATCGAATTCGACGAATGCCCCCACCCGTTCAAAGCTACACTACGTGCTTTAGGCAATGATGGTGAGGTAATTACATATCGCCTGGAGGACATCACAGCGCGTCGTCCGCTTGAATACCACGTCTACTTCCCTCGAAACACCACCGATCTGGAGCTTCGCCTCGACGTCGAAAAAGGCAGCATCCTCGCCCGCCCTCGTATCTCTGCCCTGTGCCTCAATGATGAGAGAAGCACGCGCTACACTTGCTCTTCAGAACTGCCACTGACCGGCCTCGACGCCAGCAGCTTTGCATTTGCGCAATTGGTGCCGAAAGAGCAGATCAAGACAATCGCAGATCATACTTATTTGGCAACGGGCGATGATCCGCAGTTTTCCGTCCTGCTGGATGGACACCCTATTCCTGCAGGCTGGACAGTGGTGTCAGTAGGCATGGACGTCGAGCGGGAACTGGCCCGACCGACACTTTACCTTTTTCAAGGTGATCTTGTTACAGAGATCATGTTTCCGGAAATGGGAAGCAGTCGCAGACAGGAACTGGTATATTTTCCATATGGAATCAATGCCATACGTCTAGATCCGACGGACCGTGCAGATGTTGCCTTTTCCAATATCACATTGAGCTTCGCTCCCGCCGACGTCATGGCGGGGCGATTGCTGACACGCCATGCTACCAGCGACGACACCCTTTCATATGCTGCCTGGTGCAAGGAATACGACACGCTGAGTTCTCAAGACGAGTCTCTGATACTGCAGTCGATCGAGCGAATGACCGACCTGCCGCTCATTTCCGTCCTAATGCCCGTCTACAACCCGGAACCGCACTTCCTACGCAGGGCGCTCGATACCGTCCGCAGCCAGCTCTATCCGAACTGGGAGCTTTGCATTGCGGACGACTGCTCCACGAATCCGGAAATTCGTGTAATTCTAGAAAATTATCGCGATCGCGACGATCGTATCAAAGTTGTATTCCGCGAAGAAAACGGACACATCTCCCGTTCATCAAACTCGGCACTGGAACTCGTCACCGGATCGTTCATCGCACTGATGGACCATGATGATGAGCTGGCGCCTCACGCACTGTATCTTGTCGCCCACGAACTCAATCTGCACCCCGATTCCGACATCATCTACTCCGATGAAGACAAGATCGATTCATTGGGACGTAGGCACGACCCTCATTTCAAGACCGATTGGAACCAGGAACTTTTTTATTCGCAAAACATGGTTGCCCACTTGGGGGTCTACCGCACTTCTCTCGTCCGTGCTGTGGAAGGGTTTCGGGCCGGCTATGAAGGCAGCCAGGATTACGACTTTACTCTGCGTATCCTGAAGCTGACTTCGCCCGAGCGTATTCGTCATATTCCGCATGTGCTGTATCACTGGCGTATCTTTGAGGGTGTTCGTACATTTTCCAGTAATAACCCCTCCCGATCCATTGACACTGCAAGACGTGCGTTGATCGAGTACTTCGACGATGCAGAGCCTGCAAGTGAGGTTCTACCGATTGAGGATTTTCCGAGTTGGTGGAGAATTCGGCGCACACTGCCTGAAACACTTCCCTCTGTTACGATAATCATCCCCACGCGCGACCGGATTAATCTCGTTCGAAGCTGCCTGGATGGCATCTTAAATCAAACTTATTACGCAAACCTGGATGTCATTATAGTCGACAACGGTAGCAAAAAGCAAGAATCCCTCGCGTATTTTGAAAAAATCGTTGCAGATGAACGAGTGCAAGTCATCCGCGACGACGGTGCCTTCAACTATTCACGATTGAACAACATGGCGTCTACCAAAGCACGTGGAGAATATTTGTGCTTCCTGAACAATGACATCGAAATCATCACCCCCGACTGGCTGAGCGAGATGGTTGCCCAAGCTATTCAACCCGGTGTGGGCGCTGTTGGAACGCGCCTCTTATATGCCGATGGCACTCTTCAGCATGCAGGTGTAACGCTAGGTGTTTACGGAGTCGCCGCCCATGGGCACCGTCATTTAAACGGCAATTCAATAGGCTATTTCGGCCACCCGCAGCTGGTGCGTGAAGTTTCGGCGGTAACCGCCGCCGCGCTTCTCATGCCAAAGGCGATCTTCGATGAGATCGGCGGTTTCAACGCCAATGACCTCGCAGTCAGTTATAACGACGTCGACTTGTGTTTGCGCATTGGTGAAGCCGGATACCGCATCATCTACACTCCCTTTGCCGCTCTATTTCATCTCGAATCGGCGTCGCGTGGTCCCGATGTTCGCCCCGAGCAGAAGGAGCTCCAACGGGTCGAACGCGGTTACATGCGCGCCCGTTGGGGAGCGCAACTGGATAACGATCCGTTCTACAACCCCAACCTGACACTCGCAGACGAAGACTATAAACTTGCCTTCCCCCCCAGAGCATCGCGCCCCTGGAGGGAAGAGGCCGACATCGCAGAACATCTCGCTCGCATCGGTCGATGTGCCCTTCCGGAGGCGCCGGAACAGGAGCTGCGCAAACTCGCTTCGGATACGGCAATTATCATCGCCTCCGCCACGCCCTACGCGGTCCTGTCAGGGCTTGCACGAACGTTTTCTCCAAGCCTCGTTCCCGCAGCAATCTGGCTGGTCGACAATACGCCCCGTCGCGATGCCTTCGACGGCAATGGGCATCTCGCGGCCGTGAAAGCATCGTGGCCGAGCCTCGCGATCCATATCGTCGATGACCAAACGCAGGACTTCAATGCCTCGCGAACGGCCAACCTCGGCCTAGCAGCCTTCGAGGAAGCCACAAGGGAGGAAGGAAAGCCCAGCCATCTTGTGATCCTTACAGAGGACTGCGACTTCACCAGTTCCTGGTTCATGGCACTCTTGTCCTCTTGGCACGCGGTTGACGCCCCAAGCTCGGTGCTCTCACCAAGAGTACTCGTGAGGGAAAATCCAATCGATAGGAATTTGCAAGCCAACGGCTTCATTGAGGAGCCGGTTTCCCTGGTCGCGCCGGATATCGCCGATGTGCTGCCGATGGAGGAGGGCTACGGTCGCCTTCCCGTTGCCGGCCGTATCTCGACACAGGACATCGCAGAGGCCGGGCTGCCGGAGCGCGCCGCGATGATCCAGAGCGGGATCGTCATGCTTCACCGGCGCCTGTTGGCTCCGTTAAAGCATGGTGACGGAAATTACTTCGATCCCATCTACCAGACCCAAGCCGCGCGCTGGGAAGACTTAGG
The DNA here is from genome assembly GCF_044029435.1 of Novosphingobium oxfordense. Taxonomy (NCBI): domain Bacteria; kingdom Pseudomonadati; phylum Pseudomonadota; class Alphaproteobacteria; order Sphingomonadales; family Sphingomonadaceae; genus Novosphingobium; species Novosphingobium oxfordense. Next base: position 3,465,753 of record NZ_CP147005.1, on the reverse strand, counting down.
CCGACGCTTGCAGGAATGCGGCGCCACCGTTCATGCGGCGCTCGCCCCACTTGCAGTCCTAAATGCGCCCCGTCCGCGCGCTCGCGAACAGCGCTGGCAACACTGGCACGATTATTTCACCATCAACCGTAGATACCATGGCAATTCCGGTTCGGGCGTGCTGGAATTCATCTGCCCGTTTCATCGTGGAGACGTGCTGATCGGCTTGCAGGTCGCCAACACCGCCCACCGCCAGGGTATTCCGCTCCGCTTTCATGTGGCTGAGAGCTTGATGAGTTGGGTGGAAGAGTTCGCCCCCCCCTTCCCCGTGGAGCCACTACCGGTACCCGTTCCCCCCGCGCACGAGACGGCACTTCACCTCCTCCGGTCTTATGAGCATGTCATCGGCCGCACGGACGCCAGTTCGAACGTCGCCGCCTCGCATCCTGCGCGCGGCCTCGATGCCATGAACGGCAACCTTGCATCAGCCATGCTGGGGGCCCTGGGCCTTCCGCAAGATGCGCCGCTCGAAAACCTGACTCCTGAGCCGACAGAAATGCAAACTCGTGCCGCCGTCGCGATGATGGCGCCTTTCGGAGATCGCACAGTACTGCTGCATCGTTCAGGCGGGTGGGGACTCAAGAGCTTGCCCGACGCAGCCTTGTCCGATTTCGCCGCCCTCGTGAAACAGGAAGGCTTCAGGCTGATCCAGATCGGCGGACCCAACGATGTTCCATTTGAAGTCGCAGATGGCGCGATCAACCGTAACTTGTCTGTGGGCGAATGGACTGCGCTCTTCCGCCGCGCAAGTGTCGTTGCGGGCGTGGATAGCTGGACGTCGCACATGGCAGCTCTTCTCGACGTACCACAGATCACGTTTTACGGTTCGACACATCCCAAGCACGTGGCATCCAAAACGAAGTTCCGTCGACAAAATGCCCCCGCACTGCTGATCGCCCCTACCGTGGCCTGCTCGCCGTGCAATTCGCTTTCCTGCCTCTATCAAACCGAACTTTTCTGCCCCGGCTATAATGTCGACGGAGCCCAAATTCGTTCGTTTCTGCGAAATCTGAAGTGACAATGCTGCGCGTCGTCACGCACCGATAATCTCGGAGTGCTTTCCAATCATGCGAAATTGACCTGCCACGGGATTTTCATCCAGCTCTGATTAGAGCCTCGGCGGTTGTGGTTATGCCTTTCGGCGCCTTGTTAGCAATGGGACCAGGCATGCTTGACCCCATTGCAAAAGTCGTTTCCGCGTATCTGGTCGGGGTCTGGTATTCGATCGAGGAGTGAGGACAGCAGGTGTGGTAATCCTCCGCCCATTCACGGATTATGGCCCGGGCACGGTCGAGGCCGCGGAACGCCTTCTCTTTCAACAGCTTGCTCGCACCCGTCCGGTGAAGGCCGTGGCGTAACGCTGGTCAGTCAGCGATAAGGGGGTTGTGCTGGGCGCCCGTTCCATGGGAGCAACTGCTCGAGTTGGCGGACCGGGTGCTCGGCAATGCGAGCGAGCACATTCGCAAGCCAAGCCTGCGGATCCACGTTGTTAAGTAAGCGATGTTGTGGCCGGGGCTGATGTGGTTAGATGGACAACGCCAGCCTTACGACCGCATTGGACACCGACATTGGAGTGCCTCTGAAGCCTGTCCGGCGGATTGAGGTTCTCGCGGGCATGGCAGGTCGCCGCCGCGTCTGGACGCTGGAACAGAAGCTCGCGTTGGTCTCGGAGATGAAGCGCTGCGATAACGTCGCGGCCTTTGCTCGAGAGCGGGAGGTCAGCACGGCGCTACTGTACACATGGCGCAGGGAGCTGCGTTACGCCATGGAGGCCGCCAAGCTTCCTCCACGCGACGAGCCCATGTTTGTGCCGGTCGTGGGTGGGACGTCGCAGCCGAGCTCGCACGATGGCATTGAGGTCGAAGTTGGTGGAGCTGTGATCCGGGTCGGACGGGCAGCCCGGACCGACCTGGTCGTGGCCATCATTCAAGCTCTGCAAGAGACTGCCGCGTGATGCTCGGGATCGGCCCGGGCACCAGGGTGATGGTAGCAACGCGTCCGGTGGATTTCCGTAAAGGCCCGGACGCGCTGGCTGCGCTGGTCGGCGCCGAGTATGGAGGTGACCCGTATTCGGGCGTAATCTACGTGTTCCGGGCCAAGCGCAGTGACCGGATCAAGCTGGTATGGTGGGACGGCACGGGACTGTGCCTGATGGCCAAGAGGCTGGAGTCCGGCGGGTTCAAGTGGCCAGCGATCCAGGATGGCGTGATGCGCCTGACTGCAGCCCAACTGGGTGCCTTGCTTGAGGGTCTGGACTGGCGCCGGGTGCACGGTGGACGCCGCCCGATTGCACCGCAGATTGCCGGTTGACGCGGGGTTCTGCTCCTGATTCACTGCCTCCATGCTCATGGAAGCGGACCTTCCCAGTGACGTCGAAGCGCTCCGCGCGCTCGTCCTTGAACAAGCCCGCGAGCTTGATGCGCTCAAGCTTTTCCAAGCCGAGGTCGAGCGCCTGAAGGCGATCATCGAGGCCCTGCAGCGGCACCGGTTCGGCCGCCGTTCCGAGCAACTCGATCCCGATCAGTTCGAGCTTGCCCTTGAGGAGGTTGAGACAGCTCTGGCCGAGGCCGAGCATGCCATAGACAAGGCAAATAGGGCTTCCGCAGATCGGCCGCGCAAGGCCAACCGGGGCTCGCTACCTGCCCACCTGGAGCGGATCGAACAGGTCGTCGACATCGAGGATAAGGCGTGCCCGTGCTGCCGTGGCGCGCTCCATCAGATCGGTGAGGACGTAGCCGAGCGTCTCGACGTCGTGCCGACCACCTTCCGCGTACTGGTCACCCGCCGGCCGCGCTACGGCTGCCGCTCATGCGAGAGTGCGGTCGTCCAGGCGCCGGCGCCGGGGCGCATCGTCGAGGGTGGCATCCCCACCGAAGCGCTGATCGCGCAGGTGCTGGTCGCCAAGTACGCCGATCACCTGCCGCTTTACCGTCAGGCGCAGATCTACGCCCGTCAGGGCATCCAGCTCGACCGCTCGACCTTGGCGGACTGGGTGGGCCGGGCGGCTTGGTATTTGCGCCCCTTGCGCGATCATATCCTGGAGCGATTACGACGATCCGAGCGGCTGTTTGCTGACGAAACGACCGCACCGGTGCTTGATCCCGGGCGAGGCCGGACCAAGACCGGCCAGCTCTGGGCCTATGCCCGCGACGATCGACCATGGGGCGGTGATACTCCGCCCATGGTCGCCTACGTCTATGCAGCCGACCGCAAGGGTGAGCGGGCGGAGGCGCATCTAGGCAACTTCGCCGGCATCCTGCAGGTCGATGGCTTTGGCGGCTATGCCGCCCTCGCCAAGCGCCGGCAGCAGGTGAGTCTGGCTTTCTGCTGGGCACACGTGAGGCGTAAATTCTACGAGTTGGCCGACAACTCACCGGTCGCGACCGAGGCGCTGCGCCGGATCGCCATGCTCTACGCGATCGAGGACGAGGTTCGCAGCACCCCGGCAGAGCACCGCCGCGCAGTGCGCGCCGAACAGGCCCGGATCATCGTGGATGATCTGCACATCTATCTCGAGGCACGACTTCGGCAGATCAGCGCCAAAAGCAAGCTCGCCGACGCCATCCGCTACGCACTCACCCGCTGGCCCGGGCTGTCACTGTTCCTCGACGACGGCCGCGTCGAGATGGATTCCAACACCGTCGAGCGATCGATCCGTCCGCTGGCCCTCAATCGCAAGAACGCGCTCTTCGCAGGCTCTGACGAGGGCGGCGACAACTGGGCGGTCATCGCCACGCTGATCGAAAACTGCAAGATCTCCGGCATCAACCCGCATACTTGGCTGGCCGAGACGCTCACGAAGCTCGCTGAAGGTCATCCTGCAAACGCCGTGAGCGAACTCATGCCATGGACCGCCGTGGGCTGAGAACATCGCTTACGCTGCTTTACACGTAGAGCAGAGAGCTCCTCTACGCCATCGAGGCTGCCAAGCTTCCGCCCCGTAACGAGCCGATGTTCGTGCCTGTGGTGTTGTGGTGGGCGGTAACCATCCGATGAAGGCCGCCGCACAGCACTGACTAGATGATAATGGATCGCTGGTTGGGCTGCCACTTCCAGGGCAGCAACTCGTCGAGTCGGCGGGCCGGATGCTCGGCAATGCGAGCGAGCACATCGGCGAGCCAGGCCTGCGGATCGACATCGTTCAGCCGGGCGGTCTGGGTCAGGGTGTAGAGGATTGCTGCGCGCTGGCCGCCGCGATCGGATCCGCAGAACAGCCAGGCCTTCCGTCCGAGCGGCACGCAGCGCAGGGCACGTTCGGCGGCATTGTTGGTCAGGCAGACCTGGCCGTCCTCAAGGAAGCGAGTGAAGGCATTCCAGCGCCGGAGCATGTAGTTGATGGCCTTGGCGAGGTCATGGTTGCGCGAGAGCTTGGTGAGTTGGGTAGTCAGCCAGGCATGCAGCTCAGCCATCAGAGCTGCGCTCAGCTCGCGGCGCACGGCGAGGCGCTCGTCGGCATCCTTGCCATTGATGCCGCGCTCGATATCGAACAGAGCATCGATCCGCTGCACGGCCTCGATCGCGATCGGGTAGATCATGCCGGCATGCTTGCCGCGGCTCTTCTTGCGGGCCGCACTGGCAACGTCGGCCAGTTCGAAGAACTTGCGCCGCGCGTGGGCAAAGCAGCCGGCCTCCAGCACGGGCGCAGGCATGCGTCCGGGAGCATAGAGCTCGCCGTAACCACCATAGGCATCGGCCTGCAGGATCCCTGACCACGACGATAGATGCGCTCTTGGATGATCTCCGCGCCGATCGCGCGAGTAGTGGAACAGCGCTGCGGGCGGATCGGCGCCGGCGAACGGTCGGTCATCGCGCACGTAGACCCAGAATCTGGCCGTATCGGTCTTCACCTTGGCCATGACGGGCACGGTCGTATCGTCGCCATGCAATCGCTCGGCGGCGAGGACGTGCGCCTCGATGAGGCGATAGAGCGGCATCAGCGCAAAGGCGGCGGCACCGACCTGGTCGGCAAGCGTCGAGGTGCTCAGCGGCACGCCTTCGCGGGCGAAGCGCTCGGCCTGGCGGTTGAGGGGCTGGTGCTGGACGTACTTCTCGAACAGCAGCATGGCGAGGAAGCTGTGGCCAGCCCAGCCACGCGGCACGACGTGGAAGGGCGCCGGCGGCTGTGTGATCGTCTCGCAGTCCCGGCAGGAGAACTTCTCGCGCACGGTCTGGACGACCTTCCAGGCGCGCGGGATTACCTCGAGCGTCTCGGTGACGTCCTCGCCCAGCTTGGACAGCCTGCTGCCGCCACAGGCCGGGCAAGAGCACGGCGCCGGCACGATGACCCGCTCGCGCGGCAGGTGTTCGGGAAACGGCTTCCTGGCCGGCCGCTTGCGTTCGAAGGCGGTGACGGTAGCGGTCTTCTCGGCCGCAACCTCGGCAGCAAGATCGTCCTCGGCGGCGTCGGCTTCGAGATCTTCGAGCTGCAGTTCCATCTGGTCGAGCAGGCGGCGGGTGCGCTCGGCGCTGGCACCGTACTGCTCGCGTCTGAGCTTGGCGATCTGCAGCTTGAGGTGCGCGATCACCGCCTCGGTGGCGCTCTCCCGGGCATGGGCATTGGCGAGCTTGGCTTCGGCCTCATCGGCCCGCTGGGTCGCACTCGCCAGCAGCGCCTTGAGCGCTTCAATATCGTCAGGAAGGGGCGAAACGACGGCTTCCATGACCGCGATGGAATCACAGAAACCCGGCCAAATGAAGCGCAAAATGCTCCGCTGGAGAAGAAAACGACGCCCCTATCCAGCGCTCTGCGGACGCCAGGAATACTGCGGGTTCCGCCAGTCGATCCCGTCGAGCAGGCAGGCGAGTTGCGAAGCTGTCAGCGACACCATCCCGTCCTTCGCCGATGGCCAGACAAAGCGTCCCTTCTCGAGCCGCTTGGCGTAGAGCGACATACCGATCCCGTCGTGCCAGATCAGCTTCACCAGAGATCCGGCCCGCCCGCGGAACACGAACAGATCGCCGCCATGGGGATCGCGCTTGAGGCCCTGTTGGACCAGCAAAGCGAGTCCCTGCATCCCCTTGCGCATATCCGTGTGCCCCATCGCGATCCACACACGGGCGCCTGAGGGGATCATCGCAATGCCTTCAACGCCGAGGCCACCAGCGCCGGCGAAGCCGAGGCAAAAATGCTGATCCGCTTGCCGCGCGCCAGGTCGATGACGATCGCGGGCTGCAGGCCGGAAGGAGCGACGTCGATATCTTCGATCATCACGGCCGCGGCGAAACCGGGAGCCGCCAAATCGTCCGGTTCGGGCTCGGAGTGAGCATCGCGCAGCTTACGCCGCCACGTGTAGACCAGCGCGGTCGGCACATCACGTCGCCGTGCGACCTCGGCGACGCAGGCCCCGGGCGCGAAGGCCTCGCTCAGGATCTTCAGCCGTTCCTCGTCGCTCCAACGGCGACGCCGCTCAGGCCCGGAAAACACTGTCATCTGACCCATCGACCGCTCCTAAGCGCACTCTTAAGAGCGCACTTAAGACCGGTCCCTTACCTCATCGACAAGGCGCGAGCCACCGGATGGGTACGGTGGGCGAGGCGTCGTCGCCGACTTTAGATGACGTCATAGAGGTGGAGATCGGCGGGGCCGTTGTTCGGATGGGCAAAGGGGCCCGGACCGAACTGGTGGTGGCGATCATCGATGCCTTGTAACGCCACCGTTTCGGCCGCCGTTTCGAACCACTCGATCCCGACCAGCTCACTGGAAAAAGTCGAGACGGCATTGGCTCAGGCCAAGCATGCCCGCGACAATGCGAAGCAGGCGCCGGCAGATCGGCCCCGCAAGACCAACCGCGGATCATTGCCAGCTCATCTCGAACGGATCGAACAGATTGTCGATGTCGAGAACGCTGCTTGTCCATGCTGCGGTGGCGCACTCCGCCAGATCGGCGAGGATGTGGCCGAACGGCTCGATGTAGTGCCCACTACCTTCCGCGTCCTTGTCACGCGCCGCCCGCAGTACGGCTGCCGTTCGTGCGAGAGCGCAGTAGCGCAAGCCCCGGTGCGGATCGTCGAAGGGGGCCTTCCGACCGAGGCGCCGATCGCGCAGGTGGTCGCCAAGTAATGCCGACCACCTGCCGTTGTACCGCTAGGCGCAGATTTCGCCCGGCAGGGCATCCGTCTCAACAGATCCACCCTGGCGGACTGGGTCGGCCGGGCAGCCTGGTATCTGCGCCCCTTGCGCGACCACATCCTCGCGACGATCGAAGCGGCTGTTCGCCGATGAGACGACAGTGTCGGCGCTCACCCCAGTACCGGACGCACAAAAACCGGACAGCTATGGGCGTATGCCCGCGACGACCGGCCATGGGCTGGCGGTGATCCACCAATGGTCGCCTACGTTTACGCGGCCGATCGCAAGAGCGAGCGAGCCGAGGCGCATCTCGGCGACTTCGCCGCCATCCTGCAGGTCGATGGCTGTGGCGGTTATGCCGCGCTCGCCAAGCGCCGCCAACAGATCCAACTCGTCTTTTGCTGGACACATGTCAGGCGCAAGTTCTATGAGTTGGCCGACAACTCCCCGGTTGCCTCAGAAGTCCAGCAGCGCATTGCCGGGCTCTATGCCATCGAGGACGAAGTTCGTGGCGCCGCTGCCGAACAGCAGCGGCAAGCTCGTACCGAGCGCAGCCGCGGCATTGCCTCGAGGCCCAGAGCCGGCAGGCCAGCGCCAAGAGCAAGCTCGGCGAGGTGATCCGTTACGCGCTTACCCGTTGGGATGGCCTCTCACGCTTCCTCGATAATGGCCGCATCGATCTCGACAGCAACACCGTCGAACGTTCAATCAGGCCCCTCGCGCTCGATCGGAAGAATGCCCTTTTCGCCGGCTCCGATGAAGGCGGCGACAACTGGGCGATGATCGCCACGCTCATTGAAAACCGCAAGCTCTCCGGCATCAACCCGCACACTTGGCTAACCGAAACTCTCGCCAAACTGCCCCCGGGACATCCTGCAAACGCTGTCGGCGAACTCATGCCTTGGATTGCCGTGACCTGAGAACACCGGTTACGCTCTTCCGTAAACCTCTTGCGCTTCATCTCGTCCGTCCTTCCGGAGGCCGGACTCTAATCGCAACTGGAGGAAATGACCCTTGGCAGGTCAAAATCGCCCGATTGGAAAGCACGACGAAGCGCTTGCCTCGTCCCAACGCATGCGAGCGCCGTTTTGATCAAGTCTCGTTAAGCCCTCTCACTGGCTGATCCGCACTACGAAGCGTTCGCTGTACCGGCTGAGTTGCGGATGGTGGTAAGGGTCGACCCGCGCCTCCATGTCTGCGATGCCCCAGCGTTCTCGCAACGCAGCCAGTTCTCCTGCCAGACGCGCGGCGCCCACGGGGTCGCGGTCGAGCCCGCGAGAGACGGATTCATGGTGCACGAGCGTCGCGCGAGGCTCGTAGAGCGATTGCCACCCCCGCGCATTCAGTTTCAGACACAAATCAACGTCATTGAAGGCAACCGCGAATTTCGATTCGTCCAGCCCGCCGACCGCCTCGAAACTTTCTCTTCGCACCACCAGACACGCTGCGGTCACCGCGGAGACGAATTGCGGCAGCGAATGACGGTGGAAGTAACCCTCTTCGTCCGGCTGCAACAGGCGATGGGCGTGACATGCGCCGCCGCAAATCCCCGTCACTACACCCGCGTGCTGGATGCGCCCATCGGGATAAAGCAGTCGCGCACCGACCGCGCCAACCTCCGGCCGCAGCGCCTGCCGGACCATGATCGCCAACCAATCGTCGCCCAGCATCTCGATGTCGTTGTTCAGCAGGCAAAGCAGTTCGCCGCTCGCCAGCCTGGCCGCGCGGTTGTTGAGCGCAGAGAAATTGAACGGCCCATCGTCGCGCAGCACCCGATAGTGGGTGGGGTCAAGCCCGGCCAGGTATTCGAGGCTCTCCAGATCGTCGCTACCGTTATCGACGACGATCACCTCAACATCCGGATAATCCGTGCGAGCTAGCCCGGCGATACAGGTTGACAGGAGATCGACACGGTTGCGCGTCGGAATGATGACCGTGACCCGCGGCAGCGCCGCCTGCGCGGACTCGGTTGTTGCAGGCAACGCCGTTACCGGCAATCGCGGCGTCGGACGGACCCGGCGGTGATGAAGGACGTGCGGAATATGGACCGCCCGCCCCACCCCAGTCTTTGTCGAGATCAACCGCGCGGCCCAATCGGGGCCGGAAACAGCAGCAAGATCGGCCGTCGAAGCACGTAGAACGCAAGCGCCCGTCAGATAGTCGAAATGGCTTTGCAGTTCGGCGTTCCACGAGGGCTTGAAATGCACATCGACGCGCCGCCCCTTCACGTCCAGCAGGTCATCGTCCGCATAGACGATGGCGGCGGTGGTCGCTCCCGCAGCGGCGCGATAGGCGGCGGCCGCGCCGGGAGCGAGCACATCCCCGGCGGCAAGCGGCATTAGCCAGGGTCGGGCACTCCAGTCGATCCGGGCAACCGCATCCGATGGTTTCGGGATTTCGGCAGAACCGATAACCAACGCCTGCACGCCCTGCCTGGCAAGGCTGTGCAACGTATCCTCCTGGCCCGGCCCCTCCGCCACCAGGGCGACGATCGCGGGCCCTTCGTCCGGTGCGTCTTCCAACCTCGTTTCGCTCCGCAGCCACACCCGGTAGGCATGAGGAGAAGCGGCGAAGAGCGCCGCAAAGCGGGCACGAGAGCGCACCTTCTTGCCCACGATGCGCCACCATAATGCGGCAAGCCACGCCTGCGGCGATCGGCGCACGGCATCGAAATGAAGCGTCAGCGCCAATCCCGCGCCCAGATGAATTCTGTTGGCCGTGCCATGTGTTTGCCGCGCCGTCATCTCATCCGTCGATAGCGGTTTGAATGGGGGCAACAAGGAGAAAGCGGCAAGTATCTGCCCGGATATGCCGCATGGCTCTCCCAATTTCAGAGGCGTGCCCGCTGCGACGCCAGCGGGCGAATTCGAACGCCCAAGCTTATTACGAAAGGCCAAAAAAAGGTATTTGCGAGGTCCGCATAGGTATCCGCCGCTCGCCAGCCGTAATGAAGATAATCCATCAGTTCGTTGGCGAACTCGGCCCCCACGACGAAGGCAAAGGGAATGAAGGTCCCCAGCGATCGTCCTGTCACAAGGCGCGCCAGCATCAGAACCGCCATGCCGGCGTGAATATGCAATATGGAATCGGGCAGCCCGGTGCCGTCTCCGATCCAGTCGATCCATGAATGGTAAATACCAGGAATATCCATGAGCGCGTTGTGACGCGTCCAGCAATTATGGCAACCCCGTCGTTACGGCCGCTGGCTGGATGCGGCGATGAACGTGCAAAGAAACGAATTTTTCGTCAGAGATACAATGGCGACAATAAAACAGCCCAAAGCATCAATGATAAAATCAGAGCCAGCAAGAAACCCCGACCAAAAACCCATTCCGAATGCGTATCGATGTGTCGCGTTCTCATGTGAACCGGGATAACCATTCAAGCCACCCTTTCGATTCTATGCCTGTCCGCGAATTGTGCGCTCAATTCATGCGTTTTTCAACCATCACAAATAAGGATGATTCCTGAAACGGGATATGCGCAAAGTTCGTGATTGTCGGCTGTATCTGCATCGTTCGGCCTGCCCACAATAGGTCGAAGGGCCCCCTCACAGGTTTGGCGGCGCCCAAAGAGTCTTCTGTGGTTGCCGCCCGTGAGGCGAGAAGTTTCTGATCCGGTGAGCAGGTGATCGAGCGCGGTCTTCTGTCAGGCCTTTGCTTGCGGCGATTTCCAGAAGCCGCTGGCCGGTATGGTGATCCGCAAAGCAGGTCCAAATCTGTTTAACGAGCTCGCGGCTCGGGACTCTCAACTGGTTTTCCTGCTCCAGATCTGTTCGATCATTTTGCCCATTCGGGTCGTCGCCTTCTCACTCCCTCTTTCCGGTTCGGGCCTTGCGCTACCTTTCGATCAGGCTGCGATTGCCGTTGCCGGGGGTCGATAGTCTTCCTGGTTCGCCAACATCGCCCACATCGTGCGAGCCATCTTGTTGGCCAATGCGATTGCCACCAACATCCGCGGCTTGCGCGCGAGCATGCGGGCCAGCCATGAAGTGCCTGGGATCGATTTTCGTCCCATCCAGTTCAATCGCGACATGGCGCCCATGATCAGCAACTGGCGGATGTCGCTCTGCCCGGCCTTGGAGACGCGGCCGAGCCGCTCCTTGCCACCGCTTGAATGCTGTTTCGGGACGAGGCCCAGCCAGGCGGCAAAGTCTCGGCCGCAATCGAAACTCTCCATCGGTGGAGCGAACGCTTCGACTGCCAGCGCCGTCAGCGGCCCCACGCCGGGCATGGTCTGAAGCCGTCGCGCGATGTCCGCTTGTCCCGCGAGGGCTTTGATGCGGCGGTCACTTGTCGCGATCCGCCCGGTCATCGCCGCAATTTGCTCCAGCAAATCGTGGCATTCCATGCGTGCAATCTCAGGCAGGTCGTTGTCACAATCCCCCACGATGTTGGCTATTCGCGGCAGATTATGAATGCCTTGCGGTACTACATGGCCAAGCTCATAGAGAAAGGCACGGAGCATGTTCGTGAGTTCGGTCCGCTGCCGGACCAATCTGGAGCGTGTGCGAAACAGCATTGCTCGACATTGCTGTTCAGCCGACTTGGTTTCGACGAACCGCATCTCCGGCCGCTGTGCCGCGATCACAATCGCCTCGGCATCGGCTGCATCATTCTTCTGACGCTTCACGAACGGTCGCACATATTGCGGTGGGATCAGCTTAACCTCATGGCCGTATTGAGCCAACTCGCGTGCCCAGTAATGCGCGCTGCCACAGGCCTCCATCACAATAGTCGCTGGCGGATGCTCCGCCGCGAACTTTGCGAATGCCGACCGCGACAGCTTCTTCCGAAACAAGAGCTGCCCAGTCGCTGAGGCTGCGTGCAGTTGGAAAACAGACTTTGCCAAGTCCACGCCGATCATCGTATCGTTCGTCACGGTTGCCGTCCTTCCCATTCAGTGGGCTTCAACACCACTATCTTGGCACATCGCGATGCCGTCGAGGGAGGGCGGCAACCACCCCATCTGTTTGAAAATTCGCGAAATACGAATTTTGCGGCACGGGCCTTACGCTGCGTAGATAGTGAAATCCTCTGAATCTCGATCGAGTTGTGGATGGTGCAGCGGGTCGACGTAATGATCCGCCCCCCAGCGCTGCTGGAGAATCGCCAGTTCGACCGCATATTGTTCCCGGCGCCGGGCCGAAACATCCCTGGCCCGCGATTTCGATTCGTGATGCAGCATCACCGCCTGCGGAGCGTAGAGATTGCGCCATCCGGCCTGCTGCAACTTGAGGCACAAGTCCACGTCGTTGAAAGCGATCGCCAGTTGCACTTCGTCCAGACCGCCTACAGCGTCGTACTTGTGCCGAGCCAGAACGAGGCAAGCCGCTGTCACCGCGCTCACATATTGCGGCACGTGAGGATAACGGAAATACCCCGGCAGTTCGGGTCGCGAGAAACGATGTGCATGGCCCGCGGCCTGCTTCAGGCCGACAACCACACCCGCATGCTGAATGGAACCGTCATCGTAGAGCAGCATCGCCCCTACCGCGCCGATCTGCGGCCGCACGGCATGGCGCATCATCTCCGCCAGCCACATCCCATTCGTGACTTCGGTATCATTGTTGAGCAGACACAAATATTCGCCGCGCGCCTGCGCAACGGCAAAATTGTTGAGCGCCGCATAGTTGTAAGGATAATCGTAGCGCAGCACCCGCACTTCGGGCCGCACCTCAAGTTCGCGCATATAGTCGAGCGCGGCGGATTCCGTGCTCCCGTTATCGACGACAATGATCTCGAGGGGGGCGTAGGCGGTCCGTTCCAGCAGTCCGCTGATGCAGGCCCGCAGCAGCTTCCCGTGGTCACGCGTCGGCACGATGATACTGACCAATGGCGGAGGCGTGGGCAGCGGCCACTGCACCCGCAACGTGCCGAATGGTCCGGGATGGACTTCGACGCCATCCGCCAGCGCACGCCGAACGGCCAGCAGACGCTCGGCCTGGTGACCGTTTTCCGGGCTATCCAGCCGCAAATGCGCCTGCACATGGGGAACATGGACGAAATGCGCCCCTTCCCTCAGCCCCAACAGAAGCGCATAGACCGCGATATTGGCCAGATCGGCGTCGACAGGCGGCGCGCGACGGGCGATTTCGGCGCGGATGACGCAGGTAGGTGCAATGTAGTCCTGCGCCAGGAACATCTCTTCGTTCCATTGAGGCTTGAACCAGGGATGGATGCGTTCGCCGTTCGCATCCATCCAGTCGTGGTCGCCATAGAACAACTCCGCCCCGGGCGTGCCCTGCAAGGCCTGAGCATAGCGGTAGAGCGCCGTGGGGGGGAGCAGGGCATCTTCGCGCAAAGGTAGGATGAATTCTCCCTTCGCCTCTGCCACGCCGATCGCAAGCGCTTCTGCGGCATTCCCGGCCGCGACGGATGCCATACGTACGGCAGCACTGGGTTCGATCGTCAACCGGCCTGCGGCGGGAACGACGATCAGTTCCCAATGCGGATAGGATTGGCGATCGAGCATGGAGAGAATTTCCCCGAGCCTTGTCGCATCCGGCACCTCGGCTTCGTGCACGACGACGGAGAACAGCGGGCGCAGGCTCCATCCGGCCATCACCACCGAGGCCGTGGCCAGAGCGTGTTCCTGCTGTTCCACCGTTGCGATCCATGTCGCGTAAGCGTCCGGCGATTGGCCCCTGCTCAACCGCAGGCGATTGCGCGCGCGCACCTTGCGGCCGCGAACATACCAGTAAAGCGCGTCCAGCGCCTGAGGCGGGCGCTGTATAAGAACGCGCAGGAAAGCGGGCCAGAAGCCGATCGGCCGCGTATTCTCAGCCAAGATCAAGCACCTCGCGCCATATTGCACGCTGGGCAGTACGATCGTGACAGGGGGCCATAGAACGCGCGGCCTGCCGCACAAGTCCAGGCCATTCCGCACGGCGACCGACCGCATCCTTCAGCGCCGCCGCCCAGTCGGCCGGGTCCGCGGGAGCGGTAAGACAGCCTCCTCCGGCCAGATCGGCCAGGGGCCAGTCCTCCGGATAAAGCCCCACTGCGCCGACGATCGCGTGTTCGACGACCTTGTTGGCGGACCGCGCCACGTCGAACGGGGTGGGCTCCAAAGGGTAAAGCGCCAGATGAAAGCGCTGTCGCGGCAGCCAACGGCGATAGGCCGGCCAGCGCATCGGCGTCAGGCGGGCAATTCGGGGATGGCGGTTCGGAAGCGCGGGTGGCAGTTCCCTGCCGAAGCAGGTCAGATGGACGTCGGCAGATCCTTCCAACAATTCCGCCAGGGCGGGAGCCACGGCAGCGAAGGCCCCTGCATGACTACCGCTGCCCAAATGCGCGATGCGCAGCGGCGCTCCTCGCTCCAGCTCTGCAAAATGCCGGTCATCGGCGTAATCGAACGGCCAATAGGGGAATATCCGAAGCACTTTCGCGGTGATGCGCGGATCCTGCGCGAACAACCGAACCAGCGGCTCAGAAGGCACCAGCAACACATCCGCGCGTTCCAGCAACGCGCGATGGTACGCCTGGTCGAACTCCGCCAGGCGGCGCCGATAATCCGCCGGCAAGTCCGGGCTTTGCGCCGCACCGGCAATGTCGTCATCAATCAGGTAGACCAGACGCCCCGGCCAATCGAGCGCCCGGCACATCAGCGCATCCTTGTCGCGCCTGATCAGCAACAGGGTGTCTCCGGCGACGAAGCAATTGTTTCCCAGCGCCTTCACGCTCCCGCGTGACCACCGTCCTCCTATCCAATCCGAGCACGCATGCGCGAAGTAGAGGTCGGTTGTGGGCAGGCGCGCTATCATGATTCGGCGACGTACCGGCCGAATCCGGCAGCACGCCGCCGCGCCACATAGGCGATGGCCTGCTCTGCCTTCCAGTGCGCTCCATCGGTGGGATCGGCGTAACGTGCCTGCGCCACCAGCGCGGCATGGACCAGGTCTTCCACCCGGGCGTGCCCCCGCCGCACGGGTGGGGAGAGATGATCGTGCGTCAGGCCCCAGCCGGCATAGAATGGCATGCCGAAACAACGCACGGGCCGGCTCCAGAGCAACGCCTCGAAGCCGATGAGCGAAGTCACTGCGTAAACGCATGCCGCGTTGCGCAGCAGACGGGCCGGGTGGCAGCCATCCGCGATCAGCCGAATACGGGGATGCTGCAAATCCCGTGGCACAAGATTTCCGCGTTTCCGGTGCGTCAGCACATCCGGATGGATTTTGACGAGCACCGTGTGGTTCGGATTCTCGGTCAAAGCTGCATGAAGCATCGCGGTAAAGCTTGCCGCGTCCGCCAACCCGCCGATCACCGACAAGTCCCCGAGGCTTTGATCCGCCACCAGGACATAGTGTTCGGGAAGCGCGCCTTCGTAATCCAGCGCGTGGTTGTACTTGGAAATCCCACCGTCACGCCAAGCCGCTGCCAACTGACGCGCCCGCTCCGATTGGGCGCCATCCGCACCGGCGGCAATCACGCGCTCCATCCGCGAGACAACGCGGGCGTCGTAATAGACTCCGAGATCGTCGACGATCACCGAAAGGCTTGGCGCATTGCGCTCGAAAGAGCGAATGAAACCATCTTCCAACAGGGCAAGCGGGCGCCGCAGGATACGGGCGATCCATTCAGCACGGCGACCGGAACGCTTGCGCCCCCATCCGATCACGGCATGGGGCTGATCGGCCATGAATGTCCGAAGATAGGGTAGCCCGGCAAGACGCGCATTGGTCGGAATTATCATAGATGGCTGTTCTGTCTATCCGTATACAGCTATCCGGAGTTGCAGTGCCGGTGTCAAACGGACACCGTAAAGCCTTGCAAGTCCCGTTGTCCCGGAGTGAGCGGCCAAGGCCGGCCCCGCCTTTTGCACACCACCTCTAGCCAGTTCGTCAATACGCCGACGCAGAATGCGTCGGTTCTCGCTCCGTCGGCAACCTCCTGCCCTCAAAGCGCTCCACCGCATGACGTACGACGTTGGCCAAGGCATCTTCGGAGAAAAAGCCTCCAGGGATCAGGCAGCGGTCAACGAGCACGCGACGGAATGCCGCGAATGTTTGGGCATCCGGCGGGACTGGGTCTCGCCAGAAGGAATCCAGCCCACCCTGATATGTAATGTCGGGAATATCATACACAGCGTGCCCCAACGCGACTACCGGAACGCCCATGGAGAGGCCAAACGTCCCGCTCGTGCTGTTGATCGTCACGATCCCCCGTGCCTGCTGCGCAATGCAAACGATATCGCCCGACGGCAGGTAATCCACGCGATCTCCAACTCCGAACCGATCGGCAAGATCCGCCGTTTCCTGCTGCCAATCGCGCACCCCATTATCCAGCGGGTGTTCTTTCACCACCAAGCGCACATCGTTCGGTGCATAATCGGCAAACGATTCAATAATCAGGTGGAGGGCCGGAAGTATTCCTGCGAACGGTGAATGAAGGCGAATCTGCGCGTCGGAATCGAGCTGCAGCGGAAACAGGAAATAGGGTTCCTCGGACGCCTTCAGCCGCGCCAGAAGCTCTTCACCGAACGTATCCCGTTCCTTTTGACGACGTAGCTTGCGGAGCCACCCGACGCCTTCGACCACCGGATGCCAGGGACGATGATTATTCCAGTGCCGATAGTACCAGCGCGTGAGCACATCGGCAGCGTTGTACAGCAATCCCTCGGTCGCCCGGCGCCGAAAGGAGGCGGTAAACCGGGCGGGCTGTTCAATCGCGGGCAAGGCGGCGGCCGTTTCACGATACCACGCCGGGTCGCGAGGAAGCGAGGAATGTCCGTTCACGCCGCCCAATTCGAGCGTAACCCAATCAGGCCGGATATAACCCTCTTCGAAGACGTGCACCGGAATGCCCAATTCGCGGCAGATTCGGATCGCCGGCACGTGGTGGTCCCGGCAATCCCCGAAAAGGGTAACATCGGTAATATCGTGTTCACGAAGGAGGCTGGCGAAAGCCTGGGGCCACTCCTCCAGCGATCCGCAATAATCGATACCGTTGGGCAGGCCCCAGAACAGACGATCGCCGCCGTTGAAGTTGACCTTGAATACCCTGTGGCCGGCCTCCATCAGCCCTTGCCCGAACCGACGAAACAAGGGCCCCATCAACCCCTGAAGCATCAGGACATTGCGTTTTTGTACTTCCGCCAAGGAAGCCTCGTCACCGGGGAAAATTGGAGAGGCGTGAAGGTCCTGCATCGTAGAATGGGCGCTCCAAATGGCTTCCGAATTGCGGCGCAAAGCGCCTTGAAGGTTGCGCCCACGGCGTGAGGAATTTCCCGTCAAACCGTCAGTTCGCATCAATGAACACAGGAAGACCAACTTCCGCTCCCTTCAAGGACGGAGACGCCGGATGACAGCCTTGATACGTCTCGCTATCACCGCCTTTCCGCCCGCTGAACGGTGCTCAAACGGGGCTGGGCTACAGATCTGGTTTGCGCGGCAGAACGATGACGATTGACGAACTCACATTGGTAGCCCTTCCGCTTGGCTTCCTTCTCCTCGACGGTCTGATTCGTCCCAGGCGCGGCAGCATGCCGATTGATTTGATTCCACGCAGCGCTGCCGGAACATGGCTGCTGATCTGGATGACGGCCGCCCTGTTCGGCCTTTGTCTGATGTGTTGCGGCAATGTCTCAGTCTCTGCCGGTCTCGTTCTTGCAATGTTAGCCCTGATCACGGTTGCTTCTAACGCCAAGTACGCGATGCTCGGCGAACCGTTGCTTTTTTCGGACATGGCGCTGATCGGATCGATATTCCACCACCCACAGTTTTATTTGTCCGCTGTTGCCATCTGGCAACGCATCGTCGCCGGGTTCATTGCCGTTGTTCTTTTCGCATTGCTTGCTTGGCTCTTCGTGCCGGCACCGCTGCCGCATGCAATCGGACTTGGTCTGCTGGCGCTGAGTTTGGCGGTGCTTGCCGCCTCCCTAAAGTTCACCGCGATCCGCCGTCTTGCGCAAACCCCTTCGGCACACGCAGACGTGCTGCACCACGGCCTGCTCCCGACACTGCTGCTCTATTGGCTGCGTTGGCGCAAAAGCAGCAATCCCCCCCCATGCCGCGACGTCCCGCGAAGCGCGCCGAACACGTCGCCCGATCTTGTTGTCATGATCCAGTGCGAGAGCTTCGCAGACCCCGCCGAATTGTTTGTCGACCCCAGTCTCGCCCTTCCCGGGCTTGCCACCGCTCGCCAAAGCGCCTGGCAACGGGGGCGACTGCTGGTAAGCGGCTTTGGCGCCTACACCATGCGCACGGAATATGGCGTACTGTTCGGCCTTGATGAGGACGAACTCGGCTTCCGACGCTACGACCCTTTTCTCACCGCGACCGGCGATGCGACCTATGCCCTTCCAGCGCGCCTAAAGGCCGCCGGTTGGCGCAGCCTGTTCGCCCATCCCCACGACATGCGGTTCTATGGTCGCGATCGGATCATGCCGGCCGGCGGCTTCGACGAATTGGTGGGGGAGGATCGCTTTGCCCCTCCGGCGCCGCAGGGAGGCCGCTATGTAACCGATGCGGCCATGACCGAAGAGATCCTCCGCCTCTGCGAAACGGCCATCGGCCCCACTCTGATCTATGCGGTCACTATCGAAAACCATGGCCCCTGGGCGCCGGATGGGCATCCCAGCGGCGATCTGAAGCAGAGCTACTTGCGCCTTGTCCGCAACAGTGATGCCATGCTGGCCACGCTCATGGAACGCCTCGGCTCCATGGGGCGACCGGCAATGCTCGTCTTCTTCGGCGATCACCGCCCCAGCATCCCCGGCGCCACCGCCCCCGGCGAAGACCGCCACACCCCCTACGTGATCGTCCGCCTCGATGCTGCCGGCCAAATCGTTACGGGCGGCAACCGACAAGTGGATCTGACGCCGGCGGAATTGCATCACACCGTACTTACGACCGTGCTGGGTGAGATCATTCCCGAACCCGCCCATGCCTAAACTGCTGCCTGACTGGGGGCAATCCTCCAGCAGCTTGGAGATACGGTGGCATGAAGCCATGAACCGCGCCATCGGGCATGGTCCCCTGCAATTTTGGCTTGCAGAGAGCCAGAGGCATGACGGCGCCGTCGTGCACCGGGCCTGTAATGTTACCATCTCGGCCAGTTGTGGGTACTATTGGCTTGACAGTTCCTGGCACCTGATGCTCGAAGTTGATACGATGCCCGCGCTAGATCCTAGTCCGCAACGTATTCGCTTGTTCAAGAGCGAGAAGCTTGAACAACTTACGTTCATTTCTCCGCGCACATTCGCGGTGGCCTGGGCCATGCTGCTTCCTGCCATCGCCTGGGCGGGTTGGGGAGCGGTTGATCCACTGGCAGGGTGCGCCCGGGTCCTTGTCGGCCTAGCTGTGTGGACGCTTTTCGAATACGTCATGCACCGATACATGTTTCACTTGGAAACCGACGTGCCGATCCTGAAATGGTTCGTCTTCCTCATGCATGGCAACCATCACGACACTCCGAACGATCCCCTTCGCAGCCTCATGCCCCTTTCGGCCAGCGTGCCGATCGCGGCCACCGTCTGGGGCATCTTCGCCCTGCTGGTCGGCCGCGCGGGGACCTGGATTTTTCTGGGGTTCATGATCGGATACGTCATTTACGACGTGGTTCACTATGCCTGCCATCACTGGCCGATGCGGGGCAAGCTGCGCTCCGCTCTGAAGCGCCATCACATGCGCCATCATTATCTCGATGAGGGCGGCAACTATTCGATTTCAGCCATTTTCTGGGATAGTGTTTTCGGCAGCAAGATACGCTCGCTCAAGCGTTAATCCCAAAGCGGCGCCGGCCATCGCCGTCCTTCCCGTGACGGCTCGGAGGCCTTCGCCACCAGCAGGTTGGCAAGTCGCACATGGCTGCCGAAATCGAACCCCGACCGATCCTCCACCGCCGCGCCAACGCACTCCGATGTGCGGCGGAACCGAGCAATCATCACCTGGCGTATCGTGGGAGGCTATTTGGCCTTCTACCTGTTGATTATGGGATGGCCAGCTCCTTTCCTCTTCAGCACCGACATCATACCCGATGTCAAGAAAATGGGGCGGGCACATACCATAATCAACAACGCAGACTGCACGCCGTTGATCATGCAACTTCGGGCGAATGGGCACTCCGCAATTGGTTTGGAGAGCGCAAGCCCCCTCGCCCGTTCGTCAATGCATGTTCAGAATTCCTTTTCCTGGATAGTCCCCCCGACGGAAATGCGGCACCAAACTCAATGCCGGAACAGCAGGACATCAAACCGAAGGCGCCGCCACCAGGAACCACGGCAGGTGCAAAACCCGTGAGCGCAACCACCAGTCGAAGTGCCGAAGGGGCCGGGACGAAGCCCATTTCGAAGCCTCTATCTAGCGACACTCGGCTCTTGGCGATTCTTCGGAGCGCGGTCGAGGCGAGCGCTCGCGACGATGGATGGGCCTCTATGTCGGCAGCTGGCAGCGCAGCCAAACGGCAGCCCCCATCGACCGGGCAACTATGGCGTGAAGAACTTTCCTGCCCTGTTTGACGCCATGGGGCTCTTTGAGATTGTCAAAGCAAAGGGCGGCCGAAGCTATGTCGCCGACAAACGGAACAGGGAAAGGTCCAACCGTCCAAACACACTCTGATCGCCGCCTAAAGTCGATGGCACACCGACCGCGCATGCATCCCCCGGCACGGCAGGCGTTGCGGCGATGACGCCAGCAATCTGGAAGCACGCGTCCTACTTCCCGCCGCCGATTTGCAGAATTCGGAGTGCCGATATGCTCGCGATCGAGAAATTGGAGCGGGTAGCGGGAATCGAACCCGCATAGCCAGCTTGGAAGGCTGGAGCTTTACCACTAAGCTATACCCGCCCGCTCGACATCTGCCGATGGGGCTTGCGCCGCCAGAGGCAGGCGCTTGCCATGAGAAGTGGCGGCTCGTCAACGGTTCTCTTGTTAAAATTCGTGTGGATGCCTCAGTGGCCCTCGAAAGAGAGCAGGCCATCGGCCGCAACACCTGCGGTTCTGAGGCGTTCGGCGCCGCCCAGTTCGAACAGGTCGATCGCGAAGAGGGCGTGGTCCACGCGGGCACCGGCACGGCGCAGGAGCTCCACGGCCGCCAGAGCGGTGCCGCCGGTCGCCAGCAGGTCATCCACCAGCACCACGTGCTGCCCCTCGTGAACGGCGCCAGGATCGACCTCCAGCGTGTCTGTGCCGTATTCCAGCGCGTAATCGATGGCGATGACGGGCACCGGCAGTTTGCCCGGCTTGCGCACCGCCACGAAGCCCAGGCCGAGGTGGGAGGCGATGGCGGCGCCGAAGATGAAGCCGCGGGCCTCGATGCCGGCGATCGCTTCCGCGCCGGTTGCCGCGGCGCGTTCGGCCATCAGGGCGACGGCGGCGGTGAAGCCGGGCCCGTCGCCGATCAGCGTGGTCACGTCGCGGAACAGGATGCCGGGCTTGGGAAAGTCCGGCACGGTGCGGACGATCGCCTTGATCTCATCGAGTGTCATGGCCGAGGGACCTAGCCGCTACAGGTGACAAACGAAAGGCCCCGCCCTCCCTCGGGATGGCGGGGCCTTCGATTCACCGGTAAACCGACCTCAGTGCTTCTTGCCGGCCCAGATGTTCCGATAGGACATATAGCCCAGCACCGTGGCGAAGAGCAGGAAGCCCAGCACGGCCCAGCCGGTCTGCTTGCGCTTTTCCAGCTTCGGTTCAGCGGTCCAGATCAGGAAGGCCGCGACGTCGGTGGCCATCTGTTCCTTGGTCGCCTTGGTGCCGTCCGAATAAGTCACCTGGCCATCCGCGGTGAGCGGCGGCGGCATCGCGATGTTGAGGTTCGCGAAGTAGGGGTTGTAGTGCAGGCCGTCCGGCACCTTGGCATCGGGGAACTTGCGCAGCAGCTCTGCGGGCTGGTCACGATAACCAGTGATCAGCGAGCGGACGTACTGCGGCCCTTCATGACGCGCCTTGGTGATCAGCGAGAGATCCGGCGGCGTGCCCTGGCCGGCATAGACCACCGGCGGGAAATAGTCGGTGGCGACACCGGCGCGGGTTTCCACTTCGCCAGTCGCGGGATTGAAGACCGGAACCTGGAAGCCCTTGGCGATCGCCTTCACTTCTGGCTGGCTGTAGCCCAGCGCGGCCAGATCGCGGAAGGCGACGTGGCGGATCGCGTGGCAGACCGAGCAGACTTCCTTGTAGACCTGGAAACCGCGCTGGAGCTGCTGGCGATCGAACTTGCCGAACGGACCATCGCTGGCGAAGCTGTATTCTTCCGGCCCGATGTGGAATTCATGCTCGGCCGTGGCCGCGGGCGGCTCGGTGAGCTGGGTATAGGCGCCCTTGCCGAAGGACCACGCCAGGGCGACCGTGAAGAACAGCCCGACGAGGATCGAGAGAATGCGTGCCATGTCTTTCGTCTTTCGTTCCAGCTGTTGATCAGGCTTCCAGCGCGGCGGCGGGAGCGAGCTTGGCTTCTTCATCCGCGCCGAGGACAGCCTCGGTGATGGAGAAGGGCAGCGGGTCCGGCTTCTCGATGGCCGAGACGATCGGAATGATGATCAGGAAGTGCGCGAAGTAGTAGAGCGCCGCAAGCTGGCTGAGCATCACGTAGGGTTCCTGAGCCGGGGCGCCGCCGCAGTAGAACAGCACCGCCATTGCCGGGATCAGGCCGAAGAAGAAGAACTTGCGATAGAGCGGGCGATAGGCACCCGAACGCACCGGCGACTTGTCCAGCCAGGGCAGGAAGAACCATACGAGGATCGCGCCGAACATCGCCATCACGCCCATCAGCTTGGCCGGGATGAACAGGAAGTCCTGCGTGAAGGCGCGCAGGATCGCGTAGAACGGCCAGAAGTACCATTCAGGCACGATGTGCGCGGGCGTGCTCATCGGGTTCGCCGGGATGTAGTTGTCCGGGTGACCGAGGTAGTTCGGGAAGAAGAACACCATCGCGCAGAACAGGATGGCGAACACGCCGATCGCCCAGCCGTCCTTGGCGACGTAGTAGGGATAGAACGGAACGGTGTCGCTCTCGCTCTTCACTTCGACACCGGTCGGGTTCGACGAGCCGGGGATGTGCAGCGCCCAGATGTGCAGGATCACCACGCCCAGGATCACGAAGGGCAGCAGGAAGTGGAGCGAGAAGAAGCGGTTGAGCGCGGCATTGTCCGGCGCGAAGCCGCCGAGCAGCCACTGCTGGAGCGGTTCACCCACGAAAGGAATGGCCGAAAACAGGCCGGTGATGACCTTGGCGCCCCAGAAGCTCATCTGGCCCCACGGCAGCACGTAGCCCATGAAGGCGGTGGCCATCATCAGCAGGAAGATCACGACGCCGAGCAGCCACACCATTTCGCGCGGGGCCTTGTACGAGCCGTAGAAGAAACCGCGGAAGATGTGGATGTAGATGACGACGAAGAAGGCCGAGGCGCCGTTGGCATGCGCATAGCGCATCAGCCAGCCCCAGTTCACGTCGCGCACGGTCTGTTCGACGGTGTCGAAGGCGACTTGCGTGTTGGCTGCGTAGTGCATGGCCATGACCACGCCGGTCACGATCTGGAGGATGAGGCAGAGCCCCGCGAGGAAGCCGAAGTTCCAGAAATAGTTCAGGTTGCGCGGCACCTCGTACCCGCCGCCGACGGCGTTGTAGACGAGGCGCGGGATGGGAAGTTTTTCATCCATCCACTGCATGAACGGGTGGCTCGGCTTGTAATCCTTGGCCCAGGGAAAGCTCATTTTCGTTATCCTCTCGCTTCGCCTCAGCCGATCTTTACGACCGTGTCACTGGAGAATTCGTATGCCGGAACCTCAAGGTTCTTGGGCGCGGGGCCCTTACGGATACGGGCGGCGGTATCGTATGTTGAGCCGTGGCAGGGGCAGAAATATCCGCCGAACTCGCCGCGCGGCTCCCCTTCGCCGGCCCCCAGGGGAACGCAGCCCAGATGGGTGCATACGCCCATGGTGATCAGCCAGTTTTCCTTGCCGGCCTTGGTCCGCTCTTCCAGGGTCTGCGGATCGCGCAGCGTGGAGACGTCGACCTTGTTGGCTTCCGCGATCTCATGCGGCGTCAGATTGCGCACGAAGACGGGCTGTTTGCGGAAGATCGCCTTGATCGCCTGGCCGGACTGGATCGAGGAAATGTCGATCTCGGTCGAGGACGCGGCAAGCACGTCTGCCGAAGCGGACATCTGGCTGACGAGTGGGACGACCACCCCGACGCCTGCAATTCCCGCAGCGCTTACTGCGGCGATATTGATGAAATCGCGCCGGCGCACGCCGTCTGCCTCAGCCATGTTTGCCCTTGCCCTACAATTATTGACTTGTTTTTATCGACAACCCGCCCCGGCGCAATCCGGAGGCGAGCCCAGATCCTGACCACTTATATTTTAGCCTGGTATACCCCGTTAAGGGTCGCCCGATCCGAACACATCACTGTGTCTGCCCCGGACCGAATACCGACCTATCGGGCTGATATACACGAAAATCCGGCATGCCAACCGCCTTTTTGGCAGGACGATGGCGCGGGGCATGCCAGCAAATTCAAGCGATAAGGCCACGGGACGCAAGACCGTGCCGCGGCCGGGCGTTGGGGAACGCAGGGGCGATCCGCCCGGCGATCGCCGGGGAAATCGATCCCCCCGGCGATCAGCGATTGGCAATGAGCGAAAACTGGCGTCCGTAGCTGGCCTCTGCACGATGAGTGGCGCGGCGGAACGAGTAGAATCGCTCAGGCTGCGCGTACGTATCGAGGCCCAGGCGCTCCACGCCCCCAATTCCGGCCGCTTCAAGCCGGGCGGCGACATAGGCTTCAAGGTCGAACTGCCAGTGCCTGGGGCGCCCTTCGGCGAAGAATTGGCCGTTATCCGCCGATTGCGCCAGGAAGCGCGTGTGCAAACCCTCGTCCACTTCGTAGGAGACGGCGGCAATACAGGGGCCGACAGCGGCGACGATGCGCGAAGGCTCGGCCCCCAGGGATATCATGGCGGCGATGGTGCGATCGGTCACACCGGCGACCGCGCCCTTCCACCCGGCATGGGCGGCGCCGACGACGCCAGCCGCGCGATCGGCCAGCAAGACCGGCGCGCAGTCCGCCGTCAGCACGCCCAGCACCACGCCAGGACGGTCTGTGACGAGCGCGTCCGCATGCGGGCGCTCGGCATCGCTCCATACGTGCTCGCCCACCGTCACGCAGTCGGCCGAGTGGACCTGATACATGCTGGCCAGCTGGCCGCCAGGCAGCACCGCCTCGACCGCGCGGCGGCGATTCTCGGCAATGGCGGCGGGATCGTCGCCCGACCCGAGCCCGACATTGAGGCCGGAGACTTCCCCCGTGCTCACCCCGCCGCGACGGCCCAGGAAACCGTGGGGCAGGTCATCGAGCAGCCTGGCGCGATTGACCTCGACCGTGCGGGAATCGACCACCTCAGCCAAGGCTCTTGCCCACCTGTTCGCGCACGTCGCGCGAGAGGTCGGGCTGGGCCATGGTCTGCTCCAGCTCGGCGCGCATCATCGCCGCGCGCACCGGCTCGATCCGGCGCCAGCGGCCGAGATGCGGCACGAAACGCGCGGTCGTCTGCGGGTTGATGGGGTCCAGGCGGCGAATCAGGTCGCCGATCAGGCGATAGCCCTCGCCACTGGCGTCGTGGAATCCCTTGGCGTTGAGCGCCAGCGACATGAACAGCGCGCGCACGCGGTTGGGGTTGTGCAAGGTGAAATCGGGATGATCGGCCAGCGCGCGGACATGGTCGAGCACTTGCGGGTGGAAGCAGCTGGCCTGGAGCTGGAACCACTTGTCGATCACCAGCGCATTGCCCTGATAGCGCTTGTGGAAGTCGGCCAAAGCCTCGACCCGCTCGGGGCCGTCGAGATTGCACAGCACGGTGAGCGCGGATTGACGGTCGGTCATGTTGTCGGCCGCACGGTATTGCGCGATGGCCCGGGCCGCGCCTTCGACGGCATCGCCCGAGGCGATCAGGCCCAATGCCTGAGCCTTGGCCTTGCGCGCGCCGCGTGCGGAGGCATCGCGGCCGTAAGGCACGGCGGAAGCGCGGTCGTGCAAGGTCTTGAGTTCGCTTGCCAGTTCGCCGCCCAGCCAGTGCTTGAGCGCCTCGCGCTCCTCGTGGATGGCGTATGGGTCGGCGACCAGAACCTGTTCGGACAAATAGGCGACGGTCGGCAGCATCATCAGTTCGCCGCGCATCAGGTCGTCGAGTGCTTCATCCGCGATCACGGCCGCAAAAGCCTTGCCGATGGCGGCGCGGCCGGCAGCACGGTCGGCGTCGGAAAGCCCGCCGCCCACCGCCGCGACGAGGTGCTGGACGACCAGGCTCTGCATCGCCTCGTACCGGGCAAAGGGATCGTCGTCGCGCGCGGCCAGGAATACCAGATCCTCGGGATCGCGCTCGAACTCGGTGGCGACGGGGGCCGAGAAGCCGCGATTGATCGACAGCACCGGCGGCCGGGCGAAACCGGGGAAGGTGAAACTGTCCTTGGCCTTGGCGAGCACGATCAGCCGCTCGCCTGCATGCGAGCCGGTGTCACGGTCGTAGAGCGCCACGCGCAGCGGGATCGGCATCGGCTGCTTGTCGGGCTGGCCGGGGGTGGCGGGGACGGTCTGCGCCAAGGTCAGCGTCGCGACATCGCCTTCGTGGGTGAGCGAGACCGAGACTTGCGGAGTGCCCGCCTGCGAATACCAGAGGCGGAATTGCTGGAGGTCCAGCCCGGCGCCGTCCTCGATCGCCTTGACGAAGTCCTCGCACGTCGCCGCCTCTCCATCGTGGCGGTCAAAGTACAGGTCGGTGCCGTTACGGAACCGTTCGGTGCCGGCCATGGTCCGCATCATGCGGATCACCTCGGCGCCCTTGTTGTAGACGGTGGCCGTGTAGAAGTTGCTGATTTCCTGATAGGAATCCGGACGGATCGGGTGGGCGAGCGGGCCCGAATCCTCGGGGAACTGGCCGCCGCGCAAGGTGCGCACATCCTCGATCCGCTTGACCGGCTCGCTGCCCATGTCGGCGCTGAACAGCTGGTCGCGCAGGACGGTGAAGCCTTCCTTCAGCGAGAGCTGGAACCAGTCGCGGCAGGTCACGCGGTTGCCCGACCAGTTGTGGAAGTATTCGTGGCCGATCACGCTCTCGATGCCGTCGTAATCGGCGTCGGTCGCGGTTTCGGGCTCGGCCAGGACGTAGCGGGTGTTGAAGACGTTGAGGCCCTTGTTCTCCATCGCGCCCATGTTGAAGTCCGACACGGCGACGACATTGAACAGGTCGAGATCGTACTCGCGCCCGAAGGCATCCTCGTCCCACTTCATCGAGGCGATCAACGAATCCATCGCATGCTGGGTGCGCTGCTCGTCCCCCGCGCGAACCCAGATGTTGAGATCGACCTTGCGGCCCGAACGCGTGGTGAACTGCGCGTGGTTGGCGACCAGATCGCCAGCGACCAGCGCGAAGAGGTAGCTCGGCTTCGGCCAGGGATCGTGCCATTCGGCCCAGTGGCTGCCGTCCGCATTCTCGCCGGTGGCCGTGCAGTTGCCGTTGGAGAGCAGGATCGGGAACTGCGCCTTGTCGCCCGCCATGCGCACCGAATAAGTGGAGAGCACGTCGGGGCGATCCGGGAAGAAGGTGATGCGGCGGAAACCTTCCGCCTCGCACTGGGTGCAGAGCATGCCGTTAGAGGCGTAGAGGCCCATGAGCTGGCTGTTGCCCGCCGGATTGACGGCGGTTTCGACCTCGACCTGATGCGCGCCACCCGAAAGCTCCACCAGCAGGTCCGGGCCATCGAGCCGCCAGTCGTTCACCGCCTCGCCATCAACGCGCACGGCCAGCGGGGCGATCTGGTCGCCATTGAGGCGCAGCGTCGTGCCGCCCTCACCCGCCGGATTGCGCTCCACCGAAAGCTTCGCGGTGACATGCGTGGCGTCGATGCCCAGCCGGAAGTCGAGCGCGATTGCCGGAACCAGCCATTCGGGCGGCTGGTAATCCTCGCGATGGATCACCGGGGGCGTGGCGAGCGCGGGAGCGGCTTCGGGCGAGGCGGCGTTGCTGGCAATGTCCATGCCTTTCGAGTTAGGCCCGCCGCCTTGCGATTGCCAGCCGTGCCGCTACGAATTCGCGGCGATTTTTTGATAGGAAGCGAAAGCGATGGCGCCCCGCCTGTTCATCTTCGGCCTCGGCTATACCGCCAAGGCCATCGCCGCACGGCTGACGCGCAAGGGCTGGGAAGTGATCTCGACCGGGCGCGACGGCACGCTTTCCTTCGAGGATGAGGGCAATGTGCGGCTGGCGCTGGCTGATTCCGACCATGTGCTGTCCTCGGTCCCGCCCGGCAGCGAGGGGCGCGGGGAGCCGCTCGATCCGGTACTGGACCGCTATGGCGACGCACTGAAGGGCAAGGCGCTGTCCTACCTGTCCTCCACCGGCGTCTACGGCGATGCCGGCGGGGCATGGGTGGACGAGAGTGCCCCAGTAGGGATCGGCCGCCGCACAGCGCGGGCGGAGGCGGATCAGGAATGGCTCTTGCTGGGCGCGCGGGTCTATCGGCTTCCCGGCATCTATGGCCCGGGCCGCTCCATGCTCGACCGCGTGCGTGAAGGCCGCGCCCATCGCATCGATCTGCCGGGTCAGGTGTTCAGCCGCGTGCATGTGGAGGACATCGCCTCGGGCGTGATTGCGGGCCTCACGGCTCCCGCCGGCGCTTACAACCTGTCCGACGATCTGCCCTGCGCGCAAAACGCAGTGGTGGAGGAAGCCTGCCGCCTTGCCGGCCTGCCCTTCCCGCCCCTGCAGAGCCTGGAAGACGCGGCGCTCTCACCGACGGCCCGTGCCTTCTATGCGGAGAACCGCCGCGTCGCCAATGGCAAGGCGCGGCGGGTGCTCGGCTGGAAACCGCGCTTTGCGACTTACCGCGAAGGGCTGCGCGACATCAACGCCACCACCAGGCCCACCGTCGCCAGCGCCGCACCCGCGATCGCCAGCGGCGACCAGCGGTAGCCTTCGAACAGCGTGGAGATGAACATGGCGATCACGATCACCGCGACGCCGTTGTAAGCCGCCTTGCCCGCGCCAAGCTGGCGGATCAGCGTGTAATAGAGCGGGAACGTCACCACCGAACCAAGGATCGCCAGATAGGCGGTGCCCAGCCAGTAGCTCGTCTCGTGCGGGATCACCGGCGGGCCCGCAACGGCCAGCGCCAGAATCACGTCGCAGATCGTACCGTAAAGCATGGCCCATGATAGCAGGCTCACCATCGGCAGCGCCTTGCCCGTATCGTTGGCCTGAATCACGTTCGACACCGAGGCGCACATCATCGCGATCAGCGCGAAGACGGTGCCCAGCACCACCTTGCCGCCCAGCGGCGCCTCATGCGCCTCATGAAGCAGCAGCAGCGCCAGACCGCCGATGGCGATCAGGCTGCCGGTCGCGAAGCGCAAGGTTATCGGCTGCTTCAAGAGCACTCGCGCCAGGATCGCATTGGGAACCAGCAGCAAGCCGATCATGACCGCGACGATGCCCGAAGTCAGGTGCATCTCCGCCCGATAGACGAAGTTGTAATTGCCGCAGAACTGGGTGACGCCCACCGCGAAGGCCAGCAGTTGCCCGGCCTTGCCCAGCCTGAGGCTCTTGCCCATGACGATCGCCACAAGGAACATCGCCGGCGTCGCCAGCGCGAACCGCCATGCGACCGACCAACTGGCCGGCACCGCGCCGATCTGGCCGGTGATGACGAACCAGGTCGATCCCCAGATCAGCGCGACCAGCAGGAACGGCAGCGCCACTGCCGGCTTCAGGAAGCTCGGCGCCGTGTCGGTTGAGCCGCTCACAACGCGGCAACCGCGCGGGCGAGAGCCGTCACGTGTTCGCCGCGCGAATCCCATGCGGTAACCAGTCGGGCGGCATCGTCGCCCCAGTCGTAAAACTCGAAGCCCTGCGCACGCAGCGCGGCGCGCTCGGCAGCGGTGGAGGTGAGGAATATCTCGTTCGCTTCGACCGGGTGGAGCAGACGATCCCCCGCCGAGGCTGCGATCTCGGCGGCGGCGGCATTGGAAGCCCGCGCGTTGTCGAGCCAGAGGTCGCCCTCCAGCATCGCCAGAATCTGCGCGGCGAGATAACGCCCCTTCGATTGCAGGTGCCCCGCCCGCTTGCGGCGGAAGCGGACCTTGTCGGCCATGGCTGGATCGAAGAACACGATGGCCTCCGCGCTCATCGCCCCGTTTTTGACCATGCCGAAGCTCAGCGCATCGACGCCTAGCGCCGCATCGGCCGCACTGCCGCCCAGAAACGCCACAGCATTGGCGAAGCGCGCGCCGTCCATATGCAGGCCGAGGCCCTTGCCCTTCACGAAGGCGGACAGCGCGGTCAGTTCATCGGGCCGATAGACGCAGCCATATTCGCTGGCCTGCGTGACCGAGACGGCATGGGGCTGCACCTGATGGACGCCGTCGCGGATCGGATCGATCACGCGGGCAATCGCGTCGGGCGTGATCTTGGCGCTTTCGCCGTCGGCCAGCAGTAGCTTGGCGCCGTGGAGATAGAAACCGGGCGCGCCGCCCTCGTCCATCTCGATATGCGCTTCGCGATGGCAGATCACCGCGCCGTGCGGCTCGACCATGGCCGAAAGTGCAAGGCAATTCGCCGCCGTGCCCGTCGCGACCCACAGCGCGGCACAATCACGCCCGAACAGCGCGGAAAACCGCGCATCCAGCGCTTTGCTGAGACCATCGCCATCATAAGGCGAATCGGGTTCGTCGGCAGCCTTCATGGCATCCCAGACCCTCGGGTGGACCCGTGCGGCGTTGTCGGAAAGGAACTTCATGACCATATGCCCTAGAGCGGACGCCATCCCCGTCAAGCAGACCTTTTCAGGAGAGCCCACATATGCTCGGCGTGACTATCACTGCCCATGAAAACGGAAATTCGGGCGAGTACATCGCCCATGTCGCCGATAGCGACGCCACCGGCCGCCTCACCTGGACCGAGCGGGACGGCGTTCGC
This sequence comes from Novosphingobium oxfordense, assembly GCF_044029435.1. Classification (NCBI taxonomy): domain Bacteria; kingdom Pseudomonadati; phylum Pseudomonadota; class Alphaproteobacteria; order Sphingomonadales; family Sphingomonadaceae; genus Novosphingobium; species Novosphingobium oxfordense. Next base: position 3,434,735 of record NZ_CP147005.1, on the reverse strand, counting down.
TATGCCGAGCATACCCTGGTGCCGCCGGTAATCGGCGGGCGCGGCGTGGCCGGGCGGCTGGTCGAGGCGATGGTGGCGGATGCGCGGGAGAACCATTTCAGGATCGGCCCGCTGTGCAGCTATGTGGACGCGGCCTTCCGGCGGCATCCGGAATGGGCGGACGTGAAGGCCTAAGGCATACCCGCCACCTCCCCCCATTCAATCCTGTCGCCCCCGCGAAGGCAGGGGCCCCGCTTTCCTTGGGTGCCACCGCAAGAAGGAAGCGGGATCCCGGCCTTCGCGGGGATGGCGAGGCTGGGATGAATGCGTGGGTCCGTGCTTTACTGAGGCTTCCCAAAGCCCCCACCACCCGGCGTGTCGATCACGAAGATATCGCCCGGCGCCAACTGCGCCGTAGCGGTCGCGCCCAGTTCCTCGATCAAACCATCGGCCCGCTCGATCCGATTACGCCCCGGCTCGCCATCCGCGCCGCCGCCAAGGCCGAAGGGCGAAGTCCTGCGCCGCTGCGAGAGAATGCCCGCCTGCATCGGTTCCAGGAACCGCACGCGCCGCGTCGCGCCATCGCCGCCCCTGTGCGCGCCTGAGCCGCCCGACCCCCGCCGGATCGAGAACTCTTCCAGCAGCACCGGATAGTTGGTTTCCAGCACTTCGGGATCGGTGAGCCGGCTGTTGGTCATATGCGTCTGCACCACCGGCGTGCCGTCGAAATCCGGCCCCGCACCGGAACCGCCCGAGATCGTCTCGTAATACTGATAGCGGGCATTGCCGAAGGTGAAGTTGTTCATCGTCCCCTGCGAAGCCGCCATCGCGCCCAGTGCGCCGAACAACGCATCGGTGATCGCCTGACTGGTCTCGACATTGCCCGCAACCACCGCCGCCGGCGCCTTGGGATAGAGCATCGAGCCTTCGGGCACGCGCAAGGTGATGGGCCGCAGGCAGCCCTCGTTCATCGGCACCGCATCATCTATCAGCGTGCGCACCACATAGAGCACCGCCGCGCGCACGACCGGCAACGGAGCATTGAAGTTGTCGGGCAGCTGGGCGCTGGTGCCGGCGAAGTCGATGGTCGCGCCGCGCGTCTCGCGGTCGATGGTCACCTTGACCGCGATTTCCGCGCCATTGTCCATCGGCACGCGGAACGCGCCGTCCTGAAGCCGATCGATCAGCGCGCGGACGGCCTGCTCGGCATGGGCCTGCGCGTGGGCCATGTAGGCGTCCACCACCTCGCGCCCCTGCTCGCGCGCCACACGACGCAGTTCGGAGGCGCCGCGTTGGCAGGCGGCAAGCTGCGCGCGTAGGTCGGCAAGGTTCTGCTCGATCGCGCGCGAGGGATACGGGCCGGAAGCGAGCAATTCGCGCAAGGGACCTTCCTGCAGCGCACCGCGATCGACCAGCAGCACATTGTCGATCAACACGCCTTCCTCGTCGAGCGAGCGCGAGCCCGGCGGCATCGATCCGGGGCTGATTCCGCCAATATCGGCATGGTGCCCGCGCGCGGCGACGAACCAGGCCGGCACCGTCTCGCCCTCGATGAAGACCGGCATGACCACGGTAATATCGGGCAGATGCGTGCCGCCATCGTACGGCGCATTGAGGACATAGGCGTCGCCAGACAGGATACCCCGACCATCCTTATCGTCCCCACGCCGCTGGAGGATCGTGCGCACGCTCTCGCCCATCGAGCCCAAGTGGACGGGCATATGCGGGGCATTGGCGACAAGGTTGCCCGCGCGGTCGAACAAGGCGCAAGAGAAGTCCAGTCGCTCGCGGATGTTCACCGAACTGGCCGAGTGCTGAAGCGCGGCGCCCATCTCCTCGGCAATCGCCATGAACAGCGCGCCCATGATTTCGAGGCGCACGGGATCGCATTCGGTCGAGAGATCGGCCGAGACCTGCTGCGCCGCCTCGCGCGTCAGGATCAGGTTGCCAACGTGATCGACCCGCACCTGCCAGCCGGGCTCTACCACGGTGGTGGACACATCATCCACCACCAGCAGCGGACCATCGGCCGTGAAGCCCTCGGCCAGCCCCTCGCGCAAATAGAGTGGCACGCGGTGGCGGGCCCCCTGCGTCCATAGGTCGACGTATTCTGCAGCCGGAACGGACTCGGCGGGCAGCACCAGCGTTGCGCCGCCCCCGGAATGGCCGGCATAGACCGCCTCCACCCGCAGCGTTTCACCGATCAATTGTTCGCCCGCGCCGAAGCCGAAGCGCTGATGCCAGCCTTCACGAAATGCATCGCGCATCGCGTCGAGCGAGCCCACCGGCACTTCGATGGCATTGTCGCTGCCCTTGGGCCGCACCGCCAGCGCGGCCTCGATCGCGATCTCTTGGGGCGCGATGCCCTGCGCGGCGAGAGCCTTGCGCGCTTCATCGCCCAACATGGCAACGGCAGCATCGAGTGACGTCATGGCGTCACCATCCAGCGGCAGGGCCAGCGTGCGCTGGCGCAGCATCCGCCGGTCCGCGAGGCCCATGCCATAAGCCGACAGCACCGAGGCGAGCGGGTGGCACAGCACGCTTGTCACCCCCAGCGCATCGGCCACCTTGCAGGCATGCTGTCCGCCAGCGCCGCCGAACGTCACCAGCGCCGCGCGGGTCATGTCGTGACCGCGCCGCAGCGAGACGGTCTTGATCGCATTGGCCATGTTGGCGACCGCGATTTCCAGGAAGCCCTCCGCCGCCTGCTCGCGCGTCAGTTCGCGGCCGGAGGCGGCGCGGACTTCGGCCAAGACTTCGTTCATCCGCACCTCAGCCGCTGCCAGATCGAGTGGTGCGTTGCCTTCGGGGCCGAAGACATGCGGAAAGTGTTCGGGGCGCAGCTTGCCGAGCAGCAGGTTGCAGTCGGTCACCGCCAGCGGGCCGCCGCGACGGTAGCAGGCCGGGCCGGGCACCGCGCCCGCGCTCTCCGGACCGACCAGGAAGCGTGCGCCATCGAAGCGGCAGATCGAGCCGCCGCCCGCCGCCACCGTCTCGATCCGCATCATCGGCACGCGTACGCGGGCACCGGCCACGCGCGTCTCGCTGTCGCGCTCGTAGGCGCCGGCATAGTGCGACACGTCGGTAGAAGTGCCGCCCATGTCGAAGCCGAGCACGTGATCGAAGCCGGCCTCCTTGGCGATGGCCGCCATGCCGACGATACCGCCGGCTGGGCCGGACAGGATCGCGTCCTTGCCGGCAAAGGCGTCGCCCGTGGTGAGCCCGCCGCTCGACTGCATATAGAGCGCCGAAACCTTGGGCCCGAGCCCCGCTTCCAGCCCTTCAACATAGCGCGCCAGCACCGGCGAGAGATTGGCGTCCACCACCGTGGTATCGCCGCGCGCGATCAGCTTGATCAGCGGCGCGACCTCGTGGCTCACCGAGACCTGGGTAAAGCCGATCTCCCGCGCCAGCTCGGCCAGTGCCGCCTCATGCGCCGGATGGCGATACCCGTGCATCAGCACGACGGCAACGGCACGCAGGCCGGCGTCGAAGTGGCGTTGCAGGCCCGCTCGCGCGGCGTCGAGATCGAGCGTGCTGTGGACGGTACCGTCCGCGCCGACGCGCTCGTCGATCTCCAGCACGGCGGCGTTGAGCGGTTCGGGCAGGACGATGTGGCGGGCGAAGATGTCGGGCCGCTCCTGCGTGCCGATCTTCAGCGCATCACCGAAGCCGCGCGTGATCGCCAGCAGCACCGGCTCTCCCTTGCCTTCAAGCAGGGCGTTGGTGGCAACCGTGGTACCAAGGCGGAGTTCGGCTTCCGGCAATTCGCCCGTGGCAGTGCCGGTCAGCCGCCGCATGGCCTCCACGGCGGCATCGTCATAGCGGCCGGGGTCTTCGGAAAGGAGCTTCAGCCGCTCGAACCGACCATCGGGCGCACGCGCCACCACGTCGGTAAAGGTGCCACCGCGATCGACCCAGAATTGCCATTTGCTCATGGCGCCCTTCATGGCCGGGTGAGCAGGCTGATGGAAGGTAGAATGGGATAAAATATCCGGCGCACGCAGGCGCAATCCGGCTCGCGCATCCGACCGTGGAACCAAAACTTCGTTGCCCCGGCGAAGGCGGGGCCCCGCTTCCTTTTGCCGAGCACGCAAGGAAAGCGGGATCCCCGCCTTCGCGGGGATGACGAAGAGTTTGGAGGTCAGGTTGGGCGCCGGATGAATCCCATCCGGCGCCCCATTCCGGATCGCCTACCAGTCGTAGGCCTTGGGCAGATACGTGCGATCAAGGCTCTTGTAGCGCTGCTTCAAACGGCTCTGGTGGTTGTCGAGCGGCTGCTTGACGCCATCGATGAACACCTCGGTCGGGGCCGAGGACAGCTCCAGCGGATCGCCGTCCCAGATCACCACGTCGCCCACGGCGCCCGGCGCCAGCACGCCGGCTTTTCCGCCCATACCGCTGATCTCGGCGGGAACCGAGGTGATCGCCGCAAAGGCTTCTCCCCAGGTCAGGCCCGCTGCGCCCGGCAGCTTGGCGAGGGCGACGAGATTGCCCGCCTCCTGCGGAGCATAGCGCGGCTGGTTGGAGGTGTTGAACATGCCGATGGCGACCTTCACGCCGGCCTTCTTCATGCGCCCGACGTTGGACTGCGTGGCCGCCAGCGCCTCGAACGCGGAAGGCAGGTCGCGGAGCGGCATCGTGATCACCGGCACCTTGGCAGCGGCGATATCGGCAGCGACCAGCCAACCCTCGGTCGCGCCGACCAGCACCAGATCGAGCTTGGGAAACTCGGTCTTGAGCGCCAGCACGCTGCGAATGTCGGACGCACGCTCGACACCGACGTAGAGCGGCTGGCGGCCGTCGATCACCTGTGCCAGTGCCACGGCATCGGCCCGGGTGAGCAGCGCGTCTGGGCTGCGCGCGGCGGTGGGCGAAGCGGCCACATCGCGCGCTTCACGCAAGGCGTTGCGCAAGGCGACGTGGGCAGCGACACGGCTGCCGCCGGCCAGCTTCGCACCCGCCTCGCCCAGTTCGACGAACTGGAAGGCGCGCGCCTTGGTCACCGCGTTGGGATCGGCGCCAAGATCGATCACCGCACCCTGCCCGGCGAAAATCGAATGCCCGTTGTAGGGCGAGACGCTGGCGCGGGTGACGCCGCCTTCGCGGCTGATGGCGATGTGCTCGCTGTTCGGGTTGATCGCCGGGCTGACGTCCAGCGCCGCGTTGAACGGCGAATCCTCGGCTTCGGTGTCGTTGCTGTTGGCCACGCCCTCGACGTCGAGCAGGCCAAGATCGGTCACGGCGGCGAACAGGCCCGGCGTCACCCATTTGCCGGTGCCGTCGATGCTCTGGACGCCGGCGGGCACGGCAACGCCGGCCCCCGCTGCGACCACCTTGCCGGCGCGCACGACCACGGTGCCGTGCTCGATAGGCGCGCTGCCGTCGCCCGTGGCGACAGTGGCGTTGGTGATCGCAAAGTCCTGGGCGACAGCAGCCGGGGCGAAAGCGGTTGCCGCGAGCGCCGCGGCGATGATGGCGCGGCGGCTCATTTCACGTCTCCTTCACCGGCCTGCCCAAGTTCGAAATCGCTCACCGGGCGGCGCTTTGCGTCCAGCGCGTCGAACATCAGGGCGCCGTCGATCCACACCTTCTCAGGCCGCGAATAGACCGAGAGCGGATTGCCGTTCCACAGCACCACATCGGCCATCTTGCCGGTTTCCAGGCTGCCGGTCTTCTCACCGATGCCCATGGCCTTGGCGGCATTGTAAGTGAACCAGCTCACCACCTTGGCATCGGGAATGTCGATGCCGATGCGGCGGCCGTCGGCCTGCGCCTTGGCCGCTTCTTGGTTCAGGCGCTGGATGCCGTTCTCATCGTCAGAGTGGATCACCACGCAGGTGCCCGCATTGGCGAGCAGCGCGGCGTTCTCTGGAATGGCGTCGTAGGCTTCCATCTTGAAGCCGTACCAATCGGCCCAGACGGCGGCGCAGATGTCGTTTTCGCGCAGCACGTCGGCTATCTTGTAGGCTTCGACCGCGTGGTGGAAAGCGGCGACCTTGTAGCCCATTTCCTTGGCCATATCGATCACCTGCGCCATCTCGTCCGCGCGGTAACAGTGGTTCTGGACCAGGATCTCGCCCTTCAGCACGCCTTCGAGGGTGTCCTTGCCCAGATCGCGTTCCGAATGGTCGCCATCCATATACTGGCGCGCATCGATCCAGGCCTGGCGGTCCACCGAGAAGTTGCCCATGCGGGTGGAGGGCTTCTGGCCCTTGCCGCCGTAGACGCGCTTGGGATTTTCGCCGCAGGCCATTTTCAGCGCATAGGGCGCGCCGGGGAACTTCATGCCCTGCACGGTGATCGAGGGCACGTTCTTCAGCGTGACCGTGCGCCCGCCCATCAGGTTGCCGGAGCCGGGCAGGATTTCCAGCGTCGTCACGCCGCCGTTGGCCAGCGCGCGGGTGAAGCCGGGGTCCTGCGGCCAGACCGAGTGTTCGGCCCAGACGTCGGGCGTGGTCGGGCTGGTCATTTCGTTGCCGTCCGACAGCGCATCGACCGAGGGGGAGGGATATACGCCCAGGTGCGAGTGGATGTCGATCACGCCGGGGGTGACGAACTTTCCAGTGCCGTCGACCCGCGTGTAGCCGTCCGGGATCGCCATGCCGGCAGCGCCGATGGCGACGAGCTTGCCGTCCTTGAACAGCACCACGCCATTGTCGATCCGGCCGCCGCGCCCGTCATAGACGGTGGCGCCGACAAGCGCGGTCGGCGTGCCCGGATAGGCCTTGTACGTGGAAGGGTATGGATCGGCGACGATCGGCGCAGGCTTCTTGTCCTGCTTCTTGGCGTCCGCGCTGTTGGCGCTGAACGCCAGCGCGGTGCCCAGCACGAGCAGCGACGTCCAGCGCCGCAATCCCGGCGTTTTGGTCATGTGGATTCCCCTGTCTTGAAGCGTATTCGTGAAACCGGCCCGGAAACCTGGGTTTCCGGGCCGGCAAATGACGTGTCAGTTCGGCTTGAGCGTTGGGTGGATGCCGGCTTCCTGTGCCTCCAGCCCGAACTCGGAACTGCCCTCCAGCTCGATGTCCTTCAGCGTGTCCATGTGCATCCAGCGCTTCACGAACCGCGCGAGGAGGATGACCACGACGCCGATCCCCACGACCCACCAGCCGATGGTGCCGTAGATCGCGACGGTGCCCTCACGGGTCATTGCGCCGTGTTCGCCGCCGGTCGCCTGGCCGATCATGCCGGCCACGAAGTTGCCGCCGGCAGTGGCGAAGAACCACGCGCCCATGATGAAGCTGGCAAGGTGGCGGGGGGCCAGGCGGTTCATCGCGCTGAGGCCCACCGGCGAGAGGCAAAGCTCACCCAGCGTGTGGAACCAGTAGATCAGGAAGATGAAGAACACGCCGACCTTGGCGCCCTGCCCGGCGACGGCATCGCCCCAGACCAGCGACACGAAGCCGAGGCCGACGAGCACGAGGCCATAGCCGAACTTGGCCGGTGCGGAAGGCTCCACCTGCTTGCGGCCCAGCGAACGCCACAGCCACGCCAGGAGCGGTGCGAAAGTGACGATGAAGATCGGGTTCACCGCCTGGAACAGCGAGGTGGGCACGCCGCCACGCTCCACGAAGCGGTCGGTGAACAGCGACAGCGAGCCGCCCGCCTGTTCGAACAGACCCCAGAAGATCGGCTGGAACGCCAGCAGGAAGATGATCGCGAAAATGCGCTCACGCGGTTCCTTGGGCATGCGGAACGCTTCGACCAGCAGGTAACCGATCAGGCCGACGGCAGAGATCAGCAGCAGCGTGCCGACCACGGCCTGGAACTGGATCAGCGCCCAGAGCACCGCGACCGAGGCGGTGCCCATGGCGTAGAGCGACCATTCGCGCTTCTTCGCCAGCGGCACCGGCGGTTCGCCGCGGCCGTTGAGCGCAGGCTTGCCGACCATGAAGATGATCAGGCCCAGCACCATGCCGATGCCCGCCAGACCGAAGCCGTAGCCCCAGCCGATCGTCTCGCCCAGGTAGCCGACCAGGATCGTGCCCAGCGCCGCGCCCGAGTTGATGCCCATGTAGAACAGCGAATAGGCGCCGTCGCGGCGCTCATCCGTCAGCTTGTAGAGCTGGCCGACGATCACCGAGATGTTCGCCTTCAGGAAGCCGGAGCCGACGATGATGAAGGCCAGGGCCAGCCAGAACACGTTGATCGTGGGATCGCTCTGCCCGCCGGTGCCCTCAAACGCCATCAGCACGTGGCCGAAGGCAAGGAGCACGCCGCCGAACAGCACGGCCTTGCGCTGCCCAAGGTAACGGTCGGCCAGATAGCCGCCAAGGACCGGGGTGATGTAGACGAGGCTGGTGTAGGCGCCGTAGATCAGGTTCGCCTTGCCGTCATCAAACAGCCAATGTTTGGTGAGATAGAGGATGAGCAGGGCGCGCATCCCGTAGTACGAGAAGCGTTCCCACATTTCCGTGTAGAAAAGCACGAAAAGACCGCGCGGGTGGCCGACCACTTCCTGGCTCTTGCGCGAGGCGATGACGCCGCCGATCGCCAAAATGGCGAACAGCAGGATCGCGCCGATCGCGCCGACCCAGTCCCCCTCGTTCCAGGTTCCGATATCCTTCATGCGTCCTCTTGTGCTTCGTTCACGCCGACCCGTGGCGCCAAAGGAGGGGACGTTAACGGGCAATTTCGCGCTGTAAATGGGCGAGAGCCACGCTGAACCGCAGTTGCCGGGCCGCACAGCCCCTGCCGCAGGGGCAAATTCCCCTCATCCGGTAGGAGCATTGCGCGAAAGCCCCGGCAATGGCATTTTCTGGGTTAGAGCGATCCAAGTCACGCGAAATATTGTGATTCGCGCTTGGGCTGAGGATTTTTTCGGCCATCTCTGTTTTCGGCCAGATCTACGGAAAGGTGCGAGATGATCAGATCCGAACTGCTGCAAGAGCTCTCGAAGGAAAATCCGGAACTGCGCGCCGAAGACGTGGAACGGGCAGTGGACACGTTCTTCGACGAAATCGCCCAGCGCTTGGCCGATGGTGGCCGGGTTGAACTGCGCGGCTTCGGCGCGTTCTCCACCCGCCATCGCGACAGCCGCAAGGGCCGCAATCCCCGCACCGGCGAAAGCGTGGAAGTGCCTGAGAAGCGCGTTCCTTATTTCAAGCCCGGCAAGGAAATGCGCGTTCGCCTGAACGTACATTGAGCCTGGATTGAACGTTCAGGGCCCAGCTTTTACCGATCTGCGCCTGCGCTAATCACCGGCCGTATGCGGTTGCCCTGTTGCCCGACCCGCTGCGATCTGCCAAATCGCGCACGGCTTTTAAGGCGTGCTTCCGGCATGTCGTGCGGGCGTGGCGGAATGGTAGACGCCGGGGACTTAAAATCCCCTGATCTGTGATCGTGCGGGTTCGAGTCCCGCCGCCCGCACCAGCCTTCTTCCCCTTTACCCTTCGGTAACCCGCGAATCGGTATTTTCGGGGGCGAACCCGTTTGGCTCTTTGCAGTGCCGATTCTCCGCCCGTCGCAGACCGGCGGCGATCGGTTGTCGCCCGCAAATGCGGGAACGACGGGACCGCTTTCGGTGCAAACCCAAAGCGATCCGCAAGGGTGCACCAGAAATGACCAATCCCGATCGCCTGCCTCCATCAGCGACCGCCGACGATGGCACAATCCGGGGGGACGGATTTTCCGAACTGCGCCAGCAGCCACGCTTCGCCCTGTTGCTGCGTCAGGCCAAGCTAATCGGAAATGGCCGCGAATACTTGTGCATCGTGCGCGACGTTTCGGCCACCGGCGTCAAGCTCCGACTATTTCACCCCCTGCCCGAAGGCGACGACTTCGCGCTGGAAATGACCACGGGCCAGCGCTTTCCCGCGATCCGCGTGTGGGAGCAGGAAGGCGAGGCGGGCTTTCAGTTCGATCCTCCGATCGATCTGGTGCGCTTCATCGCCGAAGCCGGTCCCTTCCCCAAGCGCCCCGTCCGCCTGAGCGTGGATCATCCGGCAATGATCCATTTCGGCGGCCAGGACCATCCCGCGATGATCCGCGACCTTTCGCGCCAGGGCGCGGGGATCGAGACCGAGCAGATGCTGGCGATCGGGCAGAAGCTTCGGCTTTCCGCCAGCCAGTTGCCTTCCTTCGACGCCACGGTCTGCTGGCGCCGGCACCCTGCCTATGGCCTGGTCTTCGACCAGTTGCTGAGTCTGGAGCAGCTGGCCCTTCGGACCTCGCGCATGGAAGTCGCAAAAATGGATGTCGCGCAGGCCGACGAGGGCGACGCGCCGCGCTGACGCGTGGTTAGCCGGCGCGGAAGGTCATCGCCGCGCCATTCATGCAGTATCGCATGCCCGTCGGCGGTGGACCGTCATCGAAAACATGGCCGAGATGGCCGCCGCACCGCGCACAATGGACCTCCGTCCGCGAAACCCCGATCACATAGTCGGTGGAGGTTTCGACTGCGCCGGCCAGCGGCCGGGTGAAGCTGGGCCAACCGGTATGACTGTCGAACTTGGCGGTGGAGGAGAACAGCGGATTGCCATCCGCCGCGCAAAGGAACGTACCCTTGCGATGCTCGTCATTGAGCGGCGAGGAATAGGATCGCTCAGTCCCTGCCTCGCGCAGGATATGGAACTGGGCCGGCGTCAGCAGCTTGCGCCACTCAGCCGCACTGTGATTGACGGGGTAGGTCTTGGCCTGGGCCACCTGGCTGTCGCAGGCGGCCAGCACCGGCAGAGCGGCGCCGGCGCCCAGCCAACCCAGAATTTCGCGGCGAGAGGTCAGGAACGGCATCGAAGGCTTTCTCCCCTTCACATGCCTGTCAGTTCGCTCCAGCCGCATCGACGGTTACACCGCGCGACCAGCGCTTGGCCGAGCGCCGCTTCAGGCCCCGGGCCGGGCCGGACTTCATCACCCGCGAACGGAACAGCCGCGCGCCGATCCGCACCAGCAGCATGACCCAGGCCACCTGCCAGCCGATGGCGATCAGGTGCGGCGTCAGCGCCGGATCCTGGGCCGCGCGCGCCAGCATCGCGAAGGGCGAGCTGAACGGGAAGACCATCGCAGCGGTCTCCACCATGCTGCCCGGCTGCGTCATCGCGAAGCTGGCGAAGAAGAACACCATCAGCTGCAGCATCGTCACCGGCATCGACAGGGTCTGCACTTCTCGCACCGTCGTCGCCATCGATCCGATCGACAGGAATACGGAGCCGAGCAGGAGGTAGGCCATCGCGAAATAGACCACCCCCAGCGCGACCAGCAGCGGCCAGCCCACCGCAGGCTCGGCCAGATGCGGCAACGCCGATCCGCCAAGATAGATCACCGCCAATGCCGCCGCCGCCCAGGTGGCGATGCCCACCAGAGAGACGCCCAGCATCGCGAACAGCTTGCCCAGGAAGACCGCATCCATCGGAATCGCGGCAGCCAGCACTTCGATGATCTTGTTGCCCTTTTCCTCGACAAGGTTGGAAAGCACCATGCCTGCCAGCATCATCGTCAGCAGGAACAGCATCATCTGCGCGCTCTGCGCCGTGGTCAGGCGCCCCCGGCGCTCGCTCGCCGAACTGTTCGTCACCGGCTTCAGCGCGATCTGGGGATAGGCGATGGCCTGTCCGGACCGGGCCTGCGCCGCCAACATGGAAACCGGCCCGCGCCAATTGCCGATCAGCCCGTCCGGCCCTGTCAGCACCGGTTCGGCAAGCGTGCCGGTCAGCACGGCCGCGACATTGCCCTTCCTGGCCACCAGCGCGGCGCGGGCGTCGAATGCCTGGTCGGGCGCAAGCGCCTGGAGGACGATCAGATCCGGCATCGCGTCGCCCAGCGCCGGCGCAAGGCGCGCCCGTGCGGCGGTCAGGGCACCAATATCGGCCGCGCTCATTGCCACGCCCAGTACCGGTTGTTCCGCGCTGGCCTGAACCCGCGCGCCGACGCTGCCGGCCAAAGTGGCGACGACCACCGGGAACAGCGGGCCCAACAGGAAGAAGAAGAAGCTGCGGCTGAACAGGATCGCGGTGAAATCGCGGCGGGCGACTACCCAGGCGGCGGCCAGCACCGAAAGGCGGCCGGTTCGGACATGTTCGCTCATCGGCCCTGCTCCTGTTCGGGGCTCTCTTCCAGTGCCTTGGCCGCCGCTTCTCCGGCGATCGCCACGAAGGCATCGTGCAGCCCAGCCCGCTCGATCGAGAGCGAAAGGATGCCGGCATCACCCTCGATCAGCGCGCGCAGCAGCGGCTCCACACCGGTTTCGGGTAGCGAGAAGTTCCAAAACGCGCCCTCCCGCCGCACATCGGCGGGCAGCGCGGCGCGCCAGGGGCCATCGGACGCGCGGGTTTCCAGCCGGACTTGCGGGCGAATGCGGTCGCGCGCGACGTCGACAGGGCCTGCAAACGGCACTTTTCCGCCGGCGATGATCGCTACATCATCGCACAGACGCTCGGCATGGGCGATGACGTGGGTGGAGAAGATCACCGTCGTCCCCTCCTCCGCCAGCCCGCGCATCATGCGTTCCAGCTTGCCCTGATTCAGCGCATCGAGCCCGGAAAATGGCTCGTCGAAGATCACCAGCCGCGGGCGGTGGACCAGGGTGCCCAGGATCTGCACCTGCTGCGCCATACCCTTGGAAAGCTGGCGAATCTGCCGGTCCGCCGCGTAGCCGAGGCCGTGGCGTTCGAGCAGTTCGTGCGCCCGCTTGCGCCCTTCCCTCAGCGGCAATCCGCGCAGCGATCCCAGAAAAGCAATCGCCTCGGTCGCCTTCATCGCCGGATAGAGGCCGCGCTCTTCGGGCAGGTAGCCGATGGCGTGAGCGACGTCGTGCGGACGGTCCGCGCCCAGAATTCGGCGGGTTCCGGCGTCCGGATCGATGATTCCCAGCAACATCCGCAGCGTCGTGGTCTTGCCGGCGCCATTGGGACCTAGAATGCCGTAGACGGCACCTACCGGCACCTGAAGATCCACACCGTCCACCGCGGTGAACCCGTCGAAACGCTTGACCAGCCCGCGCGCCTCTATCGCAAGAGGACGCACATCGGCATGCGCCGAATCGGCTCCCTCATTGCTGGCCACGGGCCAATCTCCTAGTGCGATGTTCATTGAGCCCACCTACCGTCATGACGTGAACCGGAGCATCCGCAAGCTTGGTTAACAACCCTCTAAGTGATCTGACCGAGTCTCTGGAAGCGCAAGCCCGCGCCTTGGGCTTTTGCGCCTTTGGAATCGCGTCCGCCGAAGAGGATGCCGATCGTGCCGCCCGTCTCGATTCGTGGCTGGCGGAGGGGATGCACGGGTCGATGGAGTGGATGGCCGACCGCGCGCACCATCGCCGCTCCCCCCAGGGTCTCTGGCCCGAGGCGCGGCGGGTGATCGCGCTGGGCATGAGCTATGCCCCCGCCGCCGATCCGCTGCGGCTGGCCGATGTGCCCGAAGTGGGCCGCATCTCGGTCTATTCGCAAGGCGCGGACTATCACGACGTGGTGAAGAAGGCGCTGAAACACCTGGCCCGCTGGCTGGTGGAGGAAGCGCGCAAGCGCGGCTTGGGAGACATCGGCGTCAAGGTCTTCACCGATACCGCCCCGGTCATGGAAAAGCCGCTGGCGGCCGCTGCCGGGCTTGGCTGGCAGGGCAAGCACACCAATGTAGTCAGCCGCGAGCATGGATCGTGGCTGTTCCTGGGCGAAATCTACACCACGCTGGACCTGCCGCTCTCCACGCCGGGGCGCGACCGCTGCGGATCGTGCCGCGCCTGCCAGGACGCCTGCCCCACCGCCGCCTTTCCCGAGCCCTACCGTCTCGATGCGCGGCGCTGCGTCAGCTATCTGACGATCGAGCACAAAGGCGCGATTCCCGAGGAATTCCGCACCGCACTGGGCAACCGCATCTATGGCTGCGACGATTGCCTGGCGGTCTGCCCGTGGAACAAGTTCGCCGACATGGCGCACACCATCAAGGCATTCCTGCCGCGCGCGGAACTGACCGTGCCCGAACTGGCCGATCTGCTGACGCTGGACGATGCGGGCTTTCGCAAGCTGTTTTCCGGCTCCCCGATCAAGCGGATCGGGCGCGACCGGTTCGTGCGCAACTGCCTCTATGCCGCCGGCAACAGCGGCGCATTAGCACTACTCGATACAGTGGAAACCTTGCGCGGCGATCCCGATCCGGCGGTAGCGGATGCGGCCGATTGGGCCGTCGGTCAGTTGCGCAAAGGCTAGGTTAGCCGAACAGCCAGTGGCCCAGCAGACGGCCGAAGGGGAACGTGAAAAACCCGGCCACCAGCAGCGCACCGATGATCAGTCCGCGCGCGGTGCGGCGGTGGCGGGCGACATTGTGGCTCCGCGCGGCCAGCACCAGCACCGGCACCATCACGATCACGAACGCCGAAAGCAGGTGGATCACGCTGAACTGGCCGTTGTGGCCACGGATGAACAGGCTGTCGATCGCGGTCGCCATCATCGATCCGGCCCAGACATAGCCCATCACCCGGTGCCGATAATCGCCGCGCCGCCGCCACAGCAGCATCGGCGTCAGCGCCAGCGTCACCAGCATGGTCGCCAGATGAAACCACACGACCGCCGGAATCCGCGCCCATTCAGCCATGCCGCGCGTGATGGCGACCAGAATCACCGCCATCATCACCAGCGCCAGGAAACCCAGCGCGCGTTCGAGACGGTCCGGCCCCTTCAGATCCTGCGCGGCTACACCCTTAACCTTGTCGTGCATCTCGCCCCCTGTCGCACCCTTCAAAGCCCTTGGAACCCTGCGCCCTCCGGCCAATCCGGCCCGGCAAGCGCCATGACCTTGAACAGACTGCCCATCTGCTCATCGGAGACTAGCCGGTCCAGGGCGGTCCTGATAGCATCGCCATGCTGCGGCGCGGAAGCGGCAAGTCGCTCTGCGCGCGCCTCGATGCCCAGCGTCCGCAGGAACGCGCCCTGCGTGGTGGTGCCAAGCCACTTCGCGCCGCTCGCCCGCGCAACTTCGGCAGCGGTGGCGAAATCGACGAGGCAGGTCAGGTCCGCCTCGCCCGGCATGGCGAAAGGATCGACCTTGGTGTGTTCGCGCAGCGCCTGAAGCGTGGATCCGGCCTGCCTTTCGGCAAAGCCGTAGTCGATCAGCAGCGCCGCGCCGCCCTGCGCGGACAGGCGATGGCCGATTTCCTGCACGACTGCCGCCGCGCCGGGGCAGGTTTCCAGGATCGTGCCTTCGGCCGCGTCCTTCCATTCTTCGGGAACGGCGGCATCCATCGGCTTGTCCCCGGCAACCGGGCGAAAGCGATCCTCCGCCCAATCGACCATGCGCTCGCGCCAGCCTTCGCCCGCCTTGACCAGCTGGCGCACGGGCAGCGCGTCGAGAAATTCGTTGCCGACGATCAGCAGCGGCGCATCTTCGGGCAGCGTCGCCAGATCGTCGTGGAACTGCACTTGCGGCACCGCTTCGCGCTGCAAGGCGCGCAGGGCGGTGGAGCCTTCGACGAAGTGGACCTCCGGCGCCAGCCCGAAGCGCGCCATCGTGCGCAGCGCATCGCGCGCCAAAGTGCCGCGACCGGGCCCGAGTTCGACGTAATGGACTTTGGGGCTGCCCGCGCGGCTCCACAGGTCCGCCAGCCACAGGCCGATCAGTTCGCCGAACATCTGGCTGATTTCAGGCGCGGTGATGAAGTCCCCCGCGCTGCCGAGCGGGTCCTTGCCCGCGTAATAGCGCGCGTTGGACTCGCCCATGTAGTGCAGCAGCGAAATCGGGCCGTAAGTCTGGATCAGCCGCCGGAAGATCTCCTCCAGCGGCTCGGAACGGGGTTCGGTCACGCCGGGATCGGGCGGCCGGTGGCGAGCGCCGGGCGCACCAGCGAACGCGCAATCAGCGCCAGGCCCAGCACGAACAGCGGGATCGTCAGCCACTGGCCCATGGAAAGGCCGGTGCGCATGGCGAATTCCTGAAGCTGGGCGTCCGGCTCGCGGAAGAATTCGACGGTGAAGCGTGCAGCCGCGATTCCAGTGGTGAACACGCCCACCAGCATGCCCGGACGGAAGCGCGCGCGCGTCTTCCAGAACAGCGTGAGCATGATGACGATCATCGCCAGACCTTCCAGACCGGCTTCGTAAAGCTGGCTGGGGTGGCGCGGCAGCGGGCCGGCATCGGGGAATACCATGGCCCAGGGCAGGTTCGGGTTGGTGACCACGCGGCCCCAGAGTTCGCCGTTCACGAAGTTCGCCAGGCGGCCGAACATCATGCCGAACGGCACGCAGACCGCGATGTAGTCGGACACCCGCAGGAAATCGAGCTTGTTGCGCCACGACACCCAGGCCAGCGCCAGCAGCACGCCGATCAGCCCGCCGTGGAAGCTCATGCCGCCGTGCCAGAGCGAAACCAGCGCCTTGGGATCGGTCCAGAGGCTGGGAATCCCGGTGTCGCCGCCCGTGTAGAACGTGGCGTAGCCCAGGCGCCCGCCCAGGATGATGCCCAGCGTGCAGTAGAAGAACAGATCGTCCGCATGGCGCTGCGCCAGCGGGGCGCCGGGCGCCCGGATCATCCGCGTCAGGTGCCAGTAGCCCAGCATGATGCCGGCCAGATAGGCCAGCGAGTACCAGCGCAGTTCGAAGCTGCCGATCCGGAACAGGTAGTTCTTCAGGCCCAGATTGGCCCAGTAGATCGGCTCGTGCGCCTGTGCGACGGCGCTGGCGGCAAGTGCTGTGAGGGACAAGTGGTTCGACCTCGTATCCGTTTGGTCCCCACGCCGGGGCGGCGCGCGGGATGCATTGCCGGCCTTCTGGCATAGGCTTGGGGGCGATGGTAGGCTGCTTTTAGGAACTTGCAGGCAAAATCAACGCAGGCGCAGCATCTGCGTGCCTTTCCCTGCGGCCTGCGAAGGACTAGATACGGCTTTACATGAGCGTGATCCGCATCCCTTCGCCCCGTTCCGTGATCGACCGCCGCGCGCTGGTCGAGGCCATCGAAGCCGTCGTTTCCGCAGAGGGCGCCACCAAGGGCCGCAAGGCCGTGGTGGAACTGCTGCGCGCCGCGCTGGAGGACGGCCGGGCGGAAATCGCTCGCCGGCTGGTCTCCAAGCCTTCCGCCGGGCACGAAGTCGCCGAAGCGCAGGCCTATCTGGTCGATCAGCTGCTGCGGGTGATCCACGATCACGTTTCCACCCACGTCTATCCGGCGATGAACCGGTCCACCGGCGAACGGCTGGCGATCATCGCCGTCGGCGGATACGGACGCGGCGAGATGGCGCCGCATTCGGACGTGGACCTCGCCTTCGTCACCCCGATCAAGCAGACCGCCTGGTGCGAACAGGTGATCGAGGCGATGCTCTATTTCCTCTGGGACCTGAGCCTCAAGATCGGCCATTCCAGCCGTTCGGTGGACGACATGGTCCGCATGAGCCGGTCGGACCTGACGATCCGCACCGCGATGCTGGAAGGCCGCTATGTCTGGGGTGACCAGCATCTTTACGAGGAAGTGCGCGCGCGCTTCTGGAAGGACGTGGTCGCCGGGACCGAACGGCAGTTCGTCGTCGAAAAGCTGGCCGAGCGCGAGGAACGCCACAAGCGCATGGGCGACAGCCGCTATGTGGTCGAACCCAATGTGAAGGAAGGCAAGGGCGGGCTGCGCGACCTGCACACGCTCTACTGGATCGGCAAGTACATCCACAAGGTGCGCGATCCCAGCGAACTGGTGGATGTGGGCCTGCTGACGCCCAAGGAATACCGCGCGTTCCGCCGGGCGGAGAACTTCTTCTGGGCGGTGCGCTGCCATCTCCACACCATCACGCGCCGGGCCGAGGATCGGCTGACGTTCGACCTGCAGCGCGAAGTGGCCATGCGGATGAACTATGCCGACCGCCCCGGAAAGAGCGCGGTCGAGCGGTTCATGCAGATGTTCTTCCTGCAGGCGAAGATGGTCGGCACCTTGACCGGCGTGTTCCTGGCGCAATTGGACGATCAGTTCGCCAAGAAGCAGCCGCGCGGGCTGCTGGCCGGCTTCCGCGCCCGGCCGCGCGCGCTGAAGGGTTACAAGGTATTCGGCGGGCGGATCATGGCCCCGTCGGACAACTGGTTCGAAGCCGATCCGGTGCGCCTGATCGAGATCTTCGTGCTGGCGGACCGTGAGGGACTGGAAATCCACCCCGAAACCATGCGTCTGGTCTCCCGCGATGCCGCGTTGATCCGCGAGGACGTGCGCCGCGATCCACGCGCGAACGAGCTGTTCATGGAACTGCTCACCAGCCGCAACAATCCCGAAGCGGCGCTGCGTTCGTTCAACGAGGCGGGCGTGTTCGGCCGTTTCGTCACCGAATTCGGCCGCGTGAATGCGCAGATGCAGTTCGACATGTACCACCACTACACGGTGGACGAACACACGATCCGCGCCATCGGCCTGCTCGCCCGCATCGAGAAGGGGGAGTTGAAGCAGGACCATCCGCTCAGCCACGAGATCATCCACAAGGTTCGCTCGCGCCGGGCGCTCTATGCCGCGGTGCTGCTGCACGACATCGCCAAGGGGCGCGGCGGGGATCACTCCGAGATCGGCGCGGAGATCGCGCTGAAGCTCTGCCCCCGCTTCGGGTTGGACGAGGAAGAGACGGAACTCGTCTCCTGGCTGGTGCTGCGCCACCTGCTGCTCTCCGCCACGGCGTTCAAGCGCGACCTGTCGGATGCGAAGACGATCAGCGATTTCGTGGCGGTGGTGCAATCGGTGGACCGCCTGCGCCAACTGACGATCCTCACCATCGTCGATATCCGCGCCGTGGGGCCCGGCACCTGGAACTCGTGGAAACGCCAGCTGATCAGCGACCTTTACGGCGCGGCGGAGGAACGCCTGCGCCTGGGCCACGTCGAATATGGGCGCGAGAAGCGCGTGGCGGCGAAGAAGGCGGCGGTGATCGCGCTCGATCCCGCGAACGAGGCGCTGATCGAGGAACTGGGCGGCCAGTTCGCCGATGCCTACTGGATCGCCGAGCCGGACGACGTGATCGCCCGCAACCTCGCCCAGTTCAGCGCATCGCGCGATGAGCCGCTGTCGATCCTCAGCGAATACTACCCGGCGCGCGGGGCGACGCTGGTGACGGTGATCGCATCGGACCATCCCGGCCTGTTCTACCGCATCGCCGGGGGCATCCACCTCGCCGGCGGCAACATCATCGACGCGCGCATCCACACCACTCGCACCGGCCGCGCGGTGGACAACTTCCTGATTCAGGATCCGCTGGGCCGCCCGTTCAGCGAGGAGACGCAGCTGGCCCGCCTCAGCGCCTCGATCGAGAATGCGCTGGCCAACCGCATCAAGATCCTGCCGCAGCTCGTCGCCAAGCCCGACGCTCGCCCGCGCGCAGACGCCTTCGACGTGCGCCCGCGCGTGCTGGTGGACAACAAGGCATCGAACCGCCTCACCGTTGTGGAAGTGAACGCCCGCGACCGCCCTGCGCTGCTCAACCGGCTGGCCCACGCGCTGTTCGAGAGCAAGCTGATGGTCCATTCCGCGCATATCGACACTTATGGCGAGCGCGCGGCGGACACGTTCTATGTGACCGACCTGCTGGGCGAGAAGCTGACCTCCACCACGCGTATCAAGGCGCTGGAGCGCCGTCTGCTGGAAGCAGCGAGCGAAGGAAGCCTGACCGAAGTCGCGGCGTAAGTTTGTTCAAAATGCCCAAATGGGCATTTTGGCGCGGCACCAGCCCTCTCCCCCACCCGACCTCCCACGAGTGTATCCTGATGGGTGGTCGGGTGGGGGAGAGGGCCGGTGCCGCAAAATCCGCCCGCGGCGGATTTCAAACGAAAAATCCCGCTTGAAAGGAACCGCGCAAGGGTCCACGTGTTGCACCGCAACATCCCCATGCGCAGGACCCTGCCCATGAATGCCAGCAAGACCACCGCTTCCGCCGATGATGCCGACTGCCATCAGTCGGTCCTCGTATTGCAGGGAGGCGGGGCGCTGGGGGCCTATCAGGCCGGTGTCTTCGAAGCCCTGAGCGAGGCCGGCCACGCACCGGACTGGGTGGCGGGCATCTCCATCGGCGCGATCAACGCCGCGATCATCGCCGGCAATGCGCCGGGCGAGCGCGTAAAGCACTTGCGCGCCTTCTGGGAGGGCGTGAGCCACGAGCTGCTCTACAAGCTGGACGTCGGCAACGGCTTCGCGCGCCGCGCTTTCAACGAGACGTCCTCCGCCTGGGCTTCCACATTCGGCATTCCCGGCTTCTTCACGCCCCGGCTGCCGACGCCGCTGCCGGAATGGCCGAACGACCTCAGCCGGTTGAGCTATTACGACACCACGCCGCTGCGGCAGACCTTGCTCGATCTGGTCGATTTTGACCGGATCAACCATGGCCCCACTCGCTTCGCGGTCGGCGCGGTTAATGTCATGACCGGCAACTTCGCCTATTTCGACAATGCCAGCGACCGCACGATCGGGCCCGAGCACGTCATGGCCAGCGGCGCCCTGCCCCCCGGCTTCCCGCCGGTGGAGATCGACGGCGAGTGGTACTGGGACGGTGGCCTCGTCTCCAACACTCCCCTGCAATACGTGCTGGACAACCGCAGCCCTTGCGAGATGACCGTGTTCCAGGTGGACCTGTTCCCCTCGCGCGGGGCTGTGCCCAAGACGATGGCGGACATCGCCCAGCGGGAAAAAGACATCCGCTATTCCAGCCGCACGCGCATGAATACGGACTTGTCCAAGCAGCTCCAGAAGATGCGCGCCGCCGCCCAGCGGCTCTACCGCAAACTGCCCGATGAAATGCGCGACGATCCGGACCTTGCCCACTTGCTCGGCTGCCGGCCGGCCGGAGCGGTTGCCATCATGCATCTGATCAACCGGCCGCGCGGCTATGAAACGATGTCGAAAGACTACGAATTTTCACGGATGACGGTTACCGAACACTGGGAAGCCGGCCGGGCCGACGCGCACTGGTCGCTGGAAAATCCGGACTGGACCGGGCGCCATCTGAAGCCGGACGAGATCATGACGTTCGACCTCGCGGCCGACCGTCCCGTCAACGGACACTGAACAAGATGCCGAGGGTGCGGCCCCGGCGAACAAGATCAAGGAGAAGAGGTCAATGAAGCTGAAGGACAAGTCCTGCATCGTCACCGGCGCCGCCAGCGGCATCGGCAATGCCATCGCCCACAAGTACGCATCCGAAGGCGGCAAGGTGGCGATCGCCGACCTCAATCTGGATGCCGCGCAGAAGGCGGCGGACGATATCAAGGCCAAGTACGGCACGGATGCCATCGCCGTCGCCATGGATGTGACCAGCGAGGATCAGGTCAACGCCGGCGTCGCCAAAGTGGTGGACGCCTGGGGCACGGTGGACGTGCTGGTTTCGAACGCCGGCATCCAGATCGTGAACCCGGTCGAGCAGTTCGCCTTTTCCGACTGGAAGAAGATGCTGGCGATCCACCTCGACGGCGCCTTCCTCACATCCAAGGCGGTGCTGCCGCACATGTATGCGCAGAATTCGGGATCGATCATCTTCATGGGATCGGTCCATTCGAAGGAAGCCAGCCCGCTGAAGTCGGCCTACGTCACTGCGAAGCACGGCCTGCTCGGCCTTGCCCGCGTGATAGCCAAGGAAGGCGGCAAGAAGGGTGTGCGCAGCAATGTGATCTGCCCCGGCTTCGTGCGCACCCCGCTGGTGGACAAGCAGATCCCCGAACAGGCCAAGGAACTGGGCATTTCCGAGGATGAAGTCGTCAGCAAGGTCATGCTGGGCCAGACGGTCGACGGCGAATTCACCACCGTGGACGACATTGCCGAAGTGGCGCTGTTCTTCGCCGGGTTCCAGACCAATGCGCTGACCGGCCAGTCGCTGGTCGCCTCGCACGGCTGGTTCATGGAGTGATTGCGGGCGGGGCGGAGGCTTTTCGGCCAACGCCCCGTCACTTGCCTACTTCGCCTTGCGGAACAGCAGGCTGATGATGAACAGGATCGTCCTGGCATCCAGCAGCTTCAGCGCCGCGCGCGCTTCTTCCGGCGTGACTTTCGCGACCATCGGCATGGCACCGAAGATCTTGCCGCGAATGACCAGGTTCTCGCCATCGCGCTCGATCCGGCGCACGGCCATCAGTTCCTTGTCCTGCGCGTCGAGGATGCGCATGACCGGCGCTTTCTTCTTGGCATCCGCCATCACACGCGCTCCCCGCAGACCTTGTCGAATTCGATGTCGAGGTCATCCATCATCTGGATCGCCGTCGCCCGGCCCGCGCCGAACACGCCGCCGCCCGGGTGCATGAACGGCCCGACGAGGTAGAGCCCGTCGATCTGCGGCACCCGGAACGATCCCAGGTCCGGCGTCGGACGGTGGCCGACCGACTGATAGAAGAACGGCGCGCAGCCGTGGATATCGCCCTTCAGGAAGCTGGCCGGGCTGTCGCGCTCATGATCGACGGGGGAGCGGATCAGGCGCCCGGTGATGTTGTCGTCATCAAGGTTCGCGTAGAACTTGCGGTACTGCGCCAGCGCCTTGTCCGCGATCTCTTCCTTGCGTTCGTCCCACGAGGCCGGTCCGCCGGGCCAGAGATCGTAGGGCGCGAAGTTCACGCCGTAGAACACGCCCGCGCCTTCGGGGGCGCGGCTGGGATCGAAGATCGTGTTGTCCCCGCCCGCGATCAGCCGTTCGGACACTTCGCCGCGCCGCAGCTTGTCGTACTCCAGCAGCATGTCGCGCATGGTGTAGAAGTCCATCAGCTCGGTCATCATGGCATTGGTTTCGTTGCCGACCTTGAGCCTGAGACGCTCCTTCAGCGTCAGGTGCGTGAGGTTGATAGAGAAGGTGGACTGGGTGACCCGCTCCGCGCGTTCAAGCACCGGTTCGGGCGTTTCGGCCACGAACTTGCGCAAGACGTGCGGGTGAATCGCGCCGATCACCCCGTCTTTCGCCATGAAGGTCTCGCCATCCACCAGCTCCAGCCCGGCCGCCTTCCCACCTGATACGATCACCCGGCGCACTTCGGCATTGCAGCGCACTTCGCCGCCGAAATGCTCGATCGCGCGGACGAGCGCGTGGCTCAGTTGGCCGGAACCGCCCTTGGGCATCGAACAGCCATAGGCGTGGATGATCCCCGGCATCAGGAAGGCGCCCATGCCGGTGCCCAGTTCGTCCGGCATCTGCAGGTTCTCGGTGACCATGCGCACGATGTGGAGGCGCAGCAGGTCGCTTTCGAAATACTGGTTCACCACATCGAGCGCGGAGCGCTGCATGACGTCGAGCAGGAAGCGCCCTTCGTCCGACTGGTCCATCATCGCCACGAAAGCGCCCATCGGGAACGGCGGCGCATAGAGGCCGGACATGAACATCGGCAGCGCCGCCATCGAGGCTGTGGCGAACTTGCGATAGGCCTCTGCATCCCGGGGCGAGAAGGCGGCGATTTCCTCGCATGTGCGGTCCAGATCGCGCCAGGATCGCACCATCGTCCCGTCTTCCCAGATCGAGGCGTGGGGCAGTTCGGGGTAGATGTATTCCAGGCCGAACTTGCCGAACAGGCCCAGCTCGTCCTCGCGCAGCATCGGGTTGCCCTGGATCATGATGTGCACATTGGAGTGCTCGTCATGCCAGAAGCCGGGCTGGATCAGCTCACGCGTGGAAACGCCGCCGCCGTAGTGGGGCTTTCGTTCCAGCACGATCACCTTCTTGCCCGCCTTGGCCATGTAGGCGGCGGCGACAAGGCCGTTGTGGCCCCCGCCCATGACGACGATGTCGTACTGGCTCATTGCCCAAGTCCCTTCATGAAACGTCTCCCGAAAAGAAGGCCCGGAACTGTGCGATTCCGGGAACGTGGCTGGCGCAGCCGCCATCGGCGACGAGCACTTGCCCGGTAATGTTGCGTGCCGCGTCGGAGGCGAGGAAGGCCACTGCCTCGGCAATGTCCTCCGGCTCACCCAGACGGTCGCGCAGGGTTTCGTCCTCCACCGCCTGGCGCAGCACCGGCGGGAAAGCCTCGCGCAGCGCCGGGGTCATGGTCATGCCGGGGGCGACGGCGTTGCAGCGCACGCCGTGGAGGCCGTGGCTGGCGGCGATGGCGCGGGTCATCTGGATTACCGCCGCCTTGGACGAGGAATAGGCGGCCTGAATCATGTGGCCCTGTAGCGCCAGGTTGCTGACGGTGTTGACGATATTTCCGCGCGTCTCGCGCAAGTACGGCAGGGCGGCGCGGCAGGCGATCATCGTACCGCGCACGTTGACGGCATAAGTCCGGTCCCAGAGCGCGGTGGCCATGTGCTCCACATCGCCGTCGGCCTGCGCGATGTCGGGGCCTAGCAGCGCGGCATTGTTGTGCAGCACATCCAGCCGGCCGAAGTGGGCCACGGTGCCGAAGATCAGCGCCTCGATCGAGGCTTCCTGCTCCAGATCGAGATGCAGGGCGATGGCATCGGGGAGTGTGGCGGCCAGTTCCTCGGCGGCGGAAAGGGCAATATCGGCGATCACCACCTTCGCCCCGCGTGAGGTCAACAGCCGGGCCGTAGCCCCGCCGATCCCACCCGCGCCGCCGGTGACGACCACGACTTTGCCGTCCATTCTCGTCGCGTCGTTCGCCGCATGTGCGACCATTGCTCTCTCCCGGAATTGACCTTGTTTGATCCCGGCATAAAGTGGGCGCGGATGGATGGAAGACGGCACTTTTTTGTGCCCATTGCGGGGTAAATCGTGGATCCGCTGGAACTGCCCGGGCTACGTGCGCTGGGCGCGGAAATGGCCCGCTACGGCCATGAGCGAGAGGCGCCGGCGCGTGCCGTGATGGGCATGCTGGGTGACCGCTGGACCACACTGATCCTGCTGGTTCTGGGTGAATGCGAATTGCGCCACGCCGACCTCAAGCGCGTAATCGCGCAGCTATCGCACGAACAGGCGATCTCGCAGCGGGTGCTGACCCTGAAACTGCGCGCGCTGGAGCGGGACGGTTTCGTGCTGCGCAGCGTCAGCGCGGATGTGCCGCCGAAAGTGGCCTATCGGCTATCAGCGCTGGGCGAGGACCTGTTCGCGCGGGCCAGAGGGATGATCGACTGGATCAACGCGCGGTCGGATGCGATTCACGAGGCGCGCGACCGGTATGATCGGGAGAATGGGGCGGACTGAGCCGCCCGGCCACACCAAACTCGCGGTCACACCGAACTCCTCCTCACCAAGCACTCCGTCATCCCCGCGAAGGCGGGGGCCCCGCTTTTCTTTGCTAGGTTGCGCGCTGGCGCAAGGAAGCGGGATCCCCGCCTACGCGGGGATGACGGGGTTGAGGTGTGCGGATGTGGAAGGGGAAGGGAGCCAGCCCACCGCTTACAGATTCTTGTTGTTCATCCGGAACGCGTATTCGATCCGCTCGCGCTCGTTGTCCTCGCGCTGGCCTTCCCCGATGGGCACGACGTTACCCGCCACCGCCCCGGTGCGCTGGGCAACCGCGTCCAGCTTCTCCACCACCCAGCGCAGCCCGGCGTCGTTGTTGTTGGAGATGTGCCACTGGATCGCTTCGCGGATCGGCGGGAAGCTGAAGGGCATCTCGCGCATCACCAGCGGCAGGTTGCGCATGAAAATCTCGGCCATGCGGCGGTGGACGGTGGCAATGCGATTACTGTTCATCACCAGCCCGACGATCGAAAGGAAGCTGGGCGCCACCACCTCAACCCGGCGCTGCTGTTTCTGGCGGCGCATGAACCAGTCGTCGAACGCCGCCACGCGGGCCTTGCCGAAGCGCGCGGTGACGTGGCCGAGTTCGAAATAAAGCTCACGCGTCATCGGCCCCTGCATGGCGGGATTGCCGTCCCAGCCGAGCACTACGTAGTCATCCTCGAACAGGATCTGGCTGGGGTGATCTGTGGAGATGGCGTAGTCGATGGTCAGCAGCAGGTCGATATAGCCGCGCTCCAGCGCATCGACCGGGGTTTCGTGCATCGGCTGAATCTCGAAGCGGATGCCCGGCGCCTCGCGCGAAATCTCGGAAATCGCATCGGCCAGCAGCACCTGTGTCGAATAGTCGGACGCCATGATGCGGATCTGCCGCTCCGCCGTGGCGGGATCGAAGGGCGGGGCCACGGTGATGGTGGCGCGGATCTGCTCCAGCACCGCGCGCACCGGCTCGATCAGTTCCTCCGCCCGTGCGGTGAGGATCATGTTGCGCCCCTTCACCACCAGCAGTTCGTCGCCGAAGTATTCGCGCAGCCGCCCCAGCGCGCTGGACGTGGCCGATTGCGAGAGGCACAGCTTGTCCGCCGCCAGCGAGACGCTGCGTTCCGTCAGCAGCGCATCCAGCGCCACCAGCAGGTTGAGATCGA
Source organism: Novosphingobium oxfordense (assembly GCF_044029435.1). Lineage (NCBI taxonomy): Bacteria > Pseudomonadati > Pseudomonadota > Alphaproteobacteria > Sphingomonadales > Sphingomonadaceae > Novosphingobium > Novosphingobium oxfordense. The sequence continues at coordinate 3,408,563 of NZ_CP147005.1, read as the reverse complement.
GCCGACCGAAGCGCATTGCCATCTCCCGCGCGCTCCTTACGAAAGGGTTCGCAGGGCGCTTGCGACCAGCATAGCAAGATCGCCGTCATGCGCAAAACCCGCCTTTTCCGCGGCGGGCGTGGCCAGCGGCGGCTGGGCGGCAAAGGCGGTCTCCAGCGCGGCATCGGCTTCGTAGCCGACGAGATCGGCGGAAACGCCGCACTGCCGCGCGATTTCGGCGGCAAGATCGCCCATCGTCACGCGCAGCGCCGGCAAGGTCACCGCGCGCGTCGGCGGCAGCAGCGCGGAATCCAGAGTCAGCGCATGGATGAAGTTCCGGCCTACGCATTCCAGCGATTCCGCCCAGATCGTCCCCTCGGCAGAGACCGGGCAGGTGAACGCCTCGCCCGCCTTCAGCGCGTGGAACAGGTTGGACATGAAGGCGGACTTCATGCCCGAGGGCCCCTTGGGCCGCGCCAGGATGCCGGGCAGGCGCACGGTCACCCCATCGATCAGCCCGCGATTGGAAAACATGGCCACGGCATGTTCCATCATCGCCTTGTGCCCGCCGTAGATCATCTTGGGCGAAAGCGGCGTCTGATCGTCGACATGCGCGGGCAGCGGATCGCCATAGACCGCGATCGAGCTGGCATAGGCAACGCGCAGGCCGGGCTTCAGGGCACCGGCTTCCAGCAGCAGGTCGTACATCGCATCGATGTTGATCCGGCGGGAGGCCACCGGATCGGCCTCCGCCGCGCCGCCGGGCACGGTGGCGAGGTGGACGAGTGCATCGCACCCATCCGCCAATGCCTGCGCCCGGATCGCGGCATCGCCCAGGTCGCCCTCTACGGCGCGCGCACCGGCCGGAATGCCGCCGACGTGGCTGTCGATTCCGACCACTTCATGTCCGGCATCCAGCAGGCTATGGACCAGTTGCCGGCCGACGAAGCCGCCGGCGCCGGTGACGAGCACTTTCACATCGATCTCCCTAATATCTGTCGGAATAGGCCTTGCGCACGTCCTCGGAATATCCGTCGACGCGGTAGGGCAGCATCTGGGCGTTCCAGCCGTCCCACAGGCCTTTCAGTTCGGCCAGCTTGGCAGGTTCGGCACCGGCGCGCTCGGCGCGTTCATGCTCATCCTCGGCAAGGTTGTAGAGGTGTTCCTTCCCGCCGATCTTCACGTATTTCCAGTCGCCCTGGCGAACCGCGGCCTGCTCGTTCGCCTTGAAACGCCAGAACAGCGTGCGCGGCACCGATGCGGCCTTGCCGGTCAGCTGGGCTGAGAGATCGACGCCATCGAACGTGCCCGCCTTGGCGACATTGCCGCCCGCCATCGTCAAAAACGTCGGCAGGAAATCCATCGATGCCATGACCTGATCGGACAGCGTGCCGGGCGCGATTTGCCCCGGCCAGCGCATCAGGATCGGCACGCGGATGCCGCCTTCCAGCACTTCGCCCTTGTGGCCGATGAAGGGCCAGGTCTCCGAAAACCGCTCGCCACCGTTGTCGCTGGTGAAGACGACAATGGTGTTGTCCGCCTTGCCGGTGCGTTCCAGCGCGGCCAGCACCTTGGCGACGTTCTGATCCATCGCCTCCACCATTTCCTTGTACTTGGCGAGGTTGCCGCCTTCGTAGTGGAAGGAATTGGGGAGAGTCTTGGCCGCCGCCGCATCCTCGCGCCCTTCCCAGGGCCAGTGCGGCGCGTTGAAGTGGAGCGAGAGGAACAGCGGCTTGTCGCCTGCCCCCTCGATGGTCTTGACCGCCTCGTCCCCGAACAGGTCGGTGAGGTAGCCCTCGCGCTGTTCGGGCACATTGTTCTGGGCAAGGCCGATGCCGACATCCTTGCCGCCCATCACCATGTGATGCCGGAAATAGTCCGCCGCGCCTTCGACCACGCCCAGGAACTCGTCGTAACCGTGCTGGAGCGGGCCATGTTCGGGCGGCTCACCCAGATGCCACTTGCCGATCAGCTTGGTGTGATAGCCCCGATCACGCAGGACGGAGGCGATGGTCGGCCGGTTCAGCGGCACGCCGATATGCGGCGGCGCGCCGGGGCCCAGCGGCTCCTCGATGCCGATGGCGAAGCGCTGGGCATAGCACCCGGTCAGCAGCGCCGTGCGCGTGGGCGAGCAGATCGGCGTACTGGCATAGCCCTGCGTCAGCCGAATGCCGTCGCGGCCGAGGCTGTCGATCGCGGGGGTACGGATCGCATGCGACCCGGTGGCGGAAAGGTCCGCATAGCCGAGGTCATCGGCCATGATGTAGATGATATTGGGCTGGCGTCCCGAGGGCGGGGCCGGGCGGGCAAGCGCCCTTCCCGGCCCCGCGAGCGCGACGAGTGCGGTCGTCGCGCCCAGCCACCCCAGCACTCGGCGACGGTCTGTTGGCAAGCCCATTCCCTCAGGCATACCCTCAGAACTCCGCCGAGAGACGCAGGCCATAAGTGCGCGGCGCGGTGTAGCGCGCCACCGCGAAGCCGATCGGCGAGGATTGCGGCGTGGCGATCCGGCGCTTGTTCTCGATATTCTGGATGAAGGCGCCGATCGACAGGCCGCCATCGGACAGGCGCACCGCCAGGTTGGCGTCGGTCAGCCAGTACGAGCGGATCTTCTCGAAATCGAGGTATTCGAACGCGCCGTACTGCGATGAACGCCACGAGGTATTCACCCCGCCCACCAGTTCGTACTTGTCGCTGAGCGGCACGATCTGCTCCACGCCCAGATTCACCGTCCACTTCGGCGAATAGAGCAGCGGGCGGCCCGAACAGTCGAACGCCAGAATCGGGGTGACGCCGTCGCTGAGGTAGCTGCCGGTCTGGCTGGACGGGCAGTTGATGTTGTTGCGCGGCGACGCGGTGGTGAGCGTCAGCTCCTTGTACTTGGTATCGAGGTACTGGACCTTGGCCGACAGCGTGGTGTTGTGCATCGGCTTGGCCATGAAATCGACATCGAAGCCCTTGATGTCCGCCTTGCCCGCATTGTCGATCGTGTTGATCAGCACCGAGTCCGGAGAGACGGTGAAGTAGTTGATCTGCTGATCCTTGTACTTCCAGTAGAATGCCTCGACGTTGAGCTGGATCTTGTTGTTCCAGAAGCGGTTCTTCGACCCGATCGTGTAGGCGGTGATGAATTCCGGCTTGTAGCTGGGGTTGCCTTCGGAAAGCTGGAAGCCACCGGCGCGGTAGCCGCTTTCGGCCGTGGCATAGAGCAGCGAATCCGGCGCGACATCGTATTCGGCGCCAACCTTCCAGGTGGCGCGGCTGAAATTGCCCGATTCGACCACCGGATAATAGGTCTTCTGGATGATCCCCACGCCGTTGGTCAGGTTGTAGAACTGGGCATTGGGCTCGTCAGTGCTGCTGGCATCGATGAAGCCGTTCGAAATCAGCCAGTTCACCGTATCGCCGGTGGATGTGAAGTTGGGGAAGTGCGGCAGCGCGCCGGGGGCGGCGCAGCCCGCCGCGAACGAGGCGGGCGGCGTCGTCGGCGGCAGGCCGCCGCAGTAGACGATGAAGTTGTTGATGATGCCGTCGATCGACTTGTGGTCATGCGTGTAGCGCAGGCCGCCGATCAGGCGGAACTGGTCGGTCAGGTGCGCGGTCAGCTGGCCGAAGGCGGCCCAGGATTCGGTCTTGTGAGTATAGTGCTGAATCGGCAGCACGAATTCCTGATTGTATTCGCCGGTGTTCTCGATCTTCTCGTTGAAATAGAAGCCGCCCACCACGTAATCGAACATGCTGACCTTGCCGGCCAGGCGGGTTTCCAGGCTGGCCTGGCGATCATGCTCATCGGTGAAGGCAGTGTTGAACGCCGGGCCGTAGAAATAGCTGGTCGCATCCGCCTTGCGATAGGCGGGCAGCACCGTCAGCGTGCCGATGCCGGTGTCCAGCGTGACTTCCGCATTGACGCCCCAATAGGTGTTGTCGGTCCGCTGCTGCTGGTTCATCGCGTTCAGGAAGCCGAAGCCCGGCGCGCCCAGCGAGGTCTGGCGGAAGGCATTGGCGGCGTCCGTATTGAAGCCTTCCGACTTGCCCAGGCCCGATTCAGTGAAAGTGAAGCCCGTGGGCCCCGGCGTGAACGACCCGATGTAGCTGCCGCCCGCGCCGACGCCGCCGACGTGGGTGTAGTCGCCGCCCACGCGCACGCTCAGCGTGTCCGTCGGTTCCCACAGCACTTGCGCGCGCAGGCCGGCGCGGTCGAGATCGTCGCTGTCGTCCTTGTTGTAGCCATCGTGGTACTGGCGGGTGCCGGCCACGCGCAGCGCGGCCTTGTCGCCGATGGCAAGGTTGGCGAAGCCTTCGACGTTCACCGCGTCATAATTGCCGACCGAAAGCGTGAAGCCGCCCCGATTCTGGCCCAGCTCCGGCCGGTTGGGGATGATATTGACCGCGCCGCCCGTGGCGTTGCGGCCGTAGAGAATGCCTTGCGGGCCCTTCAGCACTTCGACGCGGGCCAGATCGTAGAAGGCGGCGCCGAACGCGCCCGCCGCGCGGCCCAGCACCACGCCGTCGTAGCTGGGCGTCACGGCCGGGTCGTTGTAGCTGGAATTGGTGACGTTGCCGACGCCGCGCAGGAAGATCGAGGTGTTGGAACCGCCCCCGTTCGTGACGGTCAGCGCCGGAACCACCTTGTTCAGCGCATCGGCCTGGTTGACGCCCTGCTGGATCAATCGGTCGGAGCCTACCGCATCGATGGCGATACCGGCGCGCTGCGCGGATTCGGAGCGGCGCTGCGCGGTCACGATGATGTCGCCGATGCCGCTATTGTCCGAACTGGTCTGCGGGGCCTGCGAATTGTCCTGCGCATAGGCCGGTGCGGCGCCGGCCGCTGCCAGTACTATGGCCGGAATGCAGGCGGATTCCAGAAGCCCTTTGCGCACGATATTCCTCCCAAATGTGCTGTGTTCTTGCCTCTGGGCTACTCAAGCCGGTGCCCCGCGTCACACCGATTGTATCGATAGGCACACATCCACAGTTCGGATTTGTCTGCCGCCGCCGCGTCGTTAGTCCTTCGTCACATGACACGGGAGAGCATCAGCAGCATCGCCACGGCACTTGTCGTGGGCGGAGGGATCGGCGGCATGGCGACGGCCATCAGCCTTGCGGAACGCGGCGTCAGGGTGGACCTGATCGACCTCGATCCGGAATGGCGGGTCTACGGCGCCGGCATAACCATCACCGGGCCGACCTTGCGCGCCTATCGGCGGCTGGGCCTGCTCGACGAAATCAAGCAGGCGGGCGCGATCACGAACAAGACGCGGCTCTATCGTTATGACGGCACGCTGATGCATGTGCTGGACGAGCCGGTGATCGAGGAAGGCCTGCCCGCCACCGGCGGAATCATGCGCCCGGTGCTGCACAAGATCATGCAGACGCGGGTGAAGGCGCTGGAGATTCCGGTGCGCCTTGGCCTCACCGTCACCGCGCTGGATGGCGATGCGGACGGCGTGGACGCCACTTTCTCCGACGGTTCGACCGGCCGCTACGATCTGGTGGTGGGCGCGGACAGCGTATTTTCCAGCGTCCGCGAACTCGCCTTCCCGCACATGGGCCCCGCGCAGCCGACCGGACAGGGCTGCTGGCGCATCTCCATCCGCAAGCCGCCCGGCCTGACCGAGAGCGAATTCTTCCTGGGCCTGGACACGCCCTGCGGGATCACCGCATGCGCGCCGGACAACGTCTACATGTGGATGCTGACCCGCCATGAGGAGCGCGAGAGCTTCATGGACGAGGAGGAACTCTACACCACATTGAAGGGCCTGCTCGCGCCGTTCGGCGGCAATGCCGGCTGGATTCGCGACAACATGACGCGCGAGGACTGGATCAACTATCGCCCGCTTGCCGCCGCGCTCCAGCCGCGTCCATGGTCGAACGGGCGCGTCGTACTGGTGGGCGACGCGGTTCATGCGACGACGCCGCACCTCGCCTCCGGCGCGGGGATGGCGGTGGAAAGCGCGATCGTGCTGGCGGAGGAGCTGGCCAAGGCCGATACCGTCGACGCAGCGCTGGCCGCTTACGAGGATCGCCGCTTCGACCGCTGCCGCGACGTCATCGAAAGCAGCATCGGCATCGGCCGCCTTCAGATGGAGCATCGCCCGCCCGAAGAACACGCCGCGCTGCTGGAAGGCGCGCTCGCCCGCCTGAACGAACCGTTCTGATGGCGCCGGGATGAGGCGGGCAAATCCCGCCTCGTCCCACGCGATCAGGCCTGCGCGGTCGCTTCCACCGCACTCATTGCCAGCTCCAGCGAGCGGACTTGGGCATCGGGATCGAAGATTGCGCCAGACACAATCAGCTCGTCCGCCTGGGTGCGCTGCTGGAAGGCGAGAATCTCGTCCCGCACGCGCGCCGGGGTGCCGATCGCGCTGACCGAGCGGACTTCCTCCAGCATCGCCCGCGCCGCGCCGGGCAGAGAGTCGCGATAATCGCGGATCGGCGGCGGCAGGCGGCCGGGCGTACCGGTGCGCAGGGCGACGAAGCTCTGGTCGATCGAGGAGCCGAGATAGCGTGCCTCCTCGTCCGTATCGGCGGTCACCACGTTGATCGCCGCCATGAAATGCGGCTTGTCGAGGAACTTTCCAGGCTGGAAGCGCTCGCGATAGATCTGCGCCGCCTGATTCAGCATGGCCGGCGCGAAGTGCGAGGCGAAGGCATAGGGCATGCCCAAGGTCGCGGCGAGGTGCGCGCCGAACAGGCTGGAGCCCAGGACCCACATTTCCACATCCGCGCCTTCGGCCTGCGGCGCGGAAACCCCGCCCACTGCATGGCCGGCAAAGCGCGCCTGCAATTCGACCACGTCCTGCGGGAAATGCTCGGCCGCGCCGACGATGTCCTTGCGCAGCGCATTGGCCAGCCGCCCGTCGGCACCCGCCGCCCGGCCCAGGCCAAGGTCCACGCGGCCGGGAAACAGCGCGGCCAGCGTGCCGAACTGCTCCGCGATCACGTAAGGGTTATGGTTGGGCAGCATGATGCCGCCCGCGCCGATGCGAATGGTGGAAGTGGCCGCGCCGATATGGGCCAGCACGACCGAAGTGGCCCCGCCCGCGATCCCATCCATGCCGTGGTGTTCGGCCACCCAGAAGCGTTTGTAACCGGCCTTTTCGGCGGCCTGCGCGGTGCGGGCGGTGATCGCCAGCGCTTCGGAAACGGTGCCGCCCTGACGGACGGGGACGAGATCGAGAACGGAGAGTGGGAACATCATTTTGCCTTCGTGGGGGGAACTTTCGCGGCGGGTCCGGCGGACCCGAGCTGGGCGATATAGCCCTTGGCGGTGGCAGCCTGCGGACTGTCCGGACTGGTGGCCAGCACCGAATTCCAGCTGCGCCGTGCCGCCTCGTCACGGCCCGAAAGCACGGCGATCACGCCCGCCTCCAGCCCGACGTCGGGATCCTGCGGTGCCAGCTCGGCGGCCTTTTCGATCTGGGTCTGCGCCTCTGCCAGCTTGTTCTGGCGGCGCGAGAGCGTGGCCGAAAGCAGCCAGGCCTGCGGATTGGCAGCATCGGCGGTGCGTGCCTCGCTCAGGGCCATCGCCGCCTCGTCCGTCTGGCCCAGCGAGACCAGCGCGCGCGCACGGTCCAGCGCGATCGAACCGAGCAGGGCATTGTCTTCCGCCTGCCTGGCATCGGCGGCGGCGGGGGCGAGGATCGACAGCGCCTCACCCGCCTTGCCGCCCGCCAGCGCGGCATTGCCGGCCATCGCGCCAAGCCGCGCGCGGCTGGGGTGATCCTCGCCATCGGCGGCATCGCGGGCCTGCAGGAAGGCGGTCCGCGCCTCGTCCCAGCGGTCCAGCTCCGACAGCGCCACGCCCAGGCACAGCCCGGCGCGCACGCGGGCGCGGCCCTGCGCCTCGCCCATCGCCTTGCGGGCGATATCGGCCGAGCGTTCGGGATCGGATTCGACTGCCAGCATGCAACCGGTGTTCGATTGCGGAATGGCCGGCCCGGCCGCCTCTGCCGCCTGCTCGGCCCGGCGCTTGCGCTCCTCATCCGCCTTCTTCTCGACGATTTCGCGCGGCAGGGCAGAAACATAGGGGCTGCTGATGCCGGCCGGATCGAGGTTGGCTTGCATCAGCATCAGGGAAAGGAGGACGGGCATGTGGGGAGGGTCTCCGGGTCAGGCCGCCGGCGCGCGGGAGAGGACCAGTTCGGCCACGCTGCGCAGCAGCAGGTGGATGTCGGACTCGCGCGAAAGGCGGTGATCGCCGTCCTTGATCAGAGTCACCTGCACCTCGGATGAACGCAGTTTCTCTGCCAGTCGCACGGAGATTTCCCATGGCACATCGTCGTCGCGCTGGCCGTGCAGCAGGCGCACCGGACCGTCGAAGGCGATTTCCTTTTCCAGCATGAGGTTGGCCTGACCGTCTGCCCAGAAACCGGGGTGGGTGGGGGTGGGTTCGGGGCCGTAGGGATTGTCTTCCCAGATCGTTTCGCCATCGGCCAGGACGTTCTTGTCCATCTGGGCGATGCCCCATTCGGTGAAGTCCGGCGCGGCGGCCACGCCCACCATGCCTTTCACGCGGTCGCCCAAGGTGCTCGCCACCATCAGCATCAGCCAGCCGCCCATCGACGATCCGACCAGCACCACGTCGCGCAAGTTCGCCGCCTCCACCAGCGCCACCACTTCGTCGCGCCAGCGGCTGAGCGTGCCATCGGCAAAGTCGCCCGGGCTTTCGCCGCAGCCCGAATAGTCCAGCAGCATGCAGGCGCGGCCGCTGGCCACGGCCATGTCGAACAACGCGGTGGCCTTGCTGCCCATCATGTCGGACATGTAGCCGGGCAGGAAGACGATGGTGGGGCCGACGCCGGGGGTGAAGCGATGGGCGATGCGGCGCCCGTCGGGCATTTCGTGGAAACGGATTTCGGTCATGCGCGCGATTGTGGGGGCGCGGCGGGGGCACGGCAAGGGGTGGGGCTGGAAAGATGGGAGAATTGGCGGTTCGGCCGACAGGCTTTTTCGTCTCCCAATTGCTGGCTCGATCAAGCTTTTGGCCGGATAGCTTGGCCGGAACCTCACGCAAAAGTACCTCGTCGCCCCCGCGCAGGCGGGGGGCCCGCTTTCCTTCGAATTCAAGCGGACATCTCGCGCCGGGACCGCCAACCCCAGGGCTTTAGGAACAAACGGGGTCCCCGCCTGCGCGGGGACGCCGCGGTTTTAGATGGGAAGGTCATTCCAATCCGTTGTGACGTGGCTTCCGCCCGCCTCCCCAATTCCCACCCCCAACGGTTGCCCCGCATGCGGTTAACCGCGTAAGGCTATGTTAAAGCGCCCGCTTCAGGATCCCGTCGCTCTATGTCCGCGCAGATTCTCGATTTTCCGACCCGCCCCAGCCGGCTGGCCCTGCGGCTGGAATGGTTCGCCACCGAACGGTCGGTGCTGCTGGCCATCTGGGCGCTCTATTTCGCGCTGCGCGTGGCCGTGCTGTTCATCGACGTGACGCCCGGTTCCGATGCCGAATGGTATTACGTGCGCGCGGCGAGCATTGCCGCCGGCAAGGGTTATCTGGACGGCGCGGGCGCGCCCACCGCGCTCTCGCCGCCGGGCTGGCCGATCGCACTGGGTTTCGCCTTCGCGCAATTCGGCACCTCGCCCGTGACGCTGGGCATCTTCAACCTGATCTCCTCGCTGCTGATCGGGCTGCTGACGCTGATGCTGGGCCGCCGGCTGTTCGGCAGCGAGGGCGCCGCGCGGCTGGGGCTGCTGCTGCTGGCGGTCTATCCCAATGCCATCGGCTACGTGCCGCTGGCGCTGACCGCAGTGTTCTACACCATGCTGCTGATGGCCGGCTGCTGGGCCGTGGTCGCACGTGAGAATCGCTGGCAGATGGTCGGCGCCGGCCTGATCTTCGGCTTTGCGTCGCTAGTGAAGGCGCAGACATTGTTGGTGCTGCCGTTGCTGTTCGCGATCGACTGGTTGCGGATGAAGCCGATGGGGAAACGCCTGCCCCGGCTGTTGGTAGACGGGCTGGTGGTCGTAGCCGTGGCCATGCTGGTCGTGCTGCCATGGTCGGTGCGCAACCGGGTGGAGCTGGGCCACTGGATTCCCGTTTCCGCCATCGGTGACTCTTCACCCGGCGTGCCCGCAGCCGACGCACCGATGGCGCGCAACGATCTGGGCACGGGATGGATCGCCGCCCATCCGGACAAGCTCCTGACCCTTGCCCCGACGAAGCTCATGGGACTGTGGCTGCCCGAGGGCGAGGCAGAGCAGGCCTATCAAGCCGGCGCCCCCAGCTATGCGCGCTTCGAGGGCCTCTACCGCGCAGTGCACTGGGGTAACCAGATCTACTACGGCCTGCTGATGGCCGCCTTTGCGCTGGCCTTCGTGGTCATGACCGTGCGGCGCCTGCATGACCGGATCCGCTGGGCGGGCTGGTGGCTGCTGCCCTATGGCCTTGCGCTCTATGCGACCGCGATCTGCCTGGTCTTCTCCGGCCAGTCGCGGCTCCACTACCCGTTCATGCCCTTCATCTGCATGGCGGCGGGCTGGGTGGCGGTGGTGACGCTGGAGCGGCTGGCCTGGCGCCGTCGCCGGGTGACGCTGCACTAGAGCAGTTTCCGAGTCATCAGGTGATCCCACCTGATTAGAAAACGCTCCAGGCCGCATCAGTCCTTCTGGAAAATCTCCTCGATCGCCTTTTCGAACACTTCGGCAATACGGAATGCCAGCGGCAGCGAGGGATCGTAGCGCCCCGTTTCGATGGCGTTGACGCTCTGGCGGCTGACCTCCAGCCGCTCGGCCAGGTCCTGCTGGCTCCAGCCGCGTTCGGCGCGCAGGACCTTGAGGCGGTTCTTCATCGCTTGCCCGTCCCCATCCACAGCTGGCCGATCCCCATGCCGATCGCCCAGACCGGCACCGCCGCCCAGCCGGGCACGTGCGGCACCAGTTGGAAGGTCTCCAGAAAGCCCCAGAGCGAGCCAAGCGCCAGCACCGCACCCAGCCCCCACAGCATGGCGTTGACGGCGCGATGGCGCAGGTATTCGTCGGTCTCCTCAACGATGTAGCGCGCCACCGCGGCGATCATCCCGAAGACCGGCAGCACGACCGCCAGCGCGAGCAGGACAATCACCATCGTACCGGGACGGAAATGCTGCCAGCACCACAGCGTCACCGGCAACAGGATCATGTAGGCGGCCGAACTCACGCCCATCCGCATGGTATAGCGCCGCCCTGCCGGGCTGCCGCAGCCCTTCTCGCGCGCCAACCGATTGGCGGAGCGCATCATCGGCACGATCATCGCCGGGCCGACGACCAGCATCAGGGCCAGGCTGGCAAGGGCATCGATCAGGCCCACGATGCGAAGCGCCGCGATCACGCCCATGGCGACGAACATTGCCAATCCCCAGAAGACCGGGCCGGCGGTGAAGCTGCGGCGCATGGCCGGTTCGATGTTCACGATCATTCCCCCCGATTGCGGAAGCGTTGGACAAGGCCCCAGGTGCTTTGCGTCACCACCCAGACCACCGGGATCCAGTAATTGGCGATCGGCTTCATGCCGCCCAGTTCGCTGAGAAAACCCCAGACCACCGCGCAGCTCATCGCCGCGGTCGTCGCCACAAGAATCTGGCGCATGACCATCAGGCGCACATATTCGTCGCTCTCATCGGACAGGTAGCGCGCGAAATTGAGGAACAGCGCGATCAGCGGCAGTGCCGGCACCAGCGAGAGCAGCGCTATCCACGGCTGGTGAAGCGGATAGGCATCGGCATGCGCGCGCACCCAGACGATCGGCGGCAGCACCAGTGCATAGACGCCCAGCGCGATCAGCGTGCGCCGGTTGTGGACGCGCTGGGCGGGCGTGAAGCTGGCCGAATGCGGCGGTGCGGGCCTTGTCATGAAACGACTCCGTTCGAATCGCCATCTGCGCGATGACAAGCACGCTTTACTTCGATCATCTAGTAATGACAAGTTTGCTTTACAAAAAGACGCGCTCACTTTCCAAACGTGCGGCGCCGGTGCGGGGTGACATTTGCCGCCGGGATCGCTACATGCACGGGCGATGACGCAGCTGCGCACCACGACCACCACCACTACTACCACCCGGCGCTCCCGGGGACGGTGGGTCGCGGCCTGAACAGGCAGCCACCGTCGCCCGGATTTCGGGTGAGCGGCGTCCTCTCCCGAAATTAGAGCCATTTCAGCCGACGCCGCACCTTCACCCGGAGGCGCGCCTGTGCCATGGCCCGCCAAAGCTTTTCCGCCCACATGCCCTGGTATGGCATGGGGCAAACGAGAGATGAGTTCGTCCATGTCCGAGATGTTCAAGATCAGCCTGCCCGACGGTTCGGTCCGTGAGATGCCCGAAGGCTCCACGCCCGCCGACGTCGCCGCCGCCATCGGCCCCGGCCTTGCCAAGGCCGCGCTTGCCGCGAAGATCGATGGCGAGCTGGTCGACCTGACCCGCCCCTTCACGGGCGACGCGAATCTCGCACTCGTCACCAGTCGTGATGAGGAAGAGGCACTGGACCTGGCCCGGCATGACTTCGCGCACGTTCTGGCTGAAGCGGTGCAGGCGCTGTTCCCCGGCACGCAGATCACCTTCGGCCCCTCGACGGACGACGGCTTCTACTACGACTTCGCCCCCAATCCGGAGCGCGGACCGTTCACCGACGACGACCTGCCGGCGATCGAAGCGGAGATGCGCAAGATCATCGCCGCCGACAAGCCGCTGCGCCGCGAAGTGTGGGACCGCGAACAGCTGATCAGCCGCTGGAAGCAGCAGGGTGAAAACTTCAAGGCCGAATGGGCCGCCGAACTTCCGGGCGATGAGCCGCTGACGGTCTACTGGTCGGGCGAAGACTGGCTGGACATGTGCCGTGGCCCCCACCTGCCCTCCACCGGCAAGCTGGACCCCGCTGCCTTCAAGCTGACGCGCGTTTCGGGCGCCTACTGGCGCGGCGACCAGAAGAACGCGATGCTCTCGCGCATCTACGGCACCGGCTGGCTGAACAAGAAGCAGCTTGCCGCCCACCTCACGCGTCTTGAGGAAGCCGCCAAGCGCGACCACCGCAAGCTGGGCAACGAGATGGACCTGTTCCACCTCCAGGCCGAAGCGCACGGTTCGGTGTTCTGGCATCCCAAGGGCTACGTGATCTATCGCGCCCTTGAAGATTACATGCGCCGCGCGATCAGCCAGGCGGACTGCAAGGAAGTGAAGACGCCGCAGGTCATGGACGCGCGGCAGTGGGAAGCTTCTGGCCACTGGGGCAAGTACCGCGAGAACATGTTCGTCATCCCCGACGAGGTGCCCAACACCGAGGACGACGGCCCGATCATCTCCAACGACGCGCAGTGGATGGCCTTGAAGCCGATGAACTGCCCGGCGCACGTGCTGATCTTCAAGCAGGGCATCAAGTCCTACCGCGACCTGCCGCTGCGCATCGTCGAAAACGGCTGCTGCCACCGCAACGAGCCGCACGGCGCGCTGCACGGGCTGATGCGCGTGCGCCAGTTCACGCAGGACGACGGTCACATCTTCTGCCGCGAAGACCAGATCGTGGGCGAAGTCCAGGCGTTCTGCGAAATGGCGGACCGGGTCTACAAGGACTTCGGCTTCACCTATTCGATCAAGCTGGCGCTGCGCCCCGACAACCGCATCGGCACCGACGAACAGTGGGACAAGGCCGAGGCTGAACTGCGCGACGCCGTGGTGCGTGCAGGCCTGGCCACCGAGGAATACGGCTGGGAAGAACTGCCGGGCGAAGGCGCGTTCTATGCGCCCAAGCTGGAATGGCACCTGACCGACGCGATCGGCCGTACCTGGCAGGTCGGCACGATCCAGTCCGACCGCATGCTGCCCGAGCGTCTCGACGCCAGCTACATCGGCGAAGATGGCGCGCGCCATCGCCCGGTCATGCTGCACCGCGCGATCTTCGGTTCGTACGAGCGCTTCATCGGCATCCTGATCGAACACTTCGCCGGCAAGCTGCCGGTCTGGCTTGCCCCGGTTCAGGCCGTGGTCGCCACGATCGTCTCCGACGCCGACGACTATGCGCAGGAAGTGACGCGTAAGCTCAAGGCCGCGGGCGTGCGCGTCGAGACCGACGTGCGCAACGAGAAGATCAACTACAAGGTGCGCGAACACTCGCTGAAGAAGGTTCCGCACCTGCTGGTGGTCGGCAAGCGCGAGGCGGAGGAACAGACCGTCGCCCTGCGTACGCTGGGCGCCGAGCACCAGAAGGTCATGACCCTCGACGAGGCGATCGCCCTGCTCAAGACCGAAGCGACCGCACCCGATCTTCTCGGGAACGAGCCGTCATGATCAAGCGCGAGCTGATCGACACCGCGTGGATTCCCGATGGGGAGAAGCTTGAGCTGTTCAAGCACGATCAGGATTACATGATCGTGCTGGGCCACAACGAGCTGATGTCCACGCGCAAGTGGGGCAGCGAGGAAGCCCTTGCCACCATGGCCTGGGATCGCATCAAGGGCATTACCAAGCGCCCGCACATGCTGATCGGCGGCTACGGCATGGGCTTCACCCTGCGCGCGGCGCTGCGTACTCTGCCCGAGGATTCGAAGCTCACCGTCGTCGAACTCGTGCCCGAGATCATCGAGTGGGCGCGCGGACCGATGGCCGAAGTGGCGCAGGGCTGCCTGGACAATCCGCGCGTGAATCTGGTGATGGGCGATGTCGCCCATGTGATCGACGGATCGCGTGCGGCTTACGACGCCATCCTGCTCGACGTGGACAATGGCCCTGACGGCCTCGTTCGCGAAGACAACAACCAGATCTACTCGAAAACCGGCCTGCGTGCGGCCCGCAATGCGCTGACGCCCGACGGGGTGCTGGCAATCTGGTCCGCCGGGGCCGATCCCGCCTTCACCCGCCGCCTGGAACGCGCCGGGTTCAAGGTGGATGAAGTGAAGGTCTCCTCGCGCAGCAACGGCAAGGGACCCAAGCACGTGATCTGGTTCGCTACGCCGGAGTGAATCTGGGGGCTGCAAAGCTGCGCACGTTCCCCCCTCACCTCTCGCCAAAAATCTGCGTCGCCCCCGCGAAGGCGGGGGCCCCGCTTCCTTGCGCCAGTGCGCGAGTGTTGAAGAACAAGCGGGATCCCCGCCTTCGCGGGGATGACGAGGTTTGTAGATGCAGCGGTTAAGCGCGACTGGTGGCCGCCAGCTAAAGCGCGAGCTTGGCCGGCCAAGGCCCGTTCACAGCAAAATCAAGGCAGCAGCTTGCGATCGTCGCGAGCAGCCAGGCGCCGCGCCTTGGCACGGCCTGCCGCCGCCACCAAGACGCTGGTGCTGAGCAGGATGCCGGAAACCAGCACTCCCACCGCGATCAGGCCGGTCGGGCTGAAATCGGTGCGCGCGTCGAGCTTGACCCAATTGCCCAGTTGCACGCTGGCATTGGCGGTCTGGCGATCCTTGGAGAGACGCTTGAACGATCGCATGAACCGATGATTCCCTTCGCTGAAACGCCGCCAGCCTTAGCACGGCGGCGCAAAGGCGGTCAGTCCTCGCCCGCCAGACGATCGAGCCAGGCCTGCGCCTGCTTCGGCTCCCCCACCGCGTGGGACTGCACCGGCCCGCGCGCGGCCAGGAATTCGCGGTGGAGCGCGAAAGGCTCCATGTCCAGCTGATCGCGCAGATCGTCGATCTCTTCGGCCATCTCGGTAAGCGCACTGAGCGTCGGCGCCGCCTTGGCCTTGTGCTGCTTGTCCTGCGTGTGCCCGAACAGGCCCCACTGCCCGGCAGCCGTGGCCTTCAAGGCCTCCACCAGCGCGGCGCGATAATCGGTTTCAAGGTCGGCACGGCGATTGTCCATGCGTTCGAGGCGGTCTGCTCTGGCCATGGTTCGCTCCTAGCCTTCCGTCGCCGCCCGTCAATGCATCACCACAGCACACCGTGCGGATCGGGCGTGATCGGCGTGGGGGCCGGTTCGCCGATGGACTGGAGCAGGTCGATCTCGATCGTGCGGCACATGGCGTTCAGCGGCAAATCGTGAACGGTATTGGCAAAAGGATCCACCAGATCGTCGCCGATGGCCAGCACCGCCAGGAACATGAGGCCGGCCAGCGTGGAGCCCAGCGGCGTGGCGAAGCCCAGCGTCTGCACCAGCGCGATCGGCAGCAGCACGCAGAAGATGTGCGTGAACAACGTCGGGAAATAGCGGTACTGGTTGGGGAGCGGCGTGTTCTTCAGACGCTCCATGCCGCCCTGCGCATTGGCGATGTCGACCAGGATGCGCTCCATCTGCACTTGCTGGATGGTGTCGATCCAGCCCTTCTGCCGCGCCTCGTCGATGCGGCGGCCGGTCTCGTCCAGAATGCCATTGGCGACATTGGCGCGATCCAGCGATTCGTCCGCATCCCCGCGAGAGAGCATGCGCAGCACTTCCTCATCCGGCTTGATGCGGCGAAGCTGGCAGCGCAGCGCGTTTACGTAGGCGATCTGGCGCAAGACGATCCGGCGCTTCAGCACGGTCGCCTCCGGATCGGGCATGAAATTGCGCGCCGCACGCGACAGGTTGCGGCTGGCGTTGATCATCAGCCCCCACAGCCCGCGCCCTTCCCACCAGCGCTGGTATGCCGAATTGCTGCGGAAGCCGAGGAACAGCGCCAGGGCGGAGCCGAACAGCGTGATCGGCAGCTCCGGCGCGCGGAAAGGCAGAAGGAACCACACCACCGTCACGATCACGTCCCACACGAACAGGATCGCCAGCGGCTTCCATATCTCGCGGACGAGTTGAACGGGGTGGAGCTTGGGCGTGACGATCATCGTGCGGCGGACGCCTCCGGGGTCTGGCCCGGGTGGCCGGTCGCAGCGTGATGCATCGAGACCGAGGTGCCCGTGGCGGGCTTCAAGGAAAACCATTCCGCCCGATCAATGGCAACCAGGAATCCCAGCACGCCAAGCCCGAAAAGGAACAGCAGGAGGTTGGATCGCAAGGCTTGTCGCAGTCGTTCGCGATCGGCTTCGGTGGGGTGGCGCATGGGGAAATCTCCAATGAGGGATGGTTTCCCTCAAACTGGGCCTTCCGGATTACAGGCGCATCGTCGCTCTGTGACATAGCATTGCTGCAACGCAGCATTACACTTACGCAGTGCAACAAACACGACGAGCCGCGCTGAGCGGCCGTTCAAAACATGGGAAAATCTGCGTGTGATTCGATCGAAAGGGCGCGAATCAGAAGGGCAGCGCCGCTTTCGCAAGGATCAGCGCCAGGGCGCAGCCGCTTACCACCAACGTGCGCAGCCATTCGGTCTGCGCGGCGGAAGGGGCGCTTTGCGCAAGGGCGATCACACGGGCCATGGATCGACCTTGCGCAGAACCGGGTTGAGGCTTCGTTAAGATGCGTAGCTTTAGCGCGACGGCATCTGCTGGCTGGAACAGTGGAAAGAGCCGCCGCCCGCCAGCACCGCATCGGCCATGACGCCAACGGTATCGCGATCCGGGAACAGTTCGGCGATGGCGGCAATGCCGTCCGCATCGTGCTCGGTGCCATAGATCGGCACGACCACCAGCTTGGAGGTGATCGCGAAGTTCATGTAGCTGGCCGGCTCGATGCGGCCATCGCTCTCCACCCGGCCCGGTGAGGGCACTTCGCGCACGATGACACCCATTGCCTCGGCCCGGGCCTTGGCATCGGCATAGATCGCGGCGTTGGGATCGTTCGGCCCGGTCGCGCGCGGCAGGGCCAGCACGTTGGGCGCCACGAAGCGGGCCAGGTTGTCCACGTGGCCATCGGTGTGGTCGTTGATCAGGCCATCGCCCAGCCACAGCACGCGGTCGTAGCCCAGATCGCGCTTCAGGCGCATTTCCAGATCGCCGCGCGTAAGGTGCGGGTTGCGGTTGGGGTTGAGCAGGCACTGTTCGGTGGTGGCGACCAACCCGGTGCCGTCACCGTCCAGCGCGCCGCCTTCCAGGATCCAGTCCGAGGTTTCCACCTCAAGCCCGGCATCGCGCGCCAGTTCGGCGCCGATTTCCTGATCGCCGTCCATCAGGTACTTGCCGCCCCAGCCGTTGAAGCCGAAGCGCATGGCCTTGAGCGCGCCGGAACCCCCAACGCCGCTATCCACGCAGACCAACGGCCCGGTATCGCGCAGCCAGACGTCGCCATAGCGGCGCACTTCCAGCTTTACCTTGGAGGAGACGAGCGAGGCCGCGCGCGCACGGTTGGCCTCGTCCCGCACGATCAGGCGCACTTCCTGCCCCGATTCGGCCACGGCCGAGGCGAACTCGGCCATCTGCACTTGCGCGGCTTCCAGAAAGCCCGGCCATTCCACCGGGTCATGCGGGAAGCCGATCCAGATCCAGTCCTGCGGATGCCATTCGGGGGGAAGGGCGAAAGTCACTTGTGGCAGCCTCCTTGCGCCGCCGCGCAAGCCTTGTCGCGGATCGCGCGGAATTCGTCGGTTTCATGCCAGTTCGGCCAGAAGTCCGAATCGGCAAGCGTGCGGCCGAGCCGATAGTAGAGCCCCGCCGTCTGGGCAATGCCGTCCCAGTTCCAGCTTTCCGAGTACTCATCCTTGGGCCCGTGGTAGCGGTTGGAATTGTAATCCTCGCTGGCCGCGTCGCCCGCAGCCTTGCCGCCCTCAACCCAGTCGGTGCTGGCGGCCAGATCGAACA
The DNA here is from genome assembly GCF_044029435.1 of Novosphingobium oxfordense. NCBI lineage: Bacteria > Pseudomonadati > Pseudomonadota > Alphaproteobacteria > Sphingomonadales > Sphingomonadaceae > Novosphingobium > Novosphingobium oxfordense. The sequence continues at coordinate 3,390,014 of NZ_CP147005.1, read as the reverse complement.
TCGGCACGCCGCGCTTGGCCATCGAGAAGTGATCGGAACGGTAGTAGTAGCCGCGCTCGGTATGTTCCTCGGGCACTTCGGCCAGCCCCTCGTCCGCCAGCTCGTCGCGGAAGATCGAGGTGAGGTCGGACTTGTCGCCGCCCGTCATCGCGTAGGAACGCGTGCGGCTGCCGGGCAGCAGCGCGTCCATGTTGACGCCGCCGACGGTGTGGTCGAGCGGGTAGATCGGGTTGGCGGCATAGTATTCCGAACCGAGCAGGCCCGATTCCTCCAAGGTCACTGCCACGAAGACCTGGCTGCGCGCGGCCGGGCCAGCCTTGTTGTTGGCTTCGGCAATGGCTGCCAGCGCGGCGACGCCGGTGGCATTGTCCACCGCGCCGTTGCAGATGCCGTCGCCGGTCTTGTTCGGCGTGCAGTGGCCCAGGTGGTCCCAGTGCGCCGAATAGAGCACGTATTCATCCGGGCGCACCTTGCCCGGCAGCACGCCGACGACATTGTGCGAGGTGGAGCGACGGATCGCATTGTCGAAGCCCAGGTTGACCTTCAGGCCCAGCGGTACCGGCTTGAAGCCCTTGTTCTTGGCGGCGGCGGACAGCGTGGCAAGGTCCTTGCCCGAAGCCTTCAGGATCGCTTCGGCGACGGACTTCTGAATCCAGCCGTTGGCGGCGGTCTGGTCCATGTCGTCGTTCGGCGTCGCCACGCGGTACTGCGCGCCGGTCCAGCTGGAATTCACGACGTTCCAGCCGTAGGCGGCGGGGAAGGTGTCATGCACGATCAGCGCGGCCGTCGCGCCCTGGCGCGCGGCTTCCTCGAACTTGTAGGTCCAGCGGCCGTAATAGGTCATGCGGCGGCCCTTGAACGGGCCTTCCTCGGTGGCGGCGTCATAGTCGGCATCGTTGACGAGAATGACCGCGGTCTTCCCGTGCATGTCGATCCCGGCATAGTCGTTCCAGCCCAGTTCCGGCGCGTTGATGCCATAGCCGACGAAGACCAGTTCGCTGTCCTTCACCTGCGTCTTGGGCGTAACGCGGTAGCTGGCGGCCACGTAATCGTCGCCGAACTTGAACGAGAGCGGAGTCTTGCTGCCCGTCACCGTCAGCGCGGAATGGTTGCTGCCGGTGATCTCCACCGTCGGCACATCCTGCAGCCACTGGCCCTTGTTGCCCGGCTGGAGCCCGGCCTTCTTGAACGAGGCGATGATGGTGTCGAGCACCTTGGGCTCTGCACTGGTGCTGGGCGCGCGGCCTTCGAAATCGTCGGACGAGAGCGTCTTCACCAGCCCCTTCATCGTATCGACGGAAAGCTGCGGCGCCGGCTCCGCCGTCATCGGCGGGGGCGGCAGCGCGGTGCCCTTGGGCAGCTTGGGCGCAGCGATGGTTGCGGTGCCGACGCACAGGGCAGCAGTGGCAAGCAAGGAGGCAATGCGTTTCATCTTGTGGGCGATCCTGGCTGTCAGGCCCTGATTGCAGCGGGCCCGTTGTACTTTCGGATGACCCGCCTCGTGCCAGAGCCGGCCGGAGCGCACAAGGCGAAGTGGTGCGGATTGAGCGGCATGGATAGGGCAGTGCGGACAAGCACTCCGTTCACCCCAAACACTCCGTCATCCCCGCGAAGGCGGGGGTCCCGCTTTTCTTTCAACGTCGGCGCCAAGGAACAAGGAAGCGGGCCCCCCGCCTGCGCGGGGGCGACGAAGAGTTTTGATGAGACGGAGGCTCCACGAATAAGTTCACATGCTTTCCCTTCCGCCCCGCCTGTGCAGGGAGGACGGAATGTTTTGATAAAGCCGCCTCACCCGTAACAATCATTCCGTCGCGCCCTTGCCCTCCCGCCCCCGCTTGGGCAGGAACGCCCGCATGGATGCCCAAAAGCCAGCCGACTGGACCGGCGCGATCGAACGCGCGCGCGCCTATGCGCCCCATCTTGCCTCGCTGCTGGACCGGCATGCCGACCTTGCCGACCTGCTCGCGCAGGGCAGGGGAGAGGACGCACTGACGTTCGCCCGCAATGCCGGCGCGGGGATCGAGGATGTCGGCATCGCCCTCCGGCGCGAGAAGCAGGCCATGGCACTGGCACTCGCCATCGGCGATCTGGCCGGTGCCTTCCCGCTGCTGCGCGTCACCGGTGAACTGTCCTCCCTGGCCGACCGCGCGCTGGATGGCGCCATCGCCGAGGGTATCCGCCGCCGCGTGCCCGATGCCGAACCGGCCGGTTTCCTGGCCCTGGCCCTGGGCAAGCATGGCGCCTGCGAACTCAACTACAGTTCGGACATCGATCCGATCCTGCTGTTCGACCCCGAACTGCTCCCCCGCCGCGAGCGGGACGAGCCGGGCGAAGCCGCGCAGCGCGTGGCCCGTGCGGTGGTGGAAACGCTCGGCAAAGTCACCGACCATGGCTACGTCTTCCGCATCGACTTGCGCCTGCGCCCGGCTTCCGAAGTCAGTCCGCTGGCGATCTCCATCAACGGCGCGCTGACTCATTATGAATCGTCCGCGCTGGCGTGGGAACGCGCCGCCTTCATCCGCGCCCGCGCCTGTTCGGGCGACGTGGCGGCAGGCGAAAGCTTCCTGGCGGCGATCCGCTCCTTCGTCTGGCGCAAGAGCCTGGACTTCGGCGCCATTGCCGAGATCGGCCGCCTCACTGCGCAGATCCGCGCCAACACGCGCGGCAGTGCCACCGTCGGCCCCGGTTTCGACCTGAAGAAAGGACGCGGCGGCATTCGTGAGGTGGAGTTCTATGCCCAGACCCACCAGCTGATCCACGGCGGCCGCAACCCGGCGCTGCGCCTGCGCGGCACCCGCGCCACGCTGGACGCACTGGCCGATGCCGGGCTGGTTCCGGCCGACGATGCGCGCCTCCTTGGCGAAAGCTACGACCGCCTGCGCACGATCGAACACCGCCTGCAGATGATGCAGGACCAGCAGACCCACGCGCTGCCGATGCGCGAAGAAGCACTGGAAGCGGTCGCCCGGCTGGACGGCCTGCCCGATGGCGACGCGCTGATGAACGAGATCCGCGCGATCACCGATGCGGTGGGCGAGCGCTATGACGCGCTGGTCATGGCCAACACGCCGTTGGGTGACACCACCCAGGTCGCCATGCCCGCGCAGGACGACTTGCGTGACGAACTGGCCGGACTGGGCATTGCCGAGGCCGATACCATGGCGCGGCAGGTGGAAGGCTGGCTTTCCGGCGGCATGCGCGCGCTGCGCTCGGACGCCGCCCGCGCCGCTTTCGCGGCCGTGCGCGCGGACCTGTTCGCCGCGCTGGCCGCCGCGCCGGAACCGTCACGCGCTTTCGCCCGCTTCGAAAAGCTGCTCAACAACCTGCCTTCGGCCATCAACTTGTTCCGCCTGCTGGAAGCGCGCCCCGCGCTGCTGGAACGATTGGCGCGCATCCTAAGCCTCGCGCCGACGCTGGCCGATGCGCTGGCCCGCCGTGCCGACCTGCTCGATCCGCTGATCGACGCCAGCGCTTTCGACTTGCCGGGATCGGTGGACGACCTCGTTGCCGAATTCGCGCAGTTCGAACCGGGCGACGATTACGAACAGAAGCTGGGCACCGTGCGCCGCAAAGTGGGCGACCGCCGCTTTGCGCTGGGCGTGCAACTGATCGAAGGCGCCAACGATCCGCTCGACATCGGCCACGCTCTCGCCCGCATCGCCGAAGCCGCGCTGGTGGTGCTGACCGATGCCGCATTGGAGGAATTCCGCGCGGTCCACGGCGTCGTACCGGGCAGCGAACTGGTGGTGCTGGGGCTTGGCCGCATGGGCGGCGGCGTGCTCACCCATGCCTCCGACCTTGACCTGATCTACCTGTTCACTGGCGACTTCGGCGGGGAATCGGACGGGCGCCGGCCTTTGGGGGCGACGCTCTATTACAACCGCGTCTCGCAGCGGGTGACGGCAGCGCTTTCCGTGCCCACGGCGGAAGGTGCCCTCTACGAAGTCGATACCCGTCTGCGCCCCTCAGGCGAGCAGGGACCGCCCGCCGCCAGCCTGGAAAGCTTCGCGCGCTATCAGCAGGAACAGGCCTGGACCTGGGAGCACATGGCGCTCTGCCGTGCCCGTCCGCTCTACGGATCGGCCACGGCGCGCGCGGAATTGTGCGAAGTGATCCGCACCGTCCTCTCCGCCCCGCGTAAGGTCGACAAGTTGCGCGCGGACGTGCTGGAAATGCGCGCCAAGATGGCCGGGCACAAACCTGCCAAGGGCCCGCTGGACGTCAAGCTGATGCGTGGCGGGCTGGTCGATCTGGAATTCCTGGTCCACTTTACCCAGCTTCGTTCCGGCCTCGGCCTCGATCCCGATCTGGGCGGAGCGCTGCAACTGCTGGTGGCGGACGGATTGCTGCCCGCTACGCTGGTGGAGGCGCATGACGTCATGACGCGCCTCTTGGTGGCGGGCCGACTCTTTGCCCCCGATACCCAGGTGCCCGATGCCGCCGCCTGCATGGCGCTGGAGCGCGCCTGCGGCTATGGCGCGTGGCAAGACCTTGAAACCGCCCTCGGCCGGGCCCGCGCGCATGTCGCCGCGAGCTGGCACGAGATTTTCGGCGAAACACTGGAGACTGACCGATGACCACCCCCATTTCTGGTCGCCCCGCCGCCGGCGACCAGTTCCCCGACATCGCGCTGGAAACGCCCGAAGGCGGCAGCGTGAAGGCGTCCGATTTTGCCGGCAAGAAGCTGGTCGTGTTCTTCTACCCGAAGGACAACACCCCCGGCTGCACCACCGAAAACATCGATTTCTCGGCCTTGAAGGGCGAATTCGACGCGGCCGGCGTGGCGCTGCTGGGCGTCAGCAAGGATTCGGCGAAGAAGCACCAGAACTTCATCGCCAAGCATGACCTGAAGGCCCCGCTCGCCAGCGATGCCGAAGAGAACGGGCTTTCCGATGCGCTGGGCATCTGGACCGAGAAGCAGAACTACGGCCGCACCTACATGGGCATGGTCCGCACCACCTACCTGATCGGCCCCGATCGCAAGATCGCCCGCGTGTGGGACAAGGTGAAGGTCAAGGACCACGCCGCCCAGGTGCTGGAGGCCGCGAAAGCGCTCTGACCATGCAATCCGTTGCTGCGGCGATCCGCGAAGTTCTGCTCGAATCCGATCCGCGCGCCAAGGCCATGGCCGCCCGCAAGGTGGCGCGGGACTGGCGAATGGGCCGGCTTGCCTATGCCTTCGATGTCGAAATGCCGGAGGAGCCGGGCCGCCCGGCTGCCCCCGAACTGCTGCCGCCCATCCGCATGCCCAAACGCGGCAAAGGTGGGACCGAGCGCGGGCGGCAGGCGCTGTGGCATGCCATCGCCCATATCGAATTCGTCGCCATCGACCTTGCGCTGGACATGGCGGGGCGATTCGGGGCGGAAATGAACCGTCAGTTCGTCAGCGACTTTCTGTGGGTCGCCGCGGATGAGGCGATGCACTTCGCGCTGATCGACCGGCACATGCGCAAGCTGGGCTGCCATTACGGCGCCCTGCCCGCCCACAGCGGCCTCTGGGACGCGGCGCATGAAACCCGGCACGACGTTGCCGCGCGTCTTGCCGTGGTGCCGATGGTGCTGGAAGCGCGCGGGCTGGACGTGACGCCGGCCATGCTGGAGCGCGTGCGCGGCAGCGGAGACGAGGCCGGCGCGCGCATTCTCGAAAGAATCCTTGACGATGAAATTCGCCACGTCCGTTTCGGCTCAACGCATTTCGCCGCATGCGCCGAAGCGATGAACGGTGAACCGTCGGAGCTTTGGAAAACCCTGGTTTCCCGCCATTTTCGCGGGGTCGTTAAGCCACCGTTCAACGACTCGGCGCGCCTCGCTGCCGGTTTATCGCGGGATTTCTACCTTGGGGTTGTCTGTTAGGAACTGATCGGCATAACTCCACATCGCGAGACGGCGGGGGGTTCCGACCATCTCAAAAAATTAGGGTTCGCGGCGCGTCGAAGGCGTGCCCGCCGATAAATACAAGCGTCGTGTCCTTGCGGATCGCGGCGGATAACAAGGTATTGCGAGTGGTCGTAACGAAACTCATTGCCAAGTTCCGCACGGCGTCGGCTACGGTCGCGATCGCGGGTCTTTCACTGGCAGCTCACCCCGCCATGGCCAACAGCGCCGCAGCCGCCGCCGACATTTCGGCTCCGCTGCGTGCCGCTCAGGCCGCCAACCAGTCGGCCAGCGGTGGCGAGGACGAACAGTTCCGCACCCTGTTCAGCTCCTGGCAGAATTTCGAGGAAACCGGTCTCGCCGCGGCCAAGGCCAAGCCCGCCATCCCCGGCACGGCCCGTCTTTCCGGCGTCAACATCCCCTCGCGCACTCCGCTTGAAGGCCTGAAGCTCACCAGCAGCTTCGGCATGCGCGAACACCCCATTTTCGGCGGCCGCCGCGCCCACAAGGGCATCGACCTCGCCGCGCCCGTCGGCACCCCGATCTACGCAACCGCTGACGGCGTCGTCGGCAAGGCTTCGTGGTTCGGCGGCTACGGCCTGTTCGTCGAGCTGGAGCACGGCGGCGATCTGGAAACCCGTTACGGCCACATGTCGCGCCTGAACGTTGCCGAAGGCCAGATGGTCCACAAGGGCGACGTGATCGGCTACGTCGGCACCACCGGCAATTCGACCGGTCCCCACCTCCACTATGAAGTCCGCGTCGATGGCGAGGCCGTGAACCCGATCCCCTACATGCAGGGCGATCGCATGGCTGCCGCCGACAAGGACGGCATCGGCGGCTGATAGAGTTTCAAACCGGTCAGGAACCGCGAAAAGACGGTCCGGCCACCACGGTTTGGAGAGGAGGGAAGAGGCGGCCTCAGGGCCGCCTTTTCTTATATGGAGCATCGGCGCGCGATCCGGCTTCAAACTCCAGAGCGTAGTCCCTAGGCTATCGCCATGACGTCGCCCTATCATCCCCCGGTCAAACGCTCGGTCGAAATCGCTGGCCACAAGACCTCGATCAGCCTTGAGCCGGTTTTCTGGGACATGCTGCGCGCCGCCGCTGCCGAAGCCGGCGTGCCGCTCAACGCCCTGGTTGCGCGAATCGATGCCGAACGGCTGGAGGCCGAAGTTCCGCCCGGTCTTGCCGGTGCCGTCCGCGTCTGGCTGGCGTCCGTCTGGCTGGCCACCGCGCGAAAGGTGTGAGCACCATTCTTTTTCCCGGCTTGCCAGTGCCGCAAGCGTCGCTAGGCTGGGGCAAACAATCCTGAATAGGCGCGCTTCAGGCCCGGTTCAGCGCGAGAGGTTCCAACAGCCGTCATGTCCTTCGCGCGTTTCGCCGCCCTGGTCCTGAGCATCCTCGCCCTGTTCGGCTGGTCTGCCACCCCCGCTGCCGCCCAATCGATCCTGCGCGATGCGGAGACCGAGGCCTTGCTGAAGGACATGGCCCGCCCGTTGATCGTCGCCGCCGGTTTGGACCCGTCGCATGTCGATATCGTTCTGGTGAACGACCCGTCGGTCAACGCCTTCGTCGCCGGCGGGCAGGCGGTCTACGTCAATTCGGGCCTGATCAACGAAGCGGACAAGGCGGCGCAAGTTCAGGGCGTGATCGCCCACGAACTGGGCCACGTGACCGGCGGCCACGCCGTGCTGAATCAGGGCGCGCAGAGCGCCACCAGCATTTCGCTGCTCTCGCTGCTGCTTGGCGCGGCGGCGGCGGCGGCAGGCGGCGGAGAGGCGGCCATGGGCGTGATCATGGCCGGCCAGCAAGCCGCCATGGGCAAGTATCTGGCCTATACCCGCACGCAGGAAGCCTCCGCCGATGCCGCCGGCGCGCAGTATCTTTCGGCAGCGGGCATCAGCGGACGCGGATCGCTGGAATTCTTCCAGAAGCTGCAAAACCTTGAATTCCGCTACGGCTATCGCCCGCAGGACGGCGACCAGTTCTATTCCACCCACCCGCTGACCGGCGACCGCATCCAGACCTTGCAGGATACTTACGAAAAGGATCCGGCCTGGCTGAAGCCCGACGATCCCAAGATCCAGGCACGCTATGTGCGGATGAAGGCCAAGCTGTTCGGCTATCTGGCAGAGCCGCGCGACGTGTTCCGCGTCTATCCGGAAACGGACAATTCGGTTCCGGCACACTATGCCCGCGCCTACGCCTGGCACCGCCAGTCGGAGATGGACCGCGCCACGGCAGAGGCCGACGCGCTGCTGATGGTCGATCCCGACGATCCCTATTTCCTGGAGCTGAAGGGCCAGATCCTGCTCGAATCGGGTCAGCCTGCCGAGGCCCTGGTGCCGCTGCGCAAGGCGACCGAACTGACCGGATATCAGCCGCTGATCGCCACTCTGTTCGGCCACGCCCTGATCGCCACCGAAGATCCCCAGCACTTCAAGGAAGCCGAAACGGTGCTGAAAAACGCCGCCGCGCGCGATCGGGAGAATCCCTTCACCTGGTACCAGCTGGGCACGATCTATGCAGCCAATGGCGACATGCCGCGCGCCCGCCTTGCCAGCGCGGAGCAGCAATCGCTGTCCGGCCAGATGGACGCCGCGCTGATGAACGCGCAGGCGGCCGAGGCGGGGCTGAAACAGGGCACGCCCGACTGGCTGCGCGCGCAGGACATCGAGATGGAAGCGCGCGCCACGCTGGAACGGAACAAGAAGCGGCGCTAGAGCGCACACGAATTTGCACGGGAACGATGAGAATATGGGAATTGGCAGCAAGATCGCGGCAACCGGCATCGGCCTCGCCCTGGTGGGCGCAGGCGTCTGGTTCGGCGGTCCGATCATCGCCGGGCGCGTGATCCACGACTATCTCGTCACCAATCCCGAAGTCCTGAACGAAGCGATGGACGCGCTGCAGCGCAAGCAGGCCAAGGCCCAGCTTGCAGGCGTGAAACAGAGCGTGGAAACGCCCTTCCCCGGCGCGGTGCTCGGCAACCCCAACGGCTCGGTAACGCTGGTGGAATTCACCGACTATGCCTGCGGTTACTGCCGCCGCAGCCTGCCCGATGTGGCGCAGCTTCTGGCCAAGAACCCGAACTTGCGCATCGTCGTACGCGAACTGCCGATCATCAGCCTGCACAGCCCGGATGCCGCGCGCATGGCGCTGGCCGCCGCTGAACAGGGCAAGTACGCGAAATTCCATGATGCCATGTTCGCCGCAGGGCAGGTCGACCCGCAAGCGATTGAAGCTGCCGGCAAGCAGGCCGGACTGGACATGGACCGCGCCCGCAAGGTCGCCGCCAGCCAGGTGGTGGCGCAGGAACTGTCGCGCAATCTCGACGTCGCCGGTCGACTCGGGTTCAGTGGCACGCCCAGCTGGGTTGTCGGTGATCGCCTGATTTCGGGCGCGGTCGGTTTCGACCAGCTTGCGCAGGCGATCGCCGAAGCCAGCGGCGGCTGATCGGTTTCGGAAGGGCGCCGGTGCCACAATCCAAGATCTTGCCGCCATTCGAAAAGTCCGATGGCGCCGTGCCGAAACCCGGCGATCGGCGCCCCGGATTTGCCGCTTCCGGCGATTTTCGTCTAGATAGCCCCATGCGCGTTCTGCCGATCCAACCGATCCCCTTCTTCGCCGACAAGGACAAGGCTTTCTGGCGCCTGCAGTTTGCGGGTTGGGGCGGCGCGATGCTGCTGCGCACGATGTCGGCGCTGGCCAACGACCAGCCGCTGTCCAACCTGGTGCTGGTGCTGATCGCCACGATCACCGGCTTTTCGATCTCGCTGGTGCTTTCGGTGGTCTATCGGCTGCTGATCACCAAGCGCCCGATCGTCACCTGGGGCATGACCGCGCTGATCCTGCCGATCGCGGTGGCGCTGCACGCCTTCATCGATGCCTGGGTGATCTCGCTCTACCGCGCGGACAGCGACACCAGCTTCACCCAGCTGTTCATCGGCGTGTTCTACTATGACGCGACGCTGCTGGGCGCGTGGTCGGCACTCTATTACGCGATCAATTTCTATCTGCAGGTGGAAGAGCAGAACGACCAGCTGATCCGGCTGGAGAACCAGGCGACGCAGGCCCAGCTGGCCATGCTGCGCTATCAGTTGAACCCGCACTTCCTGTTCAACACGCTGAACTCGATTTCCACCTTGGTACTGCTGAAGCAGACCGAGCCGGCCAATGCGATGCTCAGCCGCCTGTCCTCGTTCCTGCGCTACACCTTGATCAACAAGCCTTCCGCGCGTGTGACGGTGGCGACCGAGGTGGATACGCTGAAGCTCTACCTCGACATCGAACTGATGCGATTCGAGGAGCGGCTGCGCACCACGTTCCACGTCGATCCGGCTACCGAAACCTGCCTGCTGCCATCGTTGCTACTGCAGCCGCTGGTCGAAAACGCGATCAAATATGCCGTGGCCCCGCAAGAATCGGGGGCCGAGATCACCGTTGCCACGCAACTCGTCGGGCCGATGCTTCGCATCACCGTCTCGGACACCGGACCGGGCTTGCAAACTCCGACTACCGACAACAGGTTGTCGGGCATGACCTATGATGGAGGGGAGCCGGTGTCCACCGGCGTCGGCCTTTCGAACATCCGCGACCGCCTCAGCCAGGCCTACGGCGAGCATCACCGCTTCGAAACGGTGGAGCCGGTCGAGGGTGGCTTCGCTGTGCTGATCGAGCTTCCCGCGGAGCGCCAACCCTCCCCCGAGGACATCGAAGACCACCAGCGGCAACCCGTTCTTGTCGGGCGATGAAACAATTTTGGCCCCCGCGCGTTGCGAGGCCGGAGACAAGTGACACATGACCATTCGCACCATCCTCGTCGATGACGAGAAACTCGCGATCCAGGGCCTTCAGATTCGTCTGGAGAAGTATCCGGACGTGGAGATTATCGACACCTGCTCGAACGGCCGCGAGGCGATCCGCAAGATCAAGACCGAGAAGCCCGATCTGGTCTTCCTGGACATCCAGATGCCCGGTTTCGACGGCTTCTCGGTGGTGAAGGGCGTGATGGAAATCGAGCCACCGCTGTTCGTCTTCGTCACTGCCTATCAGGAACACGCGGTCCGCGCGTTCGAGGCGAACGCCGTCAACTACCTGATGAAGCCGGTAGACGAGGCGAAGCTGGACGACACGCTGGCCCGCGTACGCCAGCGCATCGCCGAAAAGCGTTCGTCCGACGAAGCGGAAAAGCTGAAAACCGTGCTTGCCGAAGTCGCGCCCGACGCGGTGGATTCCATGCCGGAGGACGCCGACCCCAACGCCGATCGCTACGAAAAGCTCATCAACATCAAGGATCGCGGCCAGATCTTCCGGATCGACGTCGATTCGATCGAGCATATCGAAGCTGCCGGCGACTACATGTGCATCCGCACCGCCGACAATTCGCTGATCCTGCGCGAAACGATGAAGGATCTGGAGCGCCGCCTGGATCCGCGCGTGTTCCAGCGCGTGCACCGCTCCACCATCGTCAACCTCAACCAGGTGCGCCAGGTGAAGCCGCATACCAACGGCGAATGCTTCCTGGTGCTCGATTCGGGCGCGCAGGTGAAGGTTAGCCGCTCGTACCGCGACGTGATCGCCCGCTTCGTTCACTGAGGCTGCGCGCGGACACGATTCCTTACAATACGCTTCGTCGCCCCCGCGCAGGCGGGGGCCCCCGCTGCTTTTCTGCGATGTTGGCCAGGAAAAGCGGGATCCCCGCCTGCGCGGGGATGACGAAGTAGAATAGGCGCAGTCCTAGGTATCCATCGGCGCGCGATGCGCCGCTCAGTCGTTCGAGCCGACCGAGAATCGCGCGGCTCGATCCGCCAACCGCTCCACCGCCGCGCCATGAATCGCCTGCGATGTGCAGAGCACGCCGAAAGCGCGGGGATCGTGCTTGTTGTAATTGAGCGGCTTGCCGAAGGCGTCAGTCACTTCCGCCCCCGCCTCACGCGCGATCAGACCGGCGGCAGCGATATCCCACTCATAACCCCACCGCAGGGTGGCAACGATATCCGCCTCGTCCGCCCCGACCATCGCCATACGCAGCGCGATCGAATTGGGCTGATCGACCAGCACCAGGTCCGAATCCTCCACGGCCAGCTTTTTCGCCGGCACGCGCGCGCCTGACAGTGCCTCGCGGTGGCTGGCGTTGAGGCGCGAACCGTTGCGCCACGCGCCCTTCCCTGCCTCGGCATGCCAGAACTCGCCGCCTGCCTCGCGCGCGCGCGCCGGGGCGTAGAGATAGCCCAGCAGCGGCCGCCGCGTGTTCACCAGCGCGACCGAGATCGCCCAGCCCGGCCTTCCGGCGATGAAATCGCGCGTTCCGTCGATCGGATCGACCAGCCAGACCAGTTCGTGCGCAGTGCGATGGTGCGAATCGGCGGTTTCCTCGGAAAGCCAGCCTGCCGACGGCAGCAGCGCGGAAAGCTCGCGCCGCAGGAATTCGTCCACGGCAAGGTCCAGCGTGCAGACCGGACTGCCCGGCACTTTTTCCCAGTGTTCAAGCACATGGCCGTCCCCCGGCCACCCGGCCAGGGCAATACGTCCTGCCTCGCGGACGATAGCTTCAAGTCTGTCGCGGTCGATCATGTGCAAGCCTGGGGCTTTGGGGCGGATGGTTCGATAGGGGCCGCGTGCGGGTTTGCACGCGCCACGTGCGCGTCCTTGCGCGAGGGAACGGGACTTTTCAAGCGCGCAGGGATGTGCTTATGCGGCCGGGATCAAGTTCGGGGTCCCCCCGCGCTTTTGGACAACTCCTTTCCTCGGACACTCCAGCAGAAAGCGATTTCAGCGATGAACATTCACGAATACCAGGCGAAGGAACTGCTTGCGAAGTTCGGCGTCGGCATTCCCGCCGGCATTCCCGCCCTCACCGTCGAGGAAGCGGTCGCCGCCGCGAAGCAGCTCCCCGGGCCGCTCTACGTCGTGAAGGCCCAGATCCACGCCGGTGGGCGCGGCAAGGGCAAGTTCAAGGAACTCGGCCCCGACGCCAAGGGCGGCGTGCGCCTCGCCAAGTCGGTTGAGGAAGTCGAGGAATTCGCCAAGGAAATGCTCGGCAACACGCTCGTCACCATCCAGACGGGTGAAGCCGGCAAGCAGGTGAACCGCCTCTACGTGACCGACGGCGTCGACATCGCTGCCGAATACTACCTGTCGATGGTCGTCGACCGCGCTTCGAGCCGCGTCGCCATGATCGTGTCGACCGAAGGCGGCATGGACATCGAGGATGTTGCCCACAACACCCCCGAGAAGATCACCACCGTCACCATCGACACCGCTGCCGGCTTCCAGCCGCACCACGGCCGTGCCGTTGCCTTCGCCCTGAAGCTCTCGGGCGATCTCAACAAGCAGGCGCAGAAGATCTCCAAGCAGCTTTACGAAGCTTTCGTCGCGCTTGACTGCGACATGCTGGAAATCAACCCGCTCGTCGAAACCAAGGACGGCAACCTGCTCGTCCTCGACACCAAGATGAGCTTCGATTCGAACGCGCTCTACCGTCACCCCGACGTGCAGGCCCTGCGCGACGAGACCGAGGAAGATCCGGCGGAAGTCGAAGCCTCGAAGCATGACCTCGCCTACATCAAGCTCGATGGCGACATCGGCTGCATGGTCAACGGCGCCGGCCTCGCCATGGCGACGATGGACATCATCAAGCTCAACGGCAGCTTCCCGGCCAACTTCCTCGACGTTGGCGGCGGCGCCAACAAGGAGAAGGTGACTGCGGCGTTCAAGATCATTCTGCGCGATCCGAACGTGAAGGGCATCCTCGTCAACATCTTCGGCGGCATCATGAAGTGCGACATCATTGCCGAGGGCATCGTTGCCGCGGCGAAGGAAGTGAACCTTCAGGTTCCGCTCGTCGTCCGCCTCGAAGGCACCAACGTCCAGCAGGGCAAGGACATCCTGGCCAATTCCGGCCTGCCGATCGTCCCCGCCAACGACCTGGGCGATGCCGCCAAGAAGATCGTGGCCGAGGTCAAGAACGTCGCCTGATAAGGGCCCGTATCTTGGATCGTACACGATCCCGTAACGGATAATGCAGCGGCGGGGGCTTTCGGGCCTCCGCCGTTCGCATTTGACACCGGGACGCGAAGCGCGCCTTTCCGGCGTCATAGTAATTCTGGCCCGCCGGTTTCTGCCGGGGCGATGCGCATTTTCGCAGATTTGCGATATGGCACTCGCTGTGACCCCACCACGGGCTCATCTCGCCGCCAGCGGGGCTTGACGTATACGTCAATTGCCTATTAGGCGGGCCTTGAGTGGATTTAATCGAGCGGCTAAACGTGCCGCGCCTGAAACTGAGAGGACCCGATCAGATGAAGATCCTCGTGCCCGTAAAGCGGGTGATCGACTACAACGTAAAGCCGCGCGTGAAGGCGGATGGCACGGGTGTTGACCTTGCCAACGTGAAGATGAGCATGAACCCGTTCGACGAGATTGCGGTGGAAGAAGCCATCCGCATCAAGGAAGCGGGCAAGGCGGAAGAGATCGTCGCCGTCTCGGTCGGCCCGGCCAAGGCGCAGGACACGCTGCGCACCGCGCTCGCGATGGGCGCCGACCGTGCGATCCTGATCGAAACCGATGCCGAGGTTGAGCCGCTGGCCGTCGCCAAGATCCTCAAGGCGATCGTCGCCGAAGAGAATCCCGGCCTCGTGATCCTGGGCAAGCAGGCGATCGACGACGATTCGAACCAGACCGGCCAGATGCTCGCTGCCCTCACCGGCCGCCCGCAGGGCACCTTTGCCAGCAAGGTCGAGATTGACGGCGATCACGTTGCCGTGACCCGCGAAGTCGATGGCGGTCTGGAGACCGTGAAGCTGTCGCTGCCCGCGATCGTCACCACCGACCTGCGCCTCAACGAGCCGCGCTACGCTTCGCTGCCCAACATCATGAAGGCAAAGAAGAAGCAGCTCGATGTGAAGACCGCCGCCGACTACGGCGTCGACATCGCCCCGCGCCTCAAGACCCTGAAGGTCTCGGAGCCGCCCGTTCGCGTCGCAGGCGTCAAGGTTGCCGACGTCGATGCGCTTGTCGCCAAGCTCAAGGAACTGGGAGTAGCCTGATGAAGACGCTCGTTTGGGTCGAACACGACAACGCGTCGGTCAAGGACGCAACGCTCCACACCGTCACTGCCGCTGCCAAGCTGGGTGAAGTTCACCTGCTAGTCGCCGGCTCGGGCTGCCGTGCCGCCGCCGAAGCCGCCGCCAAGATCGCCGGTGTCGCCAAGGTGCACGTGGCCGACAACGCCGCCTACGAACACGCGCTGGCCGAGAACGTCGCCCCGCTGATCGTGGAACTGATGGGCCACCATGACGCGTTCCTGGCGCCCGCCACCACCACCGGCAAGAACGTCGCCCCGCGCGTCGCCGCGCTGCTCGACGTGATGCAGTTGTCGGACATCCTCTCGGTCGAGGGTGAGAAGACCTTCACGCGTCCGATCTACGCCGGCAACGCCATCGCCACCGTGGAATCGAGCGATGCCAAGCTGGTAATCACCGTGCGCGGCACCGCCTTCGAGAAGGCCGCTGCCGAGGGCGGTTCGGCTGCGATCGAAGACGTCGCCGGCGCCGGTGACGCAGGCCTCTCCAGCTTCGTGGGTGCCGAACTCGCCAAGTCCGAGCGTCCGGAACTGACCAGCGCCAAGGTGATCGTCTCGGGCGGCCGTGCGCTGAAGGATTCGGAAACCTTCGAACAGGTGATCATGCCGCTGGCCGACAAGCTGGGCGCCGCCGTTGGCGCATCGCGCGCTGCGGTCGACGCAGGCTATGTGCCGAACGACTACCAGGTCGGCCAGACCGGCAAGATCGTGGCCCCCGAAGTCTACATCGCCGTCGGCATCTCGGGCGCGATCCAGCACCTTGCGGGCATGAAGGACTCCAAGACCATCATCGCCATCAACAAGGACGAGGACGCCCCGATCTTCCAGGTCGCCGACGTCGGCCTCGTGGCGGATCTGTTCACTGCCGTGCCGGAACTCACCGGCAAGCTTTGAGCAGCGTTAAACAATTGAAATCGCGGAACCCCGGTCGAAAACGGCCGGGGTTTTGTCTTTTCGGTTTCACACCGTGAAGCTAGATATCTTCCATGTCGGCAGGACCTTCGCTCGACAGGGGGTATTTGATGAAGCGCTGTGCATTTGCCGTTTCCGTCTCGGCGGCAATGCTGGTCCACACCTTCGACATCGGCATTCTGGAAGCAAAAGCCCGCCAGCCCGTGGCACTAGCTCCAGCCACTCCATGGCATCTCGATCGGGACCAGCACCGATGCTCGCTCACACGCAGCTTCGGCGATCCTGCCAACCCGTTCTTGCTGCGGTTCGAACGATTTGCGCCGGGTGACAGCTTCGAACTTCTGCTAAGCGGTCAGGAACTCAAGGGCATCATCCGCACTGGGGGCCTGCACATCGCCTATGGCGAAGGCCGTTTTGTCCGCATTCCCGAAAACGCCATCACCGGGCGCAACAGCAAGAACCTGCTGTCGCTGCTGATGACCTCAAGCCTGGCGCCGAAAGCATTCACACCCGGTGTCCAACCGGACGATATGCCTGCGGTGACGCCCGACCAGGAGCAATCGGTGGCCTCGGTATCCTTGAAATGGGGCGCCCAAACCCTCCGGCTTGAGACAGGATCGCTGGGCAAGCCGTTCGCCGCCTTGCGGACCTGCACGGACAATCTCGTGCGTTCCTGGGGTTTCGATCCCGCCCAACAGTCCCATCTTCGCACCAGGCCGATACTGTCGCGCGGGATGATCCGCAATTTTCAAAGCTCCTATCCAACCAAACTCATGTGGCCCGGCGGACAGGCCTGGGCCCGGCTACGTGTGCTGGTCGATGCCGATGGACGGCCGCACGATTGCCTGATCCAGCGTGTTTCCAACGGGCAAGACCTGGGCGATTTCGCCTGCGACCTGATGCTGGACCAGGTCAGCTTCACACCTGCCACGGACGAGCAGGGCAACAAGGTCGCCTCCTATTTCACCACCAGGGTGGCCTGGCAGACGAACTGAGCCACGGCCCGCCGGTTATCTTCCGAACGAGACGCATCGAGAGCCAAGCCCGTCGGAATCACCGGCATGCCGAGGATCCGATAATGAAGACCATCACTTCGCTGACCGTATCCTGGCACAATAACGCCGTCCAACTGGGTACCGGCCCGCTCTGCAAGGCTCTGGCGGCCATGCGGGACTGTACTGCGGGTCAGGTGAAGTCATGGGGATTGGCCCCCGCGCGGCAGGAGCAAGGCCCAAGGCGCTGCGCCCCACCCAGAGATGGTTCAAGGATGCAACCCCGCCCCATGTCTCCCAGCTACCCCTTCACGCCGTTATCGACGTAAGGCTGCTGATCGACGCCTCCGGCCAGGTGACCGATTGCAAGGTGGTTGGGGATCGACGCTCGCCCGGCTTCGCGGATGCAACTTGCCAGCGCATCCGTTCCCACATTCGCTTCGATCCCGCGCGTGATGAGGCGGGCCTCCCCGTCGCCACCTACTACGCACCCGCAACTGGATGTTGGCCTGAGCGGGCGACGCCCAGCGATCAGGCCGTAGCGGGAAGTCGCTCGAACAAGTTGATGGCGCTGGTCCGCCCGTCCTCGGGCTCATGCCGGCCATAGCGCACGAAGCCCAGCGCCTTGGCGACGCGCTCGGAGGCTGCGTTGCCTTCGTCGATCATGCAGGCGACGCGGCGCGGGCCGTGTGTCTCGTCGAACCAAGCAAGCACCGTGCGCATGACTTCCTGTGCCAGCCCCTGCCCCCAGCAATCCTTGCGGACGATCCAGCCGGCTTCAGGCGTATCGTCCATTCCCTTGCCGAAGCCGCGCCAGCTATGAAACACGCCGCAGTTGCCCAGGAGGTCGGGCTCGCCGGGGCGACGCACGTAGAGGCTGCCATAGCCGTAGAGCGACCAGCTGCCTGCATTGCGCCCCAGCCGGTTGAACTGCTCCATCGGGTCGACCGAGGCGGAGCCCAGGTACCGGCGCGTCTCCTCATCCGCGATCAGGCGGCAGAGGCCTTCCAGATCGCTGGCAACGGGCTTCCAGAGTTCGAAGCGCTCCGTCTTCAGGAACGGACCTTCCACAGCCGCGGTCACAGCAGTTGGTCCACGCCGTGGATGCACAGGCCGAACAGGCCGCCCACCAGCGTGCCGTTGATACGGATGAACTGCAGGTCACGGCCCACGGCGCCTTCGATGCGATCCGTCACGGTGCGGGCATCCCAGCGTTTCACGGTTTCCGACACCAGCCGCACGATCTCACTCCCATAGCGCGATGCCACACCCACCAGAGTGCGGCGGGCGAAGCGATTGACCATGTACTGCAATCGCCGATCTTCGCCAAGCGATTGACCCAGCTGGGAAAGACTCTCCCCCAAGGCTCCCGAAAGTGCCTTGTCCGGGTTGCGCACCGCCTTGAGCAGCCCGGCGCGCGCGCGTTCCCACATGCCGTCGATCCAGGCCCCCATCGCCGGATTGGCAAGCAGGTCGGCCTTGATCCGCTCCACCCGCGCCTGCATTTTCGGGCTGTGGCGCAGATCCTGCGCCAGCTTGGCCAACGCCTCGTCGATCTTGCCGCGCAAAGGGTGATCGGGCTGGACGATCACTTCGGCCAGCAACCGATAGGCGCCATCCAGAACGCCATTGGCCAGCCGTTCGTCCAGCCCCGTCCAGCGCATTATCGTGTTGGCGCGCTGGTGAATCATCTCGCGGATCATCGGTTCGTTGGCTTCGATAGCGTCGCCGATCTTGCGCAGCACGCTTTCCAGCACAGGAAGGTGCCGCCCCTCGGCAATCGCGCTTTCCAGCATCTGGCCAAGCAGGGGCGCTGCATCGATCTTCTCGATCTGACGCCGCAGCCCCAACTTCACCATGCCGCCCATCTCTTCGGGATCGAGCGATTCAAGGATGTCGCCCACCAACTGGGCAGCGCCGGCGCGAATCCGCGATTGCTCATCACGCCGCGGATCGGCCAGAAATCCGCCGAGGCTGGCAGCGATATTGAAACCGTTGAGCCGCCGGGCGACAACCTGCGGCGTCAGGAAATTGTCGCGCAGGAAGGCCGCCATCGAATCGGCAATGCGATCCTTGTTTTCCGGAATGATCGCCGTGTGCGGGATCGGCAGGCCCAATGGATGGCGGAACAGCGCAGTCACCGCGAACCAGTCCGCCAGCCCGCCCACCATCGCCGCTTCTGTGAAGGAGATAGCGTAGCCGAGCGGCAGGCTCCATTCGGGATGGAACACCAGCAGGCGCTTCAGCACGACGAAGGCTGCCGCCATGAACAGCAGCAGCCCAGTCGCGAACATGCGCATCTGCCGTGCCTTGTCAGGCTTCAGCCCGGCCGGCCTGAGCAGATCTTGCCTTACCACTCTGATGCTACGCACGGGCGGCGGCAAGGTTCCTTCCGCATCTCATTCCGCCGCGATCGGCTGCGGCAGCGGCTCCGGGCCGTGGCCATGGCCGAAGCCTGTGTCGTGCGCATGGTGCGGCTCATACGTGAGCAGCTTGCGGCGCAGCCAGGGACCAAGGCGCTTTTCGAGGCCATCGGCAAGACTGAAGGCGGCCGGCACGATCACCAGCGTCAGCATCGTCGAAAGCAGCAGGCCGCCGATCACGGTGATGCCCATCGGCGCACGCCACGCGGCGTCACCCGAGAGCGAAAGCGCGGTCGGCACCATGCCCGCGGTCATCGCGACCGTGGTCATGACGATCGGCTGGGCGCGCTTGTGCCCGGCGTCCATGATCGCGCTCAGCTTGTCGACGCCCTTCTCCATCTCCTCGATCGCGAAGTCGATCAGCAGGATCGAGTTCTTGGCGACGATGCCCAGCAGCATCAGGATGCCGATGTAGACTGGCATCGAGACCGGCTGACCAACCACCACCAGTGCCAGCAAGCCGCCCAAGGGCGCCAGCAGCAGCGAGGCCATGTTGACCAGCGGCGAGACGAAGCGGCGATAAAGCAGCACCAACACCGCGAAGACCAGGAAGATGCCGCTGATGACGGCGACGATGAAGCTGTTCACCATCTCAGCCTGCCACTTGTCCTCGCCCACCGCCTCGTTCGAGACGCCGGTGGGCAGGTTCTTCATGATCGGCAGCTTCTGGATCTGCTCCATGATCGGGCCCTTGACCTGACCGGCGCCAAGATCGGCACCGACGAAGATACGGCGCGACTGGTTGTAGCGCTGGATCTGCGTGGGGCCGGCGCCGAAGCGGATTTCGGCAACGCGCTTCAGCGGGACCGAACCGCCGCTGGCGGTGGTGACGGGCAGATTCTCGATCGTCGAGAAATCGCGCCGCGACGTGCGGGCAAGGATCACGCGGATCGGCACCTGACGGTCCGACAGCGAGAACTTGGCCGCGTTCTGGTCGATCTCACCCAACGTGGCGATGCGGATGGTCTGGCTGAGCGCCGCCGTGGTGACACCCAGCTGCGCGGCGAGATCGACACGCGGCACGATAACCAGTTCGGGGCGCTGCAGGTCGGCCGCGATGCGCGGGGCGACGACACCCGGAATCGTGCGCATCTGGTCTGCCAGCGTCTGCGCGGTCTTCTTCAGCAGTTCGGAATCGCTGCCCGAAAGCATGACCGAGATGTCGCGGCCGCTGCCAGTGCCGCCCGACTGGGTGGCAAAAGTCACGCGTGCATCGGGAATGTCCTGAAGCTGCGGAGCCAGCCGGCGTTCGAACTCGATGCTGGTGGCCTTGCGTTCCTTCGCAGGCTTGAGCGCGAGGTAGAGCGAACCCTTGCCTTCGCGCGAGGCGACGAGCACGCGTTCCACTTCCGGCTGCGCCTCGATCAGCGCCGCCACTTTGGCCGCAACTTGCTCGGTCTGCTCAATCGTGGTGCCGGGCACCATCTCGATATTGACCTGGCTCGTATCGTTGTTGGTGTTGGGTTGGAACTGCGCAGGCAAGCCCGCCAACAACGCGAACGTGACGACCAACGCGTAGATGCCCGCGCAGAACGCGTAGAAGCGGTGGTCGTGCATGCGGGCGATGATGCGGTCGGTGAAGTACCGATACCAGACGCCGAAGCTGCCGAGGACACGCGCGAAGAAACGCAGGATCCAGCCCAGCACGAAGACCGCGACGGGAACCCCCAAAGGCGCGACCACGGCGGCCAACACCAGTGCAGCCTTGTCGAGCCCGATCTTCTCGAAGCCCATCTTGGCGCCCATGAAGATCGCGATCGCCAGGCCGATTCCCGCAGCGAACAGTGCCACCAGGGCAATCGCGGCCAGCGGATAGAACCACCAGCTCCCCTGCGCCTTGACCAGCGCGGCCTTGCGGCGATGCGCCTCGGTACTGTCGAGCGTCCAGGCGAGGACTCTCATGTAGAGGTCCATCGCCTTGCCGCCACCATGTTCCGCATGGCCATGAGCCTTGAGGAAGTAGGCCGCGACCATCGGCGTGATCAGACGCGCGACGGCAAGGCTCATCAGCACCGCCGCGACGACGGTGAGGCCGAATGCCTTGAAGAACTGGCCCGGGATGCCCGGCATCATGCCCACCGGCAGGAACACCGCGACGATCGAGAAAGTGGTGGCGACGACCGCCAGGCCGATTTCGTCCGCCGCGTCGATCGAGGCCTGATAGGCCGATTTGCCCATGCGCATGTGGCGCACGATATTCTCGATCTCGACGATGGCGTCATCGACCAGCACACCCGCCACCAGACTGAGCGCCAGCAGCGAGAGGAAGTTCAGCGTGAAGCCCAGCAGATCCATGAACCAAAAGGTCGGGATTGCCGAAAGCGGAATCGCGATCGCGGAAATCAGCGTTGCGCGCCAGTCGCGTAGGAACAGATAGACGATGACGATGGCCAGCACCGCGCCTTCGACCAGCGCCTCCATCGAGCTGGTGTACTGCCCCTTGGTGTAGTCCACGTCCGAGAACAGGCGGGTGATGTGGACGTGGGGGTTGTCCTTGCGGATCTTGTCCAGCGCCTTCATCGCCGCATCGTAGACGGCGACGTCCGATGCGCCGAGCGCGCGCTGGAAGCCGAAAGTCACGACTTCGCGGCCGTGCAACTTGGCGATGCGCGTGCGTTCCGAATAACCGTCGTAGACATGGGCGATGTCGGACAGCTTGACCTGGCGGCCGCTGCCCAGGTTGATGCGCGTCTGCGAAAGATCGTAGGCCGTTTCCGCATTGCCCAGCACGCGGACCGACTGGCGCGAACCGGCGATTTCCGCCTGGCCGCCCGCCGCGTCGGTATTGACCTGCCGCAGCACGTTGTTGACCGCGGAGGCGCTGACGCCCAGCGCGATCATCCGCTCAGGGTCGACCACCACGCGGATTTCACGGTCGACACCGCCGTTACGCTCGACCGAGGCCATGCCGTCGATCGCCAGAAGCTGCTTGGAAATGGTATCGTCGACGAACCAGCTGAGCTGCTCGATCGTCATATCATCGGCGCTGACCGCGAAGTAGCCCAGCGAATCGCCGCCGGCCTCCACCTTGATCACCTGCGGTTCCAGGATGCCGTCGGGCAGATCGCTGCGGATCTGGTCGACCGCGTTCTTCACCTGGTTGGTGGCGACGTCCGGATTGGTGCCGATGGAGAACAGCACGAAGGTGGACGAATTGCCTTCCGACGCGGTGGACTGGATTTCCTCGACGCCGGGCACCGAACGCGCGGCCGCCTCTACCTTCTGGGTGATCTGCGTCTCGATTTCCGTAGGCGCCGCGCCCGGTTGGGAAACCGACACGTGAACGCCCGGAAATTCGATATCCGGCATGTTGTTCACGTCCATGCGCATGAACGAAACCACGCCGGCGACCATCACGCCGATGAAGAAGACGATCGGAATGATCGGATTGCGGATCGACCAGGCCGAGATGTTGCGAAGGCTCATCGGTTGGGTGTCCGTCTCAATCGGGCTTCGTGACGGTGACGACGCGAGGCTTGACCGTGTCGCCATCGTTAAGGAAGCCGCCGGCGCGCAGGACGACCTTTTCGTTGCCCTGCAGGCCCGACTTCACGACGATGCCCTGCGCGGTGACGAGCCCGGTCTGGACGGGCCGGCGATGAACCTTGTTCTTGCCATCGACGACATAGACGAACGGGCCCTTGTCATCGTTCTGGATCGCCGATTCCGGAAGCACCGGCGCGTCGACCACGCCGCTGCCGATCGTCGTGCTGGCAAAGCCGCCCGGGCGCAGCGCCGGATTGTAGGCCAGCAGGATACGCGCGACGCCCTGACGGTTGGTGGCGTCGATCATCGGCGAAACCTGCCAGACGTGACCGATGAAGGTCTGGTTCGAACCGACCGGCACCACCTTGGCCTCGGCACCTACGCCGACGCGGGCGAGATCGTCCTCGCTCAGCTGGGCGAGCAGTTCCATCTCGCCATCCTTGGCAAGGCGGAACAGTACTGCACTGCCGCCACCGACAACCTGACCCATCTCGACATTGCGCTGGAGTACCAGGCCCGAGGCCGGGGCAAGGATATTGAGGCGCGCCGCCTGTGCCTGAAGCTGGCCAAGCTGTGCGCGCGCCACCTTCACTTGCGCCACGGCGGCATCGCGCGTGGCGGTCAGGCGATCGATGTCGGCCGCCGAGATGAAGCCGCGATCCACCAGTTTCAGCGCACGGTCCAGATTGGCCTGCGCCAATCGGGCATCCGCCTGCGCGACCGAGATCTGCGCGGATTGGCTGGCCTGCTGCTGGTTCTGCACCGAGCGGTCCACCACCGCGAGGACCTGGCCCTGGGAAACCCAGTCGCCCGGTTCAACCATCACGGCGCGGACCTGGCCGCCCTCACCCACCGAACCGACCGGCATGTCACGGCGCGCGGCCAGCGAACCGGTAGCGGAAATCTCGCCCTGCACCGAAGTGCGGCCCGGCACCACGACGGTGACCGCCGGGGTCTGGACATCGGCATCCTTGGCCTTGTCATCGGCATTGCCGCGATGGACGAGGAACCAGATGACCACCACCGCAACGGCGGCGGCAACGATCATCCATAGCCATTTGCGCGATCGGCGATCCTGATCAACGTCACCCTCCAGCGGGCTGCCGGACATGGCCACGTGATCGTTCTCCCTGGTGTCGATTCTGCTGTCGTAGTTCATTTTCACCGCAAATCCTGCGATCAGCCCCCTTGCCATGACCCCGCCCGCCCCCATGGCAGGCCGCGGTCATGCCGCCGTTGCAGCGCGCGCACAAAGCCACGCGCCGCCATTACGACGGTAAAAAACACGAGAAACGACATATACCTGCGGTAGATCGGTGGCAATCTACTGTCGGCCTGCGACAATCCGTGATCGACCAGCGTCGAGCGCGCCGTAGCGGCGAGTGCTGGCGGATGAATTTATTGAAACCCGGGAATAAAACGCAAAACGGCGGCGAACCCATGGGTCGCCGCCGTCTGGATGGGCTCTTGCGGGCCCTCCGGATTTGCCGGTCAGTACTTCTGCTGACGCTCGTAAAGATCGCGGTAGTGCTGGATGCGGGTGACCCGCAGCCCCTGCATTCCCGAACGATCCACCGCGCGCTGCCAAGAGGCGAATTCTTCCAACGTCAGCTTGTAGCGTTCGCACACTTCGTCGATCGTCAGCAGCCCGCCGTTGACGGCAGCCACGACTTCAGCCTTGCGGCGCACCACCCAGCGCGTGGTGGACGGCGGCGGCAGGCTATCCAGCGTCAGGGGCTCGCCAAGCGGCCCGATCACCTGCGCGGGACGAATCTTCTGGTTCTCGATCATCATCACCCTCGTGCGCCGGTGTTGCGTCCGCCGGCGACGGAAGCGAAATTGACTGTCGTAGACTTGCGAATGGCTAAATCATTTGGGTTAACACTTCGTGCCTCACCGTCATACGCGTGAAGCACATCGGCCGCAGGGCCAGCGAAACTGCCGCGTTTATGCAGGCGCACAGGTGGTGAATTCTCCGCAAGGGTCACACCAAGGTCATGCGCGGCAAAAAAACGCGAGCGCAAGGCAAACCAGTCGATCGGTGCGAACTCCGGGATGAACTCCTCGCCGTCGCGACCTGACGCATGCCCCGCTTTGCAGGTTTCATGTTCAAAAGCGATGTTCATGCCCCATCCTTACGACAGGGTTGGTCAAAGGAGGGTAAAGGCCGCGTTTACCGATCCTTCACCTTAATTAACCGTTCGCAGGAATGGGGATGCCCCCGCCATTGTCCGCGCGCGGTGCAAGAAAGGTAGGATTCGCGCGCATCTCGCTGTATGGGCGCCCGATGACCGCCCTTTCCGACCTATCCGGACTGGTGGCCGGCCTCGACCCTGCCGACCTGTTCCAGCTCCCCGCGCCCATTAACGCCCGGCGCATCGTCGTCGCCATGTCCGGCGGCGTCGACAGTTCCGTCGTGGCTGCCCTCGCCGCCGCCTCGGGCGCCGAGACCATCGGCGTGACACTTCAGCTTTACGACTATGGCGCTGCCACCGGTCGCAAGGGCGCATGCTGCGCCGGCGACGACATCCGCGACGCGCGCGCCGTGGCCGACAGCCTGGGCATTGCCCACTACGTATTCGACCACGAGAGCCAATTCCGCGAGGAAGTGGTGGACCGCTTCGCGGACGATTACATGGCCGGGCGCACGCCGATCCCCTGCATCCGCTGCAACATGGGGCCCAAGTTCACGGACCTGCTGACGATGGCGCGCGATCTGGGGGCGGATTGCCTTGCCACCGGCCACTACGTGCGCCGAGTCATGGGTCCGGCCGGTGCCGAACTGCACCGCGCCGCCGATCCGGCGCGCGATCAGAGCTATTTCCTTTACGGCACCACCGAGGCCCAGCTCGATTTCCTGCGCTTCCCGCTGGGCGGACTGCCGAAGACGGAAACGCGCCGCCTGGCCGAAGCCGCCGGCCTGCGCAACGCGGCCAAGCCGGACAGCCAGGACATCTGCTTCGTGCCCGATGGCGACTATGCCAAAGTGGTCACCAAGGTTCGCCCGGAGGGCAACGCCCCGGGCCCTATCGTCCATGCCCTGACCGGCGCGGAACTGGGCACGCATCGCGGCATCATCCACTATACCGTCGGCCAGCGCCGGGGGATCGAGATCGGCGGCCAGCCGGAACCGCTCTATGTCACGCGAATCGAAGCGGAAGGCCGCCGCGTGATGGTCGGCCCGCGCCGCCTGCTGGGCGTTTCGGCCGCACGCGTAATCGAGACCAACCGTATCGGCCCACTGCCGGCGGGTCCGCTGACCGCGAAGGTTCGCTCGCTGGCCAAGCCGGTGCCGATCGTGCTGGACGGGCCGCTTGGCGAAGGTGCGGCAACCACGATCCGCTTTGCCGAGCCCGAATATGGCGTTGCGCCGGGGCAGGCAGCGGTGATCTATGCGGGTGACCGCGTGGTCGGTGGTGGCTGGATCGACGGAACGACGCCGGCGATCGAGGGCGACGCGTAAAAAGCGCACTGCCGAGGTCGAATAAACCTCAAATCAGACAATAGCCGTCGCCCCCCGCGAAGGCGGGGGCCCCGCTTTTCTTGGAAGCACACCGCAAGGCTGCAGGAAGAAGCGGGATCCCCGCCTTCGCGGGGATGACGGGGTTTTGACAATGAGGGGATGAGGTCGAGGGAGGAATATCTCCGCCCCGATTCAAACGCCCAGCTTGCCCCGCACGTCGCGGCCGTCCTTCCAGCCTTCCAGCCGCTTCAACAAGTCCGCATCGTTTTCCGGCAGCGTGATTTCCAGGCTGATCAGCAGATCGCCGCGGGTCGCGTCCTTGCGGGTCATGCCACGGCCCTTCAGCCGCATGACCTTGCCAGAGCTGGCGCCGGCCGGAATCGAGAGCATCACCGCACCCGAAGGCGTGGGCGTCTTCACCTTGGCGCCGTGCAGCGCCTCATCCAGAGTCACCGGCAGGTCCAGCCGCAGATCGTCGCCATCGCGGCGGAAATAGGCGTGGGGCTGGATCTGGATGGTGATGATGGCATCGCCGGAGCCGCCCGGCCCCTGCTCTCCCTTACCCGAAAGCCGCATCTGCGTGCCGTCTTCCAGCCCGGTGGGGAGCTTGAGGTCGATCGTCTTGCCGTCCGACAGGGTGATGCGCTGCGGATTGAGTTCCGCCGCGTCGAGCAGCGGCACCGAAAGCCGATAGGAAACGTTGGCGCCGCGCGGCGCCGCCCGGGAATGACCACCCATGCCGCCCATCCCGCCGAAGCCACCGGCACGCTGGCCGCCGCCACCGAAGATGCCGCCGAACAGGTCTTCCAGATCGATCCCGTCGTTGCCGCCGAAACCGCCCGAAAAGCCGCGCTGGCCGGCCCCGCCGAAACCACCGCCGCCAAACCCGCCCGTACCGCCGCCGCCGCCGAAACCACCGAAGCCCATCGGGTTGCCTTCGGCATCGATCTCACCGCGATCGAACTTGGCGCGCTTGTCCTTGTCGGAAAGCAGGTCGTAAGCGGTGGTCACTTCGGAGAAGCGATCGGCCGCCTTGGGATTGTCCTTGTTGGTATCGGGATGAAGTTCCTTCGCCAGCTTGCGATACGCGGATTTGATTTCCTTCTCGCTGGCCGTGCGCGATACACCAAGGGTGGAATAAGGGTCTGCTGCCATGTGCCCTAGCTAGGATCGCGCGCGCCGCTCGGCAAGCGAAGCTTTCCTAGTTCATTCGCCGGAGGTATGGCGGCCCGCATGTCCTTCCCTCCGAACAGGATTTGTCGAACTCTATACGGCATGGGACAGGACATCGCGGCCCGGGATTTCTTCGGGGCGAGCGTGTAGACTGTGCCGGCCGCCATCTTCACAGGCGCGGCCCGCATCAATTCAGGAAGCGAATATGGAAGCTGAACAGGCGCGCGAGGTCATTCCCCACGGCGATCCCATCGCACTGTTTCAGGCCTGGTACGACGAGGCGCGTGAGACCGAGCCCAGCGATTCGAACGCCATGGCACTCGCCACCGCCACGCCCGATGGCGTCCCCTCGGTCCGTATGGTGCTGCTGAAGGGCTACGGCCCCGACGGCTTCGTGTTCTATACCAATGGACGCAGCCGCAAGGGGCAGGAGATCGCGGCCAATCCGCATGTGGCGCTGCTGTTCCACTGGAAGAGCCTGCGCCGACAGATCCGCATCGAAGGCGTGCTGTCGCCTGTCACCGATGCCGAGGCGGATGCCTATTTCCATTCGCGCGCCCGCGATTCGCAGCTGGGCGCGGTCGCTTCGGACCAGTCGGCCCCGCTGGAAAACCGCGAACGGTTCCTGGCCCGTTACGAAGAGGCGAAGGCCCGCTTCGAAGGTGGCGAGGTCGATCGGCCGGAGCACTGGACCGGCTATCGCGTCGTCCCTTCCGCCATCGAGTTCTGGCACGACCGGCCCTATCGCCTGCACGAACGCCGCCGCTTCGTGCGCGACGAGTCCTCGGCTGGTGGTTGGACCAGCTCGCTGCTCTATCCGTGACGGCCAGAGCATGAGCGATCACGCCTCCCTCACACGCAGCGCCGCCATGGCCAGCATCGGCACCGCCGTGTTCCTGCTGGCGCTGAAGGGCTGGGCGGCCTGGACCACCGGCTCCACCGCGATGCTGGGCAGTCTGGCAGACACCACGCTGGACCTCGTGGCCAGTCTGGCGACACTGCTGGGCGTATGGATCGCCGCGCAGCCGGCGGATGACAAGCACCGCTTCGGCCACGGCAAGGCTGAGGCGATCGCCGCGCTGTTCCAGATCGTGCTGATCTCGATCTCCGCGATCGGCATCGCCAGCCGCGCGATCGAGCGGATGTTCACCGGCCATCAGGTGGAGGAGGTGCAGGGCGGCATCGTCGTTTCGGCGATCGCCATCGTCGTCACTCTGGCGCTGGTCGCCTGGCAGCGCCATGTGATCCGCCGCACCGGCAGCCTGGCCATCCATACCGACAGCGTCCACTACCAGTCCGACCTGCTGCTGAACGTGGCGGTGATCATCGCGCTGGTACTTGAATATTACGCAGGCTTCGGCGGGGCGGACGCGCTGTTCGGCCTGCTGATCGCCGGCTGGCTGGCCTGGGGTGCATGGGGCGCGTCGCAAGCGGTGCTGGACCAGTTGATGGACCATGAGTGGCCCGCTGAAAAGAAGCAGCGCTTCCTGGAAGTGCTGGCGCAGAACCCGGACATCACCGGCGTCCACGACTTGCGCACGCGTACTTCGGGCAACAAGGACTTCGTGCAGTTCCACGTCTGGGTCGATGCGAAGATGACGGTGCGGGAAGCGCACAAGGTGATGGACGCGATCGAGGATCGCCTTCACGCGGTGTTCCCGGATCTGGAAATCCTGATCCATCCCGATCCGGAAGGTCTGGTCGACGAAAGAGGCCCGGCCGGCAAGGACATCCTGCCGCCGATTCGCGTCACGCAGGATTGAAATCAAACCCCGCCGGGGAACAGCGCCAGCAGCTTGCCCATCCGGTCGTGCAATTCGCCTTCCTGCGCATGGCTGGTCTCGCCCAGGCGGACGACGGTGAGCAGCTGGTCGGGCGATCCGACCACGTATTGGCCATTTTCGCCCAGGCAGGCGAAAGCGTTGGACGGCGCCTGCCCCGGAAACAGCATCGCCTGATCGCTCGCCTTGGCGCGGTTGAGCCAGACCCCGGCGCCATAGGCGACATTGCGCGGCGACGGTTCCAGCATGAACTGCACCCAGCGGCGCGGCAGCACCTGCGCGCCGCCCACGGATCCGGTGTGGCGCAGGAATTCGCCCAGCTGTGCCCAGTCCCGCGCGGTGGCATGGACCATGGCCGAGCCGATCATCGTCCCCCGGCCGTCATAACCGACCAGCGTGGATCCCATGCCCAGCGGCAGCAGCACGCGATTCTTCAGATATTCAGCCACCGCCACGCGGCGACGGTCCGGACTCAGATCGGGCGAGAGGACACGGGCGGCGAGATCGGCCAGAATCACCGGCGTCGCCGCGCTATTCTCGAACACCGCACCGGCGGGAGCCTCCAGCGGCTGCGCCTCGGCATAGGCGGCCATGTCGTCACGCCCGTCGAGGAACAGCATCCGCATGCGGTCCGATTGCTGCGCAACGCCATCCTTGGGCGATCCGCCCGATTCGGCGTGGCGCAGGCCGGACCGCATCTGGAGCAACTGGCGCAGCGTGATTTCCCCGCGCGGATCGCCGGGGCGCTGCCATTCTGGAACCGGCGCCGATTCGTCCAGCCGCAGCCGCCCGTCGCTGACCAGCTGGCCGATCATCAGCGCGGTCACGCACTGGCCCATGCCCCACCCTTGCAACCGGGTATCCGGCTTGATGCCATCGCCATAGCGGGCGGCGATGACCGAACCGCGCTTCATGACGATCAGGGCATCGGTGCGGCCTACCTCGCCCTCCTCGAACAGCCCGTCGATCGCACGGCCGAACGCATCGTGCGCGGCGCCGCCGTTGTCCTTGATCGCCGCCTGCGCCTCCGCACTCGGCGGCGGGGGACCGTCCGGCGCCGATTTTCCACAGCCCCAAAGCGGCAGCACCAGGGCTGGCACCGCGAGGAGGGCAAGGATATGGGGAGGACGGCGCACCGGCATGACGCGGGTGTGATGTGCGAGGCGCGAACGGATGGCAACAGCCGGAACTGAAAGGATGGGGGACAGCATGCCGCGGGAGCGGCAACCGTCTCCCTGGCTGCGAAACATCCTGCTGCTGGCGGCATTGGCCCTGCTGATCGCGCTGGCCTTCGCGTGGCCGGGACTGCGCGAGCAGGCACGGATCAGCACCTCCTATGCCGCCCAGTCGGGCTGTGCCTGCCGGTTCATTTCCGGCCGCGAACTGGGATCGTGCAAGGCGGACCTCAAGGTGGCGGAACTGGGCCGCACCACCGGCCTGGTGATGCTGTCGGAAGATACGCAATCCCATGCGGTGAAGGCCAGCGTGCCGCTGCTCGCTAGCCAGACCGCCACTTTCGCGCCCGATCGCGGTTGCCAGCTGGAGGCATGGCCGCGTTAACGCTGCGCACACTTCCAACCGCCGCGCATTTGTTCTAGTGCGCAGCGCATATGACCGAACAGCGCGATTATAGAGCGACCGTCTTCCTCCCGAAGACCGATTTCCCCATGAAGGCCGGGCTCCCCCAGAAGGAGCCGGGTATTCTTGCGCGCTGGCAGGAACAGGACATTTACGCGAAGACGCGCGAAGCCCGCGACGGCCGCGAGAAGTTCGTGCTGCATGACGGCCCACCCTACGCGAATGGCGACATGCACATCGGCCACGCGCTGAACCACATCCTGAAGGACATGGTCGTCCGCACCCAGACCCTGCTGGGCAAGAACGCACCCTACGTCCCCGGCTGGGACTGCCACGGCCTGCCCATCGAGTGGAAGGTCGAGGAAGAGTACCGCAAGAAGAAGAAGAACAAGGACGAGGTTCCGGCGGAGGAATTCCGCGCCGAATGCCGCGCCTATGCCCAGAACTGGGTGAACGTGCAGCGTGAGCAGCTGAAGCGCCTTGGCGTCAACGGCGATTGGGACAAGCCCTACCTCACCATGGACTTCCAGGCGGAAGCGACCATCGTCACCGAACTGCTGAAGTTCGCCGAGCACGACATGCTCTACCGCGGCGCCAAGCCGGTGATGTGGAGCCCGGTGGAAAAGACCGCGCTGGCCGAAGCCGAAGTCGAGTACGAGGACATCGTCTCGACCCAGATCGATGTGGCGTTCGAAATCACCGAATCGCCGATCGAGGAACTGGTCGGCGCCCATGCCGTGATCTGGACGACCACGCCGTGGACGATCCCGACCAACCAGGCGCTCGCCTATGGGCCGGAGGTGGAATACCACCACTACCGCGCGCATGACGGCCGCCGTTTCCTGATCGCCGTGCCGCTGCTGGAAGCCTTCTTCACGCGCAGCGGGCTGGGCCCGGTTGCCGAGAGCGTGACCGGCGAGGCCGATCTTTCCGAATACGCGCTGGGCACCTATCGCGGCGCCGACCTTGCCGGCACCAAGGCCCGCCACCCGATGCACGGATTGGGCGGCTTCTTCGCCGAACCGCGCCCGCTGCTCGCGGGCGATTTCGTCACCACCGAGAGCGGCACCGGCCTCGTCCACATGGCGCCCGACCATGGCGAGGACGACTTCCTGCTCTGCAAGGCGAACGGCATCGGCCCCAAGTTCGTGGTCGAAGCCGACGGCAAGTACCGCGAGGACTGGGGCTGGCTGGGCGGCCAAGGCTCGGTCATCAATCCCAAGTTCAACGCGCCGGACGGCCCGATCTGTTCGGACCTTCGCGAAGTGGGCGCGCTGCTGGCGGCTTCGGCCGACTACAAGCACTCCTACCCGCATTCGTGGCGTTCCAAGGCCAAGGTGATCTTCCGCTGCACCCCGCAGTGGTTCGTGCCGATGGACAAGGTTCTGGGCCACCTGCCCTCCAAGACCCGCGCCGAGCGCCGCTGGGAAGGCGAAGGCGGCGCCATCGATCCGATGGACGAGACCGCCGAAGCCTCGCCGACGCTGCGAGAAGCCGCGCTGGACGCTATCGCCGAAACGCGCTTCGTGCCCGAAAAGGGCCGCAACCGCATCGGCGCCATGGTCGAAGGCCGCCCGGACTGGGTGCTTTCGCGCCAGCGCGCCTGGGGCGTGCCGATCACGCTGTTCGTCGACCGCAAGAGCGGCGAATACCTGGTCGATGCCGAAGTGAACGCCCGCATCATCCACGCCATCCGCGAGATCGGCGTCGATGCCCTGGTCGGACGCCCGCGCGCAGGAATACCTGGGCGCGAAGTACGATGCCGAGAACTACGAGCGCGTCGTCGACATTCTCGACGTCTGGTTCGATTCCGGCTCGACCCACGCCTTCGTGCTCGAATCCGGTCGCTGGCCCGAACTGGTGCCGGCAGAGGATCACACCGGCCCGACTGCCGACCTCTATCTGGAAGGCAGCGACCAGCATCGCGGCTGGTTCCAGTCCTCGCTGCTCGAATCCTGCGCCACGCGCGGCCATGCGCCGTACAAGGCGGTGCTGACCCACGGCTTCACCATGGATGCCAAGGGCTTCAAGATGTCGAAGTCGCTGGGCAACACCATCAGCCCGATCAAGGTGATGGAGACCAACGGCGCCGACATCATCCGCCTTTGGGCGCTCTCGGTCGACTATACCGAAGATCACCGCATCGGTGACGAGATCCTGAAGGGCGTGGCCGACCAGTACCGCAAGCTGCGCAACACCTTGCGCTACCTGCTGGGCGCGCTGGACGGATTTTCCGACGAAGAGAAGCTGCCGGTTGCCGAGATGCCGGAGCTGGAACGCTACGTGCTCTCCCTGCTCGCCGGCGTCGACGCCACACTGCGCAAGGCCGTCGCGGACTTCGACTTCAACACTTACGTTCGCACCCTGCTGGATTTCTGCAACGAAGACCTTTCGGCCTTCTTCTTCGATATCCGCAAGGACTGCCTCTACTGCGACGGCCCCGCCGATCCGAAGCGCCGCGCCTATCGCACCGTGCTGGACACACTGTTCCACGCGCTGGTGCGCTATGCCGCACCGGTCACCGTCTTCACCGCAGAGGAAGTCTGGCAGAGCCGCTTCCCCGGCAGCGACAGCGTGCACTTGCTCGAATGGCCGGAAGTCCCCGCCGTGGAAGCGGACGCCGCCCGCTGGGCCGAACTGCGCGCGCTACGCGTGAAGGTGACCGAAGCGATCGAGCCGCTGCGCCGCGAGAAGATCGTCGGCTCCAGCCTTGCCGCTGAAGTAACGGTTCCCGCCTCCGCGCCGGCCAGTGCCTCCGACGCCGACCTGGCCGAACTGTTCATCACCGCGAAAGTCACGCGCGGGCAGGGCGATGAGGTGACTGTCACGCCCTCCACCGACCACAAGTGCGGCCGCTGCTGGCGCCACCTTCCCGAAGTTTCGGAAGACGGCGACCTGTGCGACCGTTGCGACGATGTCGTGGGCGCGCTGGAGACCCCTGCATGAGCGCTTGGCGCAACCGTTTGATCGGGCTGCTGATCGCGGCTGCGGTCTTCGTGGTCGATCAGGCGGTGAAGCTGTGGATGGTCGCCAACCTGAAGACCATTCCCACGGGCGAGCGGGTGATCGAGATCCTGCCGATCTTCAATTTCCGCTGGACCGAGAACTACGGCGTTTCGCTGGGCCTGTTCACCGCGGGATCGCCCGAAGGGCGCTGGGCACTTGTCGCCATGACCGGCGCCATCGCGCTGTTCGTGCTGGTCTGGCTGCTGCGTGAGCGCAAGCTGCCGGAAATCGCCGCGCTGTCGCTGGTACTGGGCGGCGCGCTGGGCAATATCCGCGATCGCTATGGCAATGGCTATGTCATCGACTATGCCGACCTGCACTTTGGCGAGTTCCGCCCTTTCCTCGTTTTCAACATCGCCGATGCCGCCATCACCATCGGCGTCCTGATTATCCTTGCCCGTTCACTGCTTTCGCGCGACAAGCCCGACACGAACGGCGGACACGACACGGCTGATGCCGCCCCGGAGATTTGAGTTGATGCCCATGAAGAAGACCGGAGCCCTGATCCTCGTCGCCGCCGGTGCGGCGCTCGTCTCCGGCTGCGGAAGCACTGGCCTGTTCAATCACGCCCGTCCCGATGAATTCGCCGTCCAGCGCCAGACGCCGCTGGTGGTGCCGCCAGACTTCGCGCTGACCCCGCCGAAGCAGGGCCAGCCGCGCCCCAGCGACGATACCCTGCAGCAGCAGACGCTGGACGCGCTGTTCGGCGGCCCGCAGGCCCGCAGCGATATCGAGAAGTCGACGCTGAATCTGGCAGGTCCCGCCGATCCCGCCATCCGTTCGACGGTGGGCGATCCGGGCACCTACACGGTCGCCAAGGGCCAGGTGACCCGCGCAATCCTCGCCGCCCCTGAAGGCGACGGTCAGAGCGCGCAGACCGCCATCGGCGGCTGAGGCTTTTCACAGCACACGAAAAGAGCCGGGGCGGGCAGACCGCTTCCGGCTCTTTTTTTTGTTTTGGGGCTAAGGCGGTGCACCCAAGCTTGGCCTGTTCCGCTCCGTCGCCCCGCGCAGGCGGGGCTCCCGCTTGTTCTTAGCGACCTCGCGCGCCGCCTCGAAGAAGGAAGCGGGATTCCCGCCTGCACGGGGATGACGAGGTATTGTATTGCTGGGGAGGTTCCTGTGATCTCGGGCAGAAGGGAGCCGAAGGCGACGGCTCACCCCTCGCCGGCCACTCCATCGTCACCGGCATCGTCGGCGATCCGCGAGACGAGGATCTTGTCGATCTTCAGCCCATCCATGTCGACGACCTCGAAACGCCAGCCCTGATCGGCAAAGTATTCGCCTTCGCGCGGCACTTTCTTCATCACCGCCAGCACATAGCCGGCGACCGTAGCGAATTCGCGATCATCGTTGAGCGTCAGCCCCAGCTTGTCCGCCAGCGCATCGGCCGGCATCGAGCCAGAGACCAGCAGCGAGCCGTCCTCTCGTTCGGTAACGAGCGGGGCGTCGCCTTCATCCAGATGGCTGACGAACGATCCCGCCAGCGCCGCCAGCATGTCCGACGTGGTCACCACGCCTTCCAGGTGCCCATATTCGTCATGCACCACCGCCATCGGCACTTCGGCCTGCTGCAGCTTGCGCAATGCGTCCATGGAATCGAGCTGGTCGGGAATGACCTCCGCCTTCTTCATCAGCGCGGCGATTTCAACCGGGCGCCCGGCAACGAATGCAGCCAGCACTTCGCGCAGCTTCAGGATGCCCAGCACGGTATCGGGAGAGCTTTCGCGCGCCACCGGCAACAGCGAGTGGGGCGAAGCCTCGATCTTCGCACGCAGCGTTTCGACATCGGCGTCGATATCGATCCAGTCGATCTGGTTGCGCGGCGTCATCAGTTCGCGCACCGGGCGGTCTGCAAGACGCATGACGCCCGCCATGATCGCGCGTTCCTCTTCCTCGATCACGCCCGAACGCGTGGCCTCTGCGAAGATCATCTGCAGTTCTTCAGCCGTGATCTGCTCCTCTCCGCCGCGCCGTACGCCGATCAGGCGCAAGATCAGACCCGAGGACCGATCGAGCAGCCAGACGATCGGCGCCATCGCCTTCGACATCCAGACCATCGGCTGCGCCATGACCAGCGCCACCGATTCGGCAGCGCGCAAGGCCAGCTGCTTGGGCACCAGTTCGCCCACCACCAGGCTGGCATAGGTCGTCACGATGATCACCAGCGTGAACGCGCTTTCGTGCGAAAAGCGGGGCGAGATGCCCCATGCCTCAAGGCGTTCCGATACCGGCTGCTCAAGGCTGGCACCCGAATAGGCGCCGGCGACGATGCCGATCAGGGTAATGCCGATCTGCACGGTGGAGAGGAACTTGCCGGGGTCTGCTGCCAGGTCCAGCGCGGTCTGCGCGGCCTTGCTGCCCTTGTCGGCGGAGATCTTCAACCGCGCGGCACGCGCCGACACGATGGCCAGCTCGGACATGGAGAACAGGCCGTTGATCAGGATCAGGCCGGCGATGATGAGGAGGTCGGTCCAGGGAAAGGGCGTCACAATGAACCCGCGCTAGCAGAAATCATGGATGGTGCGAAGCGGATGTTGCACATGCAGCATTCAATCACACCCGCGAAACGGACGCGCCAAGTTCGCCCGGATTGTTCCAAGCCATTGTTTGCGAGGGAACACCGGACTTTCGCATTCGTTCCTCCCCCAGCGTCCATATGCTATTCATGGTCACGACTGCACACAGTCGCCGGTAGTAATTCGCAGAGGAAGGGCAAACTCATGATGAAATCACGCCTGCTGGTATCCGTTGCCGCCGCCGTTTCACTCATTGCGGTTTCGGGGTGCGTTACCGATCCCAACACTGGGCAGAGGAAGGCCTCCCGCACTGCGATCGGCGCAGCGGGCGGCGCGGGCCTCGGCTATCTGCTGGGCAGCGTGATCGGCGGCAGCACCGCGCGCATCGTCGGCGCCGGCATCGGCGGCGTGGCAGGCACCGTGGTCGGCAGCCAGATGGACAAGCAGATCCGCGAGCTGAAGGAAACCACCGCCGGTTCGGGCATCGACGTGAAGCAGGAAGGCGACGGTATCCTCGTCAACCTGCCCGACGTGACTTTCGCCTTCAACTCCACCGAGATCAGCCCGTCGTTCCAGCAGTCGCTGAACAAGGTGGCCGATTCGATGAAGCAGTATCCGAACAGCCTGATCGACGTTTACGGCCACACCGATTCGGTCGGCTCCGACGCGTTCAACCTCGATCTTTCGAAGCGCCGCGCCGATTCGGTCGCCCGCTACCTGATGATGCAGGGCGTCTCCTCCGCCCGCATCCAGACGCAGGGCATGGGCAAGAACTATCCGGTGGCGGACAACGCGACCGAGGAAGGCCGTGCCCAGAACCGCCGCGTGGAAATCAAGATCACGCCGGTCACCACCGAGCAGGTCCAGGCCGCGCACTGATCGCGCAAATATGCGAATGTGAAGGGGCCGGCGGTGCGTCCGGCCCCTTTTTCATGCCCACAAGGAATGCCTGCCCATGCGAATCGCGATCCTGTGCATGCCGGTGATGCTGGCCGCCTGTGTTTCCGCACCATCGACGACGACGCCGAATCCACATCCGATCGGCATGGCCAACCCGGCTTCCAAATACTGCGTCGAACAAGGCGGCCGCAGCGAGATTCGCCGCCAACCGCAGGGAGAGACCGGCTACTGCCACTTGCCCGATGGCCGCGTGGTCGAAGAATGGCTGTTCTATCGCGCCGCACATCCCGCCAGCGATTGAACGCGCGGAGCAACCTCGACATTCCGCCGCGAACACGCGAAAGACACGGGCCATGACCATATTCGCGATCCCCGGTTTCGACCTTTCCGCCTTTGTCGACGCAACCTTGGCCGAAGACCTCGGCGTGGGGCTCCCGGGGGGAGGGCATGACGTCACGTCCGAAAGCGTGATCGACGCCGATGCCCGCTTTTCCGGCGTGATGGATTCGCGCGACGCGATCACCGTCGCCGGCCTGCCGATCGCCGCCGCCTTCTTCCGCAGCCTCGATCCGGCAATGGAAATCGAGATCCTGGTGGAGGAGGGCGCCCGCGTCGCCCCAGGCACCAAGCTGATGCGGCTGACCGGCAATGCCCGCGCCATGCTCACCGGCGAACGCGCTGCACTCAATACGGTGCAGCACTTGTCTGGAATAGCCACGATGACGCGCGACTATGTCGATGCCATGCAGGGTCACGCCACCCTGCTGGACACGCGCAAGACGATTCCCGGCCTGCGCCATCTGGAAAAGTACGCCACCCGCATGGGCGGGGCGCAGAACCACCGCATGGGGCTGTGGGATGCGGCAATGATCAAGGACAACCACGTCCTCGTCGCCGGAGGAGTCGGCCCTGCCGTAGCCCGGGCCAAGGCAGCGGGCGTCGCCCAGATCATCTGCGAGGTCGACCGCATCGATCAGATCGAACCGGCCATCGCGGCAGGCGCGCACCATCTGCTGCTCGACAACATGGCGCCGGATACGCTGCGCGAGGCCGTAGCCATCGTCGACGGGCGTGTGCCGACCGAGGCCTCGGGCGGCGTGAATCTCTCCACCATCGGCGCCATCGCGGCCTCCGGCGTGACCTACGTTTCCGTCGGCCGCCTGACTCAGAGCGCGCCGGCTGCGGATATCGGGCTGGATTTCACGCCACTTTGACAGGGAAACGGGATTCAGTTCCCGGGTTAGCCGCCCGCCTGCCCCTCCGAATCCCAACCTCAGTTCCCCGTCATCCCCGCGAAGGCGGGGATCCCGCTTATTCTTGAGACTTGGAAACAAAAAGCGGGGCCCCCGTCTTCACGGGGGCGACGGAGTGCAGGCTGCGAGGTTTCCCTGTCGCCGCGCCTAGCGCCGTTCCCGGAAGAAGCTGCGCAGCATCTCGGCCGCCTCGCTTTCCCCGATGCCCGAATAGACCTCCGGCCGATGGAGGCACTGATCGTGCTCGAACACGCGGGCACCATGTTCCACCGCACCGCCCTTGGGATCGGCCGCGCCGTAATAGAGCCGGGCGATCCGCGCGTGCGAGATGGCGCCCGCGCACATCGCGCAGGGCTCCAGCGTCACCCAAAGCTCGCAGCCCTCGAGTCGCTCGTTGCCCAGAATCGACGCAGCGGCGCGAATCGCCTCGATCTCGGCATGGCTGGTGGGATCGTGACGCTCGCGCGGACCGTTGCGCCCCGTCGCAATTACAGCGCCATCCTTCACTACCACCGCACCGATCGGCACTTCGCCCGACTCGGCGGCTTCCCGCGCTTGCGCGAGGGCGAGTTGCATGTATTGGGGGAGGGGCCAGCGGGTCATGTTCCAGCGCTAGCGGCTGAAAAAGCTGTGTGCAACTTGACCATCGCGGGGGGAATCGCTAAGGGCGCGCCTTCCCGTATTAACGGCAACAGATTTTTTCGAGCGAGAGTTAGACATGTCCCGCATCTGCGAACTGACCGGCAAGGGCCGCCAGGTCGGCTGCAACGTCAGCCACGCCAACAACAAGACCAAGCGCGTCTTCCTTCCCAACCTGCAGAACGTTACGCTTCTGTCGGACGGCCTGGAGCGTAGCTTCAAGTTCCGCGTTTCGACCCACGGTCTGCGTTCGGTTGAGCACAACGGTGGCCTCGACAACTGGCTGCTGAAGTCCTCGGACACGGCACTCTCCACGCGCGCGCTCAAGGTGAAGCGCGAGCTGAAGAAGAAGCTGGCCGCCTGATTTTCGCACGCTTCCTTCGGGAAGCGTGATTTTTCAGGACATGCGACAAGGGCGTGCAGGCATTCTGCCTTGCGCGCCTTTTCGCATGTCCTGAATCCTTGGGACGGCCGCACGATCGGTGCCGGGCTAGCTACAGTGCCTGTCAGGGAAGTTCGGCGGGATCCACGCTCATCTTCCAGAGCAACGTGCGCTGGAGCGGCGAATAGTTGTCGTCGGAGATCAGCCAGACGGTCAGCCGCCCATCTGCGCGCGGGACGATGGCCAGCCCCTCGAAATTGTCGATCGGCAGGTCCGAAGACAATCGCGCGACTTCGGTGACACGCCAGGGCTGGCCGGGCCGAATCGTTCGCGGATCGCCGATGGCGATACGTCCCGCGAAGCGCTGGGGCATCGGCCAAATCAGGCTGCGCATCAGGATCAGCAAGCGTCCATCGGGCATCTGCGCCATGTCGGTGGGGCTGAATCCGGTCGGACCGTCGAAGAGAAAACGCTGACCGGTCGGATTCTCGGTGGGATCCCCGGCGAAAGTGACGGCTGGATGCAGGCGATCGCTCCAGCCTTCGAACCCTTCGCGCAACAGCACGAAACGGCCATCGGCAAGGCGGGCCATCGCCTCCGGCCCGGTGTTCACGCCCCAGTCGCGCATCGATTCGGGCCGCACGCGGCGTTCCACGTGAAACGCCGGGCTCAGCCGGTAGATCGCGTTCAGCCCTTCCAGCCCCAACCAGATCGTGCCGCTGCCGTCCTCGGTCGCCGATTCGACGTCGCGATCCTCCTTGGAGTCGCCATCGGAAAGCGGCAGGCGGCCGATCTTGCTGTGCTGCTGCGATTCACCCGGCGCGCGGAAACGCAGGAAGTTACCCGAATCGCTCAGCGCCAGCATCTCGCCATCCGGCCGCATCAGCAGCGCGGAAAAGCTACCGAAGCGATGCGTGCGGCTGCGCAAGTGCCATGCCTGCTCCAGATGAAAGACGCCCAGTTGCGCCGCCATTCGGTCCTGCGAAGGCAATGGCAGCGCTTCGAACGTGAGTTCAAAGCGCTTCATCTTCACTGGAGGGGCGGAACGCGCCCAAGTCAGCGGCAACAGCGCCAGCAGCGCAAAAAGAGCTATGGTGCGGCGCACCCGGAGCGGGATAGGCATTATCCCGTAAGCCGCAAGCCGGTTTCGCGCCCTTTCCCCTAAAGGGGCAGTTCGCGCTTTAGTTCATCGGGCCGGTAAACAGGATCGGATCGAGCCGGGCATCGTTCCACTTGATCGACCAGTGCAGATGCGGGCCGGTGGCGCGCCCGGTCATGCCGATGCGGCCGATCACCTGCCCCTGCTTCACATGATCGCCTTCCTTCACCAGCAGTTGCGAGCAGTGCAGGAAGGCGCTGTTCAGGCCCATGCCGTGATCGATCATCAGCAGATTGCCCTCCAGCGAGAAGGGCTTTTCCGCCGCCAGAATCACCACGCCGTCAGCCGGTGCGACGAAGGGCGTGCCACTGGTGCCGGTGGCGATGTCCAGACCCGAATGATAGGCCGCCGGCTCGCCCTGATAGACGCGCTGCGATCCGAACCGACCCGAAATGCGCCCCTTGGCCGGCCACACGAAGTGCTGGCGCCAGCCTTGCGCATCGGTCTGCAACGTGCGGGCGGCGTTGATCCGGTCCAGCTCCGGCTGACGGATCTTCATGAATTCTGCCGTCGGCCCACCGGGCTTGCGCGGAATATTGATGTTCTCGATCTGCCAGGCGCGCGGTGCGATGCTGACCGTCTGCGAAACCTTGCGGCCATCGGCCAGCGTGGCGATCAGCGTTTCACCCGGCTTGGCGTCGCGATCGAAGGCGGCGAACCAGGCGCCGTCCGCCGCGATCTTCACCGGCTCTCCATCGAGGGTCAGCGAGCGGGTGCCTTGGGGAACCTTGCCGCGAACCCAGCCGCCCTGCGTCACTTCGCCGGCATAGGTAATGCCGGAAGGACTGGCGGTCATCGTCGTGGCAGCGGGGGATGCCCCCACCAGAGCGACCAAGCCGGCAACCGCAAGCGCGCCGCCGGCGATGAGCGATACTTTCAGGCGGGTCATGCCTTCCCGAGCAGGCGCCGGGTGGCGATTTCTGCGGAGGCGTAGGGCTCTTGAAGCTCCACGCTCCAGTAGCGCAGTTCCTCAAGCGGTATCTTCTCGCCCGAAACGGCGCAGAGCACGAAGTGGCCACCGCTCAGGACGCGGAATCCATTGGGGCCATATTGAAGCTTGGCGGGACGATCGGCGGAAGACATCAGCATGGGCAAATCCTAGCAGGTCGCGCTGGTCAAAACAAATCACCCTGTCGCGGTTCTACCGGCTTCGATGCTTCCGCCTTGGCGCGCGCCGGGCGCTTGGGGGCGGAAGGCTCGATCGGGGCCGGAGCGGCAGCCGGCGGGGTCGGCTCAATAGAACCCGCGCCGCCTGAACCGGGGGTGACCGCACCGGGAACGACCGAAAGCGCGCCGTCACGGAAGCGCAGCGTGAGCACCGCCTCTGCCGCTGCCACATCGCGGCTGGTCAGCGTGCGTCCGTCCTGTGCGGTGACGCGGGCGAAGCCGCGCTCCAGCGGCTTGTCGGGATTGAGCTGAGGCAACACGCGCGCGGTCGGTGCCAGCGCATCGCGCGCCATCGCCCACCGGCGCTGGAGCAGACGCGGGTGCAGCCCGGCACGCTCCACGCGCTCGCCGGAAACCTGAACGCGGTGGCGCAGTAGGGGCAGCGAGAGTTTGCCGGCGACACGATTCAACTGCTCTCGCTTGGCGCCGGCTTCGTCGCGCAGGCCACGGCGCAGGCGTTCCGACAGTTCGTCCAGCTTCTGCGCCTTGGCCGCCAGAATCGCCTCGGGCTTGGGCAGGCGCTGCACGCGCGCCTCCAGCCGCTCGCGCCCCAGCGTGACCGGGCGCAGCGCGCAGCGGCGCTTGCGATAGGCCAGCTCGTCCAGCGTCGCGGCCAGTTCGGCGCGGACCGGCACGGCCATTTCAGCGGCGGCGGTTGGCGTCGGCGCGCGGCGGTCGGCGGCATAGTCGCAAAGCGTGGTGTCGGTCTCATGCCCCACGGCCGAGATCACCGGGATCGACGATTCGGCAACGGCGCGAACGACGACTTCCTCGTTGAACGACCACAAGTCCTCGATCGAGCCACCACCGCGCGCGACGATCACCAGATCGGGGCGCGGCACCGGACCACCCGGCTGTATCGCCGAGAAGCCACGCACCGCGTTGGCCACCTGCTGTGCGGAACCTTCGCCCTGAACCAGCACCGGCCACACCAGCACGCGGCTGGGAAAACGGTCCGCCAGCCGGTGCAGAATGTCGCGAATCACCGCGCCGGTGGGTGACGTCACGACGCCGATCACTTGCGGCAGGAAGGGCAGGGCACGCTTGCGCTCCGGCGCAAACAGCCCTTCGGCGGCCAGGCGCGCGCGCAGCTTTTCCAGCAGCGCCAACAGCGCGCCTTCGCCGGCGATCTCCATCGTCTCGATGACGATCTGGTACTTCGATCGGCCCGGATAAGTCGTCAGCTTGCCGGTGACGATCACTTCCACGCCGTCTTCCGGGCGGAACGCCAGACGCTGGGCACCGCCGCGCCACATGACGCCGTCGATCACCGCCTTGTCGTCCTTCAGCGCGCAATAGAGATGGCCGGATGCCGCCCGCTTCACGCCCGAAAGCTCGCCCCGCAGGCGCACGAAGCCGAAGCGATCTTCCACCATGCGCTTCAGCAGGTTCGAAATCTCGCTGATCGAGAGCGGCGCGGCGTTGTCCCCGGGCGCTTGCTTCGCTACCAGCCCACCGGAACGACCATCATCGAATTCGTCGTCATCGAAAGGCACGGGCAATGAATATCCTTCTTCTGGGCTCTGGCGGCCGCGAACATGCGCTGGCCTGGAAGCTGGCGCAATCCCCGCTCTGCGAGACCCTTTGGGCTGCCCCCGGTAATCCCGGGATCGCCGAAGTGGCAAGCTGCATCGACCTGGATGTCACCGATCATGCCGCCGTCATCGCCTTCTGCGAGACCAACGTGATCGGCCTGATCGTGATCGGGCCTGAGGCCCCGCTGGTCGA
Organism: Novosphingobium oxfordense; assembly: GCF_044029435.1. NCBI lineage: Bacteria > Pseudomonadati > Pseudomonadota > Alphaproteobacteria > Sphingomonadales > Sphingomonadaceae > Novosphingobium > Novosphingobium oxfordense. Next base: position 3,346,491 of record NZ_CP147005.1, on the reverse strand, counting down.
CGGCCTGGGCGATTCGCTGCGTGCTGAAGGCTTTTCGGTATTCGGCCCGAACCAGAAGCCGGCCCAGCTCGAAGGTTCCAAGGGCTTCACCAAGGATCTGTGCGAGCGCGCGGGCATTCCCACCGCCGGGTACGAGCGCGTTTCGACCGAGGCTGACGCCATGGCCGCCCTCGCCAAGTTCGGCGCGCCGGTAGTCATCAAGGCCGATGGCCTTGCCGCCGGCAAGGGCGTGACCGTGGCGATGACCATGGACGAAGCCGAGGAAGCCGTGCGCGAGATCTTCTCGGGTCGCTTTGGCGAAGCCGGCGCGGAAGCCGTGATCGAGGAATTCATGGAGGGTGAGGAAGCCAGCTTCTTCGCGCTGACCGACGGTTCCACCATCGTCCCCTTCGCATCTGCGCAGGACCACAAGCGCGTGGGTGACGGCGATACTGGCCCCAACACCGGCGGCATGGGCGCCTACAGCCCCGCTCCGGTGCTGACGCCGGCACTGGAAGCCGAAGTCCTTGAGCGTATCATCGCGCCGACCGTGCGCACGCTGGAGAACGAAGGCATTCCTTATTCGGGCGTGCTGTTCCTGGGCGTGATGCTCACCGCACAGGGGCCGAAGCTCATCGAATACAACTGCCGCTTCGGGGATCCGGAGTGCCAGGTGATGATGATGCGCCTGGAATCGGACCTCGTCGAACTGCTCCATGCCTGTGCCGACAACCGCCTTGCCGCGATCCAGCCGCCGAAGTTCAGCGACGATACCGCGCTGACCGTGGTGATGGCGGCGGATGGCTATCCGGGCACGCCCGCCAAGGGCGGTGCGATCGACGGGATCGACAAGGCCGATGCGCTGGGTGCCAAGGTCTTCCACGCCGGCACCACGCTGAAGGACGGTGCCCTCGTGTCCAGCGGCGGCCGCGTGCTCAACGTGACCGCGCGCGGCGCTTCGGTGACGGAAGCGCAGGCGAAGGCTTATGCCGCCGTCGACGCCATCGACTTCCCCACCGGCTTCTGCCGCCGCGATATCGGCTGGCGCGAAGTGGCACGCGAGAAGGCTTCGGGCGAGTAAGCGCATGGCCAGCCGGGTCGATACCGCTCTTAAGCTTTCGCTGGCCGCCGCCGCCCTGATCGCGGGATCGGGCATTGGCTGGTATTACGGCGTGGTCCTGCCCCGGCAGGCCGCGCGCGAGGAGGCCCGCCAAGCCGTGGAGCGCGATGCCGAGCAGTCGCGCCAGAAGGCGGCCGAGCGGGCCGAAGCCGAAGCGAAGAAGCGGCAGGAATCGGCCCAGCTGGAATATCAGGACTGCCTGAATTTCGCCGAACTCTCCTACAAGGAGCGCTGGACCGCGAGTTGCCACGCGCAGCACGATGCCGACGTTGCCGCGTTCGAGGATTGTGCCGACGACCTCTTCGCCACCGAGGAAGGGTGCCGCGCCAAGCACCCGATCCGCCCGGAGCGGGATTGCGCACTGCCGGCGCAGACCGCGCAGAGCTATTCCGACGCGCGCGAGCAGCGCAAGAACGAGTGTCTGGCGCGATTGCAGTCAGCGCAGGGTGGCGGGATGTCCGTGCCGCAGCAGCCGATTCAGCAGCAGCAGATGCAGGCGGTCCAGCCGATGACTCCCTTGGCGCAGCCCACCTATCAGTGATGGGTCTTTGGAGGCGGGCGCGATCAGCCCACTTCCCCCAGCCAGCCTCTCCACACCTAACTCCGTCATCCCGCGAAGGCGGGGATCCCGCTTATCTTTGAGTATGCCGCAACGAAGCGGGGCCCTCGCCTTCGCTGGGGCGACGAAGTGCGGTTTAAAAAGGTTTGGACGGAAACTGCCGTTAGCGGTGAATACCGCACTGCCAGCCGCACCGATGAAATCTCCACTACCGGCACCTCCCAAGGATGGATCGCCATGATCCGCTCCAATGCGGCCACGAACGCCGGATCTTTCGGTGGGCACGGTGCATGGACCGAGACAATCACCGTCGGCGAAAGCGTGGCATCCCCGGGCTTGCCCAGCGTGGGCTGGGCATCCGGCCCCGGACGGAAGCCCTCCCAACCCGGACTCAGTTCGAACACGCCCTTGTAGAGTCCAAAGTCCCCCAGCGGATTGTCCTCGCGGATGACGGCGAGAATCTGCGCCAGCACCGGATCGCGTTCGGCCGCCGCGCCAATGCCATTCAGCATCGTCGCCAAAGTCTCGGCCGTAACCGGCACGTGAATCCGCACCAAAGTCGCATCGCGCAGCGTCACGCCGCTTCGCTTTCCATCAGCAGCCGCACGACCATGGCGAGCCGTTTGGCGTCTTCGCGTGCGAGGTGTTCCTTGGGCAGCAGGGTCTTCGCTTCTTCCAGCGCGGCGACGACTTGCGGGCGCGTATAGCCGCGCGACATCATCCATTCGCCCAGATAGCGGATCGGGAAGGGCAGCGATGCGCTGAGACCCTGGCACAGCACTTCCAGCCAATATTCGTCCAACTCGGCATCGGAATAGACCGCGCAGCCGCCGACGAATTCGGTCATTTCGGCAAGCACTTGCGCGGCGGGCAGGCCATCGCATTCCAGCATGGCGCGGGAAATGCCGTGAAGCGCTTCGGCTTCTTCCGACCAGTCCCAATGCTCCCAGGCCGCCAAGGGGCGGATCATCCAGGCGCGGCTTTCGCCATCGGTGCGGGCGATCGCGACTTCGATGGGATAGGACTGGCCGTGCTCTGGCAGGCAGCTTGCCTCGAAGTCGATCAGGGCAGGTATCGTGATTGCCATGCAGCCTCGCGGGAGAGGGGGACGAAATCCCAGCCTCTCCCGGAGCAGGTCCCGCGTCAAGAACGCGGGCGATGTCGTGACGTCAGCCGACGACTTCGGCGGTCAGCGCCTTGAGGTCCGCCTCGGGGCGGGCGCCGTAGTGCGAGATCACTTCGCAGGCGCAGATCGCGCCCATCTTCAGGCACTGCTCAAGGCTCATGCCGCGCACGTGGCCGAACAGGAAGCCGGCGGCGAACAGGTCGCCCGCGCCGGTGGTGTCCACCACACGGTCGATCGGCTCCGCACCGATTTCCACGCGCTGGCCTTCCGACAGCGCAACGGCGCCGGCGGAACCACGGGTAACGACCAGCACCGGAATCTTCGGCGCGAGTTCGGCAACGCCCTTTTCGAAATCGTCATGGCCGATCAGCGCGGCCATCTCGTGCTCGTTGCAGAACAGCACGTCGATCATGCCGTTGTCGATCAGGTCGCGGAAATCGGCACCGTGGCGGTCGATCACGAAGCATTCCGACGGCGTGAAGGCGATCTTGCGGCCGGCTGCGCGGGCTGCCTCGATCGCCTTGCGCATCGCGGCGCGCGGTTCCTCGGGATCCCAGAGGTAACCTTCGAGGTAGAGCACGGCGGCGCTGGCGATGGCGCTTTCGTCCAGCGCTTCGGCGGGCAGGTGCTGCGAGGCGCCCAGGAAAGTGTTCATCGTGCGCTGGCCGTCCGGCGTCACGAAGATCAGGCAGCGCGCGGTGGGCACGCCGGTGCGGGCGGGCACGTCGAAATCGATGCCGCCGGCGCGGATGTCATGGGTGAAGACTTCGCCCAGCTGGTCGTCGGCCACCTGGCCGATGAACGCGCACTTGGCGCCCAGCGCGGCCAGGCCGGCCAGCGTATTGGCGGCCGAACCGCCGGAGATTTCGCGCGCGGGGCCCATCGCTTCGTAAAGGCTCGTGGCCTGATCCGCGTCGATCAGCATCATGCCGCCGCGCGAGAGACCGAGTTCGTCGATCAGCGAATCCGGGCAGTTGGCAATGACGTCGATGATGGCGTTGCCGATGGCAATCACATCGAGAGTAGGCGGCACGGTGGGCTGGGCCATGCGGTCGTGTTCCTTGATGGTCTGAAAATGTTTGGGAGTTGATATCGCGCCTAGCGCGCGGCCGGCCGCTTCGCAAGCGCCACGGCAGTTGACAGGGCGAACCGTGCGGGCAATGCCGGGCGCAATCATGATCCAGACGCGTCCGACCCCGACCGCCCTTCGTCCCCTTTCCCTACGAAGCCTGAAAGGCCCGCTGGCGGCTTCCGCGCTGGCGTTGCTGCTGGCGGCGTGCGGCGCGGGGGGTGGTGCGGTCAACAGTACGCCCGCACCCAATCGGACGCCGCACCGCCCGGGCAAGCTTTCCGACGTGCGCCAGCCCAGCCATGTCTCCCGCGCGCCCACCCTGCAGGCGATCCCGGGCGTGGCCGGCGTGATCGGGGCCGACCGTTCGCAACTGGTGCGCGCCTTCGGCGAACCGCGCCTGGACGTGTGGGAAGGCGACGCCCGCAAGCTGCAGTTCACCGGCACCGCCTGCCTGCTGGACATCTACCTCTACCCCACGAACGGATCGAAGGAACCAGTGGCAACTTACGTCGACGCTCGCCGCGCGTCCGACGGGCAGGATGTGGACCGCGCCGCCTGCATCGCGGCGCTGCGCAAACCCTGAATCAAGCCCTGATCGACCCGGGGCGCTCTACCGGCGCATAACTTTCGACGAAGGTCGATTCCGATCCGATTTGCGAACTGGCGCAAAAGGCAATTTTCGCGCTATCCCGGCAGACCATGTCGGATGTCGCCACTCAGCCGCGCGTGCCTGCGCGGGTCGTTCTGCTTTCGCTAGCCGCTCTCTGGGCCTGTTATTTCCTCGTCGCCACGCTGCGCGGCGCGGTGATGGGCTATGACTTCGTCTGGCCGATCTTCTCTCGCCGCCTGACGATCTGCATCCTTTCCATGCTGGTCATGGCCGCCGTCTGGCCGTTGCTGCAGATGCTGGAGCGCAAGTCCGGCGGCGTGCGGCTGGCGATCGTGCTGGTCGGCGCGCTACCGCTGGCGCTGCTGCTCAGCGTGATCAACGAGGCAGTGTTCTCCGATATGGAGATGACCCAGGCCTACGGCAGCGAGCAGGAAGCCGAAGCGGTTAAATCGGGCAAAGTGAAGATCAGCCGTGACGAAGCCGGCAACATTCTTGTCGACTTGCCCACCATCGTTACACAGCCGGTGCCGGCGCCACCGGGAACGCCTTCGGAGGATGCCTCCGCGCCGACACCGCCGCCGGCCCCGGAGCCAACCACGACCAGCGACCCCAATGCCCATTCGATCACGATCCACACCAACAAGACGCTGGGCGACAGCTACGCGCGATGGGGATCTGTGGCCGACTATGCGTTCACCCGCTACTTCCTGGTCCTGGCCTGGGCCGCGCTCTATTTCGCGCTCGCCAAGGCGGAAGAAGCCCGCGTGGCCGAACGGCGCGAAGGCGAACATCGCCGCGCCGCCGCCGCTGCCGAGCTGCGGTCGCTGCGCTATCAGGTCAATCCGCACTTCCTGTTCAACACGCTCAACTCGCTTTCGGCGCTGGTGATGACGGGCAAGCAGGACGATGCCGAAACGATGATTCAAACGCTGTCGACATTCTATCGCCGCACGCTCTCCGGGGATCCCACAAGTGACCTGAAGCTTGTCGATGAGATCGAACTTCAGAAACTCTATTTCGAGATCGAGGCCGTTCGTTTCCCAAATCGCCTCGTTTCGACGATTGATATTGACGATGCCGTTTCGAATGCGATGGTGCCCGGCATGATCTTGCAGCCGCTCGTCGAGAATTCGGTGAAGTACGCCGTCGCCGCTACCCAGCGGCCGGTGACGATCGCCATCCGCGCGCACCGGGTGGACGACATGCTGGAATTGTCCGTTACCGATGATGGGCCGGGCGAGAAGGTGAAAGGCGTTCAGGGCTTCGGCATCGGCCTTGGCAACGTGCGCGATCGCCTGCGCGCCCGCTATGGCGATGCGGCGACGATCTCGTTCGGACGGCGCGAGGAGGGCGGTTTTGCTACCGTCCTGCGCCTCCCCTTGCAGTTTGGGCCGTCGGATGCCGGGCCGCTGGAGCTTGCCCGTGCTTGAACCCGTACAGACTTTGGATAACGCGCCGCTGCGCGCGCTGATCGTCGATGACGAGCCGCTTGCGGTGGAGCGCATGCAGGTGATCTGCGCCCGGATCGATTCGATCTCGGTGATCGGTACCGCCAGCGATGGTGAGGCCGCGCTGCGCCTGATCGAGGCTTTGACTCCCGATCTGGTGCTGCTGGACCTGACGATGCCGGAAACCGACGGATTGACCGTCGCCCGCCGGCTGGGCGGGTTGCCGGAAGCGCCGGCGGTGATCTTCGTCACCGCGCATGACGAATTCGCGGTGGAGGCCTTCGACCTTGACGCCGTGGACTACGTGCTGAAGCCGGTCGCGCCGGAGCGGCTGGAACGCGCGATCTCGCGCGTCGGCGCGCGGCGCGGCGAACGCACGGTGCCCACCGGCAAGTGGCTTGAGGAATTCTGGGTGCCGCACCGTTCCGAGCTGGTGCGCGTGCCGGCTGCCGACGTGGAGCGGATCGATGCAGAGCGCGACTATGTGCGGCTGCACGTCCGCGGGGCGAGCTATCTGCTGCTGCAGACCATCACCAGCCTGGAACAGCGCCTGGATCCGGAGAACTTCATCCGCATTCATCGCAGCTGCATCCTGCGCCGCGATCACGTTGCCGGGCTTCGGCACGAAGGGCTGGGCGTCTGGTCGGTGGAAACGGCGGACGGTGAAGCGCTGCGGATCGGGCGCACTTACCTGCCATCAGTCAAAAAAATGGCGGGCCGCTAGGGGACCCGCCAGTCTTTTATCCGATTATTTTTTAGGGACTTCGTGGGCGCCACGGTCAGTTGGTGGCAACGCGGGCGCGGGCATTGGCGCGTTCGACCGCGGCGGCGACGTGGGCGCTGAACTGGGCACGGGCCTTGTCGTAGCATTCGACGGCTTCAGGGCTGCGCAGGCGCGAACCGGTGGTCACATCGTCATAGCCGCAGACGTCGCGGGCGGCGGTGTCGAGACGGCGGTCGAGCTGCTTCTGGCCTTCAGCGGTGGTCAGGTCGAGGTCGGCATAGCGAACCGTGACGTCCTTGGCGAAAGCCGGCGTGGCAGCGCCGAAGCTCAAACCGGTGAATACGAGCGCGGCGGCGGCGGCTGCAATCGAAGTGGTCTTGATCATCGTACTTCCTCCTCAGGTGGGCCGGCGGCGGGGGGTCCTGCTCGGCCCGGTGATTGTCTTGTGCACCGCACCCGGGGACGATTCACGCAGACCTCGACCGCAGCGCCCCGCATGTCGACGAAGGGGCAGAAGCGGGGACGAACGACATTCCCGCTCGACGAATGACTTCGCCCGGGATGATCGAAAACGAATCGAACAAGGCCTTGATTCGGCAGGAGGCTGGCAAGTTGGCGACGGCCCATGTACAATCGATCCCGGTATGGGACTCGTCTTCGTCTTCCTGCTCGGCATCCTTAACTTTGCCGCTCACAAGGCGGTGCTGGAATCCGGCCATCCCATGCTTGGAAGCATCCCCTGGTTGGTCCAGCCTTTGGGCGGAAAGCTCAGCCTGGTGGTCGAATTCGCGATGTTGCTGGGCGCAATGATCATGGCGGCAGCGGGATCGAGCGGCTGGGCCTGGATCTATGCCTGCTATTCCGCGCTCAACGCGCTGGCGGCCTGGCTGATCTTTCGGGACGGGCCTGATGGGCCGGCCCAGGGAACCCCGGCGAAGCTTGCCGGTTTTGGGGGCATGACTGGAAAACATGTTTCTTCCCGCCATCGCTGCTGGCTTGTCTGCAATGCAGCCAGCGGCAGCAACGACGATGCCGCCGTCGCCGAAGTGCTCTCCGCCCTTACGGCGGTGGGCTTCGAACCCGAACGGACGATCCGCTTTCCCGACGAACAACCACCGGATTCGGAGACTCTGGCCGCAGCGGATATTTCGCTGCTGGCGGTGTTCGGCGGCGATGGCACCGTTCATTCGGTGATCGAAAACGTCAGCGGCTGGAACGGGCCCGTGCTGGTGCTGCCCGGCGGGACGATGAACATGCTGGCCAAGCGGCTGCACGGCGACATTCCCGCCCCCGAAGTGGTCGCCCGCCTCGCGCCCGACCGTCTGCCCACCACCCGGCCCGAAGTGATTGCCACCCGCCATGGGATCGCCCTGACCGGCGTGCTGGCCGGCCCCGGCACGATCTGGAACGAAGTGCGCGAGGCGATGCGCGCCGCCAACGTGCTGGAATTCGTAGCCTCCGCCAAGGAGGCGATTGCCTGGTCGGTCAAAGGCCCGAAAGTCGTCTGCGCCGAGGTCGACTGCGGGCGCGAGGACGGCTATGCCGCGATCACCGTGACCCCGAACGCAACCGGACTCGAAGCGAACGGCTATTATGCTGAAACGCTGGGCGATTTCGCCGGACAGGGCATTGCCCTGATCAACCGCGATTTTCGCGATGGGCCGCACGATCCGCTGGGCAGCCATTCGCGCCTGCGGCTGGTCTGCCCGGATGGCGAACCGATGGGCCTGCTGATCGATGGCGAGCCGTTCGAAGGGGGCACGGAAGAGCACTTCCATCCCGCGATCCTTGAGGTCGATCTGGTGACGACATCGCATGAACCTTGAGACTTCCGCCCCGAATCCACGCAGCCTGAAGCTGTTTCATCTGAGCGATATTCATTTCGGTCTCGAAGATCCGGAGGCGATCGCCTGGGCCAAGGACTGCATCGCGCGTGAAAAGCCCGATGCCGTTGCCATTACCGGCGACCTGACGATGCGCGCGCGCCACCCCGAATTCGCCGCTGCCTGCGGCTGGATCAAGGGGCTGAACGTGCCGGTTACGGTGGAAGTCGGCAATCACGACATTCCCTATTTCAACCTCTACCAGCGATTCTTCGATCCCTATCGCCGGTTCAAGGCGATCGAGCGGCAAGTGGAAGCGCAGCTCGATCTGCCCGGCCTTGCCATCGTGCCCCTGCGCACGACGACGCGCGCGCAGTGGCAGCGTTTTCCCTGGTCCAACGGCTGGGTGACCGACCATGCCCTGCGCGAGACTCTTGCCGCGATCGATGCGCTTCCGGCCGGCACGCGCGTGCTGGTGGCCGCACATCATCCGCTGATCGAACGCCGTGCGCGCGACAACAAGCTGCTGACCATCAACGGCACACGGACGATGGAAATTCTGGCCGGCCGCAAGGTGATGGGCATCTTGTCCGGCCACATTCACGATGCTTTCGACCTGACCAGCGAGACTCCCGCCGGTCCGCTGCGGATGATCGGGGCCGGCACCCTGTCGAAGCGGATCCGCTCCACGCCGCCCAGCTTCAACGAGATCACCATCACCGGCGATGAGATTCGCGTAGTCGCGCGCAATCTGGAGCATGTGCCGACGGCGGCGATGCAGATCGACGAAGTGCCCGAAAACGCCCTGCCGCCGCGCGAACCGGGCGAGCCCGTGGCGCCGGTCGGCGCGGTGCCGCCGGTCGATCCGCCGGTGCATTGATCGCGCTTCAAAACTACCGATCTGAAAGCCCACTTGCCCCTTTCATCATCTCCGCGAAGGCGGGGGCGACGGGTGCTATAAGCGTTGTGGGCTGCGAAGACGGTATCGCACCTGAGCGGTACCTAACCACACATGAAAGGGCCGCAGCATCCGGGGGGAGATGCTGCGGCCCTTTTCGTATCGACCGCTTCCTGACGGGGGGATTCGGAAGCGGCTTTTCCTGAACCTTGAGGGCGTTTTGCCCCTTACTGGTAATCGTGGTCGATCTTGCCCAGGCCGTTGATCTCCTGGGTGAGGTGGGCCGGCTTGCGCACCAGCTTCACCGAACCGATGCCGTCGATGCTGACCGAAACGTTGCCGGTGGCGCCGATCGTCACGCTGCCCACGCCTTCGACGCTGACCTTGGCGTCCTGCGCTTCCAGCTTGCCGAGGTTGAGGTTGCTGGCGCCTTCGGTGCGCACGTCCAGCTTGCGGACCTTGCCCGAAGCGTCGAGGTTGATGGCGCCGTCCGCCTTCAGCGTCAGGCTGTCCTGGTCGAGTCCGGTCAGCGTCACATCGCCCGGCGCGTCGAAGTCGAAGCTTTCGATCTGCGGCGCGGTGATGTTCACCTTCAGCCCCTTGTGCATCTTCAGGTCACCGTCGACGCTGAGGCGGCCATTTTCCCAGGTCAGCCGGTCGATCACCTTCTGCGGGCCGGAGACCACCATCTCGGACTTGTCGCCCTTGGTGAAGACCAGTTGCACCGGGATATCCATCGCCAGGCGGGTGCCGGGTTCGATGGCGAAAGTGCGGGTCTTGGCCGGGCCGTGGTCCTGATCGTCATCGTCGAAGGAGAAGCTCCAGCCATCGTGCGCTTCCACGTCCTGGCGGAACTTGTCCCCGCCGACGACCCAGGCCGCACCGAAAGCGACGATCGACAGGATCACGCCGCTGGCGAATACGATGAGCAGTTTCCTGAACATCACTTGGTTCCTTTCTCTCGTGCTTTCAGTCTTCGGGATGGATGGCGGGTTCGATCACGCGGTAGTGCAGGCGGCCGAACCACATGAGGGCATTGATGATCCAGATGCTCACCAGCGTCAGCAATGCGCCGATGGCGACCGAGGCGCTCATCAGTCCAAGCCCGCCCAGGATCGCAACCAGCCAGCCGCCGGGAAAGCCGCTGAACGGTCCGGCGATCATCACGAAGCCGCCGACGAAGAACATCACGATGGTGGCGACGAACAGGCCGAACATCACGCCCAGAACCGGCAGCACGATCGGCAGCAGGATCAGGATGTCGATGGTGGCAAGGCCCATGAAGGCCAGGATCGCGCCCCATGCGGAAGAGGGCGAACGACCGCTCTCCCAGTTCTTGAAGCCGGCCTCGAAGCGCAGTTCGCGCGCCAGCCTTGCGGGGTTTCCGAGGGCCGCGGCGACCTCCTCTTCGCTGCGGCCTTCGGCGGCACCGGCATCGAAGTGCTCTTCGTAGTCGGCGACGATCTCGGCGATCACGTCCTGCGGCACGCCGTTCAGGCCCGCCTTCAGGCGCCGGATGAATTCGTTACGCTTCATGGCTCGGCTCCCCTTCTTCCTGCGGCGCCGCAGCGGGCGCTTCTGCCTCCACGTGGCCCACGATCAGGCCATCGACAGCGGCGGTGAAGCCGCGCCATTCGGCAACCTGTTCGGCCAGCCGCGAGCGGCCGGTTTCGGTAATGCGGTAATACTTGCGCGGCGGACCGGAGGGCGATTCCTCGAGGTAGGTCACTACCAGGCCATCGCTCTGCATCCGGCGCATCAGCGGGTAGATCGTGCCTTCGCCCATATCGACCGCGTCGGCCATGCGGCTGGCGATCTCGTAAGCGTAGCTGTCACCCCGCGAAAGCAGCGCCAGGACGCAAAGCCCCAGCACCCCTTTCTTCAACTGGATTTCGATTTCGGACATCGAATCATCTCCTGCGGATGAGGAGTGTATATAACCAGCTACTGTGTAACGCAAGATACCTTGCATGAGAAAATACATGTCACGGCAAGATACCTTGCTATGACGAGGTATCTGGTATCGGCCTGCAGTCCGGAATCGTCGGCTTCGAGGGGAAAATTCGCGCAGTTCCCGCGATTTGCGCCATTTGGAGGAAACCATGCGGCGGGCGGTGAATTGTCGTGGGTGGCAAAGGAGAAACACTTTGACACTTTCCTCCCCCCATTTCGGCGCCCGCCGTCGCCGCCCCTGGTTCACCGGTGTTGCCCTGCTGGTGGTCGGCGCGGTCTTTACGGTCGGCGGTGCCTGGCTCGCGCTGCTGGCCGGTTCGCTCTACTACCTCGTCGCGGGCGTGCTGCTGATCGTGACCGGCGTGCTGGCCCTGCGACGAAGACCGGAAGCGCTGTGGCTCTACGCCGCCGTGCTGACCGGCACGGTGATCTGGGCAATCTACGAAGTGGGACTGAACGGCTGGGGCCTGGAACCCCGGCTGGTGGCACCGACGGTGCTGGGGCTCTGGCTACTGCTGCCCTGGGTGCGACGCGGGATCGTTCCGGAGGGCGACCGCCGCCCGCTGGCGCGTCACGCCGCTTGGGGCCCGGCGCTGGCCTGCGCGCTTTCGGTCGTGGTCCTGATCGTCGGCTTCGCGCGCCCGGTGGGCGTTTCGGGCGATGCCGGCAACCGCATCTTTGCCGGGCAGGTCGACAACTCGGTCCCGGCAGAGGACTGGTGGTACTACGGCCGCACCGCCAAGGGCGATCGCTTCTCCCCGCTCACGCAGATCAACGCGGGCAACGTGAAGAACCTGAAGGTCGCCTGGACCGCCGAGACCGGCGATCACATGCGCCCGGGCGAGGATGTGGGCGGCACTGACGCCGGGCATGAATTCAACTTCGAAGTCACGCCGATCAAAGTGGGCGACACGCTCTACGTCTGCACCGGCCACTCGTGGGTAGAGGCGCTGGACGCGCGCACCGGCAAGGTGAAGTGGAAGTTCGACCCCAAGGCCAATACCGATGCCGATGTCTACCTGGCCTGTCGCGGCGTCGCCTTCTACAAGGCGCCCGAGGGCAAGAGCAGCGTCTGCCCCACGCGCATCCTGGCCCCCGTGCTGGACGCACGGATCGTCGCGGTGAATGCCGAAACCGGCAAGCCTTGCGAGGATTTCGGCGATCATGGCTTCATCAGCCTGAGCAAGTACCTCGGCCACGTGCCGGCCGGCTTCCACTTCATGACGTCACCCCCGCTGGTGATTCACGATCGCATGATTCTGGGCGGCTGGGTCTATGACAATCAGGCCCGCAACGAACCTTCCGGCGCCATCCGCGCTTTCGATCCGGTCAGCGGCCAGATCGTCTGGGCCTGGGACGTCGGCCATCCCGATCAGGTGGTCCATCCCGACGACAAGACCGAACTGACGCGCGGCACCCCCAATGCCTGGGGCGTCTATACCGCCGATCCGGACCTCAACATGGTCTATCTGCCGCTGGGCAATGCCACGCCGGACTATTTCGGTGGCGGGCGCCGTCCGTTCGACGATGCCTATTCCAGCTCCGTCGTCGCGCTGGACATCACCACCGGCCAGCCGCGCTGGCACTTCCAGACCGTGCATCATGACGTGTGGGACATGGACCTGCCGGTCGGCCCGTCGATGGTGGACCTGCCGGTGAACGGCAAACTGGTGCCCGCACTGGTGCAATCGACCAAGCGCGGCGAGTTCTTCGTGCTGGACCGCCGGACCGGCCAGCCGATCGTGAAGACGATCGAGAAGGCCGTGCCGCAGGACGGCGTGCCGGGTGAAACGCTGGCCAGGACCCAGCCCTATCCTTTAGGCATGCCCTCGCTCACCCCGGCCGATCTGGTGGAGAACCACCTCTGGGGCGCCACCCCGATCGACCAGATGATGTGCCGGATCGAGTTCCGCAAGGCGCATTACGAAGGGCAGTTCACCCCACCGCAGCTGAAGCCGACGATCGTCTATCCCGCCTTCGACGGGGTGATCGACTGGCACGGCGCCACCATCGACCCGCAGCGCAAGCTGCTGATTGCCAATGCCAACTACATCCCCTTCATGATCACCATGAAGCCACGCGGCCCCTACGAAAAGTCGGGCGCGGTGCCGCCGTGGAACGGTTCGGGTAACGAACCGAAGATCGGCCCGGGACTCGCCCCGCAATATGGCACGCCCTATGTCGGCATGGTCCATCCCTGGCTCAATGCGCTGGGCGTGCCGTGCAACCCGCCGCCATGGGGCACGCTGACCGCGATCGATCTGGTGACGCACAAGATCGTCTGGCAGCGCCCGATCGGAGACACGCGCGCCACCGGGCTGGGCGGCACCCATACGAACCTGCCGCTGCCGACCGGCATCTTCAATATCGGCGGCAACATGATGACCGCGGGCGGGCTCGACTTCATCGGCGCCACGGCGGACCAGATGTTCCGCGCGGTGGACGTGCGGACGGGCAAGACGCTGTGGCAGGTCGGCCTGCCCGCCGGCGGCAATGCCACGCCGATGACTTATGCGGTGGACGGCAAGCAATACGTGCTGATCGCCGCAGGCGGCCACGGCGGGCTGGGGACCAAGACAGGCGACTACCTCGTCGCCTATGCCTTGCCCGAAGGCTGATCCGCTGGGCTGACCGCTGAGAGGTTTGGGAGAGAGGGCGTCGCCTGCGGGCGGCGCCCCATTTCCATTCAGCGCGTGGGAATCTTCAGCGCGGCCCTATGGGCGACTTCGGCAATCGCGCCTTCGCTTTGCGCGACGCGATTTTGCGTGGCGGCAGTGTAGACCGTCAGGACGTAGAATTGGCCCGACGGCGGGCGAATCACTGCAATGTCGTTGACCGCACCGGCATTGTTGGTCCCCGGCTTGTTGGCCACGGTCCAGCCTTTCGGGACGCCTGCGCGGATGCGCCGTGTGCCGTTCTGCTCGTTCTGCATCCAGACGAGTAGCGTGGCGCGCTGGTGCTCGCCGAGGACGGTGGGCGTCAGCAGCAGGGCATTCAACGAACCGGCTATCGCGGCGGGCGTGGTGGTGTCGCGCAAGTCGCCGGGCGCCCCCAGGTTCAGCGCCGGCTCGATCCGATCAAGCCGTGATGTCCGGTCGCCCAGGGTGCGGAACAGGCGAGTCACCGCCGATGGGCCGCCCACTAGGCCGAGCAGGTAGTTGGCGGCGGAATTGTCGCTGCGCTCGACCGCTGCTTTGCACAGCGTCTCTACCGGCAGCGTCGCGACATCGGGCTGCTGTGCGGTCACCGGCGAATTGCCCAGCCGGTCGGCGGCGCGGATCGTGATCGGACGTTGCAGCAGGCGCGGGTCCGTTGCCGCGCGGCGGAACACCTCGGCGGCGAGGAAGATCTTGAAAGTGGAGCAGAGCCTGAATCGCTCGTCGGCGCGATGCGTGAAGAGAATCCGGCCATCGCTGGCGCGCAGGACCGCGCCGATGTGCATGCCGTGCCGCCGCTCGAATTCGGCCAGATCGGATGCCGCCTGCACGGGGCAAGCCAGCGCGGCCAGAGCGATGCCGCCGATCAGATGGCGGCGGGTGAGGGCATGGGTCATCGCTTCGCTCGGCGCAGTTCAGGGGCGCATCTGCCTATCCCGTTGCGCCACAACAAAAAAGGGCCGCGGTTTCCCGCGACCCCTTTTTGTAAAGCCGAAGCTCTCGAAAAAGCGGATTAACGCTTCGAGAACTGGAAGCTACGACGTGCCTTGGCGCGACCGTACTTCTTACGCTCGACCACGCGGCTGTCGCGGGTGAGGAAGCCGGCTGCCTTGACGGCGGCGCGCAGGGCGGGCTCGTACTTCGAGAGAGCCTGGGCGATGCCGTGCTTCACAGCGCCAGCCTGGCCCGACAGACCGCCGCCCTTGACGGTGGCGATCACGTCGTACTGGCCGTCGCGACCAGCAACCTGGAAGGTCTGGTTGATGACGAGGCGCAGGGTCGGACGTGCGAAGTACACTTCCTGGTCGCGACCGTTGATGATCACCTTGCCGGTGCCGGGCTTGACCCACACGCGGGCCACGGCGTCCTTACGACGGCCGGTGGCGTAAGCGCGGCCCTGGGCGTCGATTTCCTGGGCGCGGAGCGGGGCGTTCGAAACGACGGGAGCGATCGTCTCAGCCGAATTGGCCACGGCGACTTCGCCGAGGTCCTTCAGGTCGGACAGGCTCTGAACGGTATCGGTATCAGACATTACGCGCCAACCTTGTTCTTGCGGTTCATGGAAGCGACGTCGAGCGCTTCGGGCTGGGTGCCACCGTGCGGGTGCTCGGTGCCGGCGTAGAGGTGCAGGGCTCGCATCTGGTCGCGGCCGAGCGGGCCACGGGGGATCATGCGCTCAACAGCCTTTTCAAGCACGCGCTCGGGGAAACGACCGGCGAGAACCTTGTCCGCGGTCACTTCCTTGATGCCGCCGGCGTAGCCGGTGTGCTTGTAGTAGGTCTGCTGCTTCAGCTTGTTGCCGGTGAACTTCACCTTCTCGGCGTTGATCACGACGACGTGGTCGCCGCAATCGACGTGCGGGGTGAAGCTCGGCTTGTGCTTGCCGCGCAGGAGGTCTGCGATGACGACCGCGAGACGGCCAACCACCAGACCCTCGGCATCGATCAGATGCCACTTCTTTTCCACCTCGGCCGGCTTGATCGACCGGGTGACCTTCGTAAGCGCCTTCATGGCTGGTCTATCCCTAATGTTCAGGTCGCGCAGGGCAGGGAATCGCTTTCGGCGAATCTCCGGCTACGCGGGAAGGCGGCCAAATCGTCGAAAAGGGTGCGCAAGTCAAGCAGACTGCGGGATTCCAGAGAGGTAAAATGATACCGTCCGGAATTCTGGGATGGTCGAGAGATCGGTCGCACATACCCGCGTCGCCGAACTTCGTCGCCCCCGCGAAGGCGGGGGCCCCCTTGTTCTTCGTCGCGAGGTTGCAGAAGGAAGCGGGATCCCCGCCTTCGCGGGGATGACGGGGAGGGGTGGGGTGTTGCTTAGATAGAGCCCGTCCCAGTTCCGATGCTCGCCAGCCACGCGAGCGTGCCCGGCGCGCCGGTGTCGCAGCGCCAGCCGAGTACGGCGGGTTCCTCATAAGGGTGCAGTTCCGTCAGCCGGGCAACGGCCGCGTCGAGCAGGGCGGCGTTGGTCTTCACCAGCAGGCCCTGTTCCTGAGCGGTGTCCTTCACGCCATTCCAGACGAAGACAGAGGTCATGCCGGGCATCAGGTTGCCGCAAGCGGCGAGGCCCTCGTCCAGCAGGGCGTTGATCGCCGCCAACGCGCTGTCCTGATCGGGAAACGGGCTCCAGATCAGGGCAGCGATGGAGGCGGCCTGTTCGCTCACATCCCGAGCCCGACCTGATCGCGGCGGCCAAGGCCGTGCGCGCCCCAGGCCGTCGCCGCCACCAGCAGCGCGCCGCAAAGCTGGTGCGCCACCGCCAGCCACAGCGCCACGCCGGACCAGACGGTGCAGATGCCGAGAATCACCTGAATCCCGAAGGCGCAGTGAATCGCGACCGAAATCTTGCGCAGGCGCATCGCCTTCAGACGGCGCGCCATGACGATCAGCACGGCAACCACCGCCCAGGCCCACCAGCGATGGACGAAGTGAGTAAGGTAAGGATCGTTAACCAACGCATGCAGCGCGCCGCCTGCCCACTCGACGCCATCGGGAAGGAAAGTGCCCTGCATCAGCGGCCAGGCGTCCAGGCTGAACCAACCGGCGCCGGCGACATAGCCCGCGCGCAAGCCCGCAACCATCGCCCCCATGAACAACTGGAAGAACAGCATCGCCAGTGCCAGTGCACCGAACCGCGTCAGCCGAGCCCGCGCCTGCCCGCGCGCCAGTTCGCGAAGGTCCAGCGCGGTCCAGACGAGGCCCCCCAACGTCGTCAGCGCCACCAGCAGGTGTGCGGCGAGGCGGAAGTGGCTTACCCGGTCGGCCGCTTCGGCGGTGAGGCCGGAGGAGACCATCCACCAGCCGACCACGCCCTGAAGCCCGCCCAGCGCCAGCAGCGCCAGCAGGCGCGGCTTGTAGCCCAGCGGGATCGTGCGCTTGAACCAGAACCACGCCAGCGGCAGCGCAAAGGCCAGACCGATCAGGCGCGCCAGCAGGCGGTGGACCCATTCCCAGAAGTAGATGAACTTGTACTGCCCCAGCGTCATGCCCGCCGGGCCGTTCACGTCGATGTACTGCGGGATCTGCTTGTAGTGTTCGAATTCCGCCTGCCACTGCGCTTGCGTCAGCGGAGGAAGAGCACCGGTGATCGGCTTCCATTCGGTGATCGACAGGCCGGATTCGGTCAGGCGGGTGATTCCACCCACCGCCACGATCATCACCACCAGCGCGGCCACGAAGAAGAGCCAGCGCACCATAGGAACGATATCGTCGGAAGTTCCGAGCAGCGGGCGACCGTCAGCATTTCTCATGGCCCATGTCCCTGCGATCTTGCGACGAATTGCGCAAGAGCCACGTCGTCTGAACGAAAGATTGTGAAGGCCGGCTCTTGAATGATGTTACAACATCACATAGATGAGCCGCATGCGGAGTACCCTGATAGCGATTCGAAACCGGATGGACCGGGCGGGCGTCGTCCTCAGCGGACTGTGCGCGGTGCATTGCGTCCTGGGTGTGGTGCTGGTCGGTTTCCTCGGCCTGGGCGGCGATTTCCTGGGCGGCAAAGTGCTGCTCTCTCCCGAGATTCACCGCGTCGGCCTGATGCTGGCGGTGATCGTCGGGGTGATCTCGCTCGGCTTCGGCGTGGCCCGCCACCGCCGTGTCGCGCCGATGGTGATCGGCGGCCTCGGCCTTACGTTGATGGGTGCTGCCATCCTTGTCGGCCATGGCTTTGCGGAATCGGTGCTCACCATCATCGGCGTCTCGTTCGTGGCCTTCGCGCACATCCGGAACATGCGCCACACGCATTGACGGTTTCGCGAGGGTTTCGGGGAAGTGCCGTTTGGGCACTTTCCAAATCCGTTCCCGGCGCTATCTGCGGCGCATGGCTGCAGACATCTCCCTTACCGTCAACGGCGAACCGCGCCGCATCGCGCCCGGTTCCAGCATTGCCGACCTTGTCGCCGATATCGGCCTTGATCCCACCAAAGTGGCGGTCGAGCATAATGGCGAGATCGCACCGCGTTCGACGCTGGCCGATGTCCAGCTGTCGGACGGCGACGTGCTGGAGATCGTCCACTTCGTCGGCGGCGGCTGACGCGCCCGAACTGCCGCTCCGTTTCCTGAATCCGCGCTCCCCGAAAGGATGCGAACCTTGACCGATACTGCTTCCGCTTCCGACTCGTCGCTCGACTCCTGGACCGTCGCCGGCCGCACCTTCACCTCGCGCCTGATCGTGGGCACCGGCAAGTACAAGGATTTCGAGCAGAACGCGGCGGCAGTTGCGGCTTCGGGCGCGGAAATCGTCACCGTGGCGGTGCGCCGCGTCAATGTGTCGGACCCCAAGGCGCCGATGCTGACCGACTATATCGATCCGAAGAAGATCACCTACCTGCCGAACACCGCCGGCTGCTTCACGGCCGACGACGCGATCCGCACGCTGCGCCTGGCGCGGGAGGCGGGCGGCTGGGACCTGGTGAAGCTGGAAGTGCTGGGCGAGGCGCGCACGCTCTATCCCGACATGCGCGAGACGCTGAAGGCCACCGAGATCCTGGCCAAGGAAGGCTTCCTGCCGATGGTCTACTGCGTGGACGATCCGATCGCCGCCAAGCAGCTTGAGGAATGTGGCGCCGTGGCCGTGATGCCGCTGGGCGCGCCGATCGGTTCGGGGCTGGGCATCCAGAACAAGGTGACGGTGCGTCTGATCGTCGAAGGCGCCAAGGTGCCAGTGCTGGTCGATGCCGGAGTCGGCACCGCATCCGAAGCGGCGGTCGCCATGGAGCTGGGTTGCGACGGCGTGCTGATGAATACCGCCATCGCCGAGGCGAAGGATCCGATCCGCATGGCCCGCGCAATGAAGCTGGCAGTGCAGGCCGGACGCGACGCATATCTTGCCGGACGCATGGGCCAGCGCCGCTATGCGGACCCTTCAAGCCCGCTTGCCGGCCTGATCTAATGGTTAACGAATTCCTTTCGAAATGCTTCCGCGAGGTGCCGTAGGCAAACGTTTGCCCGGTTAAGCGCATGGAAAGCTGAAAGGCGTGAAAATGATTCTCGTGGGAAGGGGATGACCTTCCCCGTCACGGGAGTCATGAGCATGACCTACACCGGCGCCGCCACCGTCACGATCAGCGAGCTGCGGGAATTCGCCAGCTTCACCGGGTGCGAGCAACGCTACATCCGGCGCAGTCTGGACGTGGGGCTGGGCCGGCAGGATGCGCTCAAGCTCTGGGGCCGGAACGCCACCGAACTGGCCTCCATCCGCAAGCAATATGCGGCCTATGAAGAGATCAAGGTCCTGCGCGGCACGCAGCCGAGCGAGGCCGGGTTCGAAGATATCGAAAGCTTCATGGGCAAGCTGCTGCGCATGGCCGCCTTCGATCTGGCGCAGGAGCGGATATCGTCCTTCGCCGCCTTTCGCTTCCTTTACGAGCGGCTGCTAGGCGCCGGGATACGTCCCTGGCTGCCCGCCGCCTTCTGCGGCGCCGCGGCGCTGCCCCAGATTCAGCCGGAGCGGCGCAAGCTGCTGCTCCATTCGATCAGCGAAGCCGCCGCCACCGCGCCCGGCTGGTCTGGCCGCGAGCCAAGCTTCTATCCCGAATGGATAGAGAAGGAAGTGGCCTGACACCCATTCCCCTGCCCGGAGCCCCCCGGGTCGCAATGAAGAGAGCGTCGCAAAAATAAGAACGACGCAAAGATGGAACGAAATTCAGTTCCTTGCTGGGGGACGCGCCGGATGGAAACATCCGGCGCGTTTCGTTTCCGAAGCGTTTCAGTTCTCCATCCAACTGGCCGCCAAGGCAATTTCGCCTATACTGCCGGCATGAGCGAACCCGCACCCGCCGCCACGGCCGCCGCCCGCTTCCCCACTTTCGGGCTTGCGCCCTGGTCGATCGTGGTGCCGTTGATAGCGCTGGGCGCCGTGGTGCTGGGCAAACCGTCCAGCATCAGCCTTGCCATCGTCATCGCCATCGCGCTGGGCGGCGCGGTGATGGCGGCGGTCTATCACGCCGAAGTGATCGCCCACCGGGTGGGGGAACCGTTCGGCACGCTGATTCTGGCCTTTGCGGTGACAGTGATCGAAACCTCGCTGATCGTCTCGATCATGCTGAGCGAGGGGCACGGCGCTCAGTCGCTCGCGCGTGATACCGTGATCGCGGCGGTGATGATCACCATCAACGGCATCGTCGGCGTCTGCCTGCTGCTCGGCGGCGGGCGGCATCACGAGCAGGGCTATACCCAGTCCGGCGTCAATCACGGCCTCGCGATTCTCGCCACGCTCTCGGTGCTGACGCTGGTCATGCCCAACTACACCACCAGCAGCGTCGGCCCGTTCTACAACGACAACCAGCTGATCTTCATCGCCTTCGACGCGCTGATGCTCTACGGTGTTTTCGTTGTCGCCCAGACCATCTGGCACCGCGACCACTTCCTGTATCCGGACAAGGATCAGCCCCCGCACGAAACAGTGCCGACCGCCAAGGCGGCGGCGGCCGGAGCGATGCTGCCGCTGACGCTGATCGCAGTGGTGCTGCTGGCCAAGGCGCTTTCGCCCTCCATCGAAGCAGGCGTGGCGGCAATGGGCGCGCCGCCAGCTCTGGTAGGCATCATCATCGCCGCGCTGGTGCTGGCGCCGGAGAGCCTTGCCGCGCTCTCCGCCGCGCGCGCCAACCGGGTGCAGACGAGCCTCAACCTTGCCATCGGCTCGGCGCTCGCCACGATCGGACTCACGATTCCGGCGGTGGCCATCGCCTCGATGTCGATGGGGCTCGACCTCGAACTGGGCCTGTCCGCCAAGTCGACCGTGCTGCTGGGCCTGACTCTGCTGGTGGCGACGATGACGTTGAGCACCGGGCGCACCACGCTGGTGCAGGGCATGGTGCATCTGGTGATCTTCGCCACCTATCTGTTCACGACGCTGGTGCCGTGAATCAGGTTTAATTGCACCGGCAACCCATACCCAAAATACCTCGTCGTCCCCGCGAAGGCGAGGATGACGGGGTTTGGTATCGTGGATGTTGTGTCGCGCTCGTCTAGCAGGACTCCACACTCAGTTCCGATAGAGCGCATCCAGCCGGTCGGTATAGCGTTCCTTCAGCTTGTGCCGGCGGATCTTCAGGCTGGGGGTCATCTCTTCGTTCTCGATCGAGAACGGCTCGTCGGCGAAGGCGTACTGACGCACCTTCTCGATCACCGAGAGGTCCGTGTTCACCCGATCGATCGCCCCGCGAATTTCCGCACGGAACGCCGGCAGACGCTGCAATGCCTTGAAATCGAACTTCTCATCGTTCGCCTTGGCCCATTCCAGCGCCCAATCGGCATCGGGAACGATCAGGCCGACGATGTAAGGCCGGCGGTCCCCATAGACCATGGCCTGCGCGATCTCCGGCTGAAGCGTCAGCATCGATTCCACCTTCTGCGGAGAGACATTGTCGCCCTTGTCGTTGACGATCATGTCCTTCTTGCGGTCGGTGATCTGGATGCGGCCGCGCTTGTCGATATGGCCGATGTCGCCCGTGTGCAGCCAGGCGCCCGTTCCGGAATCGATCAGCACCGCGCGGCTGGCGGCATCGTTCTGCCAGTAGCCCTGCATGACCAGTTCGCCGCGCACCAGAATCTCGCCATCGTCGGCGATCTTCAGATCCACTCCGCGCAGCGGCGGGCCGACGGTGGAGTGGTCGATGCCGGCAGCGGGACGGTTGCAGCTGATGATCGGCCCGGCTTCGGTCTGGCCATAGCCTTGAAGCAGGGTGAGCCCCATCGAATCGAAGAACACGCCGATCTCCGGATTCAGCGGCGCGCCGCCGGAGACCAGCGCCTTGATCCGGCCGCCGAACTTGGCGCGCACCTTCGGCCGCAGCGTGTGTTCGAGCACGAGGTTGACCGCCTTGTCGCCAAGGCGCCAGCGGCCGCGCTGGCGGCGCTCACCGAGGCCCATCGCCAGATCCATCAGCTTCGAGGCGACGGCACCCTGCTTTTCGATCTGCTTCATGATGCGCGTGCGCAGCACTTCGAACAGGCGCGGCACCACCACCATGATGGTCGGCCGCACTTCCTCGATATTGGCGGCCAGCTTGTCCAGCCCTTCGGAATAGTAGATCTGCCCGCCCACGCCGATCGGCAGGAACTGGCCGCCGGTATGCTCATAGGCATGGCTGAGCGGCAGGAACGAGAGGAAGGTCTCGCTCTGGTCCAGCCCGAAATCGTCCATCACGATCTGCGCCGCACCGGCCACGTTGGTCAGCAGCATGCCGTGATGCTGGCGCACGCCGCGCGGCGCGCCGCCGGTGCCGCTGGTATAGATGATGCAGGCCAGATCCTCGCGCCGGAAATGGACGAGGCGGGCCTCGACTTCTGCGCGCGCGAGCACCGGATCGCCTTCGAACAGGCCGTCCCAGTCATGCAGTTCGAACGAACCGCCTTGCAGCGGCGGCATCCGCTCCATGCCGATCACATGGCGGCACAAGTCGGTCTGAACGATCGCCGGCAGCAGCGTCTTGCCCAGCTTGGCGGAGGAGACGATCGCCGCGTTCGCGCCCGAATTCTCCAGGATGTGAATGTGATCGCGCGTGGTGTTGGTGGTGTAGGTAGGCACCGTCACGCAGCCCGCCGCCATGATCGCCAGATCGGCGATGCACCATTCGGGGCGGTTTTCGGAGACGATCAGCACCCGGTCGCCATCGTGCAGGCCCATCCGGCGCAGGGCGGAGGCCATCAGGCAGACGCGGCGCGCCACTTCGGCCCAGGTGATCGGCTGCCAGGCGCCATCGCGCTTGGCCCAGAGCATCGGGGTTTCGCCGAGGGCATCGGCGCGCTTCAGAAACAGCGAAACGAAGTTCGTGCTGTTGTCGAAGTCAACAAGATCCATGTTGACCGGGGTCCTCTCGTGAAATGTCGGAATTTGTCGTTTCGTCAACGTCTAGGCGCGCGCGTCGGTTGCGACAAGCGCGGCCAGTGACGAGATCGGGCGGGGGAAAACCGCGATTGCGGCGTTATTCGGTGCCCACAGCTTCGGCGATGGACGTGAATCCATCGCGTTTCATCAGCGATTCCAGTCCCTTGCAGATGGCTTTGGCGATTCCCGGACCTTCGTAAACCATGGCGCTATAGACCTGGACAAGGCTGGCCCCGGCGCGAATGCGCGCCCAGGCATCTTCCGCCTTGGCGATGCCGCCCACGCCCACGAGGGGAATCGCCCCGCCGGTGGCCTTGCGGAAATCGCGCAGGCGCTGGAGCGCCAGATCCTTGAGCGGCGCGCCCGAAAGCCCGCCGGACTCGCCCGCGTGCTGGGATGCCAGCGCTGGGCGCGAAATCGTGGTGTTGGACACGATCAACGCGCCAAGCCGGCGATCGATGGCGATGCGGGCAATCGCGTCGACATCCGCCGGCTCCAGATCGGGCGCGACCTTTAGGAACACCGGCGGCCGGCGATCGTCGCCGCAGGCCGCGTCCCGCGCCTCTATCACCGCGTCCAGCAGGCCGGTCAGCGCCGATTCGTCCTGCAGCGCGCGCAGGCCGGGGGTGTTGGGGCTGGAGATGTTCACCGCCAAATACGTGGCCAGCGGGGCCATCAGCCGCGCCATCGTCGCGTAATCGGCAACCCGGTCAGTCGAATCCTTGTTGGCACCGATGTTGATGCCCAGCACGCCCGGACGGTCCTGACGTGCCGACAGGCGCGCCAGCGCTGCTTCGGCCCCGTGATTGTTGAATCCCATGCGGTTGATCACCGCGCGGTCTTCCACCAGCCGGAACAGGCGCGGCTTGGGATTGCCGGACTGGGGCAGGGGGGTGATCGAGCCCACCTCGGCAAAGCCGAAGCCCAGGCCCAGCAGGGCGTCGGGCACTTCGCCGTCCTTGTCGAAGCCTGCCGCCATGCCCACCGGATTGGGGAAGGCGATTCCGCCCACTTGCGTGGACAGGCTGGCGGGAAAGGCCGGCGCGCGCGTGGAACCGGCCAGCTTGAGGCCAGCGAGGGCGAGGCCGTGTGCCGATTCGGCATCGAGTCGGAACAGGGCGGGTTTGAGCAGGGAGTAGATCACGTCCGCGCGCATAAACGCGTACGCCCTGCGGCTCAAATGCTTCTTTGCCAGCCCGCCAAAGCGACGGAAACACGGACGACAGTGCGATCTGCGACACGCCGTGTCGCAATTATACAATAAATCGCCCGGCCCCTTCCCTACACGGGATTTGCGACCCGAAGGGCTCGTAGCGGGATGCGCACGAGTTCTTTATTACCTTAAGGGCGGTTCCCAGTTCGCTGGGGGCCGCCTTTTTTTGGTTTATTTCGGGTTATTTTTCCTCCGTTGTGGAGAGGGTTGCAACAGCGTTAACCGGCGAAGCCCGCAAATCCTGTTGAAACTCCATTGAAACCGCAGCCTTCCTGCACTACGTGGCAAATCGGAAGAAATTGATCCACTTTAAGCTGCGGGTCCCGAAAGCCTCTACCGATGCGTTTATCGAGCATGGCGGACTATGCCGTCGTCATCATGTCTGCTGCCGCCCGGCACTGCGGCGGATGCCCGCTCGTCGCGGGTGATTCGAAGCATGGGCGAGTCTCGGCCGCGCAACTGGCCGAGGAAACGCGGCTTCCCGCGCCCACCGTGCAGAAGCTGGTGAGCAAGCTGACCGCCGCTGGCCTGCTGCGTTCTTCGCGCGGCGTGGGCGGCGGGTTGAAGCTGGCCCGCTCGCCCGACACGATTTCGGTTGCGGATATCGTCGAGGCAGTCGAAGGGCCCATCGCGCTCACCGCCTGCCTAGAAAAGGGCAAGTCTCCGGACAAGCCCGAATGCCAGATCGAGGGGGGCTGCCAGGTCCGCCCGCACTGGCCGCAGGTTAATGCGGCACTGCGCGGCGCTCTGGCGCAAGTGGCCCTGACCCAGCTCGTCGAGGAAGTTTGAATGACTGAAGAAACCGCTCCGGCACTGAGCTCGGCCTTGGGCCAAGATGCGCCCGAACTGCGCGATCAGGCCGCGCGTGACGCGGCTGCCCGCGTGGCGGAGTACGAGCACGGCTGGGTCGCCGATATCGAGCAGGAATATGGACCCAAGGGCCTGTCCGAAGACACCGTCCGCTTCATCTCCGCCAAGAAGGAAGAGCCGGAGTGGATGCTGGAATGGCGCCTGAAGGCCTATCGCCGCTGGCTGGACATGCCGATGCCGGACTGGGCGAAGCTGAACGTGCCGCCGATCGACTATCAGGAAGCCTACTATTGGGCCGCGCCCAAGAAGAAGCCTTCGCTGTCCAGCCTGGACGAAGTCGATCCCGAAATCCTGAAGGTCTACGAGAAGCTGGGCATTCCGCTGGAAGAGCAGAAAGTGCTCGCCGGCGTCGAAGGCGCGCGCAAGGTGGCCGTGGATGCGGTGTTCGATTCGGTCTCGGTCGCCACCACCTTCCGCAAGGAGCTGGAGCAGGCAGGCGTGATCTTCCGCTCGATCTCCGAGGCGATCCGCGAATATCCGGAACTGGTGAAGAAGTGGCTGGGCAAGGTCGTGCCCGTGCAGGACAACTACTTCGCCGCGCTGAACTGCGCGGTCTTCTCGGACGGCACCTTCGTCTACATTCCCGAGGGCGTGCGCTGCCCGATGGAGCTCTCCACCTATTTCCGCATCAATGCGGAGAACACCGGCCAGTTCGAACGCACCCTGATCATTGCCGAGAAGGGCAGCTACGTCTCGTACCTGGAAGGCTGCACCGCGCCGATGCGCGATGAAAACCAGCTTCACGCCGCCGTGGTCGAACTGGTCGCGCTGGAAGATGCCGAGATCAAGTACTCCACCGTGCAGAACTGGTACCCCGGCAATGCCGAGGGCAAGGGCGGCATCTACAACTTCGTGACCAAGCGCGGCCTGTGCCAGGGCGCCCGCTCCAAGATCTCTTGGACGCAGGTGGAAACCGGCTCCGCCATCACCTGGAAGTACCCCAGCTGCGTCCTCAATGGCGAGGATTCGGTGGGCGAGTTCTACTCGGTGGCCGTCACCAACAATTTCCAGCAGGCCGATACCGGCACCAAGATGATCCACAACGGCAAAGGCAGCCGCTCCACGATCATCTCCAAGGGCATCTCGGCCGGTAAGAGCAACAACACCTATCGCGGCCTCGTCCGCGTGGCAGCCAATGCCGAAGGCGTGCGCAACTTCACCCAGTGCGATTCGCTGCTGCTGGGCAAGGAATGCGGCGCCCACACCGTGCCGTATATCGAGGTGCGCAATCCCAGCGCCCAGATCGAGCATGAGGCGACCACCAGCAAGATCAGCGACGACCAGCTGTTCTACGCCATGCAGCGCGGGCTCGACACCGAGCAGGCGGTCGCGCTGATCGTCAACGGCTTCGCCAAGGAAGTGCTTCAGCAACTGCCGATGGAGTTCGCCGTCGAAGCGCAGAAGCTGCTGGGCATCTCGCTGGAAGGCTCGGTGGGGTGACATCCGCCATTCCCGCTCCCCTTTCCCCTGCAAGCACGGTGCCCAAGGCCAGTTGGACCGTAAAACGCGTTCAGGGCGACAAAGACAAAAGACACGAAGGACGAATCCATGACCGCCGCCCGTAAGACCCTCGGCATCAGCAAAGCCGCCGCGCCGAAGGCCGACGCCAAGGCCAGCTTCAACGTGACCGGCGCGCGCCTGGAAACACTCAAGGAGCGCGCGAAAGAAGCGCGCCGCAATCCCAGCGATGCGCAGAAGGCGCTCTGGGCGGAACTGTCCGGTTCCAAGCTGGGCGGCGTGAAGTTCATCCGCCAGTCGGTGGTCGGCTCGGCGATCGTGGACTTCGCCTGCCCCTCGCGCTGGATCGTCGTGCAGCTCAGCCCCGAAGACTCCAACCCGGACGTCAACGAGCTTCAGGACCGCAAGCTTACCGAAGTGGGCATTCGCGTGCTGCGCTTCTCCGAAGACGAAGTGCTCGAACGCATCGAAAGCGTCGTGCGCGAGATCACCACCGAACTCAACGTGCCGTTCGACAAGCGCTCCGCGCGCCGGAAGGCCGGGACCACTGCCGCCCCGCGTTTCGACGAGGGAGCCGAAGGATGACCATGCTCAAGATCGATAACCTTCAGGCCAATGTTGCCGACAAGCCGATCCTCAAGGGTCTCTCGCTGACGATCAATCCAGGCGAGATTCACGCGATCATGGGGCCGAACGGCGCGGGCAAGTCGACGCTGGGCTACACGCTCGGCGGCCGTCCGGGCTATGAAGTGACCGGCGGATCGGTAGACTTCCTGGGCCAGGACCTGCTCGAACTGGAACCGCATGAGCGTGCGGCTGCAGGGCTGTTCCTGGGCTTCCAGTATCCGGTCGAGATTCCCGGTGTCTCCTTCGTCCAGTTCCTGCGCGAATCGGCCAATGCCCAGCGCAAGGGCCGGGGCGAGGAACCGCTGTCGGGCGGCGAATTCCTGAAGCTGGCGCGCGAGAAGGCGGGCCTGCTGCGCATGGACATGGACATGCTGAAGCGCCCGGTGAACGTCGGCTTTTCCGGCGGTGAGAAGAAGCGCGCCGAGATGGTGCAGATGGGCATCCTCGACCCGCGCCTGGCGATCCTGGACGAGACCGACTCCGGCCTCGACATCGACGCGCTGCGCATCTGCGGCGAGGGGATCAATTCGATCATGCGCGCGCCGGACAAGGCCGTGCTGCTGATCACCCACTACCAGCGCCTGCTGGATTACGTGAAGCCGGACTTCGTCCACGTTCTGGCCGCCGGCCGGATCGTCAAGTCGGGCGGCCCCGAACTCGCCCTCCAGCTGGAGGAAGAAGGCTACGAGGCCGTCGTCGCATGACCATGGTCTACCTTCTCTGGCACGAGGACGATCCCGAGACCGAGGACGGCGAACTGGTCGGCGTCTATGGCTCGGAAGCGGAGGCCGCGTCGGCCATCGCCCGGTCCGCCAAGCATCCACAGGGATTCTCGGTCGATGCCCATTCGCTGAACGGTGAGCGCTGGCTGGCCGGCCTGCCCGGCGCCTTCCTGGGGAGAGCGGCCAATGACTGACACCCTTACGCTCCCCACCCGCAAGGATGAGGACTTCCGCTATTCCGACCTCGACGCGCTGGCGGGCCTCTGGCCGGTCGCGCGTGAAGAAATCGTTGTCGCTGCCGATTCCGAGGAATCGCTCCAGATCGTCGAGGACGGCACGGCTGCGGTCGCCCGCCATCTGGTGATCACGCTGGGCGCGCGCGCGAAGTTCGACCTTCGCGTGCTGTCTTCCGGCCCCGCCTACGGCCGCGTGGCCGTGGACGTGCGACTGGGCGAGGGCGCCGACTTCACGCTGGGTGCGGCGCAGCTCGCCACCGGTAGCGAGACGTTGGAAGTGGTCACCAAGGTGGTCCACGCCGAGAAGAACGCCACCTCTGCGCAGATCGTGCGCACGGTGCTGGCGGGCCATTCGGTCGGCTCCTACCTCGGCTGCATCGGCGTCGAGCGCGGGGCGGACGGCACCGATGCCGAACAGTCGGTCCGCGCCATGCTGCTGGACCGCACGGCCACGGCCAATGCCCGGCCTGAGCTGGAAATCTACGCCGATGACGTCAAGGCGGCGCATGGCTGCGCGGTGGGCGAACTCGACGCCAACGGCCTGTTCTACCTGATGAGCCGCGGCCTGACTCCGCCCGAAGCCAAGCGCCTGATGCTCCAGGCCTTCGTCGCCGAAGCCTTCACTGGCGCACCCGGCGAAGAAGCGCTGAACGAAGCCGCTTTGGCACGCTTGGAGGCGATCCTGTGAGCACCGATACGCTTGTCCTCAAGGACCAGTTCCCGGGGCTTGCGGGCGACTGGCACTACCTCGACACCGCCGCGACTTCGCAGAAGCCGCAGGCGGTGATCGACGCCACCGTCAATGCGCTGGGCCGCGATTATGCGACCGTGCATCGCGGCGTCTATGCCCGCTCGGCCGAGATGACGCTGGCCTTCGAAGCCGCGCGCCGCAAGGTCGCCACGTTCCTGGGCGGGCATGAGGACGAGATCGTCTTCACCCGCGGCGCGACCGAGGCGATCAACCTCGTCGCGCAGACCTGGGGCGTCGAAAACCTGAAGGCCGGCGACCGCATCCTGCTCTCGACGTTGGAGCACCACTCCAACATCGTGCCGTGGCAGTTGCTGCGTGACCGTACCGGCGTTGAAATCGACGTCTGCCCGCTGACCGAAGACGGTCAAATCGACCTGGAAGCGGCCGAGCGTATCCTCACCCCCGCGCACAAGCTGGTGGCGCTGGCGCATGTTTCCAACGTGCTGGGCTCAGTGCTCCACGTGGAACATGCCGCGAAGCTGGCCCATGCGGTGGGCGCGAAGCTGCTGATCGACGGCTGCCAGGCGGCACCGCGCATCGCCCTCGACGTTTCGGCGATGGGCTGCGATTTCTACGTCTTTTCCGCGCACAAGCTCTACGGCCCCACCGGGATCGGCGCGCTTTGGGCGAAGAAGGCTCTGCTCGATGCGATGCCCCCGTGGCAGGGCGGCGGTTCGATGATCGACCGCGTCACCTTCGAGAAAACCACCTACGCCCCCGCGCCGCAGCGTTTCGAGGCGGGCACGCCGATGATCGTCGAGGCTCTGGGCCTTGGCGCCGCGATCGACTGGCTGACCGCGCAGGGCCTCCAGCGCGCCGAACAGCACGAACGCGATCTGGCCGCGAAGCTGCGCGCCGAACTGGCCAGGCGGAATGACGTCACCCTGTTCGGCCCGGCGGATTCTGTCGGAATCGTCTCTTTCGCGATGGATGGGGTGCATCCGCACGACCTCGGCACCATATTGGATGAAGAGGGCGTCGCGATCCGCGCCGGACACCACTGCGCGCAGCCGCTGATGGACCACCTTGGCGTTCCCGCCACGGCCCGCGCCAGCTTCGGCCTCTACAGCGACGACAGCGATATCGAGGCGCTCATGAAGGGTATCGAGCGCACCCGGAGAATTTTTGGATGAGTGACCAGAAGCCCAGTTTCACCGTCGAGGAAGTCGATTCGGTAACGCCCGCACCGCGCGCGCGCGTCGAGGATGTGCCCGTGCCTGTCGAACAGCCGGTCGAACGCAAGCGCGACTATCTCGACGGATTCCTTGCCGAAAAGCCGCAGGATATCGATCCCGGCCAGCCCGGCGGATCGATCTACGACGGCGTGATCGACGCGCTGAAGGAAATCTTCGACCCCGAGATTCCCGTCAACATCTACGACCTCGGCCTGATCTACGGCGTCGAAGTCTCGCCCGAGGCTTCGGTCGCGGTGACGATGACGCTGACCACGCCGCATTGCCCGGTGGCGGAATCGATGCCCGGCGAAGTCGAGATGCGTGTCTCGGCCGTGCCGGGCGTACGCGATGCCGAGGTCAACCTCGTCTGGGATCCGCCATGGGACATGGCCAAGATGTCCGACGAGGCAAAGCTCGAACTGGGCATGCTCTGATGGCGACGCTTGCCCCTACCATTACCGCCGGAATCACTGTTCGCCTGGCCGACTATACCGACGCGGCCGATGCCGCGCGCGTGGTCGCGCTGCTCGACAGCTATGCGCGCGATCCGATGGGTGGGGGCAAGGCGCTTTCGGACGACGTGCGCGAGCGGCTGGTGCCCGGCCTCGCCGCGCATCAGGGCGCATTCTCGCTGCTGGCCTTTGATGGCGACGAAGCCCTCGGCCTGGCGAACTGCATCACCGGATTCTCGACTTTCGCCGCGCGGCCGCTGGTGAACATCCACGACATGGCCGTGCTGCCCGAGGCACGTGGGCGCGGTGTGGGCAAAGCGCTGATGCTGGCGGTCGAGGCCGAGGCCCGCGCGCGCGGCGCCTGCAAGATCACGCTCGAAGTGCTGAGCGGTAATGCCACGGCCAAGGGCCTCTACGCCTCGCTCGGGTACGGAGACTATGCGTTGGACCCGCAGGCGGGCACTGCGCTGTTCTGGGAAAAGAAGTTATGACGACGACGACTGAAGCCAAGCCTGCGCGCCAGCGTCCGGCCGCCGTGATCCTCACCGCCAATGCCGAAGCCCGCATCGCCAAGTTGATGAGCGAAGCGCCCGAAGGCACTATTGGCGTGCGCCTTTCCACGCCGCGCCGGGGGTGCTCGGGCCTTGCTTATTCGGTGGACTACGTCAGCGAGGAAAAGCCCTTCGACGAGAAGATCGAGACTCCCGGTGGCCTGTTCTACATCGACGGTGCCTCGGTGCTCTATCTGATCGGCAGCACCATGGACTGGGTGGAAGACGATTTCACCGCCGGATTCGTATTCGCCAACCCGAATGCCAAGGGTTCGTGCGGCTGCGGCGAAAGCTTTACGGTTTAAGTTCTCTGTCCTCCCCGGAACGGGGAGGGGGACCGCCCGAAGGTTGGTGGAGGGGAATCTCAGCGCCACGCAAGCTCGCGTTAGGCCGCGAATCCCCTCCGTCAGTCGCTTCGCGACTGCCACCTCCCCGGTACGGGGAGGACAATTTCCCTCTTAGGTAAAACAAAGGGGCCGATCCCGCCTTGGGATCGGCCCCTTCGTCGTTTTCAAATCCCGAGAAAGGATCAGGCCGGAAGCAGGTGCTCCTTGGCGATCTTTTCCTTCCACACCAACGGCGCGAGCTGGTGGACGTTCTTGCCTTCGGAATCGACCGCTACGGTCACCGGCATGTCCTTGACGGTGAATTCGTAGATCGCCTCCATGCCCAGGTCCGCAAAGCCGACGACCTTGGCTTCCTTGATCGCGCGGGCGACGAGGTAGGCGGCGCCGCCGACGGCCATCAGATA
This sequence comes from Novosphingobium oxfordense, assembly GCF_044029435.1. NCBI lineage: Bacteria > Pseudomonadati > Pseudomonadota > Alphaproteobacteria > Sphingomonadales > Sphingomonadaceae > Novosphingobium > Novosphingobium oxfordense. Next base: position 3,314,383 of record NZ_CP147005.1, on the reverse strand, counting down.
GGCCGACTTGTGCTTGGCGATGGACTCGGTGGCGGCGGGGCCGCGTTCCGACTTGCCGATGCTGGCCAGCAGGCCAAGGTCGAGCATGGTGTCGGAGAACTTGTCCATGCGGGTCGCGGTGGTCGGGCCGGCGGGGCCGACGACTTCCTCGCGAACCGGGTCAACCGGGCCGACGTAGTAGATCACGCGACCCTTGAAATCGACCGGCAGTTCCTCGCCCTTGGCCAGCATATCGGAGATACGCTTGTGCGCGGCGTCGCGGCCGGTGAGCATCTTGCCGTTCAGCAGCAGGCGGTCGCCCTGCTTCCAGCTCTGCACGATCTCGGGGGTGAGGGTGTCGAGGTCGACGCGGATGGCGCCGGCGTCGGGCGTCCATTCCACCTTCGGCCAATCGTCGAGATTCGGCGTTTCCAGGAAGCTGGGGCCCGAACCGTCCAGCGTGAAGTGCGCATGGCGGGTGGCGGCGCAGTTCGGGATCATCGCAACCGGCTTGCCGGCGGCGTGGCACGGCCAGTCCATGATCTTCACGTCCAGGATGGTGGCAAGGCCGCCAAGGCCCTGCGCGCCGATGCCGAGCGCGTTCACCTTGTCGAAAATCTCGATGCGCAGCGCCTCGATATCGTTCTGCGGGCCGCGCTGCTTGAGCTGGGCCATGTCGATCGGCTCCATCAGGCTCTGCTTGGCAAGCTTGACGCAGTGCTCGGCTGTGCCACCGATGCCGATGCCCAGCATGCCCGGCGGGCACCAGCCGGCGCCCATCTGGGGCAGCATCTCGATCACCCAGTCGACGATGGAATCGCTGGGATTCATCATCTTGAACTTCGACTTGTTTTCCGAGCCGCCGCCCTTGGCAGCGACGTCCACCGAGACCTTCGATCCCGGAACCATGCTGACCGAAAGCACCGAAGGCGTGTTGTCCTTGGTGTTGCGGCGGGTGAAGGCGGGGTCGGCGAGAACGGAAGCGCGCAGCTTGTTCTCGGCATTGTTGTAGGCGCGGCGCACGCCTTCATCGACCACTTCCTGCAGCGACTTCTCGGATTCGAGGCGGCAGTTCTGGCCCCATTCGATGAAGACGTTGACGATGCCGGTGTCCTGGCAGATCGGGCGATGCCCTTCCGCGCACATGCGGCTGTTGGTCAGGATCTGGGCGATGGCGTCCTTGGCGGCGGGGCCTTGCTCCGCCTCATAGGCGTCGCCCAGCGCGCGGATGTAGTCCATCGGGTGGAAGTAGCTGATGTACTGGAGGGCGTCGGCAACACTCTCAATGAGGTCGTCTTCGCGGATCGTCACCATTTCGGCCATGGAAAGAGCGCTCCCGGTTTTCCTGTCGGTTCACGTGATTTTGCGGGCTCCTTGAGCCTCTTTGAAAATGCGCGCAAGCGCGCATTTATGCGGCACCTGCCCACGCCCCCACCCGACCACCCATCAAGATACGCTCGTGGGTGGTCGGGTGGGGGCGTAAGGCCGGTGCCGCTTTCGATCGGGCTTAAGGCGCGTTCGCACGCCAAGAAAGCGCATTTTCGACGCAAAACGCGTCGAAAATCGCAATCGCTCTATGCAAGTGCCTGTGCCATCGTCCAAACGTCGCGATAGATCGACCAAGGTATTGCAAATGGCTTGGCCTCATTCGCGGCTTGGCCTAGAAGGCCGCCATCTAGTCCGTCTTTGCGGGGGTAGGGGCGTCATCGTCCCCACTTGTGCCCGCAACAGCATGAGGAATGGGACCCAAATGACCTTGACCGAGGATCGGTCCGCTGCAGCGGTTGCCCGCCACGCCATGATCGTCAGCCAGCTGCGCACCAGCGGCGTCAACGAGCCGTGGGTGCTCGAAGCCATGGCCGGCATCGCCCGTGAGGATTTCGTGCCCGCCGCCATGCGCGATGCCGCTTATATCGACCGTGCGATCACGCTGGAAAACGGCCGTCAGCTCGCCGCCCCGCTGGTGCAGGGCAAGATGCTGGCCGAAGCCGAGCCCACCAAGGAAGACAAGGCCCTGCTCGTGGGCGACGCCAACGGCTACCTTGCCGCGCTGCTGCGTCCGCTGGTCGGCTCGCTCGACGTGGTGGATCCGGCTGCCGCCAAGGATGTCGCCAAGGGTGAGCACACCCTGCTCGTCATCGACGGCGCGATCGAGGAACTGCCTGCCGCGCTGACCGCGACGCTGGCCGAAGGTGGCCGCGTGGTCACCGGCCTGGTCGTGCGCAACGTTCCGCGCCTGGCCACCGGCCGCAAGACCGCCGGCATGCTGGCACTGCTTCCGCTCGCCGAAATCGGGATTCCGGTTCTGCCGGAGCTTGCCGCTCCCAAACGCTGGAGCTTCTGAGCATGGCCCGGTTCGCGTTGCGTGCCGGGCTACTCACGGGGGGATGTCTGATTTTGGCGACGGCCAGCGCTCCGGCACTGGCCGACACCCTCCGCGACGCGCTTGTCCTGGCCTATCAGACCAACCCCACGCTTGAAGCGGCGCGCGCCCAGCAGCGCGCCACTGACGAGGGCGTTCCCATCGCCCGTTCCTCCGGCCTGCCCAATCTGGCGGCCGATGGCTCCATCACCAAATACGTCGATGCCGGCGCGGCCAAGGACATCCAGCCGACCCGGATTCTGTCGGCCGGTGTCGATCTGGGCGTGCCGATCTATTCGGGCGGCGCGGTGCGCAACAGCGTGGCCGCCGCCAAGATCCGCGTGGAAGCAGGCCAAGCCTCGCTGCGCGGTTCGGAAAGCTCGCTGTTCTCGCAAGTCGTCGGCGCCTACATGGACGTGATCCGGGCCGAGGCGATCGTCGGCCTGAACATCAAGAACGTGAACGTGCTGAAGGTGAACCTTCAGGCCACCAGCGACCGCTTCCAGATCGGCGAACTGACCCGCACCGACGTCGCGCAGTCGCAATCGCGCCTTGCCGTGGCGACCGGCGATCTGCGCAGTGCCGAGGCGAACCTGGCCGCCGCGCGCGAAACCTATATCCGGCTTGTCGGCAAGGCGCCCGAAAGCCTGGAAACGCCGCCGCCGCTGCCGAATCTACCAACCAATCCGGAAGAGGCGACCACCGTCGCTCTCGATTCCAATCCCGATGTGCTGGCCGCCCGCCAGCGCAGCAAGGCGGCGGAAAAGGACATCGACGTGGCCGGCGCCGGCCGCCTGCCGCGCGTCAGCCTGTTCTCGAACGGCGGCTATACCGACTATCTCGGTTCGGCCGACAGGCAGATCACCGGCTACGAACACAACCACACGGTCACGGCCGGCGCCTCGGTGTCTATCCCGCTGTTCCAGGGCGGATTGCCCGCCGCGCAGCGCCGTCAGGCGCAGGCGACGGCCTCGGCCACGCTGGAGCAGGAGATCGCCACCGAACGCAGCGTGATCGCGCAGGTCCGCTCCGCCTACACCGCCTGGGTCGCCTCGAACGACCTGATCGTCTCTTCGAAGACCGCCGTCGATGCCGCCGCGCTCAGCCTTGAGGGCGTGCGGGCGGAGAACTCGGTGGGCAACCGCACTATCCTGGACATCCTCAACGCCGAGCAGGAACTGCTGAACGCGCAGGTGGATCTGGTGACGGCCCAGCGCAACGCCTATGTCGCCGGCTTCACCCTGCTGGCAGCGATGGGCCGTGCGGAGGCACGCGATCTCAACCTGGACGGCGGCGTGCTCTACGATCCGCAGGTCAATTACGACCGGGTGAAGGGCAAGATTTTCGACTGGGACAACGATCCGGCACCTGTGGCGAAATCCACCCGCACCGTTGACACACCGGTGCAGGACGGCGAGATTCGCGGGGAGTAACCATCTCTTAACCCTGATTCGGGGAAAGATGGCGGGCGCGCTTTTACCGGGCTTTCCGGCAGGGCGAGACGGGGACAGTTGCAATGCGTCAGAACGGCGAACCCTCGGTCGAGGAGATTCTCCAGTCGATCAAGCAGGTCATCGCGCGCGACAATCGCGCCGCTGCCCGCACCGAACGCGCCCGCCGTGCCGGAGAACCGGTGCGTACGGCAGTGTTCGAGGACGACGTGCTCGAACTGCCTGAGGCTGCCGAGCTGGATGACGACATCGAACTGACCGGTAGCGAACCCGGACTGCTGGACGATGGCGCCCGCGATTCGATGCGCGAATCGCTGGCCGCGCTCGCCATGCTGTCTGAACCAGGCGTGCCGCCGCAGATCGTCCGTTCCGGCGAAACCTCGCTGGAAGGGCTGACTCGCGAACTGCTGCGCCCCGCACTGGCCGAATGGCTGGACAAGAACCTGCCGCCGATGGTCGAACGCCTTGTCGCGGCGGAGATTGCCCGGATCGTCGGCAAGAAGATCTGATCGGCCTGGCCGAACCGGAGTTCGCACTGGACCTCGGCCCCCCGGCTTCCTAACTCTGGGCCATGCCAAGACCCGATCCCGCGCTGCTCGATCCTGCGCGCTACCCGTTTTCCTGTGACATCGAACCGCGCTTCAGCGACCTCGATCTCAACCACCACATCAACAACGTCGCCATTGCCGGCATGTTGGAAGACGCGCGCGTGCGTTTCTATCGCGCCGCCAGCGAGCCCGACGAGTTTCGCGGCTTGGCAACGATGGTGGCCAGCATCTCGATCGAATATCTGGGTGAGACGCACTATCCCGACACGCTGACGTTGCACGGCGCGGTCGAGCATCTGGGCCGCAGCAGCCAGCAACTGGTTCAGGTGGTGACCCAGAACGGCCAGCCGGTGGTCTTCGCACGCACGGTGATCGTCATGGTCGGCCCCGAAGGCCCGGCCGTCCTCCCCGAAAGCTATCGCGCCCGCGCGGCCCAATGGGCACTGCGCGCATGACCGCTTCCACCCGCGAGATCGAACAGGCGGCTGAAGCGCTTGCCAAGGCCGGCGGCGATGCCATCCAGCGCCACATCTTCATCTGCGCGGAGCCGCAGAAGGGCGAATGCTGCTCTCCCGAAAAGGGCGCGGCAGCGTGGAAGTACCTCAAGAAGCGGCTGAAACAGCTGGGCTTGGATGGCCCCAAGCGTGAAAATGGCGGTGGAGTCGCCCGCACCAAGGCGGATTGCCTGCGCATCTGTTTCGCCGGGCCGGTCGCGGTCGTCTGGCCGGACGGGGTCTGGTATCATTCCTGCAACGAGGATGTGCTGGAACAGATCATCCAGCAGCACCTGATCGGCGGCGAGCCGGTGGAGGAATTCCGGCTTCATCCCAAGGCCGATTGAGCCCGCGCCCTTACTTCCCCTTCCAATCGTCGCCGCTGGACAGGAACGCCAGCCCCATCAGCGCAGACGCCAGCAGCATCGTGAAGGCGACGCATAGCGCAGTCGCAATGTAGGCGTGGACGGAAATCGTCCCGTTCGAACGATAGAGTAGAATCACGGAAGTCAGCACGAGGCCGACCGTGATCGTCATCATATAGGCCATGATCCGCCGATAGCGCGCCCAGGCGTGGGCGGCCTTCTCGGGATCTTCAAGGGGCGAGCGCGGGAACATGCGGCCCATTTGGGCCTTTGCTCGCAGCCCCGCAAGCGAATCCCGCGAATCTACCCGGGCATTCGGACGAAGTGGCGGGGCCCGCTGCGCTATGATATCCTTCGATCCCGAACCACGCAGATGAGGGCAGGCATAGGGGGCCAACCCAAGAGGGGCCAATAAGGGGAGAGAGCGACAATGACGATTGCGCGGATTATCGAGGGCCGTGGGCCCGTCCAGACCTGCCAGATCGATACCGCCGTTGGCGCGGCGGCCGGTATCCTGGCCGAACGCCGGATCGGCGCGCTGCCGATTCTGGACGGCGACCAGCTGGTCGGCATCTTTTCCGAACGCGACGTGATCTACCGGCTGCATGAATCCGGCCCCGAAATGCTGAAGAAATCGGTGGCCGATGTCATGACCTCTCCGCCCGTGACGGTGGAGCCTTCCACTCCCGTGCTCAGCGCGCTGGCGCTGATGACTCGCCGCCGCATCCGCCACTTGCCGGTGGTGGAGAATGGCCGGATGGTCGGGTTCGTCTCGATCGGCGATCTGGTGAAGTACCGCATCGACAAGGTGGAATCCGAAGCCGCCGCCATGCGCGACTATATCCAGATGGCCTAAGCGCTGATTACGCAAGGGCTGAGGGTATCAAGGCGGAGCGCGAAAGGGTGGCCACACCCTCTCGCCACCTTGCCGCGAGGGACCGCGAAGCCTACATCGCAGGCATGGAACAAACCGTCACACTCAGCCCTTCGGCTGCGGCGCGCGTCGCCGCGATTGCCGACAAGCAGGGCAAGCCCGCGATCCTGCGCCTTTCGGTGGAAGGCGGCGGCTGTTCGGGCTTCCAATACAAGTTCGGCCTGGCCGATGCCCCTGAATCCGACGACGCTGTGGCAGAGACCGACGGCGTGCGCCTCGTGGTCGATTCCATCAGCCTCGATCTGGTGAGCGGCTGCGTGGTCGATTACGTCGAATCGCTGGGCGGCGCCGCCTTCCGGGTCGAAAATCCCAATGCCGCCGCTGGCTGCGGGTGCGGATCCAGCTTCTCCGTATGAAAAAGATCGCCACGTTCAACATCAACGGGGTCAAGGCACGCCTGCCCCGCCTGCTCGAATGGCTGGAGGAAACCCGCCCCTCGGTCGCCTGCCTGCAGGAGATCAAGAGCCAGGACGAAGGCTTCCCGATCGCGGAATTCGAGAAGATCGGATACCAGGGCATCTGGCATGGCCAGAAAGGCTTCAACGGCGTTGCCATCCTGGCGGACGGAGTGAAGCCGGTGGAAATCCAGCGCGGGCTGGAGGGTGAGCCGGAGGATGAGCATTCGCGCTATCTGGAGGCGGATGTCTTCGGCCTGCGCGTGGTCTGCATCTACCTGCCCAACGGCAATCCGGTGCCCGGCCCCAAGTTCGACTACAAGCTGCGCTGGATGAACCGCCTGCGCCAGCGCATGGCCGCGATCCGGGCAGAGGAAGTTCCGGCGATCGTCACGGGCGACTTCAACGTGATTCCCACCGATCAGGACGTCTGGTCGCCGCCCGCCATGGCGGCGGACGCGCTGATGCAGCCGGAATCGCGCGATGCCTATTTCCGCCTGCTGGGCGACGGCTGGACCGACGCGATCGCCACGCACAACCCGCGCGGCGGCGTCTGGACGTTCTGGGACTATCAGGCCGGAGCCTGGCAGCGCGATCACGGCTTTCGGATCGACCATGCGCTGCTCTCGCCCGAACTGGCGGACCGGCTGGAGACTTGCGGCGTCGACAAGGCCTATCGCGGGCGCGAGAAGGCCAGCGACCACACGCCGGTCTGGGTGCAGCTGCGCGACTGACCACAGCCGGGATCAAGTAGAGACAAAGAAACGGGGTCTGGAGCATGTCGCTCCAGACCCCGTTCTCTTTTGCGAAGCGGCAGCGGGCAGAAGCCCGCCATCAAATCCTCAACGATAGAAGATGTGATCGTCCACCTGCGCAACGCGGGTCAGGCGCCACTTAGGCGAGACGCGCTTGGCGTGGAAGTAGAGGGCGTCTTCCGCCGGGCTCTTCCAGCTTTCCTCCACCGCGATACGGGCGATGGCGAGAGCTTCGCGCCAGTCGGCCGAAGCTTCGCGGATGCTGGGCATATGCTTGCCCTGCACGAAGGAGAACTGGCCGGGCTGGTAGACCACGCCGCAATAGCTGGCGGGGAAGCGGCCGGATTCGGAGCGATTGATGATCACGCGGCCGACAGCAAGCTGGCCTTCCTGCGTTTCGCCACGGGCTTCGAAATAGATCGCGCCGGCAAGGCAGCGCATCTCACTGTCGACCGAACCGCTGCTGGGCTGCATTGCAACCAGCTCGGCAAGGGAATCGGCGTCCTGCGTATCGTTCTGCGCGGCATCATCAGCCTGGTTGTCCGTCGCTGCGTCCCCATCGTTGGGGAGGGACTGGACGACCGGCGTGGAAACGAATGCCGTCGCGGTGTTCGATTTTGCCGCAACCGGAACCGGTTGAATAGCGGCGGCGCCCGAACCCTGTGCGCCAAGAAGAGCGGTCATGACCGTAGCGGCAAGCGCGACCATGCTTGCCAATTGCACTTTGCTTCGCATTTACTCTTGTTCAAAGGCGGTGAACCAGTCCGACGCAGATGGGAACGCATCGCCTTATAGGGCGTTTACGTTCACACGATCTGCCGACGATCCCCCGTCTGCGTGCTAGCCGAGCATGCCTTATTGCTGCCCGACCGCCTGCGCGTGTGTGAAGGGGCCATTAACTTGCAGGACGTGCAAGTCAACCGCGTTTATGCCCCAAGGCCGATGAGCCGTTCGGGTCTTGCGACGTCCAGTTCAACCACCCAAAGATCGCGATCCTGGCCGCGGCGCTTCTGGATGTAGTCGGAAAAGGCCAGCGAATCGGCCATTTCCTCTCGCCTGGAGCAGGTCCAGGCGCGGGTGCCGTCCAGTTGCGGCATCCGTTCGTAAACCCGCCCGTCGCGCCCGTTTTCGAGCAGAACGACAAGGATCGTTCCGGCGTCGCGTTCACCTTTTTGTATAACCATGCCAAACCCGCCCTCTGACTCGGCAGCGCGGATGAGGGCGGAAACTTCAAGATGCGCGGGCAGGCGGCCGTCCATGTCAGAACGCTCCGGCGTATCCGGGCAGGCCGGAAAGGGCGATGCGCGAACGCATGAAAGTGCCGGTACCGCGCCCCACTTCGTCGCCATCCTCATCGATCAGGCGCGATTCCGCCACCAGAACACGGCGGCGGCCACTGACCCAGCGCCCTTCGGCAACGATCGTGCCGCCCTTGATCGGCTTGCTGAGCAGGAGGTTGAACGAAGTCGTCAACAGGAACCGATCCGTGACGAGCGTATTGGCCGCGTAGAAGGCCGCATCGTCCAACATCTTGAAGTAGATCGTGCCATGCGCGGCGCCCGCGGCGTGAAAGCAGTCCGGCGCGACGTCGAAGGTGATCCTCGCCAATCCCTCACCGGGAACTTCCAGGCGCGAGGCGAACAGGCCGTTGATCGGTGCCGAGGCGTAGAGACCTTCAAGCGCACGCCAGTGCAGGGCGGCGCCGCTGGTATCGGCGCCGCCCGCAATGGATGCGTCAGGCTGCATCGCGGTCGATGACGTTGCTAAGCAGGCTGTAGAGCGCCTCGGCGCCGGGCGCCTCGATCAGCGCTTCGTGCATGCGCTCGTCGCGCATCATCCGCGAGATAGCGGCAAGCGCGTGAAGATGGGTCGCACCCGCGCCCTCAGGCGAGAGGAGGCCGAACACGATATCCACGGGCTGACCATCGGCGGAATCGAATTCCACCGGCGAATCGAGGCGAATGAACACTGCCACAGGCCGATTCAGCCCGGGAAGACGGGCATGGGGAATCGCGATGCGACGCCCGAATCCAGTGCTGCCCAGCGCTTCCCTTTCGAGCACGCGCTTGAGCACGGTCTCGCCATCGAGTCCGTAGACGTCGGAAAAAATCCCGGCGAGACGTCCCAGGATGGACGCCTTGGTATCCCCGCTGGCCGTCGTGACGGCATCGGGCAGAAGGTTGAAAAGACTGCTCATTTCGTTTTCTGGTTCTGGTCTCAGATCGGTTTCCAATGCCTAAACGCTCGCAACCCCCGGTAGGTCCGGGGGCTGCTTACTCTCCTCCGATCAGAAGTGCAGGCGCCGGTTGACGCTGCTGTCGGCGTCAGTGCGGTTCGACCCAGCCAATCGAACCGTCGCCGCGGCGGTAAACCATATTATGCCGGCCAGTGCCAGCGTTTTTGAACAGGAGCGCAGTGGTATTGCGCAAGTCGAGCATCATCACCGCATCCGAAACGGTGGCCTCGGGAACGTCCACGCGGGTCTCCGCGATGACGACGGGTGCATCCGCATCCAGTTCGTCTTCGGCTTCGGCCTGCGGCTCTTCGAAGATGATGTAGGCGGCTTCCTCGACGGCGGCGGCATGGGCCGTCTGTTCGTGCCGATCCTTCAGCCGCCGCTTGTAGCGCCGCAACTGCTTGTCGATCTTCTCCGACGCCTGGTCGAGCGCAAGGTGCGCGTCCTGCGCCATCCCGGTGGCCTTGAGCACCAGGTTCTGCATCACATGCATGATGATATCGCAGCGGAAAGCCCCAGCCGGCGCGCGTCCGAACGTGACATGTGACGACAACGCACGGTTGAAGTACTTGTCTATGATCACCGTCAGTCGCTCGCTGGCGTGAACCTGCAGGGCCTCACCGGTTTCGACCTGGTGACCTGAGACGCGGATGTCCATGAGCGAATACTCCTCTGCTATTGTATCAGTCACCCCAGAGCGGGGTATCGACCGACTTGAGGAACTCGGCATGGATGACGAGTTCCTCTGCGGTAGCCGCGTGGGGACGCGGCTGGCGGAAGGGGCGGTCCTTTCGGGTAAGGACTTTGGCTTCCACCACGATCTCGGTTGTTTCGGCCATCAGTTCGAGACCGATCTGGCGACCACCGCGCAGTTCAACGTAGACCTGCGCCAGCAGTTCCGCGTCTAGAAGCGCGCCGTGCTTGGTACGATGACTTCGATCAATTCCGTAACGCGTGCAAAGCGCGTCCAGCGAAAGCTTGGCGCCCGGATGGCGCACTTTCGCCAGCGCCACGGTATCGACCATGCGCGACTTGTCGACCGCGGCCAGGCCCAGCAGGCCCAGTTCGTGATTGATGAAGTTGAAGTCGAACCCGGCATTGTGCGCGACCATCGGGCTGTCCTCGATGAAATCGAGGAAGTCCTGCGCGCCTGCGGCGAACAGCGGCTTGTCGGCCAGGAACGCGTCGGACAGGCCGTGAACGGCCTCCGCCTCTGCCGGCATCGTGCGTTCGGGGTTGAAATAGGCGTGGTAGCTGCGGCCGGTGAGCACCCGGTTGACCATTTCGATGCAGCCGATTTCGACCAGTCGGTCCCCGGTCTTAGGGTCGAATCCCGTGGTTTCGGTATCGAATATGATCTCTCGCATCTAAACTCATATCTGCCTGCCGAAGCGGGATCGCAAGGCCCCGGCGCGGATTATTCCTGGAGGCCCAACGCAGCCACGATGCGCTCCACCTCGTCCCGGGTCTCTGCAAGCGACGTTCCGGTATCGATGACGAAGTCCGCCCGCTGCCGCTTTTCGGCATCGGGCACCTGAAGCGCCAGAATCTGTTCGAATTTTTCCGCGCTCATGCCCGGCCGCGCCAATACGCGCTGGCGTTGCACATCCGCCGGGGCGGAGACCACGGCCACCCCGTCGAGCCCCTCATGCCCCCCTTTTTCGTAGAGCAGGGGAATATCGAAGACGACCAGCGGCGAATCCGCATTATCCCGTAGAAATGCGCGCCGCATCGCCCCCACGGCCGGGTGGACGATCGATTCGAGTCGGCCCAGCGCCTCTCGATTCCCGAAGACGGCGGCACCCAGTTTCGCGCGGTCGACGCCGCTCTCCCCGGTAGTGCCGGGAAAAGCCGCCTCGATCGAATCCAGCAGCGCGCCTCCCGGCCCCTGAAGTTGGTGGACGGCAGCGTCGGCATCGAACACCGGCACGCCCAGATCGCGCAGCATCGCCGCCACGGTGGACTTGCCCATGCCGATCGAGCCGGTGAGGCCCAGAATCTTCGGGCCGATCCGGGGCCGATTCATGCTTCCAGTCGCGCGCGCAGTTCGGCGTCATCCGCCGCGTCGCGCGGCGGTTCAGCGCCGAAGAAGCGGCGGAAAGCATGGTCCGCCTGGCCGATCAGCATCGCCAGCCCGTCCACCGTCTCGAACCCCGCGGCGCGCGCGGCCTGCAGGAAGGCGGTATCACGCGGGCTGGTGACGATGTCGTAGACCACGCTTTTCGGCGGGGCATGGCTGAAATCGAAAGCCAGCGCGTCCTGTCCGGTCATCCCCAGCGGGCTGGCGTTGACGATCACGTCGAAGCACTGCTCGCGATCGTCGAAAGCGAAATCGGTCGGCGCTTCGAAATGGCCGAGATGAATCGCGTGGTGATCATCCTGAGCCGTCAGTTCGTCCAGCATCGTCTGCGCCTTGTCGGGGTCACGACCCGCCAGCACGATCACGAAGCCGCGCTCCGCCAGCGCCGCGACGATCGCCCGCGCCGCGCCGCCGGTACCGAGCACACGAGCCATGCGGAACAAGTGAGTCTCCGCCAGCCGCGATTCCAGCGGTTCCAGGAAGCCCGGCGCATCGGTGTTATAGCCGGTCAGCGTGCCATCGGCCTCGCGCACAACCGTATTCACCGCGCCGATCTTTTCCGCCAGCGGGTCCAGCCGGTCGAGCAGCGGCAGGATCGCCAGCTTGTGCGGCATCGTCACATTGCAGCCGCGCCAGTCCGGATCGGCCCGCCGCGCGGCGAGATAATCGGCAAGCCCCTCGGTGCTGACCTGGTGGCGGTCGTACCGCCCCTCGATCCCCAGCTTCTCCAGCCAGAACCCGTGAATCACTGGCGACTTGGACTGGGCGATGGGGTCACCGATCACTTCAGCATACGGCTGCCTCATTGTTCGATCTCTCCCAGACGGCGCAGCGCCGCCTGCACTTTCAACAGCGGCATGCCGAGGATGGTGAAATAGTCGCCCTCGACCGCCTCGAAAAGCTGCACGCCGCGTGCCTCGATCCGGAACACGCCGACGCAGCCGGCCACTTCGGGCCATTCGGCATCGAGATAGTGTTCGATGAAGGCGTCCGACATGGTGATCACGTGCAGTGACGCCACGGCGTCTTCGGCCCAGACGATCTCGCCATCGCGCGCCAGTGCCGCAGCGCTGTGGAGATTCATCACTTTGCCGGAGAAGAAGCGCAGATGCTCGGCCGCGGCTTCGCGGCTGCCCGGCTTGTCGAAACGGCGGCCGCCGCATTCGACCAACGAGTCACTGCCCAGCACCAATTCGCCGGGCGTTTCGGCCAAAACGGCCTCCGAAACCGCCCGCGAAACCGCCAGAGCCTTGGCCTTGGCCAGTTCCAGCGCAATTTCTGCAGGCGCGGCGCCGACAAGCCCGGCTTCGATCGCGCGTTCATCGACATGGGCGGGCTGGGTGCGGAACGGAATCGCGGCCGCTTCCAGCATGGCGCGGCGCGATGCGCTTTGGGACGCAAGGACGATCATCGTAAATTCCCGGGATTCAGAAAGGTTGAGATTCAAACGGGTCCGCCGACATCCTTGTCCTGCGGACCGGCGGCCTTGCGCTCGTTATAGAGATTGATGATGGCGGCGGCGGTTTCCTCGATCGAGCGGCGCGTCACGTCGATCACCGGCCAGGAATTGTCCGCGAACATGCGGCGCGCATATTTCAGCTCGTTCTCCACCCTTTCGGCCTTCACATAGTCCGTATCGGGCGACTGGCTGAGCGAAAGCAGACGATTTCGGCGGATTTGAATCAATCGGTCCGGCGCGGTGGTGAGGCCCACGACCATCGGCCGCTTCAACCCGAACAGGATCGACGGCGGCGGACTTTCCACCACGATCGGGATATTGGCCACCTTGTAACCGCGATTGGCGAGATAGATCGAAGTCGGCGTCTTGCTGGTGCGCGACACGCCCGCCAGCACGATATCGGCCTCTTCCCAATCTTCCCAGGCGATGCCGTCGTCATGGGCGATGGTGAACTGAATCGCATCGACGCGCGCGAAGTAGGCATCGTCCAGCCGATGCTGGCGGCCGGGACGGCCCTTGGCTTCCTGGCCCAGCAGCGCTTCCAGCGCATCTGTCACCCCATCGAGCACGGCAATCGCCGGCAAGCCCAGTTGCTGGCAGCGTTCTTCCAATCGCCCGCGCGTTTCCTCATTCACCAAAGTGAAGAACACGAGGCCGGGATTGGCCGCGATCTCGCCCATGATCCGGTCGAGATGCTGCTGCGAACGCACCATCGGCCAGAAGTGCCGCAGCACGTCTGAATCATCGAACTGGGCGAGGGCGGCCTTGGCGATCATCTCCAGCGTTTCGCCAGTGGAATCCGAGAGAAGATGCAGGTGAAATCGCGCCATATTCGGCCTTTTCCGGGGTTTTCAGAGGGTTCCACAGGGGGCCTGTGGATATGTCCCGGCATAAACCACGGGATGGATACGGTGACAACTCAAGAGGCCGTTTTCCTCCCCGTTGAACCGATTCAATGGGGCGATTCTTAAACAAGATTCAAATCCGCCCCACAGCCTGTGGGTAACAGGGATAAAGAGTCTTTGACTCAGACTCATCCGAGAGTCGCAGCTGACTCTTGAACCTGTTCAGCCCGGGATAAATCGGGCAGGGTTCAATCGTCCCCGATATCCACAGGGCCAACAGACTCTATCAACCTTTTAAGAATCTTATTTTTTTGGACTGGACCTGAATCTCGATGCCTGGCCTTCTTCTCGACACCCTGCGCAAAACGAACACGAGCAGGCGCCCAATCTGGCTGATGCGCCAGGCTGGACGCTACCTTCCCGAATATCGCGCCCTGCGCGCCGAAAAGGGCGGATTCCTCGCGCTCGTCTACGATACCGACGCCGCTGCCGAGATTACGATTCAACCGATCCGTCGTTTCGGATTCGACGGCGCAATCCTGTTCTCCGACATTCTGATCGTGCCCTACGCGATGGGGCAGGACCTGCAGTTCCTGGCCGGCGAAGGCCCGAAGCTGACTCCGCGCCTTGTCGACAGTGCTTTGAGCGGACTCTCCGCCGTGCCCGAACGGCTGACTCCGATTTACGAGACGGTGCGCAAGGTTCGATTTGCCCTCGATGCGGACAAGACCATGCTGGGCTTCGCAGGAAGCCCCTGGACGGTCGCTACGTACATGTGTGCGGGCGAAGGTAGTCGGGACCAGCATGAGACGCGGGCAATGGCCTATCGCGACCCTGCGGCGTTTCAGGAGATCATTCAGGCTATCGTGGGGGTGACTGTCGAATATCTCAGTGGCCAGATTCAAGCCGGGGCTGAGGCCGTGCAGTTGTTCGATTCATGGGCGGGCTCGCTTTCGCCCGCTCAGTTCGAGCAATGGGTGATCGCGCCCAATGCGGCCATCGTCGAAGCGGTGAAGGCGCGCCATCCGGAGACTCCGATCATCGGCTTCCCCAAGGGATCGGGCGAAAAACTTCCCGCTTACGCCCGCGAGACCGGGGTGGACGCGGTCGGAATCGATGAAACGATAGACCCCATCTGGGCCGCGCGCGAATTGCCGCAGGGCATGCCGGTGCAGGGGAATCTCGATCCGCTGCTCCTGCTGGCAGGCGAGGCGGAACTCGAGAGCCAGACCCTGCGCGTGCTGGACGCTTTCGCGGACCGGCCGCATGTATTCAACCTGGGCCACGGAATCGGCCAGTTCACGCCGATCGAGAACGTTGAGGCGCTTCTGGCCATCGTGCGCGGCTGGTCGCGGTAAACCCCGCCTCCCCGATACGGGGAGGGCGACCGCCTGAAGGGTGGTGGAGGGGACTCGCGGTTTACGCAAAGGCGGCATGAGGACGCCAATCCCCTCCGTCTGTCGCTTCGCGACTGCCACCTCCCCGCGCCGGGGAGGACAAAATGTCCATTGGAATCACCTTGAACCGGGCCGATCAAGCGTGCAGGAGAATCTCTCCGCTCCAACGAGACGTCGTACGCCGATGCAGGAAACGCTTTCCATGCTCTATCTCTGGCTCAAGGCCGGACATGTCATTTTCGTGATCTTCTGGATGGCCGGGCTGTTCATGCTGCCGCGCTATTTCGTCTATCATCAGGAAGCGGAACCCGGCTCGGCAGAGGCGGCGCGCTGGATCGATCGCGAGGCCAAGCTGCGCAAGATCATCCTGACGCCGTCGCTGATCATGGTGTGGATCTTCGGCATCGCCACCGCCTTCTCGATCGATGCCTGGAGCCAGGGCTGGCTTCATGCCAAGCTGTTGTTCGTGCTGGGTCTTTCCGGCTATCACGGCTGGCTCGTGGGCTATGCGAAGAAGCTGGCCAAGGGTGAGCGCACGCTGACCGGGAAGCAGCTTCGCCTGTTGAACGAGATTCCCGGGCTTGCCGCCGCGGTCATCGTGGTGCTGGCAGTCGTCAAGCCGTTCTGATCGAGTCTCCCCGACTCCGGTAATCGCAAAAGTATCGGCTTGGCGCAGGCTGCGTCCGGCTTGTGGAACGTGCGTTGACCGAAGGCCGCGCAATCCCTATCTGAGCCTTGTTCCGGCATAGGGCGGTGAGCCCATTCTCCTGCCCGGATCCGCTTTCCCCAAGCCCAATGATCCCGCCGGCCGACACCCATTTTCCATCCGGAATTCAGAAAAAATGCATCTTAAAGAACTCAAGAAGAAATCATCGGCCGAGCTGGTCGAAATGGCAGAGGAACTTGGCGTAGAAGGCGCTTCCACGCTGCGCCGCCAGGACCTGATGTTCGCCATCCTCAAGGAAGTGGCCGAAGACGGTGAGGAAATCATCGGTCAGGGCACGATCGAGGTTCTGCCGGACGGCTTCGGCTTCCTGCGCAGCCCCGAGGCGAACTACCTTGCCGGCCCGGACGACATCTACGTTTCGCCCAACCAGGTCCGCAAATGGGGCCTGCGCACGGGTGACACCGTGGAAGGCGAAATCCGCGCGCCCAAGGACGGCGAGCGCTACTTCGCCATCACCAAGCTCATTAGCGTCAACTTCGACGATCCGGACGTGGTGCGCCACCGCGTCAACTTCGACAACCTGACGCCGCTCTATCCCGATCAGCGCCTGAAGCTCGACAGCCTGGACCCCACGGTCAAGGACAAGTCGGCCCGCGTGATCGACCTCATCTCGCCGCAGGGCAAGGGCCAGCGCGCCCTGATCGTGGCGCCGCCGCGCACCGGTAAGACCGTGCTGCTCCAGAACATGGCCAAGGCCATCACCGACAACCATCCGGAAGTCTTCCTTCTCGTGCTGCTCGTCGACGAGCGTCCGGAAGAAGTCACCGACATGCAGCGTTCGGTGAAGGGCGAGGTCATTTCCTCCACCTTCGACGAACCCGCGCAGCGCCACGTCCAGGTCGCCGAAATGGTGATCGAGAAGGCCAAGCGCCTGGTCGAGCACAAGCGCGACGTCGTGATCCTGCTGGACTCGATCACCCGCCTTGGCCGCGCCTACAACACCGTGGTGCCCAGCTCGGGCAAGGTGCTGACCGGCGGTGTGGACGCCAACGCCCTGCAGCGCCCCAAGCGCTTCTTCGGCGCCGCGCGCAACATCGAGGAGGGCGGTTCGCTCTCCATCATCGCCACGGCCCTGATCGATACCGGCAGCCGCATGGACGAAGTCATCTTCGAAGAGTTCAAGGGCACCGGTAACTCGGAAATCGTCCTGGATCGCAAGGTGGCCGACAAGCGCATCTTCCCGGCACTGGACGTCGGCAAGTCCGGCACCCGCAAGGAAGAGCTGCTGGTTCCGAAGGATCAGCTCACCAAGATGTGGGTGCTGCGCCGCATCCTCATGCAGATGGGTACCGTCGATGCGATGGAGTTCCTGCTCGACAAGATGAAGGACTCTAAGACCAACGAGGACTTCTTCGCCACGATGAACCAGTAAGAGGGGCTCGGGGGCTTGAGCATTCTCGATACGCTTGTCGCCACCTCTTCCATGGGTGGCCCGGCGGAAATCTGGCAGCACATTGTCAACGATTTCTCGAACCTGGGGACGCCGGCAGCCATGTCGGCGTTCCTCCAGGTCCTGATGATCGACGTGGTGCTGGCGGGCGACAACGCCATCGTCGTCGGTGCACTGGCAGCGGGGCTGCCGGCGGACCAGCGCAAGAAGGTCATCGCCATCGGCGTGATCGCGGCACTGGTGCTGCGCATCGCCTTCGCACTGGTGGTGACGTGGCTGCTGGGCCTTGTCGGCCTGATCTTCGCGGGCGGCCTGCTGCTGCTGTGGGTTGCGTGGAAGATGTACCGCGAGATTCGGGGCGGCGACCACGTCGGTTCTCCGGAAATCGAGGGAGACGACAATTCGGGCGTCCGTCCGGCCAAGAGCTTCGCAGGAGCGGCGCTTTCGGTGGCGGTGGCCGACATCTCGATGTCGATCGACAACGTTCTGGGCGTGGCCGGCGCGGCGCGTGACCATCCTGGCATTCTGATCGTCGGTCTGATCTTTGCAGTGGCGCTGATGGGCGTGGCGGCGAATTTCATTGCCCGCTACATCGAACGCTATCGCTGGATCGCCTGGATCGGGCTTGCCGTGATCCTCTACGTGGCGACGAAGATGATCTACGAAGGGTGGACCGACCCGCAGCTGGGCATCATCACCCTGATGTGATTGGCTGGTGCGTGAAATAGAAAAGGGCCCGGAGGCTTCGGCTTCCGGGCCCTTTTCTGTTGCGAAGAACTAGATACGCACCCTGTGCTTGCCGTTACGTTCATCGTCGCCCCCGCGAAGGCGGGGCCCCGCTTCCTTCGCGCCCCGATAGCAAGAGCAAGCGGGATCCTCGCCTTCGCGGGATGACGGGTTGGAGGCGACGGGAATGCCTAGATAAACGGCCGCTGGCGCGTCTCAGGGTACCAGAACCGTGGAACCGGTGGTTGCCCTCGATTCCAGCGCCCGATGCGCTTCAGCGGCGTCCTGAAGCGCAAATGTCTGACCGATCCGGGGCTTGAGCACGCCACTGGCGATCCGGTCGAATAGCTTCTTCGCGCTGATCGCCAGTTCCTCGGGCGTGGCGACATAATCCGCCAGAGTCGGCCGCGTGAGATAGAGCGAGCCGGCGCGCATCAGGTCGAGCGGGGGCAGGGCCGGGACAGGACCGGAGGCATTGCCATAAGTCACCATCAGCCCGCGACGGCGTAGCGAGGCCAGCGATGCGGACCATGAATCGGCACCGACGCCGTCATAGACGACATGACACATCGCGCCTGCCGTGATTTCCCGGATCTTCTCCGGCAAGTCACTGAAATCGCAATAGAGCGAATGCTCACCGGGAACCTGGGCGGCCTTCTCGGCCGATCCGGTGTGGGCGATCACCGTGACCCCCTTGTCCAGCAGCCAGGGCACCAGCAGCGATCCTACACCGCCCGCGGCCGAATGGACCAATGCCACATGCCCGCGCTCGGCGGGGAAGGTGTCTTCCGCCAGATAGCAGGCCGTGAGTCCCTTCAGCATGACGGCTGCGGCGATTTCCGGGGCGATGCCTTCCGGAATCCGCATGGCCTTGTCCGCCTTGAGCAGTCGGTGCGTGGCATAGGCGCCACCGGCACTGGTGGTGCCGACGCGATCGCCCACCGTGAAACCGGAAACACCGTCGCCGATGGCAATGATCCGTCCCACACTCTCCGAACCGAGGCTGATCGGCAGCGGATCGGGGTAGAGGCCCTTGCGGTAGTAGGTATCGATGAAATTGAGGCCGACGGCCTCAGTCTCGATCACCAATTCGCCCGGGCCGGGGGAGGGGACGGTGAAATCCTCCCGCTCGATCACTTCGGGGCCGCCGTGGCGGCGGGCGATCATCCGGTATCCGGTGGTCATGATGGGGGAATCCTCTCGGTGATCAGAATACGCGCCGGAACGTGTCGGCACGGGCGACACTCCAGGCACGGGCGTAGGGGGTGGAGGCGGGATCGGCGAGCAGTTCGCCGGGCTTCAGGAAGCGGTAGACTTCGTCCAGCGGGCCAGCCTTCGCGCTGTCGATCCGCTGGTACATGTCATGCTGGCTGAGGCCCCAGGGATCGTCATATCCCATGGCGACCACGATCTCGCGCAGCGACTTCAATGTTTCCTTCTGGAACCGGGCGACGCGTTCGGCCTTGTCCTCGACCACGAGACCGCGCTGTCGCCAGGCGACTTGCGTAGCGACGCCGGTCGGGCATTCACCAGTGTGGCACTTCATCGATTGCACGCAGCCGAGCGAAAACATGAAGGCGCGAGCGGCATTGCACCAGTCGGCACCCAGCGCGAAAGCGCGGGCCATGCCGGCGCCCGAGTGAATCTTGCCCGATGCGCCAAGCCGCACCTTGTCCTTGAGATTGGCCCCCACCAGCGCATTGCGCATCAGCGTCAGGCCTTCACGCAGCGGCATGCCGACATTGTCGGTCAATTCCTGCGGTGCCGCGCCGGTGCCGCCTTCGGCGCCGTCGACGACGATGAAGTCCGGGGTGATTCCGGTTTCCAGCATGGCCTTGATCAGCGCCATCACCTCGTGCGGCTGACCGACGCAGAGTTTCATGCCTGCCGGCTTTCCGCCGGACAGCTCGCGTAGCTGAGCCAACCACTGGAGTAGCTCGATCGGCGTGGAGAATGCCGAATGCGCGGCGGGGGAGAGGCAGTCCTTGCCCACTTCCACTTTGCGCGTCTCGGCGATTTCCTGAGTCACCTTGGGGCCGGGCAGGACGCCGCCGTGCCCGGGCTTGGCGCCCTGACTCAGCTTGATCTCCACCATGCGAACCTGATCGGCCTGCGCCTGTTCGGCAAAGAGATCCGGATCGAACTTGCCGTCCTTGTAGCGGCAGCCGAAATAGCCGCTGCCCAGTTCCCAGATCAGGTCGCCGCCATGCTTGCGGTGATAGGGGCTGATCGAACCCTCGCCCGTGTCATGCGCGAATCCACCCATCGCCGCGCCCTTGTTCAACGCCTCGATCGCGTTGGCGGACAGCGAGCCGAAGCTCATGGCGGAGATATTGAGCAAGGCGCTTTCGTAAGGCTTGCTGCAGGCGTCACCGCCGATCTTCACGCGCCAGTCCTTGGGCGCCTTTTCGTTCGGAGCGATCGAGTGGCCCAGCCACTCGTATTCGTCTGAATAGACATCCAGTTCGGTGCCCATCGGATGGGAATCGATCTCACCCTTGGCGCGGGCGTAGACGAGGCTGCGCTCCTCCACCGTGAAGGGGCGCCCCTCGCGATCACCCTCAACGATGTAGGCGCGCAGATAGGGGCGCAAGTCTTCGAACAGCCAACGGACGCGGGCAATCAGCGGATAGTTGCGTCGCAGCGCGTGGCGGCCCTGCACGAAGTCCCACAGGGTCAGCAGCAGCACCGGCACCATGAGCCACAAGGCCCAGCGCCACGATGGAATGAACCAGCAGGCGGCCGTCAGAATCACGACCGCCAGCGGCACGGCGTAGCGCGGGGCGATGGTCATCGCGGCTTAGCCGATGTGCTCCGCGAAGAACGCTTCGGTTCGGCTATCGGCGAGTTCGGCACCCGCTTCGTCGCGACGCTCACCGATCTCGGCAGCGAAACCGTGGTCCAGCCCTTCGTAGTCCCAGAGGGTGACGCGCGGATGATCGTCCAGCCCTTCGTGAATCGCCTTCTGCGCGGCAGCGTCAACGAAGTGGTCGGCAGTGGGAATATGCAGCATCAGCGGGCGGGCGATTGCATGCTTCTCATTGAGCATCTGGTCGATCATCACGCCGTAGTATCCGACCGAGGCATCGATATCGGTGCGCGCCGCCACCATGTAGGCGATGCGGCCGCCCATGCAGAATCCGACGAGGCCGACCTTCGCCACGCCTTCTTCGCGACGGATCCAGTGAATCACCGCTTCCAGATCGCGCATGCCCAGATCGAAGTCGTGCGCCATCATGTAACCGACAGCTTCCTTGAATTCCGCTTCGACATAGGGGCTGAGTTCGATGCCCGGCTTCTGGCGCCAGAAGGTGTCGGGTGCGACCGCGAGGTAGCCGCGCGCGGCCCAGCTGTCGGCCTTCTGGCGGATGCCTGCATCGACGCCGAAAATCTCCTGCTGGACGATGATCGCGCCGCGCGGTGTGCCTTCGGGACGGGCTACATAGGCCGGAATCGTGCCATCGTGATCGAGCGTGGGGATTTCGGTGTTGGTCATGGGGTCTCTCCTGCAGGCCGTTTGGCGGAGTTAGGCACGGGTGATGGACTTTGCCAACGCCCTGTGTCAGCTATGATGCAGAAATTCCAAGCGGGAGGCCGTCATGAAGGTCAATGTCGAGGTAGAATGCTCGCCCGAAGAGGCCCGGCGCTTCCTTGGCCTGCCGGATGTGACCAAGGCCAATGAAGTCTACGTGGATGCTCTCAGCAAGGCCATGCAGGGCGTTGGCAGCGTCGATCAGCTTCAGGAATTGACCAAGCAGGTCGCACCGATGGGCGAGTTCGGGCTGAAGCTGTTCCAGCAACTGATGGAAAGCGGCGCGGCCATGGCGCTGAGCGGTGTGCTGAATCCGCAGGGCGGCAAGCCCAAGAAGGACAACTGAGCCTTCACGCGCTGATCCGGTCAGGCTAGGCGAAGAGCCATGTCTGACCTTGCGCATTCCGATACGATCTTCGCCCTCTCCAGCGGGGCGCCGCCGGCAGCCATTGCCATCATCCGTGTGAGTGGGCCGCAGGCGGGTGCCGCGCTTGTCGCGCTCACCGGCTCGCTGCCCGCATCGCGTCGCGCGCGTTATCGGGTGCTGCGCGACCGGGCAGGGGCAGTGCTCGATCAGGCATTGGTCTTGTGGTTCCCCGGCCCGGCCACGGCGACGGGCGAGGACCTGGCCGAGTTTCATCTTCATGGCGGACGCGCTGTTGTGGCGGCGGTCGAGGCCGAATTGGCCGCCTTGCCAAAGTTGCGCCGCGCAACTCCGGGGGAATTCACCCGTCGCGCTTTCGCCAATGGCCAGATCGATCTGGCCGAAGCCGAGGGGCTGGCCGATCTGCTTTCGGCCGAGACCGAATTGCAGCGCCGCTCCGCGCTGGCGATGGCGGGCGGGGCTTTCTCCCGCCAGGTGGAGCAGTGGCGTGACCGCGTGCTGACAGCTTCGGCTTCGGTCGAGGCGGTGCTGGACTTCGGCGACGAGGATGACGTGGCGGACTTGCCGGCGAACTTTCAAGCGGGCCTGTCCGCATTGCGCGATGAGCTTGGCGAATGGCTTTCGCGTCCGCGCGCCGAAGCGCTGCGCGAGGGCTATCGCGTGGTTCTCGCCGGGCCGCCCAATGCGGGGAAGAGCACACTGTTCAATGCGCTGGTTGAGGATGAGGCGGCGATCACCTCACCGCTGGCCGGGACGACGCGCGATGTGCTGACGCGCGCGGTTGCCATTGGCGGCGTGCCGTTCCTGTTCGGTGACACCGCAGGGCTGCGCGATGAGACGGGCGATGTGATCGAGGCGATCGGCATTGCCCGCGCGCGGGATGCACTCGATCGGGCAGACTTGGTGCTCTGGCTTGGCCCGGAAGGGGAGGGGCCGGATGGCGCCTGGGAGATCGCCGCTCAGGCCGACGTGTTCCACGTGGAACAAAAGGCCGCGCCGCGTCATCGGGTTTCGGCCGTCACAGGTGAGGGTGTGAACGCGCTCCGCCTCGATCTTGTCGAGACCGCGCGCGATGCGATGCCTCGTCCCGGCGAAGCGGCGCTCAATGCGCGTCAACATGCTCTTGTCGCGGAAGCCGAGCGAGCGCTCATGGCTGCTGGTCACGAACGCGATCCGCTGCTGGTGGCCGAAGCTTTGCGACTGGCGCGGGTAGCTTTCGATGCCTTGATCGGTCGGGCCACGACGGAGGATATGCTTGACGCATTGTTCGGACGGTTCTGCATCGGCAAATGACTGAGGCGTAAAGCGGGTGTTCCACGTGGAACACACCTTTGACGCGATTCACAGTTTCGAGTAAGCGCGGCGGATGCATTCATTCGACGTGATCGTGATCGGCGGCGGCCATGCCGGCTGCGAGGCGGCTTCCGTTGCCGCCCGCATGGGCGCGCGCGTCGCGCTCGTCAGCTTTGACCTCGACGCCGTGGGGGCCATGAGCTGCAATCCCGCCATCGGCGGATTGGGCAAAGGGCACCTCGTGCGCGAGGTCGATGCCTTCGACGGCTTGATCGCCCGTGCGGCGGATGCGGCCGCGATTCACTATCGCATGCTCAATCGCTCGAAAGGCAGCGCTGTGCAGGGCCCGCGTGTCCAGGCAGATCGCAAGCTGTTCAAGGCGGCGATCCATCGGCTGCTGAAGGATCAGGGCGACCTGACTCTGGTGGCGGGCGAAGCTTCGGCATTGGTCATCGAACAGGGCAGGGTGACCGGACTCGATTTGGTCGACGGCACGCGCCTCAATGCAAAGGCGGTTGTGCTCTGCACCGGCACTTTCCTCGGCGGCACTCTGTTCCGGGGCGAGGAGCGGATGGTCGGCGGGCGCATCGGCGAAAGCTCTGCGCAAAAGCTCGCAGCTCAGCTGCGCGAGGCGAAGCTGCCGATGGCGCGACTCAAGACCGGCACCCCGCCGCGTCTGGATGGCCGCACGATCGATTGGGCCCGGCTTGGTGAACAGCCGACCGACAACGAACCCTGGACGATGTCGGCGATGGGGCAGCGTCGCGAAGTGCCGCAGGTGTTCTGTGCGATCACCCGGACCAACCCGCGCACGCATGACGTGATCCGTGAGAACCTGCATCGCTCGCCGCTGTTCACCGGTGCGATCGGTGCGCAGGGGCCGCGTTACTGCCCTTCGATCGAAGACAAGATTCACCGCTTCGCCGATCGTGATGGGCACCAGATCTTCCTTGAGCCGGAAGGGCTCGACAATCCGCTGGTCTATCCGAACGGTGTGAGCACTTCGCTGCCGGCCGACGTCCAGCTGGCGATGCTGCGGACGATGGAAGGGCTGGAGCGAGTCGAGATGGCCGTGCCCGGCTATGCGGTCGAATACGATCACATCGATCCGCGTGCTTTACGCACGAGTCTGGAGCTGCGCGACATCGCCGGACTCTACTGCGCGGGCCAGATCAACGGCACCACCGGTTACGAGGAGGCGGCCGCGCAAGGGCTGGTCGCGGGTATGCACGCGGCAGCTGCCGTGCTGGGCCGGGAGCCGGCCGCGCTCGATCGAGCCAACAGCTACATGGCGGTGATGATCGACGACCTGACGCTGCATGGCGTGAGCGAGCCCTATCGCATGCTGACGGCACGTGCCGAATACCGTCTGCGTCTGCGCGCCAACAATGCCTCTACGCGTCTCACGCCCCTTGCGATGGAAGCGGGCGCGGTGGGGCCAGTGCGGCGTGAATGGTTTGCCCGGCGTCTGGAGGCGCGCGCCGAACTGGAAGCTGCGTTCGATGTTCCGGTTGCTTCAGTCGAGATGGCGCAGGCCGGCTTGCCGGTTCGCTCTGATGCAGGTCGTCTTCCGATCCGCGAATGGCTGCGCTTCGGCGGCGTCGACCTTGCCGGACTCTCCCCCTGGATCGCCGGCGAGCATCTGGCGGATGCCGATCTGGCCGAGGAACTCGCCGAGGATGCCGCTTACGCCCCTTACCTTGATCGGCAGGAGCGTGAACTGCGCGAGTTGCGGGCGAGCGAGGCGCTGCCTCTGCCCGAAGATTTCCCATATGCCGAAACGCCCGGCCTCTCGCGTGAGATGGTCGAGCGACTGACCAAGGCGCGGCCGGAGACTCTGGCCGCTGCCGGTCGTATTCCCGGCATCACTCCGGCGGCGCTTGCAGCGCTGCTCGTCCATGTCCGCAAGGAAGCAGCGTGATTTCCACCGAAGACGAAGCACGCGACTGGCTGCGTGCTCTCCCCGAATACGATGCCGCCGCCGAGGGCAGGCTGGAGCTTCTCGTTCGCCTGCTGGCAGAGGAGAACACCCGGCAGAACTTGGTCTCGGCCGCGAGCCTGGATCAGGTCTGGCTGCGCCACATCGTCGACAGCGCCCAGCTACTGCCACATGTTCCACGTGGAACATCGTCGCCCTGGATGGACCTTGGCACCGGCGCTGGCTTCCCCGGTCTGGTGATCGCGGCGCTTCGGCCGGAGTGCGAAGTGCTGATGGTCGAGTCGCGCGCGCGGCGAATCGAATGGCTTGATCGCGCCCGCATCGCGATGGGGTTGGATAAGGCGAGGGTGATCGGCCAGCGTCTGGAGTTGGTAGAAACCCGTGAGGCGCGCGTGATTTCGGCGCGTGCTTTTGCGCCTTTGGAAAAACTCCTGACATTATCCTCTCGTTTTTCCACAAGCGACACGGTCTGGCTGTTGCCCAAAGGGCGGTCTGCACAGCAAGAATTGGAAGACCTTCGCAAATGGCGGCATGTGTTCCACGTGGAACAGTCCCTGACGGATCCGCAGGCGGGCATCATTGTCGGCACGCTGGCCGGCGGGAAGGGTAAGACCAAGTGATCCGTATCGCGATTGCCAACCAGAAGGGCGGTGTCGGAAAGACCACGACGGCGATCAACATTGCCACGGCGCTCGCGGCTACGGGTTGGAAGACGCTGCTGATCGACCTTGACCCGCAGGGCAATGCTTCGACCGGCATCGGTATTTCAGCCACCGAACGAACCGCGTCGTCCTACGATGTATTGGTGGACCGTGCCCGCGTGCTCGACTGCGTCATGGGCACCAAGATTCCCGGTCTCGATCTGCTGCCCGCCACAGTCGATCTGTCCGGTGCCGAAATCGAACTGGTGAATGCGGACGATCGCGCCAATCGCCTTCGCACCGAACTGCGCGGCGATCTCGGTTACGATGTCTGCCTGATCGATTGCCCGCCCTCACTGGGGCTGCTTACGCTGAACGCGTTGACGGCCGCCGACACTCTGCTGGTGCCGCTTCAGTGCGAATTCTTTGCGCTGGAAGGGCTTAGCCAGCTTTTGCAGACGGTGGAGCGGGTGCAGCAGCGCTTCAATCCCGATCTGGGGATCATCGGCATCGCGCTCACCATGTTCGACCGCCGCAATCGCCTGACTGACCAGGTTTCGGAGGACGTGCGCTCGGTCCTTGGCTCGCTCGTTTTCGAAACGACCATTCCGCGTAACGTGCGTCTGTCCGAAGCGCCGAGCCACGGCGTACCTGCATTGATCTACGACCATACTTGCGCCGGCAGCCGCGCCTACATGGCGCTGGCCCGCGAACTTATCACCCGACTGCCCGAGAAGAGGAAAGCGGCATGAGCGACGAATCGATTGTCCGCATCAGCGTACCCCAGCCTGACAAGCCCGTGCCCGCCAAGCAGAAGCCCAAGGGGCTCGGCCGAGGTCTTGGCGCGCTGCTGGGCGAGACGCGCCGCGAGGAACCGCTGCCGGCGGGCAGCGAAAGCTCGGTAAGCTCTCCCCGGGCGGGCGGCCTTGCCGTCCTGGCCATTTCAGACATCACCCCGCACCCGGATCAGCCGCGCCGTATCTTCGATGAGGAAGCGCTGGAGGAACTGGCGGCATCGATCGCGCATCGCGGCGTCATCCAGCCGATCATCGTTCGTCCGATGGGTGGGGGCTACCAGCTCGTTGCCGGTGAACGCCGCTGGCGGGCGGCGCAGAAGGCACAGCTTCACGAGATTCCGGCACTGGTCCGGGATCTCTCCGAGCGCGAGGTCATGGCCCTGGCCCTGATCGAGAACCTCCAGCGCGAGGATCTCAATCCCATCGAAGAGGCACGCGCCTATAACCGGCTTGCCGAATTCGAGGGAATGACTCAGGCCGAGATCGCCCGCATGGTCGACAAGAGCCGCAGTCACATCGCGAACTTCCAGCGCTTGCTGGCATTGCCCGATGGCGTGATCGCCAAGGTGGAGAACGGCAGCCTGTCGATGGGCCACGCCCGCGCGCTGATCGGCTGCGACGATGCGGAAGAGATCGCAGAGGCCGCCATCGGCAAGCAGATGTCGGTGCGTGAAATTGAAAAGCTGGTGCGCAAGAAGCTGCGTGGCGACGTTGCGCCCCGCCGGGCGCGTACGGCGCGCAGCGCGACGGAAGACGCCGATATCGCCGCCGTGCAGAACCACCTTGAGGAATTTCTCGGCATGCCGGTGAAGATCAGCGCGGATGCCGATCCCAAGTCGGGTACGGTGACGATCCGTTACGCCACGCTCGATCAGCTCGATCTGGTGTGCCAGCGGCTTACGGGCGGGTCGATTTAAGCGCTTCTTCGAGAGCTTCGTTTGCGCCCGGTTCTCGTCATCCCCGCGAAGGCGGGGATGACGCTTCCCTGTAGACCTGACGAGAGCTTGAAAAAGGCGGCGGGCACCCGCCTACGCAAAGGCGACGGTCTTGGGAAATTTGCGGGGATGATTGGCTCCCCGCAATTCCTATTCAGTCCAGATAGATGAGCGTCAGATCGCGCTGGCAACGGCCTTTGCCAAGCGCTCAATCCCTGCGGCGTCCTCATCATCGAAACGGCCGGGCAGGGGGCTGTCGAGGTCGATCACCGCGATTACCTTGCCGTCGCGCAGCACCGGCACCACCAGTTCGGAACGGCTCGCCGCGTCGCAGGCGATGTGTCCCGGAAAGGCGTGAACATCGGCCACGACCTGAGTCTCGCCGCTTTCCGCCGCCGTGCCGCAAACGCCGCGACCGAAGGGGATGCGGATGCAGGCGGGCTTGCCGATGAACGGGCCAAGCACCAATTCGCCGTCGACGGTGCGATAGAAGCCGGACCAGTTGAGATCGGGCAGAAACTGCCAGAGCAGCGCTGCAAGGTTGGACATGTTGGCGACCGCATCGGGCTCGCCGGCGATCAGCGCCTGCGCCGATTCGACAAGCTGGTCGTAGAGTTCGGGCTTGGGCGTATCGCCCTGGGGTGCGAAGTCGTACATGGATATGCCGTTACTCCAAGTCGCTGTTGCCGCCTAGCCGGCTCGGGCTTATCCATTGCGCCATGCGCTCGATACTCATCAAAGTCGCCGTCGTCCTGCTGCTGATCATCCTCGCCATAGTCGGGGTGATTGCCTGGGCGCAGTATTCCAACACGTCCGACCTGCCGCTGGAAGCTACCACGGGCAAGGACCCCAAACTCGTCGAGCCCAATCCGCAGACGATTCCCAGCGTCAAGCTGGTGAAGACCGTCGGCTGGGGGCAGGGCGAGGCGCCGACTGCGGCCCAGGGTTTTACCGTCAATCGCTTCGCCGAAGGGCTGGATCACCCGCGCACGATGCTGACGCTGCCCAATGGCGACGTGCTGGTGGCCGAAACCAATGCGCCTGCCGGCAACAAGCCCAGCGGCATCACCGGCATGGTGATGGGCTGGATGTTCAGCCGCGTGGGCGCGGACGTGCCTTCGCCGGACAAGATCGTGCTGTTGCGCGATGCCGATGGCGACGGCAAGGCGGAGGTCCGCGCGGACTTCCGGACCGAGGATATGCACTCGCCTTCCGGCATGGCCTATCGCGACGGCAAGCTCTACATCGCCAATCATGACGCGGTGCTGGAATTCGCATTCCAGCCCGGCGAGACCAAACTGGTGGGCAAGCCGCTGCGCAAGATGATGGACCTGCCCGCCGGCGGGAACCACTGGATGCGCAACCTGCTGCTGAGCGACGATGGCCAACACCTCTATGTCGCGGTGGGGTCCTCCACCAACATTGCCGACAATGGGATGGATGCCGAAGCCGGTCGCGCCGCGATCTGGGAAATCGACGTTGCCACCGGCCATCGCCGCCAGTTCGCGGGCGGCATGCGCAATCCCAACGGCATGGGCTGGAATCCCTCCACCGGAGAGCTTTGGGCCACCGTGCAGGAGCGTGACATGCTGGGTCCGGACCTTGTGCCGGACTATCTGACCAACGTCCCTGTCGGCGCCCAGTATGGCTGGCCGTGGATCTACTGGAAGACGACCTTCGACGATCGTGTCCAGTGGCCGATGGAAACCTACATGCTCGAATATACCCGCAAGCCTGAGTACGCGATGGGTGCGCATGCTTCGGTGCTCGGCATGGTTTTCGCGCATGGCGGCATCACCATGGGCGACAAGTTCGCCAACGGGGCCTTCGTGGCGCGTCACGGATCGTGGAATCGCCGCCCGGCAGTTGGTTATGACGTGGTCTTCGTGCCTTTCGACGAGCACGGCAATCCGAAGAACGTGAAGCCGGTGCCAGTGCTCTCGGGCTTCCTCCAGGACGCCTCGCACACGCGTGGTCGGCCGACCTGGCTGGCCTTCGACAAGACCGGCAGCCTGCTGGTCAGCGACGATACGGGCGGCATGATCTGGCGCGTCAATGTGCCGGGCGCGAAGCCGGCGGCGGAGATCAAGCCGGTGGTGGCGGAGCACATGAAGCCGCTGACGGAGCTGAAGGATCCCACCGCCCCCACGGCGGATACGGTCGCCGGCTTCAAGAAGGGACCGGATAGGCTGCTGCCCTGAAGGTCGCATCACACGGAAACGAAAACGGGGGGCGAAAGCCCCCCGTTTCTATTTCAGAGCACCTTGCCGGCGCGTCCCGCCAGTTCGGTGACATATTGCCAGGCCACGCGCCCCGATCGGGCGCCGCGGCGGCGTGACCATTCCAGCGCGTCACTCTCCTCGAACTCCAGGCCATATTGCTCGGCATAGCCGTGGATGATCGCCAGGTACGAAGGCTGATCGCAATTGTGATAGCCGATCGAGAGGCCGAAGCGATCAGCCAGCGCCAGACGGTCGTCGATCACGTCGCGCGGATTGATGGGATCGTCCTGCTCGCTCATGGAACGGCCGACGATGGCGCGGCGGTTGGAGGTTACTGCCAGACGCACATTGGCCGGGCGCGCCTCCACGCCGCCTTCCAGCCAGGAGCGCAGCAGGCGCGGGCCGGTTCCGTCGCCTTCCTCGAAGCCCAGATCGTCGATGTAGACCAGGAACTGGCGATCCACTTTGCCCAACAGCGTGAACAGCGCGGTAACGCCGTGCAGCGCCTCCTGTGCCACCTGCACCAGCGCGATGCGGCCCGGATGGCTCTCCTGCGCGGCGCGGATCGAAGCGCGAATCACGGCGGACTTGCCCATGCCGCGCGATCCCCAGAGCAGCATGTCATGCGCGGCATGGCCGGCAGCCAGGCGATCGACGTTGGTGACCACGCGTTCCTTCTGCGCATCGATGCCGCGCAGCATGTCCAGCCTGGGCGCTTCCAGCGTGCCCACGGCGCGGGCCTCGGTCCCGGTCCAGACATAGGCCGGGTGGGCCAGCCAATCGACCTGAGCGGCCGGGGGAGGGGCCAGTCGTTCGAGAGCGGAAGCGATACGGGTAAGGACTTCGATCTTTTCGGTCACGCGGTCAGTTCCTCGCTGGTGAGGTCATAGAGCAGGGCGGCGCCATGGCCGGCCTGTGCGAGTGCGCCCATGGCTTCGGGCACGATGTGGTCGGCGAAATAGTGGGCGACTACGGCCTTGCGCTTGGCAAAGGCTTCAGGAAGGTCGAGCGAGGGACGGGCGGCCACTTGCCGTTCAAGCTGCCAGCCCGCAACCGCCACCGCGCAGGCATCCAGGAAGGGCACGCTGGCGGCCAGACGGTCATCCAGCGATCCGGCCAGAAAGCGTTCCGCCGTGGCCTTGCAGCCGAGGGCGAGGTCGCGCAGCGCCGGTGATCCGTTTCCAGCGATCTCGTCCATCAGCGCGAAGAGCACGCCGCCTTGCTCCAGACCTAGCTTGCGAGTCACGAGGTCTGCCGCCTGAATGCCGTTGGTGCCTTCGTAGATCGGGGCGATGCGGGCATCGCGGTAATGCTGCGCGGCGCCGGTCTCCTCAATGAAGCCCATGCCGCCGTGGACCTGAATACCCAGGCTGGCCACTTCCACGCCCTTGTCTGTGCACCAGGCTTTCACCAGCGGCACCAAGAGTTCGGCGCATAGCTGTGCCTCGGCGTCGCCCATGTTGCCGCGGTCGAGCTGTCCGGTGGCGTAGTAAAGCAGGGCGCGGCCCCCCTCGGTCAGCGCGCGCATGCGCAGCAGGGTGCGGCGCACGTCGGGATGCTCGACGATGGCGACGGGGTTCTTGTCGGGCGAACCGGCACGGGCGGACTGCACGCGGTCGTTGGCGTAGGCCATGGCCTGCTGCATCGCCCGCTCGGCGATTTGCACGCCCTGCGCGCCGACGTTGATGCGGGCATTGTTCATCATCGTGAACATGCAGCGCAGCCCCTCGTTCTCAGCGCCGACCAGTTCGCCGATGCATTCGCCGTTGTCGCCATAGCTCATCACGCAAGTGGGCGAGGCATGAATGCCCAGCTTGTGTTCGAGGCTGACGACCTTGAGATCGTTGCGCGCGCCGAGCGAGCCGTCTGGTTCCACGTGGAACTTCGGGACCAGGAACAGCGAAATTCCGCGCGATCCGGCCGGCGCGCCGGGCGCGCGGGCGAGGACGAGGTGAACGATGTTCTCGGCCAGATCGTGCTCGCCCCAGGTGATGAAGATCTTTTGCCCGGCAATGCGGTATTTGCCGGCGTGCGGGCCTTCGGTGATCGGCACGGCCGTGCTGCGCAGCGCGCCGAGGTCGGATCCGGCTTGCGGCTCGGTCAGGTTCATCGTGCCCGACCATTCGCCGCTGACGATCTTGGCGAGGTAGGTTGCCTGCTGCGCCGTGCTTCCGTGATGAATCAGTGCCTCGATCGCGCCGACCGTCAGCATCGGCAGCAGCGAGAAGGCCATGTTCGCGGTACCCATGCATTCCAGCACGGCGACGGCGAGCGATTGCGGCAGGCCTTGTCCGCCAAAGTCTTCCGGTGCGGAGATCGAATTCCACCCGGCTTCCACGAAGTCCGCGTAAGCTTGCGCAAAGCCATCGGGCAGCACGACTTTGCCGTCGATCAGGCGTGCGCCTTCGGTATCCCCCTTGCGATTGAGCGGCGCCCATTCGCCAGCGGCGAACTGTCCGGCGCCTTCGACCACGGCTTCCACCACATCGGGGCTGGCGGCGGCGAAGCGTTCGGTCTGGGCAAGCGCGTCCAGCCCGGCGTTTACGCGCAGGGCAAGGACCTGGTCGATGCTGGGGGGATTGAAAGTCATTTTCGCGGTTTTCCTTGGCTTTCCTCGCCGTGCGCTATAGCGGCAGGGCATGGAGCGCACCAGTCGACCCGAACGCCTTGCCGCCGATTCCACCGGCCTTGCCCGTGCTGCGGAACTGTTGCGCGAAAACGGTCTCGTCGCGATTCCGACCGAGACGGTCTACGGCCTTTCGGCAAGGGCGGACCGCGACGAATCCGTCGCCGCGATCTACCGCGCCAAGGGGCGGCCCAGCTTCAATCCGCTGATCGTCCATGTTGCCGGTCTGGAATCGGGCCGCCGTATCGCCCGCTTCGACGATCGCGCGTTGGCGCTGGCGGAGGCTTTCTGGCCCGGCGCGCTGACGATGGTGCTACCGCTTGCCGATGGCGCAGAGATCGCGCCTGCCGTCACCGCCGGCCTGCCGACCGTGGCGCTGCGCTGTCCGGCGCATCCGGTCATGCGGGAAGTGATCGAGCGCGCGGGGCTGCCGCTGGCGGCGCCTTCCGCCAACCGCAGCGGCGGCGTCAGCCCGACGACGGCGGATCACGTCGTGGCATCGCTGGGCGATGGGATCGACGCGGTGGTTGATGGCGGCGCCTGCGAGGCGGGGCTGGAATCGACGATCGTGGCACTGCGCGAGGACGGCCGCTGGCAGGTCCTGCGGCCGGGTCCGATTCCCGAGGCACGGATTCGCGCGGTGCTGGGCACCGAAGCCGACGCCGTGACGTCACAGGAGATCGAGGCGCCCGGCCAGCTTGCCAGCCATTACGCCCCTGGAAAACCGGTGCGTCTGGACGTGGTGGAGGCGGATGCGGACGAGTTCCACATCGGTTTCGGGCCTGTGGCAGGGCATGAGTCGTTGTCTTCGTCGGGTGATCTGGCCGAAGCAGCCTCCCGGCTTTACGCGTTGCTCCATGAGAGTGCGGCGGCAAAATTTCCCCGTGTCGCGGTGGCGCCGGTCCCGGACGTTGGCATCGGTGCCGCGATCAACGACCGTTTGCGGCGCGCAGCGGCTTAAGCGTCCTCGCGTCGCAGTTGGGATTGTCGGATATTTGCCGCCATTTCAGAGCAGCCCGTTCAGTTTGTGGCGAAGGCTGGCCCGCGCAGCCTGTACAGGGTTTCTCCCCAGCGTACGCGGCGCTGGGCTTCGATGAAGAAGCCATGCCGGCGGATCGCCCGCTCGAAATCGGTCCGTTTCATGTGATGTTTCCAGCCTTGCGGCCGTTTCTTGCCGAGCAGCCGATAGGTGACGTCCTTGAGCGACCAATGGTTGTACGAGATCGCCACGGTCCGGAACGAACGAAGCTGCGAGAGCACGCCATCGACATCGACCAGGTATTCGATCACTCCCAGCATGGATGCCGCGGTCGTATCGACGGGGGGCAGCGGCGCGTGGTTGAGATCGACAACGATGTTGCCGCCCCGATCGACGACGTCGAGCGGGACATAGCGAACTCCTGCTGAGAGGTATTTGCGCAAGGACATCAGGCCGCAGCCGATGTCGGCCACGGATTCTTCGCCGGAGAGGTATTGCGCCGCCATCGATGCGCGCGCTTCCCATGTCGTGCGAAGCCGTTCCCAGACACCTGGTTGGCTTTTGAAGGAGTCCAAGGCCAAGTTGGTCATTTCGCAATTGTCTCCAGCGAACGGCGCGTGACGCCTGTACCCCCGGAGCAATACCGACGGCCGGTCATCCCGATAGCGAAACAACCTCCGGTTTGGTGGAAATGGCCGGACCGTGCCACGCAGACTTGCCTTGCGCCGCGATCAGCGCGGCACGCAGGGTCGGCAAGAAGGCGGACACTGCTGGCGCCGCAGACCCGCTTCAGCGGGCTGCCGGTGCGCCTCCCGGCGTCAGGCTCTGGATATCCGCATAGTCGTCCCGCGCCTTGGTGCAGGAATCGCGATCGCCGCGATCGCATTCCTTCAGGTGGCGCTGGTACTGGCGCTGGAGCTTGCCGATCTTCTCGTCCCGCTCGCGCATCTGGCGGCCGCGTTTCTCATCGGCTTCGGATTGGCTGGTGGTGGCCATGTCCACGGCCGAACTGGCCACGCGCACGGGTGCCGTCACGACTTTGCCAACGGTGCTGATGCAGCCGCTCAATGCAAAAAGGCCAAGGGGCAGGGCGATGAGATGGGCGTGGCGGATCATGTCGGCGGCAAGACTGTCACGCCGAAACTGACATGACAATGAACGCGCCGCAGCGGCCTGTGGGAACCCCGAAAGGAAAGGGCCGCACCCTTGCGGGAGCGGCCCTTCATCTTTCACGAACGCGCTGCCGATCAGACGGCTTCGGCGCTTTCGTAGTACTTCGGCGCGTACTCGTTGAGGATCGCGAGGATCTTCTTGAGTGCGCCCTGTTCGTCGGTCTTTTC
The DNA here is from genome assembly GCF_044029435.1 of Novosphingobium oxfordense. Taxonomy (NCBI): domain Bacteria; kingdom Pseudomonadati; phylum Pseudomonadota; class Alphaproteobacteria; order Sphingomonadales; family Sphingomonadaceae; genus Novosphingobium; species Novosphingobium oxfordense. The sequence continues at coordinate 3,279,551 of NZ_CP147005.1, read as the reverse complement.
CATCGCCGCCAGCTCGCGGGCGAGGCGCGACGAAGCGGCCTCGAAGATCTGGCGTTCGGAATAGCTCTGTTCGGGCTGATCGTCGGCCCGGAACAGGTCGCGCGTCACTTCGGCGATCGACACGAGGTCGCCCGAATTGATCTTGGCTTCGTATTCCTGGGCGCGGCGCGACCACATGGTGCGCTTGACCTTGGGCTTGCCCTTGAGAGTGTCGAGTGCTTCGCGCAGAGTCTTGTCCGAGGACAGTTTGCGCATCCCGATCGCTTCCACTTTGTTCATCGGAACGCGCAGAGTCATGCGTTCCTTCTCAAACCGGAGCACGTAGAGTTCGAGCTGCATCCCGGCAATTTCCTGCTTCTGGAGCTCGATCACACGGCCCACGCCGTGCTTGGGATAAACGACGTAATCTCCAACATCGAAGGCATCGGCCTTGGTTGCCATTTATCGTCCTTTCACCTGCAGGTTCGTTGCCTTACCTACGGAGTGGGAGAAACCCGGGAGGTGCGACTATGGAAACGATACACGTCTCCGCCGCCCGGTCAGATAACTCTCCCAACCGTCTGCTTTCGAATCCTGCCTCGCAATGAAAATACCTGCCAAAACGGGCGGGGAGCCCGGGCAGTCGCGGGATTATATAGCACCGATGTGATAAAATTACCAGAGGCGTGCGTATAATTAACAGGTACCGCGCGCGCGGATTGCGACGCGGCACACGTTTGCACTGCAAGTCCCTCAGCCTAGGGGGAAACCGCTTTCCCTCCCAGCCCCTTCGGAAAGTGTCAGTCGCCTTCGCCGGGTTCGGGCGAAAAATATTTTTCGAACTTACCCTCTTCGCCGCGCATCTCGTCGGCGTCGGCGGGCGCGTCCTTCTTGGTGGTGAGGTTCGGCCATTCGGCAGAGTACTTGGCGTTGAGTTCCAGCCACTGCTCAAGACCGCTTTCGGTATCGGGCAGAATCGCTTCGGCCGGGCACTCAGGCTCGCAAACGCCGCAGTCGATGCACTCGCTGGGATTGATCACCAGCATGTTCTCGCCCTCGTAGAAGCAGTCCACGGGGCAGACTTCGACGCAATCCATGTACTTGCACCGGATGCAATTGTCGGTGACGACATAGGTCATGGCTGCGTATTCCTCTTAGACGGCGTCATTGCGGTTGGCCGCTGCTATGGGATCAGCGGGGGCGGCGTCAAGCACTCTATAGCATGCCTGGGCCTCCGGGGCCGGTCCCCTGCGGGTCGGAAGGGAAAGGATTTCTATCACCCTTGCACCCTCTGCTGTGGGCAGGGTCAGGATGTCTCCGGGCGACACTTTCTGATGCGCGCGTTCCACGCGGCGGCCATTGAGGCGCATATGGCCCGATTCCGCCAACACCTGCGCAATCGGCCGCGTCTTCGAGAGGCGCAGGAACCAGAGCAGCTTGTCCACTCTCATTCCGCGCATCCCGAAATCGGCATCAGCGCCCCCTGTCCGCGCCGATCAGCTCGCCCAGTGCGGCGAAGGCGCCGTCGGTGCGAACGGGCTGTGGACGCGTCTCTTCCGCCTGGCGGCGCGGTGGACGCCAGCGCCAGCGGACGGGGGCTGGCGGGCCATGCGCCGCTTCGGCCAGCGGGCGCGGCATTACCGGCTGGAAACCGGCAAGGCGCAGCAATCGGGCATAGCTGGATGTGGTCAGGCCCATCGACACCGCGCGTGCCGGATTGAGCGCGAAATCGCGCGAGGCAGGGCCGGTGCCGCGTGCCTCATGCGCTTCGCGCAACAGCTTTTCCGCCATGTCGAGCCGGATCAGCTGCTTGCCCAGGTTTCGATAACCGGGCGCGCGCTGGCGCTTGCCGGCATCCATGGCGGGGGGCATCGCCGGATCGGGATCGCCGCCCTGCGTCTGCTTGCCAGCCATTTTCGCCAGTTGGCGGTATAGCGTGATGGGGCCGGGGCGCAGCATTGCGGGCACGAAGAGATCGAGCGCGCCCACGCGCACGCCGAGGCGGGCGAGCATGGTGCGGCGATTCTTGTCCAGCCGGTCCACGGCCGTATCTTCGCGTGCGATCATGCCGCCGCAGTCGACCAGCGTGATCAGCAGCGCGCGCAAGTCCGGCCCGGCATCTTCGGCGCGGCTGGCTTCGTCCAACTTGCCGAGCGGGGCGAGCGGTTCGAGCGCCGCGATCAGCCAGGCTTCGAGCGCGGCGACCAGCGCCTTGCGCGAAGGGGCGGGAATGGCATCGAGCACGCGATCGGGCACCAATACGGGTGCAAGCAGCGAGCGACCGGCGGAAAGCGAGGCGATCTTTTCGCCTTCCCACCGCAGTTCGCCCGCTTCCAGCGAGAGTGTTGCGGTGCCTTCGTGAATCGCTGCAGCCAGTTCATCGGCGCGCTTTTGCAGCAACGCAGGCAAATGCCGTTCGGCGGCCGCCAGCAGCAGCTTGCGATCGGTGAGCCGCGTGCCGGGATCGACCTGGAACGCAAAACCGCGCAGCGAGCCAATATGCTCGCCTTCCACCAGCACTTCCTCGTCTGCCAGACGGACCGAGAGCAGTCCGGCATCGGGACCGAGTTTCTTCATGAGCACGGCAGTCCTGCGGTTGATGAAACGTTCGGTAAGCTTGCCATGAAGCGCATCGGAAAGCCGCGCCTCTACCGCCCGGGCGCGCGCCGCCATCTCATCGCGGGCGAGCACCCAGTCGGGGCGCTGGGCGATATAGGCCCATGAACGGATTGCGGCAATCCGCCCTTGCAGGGTGTCGATATCGCCGCCGGTGCGGTCCAGCTGGGCGATCTGCTGCGCCATGTAGTCGGCGCCGAGTTCGCCCTGCCGCAAGTCCTGCCACAGCCGGGCGACGAAGCGGGCGTGCGTTTCCGAACCCTGCTGGCGGAAATCGGGCAGGCGGCAGACGTCCCAGAACCGCGCCACTTGCGCATGGCCGCGCACGGTGCCGCCGACATCGGGATCGTCGGCAAGGCGCTTCAGCACAGCCAGGTCGATGGCTTCGGGCGCAGGGGCCAGTTCGGGGCGTTCGGGCGGGGCTTCCAGATCGGCGATCAGCGTGGCCAGATCGTCGAAGCGCGGTTCGGGCTCGCGCCAGAACAGCTTGGTCAACGGCGGGAAGCGATGCTCCTCGATCGCGTAGACTTCTTCCGGTTCGAATTCGGAATCGTGTCCGCCCGATCCGGTGAGCGTGCCGAATGTGCCGTCGGTCTGGTGGCGGCCGGCGCGTCCGGCGATCTGCGCCATTTCTGCCGTGGTAAGCCGGCGGTGGCGGCGGCCGTCGTACTTGGAGAGCCCGGCGAAGGCGACATGCTGCACGTCGAGGTTGAGGCCCATGCCGATGGCGTCGGTGGCGACGAGGTAGTCGACCTCTCCCGATTGGTAGAGTTCCACTTGGGCATTGCGCGTCTGCGGGCTGAGCGCGCCCATGACCACGGCGGCGCCGCCTCGGAAACGGCGCAGCATTTCAGCGATCGCGTAGACTTGCTCGGTGGAGAAGGCGACGATCGCGCTGCGCGGCGGAATCCGGCTGAGCTTCTTGGCGCCGACGTGCGAGAGCGTGGAAAAGCGCGGGCGCGAGATCACCTCGACTCCCGGCACCAGCGCCTTGACCAGCGGCTCGATCGTTGAGGAGCCGAGGATCATCGTCTCTTCCCGGCCGCGGGCGTGGAGCAGGCGGTCGGTGAAGACGTGGCCGCGTTCCCGATCGGCGGCCAGCTGCGCCTCGTCGATGGCTACGAAGGCCAGGCTGCGGTCGGTGACCGGCATCGCCTCTGCCGTGCAGAGCAGGTAGCGGGCGTTCTTCGGCTCGATCCGTTCCTCGCCGGTGATCAGCGCGACGCTGTTCTCGCCCTTGATCTTGCAGACGCGGTCATAGACCTCTCGCGCCAGCAGGCGGAGCGGGAAGCCGATGGCGCCACTGGAATGGGCACAAAGCCGCTCGATGGCGAGGTGGGTCTTGCCGGTGTTCGTTGGGCCGAGCACCGCCTTTACCCCACTGGGAGCGTCGTTTCGCGACGAGGCATGCGGCTTGTGAAACATTACCCCCTAGATTTGGCATCCCACCCGGGCGCCCGCAAGACTCGGCTCGCCGAAAAACGGGTCAGAAATCCACAGCGTTAGGTAGCAATTAACCTTAAGCGGGCAGGACATGTGCCCGAGGGCCCGTGTGGGGGCCGCTGGAATGCCCCTGATTCTGCCGCCATCGGAGCTTCTCCGATCGCTGACGGAGTGGGGCAAGGCGCATGGCCGTGCGCCGCGTAAAAGGGACGGGCATCTGTTCAAGGCACTTGAACATGGCGGGGAAATCGCAGCGGGCGAGGGGGGCGGACACGTTGCCGCGCTTTCGCACGCGCAAGTCGTTCCCGAGCCGGCCGCGCCTGAATCGCCCGCACGTGAATTGCCGGCGCAATCAAAGCCACGCCTGACAGATCGGATCGAAGGCTGGAAACGCGATATCGAGCATTGGTGCCATCGCGTGGAGATCGCGCCCGATCTCGCCTGCGATATCGGTAGCCGCCGCTGGCTGCGCGGTATGGCGACGATGTTGGGCCTGTCCGTGGCGGCATGCGCGTTCTGGCCCGATTTCTCGACAGTGGAGGCTGCCACCACCGCGCCGCTGGCCGCGCGCGAGCGCGACGAATTCCGCAGCCAGACGATCGCTCCGCTGGCGCTGGGCGCCGATGCCGGGCGTCACATGGGGGCCAGCCCGCTGGTGCGCCCGCTGGGCAGCGTGCCGGAGCGACCCAGTGTCGATCTGGTCGCCACCCTGGGGCAGGGCGACAGCTTCGCGCGGATGCTTGAGCGGATTGGCGTTGGTGGTGACGATGCCGTCCGCATTGGCACATTGGTCGGTCAGGCTGTTCCGCTCGACCAGATCGAGCCGGGCACCCAGTTCGACGTGACTCTGGGCGGCCGTCCGGTTCCCGGTGCGGCGCGTGCGTTGACCGCGATGAACTTCCGCGCGCGCTTCGACATGGACCTATCGGTCCAGCGGGGAGCGGCTGGCCTTTCGCTGGTGCGCCATCCGATTCATGTCGATGAGACGCCGCTGCGTATTCGCGGCACGGTGGGTTCCAGCCTCTATCGTTCTGCCCGCAATGCCGGTGCGCCGATTGCCGCCATTCAGGCCTACCTTCAGGCCATCGACAAATACGTCAGCCTTGAAAGCGATATCCGCGCCAATGACGCGTTCGATATCGTCGTGGCCTACAAGCGATCCGCCAAGGGCGAACGGCAGGTCGGCAACTTGCTCTACGCGGGGCTGGAGCATGACGGCAAACCGCGTGTGCAGCTGCTGCGCTGGGGGCAGGACGGCGAGATGGTCGCTGGCGCAGGGCTGACCGAATCCTCCACCACGACTCCCGGAATGCCAGTAGCGGGGCACATGACCTCCCCCTATGGCATGCGCCGCCATCCGATCCTGGGATACGTGCGCATGCATGCCGGCATCGACTTCGGCGCGGCCTATGGCTCGCCGATCTATGCGGTGGCCGATGGCGTGGTCAGCTTCTCCGGCCGTCATGGTGGCCACGGCAACTATGTGCGGATCGAACATGGCGGCGGCCTCGGCACCGGCTATGGCCATATGAGTCGCATCGCGGTTTCCGCCGGCAGCCGCGTGCGTGCCGGGCAGGTGATCGGCTATGTCGGATCGTCCGGCCTCTCGACCGGGCCGCATCTCCATTTCGAAGCCTATCGCGGTGGACAGACGATCAACCCGACCGGGCTGCGCTTTGTTTCGGGGCCCCGGATCGACGGCAAGGAAAAGAACGCTTTCGACGCGCGAATGAAGGCGCTGCTGAACGTGCAGCCGGGCGAGGCATTGGGATCGATGGCGCCGGCGATGAATGCATCGCCCAGCACCCTGCGCGAGATCGACCGGCTGGAGCCCAAGACGCTCTGACTCTTGGCATGCATGCCGCACAAGCGGTCTTGCGGCCTTGGACAGTCCGTCACATTGAACCGCCTGGCATTTTCCGGCAATCACACCGGCCATGACCGGAGCATATCCCCACACCCGCCTGCGCCGCGCGCGCGCCACGGCCTGGAGCCGCGCCATGCACCGCGAAACGGTGCTGACCCCAGCCGACCTGATCTGGCCGGTCTTCGTGACCGAGGGAGAGGGCGTGGAACAGCCGATTGCCTCGCTGCCCGGCGTGTCGCGCTGGTCGGTGGACTTGCTGGTCGAACGTGCGCGCGAAGCGGCCGATCTGGGCATTCCCTGCCTGGCGCTGTTCCCCGATACCCAGCCCGAACGCCGCAGTGACAATGGGGCCGAAGCGCTCAATCCAGACAACCTCATGTGCCGTGCCCTGCGCGCCATCCGCGCCGAACTGGGCGACCGCATCGGACTGCTGACCGACGTGGCGCTCGATCCCTATACCAGCCACGGGCAGGACGGGCTGGTCGATGAAAACGGCTATGTGCTGAATGACGAGACGGTGGAAGTGCTTGTCGGCCAGGCGTTGAATCAGGCCCGCGCCGGCGCTGACATCATCGCCCCGTCTGACATGATGGACGGCCGCATCGGCGCGATCCGCGATGCGCTGGAGGATGAGGGCTTCGTCAACGTCCAGATCATGAGCTACGCCGCCAAGTACGCCTCTGCCTTCTACGGCCCGTTCCGCGATGCGGTGAACACGCGCGGGCTGCTGAAGGGCGATAAGAAGACCTACCAGATGGACCCCGCCAATGCCGAGGAGGCGCTGCGCGAGGTGGAGATGGATCTGGCCGAAGGCGCGGACAGCGTGATGGTCAAGCCGGGCCTGCCCTATCTGGATATCGCGCGCCGGGTGAAGGAAACCTTCGAGGTTCCGGTCTTCGCCTATCAGGTGTCCGGCGAATACGCGATGATCGAGGCGGCGGTGGCAGCCGGCGCGGCGGATCGCGATGCGATGGTGCTGGAAACGCTCTTGGCCTTCAAGCGCGCGGGCTGTTCGGGCGTGCTGACCTACCACGCCGTCCACGCCGCGCGCCTCTTGCAGAAGTGACGTCATGACGGACTTTCGCGTCGAGACCGATCGGCTGGTGCTGCGCAATTGGCAGCCGGGGGACATCGCGCGCTTCGCGGCGGTGACCAACAATCCGGATGTCATGCGCTGGCTGGGTGGGGTGATGGACGCGGAGCGGCTGGCCCAGTCCGAAGGCCGGATGATCGGCTTTCACGAAAGCTATGGCCACACGTTCTGGATCGTCGAGCGCAAGGCCGATGGCGGCCATCTCTCGGGCGAGATGCTGGGCTTCTGCGGGCTCAAGAAGATCGATGCGCCGGGGGCTTCGTTCCCTGGCGAGTTCGAGATCGGCTGGCGCATGCGCACCGATGCCCACGGCAAGGGCTATGCCAAGGAAGCGGCGATCGCCTCGCTCGATGCCGGGTTCAGCCGGTTCGGCGCGGAAGAGATCTATGCGATCACGGTGATCGAGAACGAGCCGAGCTGGGGCCTGATGCGCCGGCTGGGCATGCGGCGGCGGGAGGATCTCGATTACGACGATCCGCGCTTTGAGCCGCCGCTGCGGCATACGATCGTCTATTCGATCATCCGCGACGAATGGGCCGCGCAGCCGCGCTGATTGCGTCGGCAGGGAGAGATATAATGAATCGCACCGACATCACCGTGGCCGCCTTCAAGGGCAAGGCGCCGCGGATTCATTCCAGCGCCTTCATCGCGCCGGGCTGCCGGATCATCGGCGATGTGGAGATCGGGCCGGACGTCAGCATCTGGTACAACTGCGTGATCCGCGCCGATGTGAATCGCGTGGTGATCGGCGCGCGGACCAATGTGCAGGACGGCTCCGTAATTCACTGCGACAGCCCCAAGCCCTCGCGCCCCGAAGGCTATCCGACGCTGATCGGTGAGGATGTGCTGATCGGGCATTTGGCGATGGTGCACGGCTGCACGCTGGAGGATCGCGCCTTCGTCGGCCTTGGCGCGATCGTCATGGATGGCAGCTACATTGAATCGGATGGCATGCTGGCTGCCGGTGCGCAACTGACCGGCAAGCGCATCGGCGCGCGCCAGCTCTGGATGGGCCGCCCGGCAAAGTATCTGCGCGATCTGGACGACGCGACGATGGCCGCTAACCAGGCCGGCGTGCAGGCCTATGTCGAACGCGGCCGCGAACATGCCGAGGCACTGGGCTTGTAAGACGGATGGCCAAGCCGAAAGCCGCGTTACCCTCCGCCGATGAAGTGAGAACGCTGATCGACGCCGATCAGCGGCTGGCGGTACGCGTTACGCCCGGCGCTAAAGTGGAGGGTGCGGAAATCGTCGAAGGTCGGCTTCTGGTGAAAGTACGTGCCAAGCCCGAAGACGGCAAGGCGAACGAGGCAGTGCGGAGCTTGCTCGCGGCGGCGCTGCAGCTGGCTCCGTCGCGAATCGTGTTGTTGCGCGGCGCAACTTCACGCGAAAAGCAGTTCACGATCACGCTGTAGCCCGCGCAATGCGGTAGCCGGCAAAGGTAGTCGCTATGCCGCAGGCCACGGCCAGCAGTAGACTCGCAGGCCCAAATGCCAGGAACAGTGTGGCGCCCAGCGCGGCCCCGCAGGTGAGGGCCAGCCAAAGCCCAATGAACGCGCCCAGGCCCTCCTCACGCCGGCCGGTGATTATCCCGCCAAGGCCCTGTCCGATCCGCACCAACGCTCCGGTCAGGTAAGTGAGGGCGACTGGTGTTTCGCCTTGCCGAAGCGCGGTATTGAGTGCGCCCATGGCCAGTACCAGCGCCGCCATCATCGCGGGTTCATGCCCGGTCACCGCCACAAGCGTTCCGATCGCGAGCAGAAGAGTGACCAGCCCCAGCACGGCGGGCTTTCGCCACCGTCCCGCATGCTCGGCAACGATGTGACCCAGCGCGACGCCCAGCACGAAGCCGAGAATCAACGATGCGGGAATCGCTGCCCGTGGCGTGTCGGCGATAAGCTCGGTCCCCAGCCGCGTGGTATTGCCCGACATGAACGAGACGAAATAGCGATCGGCGGAGAGGAACCCCACGGCATCGACGTAGCCGGCCAGCCCGGCAAGAGCAGTGGCAAGCAGGCGGCGGGGAGGATCGAGCCGATTCACCCGCGAACGATAGCGGCTGGAATCGGCCCTAGCGACCCATTCCGCGCGCCATGCGGGAAAGCACGTCGGTCATGGCCCGCGCGATATGGGCCGGTTCCGGGGCGACATCGGCAATCGCGCGAGTCATGGCATCGGCCCATTGCCCGGCGGTCTGGCTGTCGATGGGAAAATCCTTGTGCAGGCTCATCATGCATTTGCCGGGATTGGCTTCAAACCAGTCGCGCGGGCCGCCGGCCCAGCCGGTCAGGAAGCGCGAGAGTCCTGCGCGCATAGGTGCAAGGTCCTTGGCATGCATGGCGCGCAGTTCGGCATAGGCCGCGTCCTGCTCCATCAGGTCGTAGAAACGGTTGGCGATCGCTTCGAACACGAGCGCGCCGCCGATCAGGTCGTGCGGAGTCTGGGTGGTTTCGGTCGTCACGGGGCGATTCTCTCCGGCGCGCAAAAGGACATGCTGATGCGATAGCCGATCGGTTCCACGTGGAACTTGATGCGCGTCAATCCAGAACCATGGCGCGCAAGGTTTCGATGCGATCGGCCTCGTGCGCAGGCTTGTCGGCACGAATGCGGTGGATGCGGGGAAAGCGCATGGCAAGGCCGGACTTGTGTCGTTTGCTGAGGTGGACCGAATCGAAAGCCACTTCCAGTACCAGCGACTTGTCGGTTTCGCGCACCGGGCCGAAGCGATTCACTGTGTGGTTGCGGACATGGCGGTCCAGCCACTTCAGTTCCTCATCGGTGAATCCGAAGTAGGCCTTGCCCACGGGCAGCAGTTCTGCACCCGCATCCGGATCGCCGTCCCAGCAGCCGAACGTGAAGTCCGAATAGAACGAGGATCGCTTGCCGCTGCCGCGTTGGGCATACATCAGCACGCAGTCGATCAGCAGCGGATCGCGCTTCCACTTATACCACAACCCGGTCTTGCGCCCGGCCACATAGGGGCTGTCGCGCCGTTTGAGCATCACGCCTTCGATTGCATCCTCGCGCGCCCTTTCGCGGATAGCGGCGAGTTCGGCGAAATCGGCAGCGGGGATCACGGCGCTGAGGTCGAAGCGATGCGGATCGAGCCGGGCGATCAGCGCTTCCAACCGGGCGCGGCGTTCGCTCCAGGGCAGGGGGCGCAAGTCCGCGCCTTCCAGAATCAGTACGTCGTAGAGCCGCACGAAGGCCGGATATTCGGCCAGCATCTTTTTGGAGACGGTCTTGCGGCCCAGCCGCTGTTGCAGCGCATTGAAGCTGGCGGCACCGCCTTCCTCACGCCCCTGATGGGCACCGCGCACCAGCAGTTCACCATCGAGCACGGCATCGACATGGAGCGCCTCGGCAATCTCGGGAAAGCTGCCGGAGATGTCGTCGCCTGATCGCGAATAGACGCGGGTTTCTCCCTGCACGCGTACCACTTGCACGCGGATGCCGTCCCACTTCCATTCGGCGGCGAACTGGGTGAGGTCGAGTTCGGTCCCCTCCAGCGGATGCGCGAGCATGAAGGGGCGGAACAACGGCAAGTGCTCGGAAGAGGGGGCCTCTGCTCCGTGCGCAGCCCAGTCGAACAGCGCGAGATAGGGCGGGGCTTGGCCGTGCCAGTGCTCCTCCACATCCTCCACCGCCACATCGAAAGCATGCCCGAAGGCGGTCTTGGCCAGCCTTGCGGAAATGCCGATGCGCATGGCGCCGGTCGCCAGTTTCAGCAGGGCATAGCGTTCCTCGGCATCGAGCCGGTCAAGCAGGCGCGGCAGTTCGACCATGACATTGGCGCGAGTCATATGGGAGAGCGCGTCGACGGCTTCGGAAACGGTGGGTGGATCCTCGGCAGTGTCCGGGCCGGGCCAGAGCAGGCTGGCGGTTTCCGCGGTATCGCCCACGTAATCGCGACTGAGCGACCAGAGCACGGGATCGACGCGCTCGGTCATCAGGTTGCGGATCGTGGAACTTTTCACCGCCGGGAAGTCGAGGCCGTCGGTCAGGGCGGCGAGGGCCCAGCCGCGATCGGGGTCGGGCGTTTCGCGCAAGTAGTCGGCCAGCAGCTTCAGCTTCGCGTTGCGGCTGCGGGTATAGACCAGCGCGTCGAGGAGGGCGGCGAAGCGTCTCATGAATGGTTTGTTGAATCCGGGGTTCCGCCCAAACCTCGTCGTCCCCGCGAAGGCGGGGACCCCGCTTCCTTCTTTTCACACCGCCAGAAAAGCGGGGCCCCCGCCTTCGCGGGGGCGACGGAGTTCATGGGGCGTGCGTAGGATGAGGAGCGTACGGTCTGGGCCATCTCAATCATCCTCGTCCTCGTACCCCACCAGCGCGAGCGCGCGTGCTCGGCGTTGGTTCAATTCGCACCAGCGCAGCATCGCATCTTCGCGGCCGTGGGTGATCCAGGTCTCGCCCGGATTTACCTCGGTGATGGTCTGGGTCAGTTCGTCCCAATCGGCATGGTCGGAGATGATCAGCGGCAGTTCCACCATCCGTTGCCGCGCGCGCTGCCGCACGCGCATCCAGCCGGAGGCCATGGCGGTGATCGGATCGGGCAGGCGGCGGCTCCAGCGGTCGTTGAGCGCGGAGGGCGGGGCCACCACGATACGGCCGGCAAGCTCTGGCGTCTTGACGTCACTTACCAGCCGCAAGTCCCCCAGATCCACGCCGAAGCGGACATAGAGCCGGCACATCGCCTCCATCGCGCCGTGGAGATAGATCGGCTCCAGATGCCCAGCGCGGCGCAGTTCGGCGATCAGGCGCTGGGCTTTGCCCAAGGCATAAGCGCCGACCAGCACGCAGCGTTCGGGATTGGCGGAGAGGGCGGAGAGCAGCTTGGCGATCTCATGCTCGACAGGCGGATGGCGGAACACCGGCAGGGCGAAAGTCGCTTCGGTAACGAGCACGTCGCAGGGCACGACCTGGAAGGGCGGGCAGGTGGGATCGGGCCGGCGCTTGAAATCGCCGGTCACCACCACCCGCTCACCGGCATGTTCCAGCAGGATCTGCGCCGATCCCAGTACATGCCCGGCGGGAACAAAAGTGGCGGAAACGCCGCCGGGCAGCCGCACGGTCTCGCCATAGGCGGCTGGAATAGCGCCTTCGCTGGTGGCGTAGCGCAGTTCCATGATCGCCAGAGTCTCAGGCGTGGCGATCGTCTCGCCATGGCCGCCGCGCGCATGGTCTGAATGGCCATGAGTCACCAGCGCGCGGGGCACTGGGTGCGAAGGATCGATCCAGCAATCGGCGGGGACGACGTGGATGCCGTGCGGTTCGGGTCTGATCCAGGCGAAATCGCGGGCCATGAAAGGAAAATGGGGCGGAAACCTTGCGGTTCCCGCCCCATTTCTTCTTGAGTCGGTTCAGGCCTGCTCAGTCGTCGGCATTGGCTTCCGGCTGGTTGCCGGGCTTCTTGGCCGTCTTCTTCGCGGGCGCCTTCTTCTTGGCCTTCACAACCTTCGGCGCGGCGGGCGTCAGTTCGAAGCTGAGCGCGTCCTCCTTGACCGAGACGTGGACCTCGCCGCCGTGGGCCAGCTTGCCGAACAGCAGCTCTTCCGCCAGCGGCTGCTTGACCTTCTCCTGGATGACGCGGGCCATCGGTCGCGCACCGTAGAGCTTGTCGTAGCCGCGATGGCCCAGCCATTCGCGCGCGTCGGAATCGAACTGGATGTGGACGTTCTGGTCCGCCAGCTGGAGTTCCAGCTGCAGGATGAATTTGTCCACCACCCGGCTGATCGTTTCCTTGGCCAGATAGGCGAAGGGCACGATGGCATCGAGACGGTTGCGGAACTCGGGGCTGAACATCTGCTTCACTGCCTCGTCCCCGGCATCCGCCTTGGACGTGTCACCGAAACCGATGCCCTGCCGGGCCATGTCCGATGCGCCCGCGTTGGTGGTCATGATCAGGACCACGTTGCGGAAGTCCACGGTCTTGCCGTGGTGATCGGTCAGCTTGCCGTTGTCCATCACCTGCAGGAGGATGTTGAACAGATCGGGGTGCGCCTTTTCGATTTCGTCGAGAAGGAGCACGCAGTGCGGCTGCTGGTCCACCGCATCGGTGAGCAACCCGCCCTGATCGAAGCCGACATAGCCCGGAGGGGCACCGATCAGGCGGCTGACCGAGTGACGCTCCATATATTCGGACATGTCGAAGCGCTGGATCGGGATGCCCATGATCTGGGCCAACTGCTTGGCGACTTCGGTCTTGCCGACGCCGGTGGGCCCGGAGAACAGGAACGAGCCGATCGGCTTGTCCGGATCGCGCAGGCCGGCGCGGCTCAGCTTCATCGCGGTGGACAGCACCTCGATAGCCTTGTCCTGACCGAATACCACGCGCTTCAGATCGCGTTCGAGATTCTCGAGCGCCTTCTTGTCGTCCGAACTGACCGACTTGGGTGGGATGCGCGCCATCGTCGCGATCACCTGCTCGATTTCACGCGCGGTGATCGTCTTCTTGCGGCGGCTGGGCGGCACCAGCATCTGCATCGCGCCCACTTCGTCGATCACGTCGATCGCCTTGTCGGGCAGCTTGCGGTCGTTGATGTAGCGCGCCGAAAGCTCGACCGCGGTCTTGATCGCGTCCGGCGTGTACTTGACCTTGTGGTGTTCCTCGAACGCAGTGCGAAGGCCGCGCAGGATCTTGATCGTGTCCTCCACGGTGGGTTCGTTCACGTCGATCTTCTGGAACCGGCGCAGCAGGGCGCGGTCCTTCTCGAAGTGGTTGCGGAACTCCTTATAAGTGGTCGAACCGATGCAGCGGATCGTGCCGCCCGACAGTGCGGGCTTCAGCAGGTTCGATGCATCCATTGCGCCGCCGCTGGTGGCACCGGCGCCGATCACCGTGTGGATCTCGTCGATGAACAGGATCGCGTGCGGCATCTTCTCCAGTTCGGAGACGACTTGCTTCAGGCGTTCCTCGAAGTCGCCGCGATAGCGGGTGCCGGCCAGCAGCGAGCCCATGTCGAGCGAGTAGATCACCGCCTCGTTCAGAACTTCGGGCACTTCGCCTTCGACGATCTTGCGGGCCAGACCCTCGGCGATGGCGGTCTTGCCTACGCCGGGATCGCCCACATAGAGCGGGTTGTTCTTGGAACGGCGGCAGAGGATCTGGATCGTGCGGTCCACTTCGGGGCCGCGCCCGATCAGCGGGTCGACCTTACCCAGCAGCGCCTTCTCGTTGAGATTGACGGTGAACTGGTCGAGCGCCGAATCCTTCTTGTTGGCGTTCTTGGTCTCGGCCTTCTCCTCGGGTGCGGGGGCCTGTTCCTCGCTGCCCTTGGGGCTGCGTTCGTCCACGCGTTTACCGCCCTTGCCGATGCCGTGGCTAATGTAGCTGACGGCGTCCAGGCGGCTCATGTCCTGCTGCTGCAGGAAGTAGACGGCGTAGGAATCGCGCTCGGAAAACAGGGCGACCAGCACGTTGGCGCCGGTTACGGTGTCCTTGCCCGAGGACTGAACGTGCAGGATCGCGCGCTGGATTACCCGCTGGAAGCCGGCGGTGGGGGCGGGATCGCCCTTTTCCTCGGTCTTCAGCGACTGGTATTCCTGATCGAGATACTGGCGCACCACGTCACCGAGGTCGCCAAGATCCACGCCACATGCCTGCATCACCTGTGCCGCGTCCGGATCGTCGATCAGGGCGAGCAGCAGGTGCTCTAGCGTGGCGTACTCGTGGCTGCGCTCCGAAGCGTGCGAGAGCGCGGCATGTAAGGTCTTTTCTAGGCTTTGCGCGAAGCTGGGCATCTAGGAAACTTTCATGTGGGAGTGGGACTCTCCTTGAGGGGGAGCTTTGGAGGAAAACGGGTTTCAGGATTCATATAGGCACGTTCAGGACGGTTGCGAGGTGCGTGCCGCAAGATCGGATGCAACCTCGCGCCGGTCATGATGTCGACCCCGGATCTCGGGGTTTGAACAGGGCATCGGCGGCCAGCATGTGGGCCTGCGACGCGCGGCGATGCGCGCGGATGCGTTCGATTTCGGTTTCCAGAAGAACCACGCGTGCGTCGAGTTCATCCAGCGAATAGCGCTCCAGGCTTTCGCTGGCGAGAAGGCTGGCGGCTCCGAGTTCTACCTCGGGCGACCGCCGCCGCGGTCGATCATCATCGTCCATTGCATTGCAGCATCGGACGGTAGATGCGTGCTGTCAATGGCCTGAAATTATGTTCCCATCTATGGTGGGTCTGTGGCAACAGGACGCTTATGTTAGTTAACTCAGTTAAGCAGATGACCGCGATCGGCTTTGAAGTGCCGGGTGGTCCCGATGTGCTCAAGCCCGTAACTCTGCCGATTCCCGAGCCGGGACCGGGTGAAGTTCTGGTGAAGGTTGCCTTCGCCGGGGTTAACCGTCCCGATGTGGTGCAGCGGCAGGGCAAGTATCCGCCGCCGCCCGGCGCATCGCCGATTCCCGGGCTGGAAATTTCCGGCAAAGTCGCGGTGCTGGGACAGGGGGTGACCGAGTTCCTGCCCGGACAGGCGGTCTGCGCACTGGTCAGCGGCGGCGGCTATGCCGAATATTGTCTGGCCAAGGCGGCGCACTGCCTGCCGGTGCCGGAAGGGCTGGGGCTGGATGAGGCGGCGGCGTTGCCCGAAACGCTGTTCACCGTCTGGCACAATGTTTTCGAACGCGGCTATGCCCGCGATGGCGAGACGATGCTGGTCCATGGCGGCACCAGCGGAATCGGTACGATGGCGGCCATGCTCGGCCGCCATTTCGGCGTGACCGTGATCGTCACCTGCGGATCGCCCGAGAAGTGCGCGCGCGCACTGGAGATCGGCGCCGCCCATGCGATCGATTACAAGACCAGCGACTTCGTTGAGGAAGTGGCGCGAATCACGGAAGGCAGGGGCGTGGACCTCGTGCTCGACATGGTTGCGGGCGACTATGTAGCACGCAACCTCAAGTGCCTGGCGCCCGATGGCCGTCACGTCACGATCGCCGTGCAGGGCGGGGTCAAGGCAGAGATCAACATGGCGGTGGTCATGACCCGGCGCTACACGCTGACGGGATCGACGCTGCGCCCGCGCTCCGATGCTTTCAAGGGCCTGTTGGCACAGGAAATCCTCGCCAACGCCTGGCCGCTGGTGGAAGAGGGCGAGCTTCGCCCGGTGATGGATGCGTGTTTTCCGCTGGCCGAAGCGGCCGCAGCCCATGCCCGGATGGAAGCGGGCGACCACGTCGGGAAGATCGTTCTCAAGGTTTGAAGATGCGCGCTCACGCACTTTGATTACGCGCTTCGGCAAATCCAGACTCGTCACTGGTGATGGTTTTGCCAAGTCGTTTCAAAATCACGCGTGATCGAATTGCGAAAATCAAGGCTTGTGCTTGCCGAATCCGCAAAGTTTCCCTAAATCGGGCCCGAACGGCCGCTCCGCAAAGGGGCGGCCCTTATTGTTTCCGCCGGAGATAGAGACATGAGCCAGCCCACTCCGCTGATGCCGCACGCGACCGCCTCATGGCTGGTCGACAATACCGCGCTGACGTTTGAGCAGATTGCCGAGTTCTGCGGTCTGCACATGCTTGAAGTGCAGGCAATGGCCGACGATCTGACTTCGGCCAAGTACACCGGCCGCGATCCGGTCCGCTCTGGTGAGCTGACCATGGAAGAGATCGACAAGGGTCAGGCGAATCCCGAGTACAAGCTGCGTATGCACCGCGCGCCGGTGAACGTCAGCCGTACCAAGGGCCCGCGCTACACCCCGGTGTCGAAGCGTCAGGACAAGCCGGACGGCATCGCCTGGATCCTGCGCAACCATCCGGAAGTTTCGGACGCGCAGATCGGCAAGCTGATCGGCACCACGCGCAACACCATCGCCGCGATCCGCGACCGTTCGCACTGGAACATCGCCAACATCACGCCGAAGGATCCGGTTACGCTGGGTCTCTGCTCGCAGCGCGAACTGGACTTCATCGTCTTCAAGGCCGCCAAGAAGGCCGGCATCGAGGACGATGGCCAGAGCGATGAGCGTCTGGTCGATGATCGCGAAGCGCTGATCGAGGAACTGCGTGCAGAGCGCGAAGCCGCTACCCGCGCCGCTTCGGAAGCCGCGCAGGAAGCCGAAGTTGCCGCATGGCTTCAGGCCAAGCGCGCTGCCGAGGCTGCGGAAGAGCAGGGCGAGTAATCGCCCAACCTTCCCGGCTCAGGGATAACAAAGCCCCGCGACGACTGGTTCGTCGCGGGGCTTTTTGTTTGTGCGGCGAGAATCAGCCTCGATAGGCGCGTTGAGCCTCATACCTATCGGCACAATCAACCGCGTCGTCCCCACGAAGGCGGGGATCCCGTTTCCCTTGGATACCCACACGGCGGCCCAAACGAGGACATGCCCGCAGGTCCCCCACGAGCGTTGTAGCTATCACAATGTCGGAAAGGCTCTCGACCATCGCCATGTGCGATCGGGCCATAAAAAAGAGCAGGGGGCACGCGGCCCCCTGCTCAATTCATAATCAAACGCTGAAAATTACTCGGCCGGAACCAGCGTGCTCTCATCGGTGAGCTGTGCGATCGCGGGCGGGACCTGCCCACCGTTCGGGTTCAGGCGGCCTTCAAGGCGGGCACCCTGCTCGATGGTGAGCGCGTCGTAGGCAACATCGCCCTCGATCCGCGCGGTGCGCAGGATCACGACTTCGCGGGCAGAGATGGTACCGCGAACGGTTCCGGCAATGCGCACGGATTCGGCGCTGATGCCGCCGGCGATCTCGCTGGCGTCACCCTGGATCAGCGATTTGCAGGCGATGTCCCCGGTGACGCGGCCCTCGACGTGAAGGTCGACGGAGGCTTCGATGTTGCCGGTAACGGCAGTGTCTGCGCCGAGCACCGAAAAGCTGGTGGCGCCGGTGCGGGCGGTGGAGGTCGAAAAGGTCTTGGCCATGGCGTTATCGGGCTTCTTGCTGAACATTATGGGCGGCCTCGAGGAATGTGCGCGGGTTCATGGGCCGGTTGTTGATGCGCACCTCGAAATGGAGATGCGGGCCAGTTGACCGGCCGGTCGAGCCCATTGCGGCGATACGGGTTCCGCCGTCGACGAGTTGGCCGGGGCGGACGTTGAAGCCGGAAAGATGGCCGTAGCGGGTCATCAAACCATTGCCGTGGCTGATCTCCACGCAGTTGCCGTAACCCTGGCGCTGACCGACGAACGTCACGCGGCCCTTGGCGGCGGCATAGATCGGCGAGCCCATCGGCCCCGGGAAGTCGAGCCCGGCGTGGAACGCGGCGCCGCCGGTGAAGGGGTCTGCGCGATAGCCGAAGCTGGACGAGACGTAGGCGACATGCGCGGGGCTGACCTGCGGGATCGAAGCGAGCCCGTTCTCCAGCGCATCCATGCGGGCCAGGCTCTGACCCAGGCGCTGGAAGCGCGGATCGATCGAGCCGTCGGCGGCAGTCGCCAGCTTTTCGAGCGGACCACCCTCTGCGGCGCGGTTGCCGGCGGCGATCGAATTGGGATTGAGGCCCAGCTTGCGGATGGTGTCGGCCGTTGCGGCCGCGCGGCGATCGGCATAGCGGGTCAGGCGTTCGACGAAGGCGAGCTGTTCGGCCTCGATGCCGGCAAGCTTGCCCGCTTCGGGAACCGCCAGGCTGACCTTCTTCACCGTCTCTGCAGTTTCGGCAGTGCTGTCGGTGACGGTCTCGCCGGCCTTCTGGTCTTCCGGAAGATCGCCGATGTGCGCTTCGACCATGGTTTCGATGAACTTCTGGCGGCGGGCCAGATCGTCCACGGTGCCGTTCAGATTGTTGCGATACTGCTGCACGCGGCTTTCGGCCGTGGCGACCTTGGCTTCGCGCATACGCAGAAGGACGTGGTCGCTGGTCGCGCTGAACTGCGACACGGCGACAGCGCCCATCGATACGCACCATGCGCCCAGCAGCGCGGCACAAGTGCCGGCGGCCACTTTCTGCATTCGCGACGAAATGCGGATAAAGCGGACTTGCCCCTGCGAGCGCATGATGAACTCGCGTTCAGGAAAGGCCGCCTGGAGGCGCGATTTAAGCGCTCCGGCAGATATGAACTTCAAAACGACCCCGCTTAGAAATCTTATGTCCTAACCCCGGCGGCCGGGTAGCAGGGGAGGGGGGCAAAGGCGAATCGACTCGCCGTGGTTGGTTGCAAAAACGGGATGAGTCGGAGCTTGGCTGCGATGAACTGAGGGAACGGTTGCGCATTTGCGGTGAACCGTTTCGCGAAAATTGGCCCGATTCGCGGTTTCAAAGCCTTGAATTCATGCGAAAGTTTGAGTGAATCCAAGCTTAACGCCATTCTTGACGGCGAGGCAACGGTTGCATGACATACATCGAAAGTGGGCCTTGCGTTCGTTTCGTCGCATCGGTGACAGGCTTGCGCAACAATGCTAGGCGGCGCCTATGACCGAGCAGACTATTCTTGCCCCTCAAGCGGCTGCCGAGACGCCGGAAGCGCTTGTGGCCCGTCTTGCGCAGGCCGGCCGTGCCGCCCAGCGCGAACTGGCGAAGATGAGCGATGCGCAGAAGGCCCAGGCCCTGCGCGCCGCCGCTGACGAACTGCGCAAGGCTGAGCCAGCGATCCTGGACGCCAATGCCAAGGACATCGCTGCCGGCGAAGCGAAGGGGCTGACCGGTGCGATGCTCGACCGGCTGCGGCTCGATTCCGCGCGGCTGGCCGGGATCGCGGATGCCGTTGAGCAAGTGGCGGGGCTGGCCGATCCGGTGGGCGAAGTGCTTTCCACCAGCGAGCGGCCCAACGGCCTTCAGCTTTCGCGCGTACGCATTCCGATCGGCTTGATCGGCATCATCTACGAAAGCCGCCCGAACGTAACCGCCGATGCCGCCGCGCTTTGCCTGCGTTCGGGCAACGCTGCGCTGCTGCGTGGCGGCAGCGAGGCGCTACATTCCAATCGCGCGATCATGGCAGCCATGGTGGCGGGGCTGACTCAAGCTGGTGTGCCGGAAGCGGCGATCCAGTTGATGCCGACGCAGGACCGCGCGGCGGTGGGTGCCATGCTGACGGCAGCGGGCCTGATCGACATGATCGTGCCGCGCGGCGGCAAGAGCCTGGTCGCGCGCGTGCAGGCCGATGCACGGGTGCCGGTGCTCGCCCACCTCGACGGCATCTGCCACACTTATGTCCACGCGGCCGCTGGTCCGGAGATGGCCGTGCGCCTGGCCCTCAATGCCAAGATGCGCCGCACTGGCATCTGCGGATCGATGGAGACGCTGCTGCTCGATACGCAGTTCCAGGCTTCCGAAGATGTCGTGCGCGGCTTGCTTGAAGTCGGGTGCGAACTGCGCGGCGATGCCCGTGCGCAGGCGCTCGATCCGCGAATTCTGCCGGCGACGGCTGAGGATTGGGATACCGAGTATCTCGATGCCGTGCTTTCGGTGGCGGTGGTCGATGGGCTGGATGCCGCGCTGGATCACATTGCCGCGCATTCCTCGCACCACACCGACGTGATCGTCACCGAGGATGCGGCGGTTGCGGAACGCTTCCTGGCCGAAGTCGACAGCGCCATCGTCATGGTCAATGCCTCCAGCCAGTTCGCCGATGGCGGTGAATTCGGGCTCGGCGCGGAGATCGGCATTGCCACCGGCCGGCTGCACGCGCGCGGCCCGGTCGCGCTGGAGGGGCTCACCACGTACAAGTGGCTGGTGCGCGGAACCGGGCAGGCCCGACCCTGACGAATCGATCTATGCGTAACGGGCCGATCACCGGCCTGCTGGGTGGCAGCTTCAACCCGGCTCATGGCGGCCATCGGCGCATCACCCTGTTCGCGGCCGATGCGCTGGGGCTGGACGAGGTGTGGTGGCTGGTATCGCCCGGCAATCCGCTGAAGCCGAAAGCCGGGATGGCGCCATTGGCGGCGCGCGTCGCTTCGGCCAAGAAACAGGCGCGGCGCGCGCGAATCCGGGTGACCGCGATCGAGCGCGAATTCGGCACCTTATACACCGTGGAAACCCTGCGCGTGCTGCTCCGCCGCTATCCGCGAAGGCGCTTCGTGTGGTTGATGGGGGCCGATAATCTGGCGCAATTTCACCGGTGGAAGGGCTGGCGCGACATCGCCCGACTCATGCCGATTGCGGTAATTGCCCGTCCGGGGTATGATGGCGATGCCTTCGCGAGCCCCGCGATGGCCTGGTTGGGAAGATTCCGGAGATCCCAGACCAGCCTTCGCAGTCCGGAAAGGTGGAGCGCACCTGCGCTGGTGACATTGCGATTCGACCCCGATGCGCGGTCGGCCACGGCGATCCGCCAGGCCGATCCGGAGTGGGCCCGGAAGTCTATGGAACGACTTTCGCGTGCAAACTCCATTCGAGATGGTGTCACGTACCACCGCATCCCCGGACATGCAGCGTGAGCAGGGGCTTCGCCTTTCTCTCGCACGTCCGCATACCGAAAATAAGATTGCAACTGGCGGCGTGCCCTGCACCCTGCCCCATGCGATCGTGAGAAAGGAGCAGTAACCCACTAAGATGCCACAGGCACAGATACAGCCGGATCAAACCGGCGCCACGCCCCCGGCCATTGTCGAGTCCGACGACCCGCAATTGGCCCTCGTCCTGCAGAGCCTCGACGACGATCAGGCGCAGGACATTGTAACCATCGACCTCGAAGGCAAATCGAGCATCGCCGAATACATGGTGATCGCATCGGGCCGTTCGACCCGCCAGGTGGCGGCGATGGCACAGAAACTTGGCGAACGACTGAAACAAGGCGGTTTCGGCCATTCCCGCGTCGAAGGCCTGCCCGCAGCCGACTGGGTGCTGGTGGATGCCGGCGGCGTAGTCGTCCACCTCTTCCGTCCGGAAGTGCGCAGCTTCTACAATCTTGAGCGTATGTGGGGCTTCGACGGTCCCTCTGGTGCCGCTTAAGATCGGACGCTGAAAGGATGACCCGGCCGCGACGGTGGCCGGGACTCTGAACCGGTAACGGCGCGCAGGCTGCGCGCCGCTGCGGTTTGGTCAAGATCTGGATATGCGGTGGGGCTTGCGCACCCTGCGCCGTGAGGCGATGGAGAGTGATGCTTCTCCACGTCATCGCCCGCGGCAAGATCGCCCGCTCGCCAGAGGCCGAGCTGCTCGATCGCTATGCCAAGCGTATCACCTGGCCTTTCAAACATTCTGAACTGCCCGATGTCGGCGGGAAAGTGCCGCCGCCCGTGCAGACTCCGGTCCGCGAAGTGCTGCTGGATGAGCGCGGCAAGCTGATGAGTTCGGAGGAATTCGCCGAACTGCTCGGCCGCTGGCGTGACGAAGGCGTGCGCGAATGCCGTTTCCTGATCGGTGCGGCGGACGGTCATGGCGACGAGGCCCGCGCCCAGGCCGATCACTTGCTTTGCTTCGGCCGCATGACCTGGCCGCACCTGATGGTGCGGGCGATGCTGGCTGAGCAGTTGTGGCGCGCCACCGCGATTCTCGCCGGGCATCCCTATCATCGCTCGGGGTGAGGGCGGGGCGAGTTCTCCAGCGAATGAGTCGAACCTGATTCCCTGGCGAATGACCCAGACCTGCCTCAGGCGTTCAACCAGAAGACTTCCAAATAAAACGCCGTCGTCCCCGCGCAGGGGGGGACCCCGCTTTTGGGGATGGAAGCGGGACCCCCGCCTACGCGGGGGCGACGGAGTGATGCTGAGCACTCGCGCGCGTGATTCTGACTGTGGCGCCGATGGGCGTTCTCCAGGCTCGAAACCCCTCTGGCCATGACCCCATCCGGCGCGCATAACCCCTGCCGATGCCAGCGATTTCCGGTCCCGGCCTTTGGGCGCTTGTCCTGTCCGCCGTCGCGATGACGGCGATCGTCGGGGTGCGTTATCTCGCCACGTCTGGATTGTTCGCGTGGATCACTACGCGCGTGCGGCCCGGGCTCTATCGCGGAATGAACCGGCAGATTCGGGCCGAAATCGGCTGGTCGCTGGCCTCCAGCGCGATCTACGGTATTCCGGCCGGCGTCGTCGCATGGGGCTGGCAAGCGCGCGGCTGGACGAGGATCTATACCGATCCGATCGGCTGGCCGCTGTGGTGGATGCCGCTTTCGCTGCTGGCCTACCTGTTCCTGCACGATACCTGGTTTTACTGGACCCACCGCTGGATGCACTGGCCGAAGGTGTTCCGGATCATGCACGGCGTCCACCACGCCAGCCGCCCGCCAACGGCTTGGGCGGCGATGAGCTTTCACCCGCTGGAGGCCGTGACGGGCGCGATCGTGATTCCGGCGCTGGTCTTCTTCGTGCCGATTCACGTCGCCGTGCTGGGATTGGTGCTGACGATCATGACGGTGATGGGCATCGCCAACCACATGGGGTGGGAGATGTTTCCGCGCCGCTTCGTAGAATCGGGGCTCGGCCACTGGCTGATCACCGCCAGCCATCATCACCGCCATCACGAGTCCTATCGATGCAACTACGGCCTCTACTTCCGGTTCTGGGATCATCTTTGCGGCACCGATCGCGGCATCTCGCAGCCCTGACGGCCTGTGCGGCGATGCTGTGCGGGGCTTCGTCTCCGCAGGCCGATGTTTCGGCGACGATCACTGGTCTGCGCTCGCAGAAAGGCAACGTGCTGGCATGCCTGACGGCGAATCCGCGCACCTTTCCCGGTTGCAAGGACGATCCGCAGGCACGCAAACTGACGGTGCCGGTGGCCGGGCTCAGCCATCTCGATTTCGGGGCGATACCTGAGGGACGCTATGCCATTTCGTTGATTCATGATGAGAACGGCAATGGCCGGCTCGATACCGCGCTGGCGATCCCGCGGGAGGGCTTCGGATTTTCCCGCGATGCGCCGGTGCATTTCGGGCCGCCAAGCTTCGACAAGGCCGCCTTCGTCGTGGGCGCGGAGCCGGTGCGCCTCGAAATCCGGATGCGATATCTGCTTTAGCGCTGCGGCGGGCCTTGCTGCGCATATCCGGCGCGCCTAACCCTTAACGGGTGACCAAGCAGCACGATATCGTCGAGGAACTGGTCGAGGAGGTTGTCGAAGTGGCAACCGCCGGCCTGGTGCCACCGCCCGCGCATGGGACGTTTTCTCCGTTCCGCTATCCGGTGTTCCGGGCGATCTGGATCGCCAACCTGTTTTCGAACCTGGGCTCGACACTGCAGAGTGTGGGTGCGGCGTGGCTGATGACCGAACTGACGCCGTCACACCAGCTGGTCGCGCTGGTGCAGGCCTCCGCTACCGTACCGATCATGCTGCTGGGCGTATTTGCCGGGGCAATTGCGGACAATTACGACCGGCGATTGGTCATGCTGGTCTCGCAAGTGGGCATGCTGACCGTCTCCGCCCTGCTGGCGGTCATGGCCTATGCGGGCTGGCTGACGCCGTTCCTGCTGCTGGCCTTCACCTTGGGCGTGGGCACGGGCACGGCGCTCAATTCGCCGGCATGGCAGGCATCGGTGCGCCAGCAGGTCGATCCGGAGCAATTGCCGCAGGCGATCGCGCTGAACTCGATTTCGTTCAACATCGCGCGTTCGATCGGGCCGGCGCTGGGTGGACTGTTGATCTCGATCTGGAATCCGGCCTTTGCCTTTGCGATCAACGCGATCAGCTACATCGGTCTGATCGGCGTGCTGCTGTGGTGGAAGCCGGAGGCGCGGACGATCAATGCGCGCCCGATCCTGCCGGCGGTGGGGGCGGGAATCGCATTCTGCGCGCGATCGGTGCCGCTGCGGCGTATCCTGATTCGCGGCTTTGCCTTGGGTTTCTGCCTGGCGACGTTCCAGTCGTTGCTGCCGGGTCTGGTGCACGATTCGATCCATGGGCAGGAACTCGACTACGGCATCATGCTGGGCCTGTTCGGGATCGGTTCGATTCTGGCGGCGCCACTGATCGGGCCGATTCGCCGCCGGTTGGGGCTGGAAGGCATTCTGATTCTGGGATCGGGCCTCTACATCGCGGCGCTGCTGATCGCGGCCATTGGCCACAGCCTGCCCGCCGTCATGCCCGCCGCCTTCCTTGCCGGGGTGAGCTGGGTGTTGATCCTCACCACGATCAACACCGCGGTGCAGATGCGGTCGCCCGATGAAGTGCTGGGGCGCTGTCTGTCGATCTATCAGGCGGTGACTTTCGGCGGCATGGCGCTGGGCGCCTGGACCTGGGGTTCGGTGGCGGATTGGAAGGGGATTCCTTTCGCGCTCCACGGCGGGGCGGCGGCGCTGTTCGTGTCTTTCCTCGTGCTGCGCTTCCTGGCGCCGATGCCGAGGCCGGGAGAGGGCGTGCTGCGCCCCCGTTAGACCCCCGTTGGACTCGCGCGATGCGTAAATGCGCCTGCACGCGGCAATTCCTGCCGGGGCTTAAACATTGATTCACCACGATGGCGCACAATCGTATCGATTGGAAATGGGGTATTCCGACGATGGATACGTTGCGCGGGGAGTTCGCCACCTCGGAAAGGCCGGACAGTGGCCACGATCAGGGCGATGCAGGCAGCGGCTATGAGACCCGCGCGTCCATGGTGATGGGCGACGAGCGGCGCATGCAAGTGCGCGCCTACAATTTCTGGGCAAGCCTGCTGGGCGATCGCCAGTTTCCGGTGATCGCCGATCTCCGTCCGGACGATTACCCCGACTTCGGCCCCTACAGCGTGCTGCTCGATTTCTCGGGCGGTTTGGACGATCCGAAGATTGCCTGGCTTGGCACCGCCTTGGCCGCCGAATGCGGTGCGGAAGCGGAGATCGGCAGTCTTGGCCAGGTGCCCAGCCGCTCGTTGCTTTCCCGCATCACCGACCACTACATGCAGATCCTCGCCAACGAGGCGCCGATCGGGTTCGAGGCGGAGTTCGTGAACCAGCGCGGCGCGACCGTGCTCTATCGCGGTATCCTGTTGCCATTCTCGCACGATGGATCGCGGATCGACTGGATCTATGGCGTGATCAACTGGAAGGAGCTGGCCGATCAGGCCAGCACCGATGCCTTGATGCGCCAGTTGGATGATGCGCTGGATAACGCGCTGGCCGTTCGCACACCCTTGCAACGCGATCTGCCGCCGCTGGGGGGCTGGGCGGATGGCCCGGCGGAGCCCTTGCTGGCGGTGCCCGTCGACGATGCCCTTACGCTTGCCGACGATGCCTTGGCGCTCGACGATTTCATGGCGCTGGAACCCGATTCCACGCCCTTCGACGAATCGGACATCCTCGAACTCACCGCCGACATGGAGCTGGCCGACTGGCTGGCCTCTGCCCGCGAACTGGCGCAGGCGGCGATGGGGTGCGAGGATCGCTCGCGCCAGGCGCTCTATGCGGCGATCGGGCGGGCCTACGACTTCGTGCTGGCCGCTGCGGAGGCTCCTGCGGAACTGGCCGAACTGCTGGAGGATGCGGGCCTGAAGGTTCAGGACCGCGCGCCGCTGGTGCCGCTGGTGAAGCTTGTCTTCGGGGCCGAGTACGACAAGACGCGGCTGACCGAGTTTGCCGGGGTCATCGCCCATGCTCAGCGCCTTGGCCTCGATCGCGGCGGCCTGACGCCGTTCCTTGCCGCGCAGCCGGGCGGTATCAAGGCCGTGGTGCGCGAGGAGCGACGCCTGAAGCGCGAGGAAAGCGACAGCGCGGGCAAAATCGAAACCCGGCATGACCGCATGGTGCGCGGCCTGCGGGGAATGGCGCCGAAGGCTCTGGGCGATCTGGGCAGCGGAAGCGAATTCACCGTGCTCGTCGCGCGCAGGGAAGAGGACGGCAGAGTGGTGTTGCTGGGCGAAGTCGCCGACGACGAATCGCTATTGGACCGCGCCGCGCGTCACCTGCTGGGCTGAGCCGGACATGCGAAGGGGCGACAACCGCGTGGTAGCCGCCCCGGATGATTCGTCTTTGGAAAGCTTAATAGGTGCCGGGGGGATCGCTGGCCGGGAAACTTTCGTCGATCGCTTCGTCGGTCTTCGACCAGCGCTTCGGTGCCGACTTCATGTTTTCCGGGCCGGCATCGCGTACCGGCGGGCATGCGGCACCGTTTCCGGCGGTCGCGGCCTGCGGCTCTTCCTGATCCCGCGTCGCATATTTGTAGAGCGCATAGCCGGCGGCACCGGCGACGGCCAACTTGATCAGTCCCATCGGTCCTGCTCCTCTTGGTGGCAGCGACCCCGCTCAGAGGAGCGGGGCGCAGTGTTCCACGTGAAGCAACGCAGGACTTCGAGGGCGGTTGCCTCAGTCGCCGCCGACGCGTTCGATCTGCGCGCCGACCAGAGCCAGCTTTTCCTCAAGCCGCTCGTACCCGCGATCGAGGTGGTAGAGGCGGTGGACCTGAGTCTCGCCCTCGGCCGCAAGCCCGGCAATGACAAGGCTCATAGAGGCGCGCAGGTCGGTCGCCATCACTTCGGCGCCGGTCAGCTTCTGCACGCCATGGACAACGGCGGTGCGGCCCTTGGTCTCGATATGTGCGCCCATGCGGTTGAGTTCGGGAACGTGCATGTAGCGGTTCTCGAAAATCGTCTCGGTCAGCACGCTGGAGCCTTCGGCGCGGCAGAGCAGGGCCATCAGCTGGGCCTGCATGTCGGTCGCGAAGCCGGGGTAGGGCGCGGTGGAGATGGTGACGGGCTTCAGCGGACCGTCGGCCGCGACGTGCAGGCCATCGGCCGTCGCCTCGACATGGACGCCGGCATCGCGCAGCGCCTGCACGGTGGCTTCCATATCCTCGATCTTCGCGCCCTTCAGCGTCACTTCGCCGCCGGTGATCGCCGCCGCGCAGGCATAGGAGCCGGCCTCGATACGGTCCGGCATCACCATGTAGGTGGCGCCGTGCAGGCGAGGCACGCCGTGGATGGTCAGGTCCGAACTGCCGATGCCCTCGATCTGCGCGCCCATGGCGACCAGCAGGTTGCAGAGGTCGACGATCTCCGGTTCACGCGCCGCGTTGTGGAGCGTCGAGGTGCCGGTGCAGAGCGCCGCAGCCATCAGTGCATTCTCGGTCGCGCCGACAGAGACTACCGGGAACGAGTAACGGCCGCCGGGCAGGCCGCCGTCCGGCGCGATGGCGCGGACGTAGCCCGCCGCCATCTCGATCTGCGCGCCGAGGGCTTCCAGAGCCTTCAGGTGCAGGTCGATCGGGCGGTTGCCGATGGCGCAGCCGCCGGGCAGCGACACGGTCGCCTCGCCCATGCGCGCCAGCATCGGGCCGAGCACCAGGATCGAGGCGCGCATCTTGCGCACGAGGTCGTAAGGCGCGACCGAGCTGGTGATGCGGGTCGCCTGAAGCGTCATCACGCGGCCGAAATCTTCGGGACGGCTGCCGGCGATCATCGTCGAGATGCCGAACTGGTTCATCAGATGCTGGAACCCGTCGATATCCGCCAGGCGCGGCAGATTGCGCAGCGTCAGCGGTTCTTCGGTGAGCATCGCGCAAGGCAGCAGCGTCAGCGCCGCGTTCTTTGCGCCGGAAACGGGGATGGTGCCGGAAAGGCGCTTGCCGCCTTCGATGATGATCTTGTCCATTGCCCGCTCTTTAACGGGATTTGGCCGCGCAGCAAGCACGGCTCGGAGAAAGACGGATGGACTGTTGCGCTGCACCTGCGAAGCGGCTTTAACTGCCCTGTAACTAAATGGAGTCAGACCATTAACTATGTCGGCGCCTCAGTTCAAAAAGCCCGTCCGGAAGGCCGTATTCCCCGTCGCGGGTCTCGGAACCCGCTTTCTTCCCGCCACCAAGGCGATTCCCAAGGAACTTCTGCCCGTCGTTGACCGCCCGCTGATCCAATATGCGGTGGATGAGGCGCGTGAGGCGGGAATCGAGGAATTCGTCTTCGTCACGGGTCGCGGCAAGACCGCGATCGTCGAACATTTTGACACCGCCTACGAGCTGGAAGCGACGATGAGCGCGCGCGGCAAGTCGCTCGACGCGCTGGAGCCGACGCGTATCCAGCCGGGCAATCTGGTGACCGTGCGCCAGCAGGTACCGCTGGGCCTTGGCCATGCGGTGTGGTGCGCGCGTGCGGTGATCGGTGACGAGCCTTTCGCCATCTTCCTGCCGGATGAGCTGATGTATGGCTCGCCCGGTTGCATGGCGCAGATGGTCGAGGCCTATAACGAAGTGGGCGGCAACCTCGTCTCGGTGCTGGAAGTGCCGCGCGAGGAAGTGTCCAGCTACGGCGTGATCGCCCCCGGCGACAGCAAGGGCGCGCTGACCGAAGTGAAGGGGCTGGTCGAAAAGCCCAAGGTGGAGGATGCGCCCTCCAACAAGATCGTTTCGGGCCGCTACATCCTTCAGCCTGAGGTGATGGATCTGCTTGCCAATCAGGGCAAGGGCGCGGGCGGTGAGATTCAGCTTACCGATTCGATGGCCAAGCTGATCGGCGTGCAGCCGTTCCATGCGGTGACTTTCGCCGGGCAGCGCTTCGACTGCGGTTCGAAAGTGGGCTTCGTGGAAGCGACGCTCGCCATCGCGCTGGATCGCGCGGACATGGGCGATGAAGTGCGCAAGATCGCCCGGCGCCTGCTGGACTGAACGACGCTGGACTGAAAAGGGCAGGGGGCGTCCCACGAAGGGGCGCCTCGGTCCTTACTGCCGTACCGGGTCCGTCAGCCGCGCCATGATCGCGGCGACATAGGCCTGTGTTTCGCGGATATTGGGTACGCCACCGGCCTTCGCCACCCGGCCGGGGCCGGCGTTGTAGGCGGCCAGGGCTTTCTCGATATCGCCGCCGAAGGCATCCAGCTGCAAGCGAAGGTAACGGGCGCCGCCTTCGAGGTTCGCCATCGGATCACCGGGATTCACCCCCATCTGCGCGGCGGTACCGGGCATAAGCTGGGCAAGGCCGCGCGCGCCGACCGGCGAGATGGCCAGTTCGTTCCACCGGCTCTCCTGCCAAACGACCGCTTCGAGCAGGGTGGGGCTGATGTCGTACTTGGCGGCCAGTTCGGCCACGCGGAGGCGCCAGCGCGTGGGGCCGGCGGCATCCAGGGCATCGGTGATCGACTGGGGCGCCAGCGCGTCGGCCTGAACTTCGGCGGGCGGCGCAAGATCGGCCGCGTCCAGCGCCGCCGGATCGGCAGGCCGATTCGCCGGTCCGCCGGCAACCCAGCGATAGTCGCCGTTGCCGATTTCCAGCACATCCGCGTGGGCGACGGCGGGCAGGGCGAGCAGCGCCAATGCCGCAAACGCAGAGGCAACAGCCCGATTCACGCGATTCGCTTCCCTCACCATGCGTGCCATTTACATCGGACTGCCCGCGACGTCACCTCCGTGCGGTCGCGGGCAGTTGCGATCAGTCGATCCCCAACGCGCTGCGAATCGCGCGCCAGGAAACCAGCTTGAAGTTCTGCGCATGCGGGGCGTTGTCGCCGTCCTGCGCCACCATCAGGCCATCGGGATAGGCCGGGCCGAAATCGCCGAGCGCGATTTCGATGCCGTCGGTCTCGCTGGTGCCGCCGATCGCGCCGCCGTTGATGCGGAAGCGTCCGGTGGGTTTGCCGGTGCCGAGGTCGAACACGGCATAGGCGCTGTCACCCTGGCTCGATGCGACCAGCCAGGCGCGGCCGCCATCCTCGCGGGCGACGGCAAGGCCTTCCACGTCGGCGACGAGGCCGTCTTGCTCACCCACGCGCGCGAAAGCTTCGGCAACCAGTTTCTCCCCACTCAAGGGTACCTTCCAGATGCCCACGTCTTCCTCAGCCACGAACAGCACTTTGCCGGCATCGTCGACCACGCAGCCTTCCGACTGGGTGGCGAACTTCACCAGCCGCACATAGTCGGGAACGATTCGGCCATTACGCTCGACCAGGCGGCTTTCGGCCACCGATCCGTCTTTCAGCACGACATAGGCGCGGGCGAGTTCGCCTTGCGCCAAGGCTGCGCCCATGCAGAAGCCATAGGCCTCGGCCGGGGCATGGCCGGCGGGAAGGAAAGTATCGGTCCCCAGCGAGGTCAGCTTGCCGGTTGCGCCGTCCAGCGTGAACAGCGCGATGCGCGGTTCGGCCCGATCGGTGCGATCGCTGGCGCCGACGAGGATGGTGGTGCCACCCGCGCGGCGTACTTCGCGCAAGTCCGCATTATTGAGCGCGCCGGCGGCGGCGAAATCGCGCACTTTGCCGTCGAGCCCATAGACGTAAAGCCCGGCCTTCTTGTCGGTGCCGAGCACCAAGCTGGCAGCGGGATTGGCCGCATTGCGCCAGATCGCCGGATCGTCGGCGGCATCGGCGTTGGCGGTGCCTACCGGCTGCGTTTCCCCCGCAGCGGGAACGTCGATGGCCGGAAGGCGCACCGGCGGCGTGGTGGCGGTGGTCGCGCAGCCTGCCAAAGCGCCGGAAAGCATGAGGGCCGGGAGCAATGCTCCCGACCCCGCTTTCTGGCTCAGCTTCACGACATCGGCGATGCGCGTGAAAGCGGCCTTCATCAGAAGGTCACCCGCGCGCCGAACTTCACGGTCGAGCCGTATTCCTCATACTGCAGCACGCGCTTGGCGCCGGCGAGGTTCTGGTAGGCGAAGTACTTGGCATTGTTGACGTTCACCCAGTCCGCGAAGAGGCGGATGTTGTCGGTGAGCTTGTACTTGGCCGAAAGGTCCAGCTGGAAATGCTGGTTCACTGTGCGGTCGGTCTCGAACGAATTGCCCACTTCGTCGAGGTACTTGTCGCGGAAGGTACCGGCAGCGCGCAGGCTGATCGGGCCCTTTTCGTAGCCGAGCACGACGTTGAAAGTGTTCTTCGCGGCGTTGGGCAGCGAAATACGGCGCGCCACGTCGTTATCATCCAGCACCGTGCCGCGGGCATAGGTGTAGGTGTAGTTCAGCTGGGTCAGCAACCCGTCGAAGGGCGAAGGCAGCATCGAGAAGACCTGGCTGACGCTGGCTTCCAGGCCGGCAATCTCCGCCTTGTCACCGTTCACCGGCATCAGCACTTCGTCATAGAGGACGCCGTTGACGGTGTAGTCGTAGAACCGGCGATTGACCGCGTAGTCCTTGATCGACTTGTAGAACGCGCCGAACGAGACCGCGCCGTTGTTGGCGAAGTAGTATTCGAACCCAGCGTCGAGGTTCCAGGCTTGGTAGGGCTTGAGATCCGGGTTGCCGAATTCCGCCTCGTTATCCTCGTTCACGGTGAAGCGCGGGGCCATCTGCGACAGCTTGGGGCGCACGATGGTCTTGTAGCCGGCAAGGCGAGCGACCAGGTTCTGCTGCGGGCTCCAGCGCAGGGTCAGGCTGGGCAGCCAGTTGGTGTAGTTGCGCTTGAAGCTGACCGGATCGACGGTGATCGTATCGTCACCGTTGTCGGTGGTGAGGTTGCCGTTCAGTTTGTTGTGGGTGCGCTCCATGCGAACGCCGCCAATCACGCGCAGCGTGGCGCTGTCCCAGCGGGCCATCGCATAGCCAGCCAGAATATCCTCGCGCACCGAATAGTCGCTGACTGCCGAGTTAAGCGCGCTTTCGTACGCGTTGACCGTGAAGGAGTCCGGATTGTCGAGCAGATAGTCGGCCGGGCCGGTCTTGCTGGAAACCGGCTCGATGTCGGCCAGGCGGTAGGTCTGTTTGCCCAGCACGTCGGCCAGCGTGTAGCTCGCGCCCTTGGCCAGCTCGTAATAGGTCATGTTGAAGTCGTAGGACTTCTTGCGCCAGCGGGCCTTGGCGCCGGCCTGGATCGTGAAGTCGCCGGTATCGCCCGAGAACGTGCGGGCGAGGTCGGCCTTCACCGCCCATTCCTCGTCCTGGCTGTCGGACAGGGTGGTCAGCTCGGTCTTGTTGAACTTGTACTTGGCGGCATTGTAGAAATCGTCGGTATCGCCGGAGACCGAGTAGGTCGGGTAATAGGTATTTGCGTAATCCGTATCGATGACGAGGCCGGATTCGTTGTCGAACTTCTGGCGGAAGCGGGTGGGATCGATCGAGAAGGTCTCCTTCTCGGTCGACTTGGCGTAGCTCGCCTGCCAGTTGAACTTCCAGATGCCGGTGTCGGTATCGCTGCCGATGGCGACGCTGCGGATGCGCTGGCGTTCGAAGCGGTCCTTCAGGTCGCGCTCGACGGTCAGGTCGCTGTCATCGTCGA
The DNA here is from genome assembly GCF_044029435.1 of Novosphingobium oxfordense. Lineage (NCBI taxonomy): Bacteria > Pseudomonadati > Pseudomonadota > Alphaproteobacteria > Sphingomonadales > Sphingomonadaceae > Novosphingobium > Novosphingobium oxfordense. The sequence goes on along the minus strand of NZ_CP147005.1, from coordinate 3,246,638 downwards.
GCGAGGCGGTATCGAACTTCGCGGTGGTGCCGCTGACCGAAGTGGGCCCTTCGAAATCGCCGAAGTCGAGGGTGGTGCGGCGGCGATATTCGTGATCGTCGAACTGCGCCCAGTTGCCGCGGACATAGGCCTTGGTCGTGTCCGAAGCGCGCCAGTCCAGCGAGAGCGCGGCGTTGATGCGCGTGCGTTCCACGTCATAGTCGCGGTATTCGACCGTTTCGGCCCAGGCATTGCCGTTGTCGTCGACATTCCAGCCGCCGGTTTCGACATTGTCGGTCTCGAACTTGCGCTTGTAGTAGCTGACCGAGCCGGCGATGCCGAAGTTGTCGCCCAGCTTCTGCGTGAAGTCGAAAGCGCCCTTGGGGGTGACCTTGCCCGAATAGTCGTTCCAGCTGCCTTCGGCGCTGACCGAGTAGCGGTTCTTCTTCGAATCGAAGGCGCTGGTGGTGTTGATCTCCACCGAGGCACCGATGAAGTCGCCGTCCATGTCCGGCGTGAAGCTCTTCTTCACTTCGATCGATTCGATGGTGTCGGATGAGATCACGTCGAGCGCGACCGAGCGGGCATCCGATTCCGGTGCGGGCATGCGCACGCCGTTGATCGAGGTGCCGTTAAGATCGGGATCTAGGCCGCGAACCGAAACGTAGCGGCCTTCGCCCTGGTCGTTGAGGATATTCACGCCCGGCAGGCGGCGCAGCGATTCGGCCACGTTCTGGTCGGGGAATTGGCCCACGGCATCGCGCGTCAGCACCGAGACGACGCCATCGGCCGCCTTCTGGCGCGACAGGGCGCTGGTCAGGTTGGCGGTCTGGCCGGTGACGAGGATGTCGCCGCCGCCGATGGCTGCCAGATCGAACGTGGTCGAAACGCGGCCGGTGGCGGGCACGGTGACGGTCTGCGTCGTCACTTCGGCGCCGACATAGCGGGCTTCAAGGGTGTAGGTGCCGGCGGGCACGTCACCGAAAATGAACTGCCCGGCGCGGTCGGTCTGCACGCTGCGATCGAGTTCGACGATCCGCACGCCGGCCGACTGCAGAGAGCGGACGCCGGCGGCGTCATGAACGTTACCGGTAATCTCGCCCGCATGGGCGATCGTGGCAAAGGAGGCCGAGGCAAGCAGCCCCGAAAGGAGGCGCACGGACATCTTCATCTTGAGGCAAACCCCTGTTGCATTAAGGAATTGGGGCGGCCTCTAGGTAGGTTATGTGACAGTTTTGTGCTGTAACTTGGCGATTTTATGATGCGCCGCTGCGGTGCAACATATTGGCCACAGGGCGAAGACTCCGGCAGCGAATCATCGCTGGGGGCACCGGTTCCGGGAAATTTCAAGGGAGGGGAATGGTGCTGCTGGGGAGGATTGAACTCCCGACCTCGTCATTACCAATGACGCGCTCTACCACTGAGCTACAGCAGCGCCTGATCCGAAGGCCTTTCGGCCAGCGCTTCAGCGCTTGCCCACGGCGACCCGGGGCAGGGGCGCGCTAATGTCCGTGGCCGGAGCAATTGTCAAGCGGTGCTTGCGCATTCTTTTTCGGAAGGCCATTCCGCGGGGGACGGAACGGCCCCTGAAAGACCCATTTGCCATGACGCAGCCCCAGCAATCCCGCGAGGAACGGCTTGCCGCCAAGCTTCGTGAAAATCTTCGCCGCCGCAAGGCACAGGCCCGCGCATTCGATGCCGCGGCACCCGATGCGGGAAGCGCGATGGGCGAATCGGAATCGCCGGACGGTCCGGCGGGCGAAAAAGACGCCGCGAATGGCATCGAAAACGAATCGGGCGCTCTTTCCAAATCGCCCCCGGAAAGCTAGGGGCTGCGCCCAGACATACAGTCAGTCTGCCAAAAGGCGTTCCCCGCCGGAGCGCCGATGAGACCCGGGAGTAAGCAGTGCCTCGCCTGATCCTCGTCCGCCACGGCCAGAGCCAATGGAACCTTGAAAACCGCTTCACCGGTTGGTGGGATGTCGACTTGACCCCGCTGGGTGAGGAAGAGGCCCGCGCCGCCGGCACGCTTCTCAAGGAAAAGGGCATCGCGCCCGACGTCGCCTTCACCTCGTTGCAGACGCGCGCGATCCGCACGCTGCACCTGGCACTGGAAGCCGCCGGCCTGCTGTGGATTCCCGAGACCAAGGACTGGCGCCTGAACGAGCGTCACTATGGCGGGCTGACCGGCCTGAACAAGGCGGAGACCGCCGCCAAGCATGGCGAGGACCAGGTGAAGATCTGGCGCCGCAGCTTCGACACGCCGCCGCCGGTGCTGGAAAAGGGCAGCGAGTTCGATCTCTCGGCCGATCCGCGCTACGCCGGGATCGACGTGCCGCAGACCGAAAGCCTGAAGGACACCATCGCGCGCGTGCTGCCTTACTATCAAGGCTCGATCGTGCCGCACCTGAAGGCAGGCGCCGACGTGCTCGTTTCCGCGCACGGCAATTCGCTGCGCGCGCTGGTGAAGCACCTATCGCACATTTCGGATGACGAGATCACCGGTCTGGAAATCCCGACCGGCCAGCCGATCGTCTACGAGCTGGGTAACGATCTCGCGGTGCTCGACCGCTACTACCTCTCGGAGCGTTGAGATGACCGCGAAGGTGCCGGTGGCGATCATCATGGGCAGCCAGTCCGACTGGCCGACCATGGGTAAGGCGGCCGAGATGCTGGACAAGCTGGGCGTCGCCTATGATGCGCGCATCGTCTCCGCCCACCGAACGCCGGAACGCATGGTGGACTTCGCCAAGGGCGCGGCCGACGAAGGCTTCAAGGTGGTGATCGCCGGCGCCGGTGGCGCCGCGCACCTTCCGGGCATGGTCGCCGCGCTCACGCACCTGCCGGTGCTGGGCGTGCCGGTCCAGTCCAAGGCGCTTTCGGGGCAGGACAGCCTGCTGTCGATCGTGCAGATGCCGGCGGGCATCCCGGTCGGCACGCTGGCGATCGGTGAAGCGGGCGCGGCCAATGCCGGCCTGCTCGCCGCTGCGATTCTGGCCACCACCGATGAGGCTCTGGCCGAACGGCTCAAGGCTTTCCGTGCCGCGCAGACCGAAAGCGTGGCAATCCGTCCTTCCTGATATATCGAGTAACGGCGCAATGATTCCCCCCGGCGAAACCATCGGCATTCTTGGTGGCGGCCAGCTTGGCCGGATGATCGCGATGGCCGCCGCGCAGCTTGGCTATCGCTGCCACATTTACGCGCCGGAGGCCGATTCGATCGCCGCCGAAGTCAGCGCCGCTTTCACCTGCGCCGCCTGGGACGATACCGAGGCGATGACGAAGTTCGCCGCCGACTGCGCCGTGGTTACCTACGAGTTCGAGAACGTGCCCGTGGGCCCGCTGGCGGCGCTGGGCGATGTGCCGCTGCTCGCCCACGCCCGTGCGTTGGAAACCGCGCAGGACCGGCTGAACGAGAAGCGCTTCGTCACGGAGTTGGGTGGCAAGCCCGCACCGTTCTTCCCGGTCGATTCGGCCGAGGATCTGGCGGCGGCGATTGCCGAGATCGGCACGCCGGGCATCCTAAAGACCCGGCGCGATGGTTACGACGGCAAGGGCCAATGGCGGATCATGAAGCCTGAGGATGCGGAGGGTCTCGATCTTCCGGCGCAGGCACTGATCTACGAAGGCTTCGTCACCTTCTTCGCCGAGTTTTCCGTGATCCTCTGCCGCGGTGCCGATGGCGACATCCGCTATTTCGATTCGGCCGAGAACGTGCATGAGAGCGGCATTCTCTCGCTCAGCACCGTGCCGGCCAGTCAGGGCATTCTCGATCAGGTTCCAGCCGCCCGCGCGCTGGCGGCGAAAGTGGCCGAAGCGCTGGACTATGTCGGCGTGCTGACGCTGGAAATCTTCGCGACCGAGAACGGTCCCGTGTTCAATGAGATGGCACCGCGCGTGCACAATTCGGGGCACTGGACGATCGAGGGCGCAGTCACCTCTCAGTTCGAAAACCACGTGCGCGCTATCTGCGGGCTGCCGCTGGGTGGCACCGGACTCGCCGCCGCTTCGGTGGAAATGCGCAACCTGATCGGGGACGAGGCGCATGACTGGGCGACAATCCTTGCCGATCCCGCCAATCACCTCCACCTTTATGGCAAGGCCGCGGCGCGGCCCGGCCGCAAGATGGGGCACGTGACGCGCCTCTCCTTCGGGCAGGACTGATCGGCGACTTGGCGCAGGATATCTTCCTTATCTACGCACGCGCCGAAAACGGCACGATCGGGCGTGACGGGGCATTGCCCTGGCGCCTGCCGGCTGACCTTAAGCGCTTCAAGGCGCTGACGATGGGAAGGCCCATGATCATGGGCCGCAAGACCTTCGACAGCTTCCCTTCGCCGCTGCCCGGCCGCCGCCATATCGTGCTGACCCGCGACGAATCCTGGCAGGCCGAAGGCGCCGAAGTGGTCCACACCGTGGATCAGGCACTCGATCTGGCCGGTGAGGGCGAGATTGCCGTGATCGGCGGTGCGGAAATCTACGGCCTCTTCGCCGGCTGTGCAGACCGTATCGAACTGACCGAGATTCACGGGGACTATGAAGGCGATACCTTCATGCCCCGCCCCGGCAGCGAATGGCGCGAAACCGCGCGTGAGGAACACGCGGCGGAAGGCGTCTATCCCGCATATGCTTTCGTGACACTCGTGCGCGACTTATAGGCCCGAACCGACATGATTCGCCTCGACAACCGTGAGCCCTTTCCCGCCGACATGCGCGGCGCCGTGCTGGCGCTGGGCAATTTCGACGGATTCCACCAAGGCCATCAGGCTGTCGTCGGCGAGGCGATCCGCTGGGCGCGCGCCGAAGGGCGCAAGGCGATCGTCGCCACGTTCGATCCGCATCCCGTCCGCCATTTCCAGCCCGATGCTGAACCGTTCCGCCTGACCACGCTGGACCAGCGTCAGGAACTGTTCGGCGAAGCCGGTGCGGACGCCATGCTGGTTTTCCATTTCGATGACGCCATGGCCGGCATGCATGCCGAACAGTGGATCGAGCAGATCCTTGCCGGTCAGCTTGGCGTGGCCGGTGTCGTTACCGGAGACGACTTTACTTTCGGCAAGGCGCGCAGCGGCAATCCCTGCGTGCTGAAGGAAGTGGGCGGCAAGTTCGATATCGAATCGCGCGCGGTCGGCGCCGTGCTCGACGACGGATTGCCGGTCAGTTCCAGCCGCATTCGTGAGGCGCTTCAGGCGGGCGACTGCGAAACCGCCGGGCGTCTGCTGACGCGGCCTTTCGCCATTCGCGGCCATGTGCAGCATGGCGACAAGCGCGGGCGGGTAATCGGCTTTCCCACCGCCAATCTCGACATGGCGAACTACCTGCGCCCGCGTTACGGCATCTATGCGGTGACCGGCCATCTGCCCGATGGCCGCACGCTGATGGGCGCGGCGAACATGGGCATTCGCCCGACGTTCGATCCGCCCAAGGAACTGCTGGAGCCGCACTTCTTCGATTTCGCCGGCGATCTTTACGATCAGGAGATCGAAGTGGCCTTCCATCACTATCTGCGCGGTGAGGCGAAGTTCGATTCGATCGACGCGCTGAAGGCGCAGATGGCGCTCGATTGCGATCGCGCACGGGAATTGCTCGCCAATCTGGTCTGAGATTGCGCGGCTGAGACCTGACGCAAATCCTTACCGGATTTGAACAAGTCGCCCACAGGCCCTATGTCGGCGGGGTGCAAGTCGAACTGCCGAACGAGCCCCCGATGACGCCCGAGGCGCGACGGCGGGCAGCCTTGCTCTGGCGCGAAGGGCGTGGGCCGCGAATCCCGCGTCCCAACCTGACCGCGCGGCCGTTCGTGATCGCCCGGCGCGTGATCGAGGGAACCTGGGAAGACGGGTTCATCCACGCCGGCAATCTTGCCTACATGACCATGGTGGCGCTGTTCCCGTTCTGCATCGCTGTGGCCGCGATCTACTCGGCCGTGGGCGAGCAGGGCCAGCTCGACCAGTCTATCACCGCACTGCTTCAGGCGCTGCCGCTGCGGGTGCGAGAGGCGCTGGCCCCCGTCGCACACGATGCGGTGCGGGCCCGGCACGGCTGGCTGCTCTGGGTGGGCGGCATGTTGGGCGTGTGGACCGCGACCAGCCTGGTCGAGACGATCCGCGACATTCTTTATCGCTCCTACGGCATCACCAAGAGGCGCGCTTTCTGGCGCAACCGGTTGGTATCGAGCGGACTGATCTTCGGCGCGGTGCTGCTGATGCTGCTCTCGCTCTCGTCCCAGGTGTTCCTCTCGCTGATCGAGGACGTGCTGCTGGACCTGTTTCCGCGGCTGGGCCGGTTCGATTATCAGCTCGCCATCTCGCGGCTGGTGACGGCGGGCACGCTGTTCGGCTCGCTTTATACGCTGTTTTACATGCTCACGCCCTCCCGATACCAAGGGAGGGGCTTCCCCAAATGGCCCGGGGCTGTATTGGTGGCGACGTGGTGGCTCGCGACCGCATGGGCCCTGCCCAGAGTGTTGCGCAATTTCATCGCTTACGATCTGACTTACGGAAGCATTGCCGGGGTGATGATCGCGCTTTTCTTTTTCTGGTTTGTCGGACTAGGGATGGTTGCGGGCGCGGAACTCAACGCGGCCCTCACCGTCAGTCCCGAGGAGCAGGAGATGCTCGCGGGACATCAGGACGGCAACGGCGGATTCCCGAAAGGGGCTGCCGAGAACAACGAAGCACAGGAAGAACACGAATGACCGGTCTGATGCAGGGTAAACGCGGCCTGATCATGGGCCTTGCCAACGACAAGTCCCTGGCCTGGGGCATCGCGAAGAAACTGCACGAACACGGCGCGGAACTGGCCTTCTCCTATCAGGGCGAAGCACTGGCCAAGCGCGTCAAGCCGCTGGCGGAAAGCCTGGGCAGCGATTTCCTCATCGATTGCGACGTTTCGGACATGGCGGCGCTGGATACCGCTTTCGAAACGCTGAAGAGCCGTTGGGAAACCATCGACTTCGTCGTCCACGCCATCGGCTTCTCGGACAAGAACGAGCTGCGCGGCAAGTATGTCGACACCAGCCTCGAAAACTTCCTGATGACGATGAACATCTCGGCCTACAGCCTGGTCGCCGTGGCCAAGCGGGCGGAACCGATGATGCGCGAAGGCGGGTCGATCCTGACGCTGACCTACTACGGCGCCGAGAAGGTGGTCCCGCACTATAACGTGATGGGCGTGGCCAAGGCGGCGCTCGAAACCTCGGTGAAGTACCTCGCCAACGATCTGGGCCCGCAGAACATCCGCGTGAACGCGATCTCGGCCGGCCCGATCAAGACGCTGGCCGCCAGCGGCATCGGCGATTTCCGCTACATCCTGAAGTGGAACGAGCTGAACTCGCCGCTGCGCCGCAACACCACGATCGAGGATGTGGGCGGTTCGGGTCTCTATTTCCTCTCGGACCTGTCGTCGGGCGTCACCGGTGAAGTCCATCACGTCGATTCGGGCTATCACCTGGTCGGCATGAAGCAGGAAGATGCCCCGGACATCGCGCTGAGCTGAGGCGCGACCCCGGAACAGAACGCGGAATCGAAAAGGGCCGGAAGGAGCGATCCTTCCGGCCCTTTTTCGTGCCTCGTTGGTTTCCGGCGCGATTACTTCGGCTGGGGCAGCGGCGCGTCGGTCTTGCCGGAGGCACCTTCAGCCGCGTCGGTCGCGGCGGCCTGGCGCTTCTGCTGTTCGAAATAGGCCTGCTCCGCCTGTTCCACGCGCTTCTGCTGCGCGGCGGCATCGGCATCGATGGTGGAGAGGCGCTTTTCGCGTTCGGCGGAAATCAGCTCGCTGAACCGCACTTCCGAACCGTTGGCGCGTTCCGAATAGGCGCGGTTGATCAGCTGCTGCGTGCAGCCGGAGGCGCCGCCGGGGCCGACCGGAGAGCAGCTCATGTTGCCGAAGGCGCCCACGGTCTCATAGGCCTGAACCTTGTTGCTCCACGCCTGCGAGGTGGGCGAATCGATCCCACGCAGCGGTTCGGGAATGCGATAGCGTTCCGATTCCGCCTTGCGCGCGCAGACCGTGATCTCTCCCTCAGACGAAACCGGGCAGGGATCGTTGCCGTAGATGATCAGCTGGTTGACCTTCTCGCCGCCGGGGGCCGCGGCCTGGTCCTGATCGGCGTTCTGGGCTTGAGCGGCGGCGGGCAGCGCGCCCATGGTCAGCCCCAGCCCAAGGGCTGCGATGGCTGCTGCGGTGGTCATGAGGCGCGTCATCGGAATTGCTCCAGTCGTGAGTATGTCGCAAGCCCGGTATAGGGCCGGCAACCCTTGAACGGTAGCTTAAGAGCGCTCTCCAATCAGATGAAATCACCCGATGACTCGGAAAACGCGGTGACCAAAAATCTTACAGCCTGTTTGGAAAATGCCCGCATGGGCATTTTCGTCCGGCACCGGCCGCGTCAATATAACGCCCGAATTTCAGATTCTTTCCGAAAGCTTGATGGCCACGCGGCATCCCATGCGGATGGCGTTGAACAGCAGCGGATAGGCCGGCGCCCGCTCCGCCCCGGCGGCGAGGGCGGCGTCGCGGTGTTCGCGTTCCTCGTCCCGGAACTTGGCGATCACTTGGCCCAGTTCGGGATCCTCGTCCCCCAGATCCTCAAGCTGTTCGGTATAGTGGCGGTCGATCTCGGTTTCGATCGCGGCGGTGCAGGCCATCGCCGCTTCGGGCCCGATCAGCGCCGTGGCCGCGCCCAGCGCATAGCCGGCCACCGACCAGATCGGCTGGAGCAGGGTGGGGCGCACACCACGCTCTGCAATCATGCGGTCGAACCGGGCCTTATGCTCGGCCTCCTGCTCGGCCATGCCGGCGATCTCGGTCGAATGCGGCGCGCGCGCGCCCATGACCGCCATCTGCCCGGCATAGATGCGCACCGCGCCATATTCCCCGGCCTGATCGACGCGAATCATGCGCTCTGTCTTCGATGAGGTCATGACGGTCAGGCCCTTGTTGCGGAAAAGCTGCGGGCGACAAGGGCGAAGATGCCCAGCGCGCCCAGGGTGGAAAGAAGGAAGTTGAAGCCGGCCAGCGAGATGCCGCCCAGCGTCCACGGCGCCACATCGCACCGGATCAGCGGCGCAGCCATGATCGCCGCCATCGGATCGCCGCCACTGGCGAAGGGGCTGGCGGTGCAGGCTGTGAAGCCTTCCCACCAGCCATATTCGACGCCCGCGTGATAGCCGCCGATCAGCCCCGAGCTGAGGATGCCCAGTGCGGCCACCGCGACCAGCGGGCGCACCGGCCGCCAGAAGAACGCCAGCGCCGCGAAAGGCAGGGCGAACATCTGGCCATAGCGTTGCCACCAGCACATCTCGCAAGGGTGCAGGCCAAAGCCGTACTGGCTGATGTAGGCCCCGCCGAGTGCGATCACGGGGATCGCCAGCGCAAGCAGACGGGCGGCGCGCAAGGGTGCGGCAACGGTTACGGTCATCGCGGAAGCCTTCAGTTCTTGCCCGGGACGGCCGGCGTGGCGGCAGTGGCGAGCGCGGGCTTGCCGGCGGTGCGGCGCAGCGTGTCGATCGCGTAGCTCAGCTGGAAATCGGTGATGCCGCGCTTCTTCAGCTCATCCGCGCTCACCTTGAAGCGCGGATCGTCGGCCTTGTCCTTTTCCAGTTCCTTATCGTCGAGCGCGGCTTCGTTGATCAGGTGGCTGCGCAGATCGGATTCCCGCACGGCCCGTTCGGACCGGGCGCGGGCGTCCGGATCGGAAAGCTGCGGTACCTTGATATCCGGCACGATGCCGCCTTCCTGCACCGAATGGCCGGACGGCGTGTAATAACGCGCGGTGGTGATCTTGATCGCGCTTTCCTTGTCGAGCGGGATGTACGACTGGACCGAGCCCTTGCCGAAGGTGCGATCGCCCATGATCACCGCGCGGTGCAGGTCCTGCAGCGCACCGGCGACGATTTCGGAAGCCGAGGCGGAACCGGCGTCCACCAGCACGACCAGCGGCATGCCCTTCACGACATCGCCCTTGAACACGGTTTCGGCGCGGTAATACTGGTTTTCGCTGGCGATGCGGCCGCGCTGCGAAACGATCGTGCCATGGTCCACGAACAGGTCGGACAGTGCCACCGCCTCGTCCAGCGAACCGCCGGGGTTGGAGCGCAAGTCCAGCACCAGGCCATCCAGCTTGGTGCCCTTCTTGGCGGCCTGAACCTTCAGGTCGGCAATGCCCTTGTTCACGAAGTTGCCGACGTCGCGGGAGAATTCGTTGACCGAGATGACGCCGACGTCGTCCTTCAGTTCCCAGGTCACCGGCTCCAGTTCGATGACGCCGCGCGTGACGGTAACGTCGAACGGCGCGTCGCGGCCCTGGCGGAAGATCGTCAGACGGATGGAAGTGCCGGCGGGGCCGCGCATCTTGTCGACCGCTTCGTCCAGATCACGTTCGTAATAGAGCGTGCCGTCCAGGTGGGTGATGTAGTCGCCCGCCTTGATGCCGGCCTTTTCGGCCGGGCTGCCCTTGAACGGAGAGACGACCTTCACTGCGCCGTCGTCTTCCACCACGGAAAGGCCAAGCCCGGTGTAGTTGCCGTCGATCATCGTTTCGAGGCGCTGCTTGGCCGGGCCGTCGAGATAGTTCGAATGCGGGTCCAGGCTGGCCAGCATGCCGTCGATCGCGCCCTTCAGCAGCTTGTCGTCGTCCACCGGGTCCACATAGTTGGCCTTGACCAGCTGGTAGATGGTGAAAAGCTTCTGGAATTCGCGCCCCGCATCGCTGTCGACGGCGGCAAGGCCGGAGGTTGCGGCGGGCAGTACGGCGACGGCGGAAACCAGCAGGGTCGCACGGATAATGGAAACGAACTTGGTAGAGCCAAACTTCATCGGGCTGCGTCGCCTCTCGTGTATCGCATCCGGCGGAAGCCGGGGGTATTCTTGACTATCACGCCGCGTGGGCCAGTCACCCCGGCATAATACCGGGGCGTGCCGGCAATTGCCAGCGCGTCATGCGCGGATGGGATCTTCGTTGCCGTGATGCCGCGCCAGCCAGGCATCAGAGCGAGCGGACATATTGCAGCGGATTCACCGGCACGCCGGCGTGGCGAAGCTCCACCTGCACGCGCGGATCGCCGGGGCCGGTCTGGCCAAGCGGGGATCCCCCGACGATGCTGTCCCCCACCGCGACGTCCAGCTGTGAAAGGCCGGTCACCAGCGAGGTCCAGCCGCCGTCGTGCTCGATGATGACGATGCGGCCAAAACCGCTGTAGGATCCGGCATAGGCCACCCGGCCGGGCGCCGGGGCAACGATCTGGGCATGCGCGCGGGTCGCCAGGGATAGCCCGCGCGAAGGGGCCTGCCCAGGCAGCACTTCGCCGAAGCCGGTGACGACACGGCCCGCCACCGGCAGGATGTAGCTGGCCAGCCCCTCGGGCGGCGCGTCGAACCGGGAAGCCTCGATAACGCGGGCATCCTCGGGCCGGTCCGGCCGCATGATCGGGCCCGGCAGGGCGGAAAGCTGTTCGCGCAGGGCGCCCTGATGGCCCATTTCATCCACCAGATCGCCAAGGTCCCGCGCGGTTTCGGCAAGGGCCAGGGCGTGTTCGGCCTCGCGCGCGGCAATGCCGCTGGCCTGGCGACTGGTCAGCCGCTGGCGGGTTTCCAGCACGGCAAGCTGGTTGCGTCGTTCGCGCATCTGGCTTTCGGTGGCGGCCAGTTCGGTTCGGGCATTGAGCGCCTGCACCTCCAGCGCGCGACCGCGTTCTATCTCGGCCCGAAGGCCCGCCGTGCGGCGCTGGACTTGCGGCAGCATGGTATCGAGCAAGGCGCGCAGATAGACGGCGTCCTGCACCGATCCGGGCCGCAGCATCGCCAGTATGGGCGGACGGCGGCTGAGCAATTGCAGTGATCCGGTGAGACGGGCGAGGGGGAGCCTGGCGCACTGCCAGCCGCTGGCGCAGTGCCGCGCGTTCCGACCCGATCAGGCGGAGCTTGGCCTGCTGTGTGATGATGCCCGCTTCGGTTTCCTGAATGCGCGCCGCAACCGCGGCGGCTTCGCGCGCGGTTTTCTCCAGCCGTTCGCTGGCGCCGCGCGCCTTCTTTTCCAGCGCCTCGGCACGGCGACGGGCCAGATCGCCCTCTCGCCGCGCGGCAATCATGTCCTGCTGCGCTTGCGTCGCGTCAACTGCCGGATCGAGCACGGCCAGCGCGCCGATGCGGCTCTGGCCCTGACCGGCAAACACGACGGCGCCTGCCGCCACGGCGGCCGAAGCAATCAGGATCATGCGGTTGCGCGGGCTCACGCCGGCGTGCCTAAAGCACTGCGAGTCCCGCGCAAAGGGGGAACGGGGAAGGGAGGGGCAACAAGCGGAGGAAACCTCACCGGCTCGCTGCCCCTCCCGTCACGGTGTCCGATCAGCCGGTGCGGCGAACGGCGCCCTTGTGTGCGCCAACGCCCTTGGGGCCGCGCGGGCGGAAACGACGCTTCTCACCCTGCTGTTCGCCGCCCTGTTCGCGGCGATCGCCGCGCGGGGCATCCTGACGCGGCCGGTCGTCGCGACGGCGGTCGTCACGGCGCTGGCCGTCACGCTGACCTTCCTGGCGTTGGCCGTCGCTGCGCTGGCCATCACGGCGATTGTCGCCATCGCGACGCTCGCCGCGCGGCTGCTGGCGGTTGCCGCCATTGCCGCGGCCGTTGCCACGTCCGCCCTGGCCGCCGCTGCGGCCATTGCCGCGATCGTTGCCCTGAAGCTCGGTCGGCGCACGGCGCGAAGGCGCAGGCAGACGCGAAGCCTGCTTCTGGAAGTCTTCCGGCAGCGGCAGCGGGGCCAGCTTTACGCGGGTCAGCTTCTCGATGTCGCGGATGTAGGGCTTTTCGTCCGGCGCGACGTAGCTGATCGCCACGCCGTCCGCGCCGGCACGCGCGGTGCGGCCGATGCGATGGACGTATTGTTCGGCCACGTTCGGAATCTCGAAGTTGTAGACGTGGCTCACGCCCGAAACGTCGATGCCGCGCGCGGCAATATCGGTGGCGACCAGGATGCGGATCGTGCCCTGACGGAACCCGCCGAGCGCGGCGGTGCGCTGAGCCTGGCTCTTGTTGCCGTGGATCGCGGCGGCCGGGATGCCGGCGGCGACGAGGTGACGGACAACGCGGTCAGCGCCGTGCTTGGTGCGGGTGAAGACCAGCGCGCGGTCGATCGCGCCATGGTCGGCCGCCTCGGCCGCGTCCTCGGCCAGGCCGGCACGCAGGCTGAGCGTCAGCAGCGCCTGCTTTTCGGCCTGGTTGATGAAGGTGGCGTACTGTTCGACGCGCTCGGCCGTGGTCGACTGCGGGGCGACCTCCACCTTGACCGGATTGTTGATGAACTGCTTGCCCAGTTCGGCGATCGCCTGCGGCATCGTGGCGGAGAAGAACAGGCTCTGGCGCGTCTTGGGCAGCAGCGCGGCAACCCGCTTCAGCGGCTGGATGAAGCCCAGATCCATCATCTGGTCGGCTTCGTCGAGCACGAAGATCTCGACATGGCGCAGCGTCAGCGCGCGGCTGTCGATCAGGTCGAGCAGGCGGCCGGGGGTGGCGACCAGGATGTCGGTGCCACGCTCAAGCGCGCGGGCCTGCTTGCCGGCGGGCACGCCGCCGAACACGCACTGGACAGTGAGGTTGAGGAACTTGGCATAGCCGCGCATGTTCTCGGCGATCTGGGCGGCCAGTTCGCGGGTGGGCGAGAGCACGAGCATGCGGCAGCCGGCATTCTGGCGCGGCTTGGCATCGTTCGCGAGGCGGTGCAGCGAAGGCAGCGAGAACGCGGCGGTCTTGCCGGTGCCGGTCTGCGCGATGCCCAGAAGGTCACGGCCTTCGAGCAGTGCCGGGATCGACTGGCGCTGGATCGGCGAGGGATCGGTATAGCCCTTGGCGGTCAGCGCACGGAGAATCGGCTCGGCCAGACCAAGTTCGGAGAAATAGGACATAAGTCACTTTCACAAGCAGCCCGGGCGCGCGGATAGGAAAAGGCGCGCGGAGCTAGGTGTCGTTTCGGGCGACCCTGCGTGAAGAAGGAAGCTGGTTCAGGTGCAACCGCTCGTCCGGGCCGGTTCAGGCGTTGACGCCGGAAACCTCACGCTGCTCTCGGATTGCGGCGGGAAATGGACCCCGCGCGCCGGTTGCTTGGCGTGCATTTAGTGCACGGTTGGGGATAACGCAAGAAAATTGCGTTTTGGGGTAATTGGCGGCGAGTGCTGGACCGGGGCTGGGACTGGCGGCGTTGGGCTGGATGGTGGGCGTGGGGTGTGCGATGCTTTACCGCGCGGCGGTCGCTTGAAGCCTCATCCTGATTTACCAGCGAAACAACGGGGGAATCCAAAAACCGTCATCCCCGCGAGGGTGGGGATCCCGTTTGTTCTCGCCGTGCAGAAAAAGGAAAGCGGGCCCCCCGCCTTCGCGGGGGCGACGAAGCTTATTCGGTTGGATCGATTTCTAGAGGCACTGCAAGCCGTTCAGAACTTATCTTCAACCCTCACTACCCCATTGCAGCGTTTGCGGATCGCCCAATGTCACCAGCCGGCGCAATGCCGCACGGGCGAGGCGCTCGGTCTCCACCTTGCGGCGCGCGGCAGCAAGCTGGTGGAGCGGGGCAGGGCGCAGAATCTCCGCATCGTAGCCATCGGCCACGATCACGCCGCAGCGCTCGGGCAGGAACAGTTCGGTTTCCAGCGGGGCCCGATCCAGCGACGGGGGGAGCGCCCAGTAGAACCGGTCGCAATAGTCCAGATAGTCGGTCCACTTGCCGTCGCCCAACAGGTCGGCGCGGCTCACCTTGATCTCTACGATGATGACGTGCCCCTTGGCGTCCACGCCCATCAGGTCCGCTCGTCGGCCGCAGCGCAGCGGCATTTCGGGAAGGCACCAGACATCGTTGCGCGCAAAAAGACGCCCGACGCCGCGCGCGACGTCTGATGCAGTGATCGGCGAAAGGGGAGAATCGACATCGGCCATGCCCCATCATAGGAACATAGCAAGAACTTTCAAGCAGTCGCTTAGGCCGGCGGATTCGCGAGGTTAAGCGCGTCGGGCGGGGCCAGGGCGACCATGGCATCGCGCGCGGCCAAGAATTCGGTCCACAGCGACCGCGCGGCAGCGCGCGGGTCCGCCCCGCGATCCAACGCTGCGAGCAAGGCGCAAAGGCCGGGCTCCATGATCGCGGTCAGGTCCTCGATTCCCTGTTCGGCCAACCGGCAGCGCCAACCGCCCGTTTCGCGCATGATCGCCGGAAAGGCGCGCGTTTCCAGACTGGGGCTGTCTCCCTCGATACCGGCAATGGCGGCAACGACCTGCCCCGCCTGATGGAGCGCAGCCCATTTCATGGCGATCGAGCCGAGCGCAGCCGGTGCGGAAGGATTGTCGGCCGGTTGCGGCCAGGACGCCACGTAGTCCAGCCGGTCACGGGCAGAGGCGGCACGGTCGTAAGCCGGCGCATCGGCGCCCGCGTCCGCAGTGTCGGCCCATTGTCCGTCCGAGAAGCTACCCGTCGCGTCCATGAGGGGATTCGATAGCGGAAAGGCTATTGCGAATTTACTAACTCACCATCCGCTGCACATTTTCCCGTGGACTGTAGTGGGATGACGATATTTGTGGCTGGCAACGCCGCCCATGCTCTGCTAGTCGCCCCGGCACTGCACCCGTAGCTCAGCTGGATAGAGCGCTGCCCTCCGAAGGCAGAGGCCACAGGTTCGAATCCTGTCGGGTGCACCATTCTCCTCAAATCATCGACGTCTTCACGCGGCGATCGCCAGATCGGCGCCGCTGTGGAAGCGTGCGCGGTAGTCGCCCGGCGTCAGGCCGAGGATGCGGTGGAAGGTGCGGCGGAACGCCGTCGAATCCTCGTAACCCACGGTCCAGGCGATCTGGTCGATCGGGCGGCGGGTGAATTCCAGCAGTTCGCGCGCCTTGCCGATTCGCAGATGCTGCACGTATTCGATGGGCTTCATGCCGGTGGCGTTCTTGAAGCGGCGTTGCAGCGTGCGTTCCTCCAGCCCCGCCTGTTCGGATATCTCGGCAAGGCTGGTCGCGCGGCCGGCGCGCGATTGCAGCCAGTGCTGGACTTTCAGGATCGCCTCGTCGCCGTGGGTGAGGCGGGGGGCAAAGCTGGAATAGTGGCGCTGTTCGCGGCCGGCGGGGTCGATCAGCAGGAACTTGGCGGTCTCTATCGTTACCGAGGGGCCAAGGAGGCGATCGACCAGCCGCAGGCCCAGGTCTGTCCAGGCCATCAGCCCACCGGCGGTGATCAGGTCGCCATCCTCTATGACGATACGATCGGCATCGACCCGCACTTCGGGAAAGCGTTCCTGCAACTCGCGCGCGAACAGCCAGTGGGTGGTGGCGGGGCGGCCGTCCAGCAAGCCAGTCGCCGCCAGGATGAAGGCGCCGCCGCAGTTGGAGGCGAGGGTGGTGCCGCGTGCGTGGCGGTCCAGCAGCCAGCGGGCATAGGGCGCGGCCTCCTCGCGGTCGGCCGGGCCGGTCAGGCGGCCGGGCACGATCAGCACGGAGGGTTCGCCCGATTCGTCGGGCGCAGTGTCGTGGCAGCGGGCGAAAGTGCCGTCCTCGCCTTGTTCCCAATGGCTGACGCGTAGGGCCGGGCCACCGTTGCGGGTGGAGAAGTGCGAGGCGATGACGAACAGGTCGGTAATGCCGTGGACCATGGCCGCCTGGCAGTTCCGGTAGAGCACCAGGCCCACTTCGCGAGCGCCAGAGACTGACTGCGTTGCTTTCGCCGGATTCATCGTCGCACCCTCTCCATCGGAACCGAATGTCGGAATCGGCCTGCTCAATGTCGTCTGCGACAATCCCGGGCCTCGGGCGGGCAGCGTACCTTCTGTCTCATTCGAGGCAAAGGGGGCGCAAAGGGCGCCCGTCGCGAAAGAGGATCTGGACGATGGCGGCGATCGGGAATGGCAGCACTGCCACCCATTATCGGGATCACGAGGGCAGGATCGCCAAGCCGCACGCTCTCAATGTATATCGGGCCAAGGTATATGGGGCCAAGGTATATGGGGCGGGCCGTTTCAACGCCGATCTCCTCGACCTCATTCGCAACTGAACCCCGGAAACGATGCCCGGCGGCGACGATTGCCGGGCTCCTGTGCAGAAGGAGTAATGTGATGAACGCCAAGACCTACCTCGTTACCGGCGCGTCCGACGGGATCGGCGCGCTCTATGCAGACCGGCTGGCCCGTCGTGGGCATGACCTGATCCTGGTCGCCCGCCGCAAGGACAAGCTGGCCGAACTGGCTGCCCGGCTGGAGGCTGAAACCGGCGTCTCGGTCGAGGTGATCGGGGCCGATCTCGCCAAGGGCGAAGATCTGTTGCACGTGGAACAACGGCTGCGTGAAGACGCCTCCATCATCGGCCTCGTCAACAATGCCGGCATTGCCAACGAGGGGACGATCCTTGATGCCGATCCCGATTACCTTTCGGGCATGATCGACCTGAATATCCGCGCAGTCACCCGGCTTTCGGCGGCCATCGCGCCAAGGCTGGCGGAACGCGGGCCAGAATTCGGGGGAATCGGGACGATCATCAACGTCACCTCGGTCACCGCGCTGATGCCGGAGGCGTTCACGGCCGTCTATCCTGCGACCAAGGCCTATGTCCTTGCTTTCAGCGAAGCGCTGGCAGCCGAGCTGGGCCCCAAGGGCGTGCGTGTTCAGGCCGTGCTGCCGGGCATCACCCGCACCGCGATCTGGACCGAGGAAAAGATGGCCCAATTGCCCGCGCACATGGTGATGGAGGCGGAGGACATGGTCGACGCCGCGCTGGCCGGGCTGGACATGGGCGAGACAGTGACGATTCCCGCACTGCCGGACATGGCGCAGTACGAGGCTTATATCGCCGCGCGCACCGCACTGCGCCCCAACCTGTCTCTTGCCAAGCCCGCCGCGCGCTACCGCGCGGTCGTGGCGAACTAGGGAGGCACGCGCCATGATCATCGGTCTCACCCTTGGCCAGTTCACTGCCCTTCACGTCGCGATCAGCCTTGTGGCGATCGCGAGCGGGATCGTGGTCATGGCCGCCTTCGCTGCCGGACACCGCCGCATTGCGGCGCTCTCCGGCCTGTTCCTCCTGACCACCGCCGCGACCACGATCACCGGGTTCATGTTCCCCTTCAACGGACCGACTCCGGCATTCCTCACCGGCGTCGTCTCCGTCCCGATGCTGGCCCTGGCTTTCGCCGCTTATTTCGGGCTCAAGTTGCGTGGCCGGGCGGCGGCGGTCTACGCTGTCAGCGCCAGCATCGCGCTTTACCTGAACTTGCTGGCTTTCGTGACGCAGGCATTCCTCAAGATCCCGCCGCTTCATGCCCTGGCACCGTCGGGAACGGAGCCGCCGTTCCTCGTTGCCCAAATGGTGATGCTGGTGGCGATGATCGGCGTTGGCGCACTGTCTTTTCGGGCGGCGCGCAGGGTCTGATCGCCCCACATTCGAGGGCCTGAATCTCCCTTCAAAATGCGCGCGAGGATCACCCGGTCCTTGCGCGCAAAATGTTTCCACCGAATTCCCAACCGTAATGGCTGACAAAGTGCGAATCGGGCCTTGCATGTGCTTGCCAGCGACTCCGCCCTTGAGGCATGACAGTCCCGTGCTTTCGCAGAAAACCCGCTATGCCATCCGCGCCATGCAGCATCTTGCCGATCACTACGGGCAAGGTCCCATCCAGCTGGCGCAGATCGCGGAAGCCCAGAACATCCCCGCCAAGTTCCTGACGACGATCCTGTCCGAGCTGACCCGCTTCGGCATCGTCGATTCCCAGCGCGGCAAGGATGGCGGTTACTGGCTGGCGGTGGCCCCGGTCGATATCACCTATGGCGATCTGATCCGCATCATGCGCGGATCGCTCGCGCTGGTGCCATGCGCCAGCCGCTTCGCGCATGAGAAGTGCAAGAATTGCCTTGAGGAAGGCGATTGCCGCACCCGCGCGCTGATGCTGGAAGTACGGGATCGCACCGCCGATCTGTTGGACGGCATCCGGCTTTCGGACCGGATCGACCCGGTTCCTGCGCAGGAAGAAGACGAAGCCGCCTGACGCGCCATTGCGGCGGATTTCGGCGCTTTCCGTTACATTTCAGCGTGTGAGGCGAAGGTCTTCGCCTGCCTCTACCCCTTTCGGATCGTATCGCACGCCAAAGCATCGCTTCGGCGTAAATAGATTTTGTTTGGGCGTGAATGCGAGAAACTTTCGGCTAGGGGTATTGTCAACTTTTTAGGTTGAGAATATCAACTGACGTGGCGGTGCAAGGCGCCGCGCTCGGAGGAAAGATTCGCCATGGCTCAACCGTCAACGGATACCCAGCGATCGGGACTTCACCTTTCCAGGGACTCCGAGGGCTCGAACTCCAAGGCGGCCCCGCTTCAGGTCGTCGCCGATGCTCTCGACAGGATGCGCTACGGCGTCATCCAAATGACAGTCCACGATGGAAAGCTGGTCCAGCTCGACATCACCGAACGAAAGCGCTTCGCTTCCTAAGCGTGCGCAACGACACCGGATTCTGACAAAAAACCGATTTAACGACTGCCGCCAAGCAGACCGGACCACCGGATGTGAGGCCCTCGAATAGCGACATTCGAACCGCGACATATTCAAGGGGGACTTCATGAGAAGACACATCCGTGGGCCGCTTCCGGCCCCGCTTCCGCTCGCCTGCATTTCGTTCACGCTGCTGCTGGCCACGCCGGCCTTGGCCAGCGAAACATCCGCGCCCGCCGCGGCGCCTGCGGTGGCGACTGCCACGGCCGCTTCCGGGACGGACGCGGATCAGGAATCGCCCACCTCGGTCGGCACCGGCGCCCACGATCGCGGCGGCGAGATCCTCGTTACCGCGCGCCGCCGTCAGGAATCGAGCCAGGAAGTGCCGCTGGCGATTTCCGTCGTGGGCGGTGAGCATCTCGATTCCACCGGCGCCTTCAACGTCGGCCGTCTCCAGCAGCTGACGCCGACGCTGCAGTTCTATTCCTCGAACCCGCGCAACACCGCCGTGAACATTCGCGGCCTGGGCGTGCCGTTCGGCCTCACCAACGATGGTATCGAGCAAGGCGTCGGCATCTATATCGACGACGTCTACAACTCGCGCGTCGCTTCGGCCACGTTCGACTTCCTCGACGTTGCCCAGATCGAAGTGCTGCGCGGCCCGCAAGGCACGCTCTACGGCAAGAACACCACGGCCGGCGCGATCAACATCACCACCAACCAGCCTACCTTTGATTTTCAGGGCAAGGCAGAGGTGTCGGTCGGCAACTACAACTTCAAGCAGGCCAAAGTCGCCGTTTCCGGGCCCCTGTCCGACACGGTGGCGGTCCGCATCGCAGCCTCGACCACTGACCGGCGCGGCACGATCTACAACGTGACGACCAACCAGTGGATCCAGAGCCAGGATAACATCGGCCTGCGCGGGCAGGTGCTCTGGAAACCCACGGATGCCTTGGCGATCACCTTCGCGGGTGACTACAGCACGCAGGATGCGAATTGCTGCGGCTCGGTCTTCGTGGGCTATGGTTCCACGCAGCGCGCGGCCAACCGCCAGTATCCGGCGCTTGCTGCCGCGCTCGGCTATACGCCGCCCAGCACCAATCCCTACGATCGCCTGACCGACCTCGACACGCCGCTGAAGGCTAAGAACAAGATCGGCGGCGCCTCGGTGCGCGTGAAGTGGGACGTGGGCCCCGGCACGCTGACCTCCATCAGCGCCTGGCGTTTCTGGGACTGGAACCCGTCGAACGACCGCGATTTCACCGGTCTGCCGATCGTGGCGCTTTCCCAGAATCCCTCGCAGCAGGATCAGTACACGCAGGAACTGCGGTACAACTACAGCGGCAAGCACTTCGATTTCGTGGTGGGCGCTTTCGGCTTCTATCAGCGGATCGACACGCAGGGCACCGAATCGCAAGGCGCGGCCGCCAGTCGCTGGAACATCAACCCGGGCACCGTTGCGCAGGTTCCGCCGGGCTCTTCGGGTTGCGGCCCCAGCGCTGCGAACCAGCTGGCTTGCAACCCTGCGGTGCTCAACGGACTGGTCGCCTACAACACCCAATACCTCAAGAACACCAGCGCCGCGCTGTTCGGCCAGCTTAGCTGGCATGTCACGCCGGAACTGACCGTCCAGCCGGGCGTGCGCCTGAACTACGACAAGAAGGACGGCTACTATCAGCGCCGCGTCTTCGACGGGCAGGGTAACGAGCTGCTGCTGGGCCAGGCGTCTTACACGGCTACGCAGTCCGCGCAGCTGGCGATCTACACGCCGCAGGAAATCTCACCCGAGTTCAGCGACTGGAATTTCAGCTACGACTTCAATGTCAGCTACAAGGTCACGCCAGACATCCTCGTCTATGCGACTTATGCGAAGAGCTTCAAGTCGGGCGGCATCAACCAGAACGGTGTCCCGGTCGATGCGCAGAACAACCCAATCCTGGCCGCGCAGACGGTGAAGCCGGAATCGGTCCATAACTACGAAGCGGGTATCAAGACGCAGTTCTGGGATCGCCGCGCGACCTTCAACCTGTCGATCTTCCGCTCGGACATCGGCGATTATCAGGCCAACGTCACCAACGGCCAGTATGGCGTGCTGCGCGGCTATCTCGCCAATGCGCAGCAGGTGCGCTCGCAGGGCGTGGAGTGGGACTTCTCGGTCCGCCCGAGCGAACGTTTCAACGCTTACGTCAACGGCGCCTATACGGACGCGAC